>DYEV01000022.1 GCA_020725545.1 Desulfobacca sp. | reverse complement strand
GTTAAGCAATTTCGCGAGCCTTTTTTGGGTCAATTTTACGTAATAATTTCGATACGTTTTGCAACAGTCTCATTATGTTGGAGACCTCTGCCGGTTTTGAGCGCCGTTATTATTCTCTGGCCGTGGCCGCCAACGAAGACAACCCCAGCGCCAAGAATGTGCTGGCCTACTTAGGGGCCTACGTGTTTCTCAACCAAAAGCGGACCGCTTATGTGCAGACCCGCTTTACCTATGACAGCAACTTTGCCGCTGGCAGCAACTGGGATTACGACGGCTATCGGCTCCTGGTGGCTACAGCCTTTCCCATCATCGCGCAGGTGAGCGGCAAGGTCTATTTCGACCTTTATAATCAATACTTCAATAATTACTGGTTTGATGCTCACAAGAGCAGCAATCCCGCCTATTATTTCAATAATCCCCCCTTTCCGAAGCGGCGTGATACCGGTGTTGCCGGAGGGGCGCAGTTTATTTATACCTTTTTGCCGAATTGGTCGGTGCAGACCAACCTTTATTACATCCGCAACAACTCCAATATCAAATGGTATCAATACGACCGATTTACCATTAATTTACTTTTAGGTTATCAGTATTAAGATCATTGGTACAGATAGATAATGGCGCCTCAATGCGCACTCTCGAGATAAGAAACCAGAGGAGATCAGCTCATGGTCAAAAATATCTTCCGATTATTGCTTGTTTTTCTGCTCATCTATGCCGGTGGGATCATATCCCAGCTCTGGGCCACGGAAGGTGTGGAGAAAAAGGTCATCTTGCAGGATAAGACCGTGCCGGCGCCGACGGTGAGTGCGCCGCTGGATTTGGGTCCGGGCGGCTGCGCCGGTTGTCAAAGAGTAACGCCGCCCCCGACGATAAAGCCCACCGGCTATCTCTCCGATGGTCGGCCATATTACGGCACCGGCAGCAAGGATGATCCGTTCCGGGATTATCCTGACCTCAGGGATCCTCAAGGTGGTTTGGTTTTGGGGACGATACCGGCGCCGAAACCCCCCGAACCAGAAGTGGCCGAGACCGAAAAAGCTCCCGTTCCTCCAAAGCCCACGGTCAAGAAGACCCAAGAGACTACTGAACCTCCGGAGAAAACCAAACCGGTCCGGGAGATGACGGTCCAGGAAACCCTGAATAAAAAATGGGAGTTTTGGCAGGATCAATACAAATCGTGGGAAAACGATCGGGTGGCGCCTTTGGATCAGTGCCTGCAGAATATGAAAGAGGCCGAAGCAAAGCTTGCCCAGATCCGGCGGGAATATGAACGACTAGGTCTGACGCCGCCGCCAGGAGACGTCACCAGACCTACCTATCCCCCCCAATCGCCCAAACAGGTGGAAGCCGTGAATCTCTACCAAAGCTACCTGAACCAATTGGAAGCAACCCGGAAAGCAGAAGCAAATGCCCGCAATATGTTAAGAATTACCCGGGAATCGGCGGTCTTCCTGGAAGTGCCGGCCCAAGAACGCGCGGCCCGAGAGGCGGCCGAGAGACAGGCGGAAGCCGAACGGGCCAGATTACAGAGAATGAAAGAACGGTGGCAGGATGCCGGTTTCCATGATCTGTACGGTCCGCTGCCCACCAGCAAAACCATGGTTCCTGATCCCGGCCACCAACCCAAAGATCCCCGCAAGCCCAAGCGGCAGGTGGATAAATTTGAACATAAGATTAAAAGCGGCATGTAATTGCCCCTTCGGAAACTGAATAACGAAACAGAACGGCAGTCGGCACCTCGGGACCGGCTGCCGTCTTGCTGTTTGAGTGAAGTTTTGCTCGGGAAGTGTCGATAACCAAGATATGCAGCTCACTTTTGCCACTTTCGGCTTTTTATATCTAAATATCGCTTAGGGAGGATACTCTTGCTGAAAAATTCTCTTCGCCTGCTCGGCTTTTTGCTGGTGATCAACTTAATGGGTTTCCTGGTCCAGCTTTCGGCGTCGGAGCGCGCCACGCCGCCGCCCATCGTCCAGGGTGGGACCGGCCCGGGCGTTGCGGCGGCGCCGCCGACGACCAGCGTGGGCCCCTCGGGTTGCGGTTGCAGCAGCGGTTCAACCAAAACCTCCTCCACCCCCAGCCCCGACCTGTCTCCGGGCGAACAACGTTGGAATGAGCTCAATCGGCAGTTTTCCCAAATTAACGAACAGATCAGGGACCTCCAGCGGGAGAGAGCAGAGGCCCAGAAGTTGCTGCGCGATGCGGAGGCGGCCAGAAATAAGCTTGAAGAATCAGGGGAAGCGGGCCTGTATAGTCTGAAGAAAGGCATGCGTCTGGAAAGCGCCAATGAGCAGATTCAGCAACAGCAGCAGCGGATTGCTGAAATCGACCGGAAGATTGCTCAACTCGAACGGCAGAAACTCAGTCTGCGGGAGGAATACGATGCCTTTAGCCGCAGTGTGGGGCAAAAAGCCGGCCGGGACTATAAACGGCCCTAGCAGATTGTTGTAAAGGTATTTTTAGGGGGGGCCAGGAAGCAAAGCCCGGGCCTCCTCCCCCAAACTTGTCCGCTGGCTCTACCAAAAGGCAAGAAGCAGGGACTTTCTCTCACCCAGGAAGGGTCGGAAGAGTTTTTCATCAGCCGGCTTGTTTGGTTTTTTAATTAATTTTCAGACTTCATGGGGGTGAATCCAAAGATCGCTCCCATTTCCATTTCCATATCCCTCTGACCTCGCCAAGTTCCAGGATCCCCCTTGCTTTTTTCCCACGGCTGATTTACACCTACTAAGCAAAGGCACCGATAAGGCACTTCTGGGGCCGGTGCAGCACAAGATGGACACTTGCGAACCAGTGACGCAAACAACACTTATGAGGGAGGCGCATGAAGATTATTGCTCTGTTAGGCAGTCCCCGGCCCAAGGGCAACAGCACCCGGCTGGCGCAGGCCTTTTTGGAGGCCTGTGAGGAGCGGGGCGCAGCAGTGGAGAGGTATCATTTGAACAAAATGTCATATCAGGGTTGCCAGGCCTGCATGGGCTGCAAGACCAAGGCCGAGGCCTGCATCCTGGAGGATGACATGACCCCGGTCTATGAGGCCATCCGGACGGCCGATGTGGTGGTGTTCGCCTCGCCGGTTTATTTCGGGGATCTGTCCGGGCAGTTACGGCTGGCCCTGGACCGCTTCTATGCCTACCTGACCCCGGATTTTGCCAGCCGCCTGCCCACCGGCAAGCAATGGGTGGTCTTCCTAACGCAAGGCAACCCCGATGAGACGCAGTTTGCCGACATCTTTAGTCGGTATGAATTTTTTATGAAGTGGCTGGGATTCGGCCCCAATCATCTGGTTCGTGGATGCGGCTTGGGGGCGCCAGAGGATATTACCAATCACCCCCACCTGTTGCAGCAAGCCGCCGCCTTGGCCAAGACAGTGCTGGGCAGATAAAAAAGCGCGGCTCGCGCCGGATTGGCCATCGCCGCTTGTTTATAGTGACAGAATGGCAATGAAAAATTATTTCTCAGGAGCAAATCCCATGGACTGCCGCCAGGTGCAAGAAATGTTATCTGCCTATCTGGATGGAGAACTGGACGCGGTCCGGCAGGAGCAAGTGGCCCGGCATCTGGCCGGCTGTGAGGCCTGCCGCCGGGAATACCAGGTTTGGCAGCAGCTCTGGGAATCCCTGCTGGCCGAACCGGTGGCCGCGCCGACGGATCTGACGGCCCGGGTTGTGGCCCGGCTGCCGGGTCGACGCCCGTCTTGGTGGCAGCACATGGCCCTTGCGGCTTCTCTGTTGCTGGGTATCTTTTTAGGCAGTCATCTCGGTCTAGCGGTCTATCAGACCACAGTGGCGCTCCAGACGGAGGCCGGCGAGGCCGGCTGGGATGTATTGGAAGCCACGCCGTCTTATTCTCTGAACGCCCTGTTGGCCAACTACGATCTGGAAAACGGCAACGGTTCATGAAACGCAACTGGCTCCTTTATTTGGTCATTTTTTCCCTGGCTTTAAATTTCGGCACCATCGGGGCGCTGGTTTATGGCCGCTGGCAGTACCAGCCCCTCACGCCGGCACCTGAGCGGGGCGGGGCCGGCTTCTTGCGGCTCTTGCACTCCCTGGAGCTGGATCCCCAACAAAAAGAACAGCTCCAACAGAGCTACCCCAGTCACCGGCAGCAGCTCAGTGTTTTACGGCGACAAATTGCTGCCGAGAGGGAACGCCTCTTTACCTTGTTGAGTCAACCTCAGCCCCAGGAAGCGGAAATCGCCGCCCAGATCACGGCCATCAATAATCTGCAAAACGCCCTGGAACAGGAAATGGCCCGCTTCTTATTGGCCTTTAAACAAAACCTGCGCCCTGCCCAGCAGGAGATATTATTGCAGCACGTGCAACGACGCCTCTGCGACCCGCACTATTGCCGGCCGTCGCCAAAATACCCCCGGGGCCGGGGCGGCCCGCCCGCTCCGGTGCCTGCCCATGAATGATTTCACCGCCGGAAGGGGAAGCTTCTTCTCCCTTCCCAGACCACCTCGGGCAGTCTATCTGTCCTACTTGCAACACAATGATAAGAAGGAGAACATCTCATGAAAAAATCAAGTCGGCTCCTTGGTCTCATCACTTTGACTGCGGCCTTGAGCCTGAGCAGCGCTGATTTGGCCTCGGCCCAAAATTATGGCCGCGGCCAGGGTCCCGGTCAGGGTGTCTGCATACAGACTCCTCAAGCCCAGGCCCCAGGACCGGGTTATCGCCAGGGACAACAGGGTCAGCGGCAAGCACAACGCCAGCGCCTGCACCGGCGGGATGGCAGTTGCCTGAAGACAACCGCGCCGCAGCCGTCGGCGGCGCCGGCCCTTCCCACCCCCGCCAATTAATCAACCCTTTTCCTGCCGGCGGCCCGCCAGGGGCTGCCGGCAGCCAGGGAACAAGGTATTTTCGGAGAAAGAACATGAAAACATCAACGAAATTCTGGCTGGTCCTGGCCCTCTTGGCGACCGTGCCGACCATGGTGGCTGTGGCCGAGGCCCAGTTGAAAAAAAAGTATGACCCCCAAAAGGTCGTTGCCTTGCATGGCCAGATAGAGCGCTTGGAAACCATCACCCGGCAAGGCCGACAGGCCGTCAATAACCGCCAGACCCAGATCGCCTATCTAAAAACTGCTCAGGGCCTGGCGCTGGTCCATCTGGGCCCGGCGGAATTTCTGGTCCAACAGAACTTCCGGCCCCAGGTGGGAGACGTCCTAAACGTCACCGGCGGCAAGGTCTCCACCCGCCAGGGAGAAGTGATCCTGGCCACCATCGTTCAATCAGGGAATGCCATATACCGCCTCCGGGACAATAACGGCATACCGGTCTGGACCGGGCAGACCCCCGGCTGTTTCGACAAAGGCACGAGCCGCCGACCGGCCCGCTCCTGATCTTGACGCAGAGAAAAGCCGTGGACGAGTCCGCGGCCCGCCCCTCACACCAGAATAACCGTGAAATTCCTGGAACTTATCAAAAGGAAAATGCTTATGTTACGTTTACTGGCCCTCCCTTTCTTACTATCTATGATGTTGTTTAGCCAAGCAGTTTATGCCCAACCCGGGCAGATGTATGACCCGAAAAGCGTCGTCACCATGCAGGGGCGGGTGGAAAGCCTGGAAACTGCGGCAGCCCAAGGCCGCCGCGGCCCGGGCCAAATGCTGCGCTTGCAGACTGCCCAGGGGAGCGTCCTCGTCCACCTGGGACCGGCCGAGGCCCTGGCCCAACAGAATTTTGCCCCCAAGGTTGGGGATACTCTGACCATCACCGGCGCCAAGCTCACTACCGGCCAAGGCCCCGTCATTTTGGCCGCGGAAGTCAAAGCCGGTGACAAGACCATCACCCTGCGGGATGCCCAGGGCCGCCCCATTTGGCAAGGACAAGGTATGCGTGGCAAAGCGCGGTTCTCTGGCCCGCAAGGGCAGCCGCCGGCTGCGCCGCGCTAAAAATGGCGCAGCGAAATATTCCGGCCGTCAAAATTCCTCTTGCCAAAGGCGGAGCGTTTTGTTACATCTAGTTTAACAACTTGGGCGGTTAACTCAGGGGTAGAGTGCCATCCTCACACGGTGGAAGTCGAAGGTTCAAATCCTTCACCGCCTACCAGAAAAATCAAGGGGTTACGGTTTTAGGCCGTAACCCCTTTGTGCTTCTTGTGACCATTGTGCGACCGGTTGCCCCCAAAAAGGGTATTTTCCAACCGACAGACGGCATCTTGAATGGCGGGTTTCATAAGGTGGGCATAAACATTCCGGGTCACTGTAGGGCTGGAATGACCCAGCTTGGTCTGAATATATTTGATATTCTCCCCCTGTTCAATAAGAAGGCGGGCAGAAATATGCCGCAAATCGTGAAATCGTATTGCAGGCAGCTGGCCGCCCTTAAGGCCGGGCGGAAATCGCGGCTCACCAGGTTGCTATAATTCATCGGGGTCACGGCATCATTGGGAAATATCAAGGCAAGCTCATTGGCAGGGCAGGCCAACCGCCATTTCTGCAAGGCAGTTACTAAAGCTGGGGCCAGGTCGATTTGGCGCTTCAAGCCCTCGGTCTTTGGAGTCAAAAATCTTCCCTTGTTAAAAGTCCTTTGAACATAAACCTGTTTGGCAGTCCAAGCCATATCCGTCCATTTCAGCCCCAATTAGAACTTCTGTCAAAACGGCCTAATAATTTGATATGCTTTAATTATTTTATTGACCGTGGTAAACTCGGGCTAGAGTTCCCGGGACAGGACCAAGGCATCCTCGCCGGTATCGTCATAATAACGCTTCCGGGTCATGAGCAAGCGGAAGCCGCATGACTCATACAGACGCCGCGCAGCCAAGTTAGACGGTCGCACTTCCAGCCAGGCCGTATGGCAGCCTCGGACTCGAGCCCTGTGCATGGCCTCATGAAGTAAGCGCCGGGCAATACCCCGTCGTCGGTAGGACGGGTGGACAGCCAGATTAAGGATGTGCAGCTCATCGATCAGTATCCAAAAAATGATATAGCCGATGATCTGGCCGCCAGCAGAAGCGGGGTGCCGGGCCACCAGCGTGGTAGAGTGGGGCTGGCTTAGTTCCGAGAGAAAGAACTGGCGCGGCCAAGGGGAAGGAAAAGATTGGCGTTCGATCTCCACGATGGCCTCGAGATCGGCCGGCGTGGCAAGTGAGAAAACCAGAGGGCAAGGGGGAGAATTATTTTTTCTGCAGGAGTTCGCTGGCAACCGTAATCCCTTGTTGGCCGGATTTTTGGAGAATCAGGGCCATCTCCCGTAGGTTGTTCTGGCTTCCCTGCCGCAGATGATTCACCTTGATTAACATGGGAAGATTCACCCCCGTAATAACTTCAACCTGCCCTTTTTTTAGGAAAGATAGGCTTAAATTGGAAGGAGTGCCGCCGAACATATCGGTCAGGATCAGGATACCAGCAGTGCCGTTCAACTGGGCCAAGCCGTCGGCGATCTGCTGGCGGGCATCGTCCGGTGAGGCGCTGGGGTCCAGGGAGACGGCCACCACTTTTTCCATATGGCCGGCTATGAGGTCGGCAGCAGCCAATAAGGCTTCGGCCAGATGCCGATGGGTAACAATCAGAATACCAACCATGCGTGACAAACTCCTATTCCCGCTGGATGTCTCGATGTTCAATGGTCAGAGGTAGTTCCAAGGACCGGAGGTGTTCTTTTAAGGTTTCGGCGATCACCACGGAGCGATGATGGCCACCGGAACAGCCAACGGCAACCGTGAGATGGGTCTTGCCTTCTTTCTGATAATTGGGGATCAGATAATCCACCAAGGGCAGAAAACGCTGTAGAAATTCCTGCGTATCCTCCCGTTCCAGGACAAACTCCTGCACCGGGCCTTGCAAACCATTAAGGGTTTTTAAGTCTTTGATGTAATAAGGATTGGGCAGAAAGCGGACGTCCATGACGATATCAGCCTCGGGAGGCAGGCCATACTTAAACCCAAAGGAGATGATGTGCAGGTGGAGCCGTTGGCTGAGGGTAAGTTGGCTATAGTCTTTCATAATCAGGGTGCGAAGGTTATGGCCGGTCATATCGCTGGTATCAATAATCCTGGTAGCATAGGCTCGCAGCGAAGCTAATTCCTCCCGCTCCTTTTGGATGGCCTGGACGATGGAGACATCTTCGGCCAGAGGATGCTGCCGGCGGGTTTGGCTAAATCGCCTGATCAAGACGGCGTCGCGGGCTTCCAAAAAGAGGATGTGCAATTGATAGCCCATTTTGTTCAGGCGGGCAAAGATATTAAAGAAATGTTTGACAAACCCTTTGGTACGCACATCCATCCCGAGCGCAACCTTGACGTCCTCTTGAGTAATATGGGCGCGGAGCTGCAAAAACTTGGGTACAAGATGTATCGGCAGATTGTCGATACAAAAATAGCCGATGTCCTCCAGAGCCCGCAGCGTGGTGGTTTTGCCGGAACCGGAAAGCCCCGTAACAATAAGCACAGGAAAAGCTTCGGGATTGTCAGGAGGTGTCTGCTGCATCTTGTCTATAGTCGGGCTTCAGGGTTGCCAGTAGCTCAGATGATTCAGGGCGGTGCGGCACCGCCCTGGAGATAGTAATAAAGTAATCATTTCCATGAGATCAGAGTTCTTTGTCTGCCGCCGCGATCAACTGCAGCACGGCTTGGGCATCAGGCGCTTCCATGAGCTGCTGGCGGAAGCCGGAGTCTTTCAGCAGCTTTGAGAGCTTAGCCAGGGCTTTGAGATGGAGCCCGATGGAATTTTCCGGGGCCAAAAGCAGAAAGAAGAGATGGGCCGGTTTGCCATCCATGGATTCGAAGTTGATGCCGGGCAGGCTGCGGCCGAACCCCAGGACCAGGCGATCCAGATGGGGCAATTTTCCATGGGGGATGGCAATATGATCACCGATGCCGGTGGTGCCCAGTTTTTCCCTTTCCAAGAGGACGGCCACTACCTCATCCTTATTCAGATGAGTATGCCCCTGCACTATGGCCGCAGCCAACTCCTCCAAAACGCCCCTTTTGGTAGTGGCCTGCAACGAGGGCACGATACTGGTTGGCTGCAAATGCTCGGCGAGTTTCATGGCTTCGGCCTGATCAACCAACTTCTGGCTCAATGAGCCCGAAGTTGCCATCCCGGCGACGATAAAGGATGTTTAGGGTGGTGGTCTGAGCATTGGTGAAGACCAGGATTTCATCGTTGCCGGATTTCATTTGCAAGACCGCTTCCTCGATATCCATGGGTTTTGCCTCCATGGAACGGCTGCGGATAATGGCCGGGGCGGACTGATCATTGACTGCTTGGGCGTCGATGACGTTGAGACGGGCCGCCAGAGCTTTCAGGTTGCGGCCAGCTTTTATCGAACGGGGCCGTTCCCGGAACCGTTTCAATTGTTTTTCAATCTTTTCCATAGCCAGATCAATGGCCGAATACATATCGCCGGTCTCTTCCCGCCCTTTGATCTTCAAGCCGTCCCCAATAATGGTAATATCCGCTTGGTGACGGAATTTTTCGATTCCTAACACAACGTTAGCTTCCAGAGGACTATCTATATACTTATCCATCTTGGCTAATTTTCTGATGGCATAATCTTTTAATGCCTCGGAGGAATCCACATGACGAAAGGTCACAGAAATTTGCATAAAACGCTCTCCAACAAAGAATAAAATACATAACCGTAAGTTATGTCAAAATTTGCCGGGGGGATTAAATCACCAGCTTCTTTTTGGCAGAAGAAAGCCGGCGGCGCTTGCTCGAAGACAATAAGCCTAGCATTTCCCTATACTTGGCAACAGTGCGACGTGCGATGCTAATATTGGCTTTTTTCAAAAGGTTGACGATTTCCTGGTCGCTTAATGGGTTTTGCGCATCCTCGGCCAAGACCAGTTGCCGGATTTTGTCTTTGACGCTTTCTGAGGCAACCTGATCTCCCTGGATGGCATTTATGCCGCTATTAAAGAAAAATTTCAGTTCAAAGACACCTTGGGGGGTATACATGTATTTGTTGGAAGTGACCCGACTCACCGTTGATTCGTGCATCTGGACGTCTTCGGCCACCTGCCGCAAGGTCAGCGGCTTGAGATGGGCAATCCCATGATCCAGGAAATCCTTTTGAAAATTGACAATACTCTTGGCCACCCGATAGATGGTTTTCTGCCGTTGATGGATACTTTTAATGAACCAAACCGCCGATTTCAGCCGTCCCTGGATATAATTTTTCGTCTCTTCGGAAATTTTTGTCTGCCCACTCAGGGCGTTGCGATAATAAGCATTGATCCGCAGTCTCGGCAGGCCGTCTTCATTCAGGGTAACTTCATACTCATCGCCCATTTTATAGACAAAGATATCGGGGCTGACATAGCAAGTTTCCAACTTATCAAAACTACGCCCTGGTTTCGGGTCCAGTTGCGAGATAAGCTTCGCAGCCTGGGCCACTTCGTCGATGCTAACCTTTAACTCTTTGGCGATGGCCCCATAATTCCTATTTTCTAAATGTTTCAAATAGTTGGTAGCAATCGGCCGCAGGAGGGGGTTGTCCAGGTGGCCGAGTTCAATTTGGATGAGCAGGCATTCTTCCAGGGTGCGGGCGCCGACGCCCATTGGCTCAAATTCCTGAATTTTTTTCAATACTTGTTCTATTTGGGCTTCCGGCCGGTGGAGTTCCGCGGCCAACTCCGGCAGAGAGGCCTGCAGATAGCCGTCCTCATCAATGTTGCCGATGATCAGGGCACCGATATATTTTTCAGTATCGGTGAGGGTGGCCATTTGGAGCTGCCAGAGGAGATGCGTTTTTAAAGAAGGCACTTCGGAAGTCAGGTTTTCTAGGGAAAAGGACTCGCGTTGCTCTTGTTCCTGCCGATGCGAAGGAGGGACTTTGTCTTCTAAATAGGAGTCCCAATCAAAATCTTCCCCTACCTGAGATTCCACAGTCACCTCATTGGGTTGTCCATCGGTTAAGGTTAGTTCGGGCGGATGGTCTTCGGCAGCCGTGTCCCAGGATTCCGGTTCCTGATCGTCATCGCTCAAGGTCTCTTCCAGAACCGGATTGGTCTCCAATTCCTGGTTAATGGCAGCCAACAACTCCAGACGGGAAAGTTGCAACAGCTTAATGGCCTGCTGCAACTGAGGAGTCATGATCAGCTGTTGCGTAAGCCTGAGACTTTGTTTGATTTCCAGGGCCATGGTTGCTTCGCCAGAAACAAAATTTCCTTACGATTTTTCCTTATTATAACTGAAAAGACTCTCCCAAGTAAATTTTTTTGGCAAGATCGCTGTTGACTATACGTTCGGGGGGGCCTTCTTCCAACACCAGGCCTTCGTTCAGGATATAGGCCCGGTCGCAAACGCCCAAGGTCTCTCGCACGTTGTGATCAGAGATCAAGATGCCCAAGTTTTTATCCTTGAGCTTTTGGATGATCGTTTGAATGTCATTGACCGCCAGCGGATCAATGCCGGCAAAGGGTTCATCCAGCAGGATAAACCGGGGGGAAGTGACCAAGGCCCGGGTAATTTCCACCCGCCGGCGTTCCCCGCCGGAAAGGGAATAGGCCTTGTTATCAGCCAAATGGCTGATTTTTAATTCTTTTAAAAGGTCGCCCAATCTCTCTTGACGGGCCGCATGGCTTAACGGCAACGTCTGCAGAATTGCCATGATATTTTCGCTGACGGTGAGTTTGCGAAAAACCGAGGGTTCTTGGGGGAGATACTGGATGCCCAGCCGGGCCCGTTGGTGAATGGGCAGGGAGGAGATATCCTGATCATTGAGAAGGACTGTACCCCCATTCGGTCTGATGATACCCAGGATCATGTAAAACGTCGTGGTTTTTCCGGCCCCGTTGGGACCTAATAAGCCGACAATCTCGCCGCTGCGCACTTCCAAAGAGACGCCGTTGACGACGTTCTTGCCGCGATAGCTCTTTTTGAGATCAATGGTTCTCAGAATATCCATAATGAGCGGCGACGCCTTTCAGGGAGTCGGGGCTGTGGTCCGGCCAGGAAGTTGGACTTTTTGGGAAGGATGGATCACCGCTTCTACCCGTTTTTTGGCTTCACCAGTGACAACGGCCCGGTTCTCCTTGAGATAGAAGACGATTTCGTGGCCTCGCAAACTGTTGTCGCCTCGCCAAAGTTGGGGGTTGCCCATGAGGACCAGTTTTTCTTCCGGGGCATAATAAACCGCCTTGTCGCCGGTGGCTACCCGATCACCCTGGACCAGGCGCACTTTCCCCAACGCCTCGATGCGGGAGATTTTTTCGATCCCCACTGCTCCCAGAGGTGAGGTGCCCCCTGTCTTGGGACCTTCCTGGGGAGGGGTGGCTGCCGAACCGCGGCCAGGCGTTGCTCCGGTTGCCCCTTCCGGCCCGGCACCAGGTTGAGATTTGGCCTCATAAAAAATCTTGAGCACGTCGGTATACAGAATCATGTCTTTGTAGCGAGCCACGACATTCTGCAGAAACGTGATAACCCGTTGGTTCTGTTCCACTTCTAATCGGTCGGCGGTGATGTTGAGGGGCAGTTCCTCCCGATCCGGGGCCTTGGTCCCGCTTTGGGCGAGGCTGGCCGCCGGCCACAAGCCGAGTTTTGCCGCCACCAGGCAGAACAGCAATATTTTCGGGCAGCGCCGGCTTAAAAATTCCATAATCCCCCGCTGAGGCGCAACTTGGTTTTGCAATGCTGCGCCAGGTCAAGTTTCTGGGTCTTCAGATCCACGGTCATGTTCTTGCCCTCCACGAAAACCCGGGGGCTCTCCAATCTGACCGGCCCGGGGGCAGTGAGGATCCGGGTCTGGGGATTATAATGCACTTCATCGCTGGAAAAAGTATAATTGGGACCTTTAGCCTGGACGTTGCCGGTCAAGGTCAAGTCCCGGCTCTTAATACCGATAAACCCGGTGTCGCCGGTGATAAGAAGCGTGCCGCCCTCCAGGCCGTAGATTTCCACCCAGACCCGGCTGAGGACAATACGATCTTTGTCCCGCACGTAATCGGCGTTATCGGCTTTCAGGACCCATTTCTTGTCCCCGTCCTGGATTTCGGTGAGGCGAACTTCTTTCATCTCCCCTTGTTTTTCGGGGGCCAGAGGCGGCGGCGTCGGGGGCCCGTCCGTGCTATGCAGTGGTACGGGAAAAAACAGTCCCATACACCACAGGGCCAACAGCCAGAGGCGGAGGTTAAGACGGGACACGGCTTGCCTCCTGTATCGACAAGGCCGCCTGGTTGTTTGTCAGACTGTTAGGCCCATTGCTCAGGAAGGAAAGGTACTTCATGAGGTCACATACTGACGCAGCAAGTCTTCCCAGCGCCCCTGGGCCTTCAGGATAAGTTCAGCCATTTCCCGGACCGCGCCCCGACCGCCGGGTTGGCAGGTCACCCAATGGGCCCGGTCTCGCACCTCTGGGGGGGCATCAGCCACCGCCACTGCCAAGCCGGCCTGCTGCATCATGCCTAAATCCACCAAATCATCCCCCACCACGGCGGTCGCCGTCGGCGAGATGCCCAATTCGGTCTGCAAGGCTTGCAGCACCGCCACTTTCTCCCGGACGCCCTGAAAGACATGAACAATCTGTAAGTTTTGGGCCCGCTGCGCCACCGCCTGGGAGTGCCGCCCGGTAATGAGGGCTACTTCAATGCCCACCTGTTGCAACATGCGGATGCCGTGGCCGTCCCGGACATGAAAACATTTGATCTCTTCCCCCGCATCGGTATAGATAATCCGGCCATCGGTCAAGACGCCGTCCACATCCAGGACCACCAGGCGAATATTTTTTGCCCGTTGCCGTATTTCTGGAGTTATTGCGGTTCCGGACATGACCAGGCCTCCTCCAGGCCGCGACAGCAGGCATGCACCTCTAACAAACCCTGCCAGAAACGGGGGACGTGCGCCAACGGGAAACTATTGGGACCGTCGCATAAGGCTTTATCGGGATCAGGGTGCACTTCCATGAATACGGCATCCACGCCAACGGCCACGGCCGCCCGGCCAAGCGCCGGAATAAAGCGACGGTCGCCCCCGGAACAGCTCCCCTGGCCGCCGGGGAGTTGCACCGAATGGGTGATATCCATAACCACCGGGAAGCCCAGAGCCCGCATGATGGCCAGACTCCGGAAGTCCACCACCAGATTGTTGTAGCCGAACATCGTACCTCGTTCAGTAAGCAGCAGGGCGGCGTTGCCCACGGCGGTCGCCTTGGCCGCAGCCTGGGCCATATCCCAGGGGGCCAGAAACTGACCCTTCTTGATGTTCAGGGGCTTGCCGGTACGGGCCGCCGCTTCAATCAGATCGGTCTGGCGACACAGGAAGGCCGGTATCTGGATAACGTCCAAGACTTGGGCGGCGGGGCTGACCTGGTATACTTCATGCACATCCGCCAGGACTGGCAGGCCCACCTCTGCTTTTACCTGGGCCAAAATCTCCAACCCGGCGGCCAGCCCGGGACCACGAAACGAGGCTCCGGCGGTGCGATTAGCTTTGTCATAGGAGGCCTTAAAGACCAGGGGTACCGCCAGTCCGGCGGCATATTCCTTCAGGGCGTGGGCTATCTCCAAGGTGAGTTGCCGGGATTCCATGACGCATGGTCCGGCAATAAAGACCAGGCGGCCCGTCCCCACTACAAAATCACCGATCTTGACCGGATGGTTAGCCTTCACCAGGCAAACCCCGCTTATAGTCCCGGCAGGCCCGGATATAGTCGGTAAACAACGGATGCGGCTGCAGCGGCCGAGATTTAAACTCCGGATGAAACTGGCACCCCAAAAACCAGGGATGATTTTCCAATTCGATGATTTCTACCAGTTCGCCGTTGGGGGAGGTGCCGCTGATGACAAACCCCTGCTGGGTCAACTGCTCCCGGAAGGCGTTATTGAACTCATAACGGTGGCGGTGCCGCTCATGGAAACTCAGGCTCTTGTAGGCCCGAGCGGCCAGCGAATTTTCTTTCAGGACACAAGGGTAAGCCCCCAAACGCATGGTGCCGCCTTTGTCTGAGGACCGATCCCGCCGCACGATGGTCTGGCGGCGGTAATCAAACCATTCCCGCATCAGATAAATCACCGGATAGGGGTTCTCGGGGTCAAACTCTTCACTCTGAGCTCCGGCTAACCCGGCCACATGCCGGGCGAATTCGATGACGGCCAATTGCATCCCGAAACAGATGCCAAAATAAGGGATCTTGTTGATCCGGGCATATTGGATGGACTGAATCTTGCCCTCCACCCCCCGATAGCCAAAGCCGCCCGGGACCAGGATGCCGTGTAAGTTCTGGAGCAGAGCGTCGGGGCCTTCCCGTTCCACGGTTTCCGAATCGATATAATGGAGGTTCACCTGGACGCGGTGAGGTAAGCCGCCGTGCACCAAAGCCTCGTGCAGACTTTTATATGACTCCCGGAGATTAACGTACTTGCCGATGATGCCGATTTCCACCGTGTCGCTGGGATTTTTCAACCGGTCCACCAGATCCTGCCAGACCTCCAACCGGGGGGCCCGGGTCCAGATATTGAGGCTTTCCACCACCTGTTCGTCCAGTCCCTCTTCATGGAAGAGGAGGGGGATTTCATAGATGGATTCGACATCCTGGGCGGTAATGACACAGTTGGCTTCCAGATTGCAAAAAAGGGCGATCTTGGCCTTAATATCCGCCGTTAGATTTTTTTCCGTGCGGCAGAGGAGGATATCCGGTTGGATGCCGATGCTGCGCAGCTCTTTGACGCTGTGTTGGGTGGGTTTGGTTTTCACCTCGCCGGCGGTCTTGATATAAGGGACCAGGGTGACGTGGATGTAGCAGACATTCTGCTTGCCCACATCCCCTTTGAACTGGCGGATGGCCTCCAAAAAGGGCAGGCTCTCAATGTCCCCGACGGTGCCGCCGATTTCCACAATGGCGATGTCTACCTGGGGGGCCAAGGCCAGAATGGTCTGCTTGATTTCATCGGTGATATGGGGGATAACCTGGACCGTGCCGCCTAAATAGTCACCCCGGCGCTCTTTGTTGATCACCCGATAATAAATTTTACCGGTGGTATAATTGTTCTCCTGCCCCAGGGTGACGGAGGTGAAGCGTTCGTAATGTCCCAGATCCAGGTCGGTTTCGGCACCGTCATCGGTGACGTAGACCTCCCCATGTTGGAAGGGGTTCATGGTGCCCGGGTCCACATTGATGTAGGGGTCCAGCTTCAGATAGGTGACTTTTAAGCCCCGGCTCTCCAGAAGCGCCCCCAGGGCGGCGGCGGCTACCCCTTTGCCCAAGGAGGATAAGACACCGCCTGTTATAAAAATGAATTTGGTTTTCATAAGGAATCGATCTTTTGATGATCAAAGACAAACTTGGCGCATGCGACCATGCCAAGGTGAAGGTGCCATGAGGGCTGCCCGGCGATCCGGCGTAAGGCGCCGCTCCAAGAACTGGTTGCCAGCTTTCTCTGGTTATATCTTGTGTCAAGGTTGGGTGTCAAGCAGATCGGCACCGGGGCGGACCGCCGGCTGGGGCGCTACGGGCATTGTTGAGGACCTGGAGAGAGGATGAGGTGATCAATGGCGAGCATGGATATGCAGGAGAGAACAACCTGGCCGTGCACCTTGCATTGAATCCGCCACTGCTCGGGCTGGCAGTCAGGGGTTATGAACTAGTAGCCACCACGACACGAACCGCCTTGCTTACCGCTGCTTCCTCCCGGACCTGACGGGGTTCACAAGCGTCCGTTGCGTGGGGTCCAGTTCCCCCACCTGACCTTCAGACTCCGAAAAGCGCTGCGACCCTCTGCGAAGGAATTCAACCCCGCTCAGCGGATCTCGGGCTACAGGGCACCGCTAGCTCCCCGTCTAGCACGACCAGGATATCGGTTGACGGTGCGGCAGTCTAATCCTGCCCACCTTTATCTACCCGTTCTTTTAATTCTTTGCCGACCTTGAAAAACGGCAATTTCTTTTCGCAGACCTCAATAACCGCCCCGGTTTTCGGGTTGCGACCCTGATAGCCATTATAACATTTTACCTTGAAGCTGCCAAAGCCACGGATCTCAATGCGCTCATCCTCTATCAAGGCATCCGTCATATTATCGAAGATGGTATTGACCACCATCTCGGCCTTTTTAATGGTCAGGTTTTCGGCTTTGGCCAGGGCTTCGATCAACTGCGACTTGTTCATCTATCCTCCGGGATTCTCTTGGGGATCAAGGCTGCTGCCTGGGGCTGGCAGAGCGGGTCTCGCACGATCAGCGAGCCATACCGTTACCCGCATCCATTTTAAACCAAAAGAACCGTCAGGTAAAGAAAAAAGTATATGGACTTTCATAGGTTACCAAGTTCCCGGTAATCTCTCGGGGCTCAGGCCGTCGCCTGGGGTTGAGTCAGGTCGGAGGTACAGTGCGGGCACCGTTTGGCGGCAATGGGAATGGTGGAGGAACAATAGGGGCATTCCTTGGTAGTCGGATCCGCCAGCTTTTCCCGTTTCAGTTGGTTCATACTCTTCACCACCATAAAGATAGCCGCCGCCACAATGATGAAATTAATAACCGTATTAATAAATTGTCCATAATTCCAGGTGACCGCCCCGGCCTGGCGGGCGCCGGCTAGGGAAAAATAGGGCCCCGGCACCTTCCCCTCCCGCAGGACTACAAAGAGGTCGGAAAAATCAATGTTGCCCACCAACATGCCAATGGGCGGCATAATCACATCATCCACCAGCGACTTCACCATGAGTCCGAAGGCAGCGCCGATGATAATGCCCACCGCCATGTCTACCATATTGCCCCGCAAGGCGAATTCTTTAAATTCTTTAAACATGGCAAGCTCCCGAGCTGTAGGTATGGAATTATAATAATAATTTTTATAACATGCAAGCGACTATCTAAAAAAACTACCTGGCGCCGCGCCGCGGTAGTAATTTAATTGACAAAAATGTAAAAATGCGATATGATAGGAACAAATGATCAGCACTTGGAGCAGCTTTCTTATGGTAGATTCCGAAGCCTTGGCATGTCTTTATGAAATTACCCAGGCGGTCAACAAACCCGGTTCCTTGAAGAGCGGTCTGCAGATGATCCTTTCTATCCTGGCCAATCGGATGGGTATGAATCGGGGCACCATTACCATCCTTAACCCGGATAGCCGGGAGCTACAGATTGAAATCGCCCATGGCCTGACGGCCGAGGCCCGGAAACGGGGCCGCTATAAATTGGGCGAAGGCATCACCGGCCGGGTAGTCGAAAATGGCGAGCCGGCGGTGGTCCCCCGCATCAGTCAGGAACCCCTCTTTTTGAACCGCACCCGCTCCCGGGGCGATCTCCAGAAACAGGACATTTCTTTTATCTGTGTGCCCATCAAAATCGGCCCCCAGACCATCGGCGCCCTCAGTGTGGATCGCCTTTATCAAGAGGATATCCATTTGGATGCCGATGTGCAACTGCTCACCATTATTGCTTCGGTCATAGCCCAGGCCGTCAACAACCTGATGCGCATCGATCAGGAAAAACAGCGGCTCCAGGCGGAAAACCTGAAGTTGCGGGAGGAATTGCAGGATAAATACAACCTTGACAATATTGTTGGCAATTCCAGCAAGATGCGCCAGGTTTTCGAGATGATCCAGCGGGTGGCCAAGAGCAATGCCACCGTCTTGATCCGGGGCGAAAGCGGCACCGGCAAGGAGCTGGTGGCCAGTGCCATCCATTATAACAGCAAACGGGCCCATAAGCCCTTTGTCCGGGTTAACTGCGCCGCCCTCCCCGAAACGTTGGTGGAGAGCGAACTCTTCGGCCATGAAAAGGGGGCTTTCACCGGCGCCACCCAGACAAAAATGGGACGTTTTGAACTGGCCCAACGGGGTACCATTTTTTTGGACGAAATCGGCGACCTGAGTCCTACCGTGCAATTAAAACTCCTGCGGGTCATCCAGGAGAGGGAATTTGTCCGGGTGGGCGGCACCAAGAGCATGGAAGTGGACGTCCGGATTATTGCGGCAACGCACCGGGATCTGGAGGGGCTGTTGGCCACCGGCGCCTTCCGGGAGGATTTGTATTATCGCCTCAACGTCTTTCCCATCTATCTGCCGCCGCTGCGGGAGCGCCAAACCGACATTATCCTCTTGGCTGAATACTTTCTCCAGAAATACAGTCAGGAAAACAATAAAAATATCAAACGGATTTCCGCCCCGGCCATTGACCTCCTGATGCAGTATCATTGGCCCGGCAATGTCCGGGAATTGGAAAACGTTATCGAACGGGCTTTGCTGGTCTGCGATGAGGATACCATCCGCACCATTCACCTGCCCGCCAGTCTCCAGACCCTGGACCGCCAGGATGGTAAAAAGGCGGTGTCGTTGGCTGCAGCAGTGGAGAGCCTGGAAAAAGAGATGATCATCGAAGCGTTGCGGGCGACCCGTGGCAATCAGACCCTGGCAGCCGAATACCTGGATACCAGCCTGCGCATTCTGGGCTACAAGATAAAAAATTATCAGATCAATCCCCGGCAATACCGCACCCTGGGGGACGGCCTGCAGGAAGGGGCCGCGGCCCGCCCCCTGCGTTAATCCGCCATGCTCAAAGGCCAAGGGGCTAGGAGCTGGCCCCACGGAAAGCACACCTGCAACCTTGTGCTCAACCTCTGGGCCAGGTTTTATTAAGCTTAACCGTAATTCTCTGAGATGCCGTGACTATTCCCATCCTCACCGACCTGGTGATTATTTTTGCCCTGTCTTTGGTGGTCCTCTTTGTCTGCCACCAATTCCGCATACCGGTGACCGTGGGCTTCATCTTTACCGGCATCCTGGCCGGCCCCCACGTTTTCGCCCTGGTGCGGGCCGTGCATGAAGTGGAGATCCTGGCGGAGATCGGCGTCATACTCCTGTTATTCACCATCGGCGTGGAATTTTCCTTTGCCAACCTGCTGCAGATCCGGCAATCGGTATTGGTGGCCGGGCCGGTACAGGTCACGGCTACCGGCGCGGCGTGGGTGATTTTTGGCCGGCTGCTGGGGCAGACCTGGAGTGAGGCGGTCTTCATCGGCTGTTTGATCGCCCTGAGCAGCACCGCCATTGTCATGAAGCTTCTCCAGGAGCGGGCTGAGGTGGACACGCCCCACGGCCGCACCAGTCTGGGCATTCTGATCTTCCAGGACATTATCATTGTGCCCATGATGGTCTTTGTGCCGCTCCTGGCCGGCGAGATGGACAATGTGGGGGCGTCTTTCCTCATCCTGTTGGCTAAGGGGGCGGCCATCGTCGCGGTGGTCATTATCAGCGCCAAATTCGTAGTCCCCCAGGTCCTGTATCAGATTGCCCGCACCGGCAACCGGGAACTCTTTCTCCTCTCCATCGTCCTCATCTGTCTGGCGGTGGCCTGGCTGACGGCCCAAGCCGGCCTATCCCTGGCCTTGGGGGCCTTTTTGGCAGGACTGATCGTCTCGGAAACGGAATACAGCCATCAGGCCCTGGGAAATATTTTACCGTTCCGGGATGTCTTTGCCAGCTTCTTTTTCATCTCCATCGGCATGCTGCTGGATATCAAATTCCTGCTGAACAACCCGGTGACCATTGGCCTCCTGAGCGGCGGGGTGTTATTGGGCAAAATCCTCCTGGCTGGTGCGGCTGGTCTGGTGCTGGCCTTTCCCCTACGCACCGCCGTTCTCATCGGCATGGCCCTCTGTCAGGTGGGGGAGTTCTCTTTCATCCTGGCCAAAGTGGGTATAAGTCAAGGGCTGTTATCCGGCTATAATTATCAATTATTCCTGGATGTCACCATCCTGACCATGGTGGCCACCCCGCTCCTCATGGCCCTGGCTCCCCAGGTGGCCGCGACCGTGGCCCGCTGGCCGCTGCCGGATAGACTGAAGTACGGGGCCCATTTGGAGGCCGTCGGCACCCCAGAGCTCCCCCGGGATCATCTGATCATCGTCGGCTTCGGCGTGAACGGCCGCAATTTGGCCCGGGCCGCCGAAACCGCCGGGATTCCCTATGTGATCATCGAAATGAATCCGGAAACGGTGCGCCGGGAACGAGAGGCCGGCAAACCCATTTTTTACGGGGATGCGACCCAGGAGGAAATCCTACGGCATGCCGGGATTCGGGAGGCCCGTATTCTTGTTGTGGTCATCAACGACCCGGCCGCGGTGCGGCGCATAACCACCCTGGCCCATCGCCTTAACCCCCGGGCGCATATCATCGTCCGCACCCGCTATGTGAATGAATTGCCGGCCTTGTTCGAATTGGGCGCTGACGATGTGGTGCCCGAAGAATTTGAGACTTCCGTGGAAATCTTTACCTTGGTGCTGAAAAAGTATCTGGTGCCGCGGGAGGAGATTGAACGGCTGACCGCAGAAGTGCGGGCCAATTGTTATATGCTTTTCCGAGGCTTGCTGAAGGAGGTGGCGGCCCACAGTCCGCTGCGTCAGGAGCTGCACGACGTGGAGATTAGCACCTTCCGTTTGGCCGATAAGGCCCCGGCGGTAGGCAAGTCTTTGGCGCAGCTGGAACTGCGCCAGCGGCATGGAGTCACGGTCTTGGCCATCCGACGGGGTGGGCAAATCCTGCATAATCCCGATCCTCATCAGGAGCTGCAGGCGGGTGATTTCCTGATTACCATGGGAACCCCTGATCTTTTGACCAAGGCCGAGAGGCTGTTTACCGCGACGTCATCCTAGAAGTATCCGCAAAGCATGAGCCGCCGGTTGGATATCTTAGAAAAAAGATTGGTATCCACCTAATGTTGGTTGGCGGCTTAATTTTTACTATTCCCCGAGAGGAGATGGCATGAACTGGTATCAACTTGATCCACAATACCTTTTTGACAAGTTGCAAAGCTCTGATATGGGTCTGCCGGAGGCCGAGGCGCGGGAGCGGTTGCGCCTGTATGGTCTGAATAAGCTCGTCGGCGATGGGAAAATTAGTTGGTTGCGGATGTTCCTGAACCAGTTTAAGAGTCCACTCATCTATATCTTGATGATTGCGGCGTTGGTGACGGTGTTTTTGAAGGAGTATAAAGATGCCGCTGTCATTGCCGTAATTTTAATTTTCAACGCCCTGGTGGGCTTCATTCAAGAGTATAAGGCCGAAAAACATGTCCAGGCCCTGAAGAAGATGGTGGTGGCCAAGGCGCGAGTTCTCCGGGATGGCAAGGAGTTGGAAATAAATAGTGAGCACTTGGTGCCTGGAGATATTGTCTTTCTGACCTCAGGGGCACGGGTGCCGGCGGATATCCGTCTGTTGAAGACCATTGAGTTGCGGATTGATGAGTCCCTGCTTACCGGAGAATCGGTGCCGGTGGAAAAAATGGCTGGTCTGCTTGCAGAAGACAACCTAACACCCGGAGACCAGACCAATATGGCTTTTATGGGTACGGCGGTTATCAACGGGCGGGCCAAAGGGTTGGTGGTGGCCACTGGCATCCAGACGATGTTAGGCCAGATTGCTAAGGATGTGCAGGAAATTACCGTCACCCGGGCCCCCCTGCAGGAGAAGATTGATCGCTTTGCCAAAGTCATTGGCATTATCGTTCTGGCAGCCTCGGCCCTGCTCTTTCTCATCGGCATTTTGGTCGGTATCAGCGCCACGGACATGTTCATGACGGCGGTGGCTGCGGCAGTGGCTACCATTCCGGAAGGTTTACCCATTGTGGTGACCATCACCTTGGCGGTGGGGACCACGCGCATGGCCCAGCGACACGCCATTATTCGCCGTCTGCCCGCAGTGGAGACTCTAGGCAGCACCACGGTCATCTGCACTGACAAGACCGGCACCCTGACCAAGAACGAGATGACCGTCACCCGGCTTTTTGACGGACGCCGTATCTTTGAGTTGACCGGCAGCGGTTATGATCCACGGGGTGAGATTTGGGAGGCGGGCCGGCGCCTCCATGGGGAGGTCGATGGTGACTTGGCCATGGTTTTTCGGATCGGGCTGCTGTGCAATGAGTCCGAAGTGTATGAAGAAGAAGGGCAGTATAAGGTGGATGGTGACCCCACGGAAGGGGCGTTGATCATCGCGGCGATGAAAGCGGGTTTGAATCCAGAACAGGAACGGGAAAAATACCCACAACTATTTGTCATTCCCTTTGAATCGGAACGGGGTTATATGTCGACCCTGCACCGATATGGTGACCGGAATATCATTCTGGTCAAAGGGGCGCCGGAGAAATTGCTGGATATCTGTGCGGCCTGTCGTTTTGAAGCCTGGGAAGAGGTCCCCAAGGTAGCCACCCATTTTGCCCGGGAAGGGTTGCGGGTTCTGGGGATGGCTTATAAAGAGGTCCCCGAGAATAAGGTGGAAATCACCAATCGGGATCTGCAAACTGGTCTGGTTTTTGCCGGACTCCAGGGGATGATTGATCCTCCTCGTCCAGAGGCCATCGAGGCCGTGGCCGGCTGCAAAAAGGCGGGGATCCGGGTGGTGATGATTACCGGAGACCATGCGGTCACCGCCGAGGCCATTGCCAAGTCAATGGGTCTGCTGGAAGAGGGGAATGGAGAGGAGAACTGGGCGGCCCAACCAATGGAGGCCTTAAATGATGACGAATTATTTGCTTTAACCCAGGCAGTGGCAGCGGTTTTGGCCAACCGGGCTGGCTTGGATACCCGCCCTGCGACGAGCGTTACTGGCCGGCACCTGGAGACCATGGATGATATGGAGTTTTTTAATCTGTTAAAAGAGGTCCTGGCAACTTTGGTAAAACGGGCGGGCCCCGAGGGGGCGGTGCGCACCGTGTTGACCGGCAAGGAACTGGAGACCATGAATGATACGGTATTATACCATTTGGTCCAGAAAGTTTCGGTCTATGCTCGGGTAGCGCCACACCATAAGCTGCGGATCACGCAACAATTGATTAAACATGGTCAGATTGTCGCCATGACCGGCGACGGGGTAAACGATGCGCCGGCCATGAAGGCGGCTCACATTGGGATTGCCATGGGCAAAACCGGCACCGATGTGGCCAAAGAGGCTTCAGATATGGTGATTGCTGATGATAACTTCGCCAGCATCTACCGGGCGGTGGAATTGGGCCGGGTGGTTTTTGACAATATCCGTAAGGTCACGTTTTTTCTCATTCCCACTGGGATCTCGGCCATTATTTCCATCCTAGGGACGCTGATGTTGGGGCTGCCTTTGCCCTATCTGCCCGCGCAGCTGCTCTGGATCAACTTGGTTACCAACGGCCTGCAGGTCTTGGCCCTGGCTTTTGAACCTGGGGAAAAAGACGTTTTACAACGGCCCCCCAGGTCCCCCCAGGAAGGGATCATGTCCCGGCTGCTCATTGAAAGGACTATTTTAGTGAGCCTGATCATTTCCGCCGGCGTGGTCTATGAGTTTGTCCATGCTTTCAACCAAGGGTTAACCATTGAGAAGGCTCGGACGATAGCAGTGACGACCATGGTTTTCTTTCAGTTCTTCCAGGCGTTTAATAGCCGTTCAGAGACACAATCGCTCTTTGCCATGAATCCGTTGGGAAACCCGTATCTCTTTTTTGGGGTGATTGCCTCCATCGGGGCCCATCTAGCAGCCATCTATATCCCCACCATGCAGTGGCTTTTCCGCATGGAGCCCATCAGCGCCCTGGAGTGGGTCCGCATCGGCGTGGCCTCGGTTACCGTCATTGTCCTGGTGGAAATTGACAAATGGCTCCGGCGGCACCATATTATGGGCCTATAAGGGCTGATTGGCGGTTTTGAAAATTTTTCTTGCCGGCTCACCGCTTGCCGCTCACGGCATTGGGCCCGGTGTGCCTACCTTGCAAGGAGGAGACGATGATACTACCGGCCACCCTGGCCTTTGGGACAGTGGCCTATTTTTCCATGGAAATCGGCCTGCAGCCGGAGATCCCCACCTATAGCGGCGGTCTGGGCGTGCTGGCCGGCGACACCCTGCGATCGGCCGCGGATCTGGGGGTGCCCATGGTAGGAGTCACCCTGCTGCACCGCCGGGGCTACATGCGCCAGCATCTCGATCCCCAAGGCAATCAAACCGAAAGCCCCGAGGTCTGGAACCCGGAGGACGTCCTGGAACCACTGCCCCAGCGGGTGTCGGTGGTCATTGAAGACCGGCAGGTCCAGATCCGCAGCTGGCGCTACCTCCTGAAGGGGCAGAACGGCCGGGCAGTACCGGTCTTTTTCCTGGACACCGCCGTTCCCGAGAACAGCCCTTATGATCAGACCATTACCGACAACCTCTACGGCGGTGACCAATATTATCGCTTATGTCAGGAGGTGGTCCTGGGTATCGGCGGCGTCGCCCTCTTGCGCACCCTCGGGTATGAGGACCATCTTGTCTATCACATGAATGAAGGCCATTCCGCCCTGCTGACCCTGCCTCTGCTGGAGAGTCAGGCCATGGCGGCCAAGAATGACTTCCCCACCGAAGACGACTTTGAAGTTGTGCGGCGTCATTGTGTCTTTACCACCCATACCCCGGTGCCGGCCGGCCATGATAAGTTCCCCTGGGACATGGTGCGCCAGGTCCTGGGTCCGGCCCGCACGGCCTTTTTGGAGGCGGCTCGTTGCTGTATACAGGGTTCCCTGAATATGACCTATTTGGCCCTGCGTTTTTCCCGTTATATCAACGGGGTGGCCATGCGGCACGGCGAGATCTCCACCGGCATGTTTCCAGGGTATCCGGTGAACGCCATTACCAACGGGGTACACGCCACCACCTGGACCTCTCCGCCCCTGGCGGCCCTCTTTGACCGGCACATCCCGGAGTGGCGCCAGGATAATTTCTACCTGCGCTATGCCATCGGCATCCCCCTGAGCGATGTCCAGGAGGCCCACCTGGAGGCGAAAAAGGCGCTGTTGGCGGCTGTGCTCGAACGGACGGGGACTGCCTTGGCTGAAAAAACGCTGACCCTTGGTTTTGCCCGTCGGGCCACAGCCTACAAGCGCCAGGACCTGCTCTTTACTGACCTGGAGCGGCTGCGCTGGCTGGCTCAACAGGTGGGGCCGTTCCAGGTGATCTACGGCGGCAAGGCCCATCCCCAGGACGACAGCGGCAAGGAGATGATCCGTCGGGTCTTTGCCGCGGCCCAGTCTCTGGCCGATGCCGTGCCGGTGGTCTATCTGGAAAATTATGATATGGCCTTGGGAAAACTCATCTGCGCCGGCGTTGATCTGTGGCTGAATACGCCGCTGCGGCCCCATGAGGCTTCGGGGACCAGCGGCATGAAGGCGGCCCTGAACGGCGTCCCCAGCTTCAGTGTCCTGGATGGCTGGTGGATTGAGGGACACGTGGAACACGTCACCGGTTGGTCCATCGGCAACAGCACCTATCCACCGGAAGATTATACTCACGATGCCGCCTCTCTCTATGAGAAGCTGGAGCGGATCATCTTGCCCCTTTATTACGGCCGACCGGAACGCTACGCTCAAGTGCGGCGTTCCACCATCGCCCTGAACGGCTCTTTTTTCAATACCCAGCGGATGCTGTCGCAATATGTCATGAATGCCTATGAAGTCCAGACGCGCCTTGCCAACCGCTCTCCGGCTGACGGAGGGGTACAATGACCTGCCAACAGCAGGATAAGGCCGCCCTGGCCTCTGGTTAATCAAAGGGCATCGGCATGGACCTGAGAACACGCTTGCGCCACTGGCTGGCCGCGGTATTCCGCCCCAGCCGACAGCTGCAGCAGAAGTATCAGCAGTTCAAGGCACTTCTGCAGCATGATCAGGAATGTCTGGAGCTGCTGACCAGCCTGGAGGAACTCGGCCGCCTCCGCCCGCCGGTGGATTGGGCCAGGATTGAGGTCCTCACGGCCCGCTTAAGTAAGGCCGTCTCCGACCTCATTCAGACTCTGCAGGCCATGCATCCCGGCAAATATGCCGAGCTTACGAGCCGGTTTAACCAGCTTGCGGCCGCCTTGAGCCAGGCGCTTACCCTGCCGGCCGCCGAGACCACGCCTCCGTATACCGTTTCCTTGGCCGAGGCGGCCCGGCAGCCGGCTCTGGTGGGGGGAAAGGCCTGGGCCCTGGGGAGGGTCAAGTATGACGCCGGCCTGCCCACGCCCCAGGGGTTTGTTATCACCACCCGGGCCTTCGCCCTGTTTTTGGAGCACAATAACCTGCGACCGCGCCTCCAGCGGCTGTTAGCGGACGTCACCTTGGATGACTGGGAAGGATTGACGCGCCTGACCGACGAGATGGCCGCCCTGATCCGGCAGGGAGAGATACCACCGCGCCTGGCGGCTGACCTGGACCAGCGGCTGCAGGAGTTCGCCGCGCTGGCTCAGGCCGGCCCCTGGATCGTCCGGAGCAGCGCCGTCAGCGAAGACGGCGAGCTGTCGTTCGCCGGGCAATATACCAGCGTGCCCAACGTGCGCCCCGCTGACCTGGCCTCGGCCTATAAAGAGGTTTTGGCCAGCAAATATTCGGCCCGGGCCGTCAGCTATCGCCTGCGCCGCGGTTTATTGGATGAAGAAACGCCCATGGCCGTCTTGGTGCTGACTTTGATCGAGGCGGTGGTCAGCGGCGTGATTTATACGCGGGCCTTGGCGTGGCAGCAGGACGAGCCGGTGCCTCTGGCCTTGTATGCCATCTGCGGCCACTGTGAACACCTTATGGATGGTACAGTTATCCCCGAGGTCTTGTATTTAACCCGCAATTCGCCCCCCCGGCTTTTACAACCCTTGGTCCGGGAGGGGTCCTGTCTCCTGCCGGCCGTAGCCGAACAGTTGGCGGCCTGGGGCCTGCGGCTGGAGGGATTGTTTGGCACCCCCCAGGATATAGAATGGTGCCAGGATAAGCGGGGTGAGTGTTATATCCTCCAATCCCGGCCTTTGCACGACCGTGACGATCACACGCTTCGGGACACCGCGCCGGTGCACCCCGGGGCAGGGTCGTATCCGGTCCTGGCCGCCGGCGGGGTGACGGCCAGCCCGGGGCGCGCCGCCGGTCGGGTGTATGTCCTCACGAACGAGGCTGGTTTCGGCCAAGTGCCGGCCGGAGCCGTCTTGGTGACCGTCAGTTTATCTCCGGCTCTGGCCGGCATCATCGGCCGGCTGCGGGCGGTGGTGTCTGAAAGCGGCAGTCAGGCCAGCCATTTTGCTTCGGTGGCCCGGGAGTTCGGTCTGCCGGTGCTCTGTGGTCTGCCCAATGCCACCCGCGTTCTGACGCCCGGCACCGCGGTCACGGTTGATGCCGATGGCCGCTGCGTTTATGAGGGGGAGGAGGCCGACGCACCGGTCAGCGCCCCGAAAGCCTGGGAAGTTCATACCCCCTTCCAGAACCGCCTGCGCCAAGTCCTGGGCGTCATCTCCCCCCTGCATCTGCTGGACCCGCAAAGCCCTGCGTTTGCTCCGGCACAATGCCGCAGCTTCCATGATCTCATCAGATTCTGTCATGAAATGGGCATGGCCGAAATGTTTTCCCTGGGCGGGCGGCGTGGCCAAGGCTTGGGCCGGGCCCGGCCCTTGGCCACTGACCTGCCCCTCACCATTTATATCCTGGAATTGGAGCGGTGTATTTCGCCCGGCACGGGTAAAGACAAAGCCGTCCACGTCCAACAGATTCAGTGCCAGCCTTTCCAGGCCTGTTGGCAAGGCCTCACTCATCCGGATGTGGTCTGGCACCGGGGGCTGAAATATCTGGATTGGGAGAGGCTGGACCAGATCAGCGCCGGTCTGATGAGTCTCAAAAGCGCCGGTTTGGCCAGCTACGCCCTGCTGGCCCCGGATTATCTCCATCTCCTGCTGCGTTTCGGCTATCATCTGGCCGTGCTGGATACCCTCTGCTCCGACCGGGTCGAAGCCAACTACATCGCCTTCCGCTTCAAAGGCGGCGGCGGCCATTATGACAACCGTCTAAGACGCCTGCGGTTTATTGAGAGCATCCTCCTCTGGGCCGGCTTTCAGGTGCAGACCCAGGGTGATTTGCTGGAAGCCAGATTTGACCGGCAGCCGGCAGCCACCATCTTAGCCCGCTTAACATTATGGGGCCTTTTGCAGGGCAAATGCCAGTTGCTGGATATGGCGCTGACCACCGAGGCGGACGTTGCCGCGCTGGTAACCTCTTTTCAGGAACGCTACGGCCATCTGCTAACCTGAGACAGATCAAGCGCCGGTGTTCTTGCCAGTCGGGTTGGGGCAGGGGTTGTCGATAATCGCTGCATGGTCATTACTGATCTCAGTCTCGCGCGTCATGAAAATTCGTGAGCCGTGAGCCAAAAAACAAATGCATTGCTTGACTGACCACGGGCCACGGACCACTAACAACGGTCCGCCAAGCTGGCATTTTCTTGGAACTCGATACTGAACCAAATGGCCGACTATGAAAAAATCTGTTTACCAACTTGATTGGCTCACCGACAATCTGGCGGTTGGACAGGCGCCCATGTCCTATGAGGCTCTGGACAGTCTCAAAGAACAGGGGATCAACGCCATCCTGAATCTCTGTGCGGAATTTTGCGACCTGCACTGGATCGAAGCTGATGCCGGGTTTGAGGTCTATTATTTTCCTATCCCTGATGAAGAGGCACCAGACCTCCAGGAATTGGAAAAGGCCCTGGATTGGCTGGACGAATGCCTGTTTTTAGGGAAAAAAGTCTTGGTGCACTGCCGCTACGGCCTTGGCCGTACCGGCACCGTGGTCAATGCCTATCTGCTGCGCAAGGGTTTGGGCCACAAATTGGCCGGGAAAAAGCTGAAAGGCTTGAAATCCAAGCCGGCCAATTTCGATCAGTGGTGGTTCATCCGCAAATATGGCAAAAAAGAGAAACCCCTGACCATCCGGGAGCCGTCCCTGGAGAGCAAACAGATGGTCGATCTATTCCCGTATTTCGCTGAACTGGAGGAAATTTGGGAGGAAGTGGACCAGCATCTGGAGGAGGAGGGCAGACAAACTCTATGCGGTCAAGGTCATAACCGCTGCTGCCGGGAACCAGTGCGGCTGACCTTTATCGAAGCGGTCTATCTCCACCATATCATGAATGCCCATCTGGGCCGCAGAGATCGCCAACAGATTGTGGACCGGGCGGTGGCCGCCCTCCGGGTCGTCAAAGAGGTCAAGGCAACGGGGGATGTTGAGAGCGAACCCTTCCAGGCCGCGTACCGGGCCGCCAACTTCCTCTGTCCCTTGAATGCCTATGACGAATGCCTGATTTTTCCCAGCCGGCCGCTGGCCTGTCGCCTCTTTGACCTGCCCGGCACCGCTCCGCCGGACCTGAAGAACCGCGTGGTTGCTGCCCTGCAGACCCTCTCCCAGCGGGTCTTCGCGGCCTTCTCCGGCAGCGAGAGCGTATTAACTCCCCCACGCTTTCTTCTCCCGGAGGTGGTCTCCGGCAAATTCGTCCAACTGTTTTTCCATCAGCTGACGGCAATTGCGGCCGCCGGGGCAGATGCACCGTCGCCGTCGCCTATGCCGGCATAGCTGTGCGGCTCTGGCCGCTGCCCGGATTTTTTGGTTTTCCCGCGGCAACCGCCTTGATATGATGAAGGCGGCTAGATGTTAGGCAGAACCGTTTTGGCTGGCTGACCTGCCAGGATTTATGGGGTTATCTCGCCGCCGGAACGAAAAACCGAACTTTTTGGAGCACAGGCATGGCTATCATCGCTCCTTCCCTCCTTTCCGCAGATTTTGACCGTCTGGGGGAAGAGATTGCTGCTGTGGTTGCGGCCGGCGCCGACTGGCTGCACCTGGACGTTATGGACGGGCATTTTGTCCCCAACATTACCATCGGCCCGCCGGTCATTGCGGCGCTGCGGCCGTTGACGGCGGTGCCCTTCGATGTCCACCTGATGATTACCCAACCGGAGCGGTATCTGGAGGATTTTGCCCAGGCCGGGGCCAATCTCATTGCCGTGCACGTGGAGACTTCACCGCATCTGCACCGCACCCTCTCGGAAATCCGGCGGTTGGGTTGTCAGGCCGGCGTGGTCTTGAATCCATCGACGCCGCCGGAGGCCATCGCCTATGTCCTCGCCGAAGCGGATATGGTCCTAATTATGACGGTCAATCCGGGCTTCGGCGGCCAGAGCTTTATCCCGGCGATGCTTGCCAAGGTGCAGAAGGTGCGGCAGATGGTGGCGGAGGCGGGCTGTCCGGTGCGGATTGCCGTGGACGGCGGCGTCAATCTGGAGACGATCGGCGATTTGGCTCAAGCCGGGGCCGAAATCTTTGTGGCCGGCAGTGCCATCTTTGGGACCGCAAACTACGCGGCCACCATCGCGGCGTTGCGGGCCCGCATCGCTGCGGCCTTACAGGAAGCGTCTCAGGATACCGAATGACCAAGGAGGTGGTGTATGAAGGCAGCGTGGTGTTGGCTCGGGGTCTGGTTGGGGTTGCTTCTGGCGGCGGGCGTGGTCCTGGCTGGAGCTGAGGCCGACCGGTATGCTGAGGCTCGGCGGCGCATGGTGGATCGGGATCTCAAAGGGCGGGACATCACCGATGCCCAGGTTTTGGCGGCCATGGCGGCGGTAGAGCGACACCGCTTCGTACCGGTGGAGCTCGAGAGCCAGGCCTATGATGATACACCCCTGCCCATCGGCCACGGGGCCACCATTTCGCAACCGTATATCGTCGCCTTGATGACCCAGGCGGCCCTGATCCGGCCCGGCCAGCGGGTTCTGGAAGTGGGCACCGGTTCGGGGTATCAGGCCGCCATCCTGGCGCAGCTGACCGACCAGGTATACACTATTGAACTGGTCCCGGAGTTGGCTCAGGCCGCTGCGGATCGGTTGGCCCGGCTGGGCTACTCCCAGGTGACGGTAAAAACCGGGGACGGGTACCAGGGCTGGCCGGAGCATGCCCCTTTTGATGCCATTCTGGTAACGGCTGCCGCCCCCGAGGTCCCCCCGGCCCTGAAAGAGCAGCTCAAAGACGGCGGCCGCCTGGTCATTCCGGTGGGACCGATGTTGGGCCCCCAATACCTATTGCGCCTCACCAAACAGGGCCCAACTTTCAAGGAAGAGGTCATCACCCCGGTGGCCTTTGTGCCTCTGGTAAAGCCGAGAAAACCTGCGCCCTAATAGGCCGTTGCCAAACCCTGGTCATTTTCTTCAGTGAGGGGAAAACCCTTACCTTGCCTTGTGCCGCAGCCAAAAAGCAGAGCTGGGATTGGGGGAGGATGTTTTGGCCAGGTGCCCCTTTCTTAGCGCTGATACTACAATCTCCGAGAGTAACAGACAGGCTGACATGTTTGCAATTGCGGCTGCGGCGCGGCTGGCAGCTCCGCCTCCCCATTAAAAAAAAGAGCGGCCGTACACTTCGGACAAGATCTGGGCGCCGCCCTGGCCTAATAACCTTTCCGCCAGCCGCTGTCCCAGCACAATTGCGTCTTCCGGGGGACCGGCAATCTGCTCCCGAAAGATGCGCCTGCCGGTAAGATCGCCGATCAGGCCGTCCAGGAGCACGGTATCTCCGTGCAGCTCCCCATACGCGGCAATGGGCACCTGACAGCCGCCCTCCAGCCGGGCTAAAAAGGCCCGTTCCGCAGCCACCGCCACCCGGGTGGCCGGATCGTCCAAAAATGCCAGGATTTCCCGGGTCTCGGTGTCGTCCTGGCGAAACTCCAGACCCAAGGCCCCCTGCCCGATGGCCGGCAACATGATCGCCGGCGGCAGGATGGCGGTGATTTCCCCAGCCCGCCCCAACCGCCGCAACCCCGCAGTGGCCAGGATAACGGCATCCAGATTCTCTTCCACCAGCTTGCGCAGCCGCGTATCCACGTTGCCCCGCAGGGGCACGATTTCCAGATCAGGGCACCGGTTCAGGAGCTGGGCCCGCCGGCGCAGACTGCCGGTGCCGATGCGGCCGCCAGGCGGCACTTCCTCCAACGCCTGATATTTCCTGGAGATAAACGCGTCCCGGGGGTCCTCCCGAACCGTGGTGATGCCGATGACCAAACCTTCGGGCACCTCGGTGGGCACGTCCTTCATACTGTGCACCCCCAGGTCCACCTCGCCGGCCAGGATGGCCAGCTCAATCTCTTTGGTAAACAGCCCCTTGCCGCCGATCTTGGCCAAAGGCACGTCCTGGATCTTGTCGCCCGTAGTCTTGATGATTTCCAGGTCCACGCTGATCCCGGGGTATCGCTCTTGAAGCTGTTGTTGCACCAGAGTTGCCTGGGCCAAGGCCAAAGCGCTCCCCCGGGTGCCGATGCGCAGGTGTGGTTTCACGTCATTCCTTTTCTTAGTAAACTCCAGACGATGTTTTTTCGATTAAGCCGCAAAGCGGATGATCTCCAATTCCGCTGCAGCGTTTACCCGCCGTAAGATATCTTCCACACGGCTCATGGCTGCATCGTCAAGCACATATTCACTACAATTGTCACACTGCCAGACCGGCAAGCTTTTTAAGATCACAACAGTTGTTTCACTTACCTTAAATGGCAAGTCGGTCACCAAGGGTTTTACTGTTGACCCGCAAACCGTACATCTCACGGTCTCTGCCTCCTTGTCCGCCCAAGTTCATCCCACTCCTCATGACTGGGACGATAAGCAGTGATAATCCTGACATTCGCTTCCTTAATATCCACAGCGATAAGGATATGGAAGCTCTCTTCCTGGTATCTTGAATAAATGAGATAGCCGGGAAGATATTTATCTTATGGATATTGCTCTAAATATCACATGTCCCAAAGGATTCTAAGATGGCCAGTCTGGAAATAAAACGACCTTCCAGACGCATATTCACATGATAGGCCCATAAGTTTTTCCTTTGCCTGACACAGTTGCGGATGAATTCAAGAGGATCATCGGAGAGATAAGGTTTCAAAGGTTCTCCAGGATATTTTTGCTGGGCTGGAGGAAAACTTCAAATAAGCTTCAGTTGCTTCAAAGAAGCAAGCTCAGCCTGCGAATTATTGGCATAGGTCGGCCAATCCGGGGCATATTCCTGGGATTGGTTCCCCCAGGCAAACCAACCCGGCCGCGTCCCCCGGGCAAAAAGTTCAATATACGGTCCGGGACTGCAGGCTTCGATTAACCAGAACTGCGCATCCGGCTTGCGGCTGTGCTCCCGCTTCGGGGGGATGATGATATTCTCCTGGCTGCGCCCCGGCGCCAAGGTGCGAGCATTCCTACCCTTGACGCCGAAAAGAAGCATTTCGGTAACATTGCGGAAATAAAACCCCACACCTTGGCGGTCCGGGCCGCCGTCTTTGCGGATCTTATACCAGATGATATTCGTTTTGTAGGTAAACTCCCAGGCGACCAAGACCTCCAACCCCTCCGCTAAGAGGGCGTTAGGCACCCAAAGATAAAGATGCCCGGTGTCTGCCAGAACCGTCGACACCGGTAGATTTTTAATCTCTTGCAGCTCCATGGTCGAATAACGCCGCAGCCGCTTATGTTCCGGGGCCATTTTGCCAGTGCGGTTGGTAAACTGCCAGGGGGGATCGGCCAAGACAGTGGCAAATTTTTTATCGCCGACCGCGTTCAGAAGATCTTCAGCGACTGAAGTCATGATGATGCTTCCTATTCGAAGAGGGAACGGGAAATACCAAAAACCAAAATTGGACAGCCCCCGCCACCCCCTCCCTCAATTTTCGGCAGTAATTTGCTTACATGAGTCGTAGAAGCTCCGAACGAGGCGCCTAGGCTTAATTCGTTGAAAATAATTTGTAATTCATCACATCTGGTAATAATAATGCCTACACTTATAGCACGAAGGTCGAATAACAACCTAAAATTATTGAGATCACGGTCAAAAAAAGGATCTTTATTATTCTATTCTATCTCTAAAGCTACTCTGTTTTTATAACAATCAACTTTATGAGTAGGTGATTCTATGATTGATTGATCGATAACAACTTGAGTCTTGAAATTTTTTTCCCGCCAGCCTCTTCTATATAAATAGTTATCATTAAATTCAGAAACTTTTGGTTTCCTTCCCCCCGGATTTGTAATCCAACTCTTTTTTAACCTAAAGTCTGTTAATAAATCTATAATATCCTGGTATTCAGAAGGAAAATCTCCCTGAAAAATGGCACTGGCATGCTTCCATTCATAAATTTCGTAGTTATCTCGAATAATTTCCGGAAGTAAATTTATGGCCATTATTTTTAGCGATATGATATAAGTCCCATGATCTCATTTCTTCTCAAACCCCGCCAACCGCTCCATCACCGTAGGGTAATACTCCTTTTTCGTCTGCGGCAGGAGTAGGGCTGTCCATCAAGTGGTCGTTGCAGATGATGACAGGTTAAACCGCCAAGGGAGTCAAACAAGAAATGGGGGCATGGTGGGCGGCGGTTGCCACATCCCCTTGGCGCCGGGCCTCCCTCACCTCCTCTAAAGGGTTGGGGGAGGGAGTTTAGTTATCCCAACAGACTGAAACTGGTAGGAATAACATATTATTCATCGATTAAACGGTCATCTTTTCCCAAACCCCGCCAGCCGCGCCAACACGTTCGGAAAATACTCCCTTTTCGTATGCGGCAGGAACAGGGCCGCCATGTAGTGATCCATGAAACTGGGGGTCTCCGAAAGCTCGAAGTTGGTCATCATCTGCGCCACCCGGCGCTCTTCTTCCAGCATGTCCCGGGAGAAGGCCACCATAGTCGCCCCAAGCAGAGAGCCGTTCCCCACGTAGGTGAATTTTTCCAGAGGCAGGTCCGGCAGCAGGCCGATGGTAATGGCGTTTTCAATATTAATAAAGCTGCCGAAGGCCCCGGCCAGGATGATTTGTTCCAGATCCAGGATGGAGAGGCCGACACTCTCCAGCAGCGTGATATACCCCGCATACATGGCCCCTTTGGCCCGCATGAGGTTGTCGATATCCACTTCGCTCAGCACAATATCCTGATCGATCTGGGTGTTGGCGGCCGTGGCCAGGATGTATTCCCGGCCGCTCTCGCCCTGGCGGATGTGCGGGATGTCCAGATCATCCCGGAATTTGCCCTTCGGATCAACGAAGCCGATTTCCATGAGGGCCGCCAGGATGTTGATCAAGCCGGAGCCGCAGATGCCCTTGGGTTTGGCCATGCCGATGGTCATGAGCATGGGTTCACCGGTCTCCGGATTGATGCTGATGTCTTCGATGGCCCCCCGGCTGGCCCGCATGCCGAAGCGGATGCCGCCCCCTTCAAAGGCCGGGCCCGCGGAGCAGGCCGCACAGACCATCCAATCTTTATTGCCCACGACAATCTCGCCGTTGGTGCCGATATCAATATAGAGCGTCAGCTTGTTTTCCTGATACATGCCGGAACCCAGGACCCCCGAGACGATATCGCCGCCCACGTAGCTGGAAACTGAGCTCAGGCAATAGATGTAGACGTGGTCGGCCACGGCCAGACCCAGGTCCCGGGCCCGCACCGGCGGCACCGAACACAACGTCGGCACATACGGCGCCAAGCGGATATATTTGGGATCAACCCCCAGGAAAAGGTGGGTCATCGTCGTATTGGCCGCCAGGGTCAGGTGCGAAATATCATCCGTCGTCAGCTGGCACTTCTTCAGGAGCGCCTGGATCACCGAATTGATGGTGGCCACCACCACCTCTTGCAACCGCTGTAAGCCGCCGGGTTTCCCGGCATAAATAATGCGGCTGATGACATCCTCGCCATAGCTGATCTGGGCGTTGTATTCCCCCAAGGAATCAACAATGGTGCCATTGGTCAGGTCGATGATTTGTCCCCAAACCGTGGTCGTGCCGATGTCGATGGCGATGGCATAGTGCTGGCTGGTGCTGTCCCCCGGTTCCACCCGCACCAGCCGCGGTTTGCGGGACCGGCGTTGGGCAAAATCCAGGGTGACGGTGACTTGGAAATTCTGCTGCCGCATAGCCTCGGCCAGGGTCTTGGTCAGGGCGAAATCCACCGTAATATTGTCCAGGCGATACTGCTTTTTCAGACCTTCCCGCAAGCGGCGCAGATCACACATATTGTCGCTGAATGTCGGTGGCGGCAGGGCCAGGAATTTCTTCTGGAAGGCCGGATCATAGCGGCCCGTCTCCTTCAGCTCCGCTACGTCAAACGGCATGGGCCGCAGCTTGGCAGCCGGCGGCTTCTGGCGCATGAGCCTCTTTTCAAAGAGCGACTCCGGCGGGATACGTACCACCACGTCGGACAGCACCTGAGATTGACAGGCCAATCGAAATCCTAGATGCCATTCTTCCGTACTCTGACTGGCCCCCCGCTGGCTCTCTAACTCACCGCTCTCCAGGATAATCTTACACTTGCCGCAGACGCCCTCGCCACCACACGAGGCATTGATATGCACCCCGGCTTCCATGGCGGCCGCCAGCAGGTTGGCGCCTTCCTCAACTTCAATGGCAATATCATAGGGCAGAAATCGAACCGTCTTTTTCACAGGCCACACCATGCAAGAAATTTGCCGCCGCAAGCTTCGGCCAAGTGCATTCTAACACAATCGCGCTGTCATGAAAACCAAAACCCGAGCGACGACTACGGTGGTCCCCCGTTAAAAGAGGACAGCCAAACCCCGATCAGGCCCCCAGACCTTAAAGAACAGCAGCTTTTCTTTCCAACTGCACCACGCCCTCAATATGCGGCGTATGGGGAAAGAGATCAAAGGGCGCCACCCTGAGCACCTCATACTGCGGCTGCAGCAACGCCAAATCCCTTGCCAGGGTCGCCGGGTTGCACGACACGGCGATGATCCTTTGCGGCGCCAGCTCCAGGATGGCCTGGATGACCTGCGGGTGCATGCCCGCCCGCGGCGGGTCGGTAATGATGACGTCAGGGCGGACATAATGGGGGGAATTCATGGCCTGCCGTAGGCAGTCCTTGAGATCGCCAGCAATGAACTGGCAGTTGTCCACACCGTTCAGCCGGGCGTTGATATAGGCGTCCTGGATGGCCGCCTCCACCAACTCAAAGCCCACCACCCGCCGGGCTCGGTCGGCCAACGACAGGGCGATGCTCCCGGCTCCGCAGTAGAGGTCCCAGACCGTTTCCGCACCGGTAAGGCCGGCCAGCCGCTCCACCGCCTCATAAAGCGCCTCTGCCGCAATGGTATTGGTCTGGAAAAAGGAGGCCGGGGAAATGCGGTAGCGCCGGCCGCACAACTCCTCCTCCACATAACCAGGCCCCCACAACACCCGGCTGCTCTCTCCCTGGGCCACCTGGGCTTTTTTGCCGCTCACGCCATGCACCAGGGTGGTTATCGATGGGAAGGCCTCCCTGACCCTGGCGGCTAGGCGGTCGACGGCATGGTGGTCGCCCTGGGCCGTGGTAATCAGCCAGAGGAGCTGCTCGCCGGTGCGCTTGCCCTCCCGCAGCACTACAAACCGCCAAAAACCCGTATGCCGCCGCGTGTCATAGGCTGGCAGGCCGCTGTCCCGCACAAACTGCCGGATCGCCCCCACAATAGGGGCAGTCTGCGGCGACTGCAGATGGCATTCCGCCACGTCAAAGACCCGCTGGAAAGAACCGGGCACATGCAGGCCCAGGGCCGCACCCTGGGCCTCGGGATCAGCACCCGCGGCCAGTTCCGCTTCCGGCAGCCAGGGCCGGGGCGCAAAGGTAAACTCCATCTTGTTGCGGTAATACCAGAGCTCCGGCGACGGCGCCACCGCAGCCACGTCTTCGGGCCGCAAGCCTGCCAATTGCGCCAGGCACTCCCGCACGTGCTGCTGTTTCCACTGCAGTTGCGCCTCATAGGCCAGGTCCTGCCAACGGCAGCCGCCGCACAGGCCGAAGTGGCGGCAGCGAGGCGGCACATAATGGGGCGACTGGTCCAACACTGCCAGCACCGTGGCTTCGGCATACGTCGCTTTTTTTTTGGTGAGCCGCACCCGCAACCGCTGCCCCGGCAGGCCGTGGTCCACAAAGACCACCAGACCCCCAAAGCGCCCCAGGGCCTGGCCGCCGAAGGCCAGCTTCTCAATGCTCAGCTCAATCTCGGCCCCTTTGGCCAATACGGTAGTCGAGTCTTTTGCTTCCCGGACCGGGCGGTTCACGAGATGGCCTCAGAGTTGCGCAACAAACCGGCAAGCACCGTCAGGAATGTCGCCTCATCCTCCGGCAGGATGGTGCGCACGTCCAGCAGCAGCTTTTGATGTTCCACCCGGCCGATCACCGGCGGCGTGGTCTCGTGTAAGGCCCGGTCCAGTTTATGGGCTGGCCAACCCGGATGGACTAATGTGAGGGCCCAACTGGGAAGTTCTATCTGAGGCAAAGAGCCTCCGCCCACTCGGGCCACGGTGGGAACAAGAGAAATCTGGGTCTCCGGCGCCACCCGGCGCCGCAGCCGGCGGGCCAGGCTCTGGGCCCGGCGTTTCACCTCGCCGGCCGGCTGGGTCAGCATCCGCAAGGTGGGGATGGCCGCCAACGCCTGGGGCTCATCCCGATACAGCCGCAAGGTGGCCTCCAGCCCGGCCAGGGTCAGTTTATCCGGCCGCAGCGCCCGGGTCAGGGGATTGCGCTTCAGCTGATCCACGTAAATCTTGTTGCCCACCGCCAGCCCGGCCTGCGGCCCGCCCAACAGCTTGTCGCCGCTGAACAGCACCAGGTCCACGCCGGTGGCCAGGGCTTCGGTTACCGTGGGTTCTTTTTCCAGGCCATAACGGCTGAAATCGATGAAACAGCCGCTCCCCAGGTCCTCCACCACCGGCAGGCTATATTTCTGTCCCAAAGCTACCAGTTCGGCCAGCCCAATCTCTTTGGTAAACCCGGTGATGCGAAAATTGCTGGTGTGCACCTTCATGAGCATGGCCGTCTCGGGACCGATGGCATTTTCGTAGTCATAAAGATGGGTTTTATTGGTGGCCCCCACCTCCCGCAGGATGGCGCCGCTGGCCCGCATGACGTCCGGCATCCGGAACGAGCCGCCGATCTCCACCAACTGCCCCCGGGAGACGATGACCTCCCGCCCCCGGGCCATGGTGTTGAGTGTTAAAAACACCGCGCCGGCGTTGTTATTGACCACCAGGGCCGCTTCGGCGCCGGTCAACTCCCGCAGGATATGCTCCAGGTGGCTGTGCCGCGACCCTCGCTGCCCCGCGGCCAGGTCATACTCCAGGTTGGAGTAATGCCGGGCCACATTGACAATCTGCTCTAGCGCCGCCTCGGCCAACGGTGAGCGCCCCAAATTCGTGTGGATAATCACCCCGCTGGCGTTGATCAGCGGCATCAGATGCGGCCGTTGGGTTTTGGCCAGCTGCTCGGCAATCTCGTGCCACAGGCCAACCTTATCGAAGATCGCCGGCACCTCGGCACTGGGCCAGGCCAGCAAGCGCTGCCGGGTCTGCTCCAACACCTGGCGGATCACCTGGGTCAGGACCCGCCGCGGCGCCTGCCGGCCGATGGCCTGCTGCCTAAAATGCTCGATCAGTTCATCTACTTTCGGCAGCTGCCGGAGCAACTGCCGGTGCGCATCGTCCATGGCATCATCTCAAGAAGAGTTGCGTTTTTCCCGCTCCCAGCCCGGCCTTCTCCCTGCCGCCCCCTGAACGCCGATCTCCTTCGTAGCGCCGATCTCCCGAGCGGCGACCCAACCCATCAGCACGGCGGCCCATATCTGTCACCCCGCCGGTTTTCCAGCCCCTTTTGCCAAAACCTAGAAGCTGTTGCAGAACCTAAGAAGTTGTCTCTCTGTCATTCTGAGCGCAGCGAAGAATCTTGTCTTTTCAAATGATTATAGATCCTTCACTTTGTTCAGGATGACATGGAAAGAGGTTTTGTAACAGCCTGTAATCAGCTGCCAAATCTCTCGCCGACCTGGGGGTCCAGGGCCTTGATAAACTCTTCGGCCTTGACTTTGCCCAACCCCTTGGTGCGCAGGCGGCCCACCGTGATGGCGCCCTCGGCCACGGCGATGGTCAGACCCTGGGGCGCCACCGCCAGGATTTCCCCGGCCGCGGCACCGTGAGCCAGGGGAATATATTTGGCATTGAAAAATTTTACTTTTTCCCCCCGGAAGGTGGTGGTCGCCCCGGGCTGGGGATCGCAGCCCCGGATGAAGTTGTAGACCACCCGACCCGGCTGGGACCAATTAATATCGGCCACTTTGTCGTCACAGGGCGGCTCATAGGTGGCTTTGCTGTGATCCTGGGGAATGCGGGGCGCCTTGCCGGCTGCAATCAGATCCACCGCCTCAACGATGGCCTCGATCCCCAAAGGATAAAGTTTATTGAAATAAACCGTCCCGGTGGTATCATCCGGATCAATGTCCACTTCCTTCTGCAGAAGGATGTCGCCGGTGTCAATACCTTCGTCCACCCAAAAAATGGTCAGGCCGGTCTTGGTGTCCCCTTCAATGATCGCCCAATTAATGGCGGAAGCCCCCCGGTGCTTGGGGAGAAGAGACGGGTGGTAACAGATGCTTCCTAACCGGGGCAAATCCAGGACCCGGCCGGGCACAATGTCAGTGACAAAGGCCAGGATGGCCAGGTCCGCAGCCAGTTTCTTCATGGCCTCAAAGGCCTCCGGGTCTTTCATGCGCCGGGGTTGCCAGACCGGGACGTTCGCGGCCAGGGCCGCCTCTTTCAGCGGGTCCACCTTGCCCTTAGGGGCATCGGGGGGACAAAAGACACCGACGATGTCATAACGGGGGTGCAACGCCTTGAAAACATCCGCGCCAAAGGCCGCCTGGCCCAGCAGTGCAATACGCATGGCTCCCTCCTTAAAATAGGCAATAGGGATGAGGGATGAGGGACGAGGAAAAACTTTGACCTTGATGACGATATTCAGCCGCCCGCAGAACGCCGCAAGGCCAACAAGCCTTTTTCCTCTCCCCCTTTACCTCATACCTCGCTTAACTGCTCATCATTACACTTTAATGATGGCTGTGGTCATCGGCGGGCGGGGCAGGTTGGGTGGTGGACGCATAGAGCGCCACGGCGGTGGCGGCCAGCACGGCTCCGACGGTGATAATCCAGTTGCCATTCAGCATGGCCAGGGCCAAAAGGGCAAAGATGACAAGATTGAGCAACGTTTGTTTGCCACGATAATTTTCAGATGCAGTCATGATAACCTCCTTCTCATGGCCATTCCTTGTATACGTCACCCGCGCAGCGGGAAAATTCAGCTTGGCGGTATTTGGGAGCACAGCGCAGGCAAGAATGTCGGCGCTACCGGCAGACACGAATGTCGGCGCGACAATTATACATGAGGAGATCCTTCGCCGCCGGGGGCTGCTCCGGATGGCAAAGGGATGGCAAGTCTTATTCGATGGCATTGACCCTTACCGACAGGCCTCCATGGCCGTCTGTAGGCGCCGTTGGACCTCCTCTGGTCCGAGAATTTCCATGATCTCATATAATCCCGGGCTGGCCGTCCGGCCGGTGAGGGCCAGACGCACCGCCTGGGCAATCTCTTTCATCTTCCGGTCCGAGTCTTTTTGCACCTCTTGAAAGAGGGCGTTGATTTCTGTTTCCGTCCAGGCCGGCAGCTGGGCCAGGCGCTGGCTGATGGTCTGCAAAACCGGCTTGATCGCCGGTGTGAGAAACTTGGCCGCGGCCTTTTCCTCGTAGGGTCGGGGGCTTTGGAAATAAAAGCGGGCCTGTTCAGCCATGTCCGCCAAGGTATGGGCCCGGGGCTGCAGGGTGCGGACAATCTTAAGCAGGCGCTCCGAAACCTCGGTCTGAATGCCGATCTGGGCCAGGAATTCTCGGAGCAGCGGCGCCAGCTTCCCGGCTGGGGTCTCCCGCAGATAGTGGCCGTTGAGCCAGGAGAGTTTTTCCGTGTCAAAGATGCTGGCCGCCTTGCCCACATGCTCCAGGGTGAAAAAGCGGATCAACTCTTCCCGGCTGAAGATTTCCTGGTCGCCGTGGGACCAGCCCAGGCGGGCCAGAAAATTCACCATGGCGTCCGGGAGATACCCCATTTTCTTGTAATCCATGACCGAGGGGGCGCCGTGGCGTTTGGAGAGCTTGGCCCGATCCGGCCCCAGGATCATGGGGATGTGGGCAAACTGGGGCAAGGTGGCGCCCAGGGCTTCATAGATGAGGATCTGCCGGGGGGTGTTGGGGACGTGATCATCTCCCCGGATGACATGGCTGATATTCATGGTGATGTCATCCACCACCACCGCAAAGTTATAGGTGGGCACGCCGTCGGCTCGCACCAGGACCAGATCGTCCAGCTCGGCATTGTCAAAGGCGATGGGGCCTTTGGTGAGATCGTGCCAGTGGGTGACGCCTTGCCGGGGACAGCGGAAGCGCAGCGCCCGGTCCGGCCCGGACGCCAGCCGCCGCTCCCGGCAACGGCCGTTATACCGCGGTTTTTCCTTCTTGGCCAGGGCTTCCTGACGCTGCTGCTCCAGGACTTCCGGAGGGCAGTCGCAGTAATAGGCAGCACCGCGATTGAACAATTCCCGGGCATAAAACTCATAGGTGTCCAGGCGTTGGCTCTGGCGGTAGGGACCTTCATCCCAGTCCAACCCCAGCCACTGCAGGCTGGCCAAAATATCATCTTCATAGAGCTTTTGGGAGCGCTCCATGTCGGTATCTTCAATGCGCAGGATAAAGGTGCCCTGGTAGTGCCGGGCATAAAGCCAATTGAAGAGGGCGGTGCGGGCGCCGCCGATATGAAAATAACCCGTAGGGCTGGGAGAAAAGCGGGTGCGGGGAGCAGCCATGCCGAGACGTCCTTCTATACTATTTTTCTTTTTATATCACATTCCAGCACCTGATGGGCAAGGATAATTCCAGGATTTTGCCCTTCCAGGGTGCGGTGCCGGCCGCTCTTTCTCTGCCGCCGGCTGCTGGCGTATGGTAGAATTAAACAGAATCCTGACAGGAATGATCGGGGCACGGCAGACTTGGCAGCCGTGCGGTAGATTTTCCTCCACTCCCCGAAGATCAATGAGATGTGCTGATGAAAAAATATGCTAGTTTTTCCCTGTTCCCGATCTTTTGCCTGGGTTGGCTGTTGTTGGTTCTCATCCTGCCTTCGCCAGGCGGTCGGGCGGCCGAACCCACCGTCAACATCCACCTTTTCTGGGCTCTTAACTGTTCCCATTGTGAGCGGGAGAAGGAGTTCTTGCAGCGGTTGGCCCAAGATTACCCGCAGGTGCGCCTGCATTTTTATGAAATCAGCACCGCAGCTGCCAACCGGGCCTTGCTGGAACGGGTGGCCCAACGTTTGGAGGTGCAGGTGCGGGGCGTGCCCTTTACCGTCATCGGCCAACGCTCTTTGAGCGGCTGGCTGGACGAGCAGACGACGGGCGCGGCCATCACGGCGGCGGTCCAAGAATATCTGGCCAATCCCGGCCCAGACGTGGTGGCCGATCTCAACTCTCCTGGGGGCCAGCCCCATCCGGCTGCAGAAAAATTGGTGCCCGAAACCATAACCTTGCCCATCTTTGGAGAAGTCCACACCCGCACCGTCTCCCTGCCCCTGTTTACCCTGATGATGGGGGCGGTGGATGGGTTCAACCCCTGTGCCATGTGGGTCCTGGTCTTTCTCATCGGCCTGCTCCTGGGGTTAAAGGACCGCTGGCGTATGTGGATTTTAGGGGCGGTCTTTATCTTGGTCTCCGCGGCGGTCTATTTTCTCTTTATGACCGCCTGGCTCAATCTCCTCATGTTCCTTGGTTTGGTGTTCTGGGTGCGTTTGGGGGTCGGCTTGATTGCCCTGGTGGCCGGGGTTTACAACCTGAAGGAGTTTTTTTGGGGAGAGGCCGGGGTCTGCAAAGTCACCCATGCAGAGCGGCGCCAGCGGGTTTTTCAGCGACTGAAAGAAATCACCAGCCAGGAAAAATTCTGGCTGGCCCTGGGAGGCATTATCCTCCTGGCCTTTGCCGTCAATCTGGTAGAATTGGTCTGCTCCGCCAGTCTGCCGGTGGTCTTTCTGCAAGTCCTGACCCTCAACAACCTGACGGTCTGGCAGTACTACCTGTACATCCTCCTTTATATTCTCATTTTCATGCTCGACGATTTAATTGTTTTCATTACGGCCATGGCCACCCTGCAGATAACCGGCCTGACCGGCACCTACAGCCGCTTCTCCAGTCTGGTGGGCGGCCTGGCCATGCTGGCCATCGGCGTTATTATTATCTTCAAGCCGGGCTGGCTCATTTTTGGCTAAACCATATTGTCTCTGCTGGTACCTCTTGTTCCCGCAGATCGATGGCCAGCTAGCCTTGCCAAGGTATTTGTCTGGAAATCTCTATCTTATATGACCATCCTGCCGGAAAGCTTGGCAGGCCCTGAAGTTGATTTGCCAACGATCACAACCGCAGCGCCGGCCTCCCACGATAATGATCAAATGCTCATTTAAGCCTTGACCTGAAGAAGCAGAGGAATTATACTTTAGTTGCGAAACATATTATTATTGCTGTGGCCTCCCGAACCACCACCAGGATCGCCGCATGACAGTCCCGGGCTGCAGCCAGCTAACCACTCAAGTCGAGGAGCGCCGTGAAAACTCGCAATTGTTCCGCCGGTGGTGGGCGGTGCCCGCCTCCAGTTAGGGGCTAAAAACCTCCTTGCCAGCACTCCGTACATCTTGCAGTCTCGGGTCAACTTCGTGTCAGGCACAAGTCGGGGGCGAGAGTAAGCATGATGTGCTCCTGTAAAATTTTTTCCCCTTAATGAGCTGAGAACGGCCAAGGGCAACGTTTGTCCGCGGGGCAAGAAAGCTCTCGCTGGCAATCCCTTTGGGTCGTTGAAGGAGAAAGATATGATCGGTACGACGAAAAAACCCCTGGAGGAAATCCTGCAGGCCTTGGCAGGTTATGAAAAAATCGCCGTGGTGGGCTGCGACGGCTGTGCCAAGGTCTGTATGACCGGCGGCTTGGACCAAGTCAAGGAATTGGCAGCCACATTAAAAGAAGAAGGCAAAGAAGTCACCGTGGAGGTGAGCCCCGAGCGCACTTGCAACATCATGCACTCCCGGAACTTTCTCAATCCCTGTAAAGACCAGATTGCTGCAGCAGATGCCATGATCGTTCTGGGCTGCGGCGGCGCGGTGCAGATCGCTCGCCAGACCACCGAGGAAATGGGTTTGACCATCCCGGTGAAGGTCGGTCTGGACTCCGTCGGCCACATGGATATGGTAATTCCAGGCGTCATGGCCATGGAGCAATGCCAAGAGTGCGGCCAGTGTATCTTGAACGAAACGGGCGGCATCTGTCCGGTGACCAAATGCGCCAAGAGCCTCTTGAACGGCCCCTGTGGCGGTTCCGAAAACGGCAAGTGCGAAGTGGACCCTGACCGGGACTGCGCCTGGGTCTTGATTTACAATCGCATGGCCGCTCTCGGTGAATTGGAGCAGCTGAAACGCTACATGGAGCCCAAAGATTACAGCAAGATGGCCAAACCCCGGGTCCTCTACATTAAAGAGGGGAGGTGTGCATGAAACTCACGGAACTATTCCAGAAAAAGACTTTCGTCATCACCGGCGAAGTGGGTCCGGTGAAAGGCTGCTCCCGTCTCAATGGCGGCCCGCCCCCGGACTATATCAAAGAGGCTCTGGACATCAAAGATTATGTCCATGCCGTCAACATTACCGACAATCAAGGCGCCACCATGCGCTTGGGCGCCCTGGCCGCCTCCGTTTTGACCAAACAGTTCGGCCTGGAGCCCATCTTCCAGATCACCTGCCGGGACCGCAACCGCCTGGCCATCCAATCCGATCTCCTGGCCGCCTGCACGCTGGGCATCGACAATGTCTTGTGCCTCACCGGCGACCATATCAAAATCGGCGACCATAAGTCCGCCAAACCGGTGTTTGACATCGACTCGGTGCAGATGTTGAAGATCGCCGCCGGTCTGAATGCCGGCCACGATATGATGGGCAACAAGCTCTCCCAGGCCACCAACCTGGCCCTGGGCGCCGCGGCCAACCCCAACTTCGAGCCCCTGGACCTGCAGCTTATGAAGATGGAAAAGAAAGTGGCCGCGGGCTGCGAGTTTTTTCAGACCCAGCCGGTCTATGAGCCCAAACAATTTGAAACCTTCATGAAAAAGGCGGAAAAGCTGGGAGTGCCAGTCATGTTCGGCATGGTGGTGATTAAATCGCCGGGCATGGCCAAGTTCATCAACGACAACGTCACGGGCATCACCGTGCCGGAAGCCTGGATCAAGGAGCTGGATAGCGTCCCAAAAGCCGATTACAAGAAAAAGGCCACGGCCATGACCATTGCTCTCCTCAAGGAGATCGCCCCCATGTGCCAGGGCATTCACTTCATGCCCTTTGGCTGGTCAGACATCATCCCCGAGGTGTTGGCGGCCATCCGGCCCTCTTTCCCGCAATAAGGGCTGCTGCCAGCCGCATGAACTTCGGGCCATAAGCAGCAAGGCCGCAAAAAGACGAAAACAGGGCGAGCCGCCGGGCCCGCCCTGTTTTTTTCATGAGATAGTCCCCTGCTTTTGCCTTACCCGCCCGCGGGCAGGCCATTCAATCCGATCAACTCGTCCATCAGCTCATCCACTGAGAGGATGCGGTCCACCAGGTGGCCGCGGCCGCCGATGGTAAAAATGGGTTCTTCTTTGTCAGTAAAGCCATGGGCGCTCAACAGGACATTGCAGATGCAGAAGCTGTTGTGGGAGTCTTTAGCCGAACAGACCGTAAACTTGCCAGCCTCGTCTTTGCGCAGGACCAGCCCCCGGTTGCACTTGGGAGGCCGGGTTCTTGTGAGGGCCAACTGATAACCCGGCGAGGTTTTGATGATCCGGAAGGGCAGGCCGCAGGGTGAACCTGGTTTATTAGCCACAATGATATCTTCTTTTTTGCACTCCAGGATGGCCTGCTTGAAGGCCGGTGAGGCGCCGCTTTCGTAGGTGGCAGCGAAGCGGGTGCCCATCTGCACGCCATCGGCGCCGAACTCGTTGACCCAGCGGACGATGTCGTCATGATAATAGATGCCGCCGGCCACAATAACCGGATAATCGCCGTTTTTCTGGGCAAATTCCTTTACCGGCCCGAAAAGCTTCTCCAGCCGGAACTCTTCTTTGTCCACATCTTGGGGAGAAAATCCCAAATGGCCGCCGGCCAGAGGACCTTCCAGGATGACGGCGTCGGGCGGCCGCTGCAGCCGCTCCAGCCAGCGCCGCTGAATGATACGCAGGGCCTTGACCGAAGAGACGATGGGGATGAGGGCTACCTCCGAGGTGGCGAGCTCTTCCGGGAGGTTGGTGGGTAGGCCGGCCCCCAGAATGATGGCGTCCACCCCGCCGTCCAGGGCTCCCAAAATGGAATCGGTGAAGGCTTGGTGCAAGGCTACCATGATGTTGATGGCAATGCAGCCGCCCCCCTGTTTGGCCTCGGCCACCTCGATGGCCGCCGCTTCCCGATCATTGACCTTGCGGCCCAAACGCTTGCTGACGATGGCCGCCAGACCGGCGCTGGAGATGGTACCAATACCGCCCCGGCGGGCCACAGCCCGGGCCAAAGGGGCCAACGAAATGCCGATACCCATGCCCCCCTGGACAAATATTATTTCTCTTTTTGCATCTCTAATACCAATGCTGGGTAACGTCTTCATTCTTCCTACTTTACTAAACCTACCACCATCCTGCGCCACTCTTGAGCCCACAGGTTGCCAAGAAAGGTACGCACTTTGGGGCGTTAAAAAGTGCGCCGCCGAGTTTGCCGATTGCCAGACTTCACCTTCTTAAATTATTAGTATAACATTTTTTAGAAAATGCTACCGGAGTTTTTTTGCGGCCCAGGCCAGATTTTTGGCCAGGTTCTTAACGGTCTCTACTCCTTCGGCGTCCTGCAGGACCTCGCCTGGTTTTAAGCCGTAAGCAATGGGCCAGTAGGTGGAGCCGGGGACGACCATGCCCATGATCATAAAAAAGAATAGCAATTGGGCATAGGTAAAATTTACGCCCGCCCGTCTGGCCACCACGATGGGGGCGCCGACTTTCCGGAAAAAGCGATTATCGCCGTAGCGGGCGATGTAGCCGGCCCGGTCCAGCAGGGCCATGAGGTTGGGTGTGGCTGACCCGAAATAGACCGGGGAGCCCACCAACAGGATATCGGCCAGGTGCATTTTTGGGAGGATTTCCTGGAAATCATCCTCCTGCACACACTGATTCTGTTTTTTCTGACAGGTGCCGCAGGCCAGGCAAGGGTGAATGACCTTGTTATGCAACGACACAAATTCGGTCTCAAGCCCTTCGGCCGCCAGAACCTCCAGGGCCACGTGCAATAATTGCCAGGTATTGCCCTCTTTACGGGGTGATCCAGAAATAGCCAAGGCTTGCACAGGTTTCCTCCTTCATGGCGCAATGAACTCACCCTTTATTATATCGCAAAGCAAGGCGATTTGACAGTGCCATCTGGGAGGAGAGGAAGCTGTGCTGCCCTCAGAACGGCCCATGGGCATGGCGGGGGATTGGGGACAACTAGTAGTAAAAACAAAAAAAGCGGGAGAAGGGGGGGCATCGATTTCCCAATTCCCCTATCCCTTCTCCCTTTTCCTGTCTTTCAGGCCGCCAGCTTCTCCCGGGCCAAGATCTCGCCCTGGGTGCTGATGACCACCTGTTCATGGGGGATCCGCTTCCCGGCTTTGACCATGCCCTGTTCCACAATATAGGCCAGACCGGCGCAGCAGGGCACTTCCATGATGACGGTGGTGACGCTTTTGATGTCCGCCTTTTGAAAGATTTCGGCAAACTTGGCGATGTACTCCGGCACGTTGTCGAATTTGGGGCAGCCGATAAGGACCACTTTGCTGGGCATGAGGTCCGTATGGACAGTCGGGTAGGCGATGGGCCCGCAATCGGCCAATACCAAGAGATCGGCATGTTGCAAAAAGGGCGCGGTGGGCGGCACCAATTTGATCTTCACAGGCCAGTGGGTCAGGGCCGAGAGCCGGTCTTTGGGTTCCAAGGATTTGCAGACGCCCATGGCTGCAGGGCCAAAGGTCTGCACCTGGGCCGAAGGGCAGCCGCAGGCCAAGGTCGGGGCCGGTTGGGGGGTTGTGGTGGCCAGGGTTTTGAGGTATTCCTCTACGGCGTGTTCGTCAAAATCCTCGGCCTCCCGCTCCACGATCTTTAGGGCGCCGGTGGGGCAGTCGCCCAGGCAGGCGCCCAGGCCGTCGCAGTATTTCTCGGCGACCAAACGGGCCTTGCCATCCACGATCTGGATGGCCCCCTCGGCGCAGGACGGCACGCATTGGCCGCAGCCGTCACACAGGTCTTGATCAATCTCGATAATTTTTCTCATGACTTTCATGATAATTCTCCATGGTTAGGCTGTCGGCGGGGCCAGACAGCATTTGCGCAGTTCTTTGGCGGCCACTTCCCGGCCACCGGCCGTGCGGAACTGGGCTGCCACCAGGGCGTCCAGCTCCGCAACCGTCAAGGGTTTTTCTTTATAGAGCTCCTCCAGCTCCGCCAATTGCTTGGCATCCCGAAAGATCTGTATATTCAGGTCTCCATCCGCACCAGCGTCAGCCAACAAGCCGCACACTTCTTCAATCAAGGGGGGCGGGGCCAACAGCTCCGCCAAGAGACGCCGGGCCGTGGGCCGGTCAGGGGCCTCGGCGTCATCCACTTCGTGGAGATAGGCGGCGGTGAGGATGACCGCCAGATTGCCCCGTTCCGCCTTGCCGATGGCCTCGGCATGGCGGGCTACCCGGGTGGCCCGGCCGATGCGTTTGAAATCCCGGCCGTAATAACGCTTCACCGCGATGGCCACCCGGTCTTTGAACAGGTCTTCCCGACCGGCCAAGAGTTCCGCCGGCAGCGAGCCGAAGCATTGTTCCGCATACTTACAGTAGGCAGCGCAGCCAAAGTCCATGTTCGGGTTGAGCATCCGTTCGCCGCATTTTTTGCAGCGCCGGCTGGCTTCGTCCTTAAAAAATTCCATTTCGCCGCCGCATTTGGGGCAGGTGGTTTCAAAGACAGCCCCCGGCTTCCAGTAGCGGGTGTCTTGTCCGGGGCATTGCATGGTATTTCTCCTCATGAATTTACAGTGAAGCCAACAGATTGCAGAAAAGTTCCAATATCCGTCAGAGGGGCCAGAGGCCAGGGTCTGATCCTCTTTCCAGCCGATTGGTGTTGCCAGGGATGGAGGAAGGAGGTTCCTGCGAACCACTGACCTCTGCCCACTGACCACTTATCCTAAAATCGCCTTTAGGTCTTCTGCCGCCGTGGTGATGGGTTTAATGTCAAAATTCTTCACCAGGAAATCCAGGACGTTGGGCGTCACAAAGGCCGGCAGGCTGGGGCCCAGGCGGATGTTCTTGATACCAAGGTAAAGCAGCGTCAGCAGGATGGCCACCGCCTTTTGCTCGTACCAGGAGAGGATGAGAGACAGGGGCAGGTCGTTGACGCCGACTCCGAAGGCGTTGGCCAGGGCCACGGCGATCTGGATGGCGGAGTAGGCGTCGTTGCACTGCCCCACGTCCAGGAGGCGGGGGATGCCGCCGATGTCGCCCAGTTGTTTGTCAAAGAACTTGAACTTGCCGCAGGCCAGGGTCAGGATGACCGTATCTTTGGGAGCCTTTTCGACGAATTCGGTGTAGTAGTTGCGGACCGGTTTGGCGCCGTCGCAGCCGCCCACCAGGAAGAAGTGGCGGATCTGTTTGTTCTTCACCGCGTCGATGACGGCACCGGCCACGCCCAGGACGGCGTTGCGGGCAAAGCCGGTCATGACAAAGCGGCCGTTGGTGTCGGCGGGGAAGCCGGGCAGTTCCAACGCCTTCTCGATGGCCGGGGTGAAATCCTTGTCGGCGATGTGTTTGACGCCCGGCCAACCCACTAGGCCGGTGGTAAAGATGCGGTCTTTATAGGAATCGGCCGGCCGCTGGATACAGTTGGTGGTCATGATGATGGCGCCCGGGAAGTTGGGGAATTCCTTGATCTGGTTCTGCCAGGCGGTGCCGAAGTGGCCATAGAAATGGGGATATTTCTTCAGCTCCGGGTAGCCGTGGCAGGGGAGCATCTCGCCGTGGGTATAGACATAGATGCCTTTGCCTGCGGTCTGTTTCAGGATCATTTCCATATCGGCCAGATCGTGGCCGGAGACCAGGATGGCCTTGCCCTTTTTGGCCCCCAGAGGGACTTTGGTGGGTACCGGGTTGCCATAGCGGCCGGTGTTGCCGGCATCCAACAGTTCCATGGCCCGCAGGTTCATTTCGCCGCACTTCATGGCCATGGGGATGAGGTCGGAGACGCCCAGGTCGGGATTCAGCATGGCGGCCAAGGCTTCATGAATAAAGGCATAGACTTTTTCATCTTCCTGGCCTAAAATCTGGGCGTGGTCGGCATAGGCGGCCACCCCTTTGGCGCCGAAGAGGATGATGTGTTTCAAGGACAGGGCATCGGCATCCGGGGCCGGAAAGGTCTTGATGCCCAACTGTTCGCCTTGGGCGATCAGGCCCGCGAGCGTCGGAGCCGGGGTTAAGGTGGCGGCGGGGCTGGGAATAGCAACGTTGCCGCCGCCGGCCTTGACCTTGACCTTTAAGGCTTCCCGGTGTTTGACGGTATCGTTGATCCAGCTGACGAAGCGGCTGGGGTCAAAATCCACGTTGGTGAGGGTGGCAAAGAGGGCTTGCAGGGTAAAGACGTTCACGTCTTTATCGCTGACGCCCACCTGGCGGCCTGCCACCGCGACTTGGGAGAGGCCGATGAGGGCATAGACCAACAGGTCCTGAAGGGCGGCGACGTCGGGGTTCTTGCCGCAGACACCCTGGACGGTGCAGCCCTGGCCTTTGGCGGTCTGTTCACATTGATAACAAAACATGGTGACTCCTCCTGTGGGGTTGGGGTTGACTGAGATTATCCATCGTTGTTGCCTTGAAGATACGACCCCTTGGCACAGAACACCTTGATTTAGATCAAGTTGAGGAAATTTTTTCTTGCCTAATTGGCCTGACCAAACGCCGAGGCGTTCGGGAGCTCTGCGGCGCTGACGCCTGCCACGCATCTTTTATCATAAGATAGCCCCGAGCTTGGCATGCTGGCTTGATTTTGATCAAGATGGGGTAGATTTTTCTGGTAGAGATGAACCTATGGCGACCATTGCCCAGATTCAAGACATGGCGCTGTTCCGCGGCCTGACGGCGGAGCAGCTCCAGGAGTTGGCCAGCATTGTGGTGGAGAAAACCTTCCGCCGCGGTCAGACGATTTTCCGGGAAGGGGAGGAGGGCAAGGGTTTTTATGTGGTGGGCTTCGGCAAGGTCAAGATCTACAAGCTCTCCCGCGACGGCAAGGAGCAGATTCTGCATATCTTCGGACCTGGCGAACCTTTTGCCGAGGTGCCGGTCTTTGCCGGGCAATGCTATCCGGCCAATGCCGAGGCCCTGGAGGAGAGCCGTCTGTGGTTCATCCCACGGGTCGGTTTTATCGAGTTGATCCGGCGCCAGCCGTCGCTGGCCCTGAACATGTTGGCGGTGCTGTCCCGGCGGCTGCGGCAGTTGGCGGCCCTGGTGGAGGACCTGTCGTTAAAAGAGGTCCCAGCCCGACTGGCCGCCTATCTTCTCTACACCGCGGACCAGAAGGGCTCCCTGGAGTTCGACCTGGACATTCCCAAAACCCAACTGGCCAACCTTCTGGGTACCACCCCGGAGACCCTGTCCCGTCTGCTCTCCCGTTTCGCCAAAGAGGGCTTTATCGAGAGTAGCGGCCCCAAGATCACCCTGCTGGACAAGAAAGGTTTGCAGGCACTCGCTGCGGGGTTGCGGCGGCTGCCGGCTTGAACCCCAACGATATTGCCACCAGGAGTTGCCTTTCATTCCAAGCTTTTGCCCCCCTCACCTCAGTCCTCTCCCTCTCCAGGGGAGAGGAAATTAAGGAATTTACCGGCAATTTTTTGTCAGTCGGCGGTCATTCATATACGGGGGCGGGTTTTGCAACAAGTTCTTGCCATCCTGAGCCGCGGCCGGCGCCGCCGGATCTCTTCTGTTAGGTTAGATGCGGCGCGGCGCTCAGCATGACAAAAAAGTGCTTGCTTTAATCGAAACAAAGATAATGGCGGCAGAGGCTTGCCAGCCGGTGTCCTTTTGAACGGGCGGCACGCCTGGGCCACCGATCTTCTTTCCCAAGCATTGACCTGAGCCTCAGCCCCGTCAAGATATTGGTTAACAGTCGGAACAGAGCAAGCAGCCGAAGGCGTGGCTGGGTCAGCGCTTGGCGGCCAGACTACTGTTTCCTGCAATGTTTAGAATTCTGAACAACGCGTTCAGTATTTTGCACAAAAATTGGCACAGGCGTTGTTCGCCCACTGGGGCGAGGTCCAGCCACGCCGCCCGCAAGCCGCAACAACTTGTAATCTATCTCTTGTTATTCCAAAGAAATTTTCCTGTGGCGAGCTGCCGCCGACAAATCACGGGTTGGCAGGCAATCTTAGGAGCGAATTTTTTAAATATCATATTTACATGAATAATCAATACGTTGTCTGGGTTGCCGGCAGAGAAGCAATGACAATTTGTTGTTGTCGGCATGTTTATTGCATTACTTTAATTGCGAAAGAGTTTTTTGGTTTTGGCAAGAGAAAGTTAAGGTGAGACAGGCGGTTGGCCCCCGACTGCTGCAATCCCCGGTGCGCTGGCAAAAGGGGGCGGAACCAAAGTTATGGCGCAAAAATAAAGGGAGAAGGATCGATGAAAAAAACACTGCTGTTTTTTCTGTCTCTGGTGCTGGTGGCGACCGGCGCCTGGGCCGGGACGGCCATAGACATCGGGCCCAGTTATCCGGGCGAGCCGTCGCAGCCCACGGTGCCGGGCTATACCGCGGTGGAAGCCTGGGCTTCCGGGCAGGTGCCGGGCAATAACTATGCCGGGACCGGCGTCTTTTATGATGTTATCGGCAATCGCTTTGCCACGGATAAGATGACCGTTTCGGCTCCCGGCGTAGCGCCTTTCACCATCCAGATCTGGACCAACAACCAGCCTGGCGGCTGGCTGGTGGGCGGTAAGAACTGGGGCGTGGCAGATATCGCCATTAATGCCTCTTTGGGAACGGCCGCCTACGACGGCTATACCCTGTGACACTTCCTAGGCGCGGTGAGCCGTTTTGAGTATGGCCTCAACATGCAGGCCTACGCGGCTGGCACCCCTGGCCAGCCGGGTGGGGGCGTCAATAATGCCTTCCTGGGCCCGGTCTTCACCTGGGAGACCAGCTTTACCCACGCCAATCCCATCGCCGGCCTCCGCTATGGCGGCGCCTATAAGGCGGATAGCGCTCCGGCCGGCTCCGAACTGGCCCCGGTGGAAACCAACATGGTAGATTACGACGTGGCGTTCCTGGGCAATTTGAGCTGGGTGGTGAATGATCCAACCCTCAATTTCAACAACAATATTCCCGATTACCTCATCACCATTACCTTCCCAGGGATTATGGCCTTGGGAAATTGGGAATACCTCTGGGCCACGGCCCGGTGCAGCAATGATGTGATTATCATCACACCCCTGCCGGGCACTGTGGTGCTCCTGGGCAGTGCCCTCCTGGGTCTGGTGGGGGTCGGTCTGAGGAGAAAATAGCGCGACTAACTCGCCTTTGAACCGCTCCCTGGCGGGGCGGCGCCGGCCGCCCGCCAGGAGTGCCCGCCATTTTCTTCCTGATCTCAAACCTCCAGACGCATCTTTTTATTTAGGCAAAAGGGAAGAAGGACGAGGGATAAGAAAAATCCTTGGCTTCCCGGCAGCTGCCAGCCTGCACCGCAGTTCCCGCCATCAGGGAGCTTGCCAGTTTTTGCAAAAGTGCTTTGAGAGGAGGCCTTGGAGCAGAACACCCGGCCCTCTCCCCCCCAACCGCCAATGTTGTTGGTTAAGGTGTCACCTTGGGATGATAAAAATAACATAACACACCAGGGACTGGGGGCCGGGCTTCGGGGCTTGGCCTTACGCATAGCAAGGTTGACATAGAGATAGGCAGGCACAGACCTGGAGGTCTGTGCCTGCCGGATGCCGATGGGGAGATCGGCGCTACGGGAGATGGGGAGGTGGCGGTGCCACCGATCAGGAGATCGGCGCTGCGGGAGATGGGGGGGTGGCGGTGCCGATCAGGAGAACTGGCGGCGGAATTGCAAGGCGCAGAGGGTGAAGAGGCCGAAGCCGATGAGGTTGAGATTGAGGAAGTCCGGCCAGAGGGCGCGGAGGCCGGCGCCTTTAAGGAGGATGTTGTAGCCGATGGTCAGGTAGTGTTTCAGAGGGGAGAGGTAGGTGATGGCGGCCAACAGGGGCGGCATGGCCTCGATGGGGGTCCAGGAGCCGGACAGGAAGAGGATGGGGGCGATGATCATGATGACCAGGAGGATGGTTTGGGGCAGGTTGCGGCAGAGGGTGGCAATGAACATACCGAAACCGGTGGCGCAGAAGACGTAGAGGTTGGTGGCGGCAAGAAAGAGGAGGAGGCTGCCCCGCCAGGGCAGGCCGAAGACCGGGAAGATGACCAGGAAAAGGCTGAGGAGCGAGGCAATGATGACAATGGAAGCCATGGAGATGATCTTGGCGGCCATGATCTCCACCGGCCGGACCGGCGTCACCAGGAGTTGTTCAATGGTGCCGGATTCCTTTTCCCGGACCATGGCGGCGGCCGGCAGCAGGAGGGAGACCAGGGTGATGACGCTGAACAGTTCGATGAGGCCGGCGAACCATTCCCCCCTTTGGTTGGGATTGAAGAGGACCCGGGGTTTGACCTCCACCCGGGGTGGCCGGTCTGTTTGTTTGGGCTGCACCCGGCCGAGCCGTTGGCCCAGCTCCTGGGCAAAGTTTTGAGCGATCTGGGCGGTATAGCCCAGGGCCAGCAGGGAGGTATTGGACAGGGTGCCGTCGGTGACGGCCTGGATAGCCGCCTGGTTGTGCTCCGCCAAGGAGCGGGCAAAGCCGTGGGGGATGACCACCACCAAAGACACCTCGCCGCGATTTAATAGGTCCACCATCTGGGCCTCGGAGGTGATGAGGCCGGTGACCCGAAAATGGGGGAGCCGGAATTTTTCGGCGAGCTGGACGCTCCATTGGGTCCGGTCCCGGTCAAAAACGGCGGTGGGGTAATTGCGCACTTCGATGTTGAAGCCGGTGCCGGCCAGATAGATCTCGATGGTAAAGACATAGAGGACGATGCCGATGAGGGCCCGGTCCCGGAAAAACTGGAGATATTCTTTGCGCAGCAGGGCGAGGAGGCGGTTGCAGATGGCGGTAAGCATGAAAGGGAGCCGATTATACCGTTTCCGGTTTTTGGTTTAGATACTCGAGTTTTTAAAGGAGTTGCAACGGAACTTTATTTTATCGCACCCTGAACTTGGTATTCTAGATCAAGCAAGCGAGTCAGCTGCGAACCAGGCAAATTGACGCTTGCCGCAACTGGCAGGTTCGGGCGGGCACGGAGGCCCGCTCCACGAAAAGATACCTCTTCCTGATCTGGGGGGCAAGCTGTTGAGGCTGACAGGGATTGAGGCTCCGCCGCCCTGGCTCCTGGCCCTTGGCCTCGGTGTTCGGCGCTCACCGCCAGACCAGGCGGGCGTCTACGGCCCAACAGCCTTGGGGGGTGGCGATGAGGGGATTGAGGTCCAGTTCCTGGAGGTGGGGGTAAGCCAGCCCCACTTCAGCGAGATTGACCATGGCCTGGCAGATGGCTTCCAGGTCCACCTGGGGTTCGCCCCGATAGCCGGTGAGGAGGGGGTAGGAGCGGAGGGAGGCCAGGAGGTCATGGGCCTGGGCCAGGGTGATGGGGGCCAGGGTCTGGGCGGTATCCTGCCAGAGTTCGGTGTAGGTGCCGCCGAAGCCGCAGATGATGATCGGGCCAAAGGCGGGATCCTGTTTCAGGCCCAGGAGGAGTTCCCGACCGGACAATTGTTTTTGCACCAGGAGGCCGGCGGCGGCGCCGGGGGCGGCGGCTTTGAGCAGGGGTTGCAGGCGCTGAAACGCGGCTCTGAGCGCGGCCTCATCCTGGAGATTGAGGACGACGCCCCCTTGATCAGCCTTGTGAAGATAATCGGGGGAGATGACCTTCAGGACCACCGGGAAGCCCAGGGCGGCGGCAGCCTCTGCGGCTTCGGCCGGGGAGTGGGTAAGCCGGCCGGCTGCGGTGGGGAGGCCGTGGCCGGCCAGGAAATCCAGGGCCGCCTGGCCCAAGACGATGGCAGCGGCGGGGGGGTGGCCGGGGTTGGCCGGGGCCGGTTCGGGCCAGCTCTCCGGCGGCCGGGAGACGGCCTGATGGTAGCGGTGGAGTTGACCCAGGGCGTGGACGGCCTGTTCCACCGAGAAATAGCAGGCCACGCCAGGGACCTGGCCGAGGGAGTTCCGGACCGTTTCCCGGGCGTCGCCGTAGAGGGCCACTGTCACCGGCTTCTGATGGCGGTCCAGGCGGAGGTTGGCAAAGAACTCCGGGGTGGCCAGGATATTGCTGTGCAGGGGCGAACCGATGGCCGGGAGCATGCAGAGGACGCCGTCGATGTGGTTATCCTCCAAGAAGGCGGCGAGCGTCTGACCGGCGATCTTGAGAAAGTCGCCGGTGAGCATGCCGATGGGCCAAAGGTCCACGGGATTATGCAGGGCGTGCCAATAGGGGCCTTGGGGCTCCACCTCCCGGACGATGCGTTCCGGCAGGGGGCCGGGCTGCAGGCCCTCCCGGCTGAGGGCGTCCAGGGCGATGATGCCCAGGGCGCCGCTGGGGGTGGCAATACCGACCCGAGGCCCCCGCATGGGCGGCAGCTTCCGGAAGGCCAGGATGGTATCCTGCAGATCCTGGGCGCTGTGGACCCGGGTGAGGCCGGCCCGCCGGCAGGCGGCGGTGAAGACCTGATCCTGGCCGACTAGGGAGCCGGTATGGGACAGGGCAGCTTGGGCGCCGGCCACACTGACCCCGGTTTTGAGGATAACGATGGGTTTACGGCGATTTACCCGGGCGGCGGTGTTCAGAAAACGGCGGCCTTGACTCAACCCTTCGATATGCAGGGCAATGACCTGGGTTTGGGGGTCCTGTTCCAGGTAATCCAGGACCTCAGGGAAGCCCACATCCGCGGCGTTCCCCAGATCCACGGCCTTGCCCAGAGGACCGGTGAAGGATTCGGCCCCCACCTGGGGGGCGCCGCTCTGGGCCACCAAGGCCACCGGCGGGGGAGCGGCAGGGCAGATGAGGTCCACAAAGGCCGTGGTAAAATGGGCATGGGCGTTGAGGACGCCCATGGTATTGGGCCCGATAATATGGGCCTGGTGTTGGCGGGCCGCGGCCACCAACTTGGCCTGGAGCTGCCGGCCCTGGGTATCGGCGTCGGCAAAACCCTGGGTGATGATCACCAGCCAACGGATGCCTTTGGCCAGACACTCCTCAACCACTGAGAGGACCAGATCCCGGCCCACGGCGATGACCGCCAGGTCCGGGATTTCGGGGAGATCCTCCACCCGGGGATAGACTTTATGGCCCAGGATCTCGTCGGCCTGGGGATGGACGACGTAGACCCGCCCTTGATAGCCATAGCGCAGCAGCATTTCCAGGCCGTTGTAGGCACCGACGCCGATCCGCCGGGAGACGCCGACCAGGACGACGGCTTGGGGGGCGAATAATTTATCCATGGTGAATACCTATGCCGACCGGGAGGTCGCCGCTACCACTTTTGCAGATGCGACCGGAGGTCGGCGCTCCTGGGGATGCCGATCTGGTTGCGGACTAAGGCAACGATGGTTATTGTATAGATATTTTCGCAAGAAAGTCAATTTTCCCGAGTCCAAGGCTGAAAAAAAACCATGTTAGAATTGGTCCAGCAGGTGCAGGCCAACTGTCAGATTGCCACGGCCGGGCAGGTGGGCTATTACTCTCTTTGCGGCATGCTGCTGCGGCTGCGGCAGTTGTATAAATGGGAGCGGGGGCTGCAGCCCTGGCAAGAGGGCGATCCCCAGGAAGTCCTGGCCTGGATCGCCCAGCAGGAAGAGGCCTGGAACGCTCTGAGGGCCACAGAGCTGCAGGACCTGCGGTGGCAGGACCAACGGTGGGACCCCTTTGCGGTGGCGGAACTGAACACCATCGTCGCCACAGAGGGGCTGGCCTATGGGGCCGGCTTCACCCACGGGATGGCGCCCATGTGTTTTTTGGGCGAATTGTGGGAGACGGAGCAGCGCTATGGCCTGACGATCCTGACCCTGGGTCAGGAACTGGCCCGGGATATGGACGCGGCTCCGGCCTTACGCCAGGGTGCAGTAATTTACTTGCGCACCGAACCTTTGGCTTTTTATCTTTGGGATCATCTGGCCGATCCCACTAAACAGAACAATATCTATTTCAAGGTGGCCCTGGCGGCTCGGGGTCTGGAGCCGGCCGCCTGGCTGCAAAAGCCGGAGCACTATGAGCACTCTTTTCGGGCGATGTTGGCCGCTCAGGGGGAAGCGCTCATCCGCCATGAGATCGGCGAAGCTCTGGAACCGACTTTGCAGTCTGTCTTGCCGGAAATCGTCCAACGCCTGCCGCACTCCAAGGTGGAGCGCTGGGTCCGGGCTCTGAAAGACGCTTTGGCAGATTTGAATGATTGGGGCCGTTTGGCGCATATTATGGAGCGGCGGGATCTGCCGGAACTGGCGCTGTTGTTGGCCTGGCGGCCGGGTTTTTATCCCTATCTCATGCCGGAATTGGAGCCGGCCTTCTGGGACCTGCAGAAAACCCGGGATTGGGAGGTTATCGAGACCGCCCGGCAGGCGGCCCTGCAGCGTCTGCGGCAGACCGCCCGGGAGTTGGAACAGGAGTGGGCGGCCTTGGCGGAAGCTGAGACGGACATTCTGCAGTGCACCTTAGAACAGCGGTTCATCAGGCCCCTGGGCTTATAAAGCAGTTTTCCCTTTCCGCGGTCGGGTTTTAAGGATACAATAATCTTTAGAAAATCAATGACAGCAGTTTGTGAGGCAACGGCGACGTGATTGATCCCCATCAAGAAAAAATCCTCATTTTGGACTTTGGCTCGCAATATACCCAACTCATTGCCCGGCGCATCCGGGAACTGCATGTCTATTGCGAGATTCACCCCTACTTGATGAGCCTGGAGGCCATCAAGGCCTTTGCCCCCCGGGGTATTGTCCTATCTGGCGGTCCCCGCAGTGTGTACGAACCGGAGGCGCCTTTGGTGGGTCGAGAGGTGTTGGAGTTGGGGGTCCCGGTTTTAGGGATCTGTTATGGCCTGCAATTGCTGAACCACATCCTGGGCGGCCAGGTGGCGCCGGCCGAGGCTCGGGAGTATGGCCGCAAGACGCTATACATTGCGGATCACCATGATCTTTTGGCCGGCTTGGCCCCCACCGAAACGGTTTGGATGAGCCATGGGGATCGGGTCGAGGCTTTGGCGCCGGGCTTTGAGGTTATCGCTTCTTCGGATGCCTGTCCGGTGGCGGCGGTGCGAGACCGGGCCCGACGGATCTACGGCGTCCAGTTTCACCCCGAGGTGCAGCATACCCCCAACGGCAAGACGGTGCTGGCCAACTTCCTCTATACCATCTGCGGCCTGCAACCGTTGTGGACGATGCAGTCCTTTGTGGCCGCGACCACCAAGAATCTGAGGGAGAGGGTGGGGACAGACAAGGTCATCTGCGCCCTTTCCGGCGGCGTTGATTCCTCGGTGACGGCCGTGCTCTTGCATCGGGCCATCGGGGAGCAGTTAACCTGCATCTTTGTGAACAACGGCCTGCTGCGCAAGGGTGAGGCCGAGAAGGTGGTGCAACTCTTCCGGGAGCATTATCATCTCAACTTGATTTATGTGGATGCCAGCGCCAGCTTCCTCGCCCTGCTGGCCGGGGTGGTCGATCCGGAAGAAAAACGCCGGCGCATCGGCCGGGAATTTATCAGAGTTTTTGCGGAAGAAGCAAAGAAACTCGGCAAAGTGAAATACTTGGCCCAAGGCACCCTCTATCCCGACGTTATCGAAAGCGTTTCCTTCAAGGGGCCGTCGGCTACCATCAAGACCCATCACAATGTGGGCGGCCTGCCAGAGGTTATGCCTTTGGAACTCATCGAACCGCTCCGGGAACTCTTCAAGGATGAGGTCCGGGAGGTGGGCCAGGAGCTGGGGCTGCCCGAAGAAATGATCTGGCGCCACCCCTTCCCCGGTCCAGGGCTGGCCATCCGTATCCTGGGGGAAGTAACCCCCGCCCGGCTGGCCGTCCTCCGGGAAGCGGACGCCATCGTTTTGGAGGAGATGAAGGCCCAAGGTTTTTATCGCCAGGTCTGGCAGGCCTTTGCCGTGCTCCTGCCCATCAAGACGGTGGGAGTGATGGGCGATGAACGCACCTATGAAAACGTGGTGGCCCTGCGGGTGGTGGATTCCACGGATGCCATGACCGCAGATTGGACCCGCCTGCCTTATGATTTTCTGGCGCACCTGGCCAACCGATTGATCAACGAAGTCAAGGGCGTCAACCGGGTAGTGTATGATATTTCTTCCAAGCCGCCCAGCACTATTGAGTGGGAATAAAGCATCAGGAACCCCAACCTGGCATCTGCCAACCAAAACACCATGTTCTTTCGAGACCTCCTGGGCCAGGAGCGGGTCCTGGGTTTTTTAAAGCAGGCGTTGGCCAGTGGGCAGATGCCCCACGCGCTGCTCTTTCTCGGCCCCGAGGGGGTGGGGAAGGGCAGCACCGCCCTGGCCTTGGCCCAAGCACTGAATTGTCAAGACCGGCGACCGGACCAGGACGCCTGCGGCCAATGCCGGTCATGCCGGCTGTTTGCCGCTGGCCATCATCCGGATTTTTGGCAGATCTCTCCCGAGGGGGAGGCGGCCAATCCGCAGATCAAGATTGAGCAGATCCGGGAACTGCGGCGCCAGACGGGCTTTGCGCCCTTTGCCGGGGTCTGGCGGGTGATTTTGCTGAAACCGGCGGAGGCCATGAACGAGGCCGCGGCCAATGCCCTGTTGAAGACCCTGGAGGAGCCGCCGGCCAACAATCTCCTGATTCTTACGGCCAGCGGCGAGCGGGATCTGCTGCCCACGATTGTGTCCCGCTGTCGGCGCCTGGTATTCAACGCCCTCCCCCAGTCTGTGGTGGTGCAGCAACTGCAGACCCGCCGGGGGCTCAGTCCGGAGGCCGCCACCCTGGTGGCAGCGGTCCACGGGGGGTCCCTGGGTCTGGCCCTGGCTGAGGATTTGGCAACCCTCCTGGCGGCCCGGGAGCAGGTGCTCAGCGACCTGGCAGGACTGGATGGAGGGAGCCTGGGGCAGGCCCTGGACTGGGCCTCGGTCAGAGCCAAAAAAGGGGCTGATATCCATCGTTTTCTGCTCCTGGCGCAGTTGTGGTACCGGGATTTATTAGTGCTGGCCTGCCAGGGTGCGGCCCCGCAGGTTGTTAACCAAGACCGTCTGGCTGATCTGGTCGGGCAGCAGAGCCAGCTGGGCCGGCCGGTTATCCTGCAGCGCCTCCAGGCCCTGCAGACGCTGCAGCGACAGTTGCGGAGTAATATTAATGTGGAATTGGCCTTGAATGCCTTTACCTGGTATTGGCGCCAGACCCGGCGGCCGGCTGCCGGCACCGGGGTGAGCCAGCCGCTGGCCAAGCATATTTAATTGATACTATGAGCAAAATTGTTCGAGTGCGTTTTCACCCGCACGGTAAAGTCTATAATTTCGATTCCGGTCATTTTGTTTTGTCCCAGGGCGATAAGGTGATCGTCGAGACGGAACAGGGCATGGCCTTTGGGACGGTGGTCAGTCCGCCCCAGCCCCGCAGCCCCAAGTTGATGATCCATCCCTTGAAGCCGGTATATCGGCTGGCCACCGCCGAGGATATTGAGCAGGCCAACCTGTTGGCCGAAAAAGAGCAGGAAGCGTTCCGTTTCTGTCAGGAGTGCATTCAGAAACGCCAGTTGCCCATGCATCTGGTCAGGGTGGAGAGCCTCTTTGACGGCAGCAAGATGGTTTTCTACTTCACGGCGGCCAAACGGGTGGATTTTCGGGAGTTGGTCCGGGATTTGGTGCAACACTTCCGGACGCGCATCGAATTGCGGCAGATCGGGGTGCGCCATCAGGCCAAGATGATCGGCGGACTGGGCAACTGCGGTCGGCCCTTTTGTTGTTCCACTTTTTTGCAGGATTTCGCCCCGGTCTCGGTGCGCATGGCCAAGGAGCAGAACCTGAGCCTCAATCCTGGTAAGATCTCCGGTTCCTGCGGCCGGTTGATGTGTTGTTTAACGTATGAATATCAGACTTACTTGGACCTGAAGGCTGGCTTCCCCAAGGTGGGGAAAGCCGTAACCCTGCCCCAAGGGGAAGGCAAAATCATCCGGCAAAATGTTATCAACCGGACCGTGATCGTGGAATTACGGGATGGCCAGGAAATTGAAGTAGCCGTTGACGAGGTTTTGGCCCATAACCCGAATATCGCCACCCAACCGAGCTGTCCCCGGGCTGCCAACCCGACCAACGCCTGGGAAGAGGCGGTCGAACACCTGGATCTGGCCGAAGCCTTGGCAGAGTTGGATAAGGCAGATTAACCGGCAGCTAGCCGGGTCCAAGCCCGGCGGGGGAACGCAGGCAGTTTGCTGACAGCCAGCCGGCGAACTAGCAAGGAACCATGAAGAGCCGCACCGGCAGCCGAGGCCCCTATGACCGACTTTGATCACACCCTCAATATTCTCAAGTTTCACCTCAAAAAGGAAATCATCGACAATTATTTTGCCGAACGGACCTTTTTGGAGGACGACCTGGAGGCGTTGCTCCAGGAGGAAAAAGACTTTGAGGCCGAATTGCAGCGGGACTTGCCCATTTTTGCGGCATTTTACCAGCTGCTGGGGACGGAGGCGGCCCTGGCCAGCCTCAAACAGGCTTGGGGGGTGGCGGAGCTGCCCTTCCGGCAGGAGAGCCAACAGGTGCCAGCGGCGGCCCGGCAGGCGGTCCTGGACAGGTTCAAGCCCCACGGCTGGACAGCCCGCGGCCGGTTGAAAAATCAGCTCTACGACCTTTACGAACACCTGCACAAGGTGGCGCAAGAGTTGCGGAAAAAACAACTGCAGGTCTCGGCCCATTGTCAGCTCTATAATGAAGATGTGCAAAAATTTAATGCCAATTATGATTTTAATCTCATCGCCAGTCAGGTGGAGGCGCTGGACGGGGCTGAGGTGGCCATGGAAAGCGGCCTCAGTGCCGCGGACCGGGAGGCCCTGGCCATGCGCATGCGCCTGACCAAAAAGACCCCGAAAGCCTGTCTCCTGGCCACGCTGCCGGAGTTGCCGCCTTTGGCGGCCATGAAAAAAAAGCTGAGCGAGATCGTGGATCGCTCTCGCTAAGGTTGTTGAAAAAGTGCTCTGCGGGGAGGGGGCGCGGCCCCTGCCCCCCTCCCCGCAAACCCCTCCGCCACCCCCACGGAGCCTTGGGGCTACGCCAAAAGGCTAAAAAAATTGATGAAAGATGGTAAGTTCCAGACCAGGTGGCAGCGATTCTTCACTCAGACGGTTTGGCAGGCAGAGCCCCCCGGCCGCCTGGCCTCCTGGTGTTATCCCTGCCTGCAGGTCCTGATCCTGGCCAGCCGGGATCTCGTCAGTAAAGGGGCCTTGGTACGGACCTCGGCCTTGGCCTATGCCAGTGTCTTGGCGGTGATCCCCATGCTGGCGCTGCTTTTCGCCATTTTCAAGGGCGTCGGTCTGCAGCGCCTCCTGGCGGCACACCTGCTGCCCCAACTGGCCGGTGGTTCCCAGGAGTTTGCCCGCCAGATCCTGTCGTATGTGGAAACGACCAATGTGGCCTCTTTGGGGGTCTTTGGGGTGGTCTGGCTGTTGGTGGCCTTGATGATCCTTATGGCCAACGTGGAACAGGCCTTCAATCACATCTGGAAGATCACCCGCGCCCGCCCCTGGTGGCGCAAACTCAGTGATTACCTAAGCATCTTTCTCCTCTTCCCCATTGTCATGGCAGTGGCCATCTCCCTGACGACGACTTTTCAGACCCATCCGGAAGTTCAGAAATTTATCAATAAATTTCTGCCGGAAATCTTTGTCTCGGCCTATCGCCTGCTCATTTCTTTCGGGATGGTGTGGTTGGGCCTGAGCTTTATTTATCTGGTCATGCCCAATACCAAGGTGCGGGTTCTGTCGGCCGTTTTGGGTGGTTTAGTAGGGGGGAGCATTTGGCAGGGGGCTCAATGGCTGTTCCGGTGGTTCCAAAGCTCTGCCCCTTATTATAACGCCATTTACGGCGCCTTGTACCAGATCCTGTTCCTCGTCATCTGGATGTTTTGGAGTTGGCTCATTGTCTTGTATGGCGCGGAAGTGGCCTATACCCACCAAAATCTTCCCAGCTTGCGTCGCCGTTTGGGGCCTCGGCAGGACTACCCGGAACGGCCCGTGGATGATGAATTTCTCGCCCTGACGGCCCTGTTGTGCATCGGTGCTCGATTTCAGGCGGCCGGACCGCCGCTGTCGCTGCCCGAGTTGGCCCAGGTATTTAACGGCCAGGAGGACCTGGCGGTCCGGTGCGTAGACGTCCTGCAGCAATGTGGTCTGGTGATGCCAGTGGCCGTCTCGCCGGGGGAGGCCGTGCCTCATTTTCTTCCCAGCCGACCTCTGGAGCAGATGCGCCTTGCTGAGACCTTAGCCTGCCTGCGGCAGAAAAGACAACAGGCCCTGAACGGCCTGCTGGACCGGGAAAACCGGCTCTCCCGCCTGGTGCTGGGCTTAGCGGAGCAGCCGCCCGCGGTCTGGCAGGAGGTGACCCTGGGCCAGATTGTGGCACAGGCTGGTTGCTCGTAGACAGGGGTTGGAAGCTGTTGCCAAACCCCCTCACCTTTGTCCTCTCCTCCTAACCTTGCCTTTAGCCATAACTGAGTTGCCGACCTGGAGGTTGGCGGTGGTGGATGTGGACATGGCTGCCGATCTGGAGATCGGCGCTACGAGTGTTTCTCTCCAGAGATCGGCGGTGTGAGTGTTCCTCTCCGGAGGTTGGCGGTGGTGGATGTGGACATGGCTGCCGATCTGGAGATCGGCGCTACGAGTGTTTCTCTCCAGAGATCGGCGGTGTGAGTGTTCCTCTCCGGAGATCGGCGGTGCGGGTGTTCCTCTTTTCAGGGAGGGAAGCAGTACCGCAAATTCGCTCTTATCAATCTGTTGGGCAAAACCCTCGGCTTATCTCCCACTTATGGGTAGGGGTAAGCTGCCGGGGAAGAGGAAGTTCAGGAATTAACAGGACGATTTTTCTCCAGCAGCAATGCCCACTATCCCGGAAAGGGGTTTGGCAACAAGTTCTAAGGTCTTTTCTGCAGGTGGAAACGGCGCTGGTACTGGCGATCGAGAACGTTGCCTCCCTCTAAGCGGTATTGCAGGCGGTAGTCGCGATCATAGACCTTATCACCGTCCAGGCGATACTGCAGGCGGTAGTCACGATCGTAGATTTTGTTGCCGTCCACTCGATACTGGAGGCGATAATCCCGATCATAGATTTTGTCGCCTCGGAGCCGGTATTGCAGGCGGTAGTTCTGGTCGTAAATATCCATGTCTGCGGCCTGACCGGAACCAGTCCACATTCCCAGGAGGACCAGACTGCAGACCACCAGGGCCAGCAGCGAAGGACCAAGATGATTAGATTTTGATTGCCAGGACATTGCCTCACTCCTTAGCAGCAAGCATTGCGGTTATCAAGAAAATAAAGTTGCCGGGGAATAGTTTGTAGTTCATGGGGTGGAGCCCTCGGTTCGTGGGGCGGGGCGGGCCTCCGTGCCCGCCCGAGCCACCCAGGTGCAGCAGGGTTGAATTTTCATGGTTTGCGGGTGACGTAGGTAATGAATGTCAATTACCTGATAATATCTCGGCGTCGTCGGGAAGCCGGGCGCAGGGGGCGGTGCGTCGGCTGTGCGGCCGTCCGTGAGTTTTGCCGAAAAAGACTGAGGTGCAGGATATGGTCCGCAAACTCCAGGCCGGCGCCGATCACCTTTGCTGATTCCAGGCGCAGATCAAACCCCAAGGCCACGGATGGCCGACGGGCGACGCTGGCTGCGGCCGCGTCGCGGAGAAAATCTCGGACAACCTGAGAAGAGATGGCCGGCGTTTCTGATTGAGCAGCGGTCTCCAGGGCATCCAGGACATAGCTGCCCACCAGCTTGGGGTAGAGGCGCCAAAGGGTGTCGGAACGCCCCAAGAGTTCAACTCCCACCAAGATGCCATCTATGGCAGCCGCCAGCCCCACTTGCTGTGCCACCGAGCTGAAGTGGCGCAGATAGTCTGCGCTGGAATCCTTTTGGACTTCGTAGAGATCCGACAGGGCCTGGGTCGGCGACGGCTGGATCCGGGCGCGAGCGAATTTTGCTTCGATCTCGTCCCAAATCTCGCCCTGGTCGGAATGGAAAGCGCCAAAGTGCCGCAGACAGAAGTTGACCGATTGGGTCTTCTTTTTCCGCAAGTCGGCACTCATGGTTCTTTTGGGGCTGCGAAACTCCGGGCTCTCAGAGGACCAGCGCCCCCGTTCAATACAGGAAACCGGCAGGTTAGTTGCCGAATGGGGAGCCAACAGGATGGTGACGTTCAAGATCCGGTTCTGTTTGGCCCCCACCAATTCCTCCCCATCCAAGAGCAACACCTTCTGGGAGGAGGTATTGACTACCTTGAGGACCGGCACCTCACCCGCGTCGTCAACCTCGGTAATGGTGAGAACCCGTTTCTCCAGCGCTTCGTCTAAAGTGAGATAGTCCACCGGGGCCTCCTGATCAGCCAGGAGGGCCCAGATCCCCAGGTTCCGGTAGCGTTGCTCCGGTCCCAGGGTAATATTCTGCAAAAAAGTTGTCAAGAGTGTTTCCATTGCTACCTCTTGTGGCACGGGCCAGTTTTGAGGTCATGAGCTCGGGCTGAGTCATGCCTCACCGGGTTGATAGTACTCCGCATAATACCTTAGGGCACATTCCGGGCAGAAGGTATGGCTGAAGCGTATTTCCTGGAAATCGCTGGACTCTACCGCGGCGGCCCGCCAGTGTCCGTGATCATCCCTGATTCTGCCGCAGATGCAGCAGGCCGAGAAGATCAAGAAATCTGCTTCCTTTAGGTTAAGAACGGCTGGCATCGTTGAACTCCTTTGCTTCCAAAAACATGAAAATCATCGTCCTCATACCAAGTTGCAAGCAAGCGGCTATTTTTCCCCCTCACCCTGCCCCTCTCCCCCCGCAAATGGGTGGAGAGGGATAGAAATGCTAATTGCCATTGGCAAGCCCATTGGCATAACAAGCGGTTGCCAAAGGGCGAGGGGGAAAAAGGCAACCACCCCCGACCCCTGCCCCAACGCCAACCGCGGGCTTGGGCTGCGCCGAACGTACCGCCAACCGGATCGTGGCGCTCATGGTAGTATTGTCTCAGAAAATTTCGTCAACGGTTGTCAAGGGCCCATTCCTGTGATAAAAAATAGTTATGGCAACCCTCAGGCAGCCCACATATCCGGCAGCGCTGAATATGGCCAAATTAATCTATGCCCTGGCCACCCAGGGGCGTTCCCTGGCCCTGGAAGATATCCAGCGCATCCTGTCCATTTCGGCCCGCACGGCCAGCCGTTATCGCCGGGCCATCAACGAATTTCTGACGAATCGGCATGGCGAACCCTTGATCAAGGTAACCCGGGTAGGGGGAGTAGAGCGTTGGCGCTTGAATGAGACCACCCCCTTGGAGGGGACGCCTTACCAGCTCATCTCTCTCTATGTGGGGGCCATTCTGATGGCCTCGTTGGATCAGACGGTGGTGCGGGATGGCTTGCTGGATATCTTTGCCGCCCTGGAGGAGGCCATTCCTGTGGCCCAGCGGTCGCTGCTGAAACATTACGAAAAGAAATTTTATGCCACCGGCTTCGGTCGTCGGCGTTATGACGTTGCCGATGAGCACATTGATGTCATCCTGCGGGGTCTTCTGAACCAGTACAAATTATCCATGCAGTACCGGTCGCAAAAAGGCGAACGGCAGTATGTGGTGCGGCCGTACACCCTGGTGCTGCATCGAGAGGCCTTGTATCTCAATGCCTTTGTGGAGGACTACCAGGAGATCAGGACGTTTCGGGTGGAAAACATGCTAGCGGTTAAATTGACCAAAGAAGGCTTCGATTATCCGCTGGATTATGCCCCTGAGGCGTTGTATGAAAAGTCCTTTGGGGTCTTCCGGGCGAACGGCGAGCAGATCACGGTAATATTGGAGTTTCCTGAATACCTTTATGATTATGTGGCCAATCGGACGTGGATGAGCCGCCAGGAAATCAGTCCGGTCCAGGAGGGGAAATTCCAGATGCGGGTAGTGGTCAGCAATCTCTTCGAGATTTTTCATTGGGTTATGGGCATTGGCAGCGACGCCCGGATATTGGCGCCAGAGGAGTTGAAAAGTATGGTCCGGGTCGAAGCGGAGAAAATCCTGGCAAATTTGGCGGGAGAGAGTAGAGGGGGGGACTAGCCGTCGTGCCAAACCTATTTTTTCGGTCAGGCCTGGCCGCGGATCTGGAGATTGGGGGTAGGGTCTGCCGATCTGGAGATCGGCGCTACGATAGTCTTCTCTCCCCCCCCAGACGTGGTCTTGGGTCTGCGCCAAAAGGGCATAAAAGGGATTTTCTCCCACTGGGGCTGGCGGGAACGCGGCAAGATTTATTTTGCTCCCAGCTTAAAAAGGCATTATATTAATAAATTAATAGGCAGAGAAAAGCAGAATTTATGTTCTAACCCGAGAAGTACCGATAGATGGTGCAGATAGCATTTTTTACTCTTCAGGTGGCAACGACGGCGGGAACCGATATTATCGATCTGACGCCGTTGGTAGCCCGGCAGGTGGCCGCGAGCGAAATCAAGGATGGTCTTGTGACCTTATTTACCCCGGGTTCCACCGCCGCCCTGACTACCATCGAGTTTGAGTCTGGGGTCATCAACGATCTACGGCAGGCCATAGATCGCCTGCTCCCTCGGGATATTCCTTATGAGCACAACCGGCGGTGGGGCGATGGCAACGGTTATGCCCATGTCCGGGCCGCATTTTTCAAACCTGATCTTACGATCCTGATTGAGGACCGACGCCTGCTGCTGGGAACCTGGCAGCAGATCGTCCTGTTGGATTTTGACAACCGTCCCCGCGAGCGCACGGTGCGGGGGCAGGTTATGGGGATACCGTCATCGGCGGCGTGAAAAAAGGGGCTGCGGCGACCCGCCGCAGCGAGCAACGGAAACTTGCCTTTGCTGACAACGAGTTGGTCCAGACGTTGTTCGGGCAGCAGAATCAGCACCTGCGGCTGCTTGACCGTCTTTTGCAGATCAAGTCGAACGTCCGGGGTAATGAGGTTATTTTAGAGGGCCCGGAACCGGAAATCCTCTTAGCCGCCCGGACCTTGGAAGAATTGTACGAACTGCTGCTAGCCGGTTATCCGTTGGCCGGCCAGGACGTCCAGTATGCCCTGCGCCTCCTGCGTGATCAGCCGGAGATCGATCTGAAGACGATTTTTTTAGACTCCATATTTTTAACGGGTTTAAAACGACGCATCACCCCGAAGAGTCTTAATCAAAAAAACTATCTTCAGGCCATCCGGCAGTTCGACATGGTGTTCGGCATCGGCCCGGCGGGCACCGGCAAGACCTATCTGGCCATGGCCATGGCCGTCGCTGCCCTGAGCAATAACGAGTGTTCCCGGATTATTCTCACCCGTCCAGCCGTGGAGGCCGGGGAGAAATTGGGGTTTCTCCCCGGCGATCTCTTTGAAAAAGTCAATCCCTATCTGCGGCCCTTGTATGACGCCCTGCACGACATGATGGATTTTGACAAGGCCTCCCAATTAATGCAGCGGGGGATCATTGAGGTGGCGCCCTTGGCCTTTATGCGGGGCCGGACGCTGAACAATGCCTTTGTCATCTTGGATGAAGCGCAAAATACCACATCAGAACAGATGATGATGTTTCTCACCCGGTTGGGGTTTGGGTCCAAAGCCGTTATTACCGGCGACGTGACCCAGATTGATTTACCCTCGGGCACCACCTCCGGTCTCAAGGAGGTCAGGGAGATTCTCAAGGATATTCAGGGGATTACCTTTATTTATTTCAACAAAAACGACGTAGTCCGCCACCCCCTCGTTCAGGATATCATCCTGGCTTATGAAACCTATCAAAAACGCCGCGCCACCGCCGGCCCGGCCCGCCTGTCTCCCCGAGACAACGATCATGGTTGAGAAAAAAGCCGACGGGAAACCGAAACGAATTGTCATGAACCATGTCCAGCGGCTGTGGGCCACGCTCTCGTCGCCACGACCTGGGTCCGAAGCCGGTCAACCCACTCCCTGGCAAAAAGTCCTGCTTTTGGCAGGCTTTAGTCTTTTGGCCGCCATTATGGTCTTTCCGCGCCCCCAGGCTCCCCATATAAATTACCAGGTGGGGGATATAGCCGAGCGAGACATCAAGGCCTCCGCTGATTTTCTGGTGGAGGACGAGGAGTCCACTGCCAAGCGGCAGCAGGAACAAATGGAGGAAAGTCCGCTGGTTTTCGATCTGGACGAACGGGTTGGAGCGGAAGTCAATGCCCGTTTGCACCAGGCTTTTGAATTTATGCGCCAAGTCATCCAGGAAAACCAGCGGCCTGCGGAAGCAAACGGCGGGACAACCACGGCAGCCACAAAGTCGCCGTTTTCCAGGCTTTATAAGGTGCTGCAAGAGAAAAAACCGGAATTTGACCGGATGCTGGGAGTGACCCTTCCCAACAATATCTTTTATTTGTTGGCCCGGAATCATTTCTCGGTGCAGTGGGAAGACATCATCAGTCAACAGGTCAATGTGGTGATTTCTCAGGGGATTTTTGGTGAACAAAATCTCTCTGCCGGTGATCTGCAGCGCCCGGTGATCATCCGGCGGTTGCCGTCCTGGCAGGAGAAAGAAGAGGCCAATCCTGGACGGTTTTTAGGTATTATCGAAGCGAAAAAGAGGGTGAATGCCTATTGCCGGGATGCCATCGAAGATCTACCTTCTGGCGTGCGCTGGGCCATTTGCGAGATCGCTCAGGCTTTGGTCACCCCCAATATCTCGCTGAACCGGGCGGAAACCGAGAAACGGAAACAGGTCCGCCTGCAGGAAGCCCGGCCCGTCTATTTTCAGATCAAAAAAGGGGAGATGTTAGTCCGGGAAGGGGAAAAAATTACCCAGACGCATCTGGTGAAGCTGCACGCCCTGGACAAGGAGCGCCCCCAGGGCTGGTGGTTCTGGAATTTTTTGGGCACCTGGGGGCTGATCGCTTTGCTCAGTGGCTTTTGCGCCAAACTGCTCAGGGTCAATGCTAAAAAAGGCCCCCGCACTCTAAAGGAGTATGCTTTTCTGGCCGTCACCCTGTTGGGGGTGACGTCTTTTAGCCTGGGGCTGGTATTTTTCAGCAGCGCCTTGGGGCGGCTGAGCCCCGTGCTGGCCAAGAACTTCCTCTTTTTTCTGCCTGTGGCTCTGGCGCCCATTTTGGCGCAGGTCTTCATCGGTCTAGAGACAGCCGTACTGACAGCCTTTCTGGCTGCCATGCTCTCGGCGCTGCTCGTGGACAAGCCTTTTTTCTTCTTTCTCTTCTATGCCTTGAGCGGCCTGGTGGGTATCTGGGCCAGTCTGTCTTGCCGCAACCGTTGGGGTTTTATCCGAGCCAGCCTCTCCATCGCCATTTGCAATGGTCTCATGGTGGCAGCCATCAAATTGGTGGAATTTCCCCGCCAGGCTCCGGATTTTTTCCTGGGCATTGCTTTTGGGGTGGCCGGCGGTCTGCAGATCGGCATTTTGGCCACGGGGTTGGCCCCGATTTTGGAGGTCATGTTTGATCTGACGTCTGATATCAGGCTGCTGGAATTGATCAATTTGGATCGGCCCATCCTGCGCCAGCTTATGCTGGTGGCCCCCGGCACCTACCATCATTCCATCATTGTGGGCAACATGGTGGAGGCGGCGGCCGAGAAGATCGGTGCCAACCCTCTCTTGGCCAAGGCTGCGGCTTATTATCACGACATCGGCAAGATAAAAAAACCCACCTATTTTGTGGAAAATCAATTTGATGGGGAAAATAAACACGAAAAATTGGCCCCGTCCATGAGCAGTCTTATCTTACAGGCCCATGTCAAGGATGGGGTGGAATTGGCCCGGCAGAACAAAGTCGGCCAGAAGATCATCGATATCATCCGCCAGCATCATGGCACCAGTTTCATGGCCTATTTCTATAACAAAGCCAAACAGCAGGCAGCCAACCCCGATATGGTCAATCGGGAGGATTATCGCTACCCTGGACCTCGCCCCCAGACCAAAGAAGCCGGCCTGGTGTTGTTGGCCGATCAGGTGGAGGCCGCCTCGAAAACCTTATTGGATCCCACGCCGGCCCGCATCCAGGGCGCGGTCCAGAAAATTATCAACAATATTTTTGCGGATGGGCAGTTGGACGAATGTGAACTGACCCTTAAAGACCTCCACGAGATTGCCAAAAGTTTCATCAAGATTCTGAGCGGCATCTTCCATCACCGCATCGAATATCCCCAGTCCGCAGAAAAAACTACTGACAAAAAGAAAACCAGTGAAGATTTGGATAAACAACCGCCAGAGAAAGATTCGCCTCGATCTAGCAAAGATCAGGAGAAAAATCGGGAAGATCTTAAGAGGCTTGGACTGTCCTAAAGCCGAACTCAGCGTGATTTTGGTCAATGAGCCGGCCATGGCTCGCTACAACCAGACCTTGTTGCAACGCCGGGGCCCCACTAACGTCATCGCCGTACCGCTGCAGGGCGGACCATTCCCGGAGATTCAGCCCCATATATTGGGCGATGTGATTATCTCCCTGGAGACGACCCGCCGCCAAGCCAAGCAATACGGTTGGCGTTTTCTAGAACTCCTGGATCTCTATCTAATCCATGGCATTCTCCATCTCCTGGGTTATGATCATGAGGGCTCTGAGGCCGAAGCTCTGAAAATGGCTGCCAAGACCCGGGAGTTGTTTAAGATTCTCCATCCGGAGCTAGAGGAGGATATTGTGTGGCCAAACTGGAAGTAAATGTGGATCATGTGGCAACGCTGCGCCAGGCCCGCTTGATTGACGAACCTGACCCGGTGACCGCCGCTGTCCTGGCCGAACTGGGCGGCGCCGACGGCATCATCGTGCATCTTCGGGAAGACCGACGCCATATCCAGGATCGGGACTTGACCCTGCTGCGACAGACGGTCAAAACCCGGCTCAATCTGGAAATGGCCGCGACCCCAGAAATGATCGGCATTGCCTGCCAGACCAAGCCTGACATGGTCACTTTGGTGCCGGAAAAGCGGGCCGAACTTACCACCGAAGGCGGCTTGGACGTGGCCAACCATCAGGCCCATCTGCAAGAGGCGGTCCGCACCCTCAAGGCCGCCGGGATTCTGGTCAGTCTGTTCGTTGATCCCCAGCCCCAGCAGATCCAGGCTGCGGCGGCCATTGGCGCCGACTATGTGGAACTGCACACCGGCACCTATGCCGAAGCCGCCTCCGAGGTCGAAGCGGAAAAGCTTTTCGAAGAACTCCTGGCCGCGGCGGCCCATGCCCGTCAATTGGGCCTGGTGGTCAAGGCAGGCCACGGCCTCAACTACCGCAACATTAAACGCTTCCGGGGACGCAAAGAATTTGCCGAGTACAGTATCGGCCACAGCATTATCTCCCGGGCCGTCTACGTTGGCTTGGAACGGGCCGTCCGGGAAATGATCGCCCTGATCAACGGCTAACCGGTTGTGGAAAAAATGCTTTGAAGGGAGGGGGTCAGGGAGCGCTGCCCCCCTGTTCGAAAACCCAATGCGGTTGAATTAAGCTGGCGTTTATTGGAAGTCATTTTAAGCGAAGCGAAGAATCTAAACTATGAAGCCAGGTTAGATCCTTCGCCGCCAGCTCAGGATGGCAGCAGGAACGCTTATTGCCACAGCATTGTTCCGAAAACCCTCCCCCAACGCCAACGCGGCCTATTAGCGCCGCCAAAAGGCTAGAAAAGGGATCTTCCCCCATCGAAAGAGGAGGAAGGGTGTTTTTCAACAGCCGGCTCGAAGCAATCGGGCAATCTTTGTGACAACTCACGGCGCGGGTTGCCGCGCCAACCAGCTTTTCAAGGAGAAAAAGGAATGAAATATCGTCTGCTGATCCTGCTGTTAGCCCTGGCCCTTGGCCTTGGTCTAAGTGGCTGCGGCAAAGAAGAACCACCCAAACCCAAAGAAGTGACCAAAGAACAGCTGCAAAAACAGGCGGGGGAACTCTTGGATACCGCCAAACAGCTTCTCCAGCAACAGAAGGACAAGTTCTTGCAGGATATCAATGGGCGCCTGCAAGGGTTGGATCAAAAGATCAAAGACCTGCAACAGAAGGCCGAGCAGGCTTCTCCGGAAATGAAAGAAAATCTGCAAAATTTAATCAAAAATTTGCAGGAGAAGCAGACCGCCATTCAGAAGCTGCTGCAAGAGTCTCAAGGGGCTGCGGGCCAGACCTGGGAAGAGCTGAAATCCGGCCTCAACGAGAAGCTGCGGGAGGTGGAGCGGGAAACGGAGAAAGGCAAAAATATTTAAGAATTGCCGTCGAGAAGTGGTAATTATCTGCGGCCGCCAACAAGGAGAAAGCCATGCCCCAGTCCACCGGCGCCATCGGCTTGGATTATCTCCGGGAGACTCGTTATTCCCGGGAGAATCTCCGGGCCGAACCTTTGGTGCAGTACCCCCGTAGCCCCTTGTATAAAACCTATCCGCCGGAAACTCAGCGATTGCCGCTGCCGTCGGTACCAAAGAGCTTGCAAAAAAATTTCTGGGAGTGTGTCAAGGAGCGCCGTTCGCAGCGCGATTATGTGGAGCAGCCCATCAGCCAGGAAGAATTGGCCGGCTTGCTCTGGGCCAGTCAGGGTATAACCGCAGTGCAGCACAATTTTGCCTTCCGGGCGGCGCCGTCAGCGGGGGCATTGTATCCGGTGGAGACCTACGTGGCAGTACACCGGGTGGAAGAGATACCGCCGGGCATCTGGCACTTCCAGGTGCAGCAGTTTGCCTTGGAATTGGTAACACCGGGTGATTTCCGCCGTTCCCTGGTCCTGGCCGGCTTAAACCAGCAGTTTTTGGGTACAGCGGCCGTGGTCTTTATCTGGACGGGCCTGCTGGGACGGTCACTCTGGAAATACCGGCAGCGGGCGGTGCGCTACCTCTTTATGGATGCCGGCCACATCTGCGGCAACCTGCAGCTGGCCGCCACTGCTCTGGGTTTGGGCTGTTGCCCGGTGGCCGCCTTTTTCGATGCAGAGGTGGAAGCCATCGTCCATGCCGACCCCAAAGAAGAGGTGGCCGTTTATCTGGCCGCGGTGGGAAAACTGACCGGCAGCAGGTAAGAGCAGCAGCTTGTGGAAAAGGGGCAGGGAGGCAGGGGCACCGCTTCCTGGCCCCTCCTCTGGCCCGAGTTGCTTATCAGAGATCCTCCTCGCCCTCGCTGCCATGACGGTAGGCTTCGTCAAAATCTTGCAGAATATCCTGGGCGATTTGGAGGTCGGCGGTGGCCACCCAAATGACCCCCCAGCCCTCCTGGGCCACAAAGAGGCCGTCGTAGGCGGTATCTTCAAAGGTCCTGAGATAAAAGTCCACCCCCGTGTGGGCCAATGCCTCGGAGAGAAGTTCAGCCTCGAAGCGGTTCTGCACTGTCCGCAGTTTCGTGTAAGTCATTAGATCTTTGCTCCAAGCCAATAACCAGGCACCGGCTAATTTGGGCCGGGACAAGGTTAAAAAAGATTTAAACTTTTTATATTCATGGTATCATAAAATTGCTGTTTTGGGCCCAGGCATTCAAGCTCATGAGACAGTCTGCCGATGGATTCTGAGCCCTTCAAAAAATCCGGCGGCCCCCAGCCTGCAGTGAACGATCTCAGGTTGGTCTTGTGGCTAACAAAGGAGCGGCAGTCTTCATGTCCTCACCTTTACTCCTCAGCGGTGCTACCGCTATCCTGCCGGCGGCGGCTTTCCACGACCTGTTTGCCCTCCTCAGACAAGAGGGCTTCCAGCCGGTGGGGCCGACGATCCGGAATGGCCACCTGGTACTGGATTGTTTAGATGGTCCTGACGGCCTGCCGCGGGGGTGGACGACCGAAGCGGAGGCTGGCAGGTTTCGGCTCCAACATCGGCAGGATACGGCTTATTGGGGCTTTAATCTGGGGCAGGAATCCTGGAAAAAGTTCTTATTTCCGGCCAGATTACCGGTAGTGACCGCCGCCAAGCACCACGGCGCGATATCCTATGCGCCGGCGGCCAACCACGTCCCCCCTTATGCTTTCATCGGCGTCCGGGCATGTGAGTTGGCAGCCATATGGATTCAGGACCGGATCCTGCTAAGCGGTCCGGTCATTGATCCCCATTATGCCGCCTGCCGGCAGGCTGCCTTGATCGTGGCCGTGAACTGCACTGAGGCCGACGACGCTTGTTTTTGCGCCTCCCTGGGCACTGGGCCGGCCGCAACCGCCGGCTTTGATCTGGCCCTGACCGAACTGTGTGGGGAGGGGGGCCACTTTTTTCTGGTGCAGGCCGGCAGCGAGCGGGGGGAGAGACTTTTAGCTCACCTCCCCCAGCAGCCGGTCCAGGAGGGCCAATGGCAGCAGGCCCAGACCTTGGTGGCTGCCGCGGCTCGCAGCCAGACGCGGTCTCTCGCTACCGATGGCCTCCCCGGCCTGTTGTATGATCGCACAGAGCATCCCCAGTGGGATGACGTGGCCGCCCGTTGTCTCAGTTGCGGCAATTGCGCCCTGGTCTGTCCTACCTGCTTCTGTTTCAGCATGGCCGAGGAGACGGACTTGGAAAATGTGACGGCCAGCCGCTGGCGGCTGTGGGACGTCTGCCACAACCTGGACCATTCCTATATTCATGGCGGTTGGCTCCGCCCTTCCAGCAAGGCCCGTTATCGCCAATGGCTGACCCATAAACTGGGGGCCTGGCTTGATCAATTCGGCTGCTTGGGGTGCACTGGCTGTGGTCGGTGCCTGGTCTGGTGCCCGGCTGCCATCGATCTCACCGCAGAGCTCCAGGCTCTCCGGAAATTCCCGCCGAAGGAGTGACCTGCATGCCCAGTTTAGAAGAAACGCTCGCAGCCCATCCCTTTTTGGCTGGCTTGTCGCCGCACCATCTGCAATTAATCGTGCCCTGTGCTTCCTTAGTGTCGCTGCCAGCCGATCAGACCATCTTTACCGAAGGGGATCAGGCCCGCCAGCTTTACTTGCTGCGATCCGGTCGGGTGGCCCTGTCCATTCATCGGCCCCGCCGCGGCCAGCGCACCATCTACACCCTGGGTGCAGGGGATGTGCTGGGCATGGGCTGGCTTGACCTGCCCCAGCAGTGGTTTTTTGATGCCCGCACCCTGGAGGTGACCCGGGCCATTGCCCTGGAGGCGGACTGCCTGGCCCGGCTGAGCGAAGCCCAGCCGGAGTTGGGGTATGAACTGTTGCAACGCTTTGTCCGGGTCCTGCTGGGGAAAATCAAGCTGTTAAAACTCCAACTGGTGGATTTCTATGGCTCCTGAACCTGTAGGGACCGCTGTTGACCTGACGACTGGGGGAGAGCCCATGCTGCCCCGTCCTTTTCGGGTGGTCCAGTATCGCCGGGAATTGCGCGACACGTTTACGTTAACCTTGGAGCCCTGGGACGGACCGGCGGAGTTTTCTTTTCGCCCCGGCCAATTTAATATGCTGTATCAATTAGGGGCGGGGGAGGTGCCCATTTCCATCAGCGGCGATCCGGCCCGCCCGGGGCAGTTGGTCCATACCATCCGGGCCGTGGGCAACGTTACCGGGGTTCTGCAGCGCTGTCGACCCGGCGATGTCATCGGGGTGCGGGGACCTTTTGGCACGCCATGGCCGGTGGCGGAGCTGGTCGGCCGCGACCTGATCATCCTGACGGGCGGACTGGGTCTGGCCCCTCTGCGGCCGGTGATTTACTCTGTCCTGGCCAACCGGCCAGCCTACGGCAATGTGGAGATCATTTACGGGGCCCGTTCGCCCCAGGACCTGCTCTATCGCCGGGAACTGGAGCGTTGGCGGGGCCGCTTCGATCTCAGGGTGCATGTTACGGTGGACAGCGCCGGCGCGGATTGGCATGGCAACGTGGGGGTGGTCACCACCCTCATCCCTCGCACCCGGATTGATGTCTTGCATGCGGCCGCCCTCATCTGCGGTCCCGGGGTGATGATGCGCTTTGCCGTTCAGGAACTCATGAAAAAGGGACTCCAGCCCCGGGATATTTATGTCTCTTTGGAGCGCAACATGCAATGTGGCCTGGGACTCTGCGGCCACTGCCAGCTGGGCCCTTTTTTCGTCTGTAAAGACGGTCCGGTCTTTTCCTATGAGCGCATCGGCCCCTGGTTTGAGAAACGGGAAGTCTAAAAGGTTATTGAAAAGTGTCTGAAACCCCTCCCCCCACGATTAGGATTTTTCTCCCCCGTTATCCAAGGGAAAGGATTTTTCAACACCCTGATAGGAAGGAAAGTGAGCCATGGGGAAACGCCTGAAAGTGGCGGTGTGGAAGTTTGCTTCCTGTGACGGCTGCCAGTTGAGCCTCCTGGACCTGGAAGACCATCTGCTGGCCCTGGCCGACCACCTGGATATTGCCTATTTTTTGGAGGCCAGCAGCGCGGTGACCCCGGGGCCCTATGATCTTTCTCTGGTGGAAGGCTCCATTACGACGCCGGCAGACGCCAAGCGCATCAAGAGGGTCCGCCAACTCTCCAAACTGGTAGTGGCCATCGGGGCCTGCGCCACCGCCGGCGGCATCCAGGCGTTGCGCAATTTTGCGGACATCAAAGAATACATCCCGGTTGTCTATGCCCATCCGGAGTATATCAAGACCTTGGACCAGTCAACTCCTATTGCCCAGCACATCAAGGTCGACCTGGAGCTGCCGGGCTGCCCCATCAACAAATACCAACTGTTGGAGGCGGTCAAAGCCCTGCTGCACGGACGGCGGCCGCGGCCCGCCTCGGAAAGTGTCTGCACAACCTGCAAGAGGCAGGGCATCATCTGCGTCCTGGTGGCCGAGGGGGTGCCGTGTCTGGGTCCGGTGACGGAGACCGGCTGCGGCGCCCTCTGCCCGGCCTATCATCGGGGCTGCTATGGCTGCTTTGGGCCCAAAGAGAATCCCAACACTTCTGCCCTGGCGGCCTGCTTCCGACGGTTAGGGGTGGCAGAAGCTGATATTATCAGGTTATTCCGAACATTTAACGCCGGGGCCGAGGCCTTTCGGCAAGAGAGTCTGGCCCATGAAAAGAACCATTAAGGTCGCCAATCTGTCCCGCGTCGAAGGTGAGGGCGCCTTGGAACTCATTATCAGGGATGGCCGGGTAGCCCGCGCCAATTTCAGTATCTTTGAGTCACCACGCTTCTTCGAAGCTTTTCTTCGGGGCCGCCGAGGGGCTGAGGCGCCGGACCTCACCGCCCGGATCTGCGGGATTTGTCCGGTGGCTTATCAGATGAGTGCGGTGCATGCCCTGGAAGCTATCCTGGCTCTCACCATCCCCGAGCCGCTGCGGGCCTTGCGGCGTCTGCTCTACTGCGGTGAATGGCTGGAGAGTCACGCTCTCCATGTATATTTTCTCCATGCCCCTGATTTTCTGGGGTATCCCAGCGGCCTGGCGATGGCCCAAGATTATCCGGAGATGGTCAAGGATGGGCTGGCCCTGAAAAAAGTCGGCAATGAGATCGTCGCCCTTCTGGGGGGACGAGAGATTCATCCTATTAATGTCCGGGTCGGGGGATTTTACCGCACGCCAACGGCAAAAGAACTCCAAGCCCTGGTGCCCAAGCTGGAAAAAGCCCTGGAGTTGGCGCAGCAAACCGGGCGCTGGGTAGCCGGCTTCACTTTCCCCGATATTACCTATGACTACGAACTGGTAGCCTTGCACCATCCCCAGGCATATCCCCTCTGCGAAGGTCGACTGGTCTCCAGCCGCGGCCTGGATATCGCCGTGTCAGAATTTGAGGATATCTTCGAGGAAGAGCACGTCCGGCATAGCAATGCCCTCCAGGGCCGCCGGAAATCGGGGGGGGCGTATCTGGTGGGGCCGCTGGCCCGCTTTGTCCTGAATTACGACCGACTGCACCCGCTCAGTCGTCAGGCTGCCCGGGAGGCGGGCCTGACGCCGGCCTGTCGCAATCCTTTTCAAAGCATCATTGTCCGGAGTGTGGAGATGGTCTATGCCTGTGAAGAGGCGCTCCGGATCATCCAAAACTATCAAAGACCGGAACGGCCGTATGTGGCGGCGTTTTGGCGGGCCGGACAGGGCAGTGCCATTACCGAGGCCCCCCGCGGCATCCTTTACCACCGCTACACCGTGGACGACCAGGGAGTTATTCAAGATGCCCGCATTGTCCCACCCACGTCGCAGAACCAAAAGACCATCGAGGCTGACCTCTGTCGGGTAGCCGAGCAGCACCTTCACCTGGACGACGTCCACCTCACCCACATCCTCGAACAAGCCATCCGCAATTATGATCCCTGTATTTCCTGTGCCACCCACTGCCTGCGTTTGCGAGTGGTCCGCCAGTAAAAAAGTTTGGTTATTGCACTGCGGCCGGGTGCCGATCAATCTTTTGGTGGGCCTGCCTGATTACAGCTAACAGATCGGAATGGCTACGGGGAGGATGGGGAAGAGGCGGGAGATATCCGGCCACAAGGAGCTCGCGATACAGTTCAGCTACTCTGGGGGTGCCCAAGCCCAGGGCGGCCACCTGAGGGAGAACGTCCGGGATCTGCCGCTGATCCCAACTGGCCGCCACAGAACCAGCCGCAAGAATGTGCCAATGGTCCGCCCATTCGTAGGCAAAATCCAGATCGTGGCTACAGATAACCACCGTAATACCCTGGAGCCATAGATCTGCCAACGTGGCGTTGAGATCCCGTTGCATGGGCACATCCAAACCGGAGAAGGGTTCGTCCAAAATAATTACCTCCGGCTGCATGGCCAAGATGCCGGCCAGACAGACCCGCTTTTTCTGGCCGAAACTCAGGGAGTGGACCGGTCTATTGGCCAAGTGCACGAGGTCTACAGTGGCCAGGGCTTGTTCCACCCGGGCCCGGACCTCGGAACGGTCCAGCCCCAGGTTCATGGGTCCGAAGGAGATGTCTTCCCGGACGCTGGCCGAGAGCAGTTGGGACTCGGGATTCTGGAAGACCAGACCGACCCGGGAACGCAAGGTTTTGAGCCCCCGGCGGCTGTAAGTCAAAGGCTGGCCGTCAAAAAGCACTGTCCCGACCTGGGGCCGGAGGATGCCGTTAAAATGGAGGCACAGGGTGGTCTTGCCGGAGCCGTTGACCCCCAGAATGGCAGTGCGGCTGCCTCTGGGAACGGCCAAGGTGCAATTCATCAGACCGACGCTCCCCTCCGGATAGGTAAAGGTCACGTCTTTGAGGGCAAGGATGGGCTCAGTCATCGCCGGTCCATTAAAGTACGAGGGCCAAAACGATCAGGGTGAAGCCGCCGGCCGCTGAGACGGCAAAGCTGCGTCCGTTCCCGGCAAATTCGTTATCCAAAAAAAGCAGGGGCCCATCGTTAGCCCGGGACTGCGCGGCTTTCTCCAAGGCTGCCGCCCGTTGCCAGACCTGGACCGCCAAGACAGCAACCATACTTCCTAAAGAGCGGCGCGCCGCCCGCATCGTGGCATAGCCCAACCGGACTTTCTGGGCTGTGGTGATTTCTTGGGCCGCGGCCAGGAAAACAGACACCGATCGATAGCCCAAGGTCATAATTTCCAAAAGGATGGGAGGCATTTTAAGCCAACGCAGCAGGGCGATGAGATCGGTCATGGGGGTAGTGAAGGCCAGGAATAACAAAGCGGTTAGACAGGCCAGGGAGCGCCCACAGATGCGGACTATCTCCGGCAGTTGGTTCGGCGCCAAGCGCAGGGTCAAGGGCCAGGGAGAGTTGGTGCCGCCAATTGATATGCCCAAAGTGGCCGCAGCAATGACCAGGAACGCCAAGGGCGGCAGAAAGACCCGGAGGTAATGTCTTACGGGTATGCCGGCCCCCCGGATAGTGAGAGTGGCCAATCCGAACGCCAAGGCGAGCAGCAACCACGGGTGCGTGGCCACAAAGGCACTGATAAAAGCGGACAGCGTCAGCAGTGCCTTGGCGCCGGGAGGCACCCACCGCCAGCGGTTGGTGTAGGCCCATTGCTCGATCAGCATCTAAGACTTCTGGCGGACTCGGGCAGCGGTGACGGCAGTCCCCAAATAATAGCCGATAAAGCCCGCTCCCAACGCCGCCTGGAGGGCGAAGAGGAGGGAAGCGATTTCGCCACTGGGGGGCTCCAGTACCGGTTGGAACCAAGGTGCATAATCCGGCTGGATCTGGGTCACCACTTCTTTGGCCTGATCATCAGCGCCGGCAAAGATGCCAGCTTCTTTCTGATCTGGGCCCAGGGCAGGCTTCTCCACGAGCACGAGCGGCAGGACCAGCAGGGCAACGACACCCAAGATAAGCCAAAGATTTTGATACCGGTTCATACTCGCACCTCATACCCGGCAAAGACCTTCATTTCCTGCAATTCCGGATAATTAAACCGTTTCAAGGTATTGGCTACGACCACCGTCAGGAGGCCTTCGCTTATGGCCAGAGGAATCTGGGTGATAGCAAAGATGCCGGCAAACTTGAGAAAGGAAGCGGTAAAGCCACCGGTGGGATCAGGAAAGGCCCAAGCCAATTGCATGGAGGTGGTGACATAGGTCAAGAGGTCTGCCAGGGCTGCGGCCAGGAAGACCGACAGGCCAAAGGGCAGGCGCAGCGTGCTGGCCAGACGGAATATGCCATAGGCGGCGAAAGGTCCCACAATGCCCATGGAGAAGACGTTGGCCCCCAACGTCGTCAAACCGCCATGGGCCAGCAACAAAGCCTGAAAAAGGAGGACGACCAGGCCGATGGGGGCCATGGCGACCGGCCCGAAGAGGATAGCCCCCAAACCTGTGCCGGTGGGGTGGGAGCAACTGCCGGTGACCGATGGCATTTTCAGAGCCGACAGGACAAAGGTGAAGGCGGTGGCCACTCCTAAGAGCATGCGTTGCTGGGGCTTTTCCTGCATAATCTTTTTTATGACGTGCAGGCCATACCCTACGAACGGTAAGGATGCCAAGCTCCAGCCGACGGCATGGGAAACGGGCAGGAAACCTTCCATAATGTGCATAAGCCATCTCCTCTGATGCCAGGATGCCAATAAAAAATCCGCATCGACCTAAATACGATGCGGACTTTCCGTTTTTAAAGCCCTACCTCGAGGTTTCACTCTCCCGGTCCCCCGGGAACGGCGGAGTGAAGTATCACGGCAGGTCTTCTGGCTTGCGACTCAACCTCCGGGCGCCTTCCCAGTCCATAAGACCAGTGGCATTGTGCCCTTTGTCCTCGCTTACAGCGGCGGGTCCGCGGGGGATTTGCACCCCTCTTCCCTATTAAGCCCTGTATGGCGCCGTGATCTGTTGTATTAGCGAAATTCTTAGCACAAGCTTAACGGCCTGTCAAGCCCTTCCTCCATCATCCTGACCGGCCTCTCGAAACAAGGTTTAGGACCAACCTCGCACTGGGGGACATCTCTCTTACCTGTTCTGGTCGATCTTGGCATTGCCTGGTATGGTAATAGCCAAGAAGACCAAGGCTAGGGCTAAGAGCAGTTACTGCCGCAATTCCTTATGGGGTGGAGCCGAAAAAAAACTTTTACTATCTAAAAATGTATATTATACTAATTTTACTTTTGCGGCCTGCGGGGGAGGTCGCAAGGGGGGGGATCACCATGCTGTATAAATGCATCTGGGAAGGATGCAATAGGGTTTGGGGAGAGCCTGAGCCTGGAGAAGAAGGTTTTAGTCACGGTCTGTGCCCGATCCATTCTCGGGTAGCTTTTACTGAGATCTTCCGGCGGTTGCAGCAGAAGGAAGGCAATCCCGACTGCTATCTGCGCTGTTACGGCAACTGCCCCCGCCACTGGTGCACGTTTTATCCCCTCTGTGCCATTGATGAACCTGGCCCGGAGCACGTGGCGGAATTGGAGATGAGGCTGACAGCCCGCAACCTCTCCGTGCAAAAAGGCTTTTAAGCCAAACCCGCGGCGCCTTGACAAGGTTGATGCGCGTCTGAGCAGCGGGTCGGGAGACCCGCTACGAGGTTGATGCGAATCTGAGAACGCTCCGGCATAGGCCGGCAGGTCAGCGGCGTTCTCGGTCAAGGGACAACCGGGGCCAAGATGCTACCTGCGGCAATATCCGCCAAAAGGTAAAAAGATTTTTATGACCAAACCCCGCCGACGAGCAAAAAAAACTAATTTTTATCAATATCACATAATTATCTGACAACCAGACGTTTCTTCCTCCTCAGACCTGCCCACCCCCGACTGCTAATCCGGCTGGCCCGCCTACTCCCTGGGTTTATGCCGACGATTCCCAAGGTAAATGTTTTATGTTTTTGTTCAAAAAAATCATCGGTTTTCTGTCGGCCCCGGGCACTGTCATCCTTGTGCTGCTTCTCTTTGGCCTGTGGCGTCTGCTCAGGGCCGGCAAGTCGGGCCGCTCCGGGATACAATGGGTCGGCCTGGCAACGGTCTGCTTCTATCTGTTTACTACGGCGCCTCTGGCCACAGCATTATTGGGCCCGTTGGAGCATCGCTATGCCCCCTTGACAACCTCAACGGGGTTGCCGGAGATTCGTGTTATCGTCATTTTGTCTGGCGGCGAGCGAAACGTCGGACATGTCCTCCCCACGAGTTTGCTGGATGACGCCACGGCGCTGCGAGTTGCGGAAGGTATCCGACTTTATTACCTTTTTTCTGGCCAGCCGACTCTGATCATGTCGGGCGGTGGTGATAAGCGGATTGGCGCGCAGATGGCAGCCTTGGCCCAGTCTTTGGGAATACCTGCTGATAAACTCCTTGCCGAGACTAACTCCCTGGATACCCATGGCAATGCCCGAGAAGTGAAAACCCTGGTCCACAATGCTCCTTTTCTCTTGGTAACCTCGGCAGCCCATCTGCCCCGGGCCATGGCCATCTTTCAACTGCTGGGGATGCAGCCCATCCCCGCCCCCGCCGATTTTCGCAGCCGGGAAACCTATCGCTTTACCGATTTTCTGCCGGCTGGGGGGCCCCTCTCAGAGCTGGACGCGGCCATCCATGAGTATCTTGGTCTGGCCTATCTAAAACTCTTTCCCGGTCGAGCTGGAAAATAAGTTTCAGGAGCGGCCGGGGCGTCGGCGACTGTGACTCGGCACGCCTATAGACACCTGGCAAAGCAATACCCGGCGGCTAACACCTTATTCTTGTTATTGTTTAAGAGCATTTTTTGCTTATGGAGTTTTTAGTTACCATTCTGACGCTGCTGACCTGTGTGGGCCTGATGTATCAGGGGGCCGCGTTGGCGGCCCTCCGGTTTTTTTGCCACCGCCCCCTGCCTGGCTTGCCGGAAGGGCCGGAACCGGGAATTACCCTCTTGAAACCGGTGCGCGGGGTGGATGCCGCTACGCGTTCGTGTCTGACCAGTTTTATCCGGCAGGAATATCCCTATCGGCAGATCTTGTTTGGCGTCGCCGCAGCCGATGATCCCATCCTACCGCTGTTGCAGGATTTGCAAGCAGAGCATGCCGAGGTTGATATCCAGATCATCCTTTGCCCGGAAAAGCTGGGGTTGAATCCCAAGGTCAGTACTTTGCGGCAGCTTTTGCCCCATGCCAGGCATGATTTGTTGGTCATCTCGGACAGTGATGTATTGGCGCCGCCGGATCTGTTGGGGCACCTGGCTGCGGCCTTGCGGGAGCCGGGGGTGGGGCTGACCTCCTGTCTGTATCGGGCCGGGCCGGTGGCGACGGTGGGCAGCGCCCTGGAAGCCCTGGCCATCAGTGCCGATTTCATCCCCTCGGTGGCCGTGGCCCATTACCTGGAAGGCATCAGCTTTGCCTTGGGCGCGGTCATGGCTGTTCGCCGAGCAGCCCTGGAGCAGATGGGCGGCCTGGCAGTCATCGCCGATTATCTGGCCGATGACTATCAGTTGGGTCACCGGGTCCGACAAGCCGGCTGGCAGGTAACCATCCTGCCGCTGGTAGTCGCGACAATGCCAGCCCGAGCAACCATCAGGGGCTTTCTTGCCCATCAGTTGCGTTGGGCCAGGACCTATAGAGTTTGCCGGCCGTGGGGTTTTTTGGGCTACGGCCTGACTTTGGTGTTCACCTGGAGTCTGGCGGGCTGGTGGCTCGGGGGATTTTCCTGGTGGGGGGGTGGTTTGGTCGGCGCTGCCTGGCTCACCCGTTTCCTGGTGGCCTGGGGGTCCGAACGCCTCCTGTTGGGCGGGCAGCTCCCCTGGCAGTTTTTTTTCTTGCTGCCGCTGAAGGATTTGCTATCCTTCGCCTTATGGGCCCTCAGTTTTCTGGGCGATGCCGTGGAGTGGCAAGGGCGACGCTACCGGGTCAAGTCGGATGGCCGTCTGCAGGAAGTGGAGTGACAAGAGCAGTATGGATCCTGGAGAACTGACCAAACTTTTGGAAGAGGTGCAAGCCGGGCGTCTGAGTATTGCTGAAGCACAAACGCGGTTGCTTCATCTCCCCTTTGAAAATCTCGGGTTTGCCCATGTTGATCATCATCGCCATCTCCGGCAAGGCTTTCCCGAAGTAGTCTTTGCCGCCGGCAAAAGCGTGGAGCAGCTGCAAGCCATCCTGACCGCTCTGAGCCAACGCACTCAGCAGATTTTGGTCACCCGCCTGGCCCCGGATAAGGCAAACCAGCTCCAGGAAACCTTCACGGCGGCGGTCTATCACCCCGAAGCCCAGGTTCTGACCTTTGGCTTAGATCAGGCCACAGACCGAGGTCGGGGTCTCATCCTGGTGATCTCGGCCGGGACCTCCGATATGCCGGTGGCCGAGGAAGCCCGCCTCACCGCCCAGATCATGGGCAATCGGGTGGAGTCCATTTATGATGTGGGAGTGGCCGGTCTGCACCGCCTGTTGGCCTATAAGGAAAAGCTGCAGGAGGCTTCTGTCTTCGTGGTGGTGGCCGGCATGGAGGGGGCCCTGCCCAGTGTGGTGGGTGGTTTGGTGCAACGGCCGGTGATCGCCGTGCCCACCAGCATTGGCTATGGCGCCAGCTTTGGCGGGCTGGCGGCTCTATTAGGCATGTTGAACTCCTGTGCTTCGGGAGTCGCCGTCGTGAACATCGACAACGGCTTCGGGGCGGGCTACATCGCCGCTCTGATTAACAGGCGGGAGTGAAGTGAACGGCCTCAGATGGGCAACGGCGGTTCTTTTTTGGCGTCCAGCAGGGCCTTAAAATGATCCCGCTCTTTGTGGGCCAGAAAGAGTTCCGCCTCGAGGGCGGCCCGTTCCGAGGCGGCCTGAGGACTGAGGGCCGCCAGCTTCTTCTCCAACTCCTGAATTTTTTTCTCACAGCGGTACAATTCCAAGGCAAGATAGCGAATAGACATAGAATCCCTCAAGCTGCCCGGCTGCCCCGAGCTGCAGCTAAAATGGTATCTCTTAAAAGACTGCCAACAACCGGTCCCATAGTTCTCGGCGGCCCTCATGGGTGAGGGCGGAAAACCAGATGAGGTCCGTCAGGCCGCTGGGAGCCAGGCTGGTGGTAATTTCTTGCAGCTGCCGATGGCGTTGGCTTTTTTTCAATTTATCTGCTTTCGTAAGCACCAGAATCACCTGCCGCTGCCAGCTTTGCAGGTTGGCGATGATCTCCAGCTCTTCTGGGCCGGGTCGGCGCCGACAATCCATTAAGAGGACCACGGCCCGCAGGCCGGGCCGTTGTTGCAGATAAACGGCGATGAGGCGGAGCCAGCGGTCTTTCACCGGCACCGGCACCTGGGCGTAGCCATAGCCCGGCAGGTCAACGAAGTACCAGCTCTCATTGACAAGGAAAAAATTAATGGTTTGGGTGCAGCCCGGGCGGGAGCTGGTGCGCACCAAACCCTTGCGATGGAGCAGGGCGTTGATGAGTGATGATTTGCCCACGTTGGAACGGCCCCAAAAGGCCACCTCGGGAAGCCGCGAGGCGGGGAAATCTTCGGGCCGAGGGGCGCTGAGGAGAAATTGGGCTGTCTCTATCTTCGGAATTGCCATGGTTACCACATGCAGTTTTAACTACCACAGAAAGGTCTCTTTGGATATTATACCAGTAACCATGTAATTCTCCTATACTCCTCTGAGCATTGGCAACATCTGGTCGTCTGCGCAACCCTGAAGCGACTGGAGAACGGTGGCCAGCCTCAGGGAAACTTCTGTCTCCGGAGGGAGTTATGATCCAAGGTTTGTCAGGTCGATTTCTGACAATTATTTGGTGTCTGATCGCCGTTGTTTGGGCGCTGCCGGCTGCGGCTCAAAGTGAAGGGTCACCCCAGGCCTTATTAGCCAAGGCTGGCGCGTCCCTGCAACAAGCAGAGCAGCTGGTCGCCGACGATCCCGAGGCGGCCTTAGCAGCTGCCAAGGAAGCCCGCCTGCGGTTTGGCGAACTACAGAAGAGGCTGGCCAGCCAGTTAACGGATAAACATTTGACTGCAGATCAGTCAGAAAAAGAACAACTCAACCTCAAGTTGGCCGAAGATTTGTTCAAAAAAGGTGAGCTCTTTCAGAAAGCGGCCCAGGAGAAATTGGCTCGCAGCAAAGAATTACGGTCTCAAGGGGAGGAGGCCGCGGCCCAAAACCTGGAGGGCGTGGCCCAGATCGAAGGTCGGCTCGCCTTGCAGAACTACGTCCGCTCCGAAATCTTCGGTCTGAAGAATCAACAGATGGTCTTTGAGTCTCTTCTGAAAACCGCGCAGTAGCCTTGTGCGTGTCTGAGGCAGCCGTTGCGGCGGATAAACCTTGTTGATTGGCGCCCCCTGGAGAGTTGCCTCCGGTCGGGGCAGGGACCTCCCGGCCACCGGCTGATTATGGTACTCGTCCGTCATGGCTGACGCTCCTGTCGTTCTCTGCCTGAACCCCTGGGTTTATGATTTTGCGGCCCACGATTTTTTTGCCCGACCCCTGGGGTTGCTCTATATGGCGGGCCGGCTCCGGGCTGCCGGGTTTCAAGTGGCGCTGCTGGACTGCGCCAGTCGGCCAGTGGCCGGCCAAAGCCCCACTGGGCGGTGGCCCAAAGAGATTGTGCCCACGCCGCCGGCATTGCAGGGGGTGCCGCGGCGTTATGGGCGATATGGCTTGAGTAGCACGCAGGTGCGCCAAGCTCTGGGCGCCTTGCCGCGACAACCAGAGGCGGTGTTGGTAACGTCTCTGATGACCTATTGGTATCCAGGGGTCCAGGCCGCCATCGCGGTAATACGAGAGTACTTCCCTGCAGTCCCCGTTCTTTTGGGGGGGATCTATGCCACGCTCGTCCCAGACCATGCCAGAACCCACAGCGGTGCCGATTATGTCATCACCGGTCCGGGTGAAGAGGCCGTGATGGCTATCCTGGCCGATCTTACCGGCTTTGGTGGACAAACGGCACCACGGTCGGGAGATGATTGGACCTATCCGGCCTGGGACCTGCTGGCCGACCACCGTTGCCTGCCATTCTTGACCTCCCGGGGCTGTCCTTTCGACTGTGATTATTGTGCCTCCCGTCTCCTGGAACCTTCTTTTCGGCGGCGCCGGCCAGACCAGGTCCTGGCTGAAATCGCCTATTGGCATGAACGGTTCGGGGTTCGGGACGTGGCGTTCTATGACGACGCTCTCCTGGTGGATGCCGAGCAGCATCTTTTGCCGATTTTGGAGGGTGTGGTGCGTCTGGGGCTGCCGCTCCGGTTGCATACGCCCAATGCCCTCCACCTGGGTTTCATAACCCCTCTGGTGGCCCGTTGGCTCAAGCGGGCCAATTTTGCAACCCTGCGCTTGGGCTTGGAGACGGCGGCCATCGGTGGGGCGAGACGGGATCGAAAAATCCGGGCAGGGGATTTGGAGAGAGGCGTGGCGGCCTTACGGGAGGCGGGATTCACGGCCGCCGAAATTGGCGTCTATCTCCTCCTCGGGCTGCCGCATCAGGAGGATGCGGAAGTGGAGGCAGCCATTCGAGCGGTCCGGCGGGTGGGGGCTACTCCCGTGTTGGCCCAATATTCACCTATTCCGGGCACCGCCCTCTGGTCGGAGGCGGTCCAGGTCTCCAGATATGATCTGGCCGCCGATCCCATATTCCAGAACAACTCCATCTTTCCTTGCTGGCCCGAATTTTCCTGGGAACGTTATACCAGGTTGAAAAACCTGGCCGCCGGCCGGGAATAGCAGGAACGCAAGGCAGGACGGTATGGGAACTTCATCGGCACGGAAAGCACCGCAGAAAGGGTCCTATTGGCGGAAGGCCAAAGCGGCCATGGCTCATTATGCCGCCATGGGGCCGGCGTCACGCCTGGCGGTGGCGGAAGTGGTGGCCCGTTACGTGATCGCTTTAGCGCCCCTTAATCAGGTGGGTATGGTCCCTTCAGGCTCTCTGCCAGCGGTTACGCAAACTGCTGCCGCCCTGGGAACTTTTTATGAGATGTGGGAAACCCAGGGCTGGTTTGCCGCCCTAAACCACTTTGGTGTCCAGATCCAGACAGACCACACCTGGGAGACTCTGATCCCCGCCCTGCTCGGGGCTTTGGCCGGTCCGGGGGCCGGTTTGGATGAAGCCGTGGCTCGCACCGCCTTGCTGGACCATTTTGCTGCCATGGGCCTGCTGGCGGATTTGGCGGCACCGATAGCAGCCGCGGCAGCGCCGCCGCTGCCGGCCGCTGAAGGCGCCTGGCATTTTTTGGCCTTGGCTCTGTACCACCGGTGCATTGCGGATCTGGGTGAGACTTTGGAATTTTATGCCCCCACCGTGGCAGAAGGACGGCAACGGCAGGAAGCTCTAAAAGCCCATTTCCTGGGGCAGTTCAACCTATTGGTCCCCATGCTCGGCGACGCCGACGCTTGGGAAAGCCACCCCGAGATCTGGCTCATGAATTTTATTGCACTTTTGGGCAACTATGATGTCCGTTAAGGTCTTGATCAATGCAGGACCACCGCCGCGCCTGGAGCGGCGCAGATATGATCATGTCGTGGGGCTGAAACCCACCGACCTCCCCGTACAAGTGCATCACAACTTGGATCTTTTGGGGACTGGCAGCCACCCCTTACCGGAAAAGGTTTTGGCTCTGTTGGTGGCGGCTCTTGGGGTTTGGGTGGCGGATAAACTGACACCCCGCCATCGGGCGCCTGATGCCTGGACCAGGGTTCTGGAGGTCTCTTGCCCGGCGCCCGGGTGGACCGAAGCCTTGACCGGGCTGTCCGGACTGTTGGATTTTCTCACAGGCGACACCTGGATTTTGACCGCCCGGCCGGTCCAGGCCTGGCTACCCATGGTCCTCCGGCCGGACGCAAGCTGGCAACCGGACTGCATCTGCCTTTTTTCCGGCGGCTTGGATTCGCTGGCCGGAGCCCTTGATCTCCTGGAATCCGGCCAACGCGTGCTATTAGTCAGCCATTATGACTTCGGCCAACTGGCGGGCTGTCAGAATTATCTGACGGCTGCTTTAACCCAGGCCTATGGTCCGGATCGGCTAAGACGCTGGGGCTTTCGCATCCAGTTCGAGGCCCCCGAACTGAGCCTGCGGAGCCGTTCACTCCTGTTCCTGGCCCTAGGCGTGGCCGCTGCTGCCGTTTGGGAGCAGCCGGTGCCCCTCATGGTTCCGGAAAATGGTTGGATCAGCCTCAATCCCCCCCTTACCGGCAATCGTCTCGGGAGTTACAGCACCCGGACGACCCACCCCCATTTCCTCTCAGGCTTCCGGGAGTGGTTGGCAACAGTGGGCATTGCTTGCGAACTGCGGCATCCGTATCAATATCTGACCAAGGGGGAACTGCTGCACCGCTGCCCTAATCAGTCCCTGTTGCGTCAACTGGTGCCCCACACCATTTCCTGCGCCCATCCGATGGCGTCCCGGTGGCTTAAAGGTCGGCAGGGCAATTGCGGCTATTGCTATCCGTGTCTGATCCGCCGGGCTGCTTTGCATGCCGTCGGCTGGGATGACGGCCAGGAATATCTGGTAGATGTCTTTAAACAATCGGAGATCCTGGCCAGCCGGGCCCGGGGGGCCGATCTGCGCAGCCTCCTCTATCTCCTGCGGACCTGGTCGGAACATCCCAGTCCCCACCGCCTGCTTTGGCTGACGGGGCCGCTACCGGCCTCCGAAAATCAACAGTTCGCTGAGGTGGTGACGCGGGGGGTGAGGGAAATCAGCCAGTGGTGTGAATCCGAAAATATAACGGCAAAACGTTGAGATCTGGTTATTTCCGGCCAGGGGCACGATAAAAGAGTCGATCTTGTTGGGCCTCATAGCCCTCATCTGGCGGCAGATTGAGGGCAAGGGCAGCTTGATTGGCCAGCTCGTCGCAGCGTTCGTTCTCGCTGTGGCCGTTGTGACCCCGGAGCCAATGAAAGCGCACTTGGTGGCGGTCGCAGAGCTGCAGCAATTTTTCCCACAAATCAGGATTCTTGGCCTTTTCGTTTTTATTGCGCATCCAGCCCTGGGCCCGCCAGCGTCTGACCCAGCTTTTCATCATGGCATTGACGAGATACTGGGAATCGCTGTACAGGTCCACCTGGCAGGGGGTTCTGAGGGCACTCAAAGCGGCAATGGCGGCCATGATCTCCATGCGGTTGTTGGTGGTCAGGCGAAACCCGCCGGAGAGCTCCTTGCGATGGTCGCCATAGAGCAAAACCGCGCCATAGCCGCCGGGGCCGGGGTTGCCCAGACAGGCGCCGTCAGTAAATATTGTAATTTGCTTGCAAGGGGTTCTTGGCGCGGCTGGTCGGGAATCTGTCAGGGTCATACTGTCAGGCATAGCTTTTGAGAAGTCTTGAAGCGGCAGGGGACCTGCCTGCCAGGTTTTTGAGTTATAGTATCATACTAATGACCGGCTTTCCTGTTAAAAAAGAAGGGCCGGAAGATCCGGCCCTGACTGGTGTGCTGCCTGCAGCGGAATTATAAAACCGCAAATTTTTCCGCCCTGACGGCCCGGGCACATTTTGGACAGAGGCGGCGCAGCACCTGTTTGCCGGTCTGGCCGTCGCTGCGGTTGGTGACATAGCTTAAATACCGGGCCGGTACGAACGGTTCGCCGCAGGCGGAGCACTTTATCGTCTCCAAATGGTTCAGCACGGTGCCGCACAGACGCACTTCCCGGAAATTTTCAGCCTCCACATAGTCGATGGCCTGCGTGGGGCAGGCCAGGGCACAGGCGCCGCAGGCGATGCAGCGTTCTTGGGCCCGCTGGTAGTCGGTGAGGACCCGCTCCGTGGTGGTGATCTGGGAGAATTTCAGTGCATAGACATGCATCTGATCCCGACAGACCCGTTCACAGGTACTGCAGCGGATACAGACATCGCAGCGCAGGCAGCGCTGGGCCTCTTTGCGGGCCTCTTCTTCGGTATAGCCGAGCTCCACTGGCTCAAAGGTTGTGGTGCGCTCGGCGATAGCCAACATGGGCACCGGATGGCGATGATTATTGATCTTTTCCGGGGCCGGGATGCTCTGGAACGGCACCTTGCGGCGCTTTTGGAAGCGTACCATGGGGGCCGGCCCGGGCCGTTCAAAGAGAAAATGATCGATCTCTATGGCTGCCTGTTTGCCTGCGGCAATGGCCTCCACCACCGTGGCCGGACCAGTAACGGCGTCGCCCCCGGCAAAGACATCCCGCACTGAAGTGCGACAGGTGCCCGTCTCCGTGACAATGGTGCACCACGGCGTGGTCTGCACGGGGGTCACCGGAAATGGACAGAGATCGGGTTGTTGACCGATGGCCGTGATGACTGCGCCGGCGGCGATGCGATAATTGCTCTCCGGAATGGGGATAGGACGACGCCGGCCACTGGCATCCGGCCGACCCAGTTCAGCCTGCAGGCATTCCAAATACTCCACCTGACCTTCTGAGCCGCCGATGCGAATGGGGATAGTCAGGAAGTGGATCTGCACGCCCTCTTCCAAGGCCTGTTCCACTTCTTCTGGATGGGCCGGCATTTCCGCCCGGGTGCGGCGGTAGGAGACATGGACTTCTTTACACCCCAGACGAATACACGTCCGGGCTGCGTCCATGGCGGCGTTGCCGCCGCCGATAATGACCACCTTGTCGGCCGGTTTTTTCTTTTCACCCAGATAAATATGGCGCAGGAAGTGTATGACGTCGTAAACCTGAGGAAAGTCGGTTTCCCCTTCGATTTTGAGCTTGTAACCCAGGTGGGCGCCGATGCCCATAAAGATGGCGCCATAGCCTTGGGCTCGCAGGTCTTCCAGGGTGATATCCTGCCCCACCGTGACGCCGGTGCGAATCTCGACACCCAAGGAAGTGATCATTTCTACTTCCCGGGCCACTACCCGCCGGGCCAGGCGGTAGTCGGGGATGGCCGCCACCAACAGGCCGCCCGGAACCGGGGCGGATTCAAAGACCGTGACCTGGTGACCTTTCAGGGCCAGGAAATAGGCACAGCTTAACCCCGCCGGACCTGAACCGATGACCGCGACCTTTTTACCCGTAGCCTGTTTGGCCGGGGGCGGGAGGAACTTCCCGTTTTTATCCACCCATTCGGCAGCAAAGGCCTTCAGATAGCGAATATTGATGGGTTGATCCAGGTTAGCCCGGACGCAGGCCCGTTCGCAGGGGTGGGGGCAGACCAAACCACAAACCCAGGGGAAGGGGTTATCCTCCCGCATCACCTCCCAGGCCTCTTGATGATTGCCTTGGGCAATAAGGGCCAAAAAGCTGGGGATGTCAATGCCGGCCGGACAGGCCAGATGACAGGGAGCGGATAACAGTTTGGGGCAGACGTGGGCGTCACAGTAGTGGTTTTCGATATGATGTTGAAATTCGTCGCCGAAATAATGGAGAGCGGTGAGGATGGGGTTGACGGCCATGCGACTGAGCTGGCAGCCGCCCTTGATCAGGATTTCCTCGCAGTCCACCTGCAGTTGGGCCAGGGTGTCATACGTAGCCGTGCCCTCGGTGATCTTATCCAGGGATTCCTTAATGCGGAGCAGCCCCTGATGACAATCCAGACACTGGCCGCCGGGCTGATCCAGAACAAATGTTAGCAGGTCCCGGACCAAGGCCACCACACAGTCGTGGTCATCCAAGAGGCGGATATGGCCCACAGCCAGAGCTCCTCCCAGTTCACGCAGGGTTTCGTGATTCAAAGGGATGCTCAGCATGTGTTTGGGGAAGATCCCCCCCAAGGGCCCGCCGATGAGAAAACCTTTGGCTTTGCGGCCATGCCGCCAGCCGCCGCCGATGCCATTGATGACATCGCCCAGGGTAGCATTGAGAGGCAGCTCCACAAAGCCGGGCCGCTCCACGGCCCCGTTCAGATGATAGATCATCGTCCCGGGCGCGCATTCGAATCCCTGGCTGCGGAACCAGGCCACCGGTTGCTGGGCAATAAAAGGCAAGGTGGCGATGGCCAATAAACTATGCACCAAAAATTGGGGGGCAGGATGTTTTTCCCAGAAGCTCGGCGGTAAGAGCCCGGAAATATGACGGATAAAGAGTTCCTCATCTTCAATCAGGAAGCGGCCTTTGCCAGTGATCATATGGATATCCGGCAGTGGCTCCTTGGCTGGCCAGAGCCGGGCCCTCTGGAAGGCCTGCCAGGCTCCCTGCAGACGTTCCAGGGCTAGAGTGGCTTCTTCTGGAAGATACATGACGACCGCTTTGGCTTTTAAAGTCTGGGCGGCCAACAGAACTCCCTCCAACACCTGATGGGGCACGCCTTCTACCATATATATGGCTGGAGAGGCCGACTGTAAGGGAGGGGCGCCATTCAGGGTTAAGATCGGCTGGCGTTTCTCGACCCGCCACTCGCACCACAGCGGCCCCAGGGCCAACGTGGTCATGCGGTTTACTTCCCGGAAGCCGGCGGCTACCACTTTCTGCAGGAATGAATCGAATCCTTGGCTAAAAAAGGTGCGCAACCCCTTATAGCCGTCGTAATCCTGATACTCTTCCCAGGATAAGGGATCAATTTTGCCAACCAGCTCAGAGATATATGGTTTTTGCGGCTCGCTGAAATCCTGGTAGTCTTTGCCCACCAGCCATTGGCGCAGGGGGCGGTGATCATCGATATGGCTTTGCAGAATGCGGGGGACCATATCCGGGGTCAGGAGTTCATAGAGGTGCACTCCCAGCTCGTCCCGGATTTCCACCACCACATCTTTGCCTTCAATCCCCCGCCAACCCACCAGACGGACTTCCACCGGTCCCAATTCATGCAGAGATCGCTCTTGAATGGCCGCCAAAAAGGCTTCCCGCACGGCTTCGGCCGCAGCGAGATCCCCGCCGGGGAAAGTGGAGATATTAATCTGGAGCAGCGGCTTGGCATTTGCTTCGGCTATCATGAAACTTCTTCTCCTTGGGTCTCACCCTTCATAACGCTGGCCTGCGGTTGGTTTGGTTCAATGCCGAGAGGCGTCTGCCGGTTGGTTCACCCAGAGCCCTGCCAAAACGGCTGGCGGTGCTTTGGCCACCGGCTGGGCCTCTCCGGCAAAGAGCCGCAGGTTTACCGGGCACTCACCACGGTTTGCAGCTCAAAGGCCACCGTCTCGGCAATTTTTTTGCGTTTCTCAGGTTCCAGATCGCCGATCTTGCCGAATTTCAGACAATGGGTGACGCATTTAGTGACGCAGGCCGGCTGCAGACCCTGGTCGATGCGGTCCATACAATAATCGCATTTTACCACTTTATTGGTCTGGGGGTTCCATTGCGGGGCGCCCCAGGGACAGGCGCTGATGCAGCTTTTGCACCCCACGCAGAGGGATTGATCCACATAGACGATTTGGTCTTTGGGACGGATGCGCATCGCCCCGGTAGGGCAGACCGGCACACACCAGGGCTCGCTGCAATGGAAACAGGGCATAAAGACAAAGGCCAATTTGGGCCGGCCGTCAACCATCTTCGGTCCCACCGGAATGATCTGGCCCAGGCGAGGTCCCGGCGGCAGGGCTTTGTTGCTTTTACAATGGACTTCACAGCTCAGGCAACCGATACATTGTTTCAGGTCTTGCAAGATATAATATTGGCTCATGACTTTCTTTTCCCCGGGTTAGGCCAACGGCCGGACTTGTACGAGAGTTTCATCCAGGGCCGGACTGCCGCCGACCATATCCGAGATATTTTCCTGGACCACGGCATCACTGCCGCCTTTCTGATAACAGCGGGTCTGGACCGGCACGTTTTTCCCAAAGCCGTGCAACATGAATACCGCTTCCGGATGGATAAAGTCGGTGACCTTGGCTTTTAAGCGGACGGCACCCACTTTGGAACTAACCTCCACCTGGACCCCATCTTTAATGCCCAGTTTTTCGGCGCTGGCAGTGTTGATCCACAGGACATTCTCCGGCACCAACTCATTTAAATAAAGATTGTTCTGGGTGGACACATGGGTATGCGCCGCCACCCGGCCCACCATCAGGCGGAACGCCCCCACTGGCGGCGGCGCTATGGGTTCGTAGGGGATAAATGAGGGAAAACTGGCATTTTCCATCAGGGCACTGGTAATTTCAAACTTGCCCGACGGCGTCTTAAAGTGAATACCCTTTTCCCGATCCCACCAGATGGGATCATCAACCAAGGTCACGAAACCCTTTTTATCAAAGTCGGCAAGTTTGACGCCAACTTGGGCAAGCTGAAAGTTCCAGATATCTTCAATGGTGTCGTAGGGAAAATAGCGGCCCAAATCCAGCCGGTTGGCCAATTCTTTGATAATCCACCAACCAGGCTTGGTGTCATACCGGGGCGAAACCGCGGGCTTGCGGATAAATAATTGCGGTTTCAGGCCCGATACAGCCTGAATAGAGTCGCCCCGCTCCAGATAGGTGGATTCGGGGAGCAGCACATCGGCGTACCAGGCGATCTCGCTGAAATTGACATCGATAGCAACAACCAGGTCCAGTTTGTCCAAGGCCCGACGGACACCATTGCTGTCGGGGATGGATTGCAGGGGCTCAAAGCGGTTGCAGATCAGGGCTTTAATGGGATAGGGGTCCTCATTCTCGATGGCGTGGGCCAACATCTGCGGGTTGCCATGAGAGCTGTCGGCAATGGGAAACTTTGCTCCCCCGCTGCCGTCAAAACGGGGTGCTGTAATCTTGGGAAACTCCTGACTGACATACTTACCGATATCGCCTCGACCGGCCGCTTTCAGGCCTTTTTTGAAAAACAAGCCCCCCGGTGCTTCCAAGCTGCCCATTAGGGCATTGAGGATGATAATGGAGCGGCGGAAATAGATTTCGTTGGTATGATGGGCGCCGCGATAGCCATAGTGGAAGATGACGGCGGGTTTGACGGCGCTGACCTCCCGAGCCAGGGCGACGATCTCCTGGGCCGGGATGCCCGTCTCTTTTTCGGCCCATTCAGGGGTATAATTTTCTACAAATTTTTTTAACGCCGGCAGTTCCTGGCGATGATCATTGATCCACCGCACGGCAAAAGCCAGGTCATAGAGTTCTTCGTTGAGGATGACATGGATCAGGGCATAATTCAGGGCCAGATCGGTGCCCGGCCGGATCATCCAATGGCGGTCGGCCTTGGAGGCAGTAACATTAAAACGGGGGTCGATGTAGGTCATCTTGGCCCCCTTGGCCAAGGCCTTCATGAGATTATTGACTGCTTTAATCTCCAACGATTCAAAAATATTGCGGCCATACAAGATGATGTGTTTGGTGTTGGCATAATCGATCCCGATCTCTGGATCGGTATAACCGGTGAGACTGCGAAAGGCCGTATTCACTGAGCCTTTGCATAGGGCGTCATGGGTAAAATGGTTGGGCGAGCCCAAGGCCTTCATGAAGGTTTTGCTGATGTGGGTGTTGAGATTGGCACGCTCACCGAACACCACACTCTGGGGGCCGTGCTGAGCCACGATGGCCTTGAGCTTATCAGCCACGTAATCCAAGGCTTCTGCCCAGGAAACCCGCCGCCATTGGCCGGCGCCCCGCGCTGCCGTCCGGATCATGGGGTATTGGGGACGCTCGGTGTCGCGCAATAAAGCGATGCCCGCCGAACCTTTGGCGCACAAAGCACCCTCGATGCCTGGAACATGGGGGTTGCCTTCGATCCAGGTGACATCGTCATTTTCCACCAGGACTCGGATGGGGCAACGCACCGTGCACATAAAACAGATGCTATAAACTTCTTGGGTCATGATTGTCCTCGTCGGAAAGAATCACTCCAGCCAAAAGTTCCCCTGCGCCACCGCGTCAGGAAGCGGCGGGCTAGGGGGAGGGAGACGAGTTGGGTGCTGGTCCGGACGCAGCCTGTGCCTGGGGAGAAAGGAAAAGCCGCCGTACCGCCCGGCCTATTAATTTTATCACGAATAACATCCCGAAATAAATAAGAATGAAGACGCCGATAAAACCCAAGGACCACGGAGTTCCAGGGATAGGCACTGCCAGCTCCAGGAAGCGGTATTGCATCCAGGCTAGAGCAAAAAAAACCGGCCAGAGATAGGCTGCGGATAACGCCACCTGCTGAAAGAAGGTGTGGCCGAAGGCATCATTGGCCAGGGTATTGGCGGCCTGATAGGCTTTTTTATCCCCGGCCTTAAGAGCAGCGGTAGCCAACTCCTGGTATTTGGCCGCTTCGGCCCCATACTTCTCCAGCCTGGGCTGTAAAAAGCGCAGCACCAAAATGGCCGTGGCCTTGCCCAACAAGAGACAAAGGAGGGCAAGGACCGCGGTGCCAAGGATAAAATCCAGCGCGGCTAAACCTGTCAACCTGTAGCAGCAAATGAGGTATGGGTCCAGGACCTGCACAAGCGGAGACATTTTTCTATGGGATCTCGAGGGGCGGCAAGGCCAGCCCAGCTGACCTTGCCGCGGTTTTGCCAACGTGCAGTGCTCTACATGCCTGGGAAGACCGAGTATCCCAGGAATCCTTTGGTAGTATAGCCCACTCCCACATAAATAGCCAGCACAACAAACAGCCGTTTCAACCAAATGTCAGGAATATATTTTGAGGTAACCGGACCGACAAGAGAGCCGATGGCGATGCCGATCAACTCGGCGCCAATAAAAATAAAATCAATGGGGGTGCCCATGACAAACATGTACGTAAATATTGACGTGATCATGCTGACCAGAACCGCCAAAGCGGAAGTGCCAGCAACGATGTACATGGGCAAGTTGGTCACCGAGGTCAGGAAGGGCACATACAGGAAGCCACCGCCGACACCGATGAAGGCTGAAATGGCGGAGATAACGAAGCCGCCGATAAAGGGCCAGAGGGGATTGAAGGAGAATTCCACGCCGAAGAAGGTAAAGCGGATTTTGGTGAAGCTCCATTTCTGAACCCGGACGCCGGTGAATTCGGGGCCGGCGGTTTCCTCACCCCTGGCCTTTTTCTTTACCGATTCCTCAAAGGCCTTGGCCGCTTCTTTGGCCTTCTTTTTGCGTTCCTGGCCTTTGGGGGTGGTTTCATAGAACAGGAAGCAGCCAATGACCAAGACGATGAGGCCAAAATAGCCGATATAGGCGCTGAGCGTGATTTTGCCAGCAGTTAACACCGGAATCAGGTAAGCGCCAGCGATGCCGCCCAGGGCCAGAGCCAGACCCAGGGGCATGACCAGACGGCCTAGCCGGTAGTAAGTGATGGAGGAGATAAAGGCCGACAGGCCGACGAGATATTGATTGGAGGTGCGGATGGAGTCAGTAAGGAGTTTATTCAGGGCCGGGTTGGTGTTTTTAAAGGTTTTGCCATAATCGGCCAGGCCGAAGACGGTGATGTGGCCGACGCCGGCCATGATGCCGCCGAAGGCGCCAACGGTGGAGAAGATCCAGCCTACCCAGACACCCCAAAGGATGCCCCAGAACCACCAGGGGCTGGGCGCGCCGGGGATGCCCATGAAGCCGGGAGGGGCCTTCGGGTCGATCTGGCCGGGGCCGGTGCCTACCGGGGTTTTATTAATTAAATCCTGAAGTTTGCTTACCTGGGCAGCAGCGGTCTCCGGCCAGGCTACGGCCAAGACAGCCAGGACCAAAAGCAACAGTCCGCAAATACTCAAAATTCGTTTATTCATACCTTGCCTCCTCAAAATGATGATTCCGAAAAGTTCAGAATACAATTAGTATGCCAAAATAATCAGAAAAAACCAGGAAATAGGAGAACGCCAGGCGCCGCTTTATTATTTTCTCATATATATCTAAGAGAAAGCCAATTTTTCCTTGGCGCGCGTGTTGCCTTTGGCGTTAACCACCTATAAAATAAACGTTAACGTTAACGCCACAGGGAAGACCCGCGGGCTGCTTATGGAAGCTATCTCAGAAAAATTTTGGGAAAAAATTGTTAATACTATTGTTGATGGTTTAGTGGTGATCTCGCCGCGGGGGATGATTGTGGCGGTGAATCAGGCCATGGCGGAGATGACCGGCTACCAACGGGAGGAGCTCATCGGCCAGCCGTGTGCCCTGATCAAGACGGATCGTTGTTTTTCGGGGGCGGCGGCTGCGACTTCCAAGATCTGTGAATTATTCCGTACTGGGGCCATTCGGCGGCAGCGGGGCAGTCTGGTACGCAAGGACGGTGGTTTGGTGCATGTGGTGAAGAATGCGGTCCTGATGCCGGGGGAGGCTGGGCAGGCGGTGGCGGTGGAGACCTTTACGGATGTGAGCGAGTTGGTGGCTCAGGAGCGGGTGGTATCCCGGCTGCGGCGGGAGCTCACCCGTGAGGATGGCTTTCAGGGGCTCATTGGGCGGTCGTCGGTCATGCGCAATCTTTTTGCCCTTATTGAGAGTGCGGCGCAATCTGAGGCGCCGGTGATGATTCTGGGGGAGAGCGGCACCGGCAAAGAGTTGGTGGCCGGGGCCATCCATCGGTTGAGCCCGCGCAGTCAGGGACCCTTTATTAAGGTGAACAGTGCGGCTTTGCACGAGTCGCTGCTGGAGAGTGAACTTTTTGGCCATGTGAAGGGGGCCTTTACGGGGGCGGACCGGACCCGGATGGGGCGGTTTGAGGCGGCCCACGGGGGGGATATTTTTTTAGATGAAATCGGCGATCTGCCATTGCCGACCCAGGCCAAGCTGTTGCGGGTGCTGCAGGAGAAGGTGGTGGAGCGGGTGGGCGACCATACGCCCATTCCCGTGGACGTGCGGCTGATTTCGGCCACCAATAAAGATCTGACGGAACTGTTGGCCGCGGGGCGGTTCCGGGAGGATCTGTTTTACCGGGTGAATGTCATTCCCATCCAGGTGCCGGCCCTGCGGGAGCGGCTGGCAGACATTCCGTTGTTGGTGGAGGCCTTCCTGGAGAGGATTCGCCTGAAGACCAAAAAACCCATTCATAGCATCAGCAAGGAAGCTCTGGAGATGCTGATGGCCTACCATTGGCCGGGCAATGTGCGGGAACTCATCAATGTCATGGAATTTGCCTTTGTGCTCTGCGGTGGGGACAAGATTTTACCGGCCCATCTGCCCAATCTCAAAAAACCGCGGCCGGCGGCCCGGCCGAAGGTGGCGCTGACAGGGGAGGACGTGGAAAGAGATGAGGCGGAGGTGCTGAGGCAGACCATTGCGGCGGCCGGCGGCAACAAGGCTGAGGCCGCCCGGATGCTGGGGATTAGTCGCGTGACTTTATGGAAGCGTTTGAAAAAATATGGTCTCCAGGGATTATTGGCAGAGAATGGCGAGGAGAAGACGCTGGGGCCGGTGGGAGCGATCAGGAGGATTGGGTGAGCGGTCAAAAGCGTTGGCTGCCGATCAGGAGAGCGGCGCGACCAGGTTGAGGGGATTGGCAATAACCATATTTTTGACCACTGGATGGTGGGAGTGTTGTTATGAAAATTTATGGCCTCAGGGTTAGGAATTGGTATTTCCTGCTGCTTGTGCTCCTGGGTTTGGGGCTGGGTGTGCCGGGTTGTGGGCAGGATGAGCCCCGGAAGAAGGTGGATCTCAGCAAGGTGCAGGATTTGCCGTTGGCCAAGCCGGAAGATGCCATTACTTATGCCTACCTGCCGCAGTATGCCCATACGGTTTCTTATCAACGGCATTATCTGGTGATGGAATATTTAGCCAAGACGACTGGCCTGAAGATTCGGCAGGTGTTTCCGGATACCTTTGATGAGCACATGCACATGGTGGGGCGGGGGCTCATTGATATTACCTTTAGCAATCCGTTTATCTATGTGAAGATGGCGGATCGCTATGGGGCGCGGGCCTTTGCCCGCATCGTCGAGGCCGGCGGGCAGGAGAATTTTCGGGGGCAGATCATCTGCCGGGCTGACAACCAGGAGATCAAGACGCTGGCCGATTTGAAGGGGAAGCGGCTGATTGCGGTGGATCCGACTTCGGCCGGCGGCTACCTTTACCCCTGGGGGCTGATTTTGGAGAGTGGCTTACGCAAGGAGGATTTTGCCGAGATTGCCTTTGCGCCGGGGCCGGGGGGCAAACAGGAAAAGGTGGTTATGGCGGTGTATTCGGGGAAATATGACGTGGGTCTGATCCGGGAGGGGACCCTGGAGGTGGTGAAGGATAAGATTGATTTGCAGCAGATCCGGGTGTTGGCCTTTTCCCATTGGTATCCGGGCTGGGTCTATGCGGCGCGCCGGGATTTTGACAGGGATAAGCTGGCGAAGATCAAGGAGGCCCTGTTGGCTTTGGATTATGAGAATAGGGAACACCGCGAGATTTTGGACAATGCCGGTTTTATTAAAATTATTCCAGCCCAGGATGAGGATTTTGATGTAGTCCGGCGGTTGGGGGAATTGGTGGAGGCGGCGAGCAAGAATTAGGGGGTAGCGAGTAAAGGGGGTTGGGGGGAGGGCAAGGGTCCCTTGGTCCCTCCCGTAAGAACATGTCCCCCAACCCCAACGCGGCCTTTGGGCTGCGCCAACAGGAGAGCCTGGCCGACTCTTTGCCATCATTTACAAATATCGCTGGCGAAGTATGAAGTGGCGGGGGGAGGGGCGCAGACAGGAATGTCGGCGCGACGGAGATGGGGGGCGGGGGGGACGGCCCGCTCTTGAAGGCCGGCTTTCTCGAAACCAGAAATTTGAAACTTGATTTTCTTCCCAAATTAGGCGATTTGTGGGCGCAACCTTTAGATTGCGCTAAATTACGTTACAATCAGGTCGTTCTGAGCGCAGGCGAAAGCCTGCGGCTGCCAAGGGATTTCTGCAACAATCGCGCGATTAAGGTTCTTGACAATCCTGAGCCTGTCTATGGAGCTTGGTTAGTGAGCTGGATATGCTGCGCTGGTTAAACAATTTGTCTGTCCGCAGTAAGATCTTTTTGGGGATCACGGCGGTGATCCTGCTGTTTGCGCTGACTTCGGCGGTCTTGGTGGGGGTGGTGGCCAGCCGGGCCATGTCGGTGGAGATCAAAAAGCGGGGGGCAAATTTGGCCGTGAGTTTGGCGGCCCGGACGGCCGACCCGCTGTTGGCCCAGGATTTTTTGCGTTTGAAGAACATGGTGGACGAGGTCAAAGATTCCAGTGACGATATCGTCTATGCCTTTATCCAGGACAGGCAGGGCCAGGTTTTGTCCCACACCTTTTTGGGGGGCTTTCCGTTGGAGTTGCTGGGGGCCAATGAGATGCCGGCGGGTGCGGTCCAGCACATTGTGATCCTGGAGACGGATGATGAACGGGTCTATGATTTTGCCGTGCCGGTGACGGTGGGTACGCAGCGCATCGGGGTGGTGCGGGTGGGTCTGTCCCAGGTCAAGGCCCAGGCTGCGGTTTCCCGGCTGCTGCATATTATTTTTGGGGTTTCCGCGGGCGCGGCGTTGATGGCGGTGTTATTGGGCACTTTCTTTGCCGATACGGTAACCCGGCGTTTGGAGGTGCTCCGCCGGGCGGCGGAGAGCATGGTCCAGGGCAATCTGGAAGGGGAGACGCGGCCGGAGAGCAGACGCCAATGTTGGGAAATCATGGACTGCCAGGACACGGCCTGTCAGGCCTTTGGCGACCATCGGCGGCGGTGTTGGCTGCTGGCCGGCACGGCGAGTTCGGTAGGCGTCAGGGGTAGCTATAGTCAAAAAATTGGGGCCTGTCGTGATTGTCGGGTTTACCAGGAGTCGGCTGGCGACGAGATTCAGGCCCTGGCGGATACCTTTGAGTATATGGCCGTCAGTTTAGGGGAGCATATTGAGGGATTGCAGACGGCCCAGAGGATTCTGGCCCGGCAGCAGCAGCTGCTGCGCACGATGCTGGATATGACCCCTGATTTGGTGAGCCTGCAGGATGCGCATTTGGTCTATCAGGCGGTGAACCGGTCATTTTTGGATTATTTCGGGTTTAGGTCAGAACAGGTGATCGGCCGGACGGATGTGGATATCTTCCCGCCGGCGGTGGCGGCGGTCAGCCGCCAGGAAGATCTGGGCATTTTACGCAGCGGCCAGCCGCTCAGTAAGGAGCTGATGATTCCCCGGCAGCGGGAGAAGCATTGGTTCCATCTGGTGAAGGTGCCCATTGTGGATGAGGGCCGGGTGGTGGGCCTGTTGTTGACGGCCCGGGACATCACGGAACTGAAACACTATCAGGAGAAGTTAGTCCAGGCAGTGAAGATGGAAGAGTTGGGCAAACTGGCCGGCGGTGTGGCGCACGAAATCAACACGCCGTTGGGCATCATCCTGGGGTATGCCCAGATGCTTTTGGAGGATTTGCCCCAGGATGAAGAAAGTTATGAATTTATCAAGATTATTGAAAAGCAGGTCAAGATCTGCCGGCGCATTGTGGCGGATCTGTTGAGTTTTTCCCGGATCAGCGAAGGCCGCAAAGAGCTCTTGGACGTCAATGCGACCCTCCGGGAAGTGGTGCAGTTAATCGAACATATCTTCAACCAGAATTGGGTGAGCATTGATCTGGTTTTGGCCGACGATCTGCCACCCATTGAGGGTGACCGGGAAAAACTCAAACAGGTCTGGCTCAATCTCCTCAATAATGCATTTGAAGCCATCGGCCAGGGGGGGGTGATTTGGGTCAGGTCGAGCCTCTGCCCCTCGGGCCAGCATATTTTAGTGAGTGTGGCGGATACTGGGAGCGGCATCAGCCCGGAGCATCTGCAGAGGATCTTTGATCCCTTTTTCAGCACAAAGGCTCCGGGGGTGGGGACCGGTTTGGGGTTGGCGGTGTCGTATGGCATTATTCAGGAGCATGAGGGGCAGATTTTTGTGGCCAGTCCCCGCCCTCTTTTTTACGAGACGAAGGGACCGAGAGGGGAGAAAGCAGCAGGGCCAGGGGCTTTGTTTGTGGTGAAACTGCCACGGCCCGGCCTGGAATTGCTGGAAGATGCTTGTGAGCAGAGCTTGCTGCACCCGGAACCGGAAAAAATCACTGCCACAGGTTAAAGGAGGTCTGCATGGGACAAGTCTTGGTGTTGGATGACGTCTTGGATGCGGCCATCATGGTAAAACGCATTCTGGAACGCAAAGGGCATCAAGTGGTCGTTTTTACAGAGGAAGAGGAGGCCCTGCGCTACGCCCGCAGCCAGCCCGTGGATGTGGCGATTCTGGATATCCGTTTGAAGAAGATGAGCGGCGTGGCGGTGTTGGAGGAGCTGAAGAAGATTGCGCCACAGATAAAGGTTATTATGCTGACGGGCTATCCCACTCTGGAGACAGCCCGGCAGGCCAAGGAATGGGGGGCGTATGATTATTGTATTAAACCCATTGATAAGGAAGAATTAGAAGAGAAGGTGGCCGGAGCCTTGGGGGCGAAATTGGGGTAAGTTTGGGCAGCGGGTCTGGAGACCATTTGGGCAGCGGGTCTGGAGACCATTTGGGCAGCGGGTCTGGAGACCATTTGGGCAGCGGGTCTGGAGACCATTTGGGCAGCGGGTCTGGAGACC
>DYEV01000021.1 GCA_020725545.1 Desulfobacca sp. | reverse complement strand
TTTGGGCAGCGGGTCTGGAGACCATTTGGGCAGCGGGTCTGGAGACCATTTGGGCAGCGGGTCTGGAGACCATTTGGGCAGCGGGTCTGGAGACCATTTGGGCAGCGGGTCTGGAGACCCGCTCTACGAGTGATGAGAGTGTTAGGCAGGAGGCTGCTAAGGGGGAGAGCTGTTAATCTTAACTGCGGGGGCGGCCGATAGGGGAGATAGCAGAATTTTTCAACTATTTTTTTTGTTGACAAATTCTGGACGTTGGCCTATATTAGCGCCAAGCAGTGACTAGCAGTGTCGTTCGTACCTGACACGGGAAAGGAGGGGGAGAAACCAAAACACTTTAATTTATTGAAGTTTTGCGTTTTAACCTGAAAGGGGAAAAAGGTTAACCATCACATCAATTAAGGGGGGAACAATGAAAAAGACATGGTTACTTGTCCTGGCGGTGGCAGTGTTAGTCTGTCTGCCGTTGACCGCTCAGGCCAAAACGGAATTTGAGTTGGGTGGCTATATCCGCCTCGATGCCATGTGGAACAGCCAGCAGGGTATCAACTATGCGCTGTCCAATTATTCAGTGCGCAATAATGCCGCCAATGGTGGCAACCACGGCAAGTTCATGATGAACGCCAATGCCACCCGCTTCAACTTCACCGTTAAAGGGCCGGAGTTATGGGGCGGCAAGGTGACGGGCTTCATCGAAGTGGATTTTGACGGCGGCGACACGGTGAACATCGGTCGGGCGATTGGCGGCCGCCAAAACAGCTGGGTGGCCGTCAACGATTCTTCTTTCGGCCAGGCCAAACTGCGGCTGCGGCATGCCATGTTTAAGATGGCCTGGAGCGATCGTGAGATCATTTTCGGGCAGTTCTGGTCTATCAACAGCGAAATGATCCCGGATACGGCTGATTCTGGGGCCTATTGCCTCTATGGGTCCACCCAGTTGCGTATCCCGCAGGTGCGTTACACCCAAAAATTTGGCAATGGCTTTGATGCCTCTCTGGCCATTGAAGCGCCGCAGAACGGCCGCTGGGGCCTGAATGTGGACGCCACCAACCAGATTGAGGGTGAAGTGAGTGAAACGCCGATGGTGGAAGCCAAGGTCCGCTTCGAGCAGGATCTCTATGGCAAAGCCGCCTGGATGGGCAAACCCCGGGGCTTCTATGTGGGCGTGGGTGCCGGTTATTTGCGGACCCGCAGCGCTCCGGTTAATTTTGCCGCGGGCGACTGGCAGACCTGGGGCCAGATTAACTTCCAGGCTCCTGGCGTGGCTATGAATGTGAATCAATCACAGTATCAGAACCACTGGTTGGTGCTGATTGAAAACTTCACCCCCATCATCCCCACTACCACCAAGAGCTTGGCGGGGACCTTGGGATTGGGCCATCAGTGGTGGATCGGCCAGGGCGTCTCGGCTTGGCGGCTTGATCTGCCCGGCAGCGACCGTTTCTATACCTTCCGCGGCTTTGAAGCTGTGCCAGGAAACTTCAATTATAACCTGAACTTCGTGAAACGGTATGGCGGTCATGCCCAATTACAGTACTACTGGACCGAAGAGATCTACACCAACATTAACTTCGGCTTCCAAAAAGCTTGGGGCATCAACCAGCAGCGGGATGCCTTCCTGGCGGCGGCCATGGCGGGCAACCCGGCGGGTTTTGTGTATGCCAACCCGCTGGGCTACGATACCATCGTCAGTGCCTGGAGAGCTGGTGTGACCCAGTGGTATCGCCCCATTCCGGCAGTGAAGTTCGGTCTGCAGTACACCTATATGCGGACCAACTATTTCCAGAACACCACAGTGGGTTCCTCTATGAGCAAATACGGGGATAATCATTCCCTGATGGCCAACGCCTGGTATATGTTCTAACCACCGCACTATCTTGACTTAATCAAGCCCACAGGGTATGATCCCTGTGGGCTTTTTGTTTTGGACAAGTGTGAGCCGGGTGGCGCCCAAGGAAAATGAGGCTGCAGTATGCGGTCCGAAGTTTTGCCGGGTGTTGACCTGGATGATCTGGAAATGAAAGGCAACTACCGCTTATTTCTTCTGAACGAGGAGTCAAGGATGAGGTCTCCTGCAGTCAACAGAGCTATGCTGAGCCTAGGGATCATTATTACTTTCCTGGCCTTGCTGTCAGGGTGTACCACCATCAAAAAATGGACCGGTTTGCAGACCGCGGATGATGAAGAGGTGGCCCGGGAGGCCAAAGAGGCGGCCGTTACCCCCGAGGCGGTGGGGGATACGGTGGTCATCGGCGGCAAGACCTACGTGCGGGGCCGCAACCCCTACTACCTGACCTATCCGGCGGAACCGGAATTTGTCTATTATGAAAAAGGCAAGGAATTCAAAGGATTAGGGGATGTTATCGCCAAGTGGCGGGAGGGCCGCAGCGGCAAAGAAAAAGGGATGGCGGGGGTGCCGCCGGAAAAGGTCCAGGAGATGGTGCGGGCCGAAGTGGAGCGGATCCTGCGGGAGCAGGGCCGCAGCGGTGAGCTCTTTGTCTCCAAGGTGAAAGCCGGCAGTCCTTATAGCGGCCGGGCCGTGGCGGTGGTGCCGGCCCTGCGGGAGACCCCCAAAGGCTACGACGGCCTGAATCTGACCTTGGCCAACAACCTGCGGGCGGATCTGGCCCGGCAGCGGGACCTGGTGGTCATCCCGGAGGCGGCCACCAAAGAGGCGGAGGCCAAGCTGGTGGGCGGCAAGATCACCACTAGCCGCAATATCCAGGCCTTGGGGCATGCTTTGGGGGTTCAGGGGGTGATTATCACGCAAGTCATCCCGCCGGGCTATAAGGACAGCTCGGGTTACGTGGCCCTGAGTCTTTATGAAACCTTCAATGGCTCAGAGGTCAAGACCATCCTGGAGCCGTTTGGGGCCAGCGATTCCAAGACGGACGTGGCCAACAAGGTGGTCAGCCGCAGCAGCATTCTCTTGGGCAACGAAATCCGGGGGCTGGAATGGTTCGGCCGCATTGAATTCCTGGAAAAAGAGAAAATTTTCGTCAATGTCGGCAACAACAGCGGTTTGAAGCCGGGAAAACTGCTGCAGGTGGTGCAGCCCGGCAAAGAGGTGCGCAATCCCCAGACCAATGCCCTGTTGGGCTATACCAATGATGTGGCCAAGGGGGAGCTGCGGGTGACCGAAGTCCTGGGGAAGAACGCCGTGGCTGCGGTGGCGGTGAGCGGCGGGCCGTTCCAGCCCAATGATCTGGTGAAGTCCAGGTAACGGGAAGAAGGCGCATGCCTTTTGATCTGCGGGCCTTGCGGGACCGATTGGACCGCCAGGAAGAGGAAACGCTGTCGCCCTATGCCACCAGGAGCCGGCAGGCCATCCGGCGGCAGTATGAAGAGCGCATTGACCTGGGGCACCGGCAGAATTTTGCCGTGGATACCGACCGCATCCTTCATTCCCGGGCCTATACCCGCTATATTGACAAGACCCAGGTCTTTTACCTCATCGATCATGAGCACATCAGCCACCGGGTGTTGCACGTCCAACTGCTTTCCAAGATCTCCCGGACCATCGGCCGCTACCTGCGTCTGAATGAGGACCTGCTGGAGGCCATCTCCCTGGGGCATGACATCGGCCATCCGCCCTTCGGCCATGACGGCGAGGCCATTCTGTCGCAGCTCTGTGAAGAGCACGGCGTGGGGCCTTTCCTGCACAGCATCCAGGGGGTCAGGTTTCTGGACAAGATCGAGAAAGGGGGGCGGGGCCTGAACCTGAGTCTGCAGGTGCTGGACGGGATACTGGCCCATGACGGGGAGATCCATCAGGAGCGTTTAGCGCCAGAGCGGGAAAAGAGTTTTGCGGATTTTTACCGGGAAATCGACCGGAAGCAGGACGATCCCCACGCGGCGCTGAAACCCATGACCTTGGAGGGCTGCGTGGTGCGTCTGGCCGATACCATCAGCTATATCGGCCGGGATCTGGAGGATGCCATCCTGCTGGGTCTGGTCAGACGCCAGGACCTGCCGCCTCTGGTCAAGGAACGCCTGGGCCAGACCAATGGCACGATTATCTATTCCCTGGTGACGGACCTCATCACCCAGAGCCAGAATAAGAACTACGTCTGCTACAGCCGGGATATCGGTGAGGCGCTGAGGGCTTTAAAGGAGTTTAATTACCGCCATATCTATCAGGATCCCCGCATCAAGGCCCAGACCGACAAGATCGCCGAGCTCTTTGCCGCCATGTTCCGCCGGTTTTGCCAGGACGTGGCGGACGAGCGGCGGGATTCGCCCATCTGGACGGATTTCCTGGCAGGTATGGACCGGGTCTATCTGGAAGCGCACCAACCCGCAGAAATGGTCCGGGATTTTATTGCCTCCATGACCGATGCCTATTTCCTGCGCCAGTGCCAGGAGCTGTTCTTTCCCAAGACCATCCCCGTGCCGTTTGTCTAGAAGCTGTTGCAAAAGCTTGAAAGCTGATCCCAGGTCATTCTGAGCACAGCGAAGACTCTTAGCCTACCCCGTTTTTTCCATTTGACGGCGGTTAATGCCCTTCTGAGTGAATCCCAAAAACCCGACAGGTGTTGTCCCAGGTCTGGGCGGCGATGACCGCCAGAGGCTGGCCCCGGAGATCCGCCAGTGTCTGGGCAGTAAACCGGACAAAGGCCGGTTCGTTGCGTTGGCCCCGCCGGGGTTGAGGGCTGAGGTAGGGGGCATCCGTTTCGATGAGGAGGCGATCCAAGGGGAGGCGCCGGGCGGCGTCGTGGAGAGGTTTGGCATTGGGATAGGTGAGAACGCCGGAGAAAGAGATGTCCAGACCCAGATCGAGGAAGGCCACGGCCTCGTCATAGGTGCCGCTGAAACAGTGCATGACGCCGCCGGTCAGGCGCTGCCGAAAGTCCCGGAGGATGGCCAGGGTGCGGTCGGCAGCGTCCCGGGTGTGGATGACCACAGGTTTGCCAAGGCTGACGGCCAGGTCCAGAAACTGGCGGAAGACCTGTTCCTGGACGTCCTCGGGGGCCCGGCGTCGATAAAAATCCAGACCGATTTCGCCCAGAGCGACGACTTTGGGGTCTGAGAGAAGGAGGGCCACCGCGGCCAGTGCTTCTGGGCTGACGTGATTGGCGCCATGGGGGTGGACGCCGGCAGTGGCATAGATCCAGGGATAGCGGCGGGCGGTGGCCAGAACCTCGTGGGAATTTTTGACGCTGATGCCGACGTTGATGATGAGGCCGACCCCGGCTTCCTGGGCCTGTTGGATAATCTGGGGTTGATCGGTGGTATATTCCGGCATATCAAGATGGGCGTGGGCATCGGCCAGGGGCAGGGCAGGCATAGAGCGGCATCCTATAGACGAACATTATTTCCTGTGATAAGATACATAAAATTTATTGACTTCGCAAGGATAGGCAGTGTTGCGTCGTTTTTTCGCCATTGTGCTGCTCCTGTGGGCGAGTGCCGCCCCGGCCGCCGCGGAACTAAGTTATCTGGATTATACCTGGCAAACCATCGGCAAAGGGATAGAATTCACCCGCCTGGAAGTGTTGGACAAAAAGGAAGTGGTGGAATCCCTGGCGGTGGTGCGCCTCGACCCGAACCTGAATTCCTTCCGGATCTTTCATGGCTCGCCCCGGCGCTTGCAGAGCTGGCAAGAGCTGACCGGGGCGGTGGTGCTGTTCAACGGCAGTTATTTTACCAAAGATTGGCAGCCCTGCGGTCTGGTGGTCAGCGACGGCAAGCTTTATGGCCCGCGGCGCAATGAGGCCATGCGGGGCATGTTTGTGGCTGAACCTCGGGGGATGTCACCCGATCTGCCCCGGGCGACGATTTTGGACCTGGTGGCTAATCCGGTGGACATCAACAAGCTGCCCTGGACCCAGGGGTTGATGTCCTTCCCACTGTTGTTGGACTCCCGGGGGCGGATCCGGGTGAAAAAGACGGAGATGCAGTCCCAGCGGACCGTTATCTGTACGGATCGCAAGGGTAATATTCTGGTCATCCATACTGCCGGTGACTACTTTACGTTGTACGAGTTGGCCAAATTCCTGAAGGCCAGTTCCCTGGAGATCGATGCGGCCCTGAATCTGGATGGCGGCTCGAAAGCGCAGCTGGCCATCAAAACTCCAGATTTAAGCTTTGTGGCGCCGTCGTCGTTGGAACAGAGCGCCCGGGAACTTTTTGACGAGAAGGCCTCACTCCTGCCGACGGTGATCGGGGTCTTCCCCCGGCAAGAATAACCGCCGTGGCCACGTATCTTCTGCTGGGGGCGGGACGGTTTGGCTGCTTGGCCTTACAGCGGCTGTGGGAGCGCGATCCAGAGGCGCAATTCTGCGTGGTGGACCGAGATCCAGAGAAACTGGCCCAGCTGCCGGTCCAGGCCGATACCCGGTTGGTAGCAGTGGTGGCGGAGTTTCTGGCCGAGGTCCTGGCCACCAAGCCTTGGCCGGATTGGCTGATTCCCGCTGTGCCCCTGCATGTGGCCTTTGCTTGGCTGCGGCTGACCCTGCCGGCCGGGGAGGCCTGGAGCCTGATGCCGGTGCCGCCTGAGTTAGGGCAGGACGCGCCTTTTCGGCAGCGGGGCGGGGAGGGTGAAGTCTACCTGAGTTTGGCCACGGGACGCTGCCCCGACGACTGCCCGGAACCGGCCTCCCGGTGTTCCTTGACCGGGGCTCCCCGAAGTGGCAATCTCTTTGAGATGCTGGCTCGGCAGCAGATCACGGGCTGTAAGACGGTAGTCCTGCGCAGCCGGCAATTGGCACCGGGCGTGGGGGGGTATCGTCCGGCTGATTTACTACGACTGCGGGAAGAGGTCAGGCAGGCAGGAGAACGGTGTATCATTGTCTGTACCGCTTGTCGTTGCCATGGCGTCTGCCACGGCCTGGAAAGGCTGATCGGAAGGGAGTCCGAGCTTGGCATTTGATCGCAGCGGTATCATCGGGGAATCCCCGGGGATGCAGGAAATTTTCCGGCTTCTCGACCTGGCGGCGCCCACCGACGCCACCATCCTGCTGTTGGGGGAAACGGGCACCGGCAAGGAGTTAATCGCCCGGGCCATTCATCACAACAGTCCGCGTCGGGAGGGGCCTTTTGTGGTGGTCAACTGTGCCGCCATCCCGGAAACGCTCCTGGAAAGCGATCTCTTCGGCCACGAGCGGGGGGCCTTTACCGGCGCGGCGCAGCGGAAAAGCGGCCGCTTCGCCGCGGCCCACACCGGGACAATCTTTTTAGACGAAATCGGCGAACTCCCCATGGCCATCCAGGCCAAGATTCTGCGGGTGATCCAGTTTAAGGAATTTGAGCCCTTGGGTAGTCATAGCACCCAAAAATCCGACGTGCGGATCATCGCCGCCACCAACCGTTCCCTCGTGAATGAGGTGCGGGAGGGGCGGTTTCGGGAAGACCTTTTTTACCGACTCAATGTGGTCAGCCTGACCCTGCCCCCCCTGCGGCAGCGGCTTACAGATATCCCCTTGTTGGCGCAGCATTTTTTTGCCTATTACGTCCGGAAAAACCATCGGCCCATCCAGGGCATTGATCCGGCCGTTTTAGCCCGCCTGCAGGCCTATCAGTGGCCCGGCAATATCCGGGAATTGGAGAACGTCATGGAGAGAGCGGTGATCTTTTGCACCGATCCAATCTTGCGGGTGGAGCATCTGCCGGAGGTCATCCAGCAGTGCCGACCGGCAAGCGAGGTTGGCGCGGCGGTGAGAGACGAACCGTCCCTCATGGACTTGGAACGGGAATTGATCTTTCGGACCCTGGAAAGGGTGGGCAATGACCGGCAGCACGCGGCCCAGGTATTAGGCATCTCCTTGGAAGAACTCGATTTTAAGCTCAAGGCCTATCAGTGGCGGGGGCTTGCTTAGGGATCAGGGAACAGTAAGGGCATATTTTGCCGGTATCGGTAAATTCGCATCTAGCAACCATCTGAGTGAGGCAAACGTCATGTTTTTCCCGCCGCTTGTCATGTTTGTGATCGGCCTGTTTTTCGTGCTCACCCTCTTCCTGTTCGCCTTTTTGCAGGTGGGGGTGATCGGTATGGCCTTTGCCAAGCTGGGTCTGCCGCCGGGTTCCCTTTTTGGCATTCTCATGGCCACCCTGTTGGGCAGCTTTGTCAACATTCCCATCGGTGAATTGGAAGGCGGGCAGATCGTCGAAGATAAAGAGATCATCTATTTCGGGGTCCGCTACCGGCTCCCCATGCAATATCGCCGGCAGAAGACGGTCCTGGCCATCAATGTCGGCGGCGCCCTCATCCCCCTGCTGATCTCCCTTTACCTGATTCTCAAGATGGCCAATATTGTGCCGGCGGTCCTGGCGACAGGCATTGTTACCCTGGTGGTCTACCGGATTTCCCGGCCAATCAAGGGCATAGGAATTGGCATCCCGGCCTTGATTCCGCCGCTGGTGGCGGTCCTGGCGACGTATCTGCTCAGCGCCCCGGACCTGCGGGCGCCGGTGGCCTACATTGCCGGGACTTTGGGGACCCTGATCGGCGCCGATCTCCTCCGGCTGAACGATATCAAGCAGATGGGGGCACCCGTGGCCTCCATCGGCGGGGCCGGCACCTTTGACGGGGTCTTTCTCAGCGGCATTATCGCGGTTTTGCTCAGTTAGATGATGCCAAGAAAATACAGTGGGCAGTAGGCAGAGGGCGGAAAGCAGTAGGCAGTGGGCAGAGGGCAGGCCGCCGGCAAGTCGGAATTTTCATGGTGCGCAGGTGACCGCCGGCAATAATTATTCCCTGGTGGAAAGGAGAGCTTCATGAGCCTCAGCAGACGTCTCTTTCAGGGTCTGGTGCTTCTGGGTATGTTGCTGTGCCTCTTGGCCTGGCGGGATATCTCCGGCAACACCATTAATCCCCGCTACGTGGCGCGCATCCAGGATGGCAAGACCACGAAAAACGAGATCATGGTGATGTTCGGGGAACCCCAGGAGATCAAGAGGACAGATAATACCATTACGTACATCTACCGGAGCTTCAAAGATGCCCCAGCTTTGCCCTATGATCCCAAGAAACGACAGCCCAATCCCCAATCGACGACGCCCTATTTAGTGGATGAGGAGAAAAAGGTGAGAAAGGTCCAGGATAAGACCGAAGGGAAGATCCCGCGCAGCACGTTGGTGATCTATTTCAAGCCGGATGGCCAGACCGTGACGGGACATGAATATACCGAACACTGAGGGCTGGGGCCCGACGATCAATAAAACGACCCACGCAAACCAGAGGCTCGCCCCGACCCGGCGCCATGTTCCGCATCAAACGGCTGTATATTGAGGCGTCGGCCCAAGACGACCCGGTAACCCGGCGAGTGCGGCAGCGTCTGGCGCACCTGCCGGTGGAAATTATCCCCAGCCGAGAGGTCCTGCGGTCCGCTGGCCCTCTCACCCCGGCCGATATCAGCCGGGGGAAAGAAACCCTGGTGTTGGCCCGGCAGCAGGGCCCGTTCTGGCGGGCCTGCCCGGGCACCAAAGAGTATATCTGCTGCGGCTACCAGATCCTGCAGGTCATGACCAATTGCCCTCTGGATTGCAGCTATTGCATCCTGCAAAGCTATTTCAATCTCCCAGCCATTACCGTCTTCACCAATTGGGAGGATCTCTGGCAGGAGGTGGCCCAGCAAGCCACCGCCCACCCCCGGCAGGTCCTGCGGGTGGGAACCGGGGAATTCGGCGACAGCCTGGCGTTGGATGAATTGCTGGGTCTGAACCGTGAGCTCATCACCCGCCTGGCGACCTGGCCGCATCTTGTCCTGGAGATCAAGACCAAGTGGCATCGGGTGACACCGCTGCTGGACCTGGGGCCTAACCCCCGGGTCATCTTTGCCTGGTCGCTCAATCCCCCCCGCCTTAGCCGCCAGGAGGAGCACGGCGCCGCGGCCTTGGCCGCCCGTCTGGCGGCGGCGCGGCAGTGCGCCCGGGCCGGCTTCCGCCTGGCCTTTCATTTTGACCCCCTGATTTATTTCCCGGGATGGGAAGCAGAGTATCAGCAGGTGGTGGCAGAACTGTTCTCGACGGTCCCGGCCGCAGCCATTGCCTGGATCAGTCTGGGGACGTTCCGTTACTTACCGGCCCTGAAAAACATCATCCGGGCCCGTTTCCCGGCCAGCAGGATTGTGGAGGAGGAGTTTATCACCGCCCTGGACGGCAAACAGCGCTATTTCAAGACGTTGCGGGCCGAGATGTTGAGCAAGATGCGAGAGTGGATCCAGACCCAGGCCCCGGCAGTGTTTGTCTATCTGTGCATGGAAAGCCCCTGGCTGTGGCGGCAGGTGTTTGGTTTTGTGCCCAGCACCGAGGAGCTGGCCAAAAAATTGGATGAACGGGCGGCCGCCGTCTGAGGCGTGGGCGGGGCGTGGTGGAGTGGGTCTATGCCTAGCGGCTGCCGACCTGGAGGTCGGCGCTAGGAGTTTTCCTCAAATGCGCGCCTGTCAACCAGTTGGGCAAGGCCCCTGGTTTATCTGGCACAACCCTGGTGCCCCCCCGGCACCGATTTCCCCTTGACAAGGCAAGGTAGTCGCGCCCCCAGCCCCGGCTTGGGCTTTGGGCGGCGCCAACAGGCCGGCAACAAGGAAAGGGCGGCGAAACTACCTACCACTGCGGCACCACGAGACCCCGGTATGTGGCCAGGCCGAACCAGGCCCAGTTGTTGCCATAATAGTCATTGGGGCGGTTGAAGAAGCCGCCGTCCGGACTTTCCTGATAGAAAGCCAGGATTTTCTCGACAGCCTGACGGGCCAGGGGTTTGTCGCCCGCCGCCAGGGCGGCAGTCACGAGACTGGCGTAGAGAACCGGGCTGTCATAATCTTCCAAGGCACGGCCGTCATAGGAAAAAATGGCTGGCAGGCGTCCGTGCGCCTGCCACTGTTGGCGGGCAAAGGGCAGAAAAGTTTTGGCCAAGACGTCCCCGGCTCGCTGATCCTGAAACCATACCCCGGCCAGACCCACCCGCCAGGGTACGCGGATGGCGTCCCAGCCGAACGCAGCGCTCTGGTCCGGCGCCGGAGCAAAAGCCTCCCGATCGTGCAACAGGCACCAATCCGGCACCAGACCGACGCCGGTCTGCTCCCCCAAACGGCGGCTGACCAGATCCAGGGCTAAGTAGGCGCTGTCGGTCAGCTGCAGCCAGCGCCGGTCGCCGCCCGTCCAATAAAACACTTCATAAGCGGCCGGAGAAAAATACGAGGGATTGAGGAGCAGCGGCGGTTGGCAGGGAGCCCAATCCCCCGGCATCAGCCAGAGACGGCCCCATTGATCCTGGCAGGTGCTGTGGGCCAGGATGTCTTTCAGGACCAGCAGGGCCTTTTCCTGATAATCCGGCAGACTGCCCGTGGGTCGCCCCCACCGCCGATGAGCCAACAGCAGGGCCAGGGCGTAGTCCAAATCGGCGTCGGTGGCGCTGTTGGCATCCAACAGCCGCCATTGTCCCTGGTCATCCTGTCCGAAATGCCAGGCCAGAAGATGGCGGCCGTTCCGGGGCTGTTGGGAGAGATGGGCCTCGGTCCATGCATAGACGCGGTCAAAGGTGGCCTGATCATTGCTCCAAACGGCCCGGAGGAGGGCATAGGCCTGGCCTTCAGAGATGGTATCGTGGTGGTTTTCCGGCCGCACCACCCGGCCGTCGGCTTGGATGAAATGAACCTTGTAAAACTGCCAACTTGCTGCCAGGATGGTGTCCAGACGCGCCGACAACTGCAGTTCCGAGTCGGACGTTTGGCCGCAGGTCAGTCCTGCGCCGCCGAGCAGCAAAATTACCAGGACAAATCGAGCCCACCTCAATGGCTGCTGTTTCTGTGCAAGCCTGGAGAAATTGTTTGGCGCCATCTATCCTCCTAGCAGGGCTTTGTAGAAGTGTTTTTCTCCCACCTGATAAGAACGGCCAGCGCTAGACTTTTGACCCTTGATGCCTTTGCCGCGCCCCGCTCACGCAAAAAGGGCCTCTTTCCCCTTGGCGGCAAACTGGCGAGACTATATAATATCATTATGAATGAGGACCTGACCATGGGAAAAATCCGCTTGGGGATCAGCGCCTGCTTGCTGGGCCAGCCGGTGCGTTTTGACGGCGGTCATAAACACGACCGCTTTATTACTGAGACGCTGGGCCGATACGTGGATTTTGTGCCCGTCTGCCCCGAAGTGGAATGCGGCCTGGGCGTGCCCCGGGAAGCCATGCGCCTGGTGGGGGAGATCGACAACCCCCGCCTGGTGACCATCCACAGCCGCATCGACCACACCGAACGCATGCAGACCTGGGCCAGGCGCCGGGTCCAGGAATTGGCAGCCGAGGACCTCAATGGCTTTATTTTTAAGAGCGATTCCCCCAGCAGCGGTATGGAGCGGGTAAAAGTCTACAACGACAAGGGCATGGCAGTGAAAAAAGGGGTGGGCATGTTTGCCCGGGCCTTTATGGAACATTTCCCACTGCTCCCGGTAGAGGAAGAAGGTCGCCTCCATGACCCGAAACTGCGGGAAAATTTCATCGAGGCCATTTTTACCTTCAAACGCTGGCGGGAGCTCCTCAAGGCCGGGGCCGGCCCCAAAGAGTTGGTGGAGTTTCATACCCGCCATAAGCTGTTGCTCTTGGCCCACAGCCCCGAACTCTATCGGGAGATGGGGCGGTTGGTGGCCCATTTGCACGACGGCCCCCTGTCGGAAATTTTGGCCCGCTATCAGGACCTGTTGTTAACTTGCCTGCGTCTCAAGACCACTATCAAGAAGAATGCCAACGTCTTATATCATCTCCTGGGATATTTCAAACAAGAATTGTCAGCAGATGAGAAACAGGAAATCCTGGAGGTCATCGATCATTACCGCCAGGGTATCCTACCCTTAATTGTCCCCGTCACCCTGATTAACCACTATGTGCGCAAATATAAGCAGCCCTACCTCCAAGAACAATACTATCTCCATCCCCATCCGTTGGAATTGCAGCTCCGCAACCATGCGTAAACGGTGAACGATGAGCGGCCAGCGGTGAAAAGATTAATGAGCAAAGGCAGGGAATTGTCCCCTGCCCTTATCCCTTTCTTCCCTCCTGCCGTTTTCGTCGGCCCTTGGCCAGCAGCGTTAAAAAGGAGATTAAATGCGACTTTTGCTTATCGGCGCCACCCGGGGCATCGGGCGGCAGACAGTGGAGCAGGCCCTGGCGCAAGGCCACGAAGTCATGGTCTTGGCCCGGCGGCCGGAAAAGATGGGGTTACACCATGACCGGCTGACGGTGCGGCCCGGCGACATCCTGGACGCTGCCAGCGTTGCCCAGGCCATTGCAGGGCAGGAAGCGGTTTTGATAACCATTGGCATTCCCCCCACCTGGCAGCCGGTGACGGTCTTTTCCCAGGGCAGCCGGAACGTGCTGACAGCTATGGCTGAGCAGGGGGTAAAACGTCTGCTGGCAGTCACCGGCATCGGCGCCGGCGACACCCAAGGGCACGGCGGCTTTTTTTACGACCGGATCTTCAAGCCCCTGTTGCTGCAGCGTATCTATGAAGACAAAGATCGCCAGGAAGCCATCATTCGGCAGAGCCAGGTGGATTGGACCATCGTCCGTCCCGGCTTCCTGACCAATGGCCCCTTGACCGGGAAATACCGGGTCATTACCGATCTCACCGGCATTACCTGCGGCAAGATCTCCCGGGCCGACGTGGCCCATTTCCTCCTGCAGGAAGTGGCCGCCAACCGGTATGTGCACCAGACCCCGTTGCTCACCTATTAAGGGCAGGGTGGATGATTCCGGCTCCTGGCCAAAGGACCAGGGCCGGGGACCGAGAAGACGGAATAAGGAATAACCCTTGACCCTTGCCTTCCTTACAAGCCGATTGCAATCCCGAAATGATCCGGTTACAATAGGGCAAACAAATTTGCCAACGTTTTCCTATGCCTACCCCTAAGCGAAACAAGAAGAAGCCGAATGTCAGGACGGCTCGGCCACCGGCGCCGCCGCCGGCTTCGGCGGGGCGCCGCCTGAGCCAGGAGCTTTTTGCCCTCCTGCTGGTGGTGGTGGACCTTTTCCTTATTATCAGTCTGGTTTCTTTCAACCCGGCTGATCCCCAGACCTTGGCGGGCTTGAGCAAAGCTGCGGCCGTCACCAATTGGGGGGGCAAGGCCGGGGCTTTCTTCGCCGCTTGGCTGATGGGCGGTCTGGGGCTGGCGGCCTTCTGGCTGCCCATTATGGTGAGTTGGCTGGCCCTGCAGTGTTTTCAGGGTTCTTTGGGGAGTCTGTCGCCGTGGACGGGGGCTGCGTATCTGGCCCTGCCGGTGGCCAGTGCCGGTTTGCTGGCCCTGGGCTGGCCTGCCATCGCCTGGGGCAGCGGTCAGTTGGCGGGGGGCGGCGGCCTGGGCGCTTGGCTGACCCGCCAGGTGCAGCCGGTCCTGAACCTGGCCGGCAGCCTGCTGTTGTTTAGCGCGGTGGCTTTGGCCAGCTTCATGGGGATCACCCGCTTGTCCTATGTGGCGCTGCTGCGGCGGCTGGGAGAAGCCCTGGGCCAGATGGTCCGCCGCCGCCCCAGCTATCCGGCCAGCGAGCCTGAGCCTGATCTTCTCCGGGTCAAACAGCCGGTTGCGCGCCACGGCCAGACTCCGGAGATCGCCCGGGCTGGCCAAGGAGAGGTGGCTGCGGAGCTGACTCCCCCGGTCATGCCACCAACGGCCGCGGAGCCGGTAGCGGCCCTGCCGGCCATCGAAACGGCGGCGGCCGCAGGAGAAGAAGCCAAGCCGAAAAGGCCGAAAAAGCCCAAAGTGCCAGCCATCAGCCATTTTCAGCTGCCGTCCTTGGATTTTTTGGCGCCGCCGCCGCCCTATGACCATCAGGTCCAGGAAGAGGCCCTCCTGGCCCAGGCCCGCAAACTGGAAAACACCCTCATGCATTTTGGCGTGGAGGGCAAAGTGGTGGCCATCCGTCCCGGGCCGGTGATCACCATGATTGAGTTCGAACCGGCCCTGGGCGTCAAGATCAGCAAGGTCACCGGCTTGGCCGACGACCTGGCCTTGGCCCTCAAGGCCCTGTCCATCCGCATCGTGGCGCCGGTGCCCGGCAAGGCGGTCATCGGCATCGAGGTCCCCAATCCCAAGCGCCAACTGGTCACCCTCCGGGAAGTCCTGGCCCATGAGGTCTATCATAAATCGCCGTCCCGCCTGACCATTGCCCTGGGCAAGGACATCACCGGCCAACCGGTAGTGGCTGATCTGGCCAAGATGCCCCACCTGCTCATCGCCGGGGCCACCGGCACCGGCAAAAGCGTCGGCCTCAATTCCATGATCATCAGCATTCTCTATAAAGCCACGCCCGAAGAGGTGCGCTTTCTGATGGTGGACCCGAAGCGCATTGAATTGTCCACCTACGAGGGCATCCCCCACCTGCTGCATCCCGTGGTCACCAACCCCAAGGTGGCCACCACCGCCCTGCGCTGGGCCGTGGACGAGATGGAGCGGCGCTACAGCCTCCTCTCCGATCTGGAAGTGCGCAATATTGAGAACTACAACCAGAAGCTGATCAAGGAGCAGAAGGTCTACAGCGATGACGACGAGGAGCCGCAGCTCCGGCTGCTGCCCTATATCATCATTATTATCGATGAGTTAGCCGATCTCATGCTGGTCTCCTCCCGGGAGACGGAGGAGTACCTCATCCGTTTGGCCCAAAAATCCCGGGCCGCCGGCATCCATCTCATCCTGGCCACCCAGCGGCCGTCGGTGGACGTTATCACCGGCCTCATCAAAGCCAACTTCCCCACCCGCATTTCCTTCCAGGTCTCTTCCAAGGTGGATTCCCGCACCATCCTGGACACCATCGGGGCCGAGCGCCTTTTGGGCATGGGGGACATGCTCTTCATCCCGCCGGGCACCTCCCGCCTCAAACGGATTCATGGCGCCTACATTTCGGAAGAAGAGGTGAAGCGGGTGGTGGAATATCTCAAGACCCAGCAGGAGCCGGTTTTTGAAGCGGGCATCCTGGCCATGCAGGAGGAGGAGCGCCAGGAAGAGGAAATGGGCGATAAAGACGAAAAGTACGCCGATGCCATCGAGATCGTCGCCGAAACCCGCCAGGCTTCCATCTCCATGCTCCAGCGCCGCCTGCGCATCGGCTACAACCGGGCCGCCCGCATCATCGAAATGATGGAAAAAGAAGGCCTGGTGGGTCCCTCGGACGGCATTAAACCCCGGGAGGTGTATGTGCCCCGGCGGTGAATATGCTGATTTTTGGGTAGTTTGCTTTCTAAATGTAATTTAAGTTTTTGTAATAATACTAAATTGCTTCGCTGTGCTTCGCATAAGAATTCAGAGAGTCTTTTCTTTTGTCACCCTAAACGCAGCGAAGAGTCTAACCTATGCATCAATATTATGTCCATATAATGACAAACAATTCTCGAACCCTTTACACCGGAGTTACTAATAACCTCGAAAGAAGGGTTTTCGAACATAAATATTTTCTCATTGAAGGGTTTACAAAAAGATACAAGATCGCAAGATTGGTTTATTTCGAAGAAACTAATGATATCTTAACAGCTATCGAGCGTGAGAAACAAATTAAGGGTTGATTGCGAAGGAAAAAAGTTGCACTTATTGAATCAGTAAATCCGGATTGGCAAGACCTAAGCGCTGCATGGGATTTAGATGCTTCGCTGCGCTCAGCATGACAAGATTTATTCCCTCGCTGAAACTCTATGCCTTCCTTTTGTCACCCAGAGCGCCGCGCAGGGTCTAACCCGGTGATCCTGGCCAGATCCTTCGCGGCCTGGGGCAGCTCAGGATGACATGGATAGGCATTGCCCAGGTCAACAGCATTGGTAAGATACCGTCAGCCAGAGCGTTGGGCAGGATCTCGGCAAATTACCTGTGAGAATGTTGAGAGAAGTGAGAATGTTGAGAGATAAGAAGGCCAGGGAGCTGCAGTTATTCAGCCCTGAACCGGAGAGACGTTATCTCGGTTCTGAGGAATTTATGGCTGGCATCGAAGCGTTCCAAGAATTCGGCCAACCGACCACCGTCGCGGCCTTTGCCGATCCCGCCGTCAAGATTCCCGTCTATATCAATGAATTCTGGACGGCCCGACAGCGGGCCGCCCACACCCTCCACGAAATCTCCTACCGGGCCTGTTTCAAGCCGCAATTGCCCCGGTTTTTTATCGAGCGCCTGACCCGCGCCGGCGAGGTGGTTTATGACCCTTTTATGGGTCGGGGGACCACCCTCCTGGAGGCGGCCCTTTTCGGGCGGGTGCCGTATGGCTGTGATATCAACCCGTTAAGTCGGATCCTGGTACAGCCCCGCCTGCAGCCGCCGGAGCTTCGGGAGGTGAAGACCCGGCTGGCGGAGATTGATTTCACCCGGCCGGTGGCCATTGACGAAGAACTGCTGGTCTTCTATCACCCCCAGACCCTGACGGCCATCACGAACCTGCGGGACTACCTGCTCGCCAAGGCTGCGGCCGGTTCCCTGGAGGCCGTGGACGCCTGGATCCGGATGGTGGCCACCAACCGGCTCACCGGCCATTCCAAGGGCTTCTTTTCAGTGTATACCATGCCGCCCAACCAGGCCGTGTCGGTGGCCTCCCAGCGGCGGATTAATGCCAAAAGGGGGCAGACGCCGCCGCTCCGGGATGTCGCCGGCATCATTGTGAAGAAAAGCCGGACGCTGCTGGGTGGGCTGACCGACAAAGAGCGCCGCCAATTATGGGATGTGGCGGACGGGAGCTTGCTCCTCACTACTTCCTGCGACTGGACGCCGGCCATTCCCGCGGCGTCGGTGGCCTTGGTGGTCACTTCGCCCCCCTTCCTTGACACGGTGGATTATCAGACAGATAATTGGCTGAGATGCTGGTTCAACGGCCTGGACGCCGCCCGGGTGCCCATCTGGCAGGTGAAAAAACCTGCTGAGTGGCAGGAAAAAATGGAGCAGGTCTTTGCTGAGCTGAAGAGGGTGTTAAGGCCCGGCGGCCACGTGGCCTTTGAAGTGGGCGAGGTGCGGCGCGGCAAGCTGCTGTTGGAGACCTTGGTGGTCCCCGCAGCCCAGGCGGCCGGCCTGACGCCGCTGCTGGTGCTCATCAATGACCAGGCCTTTACCAAGACCTCCCAGTGCTGGGGGGTGGCCAATCTTAAAAAGGGCACGAATACCAATCGGATCGTGCTGTTGCAAAAAGGATTATTATGACCCAAACCCTGGTGGGTTTTAACCAACACGGCATTATCATGGCCTCGGACAGCCGGGCCACCCGTTTTACCCCAGCGGGAGACAAAGAATATTTTTCGGTGGAAAAACTCTTGCCGTTGGGGCGGTACAGCGGCATTGTCAGCGGCGGCTCCGGGGTGAGCATCCCCCTGACCCACCTGCTGCGCCAGGAGGTGCAGCGGCGAGGCCTGCTGGGCGTAGAGGATATCCTGGATTTCGCCGTCCCTTTCCTGTCGGAGCAGTATGGCGCCTATTTAGAGGCCCATGGCCCCGAAGAGCACGAGGAGCTGCGGCGCCTGAATTTTATCCTGGCCGGCTACTCGTTGGAGGACCTGGATTCCCAATACCAGATCTATCTGGTGGAGAGCGAAAACAACGCCCTGCCCTTTAAGGTCACGCCGGTGCAGCCCCTGTTAGTCATGCCCCGCAATCTTGCCATGGAGATGCGTCTCTTTAAGGCCTTAACAGCCGGGACGGCCTTGCCGGAGTTATTGGAAATGTGCCGGGCTTTTCTGGAAAAAATGGCGGCAGTGCAGGCAGAAATCGGCCCGCCCTTCTATTTCGCCACCATAACGAGGGCGGGATTTCAGAGGCTGCCGGCAATCCCAGGTTAGGAACAAGGCATGGCCGTGATGGGGGGGAGATTATAAAGATGGCGGAGAGAGAGGGATTCGAACCCTCGGAACACCTTTTGGGCGTTCACGCGATTTCCAGTCGCGCCCCTTCAGCCGCTCGGGCATCTCTCCGCAAGGGTGGCAGGATAAACTTGTCAGCCGTTGATTCTGTCTTGCTTCCCGGCTAATGTCAATCGAAAAAATGGCGGAGGGGGTGGGATTCGAACCCACGTGGAGGTTATGAGCCCCCAAGTCGATTTCGAGTCGACCCCGTTACGGCCTCTTCGGTACCCCTCCGCAGGTTTCACGGGATAATGTCAAAGATCTAAGGTTAAAGCTCGAGCTTCATCCGGCCGCCGTTTGCGCCGGAAAAAATCTTGCAGCAGGCGGCGGCAGGCCTCCGCGGCGACCCCGCCCTGCACCTCGATCCGGTGGTTCAGCCGGGGATCATCGGCCAGGCGGTAGAGAGAGACCGCCGCCCCGCCTTTGGGATCCGCGACGCCGAAAACCAGGCGTTGGATCCGGGCCTGGAGCAGGGCCCCCATACACATAAGACAAGGTTCTAGGGTAACATACATCGTACAGCCTGGCAATCGATAATTGCCCTGCCGGGCCGCCGCCTGCCGCAGCGCGACGATTTCGGCATGCGCAGTGGGGTCCTGCGCGGCGATGGGCCGGTTATGGCCCCGGCCGATAATCTGGCCCGCCGGATCCACCACAATGGCGCCGATGGGCACCTCATCCTCTTCCCAGGCCTTTTGAGCCTCGGCCAGGGCCTCCTGCAGGAAGTCGTCAGCCGTCAGGCCAGACACCGGACTCTCAGGCAATTTCCTGGGCCTCCCGGATGTAGCTCTCCAGCAAATGAATGGCCTTCTCCGCTGCGCTGCGGATTTCCGCATAACGCTGCTCTTTGGCCCCCTCTCCTTCCCGCCGCGGTAAGGCTGCGAGTTTGGCCAGTTGCCGCTGGTGCGCCTCCCGCAGCAGGCGGCAGCGCAGGATGAGAATCTGGGCGATCATCCGGGCCTTGGCCTTGCGGTGGGGTGCAGCCAGGCGCAGGTAGCGCAGACACTCGGGAAAATCCTGCTCCTCCAGAGCTGCCAAGGCCTGGGAGCGATAATACTTCCCCGGCAGGATCCCGGAATCTTCCAGGGGCTCGGCCAGCATTTTGCGCCCCACCCGGAAAAGGAGGTTCAAGCCCACCGGCATCTTAGGGCCTCTGGCTCGGCTTAGGGATGCTGGCAAGGCTGGACCGGCGTGCCCTGAGAGCAGTCATCAGGCCTTCTGGGCCGAGATGCCGGCTTCCACCAATCGCAGGATGGTCTCCCGGAGTTCGGGCAAATCCACGGTCATCTCGTCGATGCGCTCCGCCACTTGCCGGTAATCTTCGTCATCCTGCACCTTGGCCCGGGTGACAGTGTCCTGAATGGCTTCATAGAGGCGCCGGTCCAACCGGAACATGCCAATGCCGGCGCCGATGAGTTCCAACAACCCCATGGTGATATGGTGGCCGGTTAATTCCGTAATGGCCAGGTCGGCCAGCAGACCGGTTAAGCCACCGGCCACGGCACCCCGCACTGAGATATCTTGACGAGCCATAGTAGGTCTTCTCCTCTGCCAACAACAGACCCTCGTAGGATCTGCCAGCTTTACTGGAGCTGTGATGGCGGCGAATGTTTGACCCGGGACAGTCCTTGCACCAGTTTTTCGGTTTCCGAAAGCATCCGGGCCACGTGGCGGTCTTTCTCCTCAATCCGGCGCTTCAAGGAACGCACTTCTTCCCTTAGTTGTTTTACTTCGGAATTTTTAAAGAGACTCTTGAACTTGACCGCGGCCAGGGTCAAGCCCACCCCCAGAACCAAACCGGTGGCCAGTCCCAGGAAATATTCCATAGCCTGTCTCTCCCATGCCGTCATCTCAGGTAAAAAATACCATGATGTCCTAACGTTGTCAAATCCCCCTCCCCTCAGGCCGCCGTCTCACCGCCACCATGCCCAGAGCGCCACCGCGCCGCCCACGCCACCGCTTGCTCTCTGATCTCCGGCCAATTGAGGCTGAGCAGCTGCCGCTCCCAGAGGAGCCAACGCCCTCCCACCATCACCGCCCGAACATCCGCCGCCCCGGCCGCGTAGACCAGATGGGAGTAGGGATCATAGAGGGGCGTCAGATGGGGCTGGTGCAGATCAATGATGATGAGATCGGCCTCTTTCCCCGGGATGAGGGAACCGGTGACCGCCGCCAACCCCAACACCTGAGCCCCAGCCAGGGTGGCCATCTCCAGGACCTGGCGGGCCGGCAGGATGGTCGGGTCCAGGGCCGCCACTTTGTGGAGCCGGGCCGTAAGACTCATTTCACCCCACATATCCAGATTATTATTGGAGGCGGCGCCGTCGGTACCCAGACCCACAACCACCTGCCGGCGGCGCAATTCGGAGACTGGAGCAATACCAGCAGCCAGCTTCAGATTGCTTTCCGGGCAATGGCAGACCTTCACCTGGCGGGCGGCCAGTAGTTCCTGGTCCGCTTCCCCCAGCCAGACGCCGTGCACCGCCACCGTCTGTGCATCCAACACCCCCAGCCGGTCCAAATAGGCCACCGGGGTCAACCCGGTCTGCTCACGGCACTGCGACACCTCCTCCCGAGTCTCGGCCAGATGGATGAAGAAGGGCAGATTCATGGCCCGAGTAATTTCTTTGGCCGCCTGCAGCGTGGCGGCGCTGCAGGTGTAGGGCGAATGGCAAAACAGAGTGGAAATGACCCCCCGGCTCCGAAATTCTTGCCCGGAGTCGATAAACTCCCGGGCCACCCAAAGATTTTCTTTTGGATCAGGGACGCCGGGGGCGGGGAAATCGATTACTCCCTGGGCCACCACGGCCCGCAGCCCCGCTTGGGCCAAAGCCTCCCGGGCACCGCTCTCACAAAAATAAGCGTCCGCCACGGACGTGACGCCGCCCCGGATCAGTTCGGCGACGGCCAGCAGGGTGCCGGTATAGACGAAATCCTCGTTTACCCAGCGGGCTTCGGCCGGAAAGATGTGCCGGTGCAGCCACTGGTCCAGGGGCAGATCGTCGGCCAGCCCCCGGAAAAGCGTCATGGCCCCGTGACAGTGGCAATTCACCAGCCCTGGCATGACCAGATCACCTTGAACATCGAGGACTTGGGCGGCCTGGGGAAGGCTTTGGCCCGCGGCGGCCTGACCCACCTCGCTAATTTTGCCCCTGTGAATGGCCACATACCCTTCCGCCAGGGGAAGCTGGCCGGGTTCCATGGTCAGAAGCAAGGCGTTATGAATCAGCAGGTCGAACAGCATGTTCAGAGCATAAAATAACCTGGTGCAAAACTCAAGCACACCCGGCCCATTGTCACCATTTTGCCCTGTTCCTGCGGGTCAAGTTGCGGTATAATAGGGTTGTTTTAACGTTAGGGTTAAGCTTGAGGGCATGGGTGAGGCCGCCGCTTCTCCTGACCCTAATGGCAGCGAAATTGCCAGCGGCGAGATTCATCATTCCCAGAAAGAATCAAATGTCCAAAACGTCGAACCTCCTCAAACATGAATTTTTGCAACTTATTGGCCCTACGGCCTTTTTTTTCGTAGCTTTCAGTGTTCTGCTGTTTACCAAAAAACTTTTTTTGGAAGATTACCACATCACCGTATCTGGTTTTTTCCTGCGCGGGGTGATCGGAGCGCTATTGGTGGGCAAAGTTGTGCTCCTGGCGGATGAACTTCTCATCATCAACCCTTTTCCCCGAACCCCATTAATCTTTAGCGTGGCCTGGAAGGCCATCCTTTACAGTCTGGCCGCCCTGGTGGTCCAATTTTTGGAAGAACTGTTACCGCTTTTCTGGCAACGCCGCAGTTTGGTTTCTGCGGCCACGGTGGTGTGGGACAGGGTGCATTGGCCGCATTTCTGGGCGGTCCACATCCTGCTAAGTTATTTTCTCCTGATTTATGTTTCTTTCCGGGAACTCGCCCGGACTTTGGGGGAAGAAAATTTTTTCCACATTTTTTTCGGATTGCCGAGGCCAACTCCATCTGGTCTCGGCAAGAATGCAGCCTATAACCAGGAAAACCGCCCGTCTCATGATAATGACACAACAATCTCCACGGGGTAATATCTTTACGGGACACAATATGCGCTCTAAGAGTGACCGACGCCTATTTTCCCTGGCAACCTTTACGGTTATCATCCTGCTTCTTTCTCTCCCGGCCTGTAAGACCGCACCGCCTCTCCCGACCATGGTAGAGGAGCCAACCCGGCCGGAGCCCATTAAACCCGTGACGGAGCCGCCCGGCTCCCCGCCGGTGACGGACTCGCGCCTCTCCCGCCTGAATACTATTATTCCGGCGCAATTGGCCGCCGGTGGGGTCCCGGGGGCAGTGGTTGTGGTCGGCTATCAGGGCAAGATCCTTTATCGCCAAGCCTTTGGCCAGCGGTCCGTGACGCCCCAGGTCCTGCCCATGACCACTGATACGATCTTTGACATTGCCTCCCTCACCAAAGTAGTGGCGACCACCATTGCCATCATGCAGTTGGCGGACGCTGGCCAGCTCCAATTGGACAAGCCGGTGGCCGCCTATTGGCCCATCTTTGCCGCCAACGGCAAAGGGATGATTACGATCCGTCACCTGCTGACCCACAGCTCGGGGCTACGGGCTGATGTCAATCCCCGCCAGCATTGGGCCGGCTATGAGAGCGGTCTGGTGGCCGTGGCCGAGGACCAGCCGGTGTATGGCCCCGGCAATGGTTTCCGATACAGTGATGCCAATTTTATTGTATTGGGGGAGATCGTCCGCCGGGTTTCGGGCCTGCCGCTGAATATCTATTGCGAGCGGCATATTTTCCGTCCCCTGGGACTGCGCAACACCGGCTTCCTGCCCAGCCCGGCTTTAAAATCACACATTGCGCCCACGGACGTCCGTTGGGGGGTGGTGCATGACCCCACGGCGCATCGTTTGGGGGGCGTGGCCGGCAATGCCGGGGTCTTTGCCACGGCCGACGATCTGGCCGTCATCTGCCAGATGATCCTGAATCAGGGGTCCTATCAGGGGAAGCGACTGCTCAGTCCTCAGGCTGTAGCCGCCATGCTCAAACCGCAGCACCTGGCCGGCGCCGGTATTGTGCGGGCTCTGGGTTGGGACATGCGCTCGCCCTACAGCAAGGTTTTTAACCTGGCCTTTCCCTCCGGCTCTTTTGGCCATACTGGCTATACCGGCACGTCCATCTGGATGGATCCCCGTTCCCAGACCTTTGTCATTATCCTGACCAACCGTCTCCATCCCCATGGTCGGGGCGAGGTGAAGATGCTCCGGGCCGCGGTCTCGGCGGCGGTGGCCGATGCTTTGGCCCTGGGGCCGCCAGCCCTGCAGGCCAACGCTGACTTCGGTCTGCCGGATGGCCGGGACCTGGGTTTCGGGGCCAGCGACGGCCCGGACCGGGTCCAGCCGGGGCTGGATGTCCTGGCAGCCCAGGGATTTGCACCCCTGAAGGGCAAAAAGATCGGCGTCATCACCAACCATACCGGTCGGAGTGCCGGCGGCCGGAGTACCTTGGAGGTCTTGCGCCAGGCTCCGGGTATTACCATCCAGGCCATTTTCAGCCCGGAACACGGTTTGGGGGGGAATCTGGATGAAAAAATCGCCTCGGGCCGGGATCCGGCCACCGGTCTGCCGGTCTACAGCCTCTACGGCGAGGTCAAACGCCCCACCCCCGAGATGCTTCGGGGTCTGGACGTGCTGGTCTACGACATCCAGGATGTGGGCGTGCGGTTTTATACGTATATCACCACCATGGCTTATGCCATGGAAGCGGCAGCGGTTCAGGGTCTAGACTTTGTCGTTCTGGATCGCCCTAACCCGATTACTGCGGCAGTGGTGCAGGGGCCGGTGCTGGAGCCGGGTCTGAAATCTTTTGTGGGCTATTTCCCTCTGCCGGTGCGCTACGGGATGACGGTGGGAGAATTGGCCAAGATGTTCAATCAAGAGAACCGGATCGGGGCCCGGCTGCATGTGGTGAAGATGGCAGGATATAAACGCCAACTGTGGTTTGACCAGACCGGTCTGACCTGGCTGCCGCCGTCGCCCAATCTCCGGACCATGACGCAGACCATCCTCTACCCGGGGGTGGCCATGGTGGAGTCGGCCAATGTGAGTGTGGGGCGGGGGACCGGCACTCCTTTCGAAGTGGTGGGCGCCCCTTGGATCGTCGGGGAGCGCCTGGCCTGGTATCTCAACGCCCGGGAGATTCCGGGGGTTGCCTTCACGCCGGTCTCTTTTGTGCCCACTGCCAACCGCTACCGGGGCCAGCGCTGTGAGGGGGTCCGGCTCAAAGTGGTGGACCGCCTGACCCTGGATAGCCCGTTCCTTGGCGTCGAGTTGGCCGCCGCCCTGTATCAGCTCTATCCCCAGCAGTTCCAGGTGGACCGCAACGTGGGTATGATCGGCTCCCGTCTGGTCATGGCCGAGATCAAAAATGGGGTTGACCCCCGACAGATTCGGCAACGCTGGCAGGGGCAGATTAATACATTCCTCCGGCTGCGGCAGAACTACCTGCTCTATTAATGCATTCCCGGGAGGAAAACACAGCCTTGCCGCTGGCGTGATCGGCTGTTTCGGGGACTGGCGCTAATAGGCGGCCAGCAGATCCCTGGCCAGGGTTGAGCAACGGGGCGGTAAACAGGCAAACCACAACGGTCTTGGCGCCAAAGCAAAAAGCCGAGGGCTTTTGCCCCCGGCTCTGAGAGGTGGTGGTGGATAGGTCTTATTCCGCCTTGATCTCGATGGGTTTGGCTTTGGCCTCTTCTTTTTTCGGGCAGGTGATGGTGAGGACGCCCTGTTTGTAGGTTGCTTCGATCTTATCGGCGTCCACCGCCACGGGCAACCGCAGGCTGCGGCTGAAGGAACCGTAGCTGCGCTCCACCAGGTGGTAATTTTCCTCTTTTTCCTCCCGTTCGGTCTTCTTCTCGCCCTTGATGGTCAGGACGTCACCGGAGATGGAGATGTCTATATCTTTGGCGTCCATGCCCGGGACTTCGGCCTTGACCATGATCTTGTCGGTGGTTTCGGAGACGTCCACGGAGGGGAGCCAGGTGCCCTCGAGGGGCCGTAAGGCCTTGCGGCCACTGCCGAAATAATCATCCCAGAGGCGGTCCATTTCGCTGCGCAGCCTGGTAATCTCGCGGAAGGGTTTCCATTCCATAATATCCATAGGTCGCTACCTCCTGTGATGGTTTTCACTCTGTGAAGGTTTTCTCTTTCATCTGTCAAATTAATGACGCCGGATGGGGTTGTCAAGGGAAAGGGAATAAAAAATGTAAATTATTTTCTATCGACCTTTAGCCTGGCAGGGCAGAATTTCTCTTGGCTTGGGTCTGCCCGGCTTTTTGGCCGGGCCCAGAAAAGTTCTTGAATAAAATTGCCAATGATGATATGAATAAAGCCGTTTATTAACCACCCGGTGGCACACCATGGTCTGGCGAACGGACTGGCAATTATGGGAAGATGACCTCCTTTGGCGGCAAAGGGGGTTTTTTTTGGATCGGAGGGGGAGGGGTGCAAGCAGATGATGCCCGCGGCATGATTTTTCGGCGCAAAGACCTGTTAGGGTTGGCAGACCTGAGTCGGGAGGAGATTCAGGCTATCTTGACGACTGCGGCCTCGTTCAAGGAGATTTCCACTCGGAGCATCAAAAAGGTGCCCACCTTGCGTGGCAAGACGGTGATCACACTTTTCTATGAGCCCAGCACCCGGACGCGGACATCGTTTGAGATTGCGGCCAAACGTTTGAGCGCGGACACGGTGAATCTGACGGTGGCGGCCAGCAGTGCGGTGAAAGGGGAGACGCTCATCGACACGGCCAAAAACCTGGAGGCTATGGCGCCGGATATTCTTGTAATCCGCCATGCCAGCAGCGGCGCTCCGCATCTGTTGGCCGCCCGTCTGAGGAGCAGTGTGGTCAATGCCGGGGACGGCCTGCACGAGCATCCTACCCAGGGGCTGCTGGATATGCTGACGGTGTGGGAGGCTAAAGGCCGGCTGGACGGCCTGAAGATTGCGATTGTCGGTGATATTGCCCATTCCCGGGTGGCCCGCTCCAACATCCACGGCTTCCGGACCATGGGCTCGGAGGTGGTGGTGGCCGGGCCGCAGACCATGCTGCCGCCCTACCTGGCGGACTTGGGGGTGAGGGTTACTTTTTCCTTGAGTGAGGCGGTGGCCGACGCCGATGTCATCATGATGCTGCGCCTGCAGTTGGAGCGCCAGGGGCAGATGTTCTTCTCCACCCTGCGGGAATATTCCCGCTTTTTTGGCTTAAATCCCGGGCACCTGAAGTTGGCCAAACCTGACGCCCTGGTCATGCACCCGGGACCCCTGAACCGGGGGGTGGAAATTGCTCCGGAAGTAGCCGATGGGTTGCAGTCGGCCATTCTGACCCAGGTGACCAATGGGGTGGCGGTGCGGATGGCCGTCTTGTATCTTTTGAGTGGAGGTGAGGTCAGTGGGGCTGCTGCTTAAAGGCGGGCTGGTGGTGGACCCGGCCCAGAATCTGGAGGAAACCCGGGACCTCCTCATTGTGGACGGCCGGATTGCCCAGTTGGCCAAGGCCGGGACCATTCCGGGCGAGGGCCATGAGGTGTACGATTGCACCGGTCTGGTGGTCTGTCCCGGTTTCATTGATCTGCATGTGCATCTCCGGGAGCCGGGGCAGGAGTATAAGGAGACCATTGCCACGGGCGGGCGGGCGGCGGCGGCCGGGGGCTTTACGGCGGTGGCCTGCATGCCCAACACCCAGCCGGTGAACGACCATGCCACGGTGACCCGTTTTATCCTGGAAAGGGCGGCCGCGGCCCAGCAAGTACGGGTGTATCCGGTGGCCGCGATTTCCCAGGGGTCCGAGGGCAAGATTCTGGCGGAATACGGGGAACTGCAGGCTGCCGGGGCCATCGCCCTGTCCGATGACGGCCGGCCGGTGAGTAATGCCCAACTCATGCGGCGGGCCTTGGAGTATGCCCATACCTTTGGGTTGCTGGTCATCAGCCACGCGGAAGACCTGGAGTTGGCGGGCCACGGGGTCATGCACGAAGGGCGGGTGTCATTGCAGTTGGGCCTCCGGGGCATTCCGGCGGCCGCGGAGACGGTGGCGGTCTTCCGGGACTGTGAGTTGGCCCGCCTCACCGGCGCCCGGCTACACATCGCCCATGTCAGCACCGCCGGGGCGGTGGAGGTAATTCGTTGGGCCAAAGCCCGGGGCGCGGCGGTCACGGCGGAGACAGCGCCGCACTACTTCAGCCTGACTGACGAGGCGGTGCGGGGGTTTAATACCAATGCCAAGATGAATCCGCCGCTGCGCACTGCTGCGGACGTGGTGGCCATCAAGCAGGGTCTGGCCGACGGCACCCTGGACTGCATTGCCACGGACCACGCCCCTCATAGCGTTCTGGAAAAAGAGCTAGAGTTTGACCAGGCGGCCAACGGCATCATCGGTCTGGAGACGGCGGTGGGCTTAAGTCTGCAACTGGTGGCCGAGGGCGTCTTGACCCTGCCGCAACTGGTGGCCAAACTGAGCACGAACCCGGCCGGCATCCTGGGAGTCGCGGGGGGCACCGTGCGGGAGGGGGGGCCGGCGGATGTCACCGTCCTGAACCTGAACCAGCCGTGGACCGTGGACGTGGCCCAGTTCCGCTCCAAATCCCGCAATTCTCCCTTTCACGGTTGGCAGCTGTCCGGCCGGGCGGTCATGACGGTGGTGGGGGGGGAGGTGGTTTACCCATGAACTGCCGTCCGATTCTCCTGGCACCATAGGGAAGTCAATGAAGGACCAATTTCATGCAAGAAAATTATAAGGGTAGAAGTCCCTTTTATCCTGGCCAACCGGTGCCTGTGGAATTATTTGTTGGTCGAGAGGCGTTAATCGAGCGTCTCATGGAAAGGGGTGTGGGGCAAGTGATTGCCGGAAAGCCGATGGCTTTCTATGTGCAGGGAGAATATGGGATCGGCAAAAGTTCTCTAGCCCGATTTACACAATGGCTGGCTGCGAAAGATCAACAGGTGTATGGGATTTATGCGGCTTTGGGGGGGCGCGGACTTTGAACGATATGGTCGCCATCATCATGGAGGCGACCTTGCGTTCTGGCATTTACGAACCGCAGCGTTTAGAAAAAATCAAGAATTGGTTGGCTAAATATCTGGGTAAACAGACCCTTTTTGGCTTTAGCATCAATTTTGAGGCACTGCGGCAGGATGCGCCAAATTTTTCCACCCCTTTTGGTATGCTGGGATTTTTGACAGAACTACACCATCATTTAGGGGAAAATGAGATAAAAGCACTTTTTCTGGTCTTGGACGAGATCAACGGGATTACCAATGATCCCCAGTTTACTCACTTTATCAAAGGGATGTTGGATTCCAATGCACTTGCTCCGCAACCATTGCCGCTTTTGCTCATGCTCTGTGGGGTGGAGGAACGCCGCCGCGAAATGATCAAAAAACACCAACCCATTGAGCGCTATTTTGATGTGATCGACGTGCTGCCCATGACTTCGGCAGAAGTCCAAGAGTTTTATGGCAAAGCGTTCGAATCCGTCCACGTGGCAGTTACAGATGAGGCCAAGCGAATCATGTCGCAATGGTCGGCAGGCTTTCCGAAGATCATGCACCTTATTGGGGACGCGGCCTTTTGGCTTGATAAAGATAACCTGATCGATGTTCAAGATGCGTTGGAGGCGGTATTGCTGGCGGCTGAGGAGGTCGGGAAAAAGTATGTGGATCAACAAGTTTACAAGGCTCTGCGCAGCAAAGATTATCAATCGATTCTCAAAAAGATTGCCAGCTTGGACCCAAATTCCATGGCCTTTACAAAAAAACAGGTGGCTAAGGATTTAACCGAGACCGAAAAAACAAAATTAAACACTTTTTTAACCAGGATGCAGAAATTGCATGTCATTCGCAAAGGGGAAGTGCCTGGAGAATATTTTTTTAATCAGCGGATGATACGGTTATATATTTGGTTGGATAGTGTGGAAAAAAGAAAAAAATCACCCCACTCTAAAATAACGGCAGAAAAACAATGAGAATATTTCGCCAAGATCGAGGTTGTAACGTTTGTCTTTGAAAAGAGGATCCTATGGCCAGCCAGGTTTATTATTTTGATTTCAGGGTGTCCACGAAGGACACCAATTTCAAGAAGTTCGGGCGGTTGTTGGAGGCGGTGGACCTGAAGGGGATTGTGCAGCGGAAGAAAAAACGGCCCCTGGTGGCCGTGAAACTGCACTTCGGGGAGAAGGGCAACACCAGTTTCATCCGTCCCATCTATGTGCGCCAGGTGGTGGATAAACTCTGGGACTACGGCGCCCGGCCTTTTCTGACGGATGCCAACACCGTGTATGTGGGCACCCGGGCGGAGGCGGTCAGTCATTTGAGCACGGCCATTGAAAATGGCTTTGCCTATGCGGTGGTCAAAGCGCCCTTGATTATTGCCGACGGCCTGCGGGGCACCGCGGAAGTGGAAGTGGCGATCAACCAGGAGATCTGCAAGTCGGTCTTTATCGGCGAGGCCATACTTGAGGCGGAGGCCCTGGTGAGCCTGGCCCATTTTAAATTGCACGAGTTGTCGGGGTTCGGCGGTGCCATCAAGAACGTCGGCATGGGCTGCGCCTCTCGACGGGGCAAACTGGCGCAGCACTCCAACATTGCCCCCAAGGTCAATCAGAAAAAATGCACCGGCTGTGGCGAATGCATCGCCCATTGCGCCCAGGAGGCCATCAGCCTGGAGGCCGAGAAGGCCGTTATCGATCCGGCCAAATGCGTGGGCTGCGCCGAATGTATCCTGACCTGTCCCTATGGCAATATTGAAATCCAATGGAACGAATCCATTCCGGTCTTTTTGAAAAAGATGGTGGAGTATACTTATGGGGTGTTGAAGGATAAGCGGGACCGGGTGGTGTTTGTGAATTTCATTACCCAGGTATCGCCGGCCTGCGACTGCTACGGCCACAACGATATGCCCATCATCGGCGATGTGGGGATTGTGGCCTCCCGGGATATCGTGGCTCTGGACCAGGCGTCCGCGGATCTAGTGAATCAGAGCCCGGGTCATCCGGGCTCCTGCCTGAAGGACCTGGCGGCCGGCAGCGACAAGTTCCGGGATGTCTACCCTCAGATTGATTGGGAAATCCAGTTGGATTATGCCGAGCAGCTGGGGTTGGGAAGTCGGTCGTATGAGTTAGTAAAGATTTAGGGGCTGGTTAAAAGAGTGCTTTTCGGGGAGGGGGCCAGGGGACACAGCCCCCTGCCCCCCTCCCCGAAAAGCCTCCCCCAATCCCAACGCAGGATATGAGGGTTGGCGCGGGGCCGGCAGAACCATTAACGGCAGACGAAAGGCGGGGGTGACGAAAGCCACCCCCGCCTGGTTGTTAGGAAGCAGTGCGTTACTAGCTAACTCGCCCCTGCCTTATTGGGGCCGGCGGCGCCAGAAGACCAGGATCCCCAGGCCGGAGGCCAGGAGATAGACGGCGCCGGGGACGGGGACCACTACCACGGTATTAATCCAGTCGGCAAAGTAGGGCACCCGGGTGTCGCCGGCCAATTCCCCGAAGCTGCTGTTCAAGAGGTCATCCACATCCCACGGCATACCATAGGTCGCCCCGAAGGAGTGGACCCCGGCGATCTTGCCACCGATGAAGGTGGGTCCGCCCGAATCCCCGGGGGCGATCAAGGCCTCCAGGACCCCCAGACCATAGTCACTGGGGATGCTAAACCTACTATAAAGAGTGTTTTGCCAATACTCACCATTATCAAAATCATAGGCATAGGGGGAGCCGTTCATAAACCAAAGGGCCTCTCCGAAGGTATTCTGGCCCTGGCGCAGGGTGCCTGCCGGGAGCGTGGTGCCGGTGGTCCCCAGTCCGGCCCGGCCATAGCCGGCCATTGTGCCGGGGAGAGTGCCGAAGAAATCGGTGGAGAGGATGTTATAGGCCTGGGTGGCGACGGGGGCGGTCAATTTGACAATGGCCAGATCATAGCCGTTAAGAAAATCGCCATTCCAGCCGGGGGCCAGGAAATATTGGGCGGCCGTGGCGGTCTGGCCGCCGGGAAAGTAAGCGGTAAAGCTCAGCGGCGGGCCGCCTATGTCAACGACATGGGCGGCGGTCAGGAGGTATTGTTTGCCGCCCTGGGCCAGTAAGGTGCCGGAACCCAGATATGTTCCTGAGGTGTAGGAGACGATGATCTTGGCGACGCCATCATAGCCGGTGCCCGGCGCCACCACGTGGTTGGCCGGATCATCCACGGTGGTGATTAACGGCCGGAGGGTGGCTCCCTCCAGGTTCAAAAAATTGGCCGCCATGGCTCCCAACGGTAACGCGAGTACCAGGGAGAGGGCGATCAGAAGGGGCAGGTGCAAACGCCGGAATTGCTTCATGGTCAACTCCTTTGGGTTGTGGGTGGGCAAAGGGGATTGCCCAATAAATTATTGCATGCCACTAATCTACAAGCCGTGTCCACAGAGTGAATCGAAATTCCGGCTTGCCGCTTTTTTGCCTGTTTAGATGGCTGAACGCGGTCTCCTGCCGAACCAGGAAAGCAAGACACTATGGTTGGCCGAAAGTCAAATAATGCAAGGTTGTTGGGGGCTCTAGTCAGCCACGCTTTGCCACGAAAACCAAAATTGTTAATAATATGTGCAATATTTATGCCGGGCAAAGAAAAGAGGGGAGCGGGCAGACAGATTACCTTGGAAGTGACGAGCTGTGGTTCCTATCTATTGGATAAATATCAATAATTTTTTAGGCAGAACAAATGGTCGGGCCGGCCTCCTGATCGGCAGGGGAGAGTCTGGTAGAATTAATGTTCAGGAAATGAACTTTTTGTTAAGAATTTGAAACATTGTTGGCTAATGCCTGAAGGTGGGCAGGCGAGTGGCGGGTCGGGTTTTTTCGGGATAAAGGGGG
>DYEV01000020.1 GCA_020725545.1 Desulfobacca sp. | reverse complement strand
TTTCAGACCGCATCTCAGTACGCAGACCGGTAATCTCGGTCCGCATCTCATTGCGTAGATCGGCCATCTCAGACCGCAAGGCTTCCCTGGTTTCGGCCAGCTCCGTCCGCAACTCGGCTATATCGCTTTTGGTCGCTAACTGTGCGACAGTTTTTTCGGATATGGCCCGGACCACAGCCTTAGCCAGTTCTTGACTGGCCCCAGCGTCCTCCAGGTCCTTCACGATGTCAAAATCCAGCTTCGGCACAACCACGCTCCTTCTCTCCTGATTTTTTAATATATTCAAGAGATTCTGTCAAGGTAACTCTTCAGTCATCTGAGAAAATGAAAAAAATTGTCAGATTTCACAATCGAACTTGTACAATTGTGAAATATATGTATAATAGGTCCTGTGGGAACAACACCGGGCCAGAAATTCACTTTCGCTCTCACCGGCCCCCTGCCCCAGGAGCAGGCGGAGTTTATGTATGCTGTGGGGCGCGAGGCGGTGATTTATGCCCTGATGGTCCTCTCAGCCGGAGAGTGCTTTAACGGCAGAGAGAATCCGGCAATGACACCAACGACACCCTCTGGCATGATTCCGGTTTCTGAAAAGCCCGCGGCGCCCAAACGCCGCCAAAAGCCGGGAGCCAAGATCGGTCCTCAGGGCCATTATCGCCAGCTCCCAGCCATTAGGCATCATCAGGAACAACCGCCACTACCGTGTTGCCCGGACGGTGGAACGCCCTTTGGTAAGCCCAGGGAGCGGCGCACCCCACTCTGTCCTGGCCGCCAGACCTGTTTGCCGCATCTCAGGCGGGAGCTGAAAAAAGTTGACGATCATAATGGCTCGGGAGAGTGGGGCGAGTTCTCGAAAAAATTGGGCCGCATCCTCAAGGACTCTATCAGGCTCAGAAAGAAAGATTTGCCGGAACCGAAATTCAGTCTTTGCGCTCACGCCTTGACCTCCGCCGGGACTATCTTATTGAGATGCCATGGCGAGATGTCAACAGACTGGTGAAACGCCTGCGTCGGTAGCGGCAGACTATTTTTACTTTTCTGGATTATCCCGGGGCTTGCCTGTGTAAGAATACGTGTGAGAAAATCTCTCCAAAGTCGTCCAAATGGGGAAAATCGGCAAAAATGTGAAAAACCATCCGTCAAAAAAATCAATAAGTTTTAGAGACTTGAGGAGGGTGTGAAGCTCAAGTGCGTGCACTTAAAATCCCTCGGGGTTTATCCCTGTGCCGGTTCGAGTCCGGCCCCAGGCACCGATACAGTGATGGAGTGAACGATCACGCCAATTCTTGGTTGCAGAACCTCTCTGCCATTCTCCCCTTTAGTTGGGTAAGTTAAGTCCGGCAATGTGAGGACGGCAGCCATGGCGGCAGTTTTTCGGTCAGCGCGAGCCGGTGGCGTTCGGCAGGGCCGGGCGGGGCGCCGGCTGGCCCGGTTTTTTGGATTCGAGGTTGCAATATAATAATATATTGATTATACTTGTAATTTATCTCGAAAGAATGTTTTGGCGGCAGGTTGGCGCGCTCATTGCGCGCCAATTTCGCGCTTCCTTCGCGCAATTTCGCGTTGGTGGCGCGGCATGGGCGCGGTGTTTGGCGGTAATTTTTCGGGGCCGGGTTAGATTGGGTATCTGGCAACGAGGGCGAAGCCCGGCAACAGGACCAAGGAGGCCGGGAGGTTGGCCGACGGCAGCAGGCCAGGGGGCGAGAGGGAAAGGAAAGGGCTGGGGACATGGGCAAAATTCTGACAACCTCCGGGGTGTTGGCAAGAAGAGAGTCTTGGTTACAAGCATACTTGGTCTTCATCCAGAAAATAGCGGTGGGATATAAAGCTGACATGTCCACCTGGGTCCGCAGCATGCCTAACAGTCTGAAATGATTATTTTATGCTTCTTAGCCAAACCCTCCCCCTGCCAGCGGGGCGAGAAACTGTCTTACTTTGTCAAGGGTTAAGTGGTGCTGGGGGCGACAGAGTTGAAGATTTTTGGCATAGCCTCATAGGGCGTGCCGGGCACGCCATTACGGGCAGCCACAGGCCACCCTCTCTTGCGTGTCCATCCGTTGGCGGGGGGAAGCCCGGCACATTTTTTGAGAGTTCGTGTTGCTGACGGGGGTGGTTTTTCTGAGGGGGTTCCCCTAGACATCTTGGTTCAGCAACTCATCGGTATTCGGTTCCGGGCTGTAGCCGGGCAGGAACCACAGACAGATTTTGTCGCTCTGGTTGGCCAGCCATTGCTTTACCTTTTTGGCGCGGTGCACCGGCTGACGATCAACGATGAGGAAGATTTTCCTGGGATATTGGCGGATTAACCGGTTGAGAAATTCCAGGCAGGTCGCAGCCACAAACTGGCCTTTAAAAACCATGAAGTTCAAGTTTCCTTGGTTGGTGATGGCGGAAACCATGTTGCAGCCAAACCTTTTGCCAGTGATTGGTACAACCGGTGTCTGGCCTGGCACACCAGAGGTGCGACCCAGGGCATGGTCAGAGGGTAGCCCCATCTTGTCTCCCCAAAAGATGAGGGCTTTCTCGCGCTGGGCTTGTTGGCGAATGGCAGGATATTCTCTCTCCAGCCATTGCCGCACTTCCGCAGGTTTTTGCTCAAAGGCCCGCCGCACCGGTTTTTGGGGGCAAAAACCCCAACGCTTTAAATAGCGGCCAACAGTCCAGATGGAAAGGCGTTTGCTGAATCTCTGCTGAATCAGTTGCGCCACGGCCTTTCTGGTCCACAGGAAAAAAGGCAGTTTGAGTTGTTCCGGAAGATGCTCCACCATGTCTCGGGCGATTTGGGCCGCTTGCCACGGCAAAAGCGAGCCCCCCTGGGGACGACCTTGCGGCCTGGCTTTCAGAGCTTGCTCGCCGCTCCACCGATGGGCTTTGACCCATTTGCCCACGGCCTGCCTGGTGACCCCATACATTTTAGCTACTTCCACCTGTTTTTTTCCTTCCAAGACAGCCTGCACCGCCAGACGGCGGATACTTTCTTGGGCTTTGGGAGGAAGGGAGCGGGCATCAACTTTTTTCATGCTAAAAGTTTACATTAAGTGGATTATAAATGCAAACTATTTATTGCATTTAGTAATCACTCTGAAACCGCGCCCCATGTCTTTCATTTTTCCTTAATTGCCGCGGAGCCCGTCCGGGTCTTTTTTCCGGCGGCGACCGGCGACAGCTGATCTTGAGTTGCTTCCGCACGGTTCACTTGATATCTTTTTCCTGCGGGCCAATCTCCTTTTACAGGAGGCTTTTTTCTAGGGTGCCCAAGTTTTGCACTTAGGGTAATTTTGAGATATTATTGGTGGAGGTGTGAGCCGCAGCAACGCCCGCCCCACCCGGGCAGGGTGTGCCACACCTGCCAAAAATACGCTATTCCAGAGGCATGTTGATATGGCAACGGGAAACACAAACCTCCACCGGGCGGTTCTGGTGGTGGGCGGCGGCGTAGCCGGGCTGCAGGCGGCGGTGGATGTGGCCAGCGCCGGGCTGCAGGTTTACTTGGTGGATCGGGCCGAAAGCATCGGCGGCCTCATGCCCCAATTGGACAAGACCTTTCCGACGAACGACTGTGGCATGTGCTTCATCGCGCCCAAGGAGGAAGACCGCAGCGGCTGTCTGCGCAGCGGCGTGGCGGTCTGGCGGCACCCCAGGATCATGGTCTGGACCAACGCCGAGGTCCAGGAGTTGGAGGGGGCGCCAGGCAACTTCCGGGCCACCGTGGCCCTGCGGCCCCGGTTCATTGATCCGGATCTTTGCACCGCCTGTGGTCTGTGTGCCGAGATCTGTCCGGAGCGGGCCATTAATTCATACAACGTCGGGTTGGCGCAGCATCCGGCCGCCTACCTGCCCTTTCCCCAGGCCCTGCCCCGGGTTTATGCCATTGAGAAAGCCGCCTGTACCGAATGCGGCCTTTGTGTGGAGGCCTGCCCGGTGGGGGCGGTGAAGTTGGCCGACACGCCAACAACCCGAGACGTGGCGGTGGCCGCGGTAATCCTGGCCCCGGGCAACGAGGTCTTTGATCCGACGCCCTTGAAGCAATATCTCTATGGCCAGCACCCCAATGTCATCACCAGTCTGGAGTATGAGCGGCTTTATAGTGGCACCGGGCCCACTTTGGGGCAGCTGGTGCGTCCCATGGATGGTCGACCGCCCAAAAAAATCGCCTGGCTGCAGTGCATCGGCTCCCGGGATGTCAAAAGCCATTCCTATTGCTCGGGCGTCTGCTGTATGTATGCCCTCAAAGAGGCCATGATCGCTAAAGATCGGCTGGGTGCGGAGGTCGAGACCACCATCTTTTTCATGGATATGCGGGTGGTGGGCAAGGACTATGAACAATATTACACCCGAACCCGGGATCAATACGGGGTGCGCTTTATCTGTTATCGGGTGCCCGCCCTGGCGCCGGCCGACCATGGCGATATCCGGATTGAATATTACGACGCCAACGGCCGCAAGCAGGCGGAGGATTTCCACCTGGTGGTGTTGGCCAGCGGCTTTGGGGTGGGCGCCGCGGCCCGGGCTCTGGCCGGACGTTTAGGGATCGATCTGAATCGCCATAATTATCCGGTGACTGATCCGGCCCGGCCGGTGGCCACCAGCCGGCCCGGCATCTATGCCTGTGGCACCTTCCAAGCCCCCAAAGATATCCCCGAATCCCTGATGGAGGCCTCGGCGGCGGCGGCCTGTAGTCTGTTGGCGGCGGGCGGCCCCAGACCGGAAAACCTCACGCCTATTCCACCTGTCCCCGAAGTCCCGGCCAGCTCGCCGCGGCTAGGCGTTTTTTTTTGCGGCTGGGGACCGGACTTAGATGACCTTATCGACAGCGCCGCGGTCCAGGCCTATGCCGCCACCTTGCCGGATGTGGTAGCCAGCGCCGTCCATCCCCTGGATTGCGGGCCGCAGGGGCTCGCAGCTTTGGCCCAACAAGCGGCCGCGGCTCAGGTCAATCGGGTGGTGGTGGCGGCCTGCACTCCCATGATCAATGAGCCCCAACTACGCGACGCCTTCCAGCAGGTAGGGATCAACAAATACCTCATCGAAGTGGTGCATATCCGGGCGGAGGTCACCGGCGTGCATGCCGGTAATAAAGAAGGCGCAACGGCCAAGGCCAAGACCTTGTTGCGGCGGGCCGCGGCCCGGGTCAGGAGTCTGGAGCCCCTGGCCGAAACCCGTTTCGAGATTACCCCCCGGGCCCTGGTGGTGGGGGGCGGCGTGGCTGGCATGACCGCGGCTTGCAACCTGGGCGACCAGGGTTTCACCGTCCATCTCCTGGAAAAAACTGAGCAGTTGGGAGGGCTGGCCCGCAGTCTCACCCGCACCATCGAGGGCTGGGAGGTGCAACCCTATCTCCAGGAGTTGGTCCAACAGGTCATGGCCCATAAAAACATTCAGGTGCATTTGGCCAGCGATATCGTCAGCCATCAGGGCCGGAAGGGGGCCTTTTTGACCACCATCGGCAGCGGTCCGGAGCGCCAGCAGACAACCATCCGCCACGGTGTTACGATCCTGGCCACCGGCGCCGGCGAATATCGGCCCCAAGAATATTTCTATGGCACTGACCCGAGGGTCATTACCCAACTGGAGTTGGCCGCCCGCCTGCGGGATGAGCCGGAGCTGGTCCAAACCTGGCGTCGGGTAATCATGATCCAGTGTGTGGGGTCCCGGAACACTGACAACCCCACCTGCAGCCGCATCTGCTGCCAGACCGCAGTGAAACACGCCCTGGCCCTGAAAGAAAAGAACCCCGGTCTGGATGTGGTCATTTTCCACCGGGATATGCGGATGTATGGCCTCCTGGAGGATTATTACACTGCAGCCCGTGATCAGAAGGTCCTTTTTGAACGGTTCGACCCGGCCCGACCGCCCCAGGTGAGAAAAGCAGGGGAGCAGCTTCAGGTTTTGTTCTATGATACCATTCTGCAGCGCTGGATTACCTGGCCAGTGGATGCGGTGGTCTTGAGTGCCGCATTGGTGCCCACGGACACCCGGGACCTGGCCCGGATCCTGCGCCTGCCCCAGAATCCCCAGGGCTTCTGGCTGGAGGCTCATGCCAAGATGCGGCCGCTGGATTTGGCCACCGAGGGGTATTATGTTTGCGGTACGGCCCATAGTCCGCGGCTGGTAAAGGAGGCCATCACCCAGGGGCTGGCCGCAGCGGCCCGGGCCGGGGCTTTCCTGGCCGCGGCCAGCCAAGCCATCAATCCCCTGGTGGCAGTGGTCAATCAGGGCCTCTGTGTTGGCTGTCTGGCCTGTGTGCGGAGCTGCCCTTATGCCATCCCCCAGATGGATGAGAAACACCGTTCCCAGATCGACCCGGCCCTCTGCCTGGGCTGCGGTATCTGTGCTGGGGTCTGCCCGGCGGCGGCCATAACCTTTACCCATTATACCGACGATCAGATTAACGCCGAACTAGAGGCGTGGGGCGCGACAGAGTGATTAGAGGTCACGGGCGAGGGAGCAGGGACAAGAAGTTGTGGGACCAGCCCGCCGTTAGCCTGAGGAGTAAACCCACTTGGGTATAGCCTAAATGACCACGAAAAGTTATGAACTACGAGCTGTGAATTCACAACCAACAACTGGCTACTCTTCAAGAGGTAACGTTATGCAGGAAACTATTTCTCCTGATCGCACCAATCCCAAGATAGCCATCACACCGGAGCAGGCGGACCGGTGTTTAGCCTGCGGCACCTGCACCGGGGTCTGCCCGGCCAGCGAGTCGGTGCCGGGTTGGGACGCGCGCAAGGCTATTCGGGCGTTGGCATTGGGATTGGACCAGGAAGTCATCGACTCGGCTTGGCCCTGGGTCTGCACCCTGTGTGGCCGCTGCGAATATAACTGCCCCATGGGGGTGGAGTTAGTAAAGACCTTCCGGGCCTGCCGGGGTGCCCGGGAGCGGGACAAGGTGCCGGGCACCCTGCACCAGGGCATCCTCATGAACCTGGAGAGGGGCAACAATTTCGGCATTCCCCGGGACGACTACCTCATGCTTCTGGCCGACCTGGGCGTGGAAATGGAGAACGATCCAGACCAGCCCTGCCCCGGCTTTTATGTGCCCGTGGATAAAGAAGGGGCCAATCTGCTGGTCACTATCAACGCCCGGGTGCCCTATGCCGAGCCGGACAACCTGAAGTTCTGGTGGCGGATTTTCTATGCCGCCAAAGAAGACTGGACCCTGCCGGCGGTAAACTGGGACGGCGTCAACTGGGCCCTGTACACCGGCGATGATGTGAGTATGAAGATCGGCGTCACCCGCATCATCGAAAATGCCCGGCGTCTGAAAGTGCAAACTATCCTCTACCCGGAATGAGGCCACGCCTACTATGCAACCCGGTTCGGGTTCACCAATTGGTTTCCGGAAGTCTTTGAGGAATTTCGGGTGCTCAGCATGTTCGATCTGCTCAGCGAATATTTTGCGCAGGGGCGTCTCAAGGTTGATCTCTGCCGCCACCCCATGCTGACCACCGTCCATGACCCCTGCAACTATGTGCGTAAATCCCAGAAGGCCTTCGGCGTCTCCTACGGGGAGATGATCCGGGAGTTGACGGCCCGCTGCTGTCCCAACCTGGTGGAGATGATCAATGACCCGCTGAACAACTATTGCTGCGGCAACGGCGGCGGCGCCCAGGTGATGCCTTATGAGGCCGAACGCATCAAACATGGACAGTACAAGGCCGGTCAGATCAAAGCCTCCGGCGCCGAACTGGTCATCGCGCCATGCCACAACTGTCGGGAACAGATCAGGAATTTTCTCCCCAAACACTGTGATCTGGGGGATCATTATAAAGAGACCAAATACCTCTGGGAGGTTATCGCCGACAGCCTGATTTATGAACCCTGGAGTCCCGCAGAGATAGCGGCGGCCCACCAGGCCCGGGATGAGCAGTTCGCCAGATTCGGCGTGGAGTTGGAGGAGATGGAGTAGCTGCGGGCAGAATTTCTCCTCTACGCCTTCCGTTACCGATGGCAATCTTTAGAGCGAGAAAGCGCTGGCCCGCCGCCATACTCTGTCCTTAGAGGTTATTGCAAAATCTCTGTGCTTGTCATCCGGAACGAAGTGAAGGATCTCTATCTGGCTGAAAAGACAAGATCATTCGCTGCGCTCAGGATGACCTGGAATCGACTTGCAAGGTTTAGCAACAGCTTCTCGGGCAGGGATAAGGGGCTATGTAAAGAGGGGAAGGAGATCTGTCATGACCCGGGCGGTCCAGCAGGGAAAAAAGAAATTCACCTATGGGGATTACCTGACCTGGCCGGATGAGGAACGCTGGGAGCTCATCGACGGCGAGGCCTTTGACATGACGCCGGCGCCGTCCTTGGACCATCAAAGGGTTTCAGGGGAAATCTTTCGCCAGCTCAGTAACTTTCTCCAGGTGCAGAATTGTGAAGTCTTTGCCGCCCCCTTTGATGTGCGTCTGCCGGAAGCCAGCGAGGCGGACGAGGAAATTAGCACCGTCGTTCAACCGGATATTGCGGTCATCTGTGATCCGCAGAAATTGGACCAGCGAGGCTGCCGGGGCGCGCCGGATTTCATCGTGGAGATTATTTCCCCGGCCACGGCCGTCCGAGATCAGATCCAGAAGGTGGCCTTATATGAGAAACACGGGGTCAAGGAATATTGGCTGGTCCACCCCAGCGAC
>DYEV01000019.1 GCA_020725545.1 Desulfobacca sp. | reverse complement strand
TACGTTTCGTGCGAACCAACATGACAATAATGTCCAATTTAAAGTGGATTATTGTCAAGATTTTTAGGAAGATAGCTTAAATTAATTTGGCACTACAATTTGGAAATTCAAAAATTGGGAGAAAGTATTTTCAATCAGTTAACTGGCAAAAAGTGGCAAAATAAGCAATTTGCTGTCGAAAATGAGTCAAACAGCCGCCGCTGGCTGCTCCCCTGCCCAAGGCCGTCTGGATCAACCCCCCGGCCCTGGACCAAGAGGGGAGCTTAAAACCGCTACACTAATTTTTAACCGCGGGTGTCTCAAAAAATTGACACATTCCGAGTCTGTGTCCCTTGAGTCTGCGCCATTGGTTCCCTGCTGGAGCTACTCTATCGGGACGGGGCCGCCCCGGGAGCTGGGGTCACGCAAGCAAATCTTTGATGCGCCAACCGGAAAAAAAGAGTGAGTTATGTTCAAGCACTTGTGACGCCTGAAACTTTTTGGAAACGCCTTTTGGGGAGGTTCGGGCCCAAAAAATCCCCGAGGGTCATGGGGACGGTTGGGGACAGTCTGGGGACAGTAAATTTTAGGGATTGAAAGATATTAGTTGAAATTGAACAGTTGACTGGAGGCGGCATCCGGATTCGAACCGGAGAATAACGGTTTTGCAGACCGCTGCCTTACCACTTGGCTATGCCGCCTTGATCGGCAGGAAAGAAAATGGAGCGGGAAACGGGATTCGAACCCGCGACTTCAACCTTGGCAAGGTTGCACTCTACCACTGAGTTATTCCCGCTCGCACCTTTTTTATATAACGGGAGCCCCTTGGCTTGTCAAGGGAAAAACTGCGCCAGGGGGAGCCGCGAAAATCTTTTTGGCATCACTTCCCCATGAAATCTTCATCTTTGGCCGGGGGCGGCGGGCTGGCCGGGCCGAAAAGATCCATCTGACCCACAGCACCGGCCGCGGGCTGGCGCCGGCGGGGCCGGGCCAGGCGGGGGAAGCCCACCTGATCCAGGGTGCCGGCCTCGATATTTTCCAGCACTTCCTGGGCCCGGGCGATCACCGGCGCAGGTACACCGGCCAGCCGGGCCACCTGGATACCATAGCTTTTATTCGCCGCGCCGGGTTGGAGCTTATGCAGAAAGACGATCTGGCCCTCGGCTTCGGCCACGGTTACCTGCAAATTGTGAACCCGGGGTTTGAGGCGGCTTAAGGCCGTCAGCTCATGATAATGGGTGGCAAACAGGGTCAGGGCGCCCTGATCCTCCAGATCGTGGAGGTATTCGGCCACGGCCCAGGCCAGGGCCAGGCCGTCGAAGGTGCTGGTGCCCCGGCCGATCTCGTCCAGGATGATCAGGCTGCGGGGCGTGGCCTGATGGAGAATATTGGCGGTTTCGTGCATCTCCACCAGAAAGGTACTCTGGCCCCGGCCGATGTCATCCACCGCCCCCACCCGGGTGAAGATGCGGTCCACCAGACCGAGGCGGGCCGCCGCGGCCGGGACAAAACTGCCGATTTGGGCCAACAGCACGATGAGGGCCACCTGTCGCAGGATGGTGGATTTGCCGGCCATGTTGGGGCCGGTGACGATCATGAGCGTGGCCTGCTCATCCAAAAGAATATCATTGGGTACAAAACTCCCCGGCGGCAGGAGTCGTTCGATGACCGGATGGCGGCCTTGGGTAATGGTCAGACCCCGTTCCTTGGTGAGCTCGGGGCAGGTGTATTGATAAAGACTGGCGGTTTCGGCCAGGGCGCTGAGCACATCCAAGCCGGCCATGCCGCTGCCACTTTCTGCAGCCGGAGGGCCTCCTGAGCCAGGCGCCGACGCAGGTCCTGGAAGAGGCTCAGCTCCAATTGCTTGCGGGCCTCCTCGGCCCCCAAGAGCCGGGATTCGTATTCCTTCAATTCCGCGGTAATGAAACGTTCGGCATTGACCAGGGTCTGTTTGCGGATAAAATGATCCGGCACCGCTCCCAGGTTGGCCTTGGAGACCTCGATATAATAACCGAAGACCTTGTTGTAGCGCACCTTCAGGGAGCTGATGCCCGTCTGCTGCCGCTCCCGGGCCTCCAGGGCCGCAAGCCATTCTTTATCCTGGCGGGTGAGGGCCAGCAGTTCGTCCAGCTCCGGGTGAAATCCTTCCCGGATGACGCCGCCGTCTTTCAGGGAGGTGGGCGGCTCCGGCACCAAGGCCGTATCGATAAGATCATGGACGTCGCTGAGGTCCTCCAGATCCCCGGCCAAGGCGGCGGCCAGGGCCGGCAGGTCCGCCGGCAGCAGCCGGCCCAGGGCCGGGACCTGGGCCACTGAGTTTTTCAGGGCAATGAGGTCCCGGGGTGTGGCCTGCTCCAGGACCAAGCGGGCGGTGAGACGTTCCAGGTCTCCCACCCCTTTGAGCAGACGCCGCCATTTTTGGCGCAGGAGGCTTTGCCCCTGAAAGAAACCCACTGCCTCATGCCGGGCGCGGATGGCCGCCAGATCTTTCAGGGGGAAGCGCAGCCAGGCGGCCAGAAGCCGGCCGCCCATGGGCGTCACCGTGGCATCAATGATATCCAGCAGCGAGTTCTTCCGGCTGCGGCTGCGGAAATTTTCAAAGATCTCCAGGTTGCGGGTGGTGGCTTCGTCCAGAACCAGAAAATCATCCCGGGTATATGGGAGCAGGCGGGTGAGGTGGCGGGGCGGGCCGCTGCGGTTGGCTTCCAAATAGGCCAGGATCGCCCCTGCGGCCATGAGGCCGTAGGTATAGCCGCTGAGCCCGAAGCCGTCCAGAAAAAGCGTGCCCAGATGCCGCTGCAGGCGAGCGGTGGCTGCGTCCAGATGAAAACTGCCGCCGTCCAAATGTTGCAGGCACGGGGGCGCAGTGAAGCCGGCTAGCGTCGGTGCCAAGGCCGCAGCGGGGCAATCCTCCGGCAGCAGCAGTTCCACCGGCTGCAGGCGATAGAGCTCCTCGCCCAGGGCCTCCAAATCCCGGCCTTCGGTGAGGCGAAAATCGCCGGTGGAGAGCTCCACACAGGCCAGCCCCCAATGGCCGTCCCGCCAACAGGCCGCGGCCAGGTAGTTGCTCTCCTTGGCGGCCAGCTTCTCGGGATCGACGATCATCCCCCGGGTCAGGACCCGGGTTACCTCCCGCCGCACCAATCCCTTGGCCTGGGCCGGATCCTCCACCTGGTCGCAGATGATCAATCGATGGCCCTGCTCCAAGAGCTTGGCGATATAGACCTCGGCGGCATGCAGGGGAAACCCGGCCATGGGAATGGCTTCTTCTTCGGCCCGGGAGCGACTGGTCAGGGCGATGTTCAAGGCCTGGGCGGCAAGCTGGGCGTCCTGAAAGAAGAGCTCATAAAAATCCCCCATCTGGAAGAGGAGCAGGCCATCGGGGTGTTGGGCCTTGATCTCCAGATACTGCCGCAGCATGGGGGTGATTTTTTCGGAGGGGGCTTCATTCATGAGATATATTGTATCCTGAATTCTGCCGAAAAGGGCAACCGTTTGCTGACTTGTTGCTGAGACAATATTTTTGGCGTAGTCTAATGCCATGTATTTTCCTCTGACGCCGACCATTGCCCTTGCCTCCACCTGGCACCCCTGCTGGCCCCGCCCGGGTCAGCGGCTCATCCGCCTGCGCCAGGCCCGGACCTTTCCGATGGGCCACCCCAGCACCCGGCTGAGTTTGGCGCTGCTGGCGGCGGCCTGCCCAGAACAACCATTTTCCTCAATGTTGGATGTGGGCTGCGGCTCTGGCATCCTGGCTCTGGCCGGGGCCCTGTTGGGGATTCCCCGGGTGGTGGGCTGCGATCTGAGCGCCGCGGCCGTGGCGGTCTCCCGGCAGAACGCCCGGCGCCATGGCCTGACGCAGGTAGCGTGGCTGCAGGGCTCCACCCAGTCTTTGGAAGGGTTCTTTGACCTCATCGTCGCCAACCTGCCCTTGCCCGTGCAGATGGCCAAACAGGCGGAATTCGCCCGACTGTTGGCCCCCGGAGGCAGCCTCATCCTGGCAGGCTTTAAGGATACCGGCGAAACCCCCGTTACTGCTTTCTATCTTTCCCGGGGCTGGCTCCTCCGACGCCGCCTGACGAAAGAGCAGTGGGAAGCGGAACTGCCCCCCGACCGCAGCTATACCTGGGTTGGACTGGCTCTCCGGGCCCCGCCCTCATTCCGCCCCTTTTAAATCTTCCCTCCAAGAACAGCTTGGCAAAAGCCACCGGACCAGATAAAGTGAAGGAAAGAAACGCACGTATGATCATATCAAAGGGAGGTTAAAGCCATGACCAAAGTAGCCTTGGTGGCCTTTCAGGGCGAAGCCATGTGTTTTGTCCATGTCCTGTTGAATGCCCTCGACATGCAGCAGCGGGGGCTGACGGTAAAGATTATTATTGAGGGCCTGGCAGTCAAACTGCCGGGTGACTTGGAGCAACCCGAACATACCTTTCATGCTCTGTACGTCAAAACCAAAGAATCGGGGCTCATCGAGGGCGTCTGCAAGGCCTGCTCCGCCAAAATGGGGGTCCTGGAGGCCAATCAGGCTCTGGGTCTGCCCCTGTTGGACGACATGAACGGCCACCCGAGCCTGGGTCGATATCTGCAAGAGGGCTATACGATTATCACCTTTTAAGGAAAGGGGCTGGGGCCCAAGGGGGCACCGGCCTTCCTGCTTAGCCTTTTCTCTGCCGCCGCTTCCCCCCTTGACAAAGGGCAAGACACATCCTATAATTAGCATATGTTCAAAACAGAGATGTCCGGCCTCCTCCACGTATTCCGCTTTTTGGGGAAGCCGCAAAATTTTCTCACAAAAAGGAGTATACCATGATGCAGGCACAAAGACGGGGCGGCGGCAGTGGTGGTCAGGGTGGCGGTTCCGGGAGATGCCAGGGGAACTGTCAATTACTAGGTGGCGGCCAGGGCAAGGGCCAAGGCGGCGGTGCCGGGAGAGGCCAAGGCGGCGGTGCCGGGAGAGGGCAGGGCGGCGGTGCCGGGAGAGGGCAGGGCGGCGGCCAGGGACCTGGCGGCGGCCGCGGCGGCGGCTTTTGCAACAGCGGCGGGCAGTGCGTCTGCCCGGCCTGTGGAGCAACCATGCCCCATGAACCGGGAGTCCCCTGTGCAACCCTGAAATGCCCCCAATGCGGCGCTGCCATGGTGCGGCAGTAAAAAACAGGGCTGAGGAAAAAGGTGGAAAAGAAAAGGATTTCGCCAAAAAACCCCGGCATTCTCTCTCCCATGATTTCGCTCGTGTTTCCAAGTTTCAGGTGGGAACAGCAATAACTGATAACGAACAACTGACAACATGAATCTTCCAAAAGGAGGGCACACGTATGCCACGTCTAGATGGTACCGGACCGATGGGAACAGGGCCAATGGGCCGAGGCTTGGGCCCCTGCGGCGCTGGCCGTCGCGGCGGGTACGCTCCCTGGGTGGGCCGCGGTTTTGGCGGCTGCTGGAGCGCTTGGCACCGCCCCCGTTGGGGTCGGTTAGCCTGGGGGGCTGGCCCGGCCGGTCCTCGCCATGGGCAAGCGCCGGCTGGCGCCCAGGATGAGGTGCAGGCCCTGAAGCAGGAAGCTGCCTATCTCCAGGAGGAGTTGGCCGCGATCCAGAAGCGCCTGGCCGAATTAGAACCCGCCACCTAACCACCAAGCAACCGGCCCGGGGCGCTCCCCTGGGCCGGGTGCTTTTCCCGGCAACGCCCGGTCAGGTCGTTGCCAGGCCAGCGAGCCTCTCTCCCATCTCTCCCAGCCAGCTTGGCAGACGTCAAAAAAAGGTGGACAAGCACGGCATTCTGAATTAGTGTAGAAACAGGTGTAGTTTTCCTTGTTCTCCTTATAATTTCAGGAGATTATCGCAGTCAGCAGCCCAAAGGAGGGTGCCATGGAGTATGCCACCATTCTCGTCGAGCGTCGGGATCAGCTCGGCTTTCTCACCCTGAACCGGCCGGAGAAGATGAACACCTTCAGCAGCCAGTTGGCCAGGGAGCTTAACGACGGTTTGCAGGAACTGGATAAAGACGAGGCCGTCCGGGTCATCATCGTCAAGGGGGCCGGACGGGCCTTTTCCACTGGCATTGACATCAGCGAATTTGCCGGGAAAAGCACCACAGAATACCAGGAGTGGATCTCCCTGATGGACGAAATGCACCTGACCATCGCCAGCCTGGCCAAACCAGTGATCGCCATGGTGCAGGGCTTTGCCGTGGCCAACGGCGCCGGGCTGGTCTTTGCCGCGGATTTTGCCATCGTCGCCGAGGGCACCAAGATCGGCACCACCGCCATTAATGTGGGGCTGCTGTGTACCGGCCCGGTCATCCCCATCAGCCATCTGGGTAAGAAAAAGGTCCTGGAGATGCTGCTGTCCGGGGATCTCATTGATGCAGCTGAGGCCCTGCGTCTGGGTCTGGTCAACCGGGTGGTCCCCTTGGACAACCTGGAGATGGAAACGCTGGCCTTTGCCCAGAAGTTATTAAGCAAAAGCCCCTTGGCCGTCAAGATGGGCAAGCAGTTCTATTACACCATGCGGGATATGCCTTATGCCCAACGGTTCGCCTACAGCAGCGAGGTTTTTGCCCGCCTCTGCACTTCCCAGGACGCCCAGGAAGGGGTGGCTGCTTTTTTGGCGAAACGGCAACCGGTCTGGCAGGGGAAATAGGTGTTTAAAGGCGCCGGTAGGCGGGAGGGGTGAAAGATTTCCGGACGAGAACTCTCAGGCAGGTCTATGGAAGACAAAACTGCGGTCATCAAGCCCTCTGACTGGTCCCATTTTATCATCCAGAGCATGGCCGACGGGGTTATCACCGTGGATGAGCAGATGCGGATTACCGATCTGAACCGGGCGGCAGAGAAGATAACTGGTTACGCCCGGGAAGAGGCCTTGGGACGTAATTGTGGCGAAATCCTGCAGAGCAGTATGTGCGGCCGGGAGTGTCCCTTGCGGCAGGCCATGAACGGCGGGGAGGCCGTTTCTCGGGAAGCGACGCTGGCGAATCGCTACGGCCAGAAGATTGAGGTAATGTTAACCGCCAGCGTCCTGCGGGATGATGATGGCAATTTCTTGGGCGGCGTGGAGACCTTCCGGGATATCGGCCAGTTAAAGGCCATGGAGAACGAACGCCGGCAATTGGCCGGAATGTTTGCCCACGACTTAAAGGGGCCTGTGGTCGGAGTGGCCGGGCTCCTGAATCGCCTCCTGCAGGGGAAAAGCGGCCCCCTCACTGCGGCCCAGACCGCCATCCTGCAGACCATTTTTCAGGAGATCCTCCGCCTGGAAAAACTCATCACTAATTTCCTGGATTTTGTCCGACTGGATCTGCACATCCTCAAGCCGTTGACCAGCGCCATGCAGGTGGAAAAAGAATGCCTGGAGGTGATCAAACGCTATCAGCCCCAAGCCGAGGCGAAACATGTGACCGTGGTGGCGAACTTTCCACAGGATATCGTCATCTTGCAGGCCGATGCGGTCTTGTTCCAGCGGGCCTTGGGCAATCTGGTGGAGAACGCCGTCAAGTATTCTCCGCCGGGCAGCCAGGTCATCGTTGAGGTGCAGGATCGGCCAGGGGAAGTCATCGTGCTGGTCAAAGATCAGGGGGCTGGCATCGACCCCAACGACCTGCCCCACCTCTTTGATCTGCTTTATCGGGGCAAAAATCAGGGCCAGGAGAGCGGCCTGGGATTGGGTTTGGCCATCGTCAAACGCATCATCGATGCCCATCAAGGGCGCCTGTGGGTGGAAAACGGGCCCGAACGCGGCGCGGTCTTTTTCTTGGCGCTGCCCAAGTCAATACCCAACTCGTAGATTGTTGCAAACGAGTTAATGGGGGCCGGAGCCAGGGGTGGACCGCCCCCTTTCCTGAGACACCTCGCCAACTCCAACGATCCCTTCGGCTGCGTCCAGAGGCCGAAGGAGCGGTTTTTCTCTCTTTGAAGCAAGGCAGGAGAGTTCTGCGGCGGCCTGCTAATCTTGTGGTAGCCGGGCGGGCCGGGGGTGAGCGGCAGCCGGCGCTCGATAGCCCTTCTCAATCCCCAGGGCCGTGAGTTTGGCCACCTCCGCCGGGGGCAGCGGCCGGACCTGGCCCAGCTGCCGGGCCAGCCAGACGGTCCAGGCCGCGTGTTCCACCTTTTCCATCTTGTAATAAGCATCCCACAGGTCCCGGCCCACCGTCAGGGCGCCATGCTGCTCCAAGAGAATGGCATCATAAAAGGGCACCAGGTCCCGGATGGCCGCAGCCATGGCTGGCGTGCCGGTGGTGGCATAGGGCGCCGTGGGGATGGCTCCCAGGGTCAGGACTACTTCGGGCAGGATAGGTTCAGCCAAAGAGAGGCCGGCGATGGTACAGGCCGTGGCCACCGGCGGGTGAGCATGAATGACGGCCCCGGCCTCGGGCCGCTGCCGGTAGATTTCCAAATGGAGAAGGAGCTCCGAGGTGGGCCGACCCGTCCCCGCCACCACCTGGCCGGCCGGCTCCACCAGGACCAGGTCCTCGCTCTGGAGAAAACCTTTGCTGACGCCGCTGGGAGTGGTCAGGATATAGTTGTCCTGTTTGGCACTGACGTTGCCGTCCAGGGCCGCCAGCAACTGCCGCTCATACAGGGCCCGGCAGACGGCCACCAGCTGCTGGGCCAGATTCTTGTCAATTTCGATCATGGTTCCATATCCCTCTCCCCATGCCCTTCCTCTCGTTCCCGAGTTAAACTTGGGAAGGAGAGGAAATGAGAGGAAACAAGGTCGCTGCCATTGGCGGACTTGGGCGGGCACGGCGGCCCACCCCACTACAGAAATTTTCTGACCACCGACCCCTAATCGCCAACAACCAAAAACTAACAACTAACAACCAACCCCTGACTACTAATCACTGGTCCCTAATCCCTATTGCACCGTTCTGTTGCCAGCAGGTCTCGCACCAAGGCCAGGGCTTCCGCCCGGGTTGCCACCCGGCCTTCCAGGGCCGCTTCTTCCACGGCCGTGAGGAGCCGCCGGAACTCAGGTCCTGGTTGCAGATGCAGGCTCTTGATCAGGTCATCGCCGGTGAGCAGCCGGGGCCGCTGCTCCAAAGGTTCCAGGCGTTCGATTAAAAAGAGGTAGACCGTGTCACAAAAGTCTGCCAACACCGCCTCGGCATCCACGGGTTTGAGGGGCCCCTGGCCGGCTAGGCTGTCAGCCATGGCCAGGAGAAAAACCCCGGCCAGGTCCGGACGGGCGGCTTTAATGAAACGAGCCATGGCCCGCTGGCTGAGCTGACCGGCGCGCAAATCCGGCAGCAGCAGAAAAGGGCGCATGTGCAGGGCGATGAGCCGGCTGACCGTGGCCGTCTCATCCTGAGAAAACCTGAGGCGGGCCGCGGCGGCCCGAAAAATTTCCACCCCAAGGTGGTCGTGATGATAAAAGGTATAACGGTCTCGATCCGCCCGGTACTCTTGGGTCGGCGGTTTGCCGACGTCGTGAAAAAGGGCGGCCAGTTTGACCAGGGCCGGTTTCTTCTCCTGGCTTGCATAGGCGGCCACATACGGGGCGACTTGCTGGAAAAAAGCCCCTGGCTCGGCCAAAAGCCGTTCCACTTGCGCCAGCGCCGCCAGGGAATGATCAAAGACGTCCAGGTGGTGGTAGCCGTTTTGCCAGACACCCTTCATATCGGCCAGTTCCGGGAAGATATGTTCCAGGAAACCCAAAGCGTCCATCTCCTGGAGTACGGGAGAGGCGTGCGGCGCTTCCAAAAGGCGGAAGAGTTCCTGATGCAGGCGCTCCCCAGGCACCCTGACAATGGCCGGGCCATACTGTTGCACCACCGCCCGGACTTCCGGCGTTAAGGCAAACCCATGGGTGGCGGCGAACCGAAAGGCCCGCAGGAGACGGAGCGGGTCTTTTTGGAAATTCTCGGGCCGTAGGAGCTGCAGCCGGCCGGCCGCCAGGTCCGCCTGGCCGCCCCAGGGGTCGATAATGGCCGGCGGACCGGCCTGGAAGAGGGCTTGCAGGTCCAGGGCCATGGCATTCACGGTAAAATCCCGGCCCTGGAGGTCGCTGGCCAGATCTGGGCCGCGCCATTCCGTCAGATCCAGTTCCAGTCCCTGCCAGACTACCCGGGCCGAGCGCTCCTGCTCATCCAGGAGCACATAGGTCCCGCCCAACCGGGTGGCCAGAGCCTGGGCCAAGGCCAGGGCCTGGCGGTCTACGGCCAGGTCCAGATCATGCGTCTGCCGGCCCAACAGGAGTTCCCGGACCGTCCCGCCCACCAGGTAGACCTGCAACCCCTGGCTTGCGGCCAGCTCGGCCAGGACCGGCAGGGCCGGCACCTGGGCCAATTCCTCTAACTGTCGGGCCAACTCTGGCCCTGGCACGGATGCATTCATAGGGGACGATTTTTTAAAAAATAGCTTATTTCTCCTTTGACAAGCTGATACCAGGCATGCTACGATAGTATAAAAAATGACCCCCCGGGAAGCAAATTATTTGTTTGATGGAGTAGTTATCTATATGTAAGAATTATTTTCCGATAAATGCCGCTGTTGTCCCTTTCCTCGCATTATTTTTCCCACACGGACGTCTGGGTTTGTTAACACCAAAGAGAAGGAAGGACGTGTATGACCCAGCAGACTGAAGCTTCTTTGATGCGCATCTTCAACAGCGTCACCGACCCCTTTGTAATTTACGACCGCGACTATTATATCCTGCAAGTTAATCCAGCTTTTTCCGCCACCTTCCAACGCCCGCCGGAGCTGCTCCTGGGCCGCCGCTGTTTTGAAGTCCTCTACAACCGCCACGAGATCTGCGATGATTGCCATGTGCGGGAGGTCTTTGCCACCGGTGAACCCCGGGTGCGGGAGATGCTGCTGACGCTCCCGGATGGCAGCCAACGCCATTTTGAAGTCCATTCCTATCCGGTCAAGGACAACGACGGCCGCATTATCCAGGCCTTTGAACACAGTCAGGATATCACCGAACGCCGCCATTTGGAAGTGCAGCTCAAGACCTCCGAAGAAAAATACCGGACCATCGTGGAAACCGCCCGGGAAGGGATTTTTATCCTGGATTACAAGGCCCGCTTCACCTTTGCCAACGAATGCCTGGCCCAGATGTTGGGGTACACGGCCGAGGAATTTTTGGGCCGGACCTTGTGCAGCCTCATGGATGAGGAGGCCCGGGTCCGGGGGCGGGCCCAATTCAATCAGAGCCGCCAAGGCCAAGCCTTGGCCCAGGAACTGCGCCTCACCCGCCGGGACGGCTCACCGCTCCATTGCCTGGTCTCGGTAACCCCCTTAATGGTGGGCAACAATTTTTATGGCTCCATCGGCATCGTCACGGATATCAGCCAGTTAAAACAGGTGGAGACCGAGCTCCGGGCGGCCAAAGACGCCCTGGCGGCCCAGACCCGGGAACTGCAGAAGACCCAGCATCAGCTGGAGACCCTCCTAGAGATCGCCCGGCAGGTCCACACCAAGGGTTCCTTGGCGGATATCCTGCAATATATCTATGATATCTTGCGCAAATTCTTTCCAGAAGCCGACCCCCTCTTTCTCATCTTGGATTCGGGCCGCTCTGCCTTCCTCTCCCTGGAGGATTGCCCGGCCAAGGTGGCGGCACCCCTGAAACGGCTCCTGCGGCAATTGGAGAAAAATGCCGCGATGGGGGAAATCCTCCATCTTTTAGAGAGCATGAGAGAAAATAAGATCGTCACCCGGGGTCAGAATAACTTCCTGCCGCCGCCGCTGCGTCAGGCGGTGGAAGTTTACCCCGCCTGGTTCGGCCTGCCCCTGATGGCTGCGGAAGATTGCATCGGCTTTTTCCTTTTGGGCTCCCCTAGCCCCCAGAAATACGCCCCTGAAGATTTGCGGTTCTTCCAAGCCCTCTTTGCCCAGATCTCCGGTTATATTCATCAGTTGGTGGTCCGGGAGGAGGAGATCAGGACCCTGCGCCAGAAAGTGAGTGAGCGCAGTTCCTACGGCGAGCTCATCGGCCAGTGCGACAAAATGCAGGAGGTCTACGAGCTCATTGAGCTGGTGGCCGGTTCCGATGCCACCGTCTTTATTACCGGCGAAAACGGCACCGGCAAGGAGCTGGTAGCCCGGGCTATCCACAGCCGCAGCCACCGGCGCAAAGGGCCGTTCATTGTCGCCAACTGCTCGGCCTATTCGCCCACCCTCCTGGAGAGCGAACTTTTCGGCCACGAGAAGGGCGCCTTCACCGGCGCCATCCGCCAGAAAAAGGGCCGCATCGAGCGAGCCCAGGGTGGTACTCTATTTTTAGACGAGATCGGCGATATCGCCCCGGCCACCCAGATCCTGCTGCTGCGCTTCCTCCAGGATCACTGTTTCGAACGGGTGGGGGGCGAAGAGACCATCATGGCCGACGTCCGGGTGCTGGCCGCCACCAACAAAGACCTCTTCAAAGAGGCGGAAGCCGGGCGCTTCCGGGAAGACCTCTATTACCGCCTCAATGTCATCTCCATCCCTCTGCCGGCGCTCCGGGAGCGGAAAGAGGATATCCCTCTCTTGTGCCAGCATTTCCTGGAAAAATTCAATGCCAAGGAAGGCAAGCAGATCAAGCGCATCTCCCCCAACACCCTGCAAGTGCTCATGGATTTCGACTGGCCGGGCAACGTCCGCCAGTTGGAAAACGCCGTCAGCCATGCCGTCATCGTCTGCCAAGGTGACACCATCGGCCGCAAACACCTGCCCCGCTTCCTGAAGGATAAACCCGAGGAGCCGGCCTCCACTTCCCTGGCCGAACAGGAGCGCCGCCTCATCCTCCGGGTCCTGAAAGAGGCCAACTGGAACAAACACGACGCCGCCCGCCGTCTGAAACTGAGCCGCAGCACCCTGTACAGCAAAATCCGCCGTTATAATCTGGAACCCAATGCTCCCATTGTGTGAAAAAAAAACAATGGGGTCATATTTTGGACAGATTCATTTTTTAGATGGAATTGCAAAGAATTTCTTTAAGATGCGATAGCTAGCCGTGCATAGGGTCATAAATCAGACAATGTTCTTTTGCCTGATTTTTTAAACTTCCGAGGCGCCATCTATAACGATGGCGCTAATTGTTTGTTTTTTAAAGAAAATCAAAAAAAGGAAAAAAGATTGTGGCCCGCATTGATTTCGGCAGGATTCTTGTAATATGACGTTAAGGGAAGACCACTCGACTAGCGGTTCGTTCTGGTCTGCAAACAGCCTGCTGAAACAATCAGAAGGTCCATGGACCGATAAATGTCTGACAGGAAGGAGGTGAAGGTGAGCAGTGGCCCTGGCCGGCAATACTGCTGGGTTTGTCATTGCCCACCGGGGCCAGGAAGGAGTCGCACCCAGTGCAGGGATGGTTCTGTGGTGCCGTCCGCAGGTTTATTATGAGTGCCTCATGGCCGCAGATTTGACCGCAATGTCCATTTCTTCAGCCTACTAACAAGCGAGGTCAAAACATGGCGAAAGAAAGAAAAGAGATCGAAATTAACAGCCGGGCAGATACCCTGCCGTTAATGGGACCAGACGTCCGGCCCTGGCCGGTAACGCCGCCGCCCTCTCCGGAAGAGTGCATGAAAGTGTACGAAAAACGCAAAGCCGGTGAGTTCGGCAAATTCCTGGAAGACAACCTGAGGCTGGAATATCGCTTCGACAAACCCGAGGCCCTGCAAGGCATTCGGGTGATGGCCATGGGCAAATGGCGGATGTGTAACAAGTTCGCCTCCGGACTGCTCTCCGAGCTGGGCGCCGAGCTCATTAACGTGGAGCCGCCCGAGGGCGATCCCCTGCGGGAACTGACCCCCTTCGGCCGGGAAGAATACATGCTGAAGGATAAATTCGGCACCCCCTGCGGCATGGACTTCCTCCATGAACTGCGCAACGCCTACTCCATCACCCTGGATATCGAAAAACCCGAGGGCCGGGAGATCTATCGGAACCTGGCCATGCAGATGGACATCCTCATTGAGGAGTATCCGCCGGGTTTTATGGACTCCCTGGGTCTGGGCTACCGTCATCTGGCCAAGCTGAACCCCAAACTGATCTACTGCTGGGTAGGCGAACGTGGCCAGTGGGGGCCCATGAAAGACGAGGTCTCCAAATACGGCCAGTGGATGTTGGATCCCTTTGGCATGTGCGCCTGCTCCTGGGTCCACAACACCGGTTTCCCCCCTGACCAATGCCCACGGGGCGGCAAGGGCGGCGACCCCATGCGCTCCGGCGTCTGGCTGGCGGACTACGTGGCCGGCGAACAGGCGGCCAATAGTTGCTTGGCAGCCTTGTATTGGCGTGATTGCCTGGGCAATGGCTTGGGCCAGTTCATTGAGTGCACCGCGGCCGAAACCCTCATGGACATCCTGGACTTCGACATCACCTGGTATGGGTTTAACAAATCCATCAAGGCCCGCACCGGCGCTTGGGACCCCAACCTGAACCAATATGAGTGGAACCCCTGTAAAGATGGTTACATGATGATCGGTGGCCAGACCGACCGGCTGTGGTACCGCATCGGTATGTGTATTGAGCGCGACCTGCCCATCTTCGGCCGGCTGATCCATGAGGACCCACTGTTGAAAGAAATGGCCGCCCGGAACGCCCTCCAGGCCCTTATCAAGACCTACACCGTCACCACCAAATGGCTCCGGGACATCAACCGCATCGAGGCCGAGCAAAAGCTGATGGAATACGAAATCGCCGCCGGTCCGGTTCTGTACATCGACGAAGTGGCGGAATTCCCTCACTTCAAATATCGTCCCTGGGTCAATACCATTGAGGACGAACAGTACGGCACGGTCCTGTATGCCGAGTCCACCAACGCTTATCAGCACCGGACTCCCGCCCGGGTGAAATGGCTGGGTCGGCCCCTGGGATATGACAACGGCGAGATCTACAAACGCTACCTCGGCTTTGGCCCCATGAAGCTGCGGGAACTTAAGGACAAGGGGGTAATCTAAATGGAAGATAAAGATCTCCAGAAAATGAAAGTTTGCAATTTTGAGGACCTGGACGGCCCCAAGAGCAAGGAAGAGCTTGAGGAGATGAAGGCCCCCTTCGAGGAATATTGCAAAAAAGTCTTCGATGTGGGCAATGAGTTTGTCAAGCCCGACGCCCTGAAGGGCATCCGGTGGATGTCCACCACCATGTATATCTTCACGCCCCACTCGGTCACCAACCTGGCGGAGCTGGGCGCCGAATGTATTAAGGTGGAGATGCCTCGGATGGGCGACCCCATGCGGCACACCTCCCCCTTTAATGAATGCTATCTGTATCCCCTCCATGACACCCGGCCCATGTCAGGTACCGGTCTGGGGTTCGTGAACGCCAACTCCAACGAATACTATATCACCCTGGACTACCATGTGCCGGAATCCAAGCCCGTCTTCTATAATCTGGTGAAGATGAGCGACGGGTTGACCGAGTGCTACCGCCACGGCACCTTTGACCGCTGGAAACAGGGCTATCGCCATATTATGGAAGTGAATCCCCGTTTCATCTATGTCTGGGGTGGTGGCTTCGGTTACGGCCCCAAAATCTTCGGCGGTTCCTATGACATTCTGGGGCAGGCCCATGCCGGTCTGGCCTCGGTCACCGGCACCCACGAGGACTTCGGCGGCCATGCCACCAAAGCTTCCAACTGGTGTATCGACTGGTACTCCGGCTCCCAGATCACCACGGCCATCCTGGCGGCCCTGTACTGGCGGAACAAAACCGGTTTGGGCACCATGATTGAGTTCTCCCAGGTGCAGGCCGCGACCCGCTGCCTGGGCTACACGGTACCCCTCTACGGCCGCTTCGGCATCGTCCGGCAACGGTGGGGCAACTGGGATACCCAGCTCTGCGTCCATGGCATCATCATGACCGGCAAGAGCGATTATCCCGATGAACCCAACCCGCAGCTGAAGTACGAAGCCCGCTATGTCATGGTCAGCGCCTTCCAGGATGCCGACTTCAAAGCCCTCTGCGATATTATCAAAAAGCCTGACCTCTTCAGCCGCTACAAAACCCACAAGGAAAGAGTAGGCGCCCCGGCCCAGATTGAGATCTACAAGGCCATCGAAGACTGGGCTGCAGATAAGTCCCGTTCCGAAGTGGTGCGGATCTTGAAGACCGAAGGGTTGTTGGCTGCCCCGGTGATGAACGACAAAGAAGTGTATGAGTCTGAACATTACCGGCTGCGGGGCACGGTCCGCTGGAATGATGACCCGCTCTTCGGCGACGTCCTCATCCAGAGCGCCTATTCCTGCGGTCTCATGTCCCGGACCCCCCGGAAGCACAAATGGCTGTGGCGGCCCGTGGGTGCCGACAATGTCAAGATCTACCATGAACTCCTCGGCTACCCCATGAGCAAGATCGAAGAGTTCTATGCCAAAGGCATCATCTAAGCGGAGGGGCAACGCATGTGTGATATCATCTGGTGCAAAAAAGAGAAGGACGGCAAAGTCTGCGACACCGTCAATTATTTGGACCCCTACTGCTTCTGGAACTGGGAAGGCAAGATTGCCTGTGCCGAATGTGGCACGGTCTATTACATCCACATGATCCAGGGGCATATGTATGAAGGGCCGGATGAAAAAGCCGGAGAAAAACCCGATATTTATCCCCTCTACGCCGACAAGCCCAACGATGGCTACAGCAACTATCTGCCGGGCATCGAAGGTCGGACCCGTCCTTATACCTGTCTGCCCCGGCATATTTATCTGGGCAAGGCCGACATGGTGAAATTCAGTGCCCGCGGACGGCCGGTGCGGGGGTGGCGGCCCCAGCCGCCTTCAGCCGGGGTTGCTGGCTCCCACGGCTACTTCTGGGATATCGAAAAGCTCTCTCCCGAAGTCTGGGCGGAGTACTTAGAGAGACTCGCTAAAGGCGAAGTGAAAGACTGGTAATAGGAGGGGCACGCATGACTGCAAAAATGTCACCGGTAGAATTTCTGGCCCATGTGCTGACACCGGAGAAAAAGACCGACCATATCTGCTGGCAATGCAAATACCTGAAATGGGTGTTGAAAGGGTCTGGCTTCCCCCCGGCCGACATCATCGGTTGGTGTAAGAAGATCCATTGGCCCCATTACTGGTGCATCCACGACAACGACATCATCAAGAAGTGCTATGCTTTCGAACCCATTAAGTAATCCGTGTTCGCCTGAGGTCATTCGTCAACACGGGACGGAAGAGCTCATCGAATTACGCCGGCGGGTGGTGCTCTGGAAGGAAGATTTCCTCCGGCATGCACCGCCCGAGGGCGGCAGCGACTATCTGTTCCTGTGTAACGAATTCATCGTGGAGATCGAGGAGTGGCTCTATCCGTACCTGCAACGTCTGCGGGTGACGGAGCACATAGACACAGAACAACTGGATGCCTTCATGGAGTTCTGTTACGAACAGGTCTATGAACTGCGCGATTTCCTGCTCAGAAATGAACCGACATCAGACAACGGCGATGTCAGCTGAGTGAATGGTCAGATTCCTTTAACGCATGCCTAGCAGGAGGTAACGATGCCTGAAAAATGCCGTGTGAGCGTGTGCGGCTTTGACCCCATGCTTGTAAAAGGCTATGTCAAGACCGGGTACCGGGCCCTGTGGTTCTATCTGCCGGATGAACTATGGGCAGATTATCCCGTGAAACCCGGCGATAAGATCCAAGGGAAACTCTTGGCGGTCTACAACCCGAAAGAAGAGAAGACCCACGAACCCAATGAGGACTTTGAGTGGCTGGCCAGCAAAGAAACCGGCTACGCCGTCCTCATCCCGGCGGAGACCATCGTCAAGTATAAACTGACGGAATTTCATTTCGTCGAACTGAGCTTAGACACTTGGGTCTCCGTGGACAAAGGCCTGGTGGAAATCTATCCGGGCGAAACCAAACAGCGGAAATGGTGGCCCGACGGCAAGATGAAGCTGAGCTACTTCATCCCCTATGCCGAATAAGCACCACTGGTAGGACAAACTGAAGAGGGGGCGGTCTGCGGGCCGCCCCCTTATTTTTCCTCAAATAAAATCGCCCATGAGATCCAGGCAAAAACAGCTTCATTTTGCGTGCGCCGCCGCAGAAATTATTCTACAATTTGCTTATCCATAGCCATGAGGCGGGGACACCCGAAACCGAGTAAACAATTTCAAGGCATCCCAGCCAAAAGCGTTGGGGGGGGTTGTTGCTGGTGAGGACCATTCCCCCACGGCTGTGCCCCTACAAAAACTGATTGCCTCAGTCTAGGCAATATTTTCTTACTACCAACTAACAACTGCAGTTAAGGAGTGTTGCCACTGCCATGAGATTTGTCGATATCAATGAAGACGACCCCACCCAAAGGGAAACCGGTCCCCAAGAGCCCACCTGGCAGACCGTGGCCGAAGTCACTGGTTTGGCCAATCCCCTCTTTGACGCTACCCTGTTTGCCGTCGGCTATGATTTCTCCAGCAACGTCTATGTATTGCAAGGGGAGTATCTCTCCATCATCGACCCCGGCAACGATTATTTAATTTATATGGATCTCTTCCGTCAGGGGGTGCGGTTGGATCAGATCAAAAAGGTGGCCCTGACCCATGGCCATCCGGACCATTGTATGGGGGTGGTGGAGCTTTTCCGGGGCTATCCCGGCCTGTCCCGAGGCTTGGAGGTGGAGGTTGTCTTGCACGAGGCCGGCCCGGCCGAGTATAAAGAAATCCTGCGGGCCGGTGGTCTGAAGCTCACGGAAATCAAGGGCGGGGAGACCATCAACCTGAGCGGCTTTGATTTCCAGGTTATTCACACCCCGGGTCATACTCTGGACGGGGTCTGTTATTTCCATGCTCCGACCCAGACTCTTTTCTCCGGCGACACCGTGCTGCCTGATGCCATGTCAGAAATGGACCAGGCCGCGGGTGGCCGCATGGACCACTACCTCTATGGTCTGCGGCAATTAATGAAACTGGATATCCAACATGTCATGCCCGGCCATGGTGGGATCGCTCCCTTGGTGGGACGCCGGGTGGTGCTGGATACCTTTGAAAGCCTGATCCGCAAGGTGGTGGGGGATGATACCCCCTGGATGGCCGCGGCCACGGCCTTGGCCAATCAAGGCCTTTTAGAAGAAGCCCTCTTCTGCTGCCACAAGAAGCTGGCCCAGGTCCCCGATGACCTGAAGGCCTTGGAGACCAAGGCCTATCTGCTGAACGATATGGGGCGCCAGGCTGAGGCGGTGGCCGCCTTTGATGAAGTGTTGCAGCGCCAACCGGAACATTTTTACGCCCGCTTCGGCAAAGCCACGGCCTTAATGGCCATGGATAAATACAGCGAAGCCCTCACATTGTATGATGAGCTCCTGGCTCTGCAGCCCGGCAATAAAGAGATCCAGGTGAATAAAGGGTTGGCCCTCTTCCTCTCCGGCCGCCAGGAGGAGGCTTTGGAAATCCCGGCCTTCCAGGAGGCCTTTGCCGAAAAGATCAAGGAGGAGTTGCAGAAGCAAAAACAGTAGACAGAGGGCAGAGGGCGGTAGGTGGTAAAGAACTGGCCACTGGACCCTGAACACTGCTCACTCCAGGACCTCTTGCCGCACGGTCAGATGATCCAGCAAGTGCGTTTTAGGCGTCACCCCCAGGCCAAAGGCCTCGCCCAGGGGTTTGGCCGTGCCGCTGTAGCCTCCCGGGTCGCCCTGGAAAGGGTCCATCTTCAGCAGAATCCACGGGTAGCCGTATTCCACATGGATATAGGGGCAGAGGCCTAAACAGGCCCGGGCCGCGGCGGTAATCAAGGAAGTCTCGCCCACCAGGACGCCCAAATGGATTTTCGGGCGGTAGCCGTGGTTCGACACCGGCCGGAGCCGGCCAGGGAGCGGGGCGCGGTTCAATCCCGGCGGCAGGGGGTAGCCGGCCATCTGCAGCAGGGCCAAAAAGCCGGTAAAACCGCCGATCTTGGCCAGGCGCAGGTTCCAGATATCCGCGGCCTGCTCCGCCAAAAGCATCCGGGCATCGGCCAGGGTGCACAGCGATTCATCGGCCACCACCGGCAGACCCCCTTGCCGTTGCACCTGGGCCAAGTCCTGGACATTGCCGGCCGGAACGGGCTGTTCCACCGAGCTGACCCCGAATTGCCGGAGCTCTTGGGCCATGGCAATGGCCTGATCCACCTGCCAGCCGGCGTTGGCATCCACCCGCAGATCGCAGCGGGGGCCGATGATTTTTCGGAGAAGCTGCACCGCCGCCAAATCCTGGACGTTGCCCACTTTCAATTTATAGTCAACAAAACCCAGAAACCGCATGAGGCTGGCTGTCCGCCAAAGATAGCGCATGGAACCCGCCCCCAAGGGGCCGGTGAGAGGCACCGGCAATGACCGGCGTTGCCCAAAGAGCGAGTAACCGGGTCTTTGGGCGGCTTTAGCCCAGGCGTCCCAGATCGCCAGATCAACCCCGGCTGAGGCGGCGGTGCGGCGCTGCTCGGAGGCCCAGGTAAAAAACGGCTGCAAAGCCTGATAGGGATACTCCTGAGCGTTGAGGTGCAGCTCACGCAAGGCCGGCCAGAACTGCCTGCAGATATCCTCCCAGGCACTGGCGATGGTTTCGCCGGTAAGATAGCGCCGGGGGATCACCTCGCCATAGCCCACGGTCCCGGCATCAGTATGCAGGGCCAAGATCAGGTTCCTGGCCTGCCGGCGCACTGCCAGGGAATGCTTGAAGGCAAAACGGAAGGGGATGGTTATCTCCCGCAGCTCCAGTCGGGTAATACGCAGTATCATGATTCCGCCTTCGGTTTCCTCAAAAGAACGGGCGTCAGTAAGCGATTTTTGTAACCGGTAGATCTTTCATGATATCTTGATATGCCCGAAACCAAACGGTCCTCTGCCGACCCCGGGCGTTGTCGGGATTAGCTTATTATCGGCAGCAATGGCAAACAAAATTACTGATGTGGGCAGGGATGCTAACGTATAATCTCGCCCCAAGCTTTTTAACCATAACCGGCTGTCCGGCCTTGGGACAGATTATTGAGTATGTATAGCACAAAAAAACCTCGGCAGAAAAGAAAAATGTCAGAAAAAGCAGATCGCCGGGACAATATGCTAAGCCAGTCGGGCAACCGGAGGGCCTTATGAGTGCCTTTTTCCCCTTCGAGTTGGAACCGCCGCCCAGGCTGTACCGTCTGCTGGTGCGGCTGGGGCTCATGGAGCGGCTGTATCGGCGCCTGGCCGCAGACCTGGTGGCTGCCGTCCCCCGAGGCGGGTTGTTGGTTGATGTGGGCGCCGGTACCGGTCAGCTTTTGGCCTTGGTGGCCCAGCAGCGCCCAGACCTGCGGCTGCTGGCGCTGGACCACGCGGCAGAGGTATTGCAGCCCATGGGTTCTCGTCGTCATGAGCCGCCGGCAGCCCAGCGGGTTTGGCGCCTCGTCGGCGATGCCAGTGCCCTTCCCCTGGCCGAGGCCTGTGGTGATATGGCCATGGCCACCTTCAGCTTACACACCTGGGAGCATCCGGTCCGAGGTTTACAAGAGATGCGCCGCATAGTCAAACCCGACGGCAAGATCTGGATCTATGAGATGAACCGGGAGACCGGCCTGGAGCAACTCCGAGCCCTGGCCCAGGAGGAGGCCTTGCCCTTTTTTCTGGTGGCCGCAGGCTTCAAACTCTTGAGCTGGAACCATGCCCTGCGGGCTGCAGATTTTGCCGCCAGCTTCGCCCAAGCGGGGCTGAGTACTTGGGACCTGCAGACTGTCCATCATTTTCTCTGGCGAGCCACATTCTGAGGCGCCAACCGAGCCGTTAACCCTCGGGGATTTTCCCTTTGGTTTTTCTTTCGATTCTGATAACATGAAAGCTTGATGTTAATGTTACCCATACTTGCCGCAACGCCGACACAGGAAAAGACGCCACCGTGGAACTTACCCTAATTCTCCTGGGGATTTTCAGTTCTTCTTTTGTCATTGCTTTGTCCGGGGCCTTGATGCCCGGACCGTTGCTGACCTATACCGTAGCCGAAGCGGCCCGCCGGGGGTTTTGGGCCGGACCCATTATTATGCTGGGACACGGCGCCCTGGAGCTGACCCTCCTCGTGCTCTTGCTTCTGGGGATAGGGGCCATCATCAACCAACCGCTCATCATGGGGGCGGTCGCCCTGACCGGCGCCATCGTCCTCTGGTGGTTGGGCTACGACCTCCTCAGTTCCGTCCGCACCACTCGCTTGGACCTCAGCGGCACTTCGGCCGGGAAGTTTCACCCCTTCTGGGCTGGCATCGTCATGAGTTTGGCCAACCCCTATTGGCTGGTCTGGTGGGTCACCCTGGGATTAAGCTACGTGCTTTTTGCTTATAATTATGGCCTCATGGGCGTAGCCTTTTTCTTTGTTGGCCATTTTCTGGCGGATTTGGCCTGGTACAGCCTGGTGGCCATGGCCGTGGCCCAGGGCAAACGCTTTCTTTCAGACCGGCTCTATCAGGGTTTCATGACCGCCTGTGCCGTCTTTCTCCTGGCCTTCGGCTGTTTCTTTGGCTACCACGGCGTCAAAACCCTGTTGGGGGCCTGAACCAAGACAAGGGCTGAGGATTTAAAAATCCAAACTTGAAACTCAACAACCATATCTTCTGATTTAGGAACATCTATGATCCAAAAAGTGATGAGTGTGGGCATGCTGGAATCCAACTGTTACATCCTGGCCGACGAGGACAGCCGGGAGGCTGTCGTCATTGACCCGGGTGGGGACGGTCCTGATATCCTGGCTGTGCTCAACAAAGAAAACCTGCAACTGAAAATGATCATCAACACGCACGGTCATTTTGACCATGTGGGCGCCAATCATGCCCTGGTGGAGGCCACCGGGGCGCCCATCGCCATCCATCCGGCCGATGCCCCCATGCTGAGCCAGCCGTCGGCCGAGGCGCTGTTTTTCACCGGCGGCCGCCTGCAACCGTCCCATGCCTCGATTCTGGTGGCCGAAGGCGATATCTTGGATTTTGGGCCATATAAGCTAAAGGTGCTGCATACCCCCGGCCATACTCTGGGGGGTATCTGTCTGGTGCTGCAGAGCGAGCCCATCGTCTACGTGGGGGACACCTTGTTCGCCGGATCCATCGGCCGGACAGACTTCCCCGGCGGCTCCTTTGAGGACCTTATTCAATCGGTCAAGACCAAGATCTTCCCCTTGGGGGATCATTACCTGGTCCTGCCAGGCCACGGCCCGGCGACGACCGTGGGGCAGGAACGGCAGTATAACCCTTTTTTTTAGAGGACGAGTATAGCACTTTACACAAAAGTGCCTTTCGGGCAGGGGCCAGGGGGCCTGGGTCCCTGCTCCTCTCCTTATGCCCCTCCTTCCGACCTCGATGAGGTCTTTTTGCCGGGCCTTCTCAGACGTGCGGTATTGAGTTGACATGGCAGCCATCTTTCAGGGAAAAAAAATCCTGCTGGGCGTGACCGGCGGCATCGCGGCCTATAAGGCCGTGGAAGTGCTGCGCCTGATGGTCACGGCCGGGGCCCAGGTCCAGGTGGTGATGACGGCCGGGGCCTGCCAGTTCGTCACGCCGTTAACCTTCCAGGCCCTCTCCGGTGAACCGGTGCGGACCGAGCTTTTTGGCCCCTCAGCCGAACCTCTGGAGCACATTTCCCTGGGCCAGGCCGTGGATGCCATCGTCATTGCCCCGGCCACGGCCAACTGCCTGGGCAAGATGGCTGCCGGGATCGCCGACGATCTGTTGAGCACCATCATCCTGGCCGCCACCCGTCCCATTCTGGTCTGCCCAGCCATGAATGTGAAGATGTATGAGAATCCGGTGGTCCAAGAAAATGTGGCCAAGCTGCGGCAGCGGGGTTTTCAGGTCCTGGAGCCGTCTGCGGGCGAGATGGCCTGTGGAGCCTATGGCTCCGGGCGGCTGCCGGAACCGGCGGACATCGTCGCGGCCGCGGCTTGGCTGCTGACCCCCCAGGACTTGGCCGGACAACGGCTCTTGGTGAGTGCCGGTCCCACCTATGAAGATCTGGATCCGGTCCGCTTTTTGACGAACCGTTCCACCGGCAAGATGGGCTATGCCGTGGCTGCCATGGCCCGCCGCCGCGGCGCCGAGGTGACCCTGGTGAGCGGCCCCACCGCCCTTTCGACTCCCTGGGGGGTCAGCCGTCACCTGGTGCGCACCGCCCTGGAGATGCAGGGGGTTTTGCAGGACCTTTTTCCCCAGTGCGATGTCCTCATCATGTCCGCGGCAGTGAGTGACTACCGGCCAGCCGGACTGGCGGCACAGAAGATCAAGCGGAGCGAGGCGGAAATGCTGGTCAAACTCACTCATAATCCGGACATCGTGGCCGGCTTAGGGGCACGCCGGCAGCACCACCAGGTCCTGGTGGGCTTCGCTGCCGAGACTCAGGACCTACTGGCGCATGCCGCGGCCAAGTTGCAGCGCAAAGGTCTGGACCTCATCGTCGCCAACGATGTTACCGCGCCGGATGCAGGGTTTGCTGTGGATACCAACCGGGTGACCATCCTGGACCGGCAGGGCGGCGTGGAGGTTTTGCCGCTCCTGAGTAAAGACGAGGTGGCCGACCGTCTCCTGGACCGGGTCGTAACGCTGCTAGCAGAGCGCCGGGGGTAACCAGTGGCGCGCTCTTCACCCCCGGCAGAATTACACCGCCTCAGCGCTGCTCTCAGGGAATTTGTGGAGTTCCAGCGCCGTCTGGGTTTGCAATGGCTTGAGGGAACGCTGCCCCCACCGCCAGCGGAGCCGGCTCAGCCTGTTATGGCCCAACCAGCCGAGCCCACCGCACCGCCCGAACCTCTGAGCACGTTGCGTCTGTCTGATATCCGCCAGGAAATGGGGGACTGCCGGCGCTGCCAGCTCTGGAAGACCCGGACCCATTTGGTTTTCGGCACCGGCAACCCCAGAGCCCGCCTCATGTTCATCGGCGAAGCGCCGGGAGCCGAAGAAGACCAGCAGGGCGAACCCTTCGTGGGGGCGGCTGGGCAGCTCCTGAACCGCCTCCTGGAAAGATTGGGCCTCACCCGGGAAGAAGTCTATATCACCAACGTGGCCAAATGCCGCCCCCCGAATAATCGCAATCCGGACGCCGAGGAGATTGCCGCCTGCCGGCCGTTTCTGGTCCAGCAGATCCAGGCCATTCGGCCCCAGGTGATCGTCACCCTGGGGGCGGTGGCTACCCATGCCCTGTTGAAAGCCAAAGCACCCTTAAACCGGCTGCGGGGCCAATGGCAAAAGTGGCAAAACATTCCGGTAATGCCCACCTTTCACCCCTCCTACCTCCTGCGGGTGCCACAGGACCGCATCAAAACCTGGGAAGATATGCAAAAGGTGCTGGCGGTGTATCGGGGCGAAGGCACGGCTGACTAAAGGCTGCCAAGACCACGGCTGGTCTGTCGTGGCCCGACCGCCTGAGCCCTTTTGGTCAGATTCCGGTCCTGGCCAATAACCCGTCAGCTCCTTATTTATGCCGAAAGAAGAGTCGATCATGAGGACACAATGGCCCGCCGGCCAATGGTATGTGGAATTTAATGGCCCCGACGACCTGTGCGGCTTCCGCTGCCGTCAGGTCCTGGCCGAGGGGCAGACCCGGTATCAACGGTACCTGATTATCGAGGCCCCAACTCTGGGCAAGGCCCTGATCTTGGACGGCGTCTTGCAATCGGCCTCCCGGGATGAAGTCATCTATCATGAAGCCCTGGTGCACCCGGCCCTGTTTGCCCATGACTCCCCCCGGCAGGTCGCAGTCTTGGGCGGCGGAGAAGGGGCCACCATCCGGGAGGTGCTCCAGCATGCGGTGGTCCAGGCCGTAACCATGGTTGACTTGGACGAAGAACTGGTGGCCCTCTGCCGCCGGCATCTGCCGGAATTCGGCGGCCGCGCTTGGGAGGATCCACGCTTGACCCTGATCCACGCCGACGCCCGGGCCTGGCTGGCAACCCAACCGGACGCCAGCCTGGATGTGATCATTATGGACATAACCGACCCCCTGGAAGGGGGCCCGGCCTTCTTTCTCTTTACCCAGGAGATGTTCCGCCTGGTCCAGGCCAAGCTCCGGTCCGCAGGGGTGATGAGCATCCAGGCCGGTTCGGCCGGGCAGGCCATCCGCTTGCTGCCCCACCTGCACCGCACCCTGCAGGCGGTCTTCCCCCGGGTCATCCCGTATACCGCCTATATTCCCAGTTTTAATGACCAGTATGGCTTCATGCTGGCCGGCGGCGAGGCCTGCACTTGGCCCGAGCCAGCCCGGCTCCGAGGTCTGCAGGCCGAACGGCGGCTCCCGGCGCTGCAATGGCTGGACCCGGATTTTGCCCCAGCTATACCGGCATTGCCGCCCTATGTACGCCGCCTCTTGGCGGCAGAGGGGCGCGTCCTGGCCGACGCTCAGCCGTTCCAGCAGCACCAACCTTTTTCGCTCCATTTTTAACCCGCCAGAACCAACGGTACACCCACGCACCTGGCCGATTCTGGTGTCTTTTGCTTTTGCCGTCTGTCCTGGTATCTTGAATTCATCGGCAGCCATGCCTACCATTTTAATAAACGTATTGATATACTAAATAGAACACGACCCAGCCGGCTGGGGCGGGAAAAACCCCCGACCACAGGAGATCGAGGTGGCCGATGGCCAAAGATATCAAACTGCGTCAGATTGACAATTATCGCTGGGAAATTCCCCAGGAAGGCAAGATGCGCACCCGGGGGCTGGTATTCTGCTCCGCGGCCATGATCCCGGCCTTGCGCCAGGACCAGAGTCTGCAGCAGGTGATGAACGTGGCCACGCTACCCGGCATCGTCGGTGCCTCTCTGGCCATGCCGGACATCCATTGGGGCTATGGCTTTCCCATCGGCGGCGTGGCGGCCTTTGATCTCAATGAAGGCGTCGTTTCCCCCGGCGGCGTGGGGTATGACATCAACTGCGGCGTACGGTTGTTGCGCACCAATCTGAGTCGACCGGAAATCCTGGGGCGCATCCAGGAATTAGTGGATGGACTTTTCACCAATATCCCTTCAGGGGTGGGCTCCCGGCGTCGGGATCTGAAGCTCACTACCCCCACCCTGCGGGAAGTGCTGCGGTACGGTGCGGTCTGGGCCGTCAAGCAGGGGTTCGGCGCGGCTGACGATCTGTTGCACATCGAAGCTGGCGGCCAGATTCCCGGGGCTGACCCCGAAGCAGTCTCGGACCAGGCCCTGGATCGGGGCCGGGATCAGTTGGGGACCTTGGGGTCAGGCAATCATTTTATTGAAATCGGTTTTGTGGCTGAAATATTCGATGCTGACTTGGCTCAGGCCCTGGGTATTTCCCTCGATCAGGTGACGGTCATTGTCCATACCGGCTCCCGGGGGTTGGGGCACCAGGTCTGTGATGATTTTATCAGTAAACTGCTGCGGGCCACGGCCAAATACGGCTTTGACCTGCCGGATCGGCAGTTATGCTGCGCCCCGGTGCAATCGCCGGAAGGCCAAGAGTATCTGGGGGCCATGGCCGCGGCAGCCAATTTTGCCTTTGCCAACCGTCAGATCATCACCCATTGGGTGCGGGAGACCCTCCAGGAGATTCTTCGGCTGGGACCGAAACACCTGGGTCTGCAATTGGTTTACGATGTGGCCCATAATATCGCCAAGATCGAGACCCACGAAGTGAACGGCCGGAAACGGCGCCTCTGCGTCCACCGCAAAGGCGCCACCCGGGCTTTCCCACCGCATCATCCGGAGGTTCCAGCCGCCTACCAGGAAACCGGCCAGCCGGTCCTGATTCCCGGGGATATGGGGCGCTATTCCTATCTGTTGGTGGGCACCCAAAAGGCCCTGGAAGAAACCTTTGGCAGCACCTGCCATGGGGCCGGCCGGATTCTCAGCCGGCACCAGGCCCTGAAAGCCGCCAAGGGCCGGTCCATTGAAAAGGAACTGGCCTCCCAGGGTATTGTTGTCCGAGGAGCCGGCCGCGGCACCGTGGCCGAAGAGATCCCAGAAGCCTATAAAGACGTGGAACAGGTGGTCGAGGTTGTCCACGGGGCCGGTATCAGCCGCAAAGTAGCCAGACTCCAGCCCCTGGGAGTGATCAAAGGGTAAGGCCGGCTCATTTAGTCATTGACAATATCTGCCAAGAATTAGTAAAATCAATTTTTAACATTTAGTTGAGATCAGCCCATGTTCAACCGCCTTTCCGATAAACTGGCGAACGTTTTTAAGAAATTAAAGGGTCACGGCAAGCTCACTGAGCTCAATATTAATGACGCCTTGCGGGAAGTGCGGCTGGCCCTCTTAGAGGCTGATGTTAATTATAAGGTCGCCAAGGCCTTTGTGGAGGGTATTCGGCAGCGGGCTTTGGGCCAGGAGGTCATGACATCCCTCACCCCTGGCCAACAGGTGATCAAAATTGTTCACGATGAGCTGGTCACCTTGCTGGGAGGGGAAGCCCCCCGTTTGGATCTCACCGGCAAACCGCCGGTGGTCTTGATGTTGGTGGGGCTGCAGGGCTCGGGCAAAACCACCACCACCGCCAAGATCGCCTTGCGTCTCAAGAAACAGGGTCGCCAGCCCCTCTTGGTACCGGCCGATACCCAGCGGCCCGCAGCCATCGATCAATTGCAGCGGTTGGGTGCAGATATCGGCGTCGATGTTTATCCCACCCAGCCGCAACAGGCCCCCGTGGACATTGCCGCTACGGCCCTGGCCCTGGCCACCGCCAAAGGTCACGACGTCGTCCTATTGGATACGGCCGGGCGTTTGCATGTGGATGAGCCGTTGATGCAGGAGCTGCAGGCCATCAAAGCGGCAACGCAGCCCAGCGAAATCCTGTTGGTGGCCGATGCCATGACCGGCCAGGATGCTGTCCAGGTAGCCCAGAACTTTAACGATGCCCTGGACCTTACCGGGGTGATCCTCACTAAAGTTGAGGGTGATGCCCGGGGCGGTGCTGCCCTGTCCATGCGCCAGGTCATCAACAAGCCCATTAAATTTCTCGGCGTCGGGGAAAAATTGGACGCCCTCGAGGTCTTTCACCCAGACCGCTTGGCGTCCCGCATTCTGGGAATGGGCGATGTCCTGACCCTCATCGAAAAAGCCCAAGAAGCTTTTGATGAAGATCAGGCCAAAGAACTGGAGCGCAAACTTCGCAAGGATGGCTTTACCCTGGAGGATTTCCGGGATCAGCTGCGCCAGGTGCGCAAAATGGGCAGTCTGGAGCAGCTTCTGGGCATGATTCCGGGGCTGAATAAGATGAAGGGGCTGAAAGATATGCAGCCCGACGAAAAAGAGTTGGTTAAGGTGGAAGCCATCATCAACTCCATGACCCCGGCGGAACGGGCCAACCATACCCTCATCGACGGCAGTCGGCGCCGGCGCATCGCCAGAGGGAGCGGGACCACGGTCCAGGATGTCAACCGGCTCCTGAAGCAGTTTGACATGACCCAAAAAATGATGAAAAAGATGCTGCAGAGCGGCAAAAAGGGCGCCAAACGGCGCTTGGGGCCGCCTTTTGGCTTTTCTTAATACCAGGCGGCCATCTTTGCTGGCTCTCAACTCGAGGTTGGACCCCGGGGCCGAGTTGAGGACCTGGCCAATCTTGAAACTCCAGAGAGATAATTTCCACCGGAAAACAGAAACTGAAAAAAGGAGAACCCCCAATACATGGCGTTACGAATCCGTCTTGCCAGACACGGGGCCAAAAAGCGCCCCTTTTATCGCATCGTGGTGGCCAATAGTGAAGCCAAACGGGATGGACGCTTCATTGACATCATCGGCACCTATGACCCCAATCGCAATCCCGCGGCCATCACCGTGAAAAAGGACCTGCTCGCCCAGTGGCAGAGCCGGGGAGCCAAACCAACAGAGACAGTGGCCAGTCTCCTAAAAAAGGCTGCGGCAGCCGAATAACGCGGGAGATCTCCTACAAATCCCGCCAGCGGGTTGAGGCTGTGCAACGGCCAGGTTGCTGCCACGCCTCATTCACCTCCAAGGGAATGAGCGGCTCCAAAGATGCTTGGCGTGCTGACAACGATCTGACGAAACCGCCACCGGAACAGACCTCGGGCCAGAAACCCCGACTCGGACGTCCTTATCCGCCAACGGAGGTCGCACAATGAAAGACTTGATCAAATACATCGCCCAGGCGCTGGTTGACCATCCGGATCAAGTGGAAGTTTCTGAAATTGAAGGAGAACAGACCTCGGTAATCGAACTTAAAGTGGCCAAAGAGGATTTGGGGAAGGTCATCGGCAAACAGGGGAGAACGGCCAGGGCCATGCGCACTATCCTGGGGGCCGCCTCCACCAAAATAAAAAAACGGGCGGTGTTGGAAATCCTTGAGTGAGAAGGCCCCAGACCGGGTCTGCATCGGGCGGATAACCCGGCCCCATGGCCTGCGGGGTGAGGTCAGGGCCTGGATTGAGGTGGACGACCCAGAAACGCTGGCAGCTCTTCACCACATAGAAGTTGACGGTGTGAGGTATCGGCTTCTGGACGTTCGGGTCCAGAAAAATGCCTTCCTACTCAGCTTGGCTGACGTGACGACGCGGGAAGAAGCCCAAGGCTTGGCGGGCCGGGAAATCTGGATCGACCCGAGGCAGCTGCCACCTTTGCCGGCCGGAGAATACTACCAGTTTGAAGTGGTCGGCCTGCCGGTGTATCTGGCCGAAACCATGGCGTATGTGGGTGAGGTTACGGGAATTTTGGCCACCCCGGCCCATGATGTCTATGTTATCCAGGGCCAAGGGGTCGAATATCTGGTCCCGGCCATAGCTCAGGTGATTGTCAGTATCGAGCCGGAACACAAGAGGCTGGTGATTACGGCAGCAGGTTTGGCCACGGCAAACGGTGCATATTGATATCCTAACCCTTTTCCCGGAGTTTTTTGTCGGGCCCTTGGGTCAGAGCATTCTGAAACGAGCTCAAACCCAGGGAATTGTGACGATCGACTGCCTCAATCTCCGGGATTTTGCCTTGGACCGCCACCGGGTCACCGATGACCGCCCCTTCGGGGGTGGCCCGGGCATGGTTTTGAAGATCGAGCCCCTGGTCAGGGCCATTGGTTGGGTAAGAGAACGGCGGCCTCAGGTAAGGGTAATTCTCCTCAGCCCCCAGGGACGCCTCTTCACCCAGGGGATGGCTCAGGAGTTGGCCCGGCTCGAGAATCTCCTGCTCATCTGCGGGCACTATGAAGGGGTGGATGAGCGGCTGCAGTATTTCATTGATGCAGAAATCTCCCTGGGCGATTTTATCCTGACCGGGGGAGAAATTCCGGCCCTGGCCATTGTCGATGCGGTAACCCGCTTGCTGCCGGGCGCCCTGGGTGATGAAAATTCGGCCGCGGAAGATTCCTTTAAAGATAATCTTCTGAAAGGCCCCCAATATACCCGACCCCGGGAATTTGCCGGGTATACGGTTCCCGAGGTTTTACTGTCCGGCGACCATCAGCGCATTGCCCGGTGGCGGCGACAGGAAGCCTTGCGCCGCACCTGGGAGCGCCGGCCCGATCTGTTGGTTCGAGCTAATCTGACCCCGGAGGATCTGGCCTTTTTGGCTACCTTGGCCGCAGCCACACCTGATCCGGGCGAATTCGCTTAGATGTTGGCTTTTTGGACCCAGAAGGGGACGGGACCGACGGCCGGCCCCACGATGAAGATTTTAAGCAGCACAGGTTACTTGGCTGTGCAAATTTTTCTGAGCAATTCCGCAGAAGCTGCTGCCCCCGGGCAGCTGGCAGCATCTATGAGGATAGATTATGGACCCTATAATTGACCAGGTCTCCAAAGACCACATGCGGGCCGACCTGCCTGACTTTCAGGTGGGCGACACCGTGGAAGTGCATGTGCGCATTGTGGAAGGCGACAAAGAACGGATTCAGGTATTTAAAGGGGTTGTCATCCGCAAACGGGGCAGCAAAACCAGCGCCACCTTTACCGTCCGGAAAATTTCTTATGAAGTGGGCGTGGAACGGACCTTTCCCCTGCATTCACCCAGCATCAATGAATTGCGGGTGGTGAGCAAGGGCAAAGTGCGCCGCGGCCGGCTCTATTATCTCCGCAGCCTCTACGGCAAAAAGGCCCGGATCAAAGAAAAACAGGTGTCTTAGCGGGGTTCCGCGGTTTGGCTTCCCCCCGCGCCAAAGCTCAGCACCCGGCACTGTTGCCTCTGGTGACCGATCCGGAGGCCCATTTCCGGCAGCAAGGTATTGCCTTCTTAGCCGGCGTCGATGAAGTGGGCCGCGGTCCCTTGGCCGGCCCGGTAGTCGCTGCCGCCGTGATCTTACCGGCCACGGCCTTGCTCCCCGGTTTGACCGACTCCAAGTTGTTGAGTGCGGTTCAGCGGGAGACTTTGGACCAACAGGTGCGGCAACAGGCTGTGGCCTTGGCCATTGCTGAAATAGGGGTGGCCGAGATTGAAGTCTTGGGGATCGGCGTGGCCAGCCTGCGGGCCATGGCACAAGCCGTGCAACAATTAGAACCAGCCCCGGAAATGGTCCTGGTCGATGGTCCCTGGCGGTTGCCCGTGGCTGTAGCGCAACAACCAGTTGTGCAGGGAGATCGACTCTGTCCGTCCATTGCCGCCGCCTCGATTTTGGCCAAAGTCCACCGGGACCGGCGCATGCAGGAGTATCACCGGTTTTACCCCCAATATAATTTTGCCGGCCATAAAGGCTACGCCACCCAGGAACATTTGGCAGCCATCCGGCGCTGGGGCCCTTGCCCCCTGCATCGCCGCACCTTTCGGGGCGTGCGCGAGTGGTGCCCTTAAAACCCCTTGTTCAATAAACTGCGAGGTCATGACCGAGGCAAGGCAGCGGCTGGGCAGCCTAGGCGAATCCCTGGCTGCCGAGGTTTTACGCCGGAACGGTTACCGGATTCTAGCCCGGAACGTGCGGACGCCGCTGGGCGAAATTGACCTAATAGCCCGCCAGGGTGATACCCTGGTCTTTATCGAAGTGAAAATGCGTCGGAGTCTGCGCTGCGGCACCCCGGCGGAAGCTGTGACTAGCAGCAAACAGCGTCGACTCAGGCGGGCTGCAGAGTATTATCTTCTCAAACAGCCGGCGAGAGCGGTGAAGATCCGCTTTGATGTGGTGGCCATCACCCTGATCGCCGACAATCCCGAGGTCAAGATTATTCAGGCAGCTTTTTAGGAAGAGCTATGTCGGGTACTGAGACGCCGCCGTCTGGCGCCACCGCCGCCCCGGGCCATCTGTATGTCGTCGCCACTCCCATCGGCAATCTGGAAGATATCACCCGGCGGGCCCTGCTTATTCTGGGCAGCGTGGACCTGATCGCGGCCGAAGATACCCGCCGGACCCGGAAATTACTGACGCATTACCAGATCCCTGCCAAGCTGCTGAGTTACCATGCCCATAATGCGGTCAGCCGGGGGCCGGAGCTGCTCCGGGCGTTGCAGGCCGGCCAAGCCGTGGCCTTGGTCAGTGATGCCGGAACGCCGGGATTCTCGGATCCAGGCGTGCTTCTCGTGGATCAGGCCTGGGAGGCTGGCATCCCAGTAGTTGCAATACCAGGGCCGGCCGCCGGTTTGGCGGCCTTGTCTATGTCGGGATTCAGCGGTGAGGTCACCTTCATCGGCTTTCTGCCCCGGCAGAGCAAAAAACGCCTGGAGGAATTAACTCGTTTGGCTCAGGAGCCGCGGATTCTCATCTTCTATGAATCGCCCCGGCGCCTGCACCAGACTCTCCAGGACATCAGCCAGACCATGGCTGATCGCCATATCCTGGTGGTGCGGGAGCTCACCAAAATGTTCGAACAGGCCTGGCGGGGACCCGCAGAGACGGTTCTTGCCCTGCTCAGGGATCAGGAAATCAGGGGTGAATGTACACTGGTCCTCTCCCGACCGCGGTCCAAAAGCCCGGCTCAGGTGGATGTGGTTGGCTTCCTGTTGCGCGCTGCCCAAGACGCCAGCAAAAGCGGCCGGAGTCTCGCCCAGGAAGCTGCCGCCGCCTTGGGGATCTCCCGACGAGAGGCTTATCAGACCTATCTGGCGCTCCGGACCGCCGGAAAACTTTCGGAAAAAATGGGTCTAGAGCCCAATACCCGGTTGAAGAAAAAATCTTAACCGGATTATAATGTAACAATAGCACAAAAATCAGACGCCACATTACCGGTTTCCTTCCTCATGACGAACAATCTGGAAACAACATTGCCAGTGCTGAACCGGCTGGGGTTGCATGCCCGGGCCGCAGCCAAAATTGCTGCCCTGGCTCAGAGCTTTCAGGCTACCATCACCCTGGAGAGAAATGGGTTACAAGCCGACGCCCGGAGTATCCTGGATATCCTGGGATTAGGTTGTCCCCAAGGATCGGAGATCAAACTCCGGGCCGAAGGACCGGAGGCCGGACCGGCAGTGGCCGCCATTATCGAGCTGTTCGCCCAGGCCTTTGGAGAATACACATGACGCCCCTGGCCGCCCGGGAAACCTGGCCCCAAAACAAAGTCCTCAAAGGGATCCCCGCCTCGCCAGGAATTGTTATCGGGCCCGCCCACGTTGTCAGCGATAAATACAAGGTTCAGATTAACCGCTATTACCTGACCTCCGACAAACAGATCGCCGTGGAGATCGACCGGTTTCGGGATGCGGTAGCGCTGACCCGCGAAGAAATCAGCACCATTAAAAAGTCGATCACCGACGAATTTCAAGAGCATGCCTATATTTTGGATGCCCACCTCCTGATTCTCCAGGACAAGCTGCTCTATGACGCTACTATCCGCACCATTCAGTACGAGAGGATCAATGCGGAATGGGCCTTGCAGGAAGCGGTGCACCAGGCCCAGATATTATTCAGTAAAATTGCCGACCCCTACATCAAGAGCCGCATCCAGGATGTGGAGGATGTCAGTCAACGGGTGCTGCGTCATCTCACCGGGGGCAATCCCTTTGATTTCGGCAAGCTGACCGAGCCGGTGATTCTGGTCATTCATGACCTCTCGCCGGTGGACACCACTCAGATGTCGGTGGCCAAGGTCAAAGGCTTCATCACAGAAACGGGCGGCAAGACCTCCCATACCGCCATTATGGCCCAATCCTTGGAGATCCCGGCGGTCGTGGCCGTGGAGAAGGCCTCTCAAGAAATCGCCACCGGCTATACCCTCATCCTGGATGGTCTCAACGGGACAGTGGTAATCAACCCCGATGCCAAGATGCTGGACATTTACGTCCAGCGCAAGAAGAAATTTGAGGAATTCAAACTCGACGTCGGGAAATCCAGCTTTTTGCCAGCCATTACCCTGGACGAACACCAGACGCAGGTCCTGGCCAATATCGAATTTCAGGAAGAAGTCGATCTGGCCCTGGATTATGGCGCCGACGGCATCGGCCTCTACCGCACCGAATTCCTCTTTCTGCGCCATCAACGCCTGCCCACCGAAGAGGAACTTTTTGAGGATTATCGCAGCGTCGCCCAGATGATGCGGCCCAAACGGGTTACCATCCGGACCCTGGATATCGGCGGCGATAAATTTGCCTCCCATCTAGAGTATGCCCCAGGCATCAATCCGGCTCTGGGATTGCGGGCCATCCGCTTCTGCTTAAAGGAACGCACGATTTTTCGTACCCAATTGCGGGCCATCTTGCGGGCCTCGGCCTATGGTCAGGTCCGGTTGATGTTTCCCCTGATCTCGGGTATTCAGGAAGTTACCGACGCCCGCCGTATCCTGGCGGAGGTGCAAGAGGAATTGGCCCGGGAGGGGCATCCCTTCCAACCTGATATGCCGGTGGGCTTGATGATCGAGGTGCCGTCGGCGGTCATGCTGGCCGATCTGTTGGCCAAAGAGGCGGATTTCTTCAGTATCGGCACCAATGACCTGATCCAATATGCCCTGGCCATTGACCGGGGCAATAAACATGTGGCTAATATGTATCAGCCCCTGCACCCCGCGGTCTTGCGCATGATCAAACAGGTGGTGGACGCCGGTCACGCCGCCGGCATTACCGTGGCGGTTTGTGGGGAAATGGCCGGCGACCCGCTTTATACACCCGTGCTCCTGGGGTTGGGGGTGGATGAATTATCCATGAACGCTCTGGCCATTCCAGTGGTCAAACGCATCGTCCGCCATGCCTCCATGGAAGAGGCCCAGGAATTCGCCCGCCACGCCCTGCAATACGGTACGGTGGATGAAGTGAATTCCTATGTCACCGGTATCATGGCCAAACGATTCCCCGAAGTTTTTATGTTCGGTCGAGAACTGGCCAGCGCCGCTTAGCACCCTGAAAGCACCTCGGCCTGGTAGCAGGCGGCAGCCCAATCTATGAAACGAGACCAGGTGAAAATAATCTGCCAGAATCGCAAGGCTTATTTCGATTATTTTATCGATGACGTCGTGGAAGCCGGCATCGTCCTGACGGGGCCGGAAGTAAAGTCCATCCGGATGGGCAAAGTCAATATCAATGACGCCTTTGCCCGCATCCGCAAGGGCGAGGTCTTTCTCCACAACGCTCACATCAGTCCCTACCCCTTCACTCCCTTGGATTCCTACGACCCCACCCGGACTCGCAAACTCCTCCTGCATCGCCGGGAAATCAAACGCCTGATCGGCAAAACCGAGGAAAAAGGCTTTACCCTGATCCCCCTCAAACTCTATTTCCGGGATCAATATGTCAAAATCGAGCTGGGGTTGGCCAAGGGCAAGAAAAAATTCGATAAACGGGAGACCATCCGCCGCCGGGACGAAGAACGGGAACTGCAGCGTCAACGCAAAAACCGGGGCTAGCAGGTTGTTGCACAAGTGCTTTCCGGGAGGGGGCCAGGGGGCGTTGCCCCCTGGCCCTTCCCCTAAAACCCCTCCCCCAACCCCAACGCGTCCTCTTGGCTCCGCCAAAAGGTTAGAAATGACCCCTAACCTCGAACCTCTATTATGCGCTTCCAGATTCTGGCCACCGATAAACAGACCTCAGCCCGTCTGGGGAAATTAACCCTCCCCCGGGGGGTGATCGATACGCCGGTCTTCATGCCGGTGGGGACGCAGGCCACGGTCAAGGCCATGACCCCCGAAGAGCTGCAAGGGCTGGGCGCCCAGATTATTCTGGCCAATACTTACCATCTCTACTTGCGGCCGGGCGTGGAGATTATCCAAAGGTTGGGGGGGCTGCATCCCTTTATGAATTGGCCCGGTCCCATTTTGACGGATTCCGGGGGCTTCCAGATCTTCAGCCTGGCCAAACTGCGCACTCTCAGCGAGGCAGGGGTGACCTTCCGTTCCCACCTGGACGGCTCGCTGCATTTTTTGACGCCCGAGCAGGTAATTGCTTTACAAGAGGCCTTTGATGCTGATATCCTTATTTGTCTAGATGAATGTCCGGCGCACGACGTCAATGAGGCGTATGTGGTCCAGTCCGGGGCGTTAACCTGGCGTTGGGCCAAGCGCTGTCAGCAAGCTCGCACCAGGGAGGACAAACCCCTCTTTGTGGTGGTCCAGGGGGGCATGTTTCCGCAGCTGCGCCGGGAGCAGGCCCAGGCCATGGTGGCTTTGGGTTTTGACGGCTATGCCATCGGCGGCCTCAGCGTGGGCGAAGACAAAGAGACCCGGGAGGCCATCCTGGAGGCTACCGTACCCGAGCTCCCGGTGGACCGGCCCCGCTATCTCATGGGGGTGGGCACGCCCGAAGACCTGGTGGAGGCGGTGGCCCGGGGGGTGGACATGTTCGACTGTGTCTTGCCGACCCGCAATGCCCGCAACGGCATGGCCTTGACCCGGTTGGGCCGGGTAGTGATCAAAAACTCCGAACATGCCGCCAGTCCTTTGCCGTTGGATGAGGCCTGCGCCTGTTATACCTGCCGCCATTACAGCCGGGCGTATCTGCGTCACCTGTATCTGGCCCGGGAGATTTTGGCGTATCGTCTGCTGACGTGGCATAACTTGTATTATTATCTGGAATTAATGGCCGATATACGGCGGTCCCTGACTCAAGGGACCTTTCCGGCCTTCCGCCGGGCCTTTTATCGGCTCAGAGACAATGGAGGTGGAGCGAGTGATTGATGTTGCGTATGCCATGGCCGGGGCCTCCGGCGAGGCTCAGGGCGGCGGTGGTCTGCTGACCATCCTGCCGTTGATCCTGATGTTCGGCATTTTCTATGTGCTGCTCATCCGGCCCCAACAGAAAAAAGCCAAAGAACACAGAAATTTCTTGGAAAATCTGAAGCGTGGGGACAAAGTCATTACCGCCGGCGGTCTCTATGGCGAGATCACCGGCATGACAGACCAGACCGTCACCCTGGAAATCGCCGACAAGATCCGGGTCAAAGTGGGTCGGGGTTATATTGCTGCCTTTGCGCCCAAAGAAGGGGCTAAAGCCGCCGGGGGCAATGGTTAAGTTGACCGAGTGCCTGGCTGCGGCAGACAGAGGTAGAAGGTCATGCCCGGATCTCTCTGGCGTCAGCACGAGGGCCGGCCACTGGCACCAGAAGAATTCCCTGCGGTTGCGGGTCCAGCCGGTAGACTCGCATCTCATCCTGATAGTCGACATCGCCATCATAGGACCTTGATAGTGCAGCAGCAACCGCCGCTTCCCGATGTGAGGTCAATCCTGCGGACCTGCGTGGCCGGTATTCAGTCTCTCATGGACGGCGTCGCGGCCGTGGTCCCGGTGGGGGCCGGACAGGCGGAAAATTGGCGCGTAATTTTAGCCAATCTGGAGAACAAAGCGGCGGCTGGCCGTTTTCGCGTGGCGGTGGTGGGTACCGTCAAGTCCGGCAAGAGTACCCTTATCAATGCGCTGCTGGGGCGAGATGTCCTCAAACGCGGGGCCGGCATTGTTACCGCCATGATCACCCGGATCGAACCCGGGGAGCAGCCCCGGGCCATCCTGGATTTTAAAGACTGGGAAGAGGTGAACGGCGAACTGAACAGTGCCCTCAGTCTCTTCCCCAGTCCCATTCTCCTGGAACGGCGGGAGGGCTACGACATTCGCCACGCCTCCGACCGCGCCCTGCTGACCGAAGTATTAAACCAGATCGATCCGGCCCAACTCCTCAATGCCGATATGATGGACACGAATTATATTCTGGTCCAATCCTTCCTTACTGGTTATCCTGAAGTCGAAAAAATCTTGGCCGGCGGCCAACAGCGACTGGAGCTCACCGGTCCGGATTTAGACCGCCATCAGCAGTTGGTCACCCATGATGCCGAGGCCGTTTATCTGAAAGACGTCCGGTTGATCTTGCCCTTTCCCTGGCCAGCCCAGGGCTTGGAGTTGGGCGACTGCCAGGGCAGCGATTCTCCCATCCCCCAGCATTTGGCCCAGGTCCACAATTATTTACTGGGTACAGACCTGGTTATCTATGTGGTCAGTGCCCGCATCGGCCTGCGCCAGGCGGATTATAAATTTCTGGCCGAATTAAAGCGGCTGCATCTTTTGGACAACTGCGTTTTTATCTTGAATCTGGATCTGAATGAGGTGGAAAACCTGGCAGAGGTCCAGCAGTTGCAGCAGCGCTGGCAGCGGGAAATGGCTGCTTTTCAGCATGAGGCCCCCCTTTTTGCTTTTTCGGGTTTGGACCTGCTCTTGGGTCGCCTCCGGGCTCGCGGTGAGGCGTTGAGCCCCAAGGATTTGGGGAAACTGATGACCTGGGAGACCGATGCCGAGCTGACTGCCTTTTCCCGTCAGGAAGCGGCCCGCTTCGAGGCATATCTGCAGCAGACATTGACCACCAGGCAGAATGACCTGTTGTTGGCCAGCAGCGTGGGACAGGTCTCGCTGGTCGTCCAGGGGATTAAAGAGCGGCTGCTCCTGCAGGATAAACTGGTGCAGGAGGACGTTACCGCCTTGCAGACGAGTATGGAGCGTCTACGCCAACGCCGGCAATCCTTGGAGCGTCTCCTCCACAGCCTGGATCAGGCCTTGCAGGGCGCGGTGGCCGACCTGAAAAAAGGTCTGCGCCGCCGGCTGGACAATTTTTTTGACGCCCGGCAGGGGGAAGTGGGGCCGCTTATCAGCCAATTTATTCAGGATGATACCGGCGCATTGGATCGGCTGGAGCTGGGCGGCCACTTGAGTGCCTTCCTCCCCGGCCTCTATCTGGTCTACCAGGGGTTTCAGCAGCGGCTGCTGCGTTTTCTCACGGAAGAAGTCAACCTGAAGATTCTGGAATTCATCTATCTGCAGGAACAGTGGCTGCAGGAGGAACTGACCCAGGTCCTGGAGCCGCTGCTGGCCTCCTTGCAGGATGCCCTGAACCTCTATTATCAGGAGATTGCCGCCCTGGGAATTAGCACGGCGGCGCCGACCATAGCTCTGAACGCTTGGAAAAAACCCGAAAATCTGCAGCCCCGCCTCTTTTCCCTGGAATTGAGTCTGAATATGCGCCTGCGCAGTCAGGCCATGCTGCGGTTTGGCATGAATCTGGTGGCGGATGCCTTGCAGCGCCTGAAAAAACGCCTGCGCAAACACGCGGCGGTACCGGCGCCGGACCGGTTGCGGGCCTCATTGGCCAGGGCTTTGGAGGATATTAAGGCCCATACCCGCCAGGAGATGGCCGACGGCCTCTTAAGTTACTGCGAAAACTTGAAATTTCAATATTTTTTCCCCTTGGCGGAATATTTGGCCGGCGAGCAGGGGAGGGGGCTGCACCTTACCCTGGCGGCTCTACTGGTGGATCTGGAGGGCCTGCAGCAGGTCATCAGCCAGCAAAGTCAACAGCGGGAGGTCTGGCGCCGCCGCCTCGAAGATCTTACCCAACGTTTGCAACAGGTTGAGGCCACTTGTCTGCAGCCGTTGACGAGTCTTTTGCCAGCTCACGCCTCGTCATCATGATGGATCCCTTTAGTACCATCCCCTGGCTTGCCCTGCGGTCCATTCCAGGCGTCGGCATTGTCATCTTCCATCGCCTCCTCCGCCGCTTCGGCTCGCCCGAAGCGGTCTTCCAGGCCTCAACCGAGGAGCTGCGCAGTGTCAAAGGCGTATCTGCCGCCATTGCCCAGGCCATCGTTTCTTTTGCAGACTGGCCCCGCTGGGACGCCCTGCTGGAACGCCTCATTGCCATGGGCGGCGAGGTTCTGACCTGCCGTGACCCCCGCTTTCCCGAGGTTCTGCGCCAGATTCCTTATACGCCGCCGTTCCTCTATATTTTAGGGACCATTGGACCGGAAGACCATCTGGCTATTGCCATCGTCGGCACCCGGAAACCCAGTCATTATGGCCGCAAGACCGGTTACCGGTTGGCAACTGAACTGGCCCGGCAGGGCGTCACCGTGGTCAGTGGTCTGGCCCGGGGCATTGACACCATGGCCCATCAGGGAGCCCTGGAGGCCGGCGGCCGCACTCTGGCAGTGTTGGGCTGTGGTCTGGATATTATCTATCCACCGGAAAATAAAGAACTCTATCGCCTGATCCCCCAGCAGGGGGCGCTGGTCAGCGAGTTTCCTCTGGGCACCCCGCCGGAGGCCAGAAATTTCCCCCGGCGCAATCGCCTCATCAGCGGCTTGGCCCACGGTGTGGTTATTGTGGAGGCGGGCGAGCAGAGCGGCACCCATATCACTGCCAACTTTGCCCTGGAGCAGGGCCGGGAAGTCTTTGCCGTCCCCGGCCCGGTTGATCTGCCGGGCAGCGCCGGGCCCCATCGCTGGATCCAGCAGGGGGCCAAGTTAGTTCGGGAGTCCGCAGATATCTTGGAGGAGATCCGTATATTCCCGCAAGGCTCAGGGGTTCCGGCCCCTTCAACCGCGGTGAGATCGCCCCAGCCAGAAGATCCCATCCTGGCTCATTTGAGCCTGACTCCGGTGCAATTGGATGAGCTCATCCGGTTGGCCGGTCTGTCGGCCCCGGAGGTCATGAGCCGCCTGACCCTCCTGGAACTCCAGGGGCTCATCCAGGAGCTGCCGGGAAAATATTTTGTCCTGGCCGGCTGATGGACTCGGCCGGGTATTGACGGAGCCAGGCTCAGTGATTACAAAACTGATTGCTTTCCCTGGCAAGAGGTTTTCTGAGCCGCGGCAGCCTTATTTTTTCCGTGAGATTGCCGATAAGCACCTTGCCAGGCATTCCCAGGATTCAGCCGTGGGCAACCCGGCCCGCGGCCGGAAGGAGTAAAAAGGAAGTATGGCGAAATCCCTCCTCATCGTTGAATCGCCGGCCAAGGCCAGGACGTTGCAGAAATACCTGGGCAAAGACTTTGATGTCCGGGCCTCGGTGGGACATATCCGGGATCTCCCCAAAAAAGAGTTGGGCGTGGATCTGGAGGATAATTTTCGACCCAAATATGTCACCATCGAAGGCAAGACCAGAACCATTCAGGATTTGAAGAAGGCCGCGGCCCGCATCCAGGACGTTTATCTGGGGCCAGACCCGGATCGGGAGGGAGAAGCCATTGCTTGGCACATTGCCGAGATCCTCAATGGCGGCAAACACAATTTCCATCGGGTCCTCTTCTATGAGCTGACTCCCAAGGCCATCAAAGAGGCGTTGGCCAAACCGGTGCCGCTGAACCGGCCACGCTATGAGGCCCAACAGGCCCGCCGCATCCTGGATCGGTTGGTGGGGTATCAGATCTCCCCCCTCTTATGGGATAAGGTGAAGCGAGGCCTCAGTGCCGGCCGGGTGCAATCGGTGGCCCTGCGTCTCATCTGCGAACGGGAACGGGAGATCCTGGCCTTTGTCTCCCAGGAGTATTGGTCTCTGACGGCCCATCTCAAGGCGGCGCAGCCCCCGCCTTTCCAAGCCAAACTCATCAAATACAAGGGCAAAAAGCTGGAACTGGCCACCGGCCAGCAGACCCAGCAGGTGGTGGCGGCGCTGACGGGCGCCAACTACACGGTGGCCCAGGTTGATCAGAAAGAGCGCCAGAAAAAGCCGCTGCCGCCTTTTATCACCAGCACCATGCAGCAGGAGGCCAGCCGCAAGCTGCGCTTCGGGGCCCAACGCACCATGCGGTTGGCCCAAAAATTATACGAGGGCGTGGATCTCGGGGCAGAGGGGCCGGTGGGCTTGATCACTTATATGCGGACCGATTCCACCCGCGTGGCCAGCGTCGCCATCAACGCGGTCCGGGACTACATCCAACAGATGTACGGCCCCGAATATCTGCCGGCCAAAGCCAATGTTTACAAAAGTCGCAAGACTGCGCAGGAAGCCCATGAGGCCATCCGGCCCACAGACGTCAACCGCACCCCCGAAGCGGTGAAACCCTTCCTGGAGCCTGACGAATTAAAGCTCTATGAATTGATCTGGAAACGCTTTGTGGCCAGTCAGATGGAGCCGGCCCGGCTCTTGGTCACTACGGCTGATATCAACGCCAACGACTATACCTTCCGGGCCACGGGGACGGTGGTGAAATTTCCCGGGTTCACCATCCTCTACGAAGAAACGCCGGACACCGCCGCGGAGGATGGCGACGTGAAACTGCCGCCTCTGCAGACCGGGGAGCTCTTGCAGCTTTTGAAACTGGAACCGAAGCAGCACTTTACCCAGCCGCCGCCTCGCTATACGGAAGCCACCTTAATTAAGGAATTGGAAAAACTGGGCATCGGCCGCCCCAGCACCTATGCCACCATCTTAACCGTTATTCAGGACCGCCTGTATGTCATCAAGGTCAAAGGCGGCTTTAAACCCACCGAATTGGGCCTGATGATCAACGACCTGTTGGTGGCCAGCTTTCCAAATATCATGGACGTGGGTTTCACGGCCAATCTGGAGGAGCGTCTCGATACCATCGCAGCCGGAGAGGTTTCCTGGCAGGAGGTTTTGCGGGATTTCTACGGTTCGTTTGCCGAGGAACTGCAGACCGCCAAAGGGGCCATGCCCTCCATGAAAGGCAAGGGTCTGCCCACCGGCCATACCTGCCCGGAATGCGGTAATGAATTGATCATCAAGTGGGGCAAAAACGGCGAGTTTCTCGGCTGTGCCAATTATCCCGACTGCCGCTACACCACCAATTTCAGCCGGAATGATCAGGGAGATATCGTCCCGGAGGAGAAAACCGAAACACTGGCACAAGAGGATCTGCCGGAGGTTACCGAAACTTGCCCCAAGTGTGGCCAAACATTAGTGGCCAAACGCGGCCGCTTTGGGACCTTTCTGGCCTGTCCCGGCTACCCGAAGTGCCGCTACACCCGGAGTCTCCAGGCAGAGGAAACCCCTGATACCGGTGTTCCCTGTCCCGAACCCGGCTGCGACGGTACTATCCGGCCCCGCCGTTCCCGCCGTGGGGTGTTTTACGGCTGCAGCAACTACCCTCAATGCACCTTTACCCTCAATTACCAGCCCGTAGCCAAGCCCTGCCCCCAGTGCCATTATCCTCTCCTCATCAGCAAAGAGACCAAGAAACAGGGCAAGATCCTGGCCTGCCCCCAAAAAGCCTGCGATTACACTGAGACCCTCCCGGAGGATACCGGCGCTGCCTAAACCGGTGTCCCGAAAAGTTTCTGGTTTCCTCTGTCACGTCAGTGTTATATAATTATCAGGGATAGGTTAACATACTGTATCCCAGGGATAATCTTTGCTTGCAGAGGAAATCCAGATGCACCAGAAGGCTCAAAGATTGCGACGTCTGTTGGCCCAAGCAGATATTCTGCAAGTGGCCGGCGCCCATAATGGTTTAAGCGCGCGGTTGGTAGAACAGGCCGGCTTTGATGCTGTCTGGGCCAGTGGTCTGGAAATATCGGCTGCGCAAGCCGTCCCCGATGCCAATATCCTGACCATGAAAGACTATCTGGAGGCGGCCAGCTGTATCAACGAGGCCGTTACCATTCCGGTGATCGCCGATTGCGATACGGGTTACGGCAATGCCAATAATGTCATCCGCTTGGTGAAAAAATATGAAGCGGCCGGCATCGCCGCCATCTGCATTGAAGACAAATGCTTTCCCAAGGTAAACAGTTATATTCCCGGCCGCCAGGAACTGGCGCCCCTCGCCGAATTTGTCGGCAAGATCCGGGCTGCCAAAGATGCCCAGGTCTCGCCGGATTTCATGGTCATCGCCCGGGTAGAGGCCCTGATCGCCGGCTGGGGGCTGGAGGAGGCCTGGCGGCGAGCCGATGCCTATGTGGAAGCCGGAGCCGACGCCATCTTAATCCATTCCAAGGCCAAAACCCCTGATGAAATCAAGGCGTTTATTGAAGGTTGGTCCGGTTCCGTGCCCCTGGTCGTCGTCCCAACCAGCTACCCCCAGGTAACGGTGCAGCAACTGGCCGACTGGGGTGTGCGCATGGTCATCTATGCCAATGTGGGCGTGCGAGCCGCAGTCCAGGCCATGAGCCGGGTGCTAGACCGTCTGCGACAGGCCGGTTCTTTGCAGGCCGTGACCGGCGAGATCGCCTCCCTCCAGACCATCTTTGATCTCCAGGAGATGAGCCGCTTTCAAGCCGAGGGGAAAAAGTATCTGCGCCGGGCCCATGATTCTTATGCCGTGATTATTCCCGCGGCCGGGCAACCCCAAAGTTATGACCCTTTAGACGCCCTCCTTCATGACCGCCCGGTGGCCATGCTGGAATTGCAGGGCAAATCTCTGCTGCAGCGCAATGTGGAGACCTTACGGCAGATCGGCCTGCAGCAGATCACCGTGATCACCGGTTATCGGGCTGAAGCCGTGAACTTGGAGGGTATTACCAAAATTTTTAATCCGGAGTTTTCCCGGGGACATATCCTCCATTCCATCATGCAGGCCCGGGAGCTTTTTGATCAGGACCTGCTCATTCTTTATGGCGACATCCTCTTTGAACCGTTCCTGCTGCTGAAACTGCTGGGCTGCGAAGGCGATATCGTGCTGGTGGTAGACAATTCCTTTGCCCAGGGATATAATCCCAACAAAAATCTGGATCTGGTAGTGGCCAGAGACAAGCCCCAGCCGGGCAAACGCCGGTTTATGCCGCAGGCCTGCAATCGTGCCGTGCGCATCGGCCATCGGAGCATTGCCAGCCACGAAGCGGATTATGAGTTTGTCGGCATTGCCAAACTCTCCGGGACCGGCAGCCGGAGGTTGCGTGACCTCTACGACGATTGTCAGCGCCTCTTTCGGGACCGGGCTTTTCACGAGGCTCCGAACTTTTTGCAGGCTTCTTTTACCGACCTCTTACAGGAGGCCATCGAGCGCGGTCAATCGGTCCAGTTACTGGAGGTCAACTCCGGTTGGATGGAGATTCAAAACTGGCAGGATTACCAACGGGCCTGCCAGCTCCTGGCGCAAGCCCAGCCGACACTTTCCCAACCCCACGACTCCGGCCAGTTAAGCCGGCCTGCCGTTGCTCTGGCGGGGCCGGGCCGCCGCTGTCAGGATGGTTCTCTCGTATGATTCAGGCCACAGATTTACTTGCTCTTTTTGACGAACTGCAGTTAGGTCCTTTTGTCGGCGTGCCTTGCTCGATTTTAAATCCGCTGATTAGTTTTTTGGATAGCGATGCCACCAGACTCTATATCAGGGCTGCCAGCGAAGGAGAGGCCATGGGGGTGGCGGCGGGTTGGAATCTGAGCGGCCACCACCCGGTCATCTTCATGCAAAACTCGGGGTTGGGCAATGCCGTCAATCCCCTGACCTCTCTGCAATTAATTTATCGTTTCCCGTGTTTCCTGGTGATCTCCTGGCGGGGGGAGCCAGGCAAGCCCGATGCCCCCCAACATCGGGTGATGGGTCAAATCATGCCTGATCTGTTGCAATTACTCACCATCCCCAGCGCGGTCCTGCACGGGCGCTGGCCGGAAGATCAAGCCGCCATCCGCGGGTTACAACAACAGATGCTGACTCTGGCCGGGCCGGTAGCCCTAATTGTTCCCAAGGGCTCTCTGGCCGCGGTCGCCTCAGAGAAGAGGCGGTCTCCATATGCCCTCTCCAGGCTGGAGGCCATTCAAACCATTGCCCAATCTTTGTCTGGCCAGGAAGCGGTGGTTGCCACGACCGGCAAGATCTCCCGGGAACTCTACAATACCTTGGATCGGGAGGGGAACTTTTATATGGTGGGCTCCATGGGCTGTGCCAGTGCCATCGGTTTGGGGTTGGCCTTGAGTCGACCCCAACGCCCGGTCGTGGTCCTGGACGGGGACGGGGCCTGTCTGATGAAGATGGGGAACCTGGCCACCATCGGTTATTATCAGCCCCGGAATTTTATCCACGTGGTGCTGGACAACGAAGCGTACGATTCCACCGGCGGCCAGGCCACCACGTCCTCTACCATTGCGTTGACCGAAGTCGCCCGGGCCGCGGGTTATCGGCGCGTCCACCAGATTGTGGACAAAGCTACGCTGCGCCACGCCCTACCCCTGGCCCTGGCCCAGCCTGGACCGCATTTCCTCCTGGTCAAGGTCGCGCCGGGATCTCAGGGCGACTTGGCGCGGCCCCATCTGACGCCGCCAGACCTCAAAGAACGCTTTCGCTTTTTCCTGCAGCAGACTGAGAAGGCCTAAAATGTTGGCCGTAATCTTAACTGCCGGAGTAGGGCGCCGCCTGGCACCCCTGACGACTTGTCTGCCCAAAGCCCTCATCGACGTCGGCGGTCGCCCCCTTTTGTTCCATACCCTGGACGCACTCCAACAACAGGGGGTGGCGGAGGTGGTCCTGGTGGTGGGACATCTACAGAAATTGCTTCGGGAGGCCTTGCCAAGAGATCCCGACGGGCTGACCATCCATTGGGTGGTCAATGAGCAATTTGCTCACACCGGCAGTTTATACTCCCTGTGGCTGGCCCGCTCTTACCTCACCGGCCCGTTCCTCTTTATGGACGCTGATCTGCTCTTTCATCCCCGCATCCTGGCCGGTTGGCTGACCGATATGGCGAAGAGCTCCCTCCTGGTTGGCCCTCTGGGAGTCGACAGCGGCGAAGAGGTCAAAGTGACCCATCGGCAGGGTCGGGCCACGGCGGTGGGCAAATCTTTGGCTACCGCTGATCCGGTGGCCGGCGAAGCTGTGGGCATCGTCAAGATTGCCGGAGCGGATGTCGAGTTGGCCCGGCAAATTATGGATGACTTGATCCAGGCCAATCCAGCCGCTGAACACGAAGAATTATCCCAGGCCCTTTGCGACCGGCAGCGCCTCTGGGTGCACGATATCGGCCAGCTCAGCTGGTTGGAAATTGACTTCCCGGAGGACCTGGTGCGGGCCCGGGAAGTTGTCTGGCCGGCCATTCAACGGGAACTGGCCCGGGGTCAAGGGACAGCCGACACCCATTGTGCTTGAGCTTGGCGGCAAACAGCCGCAAAGATAGACATCTTTACGCTGCAGTCCCGGGAAGGCCGCAGGTTTAAGTGGAGGTAAAGAAAAATTGGCACTCGTGCCCCGGAAGATTCTCCTCAATCCCGGTCCGGCGACTACCACCGATTCCGTCAAGGCAGCCTTGGTCGTCCCGGATATCTGCCCACGGGAGCAGGAATTTGTGCAAGTCTTGCAGCAGGTGCGCGCTGATCTGGTCCGGATTGCCGGCGGCAGCCTTGATTCCCATACCTGTGTCCTGTTGGCTGGATCCGGAACCGCAGCCATGGATGCGGTCTTGAACTCCGTGGTCCCTCCCGACCGCGGGGTGGCCATCCTCAACAACGGCGCCTATGGGCAACGCTTCGCCAACATCGCCCGCTGCTACCAACTGCCCTATTATGAACTGCGCTCCCCTTGGGGAGAATGGCCCGATTTAACCCGTCTCCAACAGATCCTTAGAGAGCATCCCCACATCAGCCATTTAGCCATGGTGCACCACGAGACCAGCACCGGCTTGCTCAATCAACTCCCGGAAATTGCGGCATTGGCACGGGAGCAGCAAGTGGGCCTTATCGTTGATGCCATATCCAGCCTGGGTGGCGTCCCGCTTAATGTCCAGGAACACCACATCGACTACCTGCTCTCGACGTCCAATAAATGCCTCCAAGGCATGGCCGGCCTGGCCTGGGTGATTTGCCGGCGGCAGGCCCTGGAAAGCTGCGGTCAGATCCCGCCGCGCTCTTTTTACCTGAACCTGTATCAGCAATACCAACATTTCGAAGCCAATGGTCAGATGCAGTTTACCCCGCCGGTGCAGGTGGTCTATGCCCTGGCCCAGGCCATTCAAGAGTTTTGGCAGGAAGGCCCGGAGGGGCGTTTTCAACGTTATCAGCGCAACTGGCAGACCCTCATGGACGGTTTGCAGGAGCTGGGCTTTCGGACCCTTTTGCCCCTGGAACGGCAATCGCCGCTTTTGACCACAGTGTTAGAGCCGGCAGATCCCCATTATAGTTTCAACCGCCTCCACGACGCTCTGTATGCACGGGGCTTTACCATCTATCCTGGCAAGCTGCAGGATAGTGCCACATTTCGCTTAGCCAACATCGGTGCCATCACTGAAGACGATATCCGGGCCTTTCTGGCGGCTCTCCGGGCAGTCTTATTAGAGCTCGGCGTTGCTCTACCCATCCGCTATCCATCATGATCCTGTCGGCCATCATTATTATTCCCAGCGCAGGGCCAGGGTTACCGTCTTATCTCTTCGGGCCGGTGGCCGGCGTGCCCCTCCTCATCCGCCAGATTCTCGAGCTGCGGCGGGTCGGGGTTTCTCAGGTCATCATCCTGATCGACTCAACCCAAAGGGCCGACCTGATCCAGGAGCTGGACCGGCACCGGCCTCTCGTCGGCGAGACGGTGATCAGGTCTTGCTGGTCTGAGCCCGGCGGCAGCGCCGCCCCAGACCTTAAGGCCGATTATGTTCTACTCCTGCCGGTCAATATCTTGCCCAGCCGCCGGGTGTACGCAGCCTTGACCGATTTGTTACCGCCGCCGGGCGCGCTCAGTCTCGGGGTAGGGCGTCAATCTCACCCACTCCCGGCAGGAGTGCAATCTCCGCCAGCGGTCGGCGATCAATCTGGCATCCCCCGTCGAGGGAATCTGGTAACCGCAAGCGCGGTGGACGCCGCCTCACCAGACTGGCCGGCCACCGGTCCCAGTCTTTATTCTGCTGCCGCCTGGCAGGACTGGCTGGACTATTATAAATACAAACAAAACGGGGGGGAACACTGCGACGGCGTCAACGGGGTGTGGGTTCTGTTGAGTGGCTTTGGGGCCCACAAGGCGGCACAGGGGCAAGTGCTGTCTGTAGCTTTGGAGCCGTCCGAGCTTATCTCGGTGTCACGGGATGAAGATCTGGCGGTGGCCACTCACCGGCTGATCGCCTTGGAGAATGGTTCGCCGCTTAGCGAGGGGATTTTAGAGAGGTCCTGGAACCGCCGTTTAGCCCGCTTTATCCTGCCCTGGCTCTTGATGCGGCCGATTAGCCCGAACCAGATTACCATTTTCTCCTTTTTTGTGGGTCTCTTGGCAGTGGGAGGATTTGCCCACGGCTCTTATGCCGCTTCGGTGGCGGCGGCGTTGTTATTGCCCCTGATTCTTGTGTTGGATTGTTTGGATGGCGCCGTAGCCAGGCTCAAATTTCAGGAATCACCCTTGGGAGCTTTCTTGGATATACACGGTGACACGGTCTTAAACCTCTTGTTGTTTTTAGGAATTGTCATCGGCTGTTATAGAGCTTCGGGGCAACCGTTCTTTGTGTTTTTGGGTATTCTGATAATTATTGGTTACGTGGCCTGCTGGCGGCTGGTCCGGCCACCGGCGGCTGACCAGCCGGCGGCCCCACAGCCGGCGGCCGTATCCGAGTCCTTGGGCGACAATCTCTTGACTGAGGCCACAAGCCGGGATTTTTTCTATATTATCCTGATCATGGCCCTTCTCCAGAGGCTCGACTGGCTGGTCCTGGCCTTGGCCGTGGGCACGAATATCTTTGCTTGGCTTCTCTATCGACGGCAAAAAAATGGGCAAAATTAAACTCCTCGTGCTCCTGATCGCCGCGGCCTCCCTGGTCTGGATGTTTCAGGTGGTGGGCTGGCCGGAGATTCTGCGACATCTCAGACTGGTGGGCTGGTACTGGCCGCTCATCCTGTTGCCCTACCTGCTGGTGAACCTTTTCGACGCGGCCTCCTGGTATTGCTGTTTTGAGCGGTTTCCCCCGGGCGTGACCATCCGCTATCTCTTTTTTAACCGCCTGGCTGGCGAAGCCGTCAACGTCCTGACACCGATGGCCAGTCTAGGGGGCGAACCAGTCAAGGCCTTGATGCTGCAGAATAAAGGCATTTCCTTGACCGATGCCACCGCCTCTTTGGTGATCAGCAAGGGAATTTTAGTCCTGTCCATGGCGTTCTATATTCTCCTGGGGATGGCCATAGCACCTTTTCTCTTTCACTTATCCTCGGCCAGATTATGGGCCTTGGCCGCGGCAGGTCTGGCCCTGGTGCTGGGTGCAGCGGGATTTGTGGTGCTGCAGCGCTATGGTATGTGCCGCCTCGGCATGGCAATCATGACAAAATGTCGGTTTCTGCCCCGGCGCCTCCAGGAAAAAGAGGCTGCCCTCTGCCGCTTGGATGCCCAAATGTCCACCTTTTATCGCCGGCATCTCTGGCGCTTCTGGCTGGCGTTGGGATTGAGCCTGCTGGGCTGGCTGGTCCATGGCTTGGAAGTCTATATCATCTTTGATCTTTTGGGGCAGCCCATCCATCTGCTGACGGCGCTCTGTCTGGATGCCCTGGCGACGCTCATCGGCAGTATGGCGTTTTTTATCCCGGGGAATTTAGGGGTACAGGATGGGGGGAATATTCTGCTGGCCATCAGCCTGCAGCTCGGGGCCTTAATGGGGGCGACGTTTAGCCTCATCCGCCGCCTGCGTGAAGGGTTTTGGCTGGCCGTCGGTCTGTTGGTCCTGGCCGCGGACCGTTGAGCCGCTGCCAGGGAGAGGCTATTCCGATGAGTGGCCGGTCCGGGGGGTAACGACCTTCAATTGCGGTTTTTCGTTTTTCGGTCGGTGGCGGACGATTTCCCCTTTGGCCAAGTAAATGACCTCTTCGGCGATGTTGGTGGCGTGGTCGGCAATGCGCTCCAACTCACTGGAGATGGCCGGAAACTGGATAAGACAATCCACCCGCTCCGGATATTGCCGGATGCGGTCTTGCACCTTGGCATAGACCTGCCGGTTGATGATATCAATCTCCTCATCCCGGTCACAGATCTGTTGGGCCAGTCCCGGGTCCATGCGCACCAGGGAATCCAGACTGTCTTTCACCATGGCCAGCACCTTTTCCGCCATCTCGGTGTAGTCGAAGGGGATATCAACTTCGGAACAGGCGGCCAGGGACAAGGCCCGCTCGGCAATATTGACCGCCAGATCACCGATGCGCTCCAGGTCATTGTTGATATTAAAGACGGCAATGATAAAGCGCAGATCTTTGGCCACGGGCTGGAAAAGGGCCAGGGTTTTCAGGCATTCCTCTTCCAGGGCGACTTCCATGGCGTCAATCTCTTCATCCATGTCAATGACTTTGGCGGCTAGGGTCGTGTCCCGAAACACCAAGGCCTTGATGGCATCCCGGACATTCTCTTCCACCAGGGTGCAGAAAGAGAGGATCTTCTTTTTGATGCCAGCGATTTCTAGTTCAAGGGTCCTGGCCATGTCCATCCCCACCTAGTTTTTATCCGGCAACCCCAAAAATTTTTTTGCCAAGGGAAAATCTTTCTTTTTCGTGGGGCGGGTCTCCGTGCCGACCCACACCTGCTCCTGGCAACCGACCTGCAAGGCATGATAAGAATAAGCTCCCCAACGGGCAGATATTCATGACCTTTTGAGGCTCTGGCAAAATTCCCTTGTTCTATTTTTAGTCATTCTGAGCGCAGCGAAGAATTTAAGGTTTATCATCAAGATCCTTCACGTCGTTCAGGATGGCAATGACAACCATTTTCCCACAGGCTCTTTTGAATAGGAATTACTCCGGTGCTCCTGTCAGAGACCCCCTTGGCAACCATAAATTTTTCACAATATAACAAGAGAGCTGCCCCGACGGCAAGGAAAAACCTGTTAACCAAACCGTCCGGTGATATATTCTTCGGTCTGTCTATTCGATGGGTTCGTAAAAATCTGTTTGGTGGTGCCGAATTCAATAATTTTGCCTTCAAAAAAGAAGGCGGTATAGTCCGAGACCCGGGCTGCTTGCTGCATGTTGTGGGTGACGATGGCGATGGTATAGGAGCTTTTCAGCTCATGGATCAGTTCTTCGATTTTATTAGTGGCGATGGGGTCGATGGCCGAACAGGGTTCATCCATGAGCAGGACCTCGGGTTGAACGACAATGGCCCGGGCAATACAGAGGCGCTGCTGTTGGCCGCCGGACAGGGCGGTTCCCGGTCTATGGAGCACATCTTTGACCTCCTCCCAGATGGCCGCCTTACGCAAGGCATCTTCCACCCGATCGGTAGTCTCGCTTTTGTTCAATTTGTAGTGCAGCTTCAGGCCGAAGGCAATGTTCTCAAAGATGCTCATGGGAAAGGGGGTCGGCTTTTGGAAGATCATGCCGACCCGCCGCCGCAGTTCCAAGAGATCAGTCTCCGGCGTGAGAATATTCTGTCCGTCCAAAAAGACCTCGCCCGTCGCCCGTTGATCGCCGTACAGCTCAAAAATCCGGTTATAAACCCGGATATGGGTGGATTTGCCGCAGCCCGACGGGCCGATGATGGCTGTCACCCGGTTGGTGGCGATTTCCAGGTTATTATCGAACAGGGCCTGCTTATCGCCATAAAAAAAGTTGAGATTGCGAGTCAATATTTTGGCCTCAGTATGGGGCTGCTGTTTCCCTATTACTTCGGAAATTTCTGCGCTTTTAATGAGGCTCGGAGAGTCATTTTTTATTTGCGGTTGGGTGGCCGTCATGATTTGCGTTCTCCAAAGATAAAACGAGCCAAGATATTGAGAACCAGGACTGCGGCGGTAATCAGTAGGGAGGCGCCCCAGGCCAGACGCTGCCAATCTTCATAGGGTGACATGGCATAGTTAAAAATGGTCACTGTCAGGTTGGGCATGGGGTGCATCAGGGAGGACATCATATAGGGACTATTCAGCGCAGTGAACAGCAGGGGAGCAGTCTCACCGCTGACCCGGGCCACGCCCAACAAAACTCCGGTAATAATGCCAGCCCGCGCAGCGCGAAAGACAATGGCGAGCGTCACTTTCCACCGGGGTGCTCCTATGGCCAGAGCTGATTCCCGCAACGGATCGGGGACCAAACGGAGCATGTCTTCCGTGGTGCGGGCCACCACGGGCAACATGATGATGGCTAAAGCAACGGCCCCGGCCAGTCCGGAGAAATTGCCCAGGGGCAAAACCAACAGGCCGTAGACGAAGATGCCGACAATAATGGACGGCATGCCCGTTAAGACATTGGCGGCAAAGCGGCACAGGTCGGCCAACTTGGACTGCTGGCCAAATTCCCCCAGACAGATCCCGGCCAACAGGCCGATGGGCACGGCAAAGATCGTGGCCAACACCGTTAACAATAGCGTCCCCAAAATGGCGTTGGCCAAACCACCGCCAGGGATCATGGGCGGCGTCGGCAGGTGAAGAAAAAAGTCCAGGTTCAGGGCCGGTATGCCTTTGTAGGCCAACATGATGATGATCCACAAAAGGATAATGATCCCCGCGGAGGCAGCCAAAGAGGCGGCCACATTGACCAGGAAATTCAAAATACGACGTCCCGTGGCCGGCCGCGGTTTCATAGCTTGATGCTCCAACCCCGGTAGAGGCGCCGCAACATGATCTGGGAAATCACCTGAACCAGGAAGGTAAAGAGAAAGAGCACCAAGCCCAGGGCAATCAAGGAACTGAGGTAAATGGGTTCGGTGGCTTCGGCAAACTCATTGGCCAGACTCGATGCTATACTGTTGCCCGGTGCAAAAAGGGAGAGCGAGATTTTATGGGTGTTGCCGATCACAAAGGTGACGGCCATGGTTTCCCCCAATGCCCGGCCCAGACCCAGAAAGATGCCTCCCAGAACGCCGACGATGCCATACGGCAAAGTAATCTTATACGTCACTTCCCAAGTAGTGGCGCCCACCCCATACCCTGATTCCTTGAGGACCGGCGGTACCAGGGAAAAGACGTCCCGGCAGATGGCGGTAATAAACGGCAGAATCATAAAGGCGAGAATGACGCCGGCGGTAAGCATACCGATGCCCATGGGCGGACCGGTAAACAAGGGCAGAAAGCCGAGATGTTGGCCCAGGAATGGCTGGACATATTTAGCCATGAAGGGCGCAAAGATAAACAGACCCCACATGCCATAGATAATGCTGGGAATGGCGGCCAGCAATTCAATGAGGTTGCTCACGACCTTGCTGACGGACCTTGGCGCCAATTCTACCAGGAAGAGGGCAATGACAATGCTCATGGGCACGGCCAGCACCATGGCAATCAGGGTGGAAATGACCGTGCCGTAGATGCTGCTGGCTGCACCGAACTGCTGAGTGACCGGATTCCAGACCTCGGTGACGAAGAAGCGCCAGCCGAATTTTTTCAGGGCCGGCCAGGAGAGGATGAGGAGCTCCCAAAAGATCCCCGCGATAATGATGGGCACCACCACCGCCGCCACCACCGTCACCCCTTTGAAGACGGTGTCGGCGTTGAATCGGATCCTGGGCCGCGCGGTTGCCGGTATTACAATGTCCTTAGCCTGGGGCATGTCAACCAATCCTTCGGCTCATTGTTTTCCCTACAGTATAGCATAACAAGATTTTTGCTACCACGCCACAAGAGTCCACAGGGGCGTGGTATCCCGACGCCCCTGCGGTGACAGCAAAATGCCATTGCTTACCTGGTTATGGCCAAAGCTGCTTGAGGCCGGTGCGTTCCGCAAGTTTCACTTCTTTGCTCCAACCTTCCTGAATCAGGGCGACGACGCTATCCGGCATGGTTACATAATGCAGTTCCTGGGCGATGGCATCGCCGTGTTTGAAGGCCCAATCGAAGAATTTCAAGGTTTCCTTGGCTTTTTCGGCGTTCAGCTGCTCTTTATGGATGAGGATAAATGTCGCGCCGACGATGGGCCAGGTATTCTCCCCGGGGAGATCGGTGAGCACCATATAAAAACCAGGGGCGCTCTTCCAGTCTGCCGCCGCTGCCGCCGCTTTAAAGGATTCCAGGCTGGGGACCACGGCTTTGCCAGCTTTATTAATCAGTTTGGCATAGGGGATCTTGTTAATGGTGGCATACGCATATTCCACGTAGCCGATGCTGCCCGACACCTGTTTGACGTTGTTGGCCACGCCCTCATTGCCTTTGGCCCCCATACCGGTAGGCCAGGACACGGCTTTGGCATTCCCCACTTTTTCCTTCCATTCCGGGGAGACTTTGCTCAGGTAGTTGGTGAAAATCCAGGTGGTGCCAGAGCCATCAGCCCGGTGGACCACGGTGATGGGCAGGTCCGGCAGTTTGACGCCGGCGTTGAGCTTGGCAATGGCCGGATCATTCCAGTTCTTGATTTTGCCCATAAAGATATCCACCAATACTTCCGGCGACAGAGTGAGTTTGCCGGCCTCAACTCCCGGGACGTTGAAGATGGGCACCACGCCGCCGATCAGGGTGGGAAACTGGAAAAGACCTTCGGTTTTCAATTCTTCAACCTTGAGAGGGTCATCGGTGGCGCCAAAATCCACGGTCTTGGCCTTGATCTGGGCAATGCCGCCACCAGAGCCGATGGATTGATAATTTACCTTGACTTTCGTGAGCTCGTGGTATTTATGAGCCCATTTTGAATAGACCGGATAGGGGAAAGAAGCCCCGGCGCCGTTGATGGTTACCTGGGCCTGGGCCACCCCGGCGGCGACCAGACAGCCGATGAGAGCCAATAAGCAGACAATTTTTTTCATCCAGCAACTCCTCCTGAAGACAGTAGTCATTTTTTAAAATCTGTGGAAATTTTAACTACCTATTATTTAAGCCAGACAAGTCGATTGTTAGAATAATGTTAGATCGTTCCCGGCCGCACGGTCCAAAATTACCTCGGTCCTGGCCAGAGAGGCTTGGGCTTGGGTAGTTGAGGAAAGGCCTGGGGCACTCCCCCTTGCTCCCTGGCCGTAAGCACGTTTTCACACCCCTTTGACGCCTCAAGTCTCCTGGGGCAGGTGCAGGGTAAAGACGCTTCCCTGGCCCAAGGTGCTGTCCACTGTCACCCAGCCATTGTGGGCTTGGGCGATGTGTTTGACGATGGCCAGACCCAGGCCGGTGCCCCCCACCCGCCGGCTGCGGCTGGGGTCCACCCGATAGAAACGTTCAAAGAGGCGGGGCAGGTGCTCCATGGCAATCCCCCGCCCCTGGTCCCGGACCCGGATCAGGACCTTCTCCGGGGCCCGTTCCACCTCAACGGTGACGGTGGTCTGGGGCGGGCTGTATTTCACGGCATTGTCAATGAGATTGACTACGGCCTCTTCCAGGAGCGGCGGGTTGATTTTGGCCTGGAAGCCATTGGGACATTTGAGCACAATGTGGATCTGCTTGGCCGCGGCCTTGACCTCGCTGGTCTGGATGGCCGCCTGCAGGACCGGCTGCAGCGGCTCCAGGGAGAGGGGCACGGTGCCTTCCTCTTCCTCCTGCTCAATGCGGGACAAAGTGAGCAGATCTTCGATAATCTGATTGAGACGATCGGCTTGGCGGGCAATGATCTGGAGAAACTGTTCGGCGTTGTCTGGTTCATGGATGGCCCCGGCCTGCAGGGTTTCCACAAAACCTTTTATGGAGGTGATGGGGGTGCGCAGCTCGTGGGAGACGTTGGCCACAAAATCCCGACGCACCCGCTCCAGGCGCCGCATGGCGGTAACGTCATTCATGACCAGAAGGACGCCGATGGCCTGACCCTGGGAGTCCAGGAGCTTGGTGCCATGGAGCTGCAAAAACCGTTCGCTCAGGCCGTTGATGACGATCTCCCCTTCCACGGGCAAGGCCGCGGTCCGGGCCTGCTGGAGAAAACGCTGCAGATCTTTGTTGCGAATGACCTCCTGGATGCTCTGGCCTTTGGCTGCTTCCGGGTTGACCATGAGCAGGCGGGCCCCGGCCTTGTTCAGGGTGATGAGGCGGTCGTTATTGTCCACGGCCACGACGCCCTCCACCATGCTGGCCAGGATGGCCTCTTGCTCCTGGCGCTGCTGCAATATGGTCCGGAAGCGTTCATCCAACTGTGCGGCCATGTGATTCAAGGATTCGGCCAGCTTGGCCAACTCTTCGGCGTGGGGCACCGGCACCTTGCTGCTCAGGTCGCCCCTGGCAAAGCGCTCAGCCCCCTGATTGATGGCCGTCAAAGGCCGGCTGAGCCGCCGGGTGATGAAAAAAATGAAAGCCGCGGCCAGCAGCACGATGCCTATACTGCCCACCAGAATCTTGACATAGATACCCCAGAGGGTGGTGTCCATGGTGGTGACCGGCAACGCCGTCCGGATGATGCCGACGATCCGTTCACCATCCTTAACCGGCAGGGCCAGATAGATCATGCGTTCATCCAGCGTAAAGCTGCGGCGGGTGGCAATACCCGTCCGGCCCTGCAGGGCCTCTTTGATTTCCGGCCGGTCGGCATGGTTTTCCATACGGGCCGGATCATATTCGGAATCAGCCAACACCTGACCGGTCGGCCGGAATACCGAAAAGCGGATATCGGTCTGCTGTCCAAAGGATTGAGTGATCTCCTGGAGGCGGTTGCCGTTTCCCTGGAGAAGAAGCTCCCGGACTTGGGATTCGTGCAAGCGAGCCAGTTTCAGAAGCGTGGCAGTGAGTTGATCCAGATAAAGCTGCCGCCAATGTTTGGTGACATACAGGGTCGTGGCTAACAGGGCAAGAAAGGTGATGAGTAAGAAGGGGGGAAAGAGCTGCCAGATAAGCTTTCGCCGTCGCATATGGTTACTCTTTGAACCGGTAGCCGACGCCGCGCACCGTCTCAATGTAGTCGCCACATACCCCCAACTTTTTTCGGAGGCCCACTACCTGGACATCCACCGAACGATCGGAGACAGGATAGTCATCGCCATGGACGCCGTTAACAATCTGGGAACGGGTAAAGACCCAGCCGGGACGCCGGGCTAGCATGTGAAGCAGGCGAAACTCGGTGACCGTCAGGTCCACGGGCTGACCTTTAACCAGTACTTCATGGCGGCCCGGATGGATGACCAGATCGTGGATGGCCAATGGCGCACTCTCCGAAACCGTCTCGGTGGCCCGACGCCGCAACACCGCCCGCAGGCGGGCCAGCAGGATGCGCGGGCTGAAGGGTTTGGTAATATAATCCGCGGCGCCCAACTCCAGGCCGGTGACGATATCCGCCTCCTCGCCTTTGGCACTCAGCATGATCACGGGGATATGCTGGGTCTTGGGGTCTTGTTTGAGCAGACGACAGACCTCCAACCCATCCACTCCGGGGAGCATCAGGTCCAGGAGAATGACATCCGGTTGAGTGGTGCGGGCAGCTTTTAGGGCCTCTTCTCCGGACATCACCATACTCACCCGGTACCCGTCTTTGCTGAGATTATAACGGACCAGCTCGAGGATATCTTCCTCATCATCCACCACCAGGATGTGTTCCTTAGCCATTCTCGGCCTCCTCAAGGCTATGCTAAAAGAATCATGAGTATTTTTTCATGAAATTATTAGAATGGCACGATCTTTTGATTAGCTTTGGATAAAGCCGCTATTTTCCTGGCGTCAGTGCCGACCTGGCGGCAAACCGGGGCAAACAACCAAGTCTGAGGGAAAGGTAATCTTTTATCATAATTTGTCAAGGGATTTTCAAATGATAGCCTCATCTCGCCGGATTATTGGACCTTATGGGATTTACATGAGCAGATTATTGGGATATTGTTAAGTAACGGTTAGGACCTGCCCCGGTTGCCAAGCCAAGCTGCCGCGCTGCGGTGGTGGAAGGAGAAGAAAACGACGTGTATAAACAGCACGCCTCCCGCAAATTCGAGCAAGAGCTCCACAGTCTACGCCAAAAGATCCTGAATTTAGGGGATATGGTGACCGATGCCATTGGGCAGGCCTGCCTGAGCCTGGAAACCTGGGAAGAAGGGCCGGCCCTGGCCACCATTGCCGGTGATCATCAGATCAACAGCCTGGAGGTGGACATTGATGAGACCTGTCTGACCCTCATCGCCCTCTATCAACCGGCTGCCACTGATCTCCGTTTCATTACCACCGCCATGAAGATCATCACCACCTTGGAGCGCATCGGCGATCTGGCCGGGAATATCAGCCACTATGCTTTGGATCTCATTGCGGCCATTGAAGACCGGGTTGACCTGTCGCCGCAGTTGGCCATGGCTGCCAAGGCCCGGGAGCTGCTGGCTGCCAGCCTTAAGGCCTTCATCGATTGGGACGTGGACCTGGCTTTGCAGACGGCCCGGGGGGATCAGGCCATCGACCGGCTCTATAAAGACTATCTCTGGGATGCCTTAAAGCGGATGCAGGGCCAGGACTTGCGCACCATGCACAATATTATGCGGGCCTTCATGATCTCCAAATTCCTGGAACGGATCGGCGATCACGCCGTGCATATCTGCGAGATGGTGGTCTTTATGGTGAAAGGCCGCATTATCCGCCATCAGAAGGCCACCTTAGACTACCTGGATGAAGAGTTTCATTAAGTGTTGCGGCTTCTGGTTGCCGGTTCTAGTCCTCCTTTCGTGGGACGGGCCTCCCTGCCCGCCCAAGCTTGACTTTGGCGGCGGCAAAGAATTTTCCTGGTTCGCCGCGGCAAGAGATCAGGACTCAACTTAGTTATCATGGAAACAGGAATAGCCGGTTTGGGGTGCGATGCTGCGCCTGCTTGGTGGGGAGCGGCTTTAACTTAATCTATAACAATGCGAAACAAGATTATTTTTCCATTCATTGGCTGGCTGCTCTGCGGCGTTTTGTTGCTGCTTGGCCTGGGTTGTGGCCGCAGCGACCGGCAGAGTCAGACTCTGACCATCGCCGGTTCCACCTCCGTGCAGCCGTTCGCTGAAAAGTTGGCGGAGGTTTATATGAAACTGTCCCCGGGCCTGCTTATCAACGTCCAGGGGGGTGGGTCCAGCGCCGGCATCATGGCGGTGCAGCAGGGCGCGGCGCAGATCGGCGCCTCCTCCCGGGAGCTGCATGGCGCGGAGAAGAATCTCCATGAAATTGTCATCGCTTGGGATGGCATCGCCGTGATCGTCCATCCCAGTTGTCCCGTGGACAATATTTCCCTGGCCACCCTCCGGCAGATCTTCGCCGGCGAGATCAAAGACTGGGCAGCTTTGGGCCTCAAACCCCATGGTATGCATATCATCACTCGGGAAGAAGGCTCCGGCACCCGCACCGCCTTTGAAGAATTGGTCATGGACAGACTGGAAATAGCTCCCAGCGCTCTGGTCCAGGATTCCAATGGCGCGGTCCGGGAAATTGTCGCCCATGACCCGCATGCCATCGGCTACATCTCCTGCGGCCTGGTGGATAATCAGGTGAAGGCCCTGGCCATCGACGGGGTGCTCCCTACCGGTGCCAACATCAAGAAAAATTTGTACAAACTAACCCGCCGCTTCCTGTTTGTCACAGCCCGGCAACCGGCGGGGTTGGCCCAGGAGTTTTGTGTCTTTGTTCTCAGCCACCAAGGTCAGGTATTGTTGGAAAAAGAGGGATTAATCGGGGTTCACTGACGCTGCCATGCTGACTCGGGAGAGATTGATCGAAAAAGTCCTGTTGCTACTGGCCCTCTCGGCCATCGGCTCCTTGGCGTTGATAACCATCTTCATCTTCTTGGAAGGCCTGCCCATTATTCTTAAGACAGGGGTGCGCCACTTTATTTTCGGCGCCCACTGGGCTCCCACCAAAGGCCATTTCGGCATCCTGGCCATGATCCTGTCCTCCATTTACGTGACTTTGGGAGCTTTGATTTTCGGCGTGCCTCTGGCCTTGGCCTGCGCCATTGTGCTGGCGGAATTTGCACCGCCGTCGCTCACCCGCATTCTCAAACCCACCATCGAGCTGCTGGCCGGCATCCCCTCGGTCGTGTATGGCTTCCTCGGGGTTGTTTTGCTGGTTCCTATCATTCGCGGTTATTTGGGTGGGCCGGGGCTGTCCCTCTTGGCCGCGGCTTTGATCCTGGGAATTATGATCCTGCCCACAGTGATCAGCATCTCCATTGACGCCATGAACGCTGTGCCGACCCTGTACCGGGAAGGCTCCATTGCCCTGGGGGCCACCCAATGGCAGACGGTGCGGAAATTGGTGCTGCCGGCCGCCCGTTCGGGAATTATTACTGCGATCATCCTGGGGATGGGCCGGGCCATCGGTGAGACTATGGCCGTCATCATGGTGGCCGGCAATGCCTTGAGCATCCCCACCTCCATCCTGGATTCGGTCCGGACCCTGACCGCCAACATCGCTTTGGAGCTGGGCTATGCCTCCGGTGCTCATCGGGAGGCCCTGTTTGCCACCGGCATCGTCTTATTCATTATTATTATGATCCTGAATACCGCCGCCACCCTCATTGCCGGGCGGAAATAACCCTGGGGCCATGCGACTTGATCCTCTGCTGACGGAACGTCTGGTCAAAAGCCTCCTCTGGTGCTTCACGGGCCTGACCATCTTTGTCCTGATCTTTATTATCACCTTCATTTCTGTGAAGGGGCTGCCGCAGCTTTCCTGGACCTTTCTCTTCCACGATATTGAAGATATGGGGCGGACGGGGGGCATATTCCCCACCCTGGTAAGCACCCTCTATCTTACCCTCATTGCCCTGCTGGTGGCCTCGCCCCTGGGAGTAGGGAGTGCCATTTATCTGACCGAATATACGCTGGAGGGATGGGTGACCCGGCTGATTCGCTTCGGGGCCGAATGCCTGGCCGGGGTCCCCTCCATTATCCTGGGTCTGTTTGGCTTTGTCCTTTTTGTCATCAAACTGAATTTCGGCTGGTCCATGCTCTCTGGGGGCCTCAGTCTGGCCATTATGATCCTGCCCACCATTATCCGGACCAGCGAAGAGGCCTTGAAGGCGGTACCCAAGGAATATCAGGACGTCTGTTTTTCGTTGGGAATCAGCAAATGGCAGACCATCACCCGGGTGGTCTTGCCCTGTGCCCTGCCGGGGATTATGACCGGCATCGTCCTGAGCATCGGCCGCTCCATCGGCGAGACCGCGGTGGTCCTCTTTACGGCGGGGGCCTCTTTGCGCACACCCACCACTTTGTTTGATTCGGGCCGGTCCATGGCCGTGCACTTTTACATTCTGGCTCGGGAGGGGCTCTCCATGCCCAATGCCTATGGCACCGCGGCCATTTTGATTATCTCTATCCTGCTCATCAACATAACGGCCTACACCCTGATGCAGCGTTTTCTGCAAAAGTATCGGTAAGGAGCCACAGAGACCAAGGATGCTTGCCGTCAAGATACACGTCAGGGATTTGACCTTTCACTACGGCTCGCAGTGTGCCATCCAGGGGCTCAACCTGGATATTTATCAGGGCGAAATATTGGGGCTGATGGGGCCGGCCAAGAGCGGCAAGACCACCTTTCTCCGGGTCCTGAACCGCATGTGTGATCTGGTTCCCACAGCCCGGGTGGCGGGCAGCGTCCTTTTGGACGGCGCCGAGATCCTGGGACCTGAATGTGATGTGGACGGCCTGCGCCGCCGGGTCGGCATGGTGTTCGCTAAACCGGTGCCGCTGCCCCGGTCCATTTACGAAAACCTGGCCTTTGCCCCCCGGCTGCAGAAGAAACACCAACACCGACACGAATTGGACGAACTGGTGGAAAACAGCCTGAAGGCGGCACAACTCTGGGAAGAAGTGAAGGACCGGCTCCGTGACTCTGCCCTGAAACTCTCCGGCGGCCAGCAGCAGCGCCTCTGCCTGGCCCGCACGTTGGCCATGCAACCGGAGGTCATCCTTTTGGATGAGCCCACCAGCGGCCTGGATCCCATCTCCACGGCCCGCATTGAAGAGACCCTCACCGAGCTGAAAAAAGACTTCACCATTATCCTGGTGAGCAACAACACCAAACAGATCGCCCGCTGCTCGGATAAGGTGGCTTTCATGCTCATGAGCCGTCTGGTGGAATACGGCGTCACCCCGGAAGTCTTCATGGTGCCGAAACAGAAGGAGACGGACGATTACATCTCGGGTCGGTTTGGTTAAGGGAAAGGGGCAGAGGAGGGCCAGGAGCGACAACTCCCCAGGGCGGCGCGCTACGCCATTTATTGACGAATTGCCATGAGTTATATTGGAGGTTGTTGCAAAACCTCTTTTCTTGTCATCCTGAACGAAGTGAAGGATCTTTATCTAGTTGGAAAGAATAGATTCTTCGCTGCACTCAGAATGACATGGAATCGGCTTTCAGGTTTTTGCAACAGCTTCTCGTTACCTATGAACCATAAAAATTCACGTCGGCGGTGACGGCGGGCTGGAGCGGCCACGGCGGCCCGCGCCATTCATTGACCACTGACAACTGACAACAGTATTTTCTTGGCACCTATGACTACCGACATCATCACCATCCGCCATCTGGACCTCTATTATGGCAGATTTCATGCCCTGAAAAATATTAATGTGTCCTTTGCCCGACAGCGGATCACCGCCCTCATCGGTCCCTCGGGCTGCGGCAAATCCACCCTGCTGCGGGTTCTGAACCGCATGAACGACCTTATCGACGGGGTCTCCATTACCGGCCAGGTGCTCATCGACGGCGACAATATTTACCATCGGGAGACCAACCTCATGCAGCTCCGGAAAAAGGTGGGGATGGTCTTTCAGCGGCCCAACCCCTTCCCTTTATCCATTTACGATAATATCGTCTACGGACCAACTCTGCACGGCCGGCCGGGAAAAAAGCAATTGGAGGAAATCCTGGTGCGCTCCCTGCAAGCGGTCCACCTCTGGGACGAACTCAAGGATCGGCTGTCTCAGTCAGCCCTGAGTCTGACCGAAGAACAGCAGCAGCGCCTTTGCATCGCCCGCTTGTTGGCCGTGGAGCCGGAAATCCTGCTCATGGATGAACCCTGCTCCGCCCTTGATCCCTTGGCCACGTTGCAATTGGAGGATCTCATGCAGGAACTGGCCAAGGCCTATACCATCATCATCGTCACCCATAACATGCAACAAGCGGCCCGGGTCTCCAGCGACACCGGTTTCATGCTCCTGGGCGACCTGGTGGAGTTCGGGCCCACCTCCGCCATCTTTACTCGCCCGCGAGACGAACGGACCGAGGATTATATTTCAGGGAAATATGGCTAGAAAAGAAGAAGTGGCCCTTGTGGCCGGCCATAAAAAGAAATCAGACGGCAGGGGGCGCCAAGAGAGGGAACAGATTGACCAGGGGCGGGCTTTAAAGCCCGCCCCCAGTGTTTTTAATAGTTGTTGCGGCTTATGGTTCCGGGCCGTCGGCCTGCTGCGGCACCAGCCTGCCCTCTTCCATCTCATACCCCAGGGCGTCGATAATCTGCAACTGCAGGTCGCTGGGCTCTTCAAAGAGGCGCAGTGGTTTGGCATCCTCGGAAAGCAGGAAGATGGCTGTTTTCAAAGCCCGCATCTCTTCCATGGCTTCCTTGGCGTTGACGAGCAAACCGGCGGCGGCCAGGCGGCTGTTCAGGAAACAGAGATACGTTAAGGCCACCATGCACACAAAGACGTGAATGGGGATCTTGGAATCGGTCCAATGATATTGCGGCGTCAGGGCCGACTGAAAGATAGTCTGCGGCCGGTTGGGGCTGTCGCCCAACAGACCCCGCTCCACGGCCAGGTCACAGAAGGCCTCGGGCGACCAATCCCGGCGGTCAGTTTGGATGACAATCTTCCCCATCCTCTTGAGCAGGTCGGTACAATACCGACGATTCAGGCGAATCTGCACGAAGTTCTTGCCGTTCTCCCAGATGCAGGAAAGGTCCATGACGTCGGGGGGCAAGCCCAGATCCTGGCAGCGGTTGGCAAAACGGTTCTGAATTTCTGTGGCAAACATATCCGCGGGCCGTTGGCGTAGTTCCCGCTGCCAGACAATCAAGTCTTGCCGCAACTTTTGCACCTTATCCCGCAGCTCCCGCTTTGCCTTCTTAAACATGGCCGGATCAAAGAGAATGATCTCTTGCCCAGCCTCAGTCTGACGGGGGCCGGCATAACGGATGCCGTAGTGCGACTCACCCTGGGCCTGCAGCCGTTGATTGTGCCGGCAAGGCAGAATCTGATAGCGGGACAAGGGCAGGGCTAAGAGTTCCGGCGAAGCATCGGGGGACACGGCCGCTAAGTAATGCACCTGCTCGTTGCCGGCGATCTTTTCCCGCAGCGCCATGCTGTTGATGCCGAGACCCATGAGGATGGTCAGGTCCTGATAGACCCCGCCCAAAGTCGTCACCTTGCCCAACAGCGTGGTGAGAATCTGATCGAAATACTTGGCGACCGGTTCGTCCTCGTCATACGCCTGATAATAAACGGGAATACCCTTTTGGTTAGTCAACAGGGCCACTTTCACGCCCCGCCGCGGCGGTTTGGCCAATCTGGGCGGATTGGCCGAACCGCGAGCGCCGGCGCCATTGACCGGCGCCGGAAACAACAGACTGGCCTCCAATAACAGATGTTCGTTGTCGGCCGGGTCGGTTAAAGAAAATATCTTTTTGAAAAACCGGTTCTTGATTTTCTCCAGTTCCGGGGTGCGGATGCGGTCCCAATGGTTCCAGAAATTCTGGGAGCTCAGGGAGACCAGTCGCACCGGGCGGATGCGTTGGATGTCTGTCTGTTCATACCAGGCCGCCAACTTGCGTTTGCTGGTGGGAGCAATGGCGCGGTTCATGGCAGCATAAAAAATGATCTCACCCAACGACGGCCCTCGGATCTTTTTGCCCGGCGGCAGCAGTTCATCGATCGTGGCCGCCAGGTCAATATCCTGGTCTAATTCGTTGATGAGAAAGACAGAGCCATATTCCTTCGGAGAAAAACCCTCCGGCAGACTTCCTTCGGGGAAATCCAAGAGAGACTGCACCTTATCGGCCGTGCCCAGATACACTTGATTGACAATGGTGGGCCGGCCTTTGATGCGCTGGGACTCCCGAATATAATAATAGGTGTGATCTTTCTTGACCTTTTTATGAAGATGAGCCATAGTAAACCTCGTTGCTCGTTTTTTCTGCCGCCCAAGCCGGCGATGATGGCCACACCTCAATCACCACCGTTCTGGAGCAGAATGATCCTTTCTTAGGATCGTTTTTTACATAATAATGATAAACGTGCAAAATCTATTTGGCAATCGTTACAACTTCCTAATTTATAGGTATATAGACTTAAAATTGTAAAAAAATATTATTTTCTATCGTCCCCCGAACCCCCTTCCTTCCGGTGTGGTTGCAACTGCGCCCCGTCAGCCAGGCGGTTGCTTCCTTTGAACATCCCGACAAACCATCTGGAGCCGCACCTCTGGCCGGCTGGTATATTGAGCTCCCAGGTTAGGGCATGATGGGAAAAACTTGGTCCGCGGTGTAGCCTTTTTGGATAGCATAGCGCACTAATTCGGCGATCTTGCGGCAGCCTAATTTGCGCATCATATTGGCCCGATGATGTTCCACAGTGCGGGAGCTGATATCCAAAAGGGCGCCGATCTCCCGGCTGGATTTTCCTTCAGCAATGTGGCGCAGGATCTCTTTTTCCCGTTTGGTCAAAGGGTCCTCTGGGACCTGGCTGCGCTCTTCACGGTATTTGCGGAGGAGCAGGTCCTTGAGTTGGGGGGAGAGGAGCGGCGAAATATAGACGCCGTGGTGGCGGACTGTGTCGATGGCCGAAAACAGTTCTGAGTCGGCATCCTCTTTGAGGAGATAGCCATCAGCACCGATGCTGAGGGCATAATTCAGATATTCATTGCTCTTGTGCATGGTCAGGATAAGGATCTTGACTTTGGGATAACGCTTTTTTATCTCTTTGGCCGCGTCCAAACCCTGCAGTTGGGGCATGGAGATGTCCAGTAGGACGAGATCAGGGGTGGTCTTTTTGAGGAGCTCCAAGAGTTCCGCTCCGGTGCTGGCCTCACCCACGATGCTATAAGCCGGATTGGCATCGATAATCTTCTTCAACCCCTGTCGAAACATGACGTGATCATCAGCAATCACCACCGTGTAGGGACGCATGTCGATTTATCCTTTCTTTTTATTTAAAGATTTTTTCTGGAGAGGCACCGTAAAATGTATGCGAGTGCCGCCTTGTTCTTGGTTTTGTATATCCAGGGTGCCGCCGAGCATGAGGATCCGCTCACTGATAGCTGACAGGCCGAGCCCGGTCTGACCGAGTTTGAGGTCGCCCTCCCCGGTTGGGAAACCCCGACCGTTATCGGCAATGGTAATTGACAGGCGGTTGTTTACCTGCTGCACCTCCACTCGGATGGCGCTGGCTTGGGAATGTTTATCAATGTTGGTAAAGAGTTCCTGGAAAATGCGGTAGAGGTGGATTTTGGCGGCGGCGGGCAGGATTGCTTCAAAATTGTCCAGTTCCTTGAGGTTTTCGGTGACTTGGTAGAACTGCTGGAAATTTTCCAACAGGTGGCGCAAGGCCGCGCCCAAGCCGACGTTTTCCAACAACGAGGGACAGAGGTCATGGGAGAGACGCCGGACGTTCTCCACCACGCCATTGATGTACGCCAACATCTGGGAGCATTCCTCTTTCAATTGCGTCTGATCTTTGCGCAACTTATTGGCAATGGCGCGGAGCTGCAGCTTCAGGACGGTGAGGGATTGGCCCAATTCGTCATGGAGCTCCAGGGACAAGCGCCGGCGCTCGGTCTCCTGGGCGGCAAAGATCTGGGTTGTCAGGGCTCGCAGTTTTTTGGCGGACTGCTGCAGGGCTTCCTCCAACTTCTTCTGCTCGGTAACATCCTGGGCATTGATAACAATCCCGGCGACTATGGGATCATCCAGGAGATTTTTCCCCTTTATCTGCCAGATATGCCAGGTGCCATTCTGATGCCGCACCTGGACAATGGCGCTGAAATCTTCTTCGGCCTGCTGCAGCTGCCCTTGAAAGCGCCGGCGCAAGGTATCCACTTCCGCGGGATGCACCAGATTGAAAAATGAGGTACCCTGTAATTCCTGAGAGGTGAAACCCAGCAGCCGGGCCACCGTCGGATTGAGGTATTTGATCAGACCATCGGTCGTGAGCAGGCCGATGACGTCGGAGACATTTTCCGTGAGCTGGCGGAAATATTGTTCCCGGCGCTGCAGGGCGGCTTCCGCCTGACGGTAAACGGTGATATCCGTCATGATGGCGAAGCTGCCCTGGAAGCGGCCGTTCTCATCAAACAACGGTCGGGGGGAAATCAGGGTGGGCACCTGGGTGCCGTCCTTCCGGGTCCAGGACAGTTGGTAAGGAGCCTCTGCCCCGGCTTGTCGACGGGCAAACTGTTCGGTAAAGATCTGTTGATTCGCTTCGTCCAACAACTTGGTCAGCGGCAGCCCCAGCAACTCCACTTCCGAGTAGCCGACGAGCTCGCAAAACCGGGGGTTGACATACACGATGCGCTGTTCCGCATCACAGATTCCCAGGCCATCGTTCATCTTTTCCACGAGGTAGCGGAACTTTTCTTCGCTGGCCCGGAGCGCCGCCTCAGCTTCCCAACGCTGGGTCATATCAATGACGGTCGCCAAGATCGCCGGTCGATGTTGGAAGTCGATGAGGCTGCCGGTCAATTCGCAGTAAATCACGCGGCCATCCCGGCGGCGGCCCTGAATGGTATACTGCTCTGGGGGGGCGCCGGCCAACCTCGCTCTGATCTTCTTCCGCAATAAATCCTGATAGTCAGGGTGGACCAACTCCATGACATCGATGACATCGATCAATTCGGCAGGCTCATAGCCAAACATCCGGGCCAGGGCCGGGTTGACATAGCGCAGGCGCTGATCCTGGAGGACCAACACGCCTACCAGGGAGTTTTCCGCATAGGTGCGGAAGCGTTGTTCGCTCTGGCGCAAGGCCTTTTCGGCAGTCACCCGTTCAGTGATATCCCGGCCGACGGCCTGAAACTCTTGCACCTGCTCCCGGTCGTCAAAGAAGGCATAAACCATCCAGGACAGCCACCGCCGGGAGCCATCGGGCAGGAAGACCTGATATTCCCGGTGGGCCACCGGGCGATCGGGGCTCAAGGTGGCAAGCCAAGCCATGAGGTTCTGCTGATCGCCGTTACTGAGGAAAGCTGCAACGGCGGTACCGAGGAGAGCTTCCCGGGTTTGTTGCAGAAAGCGGCAGACGGCCTCGTTGACATACACCAGAGTAGTTTCAGGAGTGAACCGACAGATCAAATCGTTCTGACACTCGACAATGGCCCGGTAGCGGGCTTCGCTCCGGGCCAATTTTTCCTGGGCCTCTTTGGTCGTAGTAACATCAAGCAGGGAGCCGATATATTCCAACGGTTGATCCTGCTGGTCGCGGACCAGGGCAAATTCATCGTGGAGCCAGAGATACGTGCCGTTTTTGTGGCGGAAACGATATTCCAAAGATAGGGGTTCTGATCCATGACCTTCCTGGCGGCGCTGCTGGAGAAGGTGTCGGTCCTCGGGATGGATGCGCTGGTTCCAGAAGAAGGGATCGGCTAAAAGCTCCTCAGGGGTGAAGCCGGTCAGCCGGGAGATGCTCTTGCTGAGATAGGTCAGATGTCCGAAATCCTCGGGGTGACAACCATACAGGGCCACCGGCACATGATCCAGCAGACACTGCAGGCGGCTTTTGGTTTTGGCCAACTCCCGCTGCATTTTCCGGGCCTCGGTGACGTCCATGGCATAGATGCCTAACTGGCTTACCTGACCCTGGGAGTCAAAAATAGGGTAGAGCATATTGAGGAAATGCTGGCCGGCATTCTCATCTTCAAAATGGGCCGCCTTGCCGGTCCGGAAGACCGCCTCGGCCTGAGCCTTTCGATTCTCGGCCACCGACGGCGGCAAAAGATCAAATACATTGCGGCCCAAGCAATCACCTGCCGAGGACTGCAGGCGATTTCTGGCTGTCTGGTTGGCGGCGAGAATGACGCCGTTGGGGTCCAGCAGCAGGGCCACATCCTGCAGGGCATCCAACAGGGCCATCATGGCGCCCTCACCCTGCTGGACTTTGCCCTCCATCTCCTTGCGGGCCTGAATATCTCGGATGGTCCCCAGGACATACGTCTTGCGGCCCAGCGGCAAGGCTTTCAGATTCATTTCGACCCAATGCCGCCGGCCATGCCGATCCTGGGCCTGCCATTCAAAAAGTTGCGGGCCTTCTGCCACGGCGCGGCGGATACCCTCCCTGGCTGCCTGCATGGTATTCGGAGGGGTGCCGGCAAAAAGCTCTTCGATGGATAGACCCTTGGCTTCCTGGCGGCTAAAGCCGGTCATCTGACAGAAGGTATCATTGACGGTGACCAAGGTCCCGGTCTGCGCGTCCACCAGGATAATGGCGTCATTGACCGCGTTGAATAGGAGGCGGTAAAGCTGCCGGGGAGGGCTGCTCTTAGCAATGCCAGGCCGTTCCCCCTGCAAAGCAGGGGGGGAGGGCTGGAGGTTGTCATTGTCGGACTGAGCACTCATGGCTGGAAACTGTTCAGGGAATGGTTCTAAACAATGTTTATTATACTAATGGCTTTTTTGCGGGTTCACAACATCGCCAAAGTACTTATATATTAATACCTATTAAAAATATTTTCACTAAGAAAATTGATTTGTTATTCTTTTGGTCCTTGCTTTGCCCATTGGATAATGCAAAAAATTTTTTCCAATTATCGTAAATTTCTAGATAAGCGGAGCTGCACGGCTTCATTGCTGCGCACTTCTTTGGCGGCCTGCCAGGGTTGGCTGTTGCGGCACAGAACCGGCCTCACGTTGGCGTCGGCAGGGTAGGGGAGGGGAGAGGTGTCTTAAGCTTCTTGCAGAGATCGGAGGCCGTAGTCCCCAGCTTTAAAGGCTGCCATGATCTTGTGCATGACATCATCGCTGGCCAGGGCCAGGTCTAACTGGCGGGAAAAGGCCAGCAGGGTGCCCACCTGTATGAGAATTTCGATCGTCTCTTCCCGGGAATATTTCACCAGCCGACCGCGTACCAGGTCGCTGTTGGCCTGGGCTTTGAAGCCCATATCCTCGAGGAGCAGGGCCAGGAGTTGGGCCCGTCGTTCCCGGCGCTCCAGGCTGGCGGCCCCGCCTTTGAATTGAAAGGTGATGTAATTGTCGTTGCGCTCCTCATCAACGTAAGCGTCCACCAGCCCGAAGTGGTATCCCAGGCGGGAGTTCAGGTTGACGTATCTATCGGTAATGATGGCAAAGCTCTTGCCCCCCAGGGTGGTGTCGGCCTTATTTTGATCGTACAGGGTGTTGGCAAAGACTGAGATAAATCCCTTGAAATCCACGGCTACTTGGCCGGCCCAGCGAACGTCGGGATGGCAAAAACCCTGCATAAGGGCACGGAAAGGGGGGCAGGTCACATCATCCTCGGTAATCAGGGGCTTCCCCGGCTCCCTTAAGCCGCCGCCCAGATCCAGGACAAAGAGGTTGATGGGCAGATCGGAGCGGAAGCGGCTGACGCCCTTGGCCTGGGCCGAGGCTTCCACATCCAGTTGGAACATGGCGTCCATGGCTTTTTCATGGCAGAAGCGGGTGAGATCATGAAACGTGCGACAGGCCCCGGGAGCAAAATCCGGGCTGGCCGGGTCCAGGAGATGGAGAGGGCTGATATGTGCCAGCACACTTCTCAATCGGACAAAGACTGGATCCTGGCGCCAGGGTTCGGCAGGTCCCACCGGCTTGCTGAGCAACTCGGTACAGATGCCGGGATAGATGACGGCCAGATCGGCGTCCACGGTCACTTCCTGACCGGTGTGCAGGGTCTGGCGGACGCCCTTGACATCCACCAGGGTCGGCACCTGGAATTCGCGGGCCAGGATGGTCATGTGGTCGGTGGGGCTGCCCACCTCGGTGAGGATGGCGGCCAGCCGATCCATGACCTGGACGAGGCGGGAGGAGGGTTGCCGCAGCACAACGACTGCCCCGGCGGGGATGTGGGGGATCTCCTCGTCCCGCCGGAGCATAAAGACCGGACCCGCGGCGACGCCGCCCACGGCCCGGACCCCTTGGCTCAATAACGGTGGTACGGAGACATGGGGTTTTTCTGGACGGCGGCCCCGAAAAGCCGGGGCGCTGAGCCGCAGCGGTCGGGATTGCAGGATGATGATCTCCCCGCTTGCCGCCAGGGCCCATTCAATATCTTGAGGTCCCTGGAAGTGTTCCTCCAGGCGGCAGGCGATCTCGGCCAATGTCTGCAGTTGCTCCTCGTGCAAACAGGGTTGGGAGGCCTCCGCCGGACTCAGGTCCTCCTCTTGCAGGCCGCCGCCCGGTTGGGGACGGAGGGCTTTTTTCTTCTGGCCAAGTCGTTTCGAGAGGACCGGGAAGCCGGCTGCTTTTTTCAGCTCAAAAATATCCGGGGATACTGAGCCGTCCACGGCAAAGGTACCCAAGCCCCACACCGCCGTGATGATGAGGCTCTGCTGTTCAGGTGCCTGAGGGTTCAGAGAAAACATGACGCCGCTGGCCCGGGCCGGTACCATTGTCAGGCAGCCCACCGCCATGGGCAGCTCATGCAGAGAAAACCCCTGGAATTTCCAGTAGAAGATGGCCTGGGGGGTGAACTTGCTGGCCACGATCTCTTTATAATGATCCACAATGGCTGACGGCGGGACATTGAGTAAGGTGGCAAATTGGCCGGCAAAAGAGAACAGCGTATCTTCACCCACAGCACTGGAGCGGACAGCGATGGGCCGATCCTGAAAAGTCGCGGCCGCCTCGTGCAGGACCGCCACCAGATCGGTCGGCAAGGAAGCTTCTCTAATCATGGCCCGGATCTGTTGGCTGATCGTCTCCACGGACCGCAGGTCCTTGAGATCCGCCTCCTCCAGGATCGACTCAATCTGTGCGGCCAATCCGGACTTGGTCAAAAAATTTTGGTAGGCGCTGGCCGTGATGACAAATCCCTGGGGGGTGGGTAGTTGCAGGCGGTTGCGGATTTCCCCCAGGTTGGCCATCTTGGCACCGCAACTGGCGGACAATTCTTTGGAAAGCTGATCCAGCCAGAGGATCGGCGGAGTTGCCGGGACAATGGCGCCGGTCTTGAGGGTTGCCAGCAATTTTTGGAGAACGTCGTTATAAACCAAGTCCAGTTGGCGGTAGCGATCCTTGGTCAGGTGGTGGAGGGCTTCGATCATCTCGCCCACGGCGCTGCTCAGGGTCTGGACCTGGGAGTCAAGGTAGCCGGTGTCGAAGAGGAAGTCTCCCGAAGCCTTTTCCTCCATATCCGCCATGGTGGCCAAGGCCAGATTATTGTTGTCCAGCAGGCGGCGGAAATGGACAAATTTTTCCCGCAACAGTGCCTGTTCGTCCGGTTCCTCTTTTAAAAAACGGCGTAAAAATTTAAACATCGTGGTTGGCTGACATCATCTTCGAGAGCCCCCAGGGCGCTTCCGTGCCTCTGACCTCAGGTCCCGGTGCCTCTTGAAGTTATTTTTTCAGGCTCTTGAGCTCCAACTGCATCTGCCGCCATTCCAGGGCCCGTTTCAAGGTGATGAGGATGGCCTCTTGCCGGAACGGTTTGGTAATGTAGTCGTAAGCCCCTTTTTGGATGGCCTCTTCCGCGGTTTCGATGGTCCCATAGGCCGTAATCATAATGATGGGCAGGTTCGGATCGATCTGTTTCACTGTTTCGATGAGGTCCATACCGTCCAAGATCGGCATCTTGAGATCAGTGATGAGCAGGTCAAAGGGTTCTTCCTTCAGGAGTTTGGCTGCTTCCATGGGGTTGTTGGTGGTAACGACCTCGTGCTCGGTTTTACTGGTCAGGATAGTTTTCAGCAAGCGCAGCATGTTCGGTTCATCATCTACCGCCAGAATTCTTGCCCGCATAATGTTGTCTCCTCGCAGCATATCTCAAATAGGTGATCCAGAGTTGCCCGATGAAGAGGGGGTTAGGAAGAAGACGGTCGGATCATCACACTTCTAGTCGACCTTTGTCCCCTGACCTGGACTACTCTCTTGGGTGCCGGCCACAGGGAGGTGGACGGTAAAAATGGTCCCGTGCTTTTCGGGATATTCATCGGCCGGATAGCTGACAAAGTCGATATCCCCACCGATTTTCTTAATAATGCCATAGGATACTGACAGACCCAGACCGGTGCCTTCGCCCACCTTTTTGGTGGTAAAGAAGGGATCAAAGATGCGGGGCTGATCCTTTTTGGGGATGCCGCTGCCGGTGTCCTCGATGATCACATCTACTTTTTGGCCATCGGCAGTCAGCCGAGTCCTAATCCACAGGATGCCACCGGCCTTCATGGCCGCCACGGCATTATTTATCAGATTAATGAAGACCTGTTGTAATTCCTGGGGATCACCTTGCACCCGTGGCAGATTGGGGGTGATGTCACTCTCCAGCCGGATTTTTTTGGTCAGCAGGGTGTTCTTTACTACAGTGATAAGCTTCGCCAGCGTTTCACCCAGATCGGTGGTCGTCTCGGTGCGCTCCGGCGACCGGGCAAAGGTCAACAGGTTTTCGACGATCCGCTTGCATTTCAGCCCCTCTTCTTCAATGATCTGCAAGGTCTCGTGAATCTCTGGGATAGCAACCGTCTGCTCCAGGAGGATTTCATTAAACCCCAAAATGACGGCGATGGGATTATTGATCTCATGGGCGACGCCGGCGGCCAGGGTACCGACGGAGGCCAACTTTTCCATATTAATCAGGCGGTCCTCCAAGGTTTTGCGGCCGGTGACGTCGCGGGAGATAATTTCAAAGGCATAGATGTTGCCCTGTTCATCCTTCAGGCCAACAATGCTGGTGGAGAACCAGAACTCCCGCTCGCCGATGGTAATGGTATGGCGTTTACTGATGATTTTGCCGGTTTTTTTGATCTCGTCCATCCATTCCAAATGAAATTCGGCGGAGCGCGGCGACATCAGGTCAAAGAGGGTCTTGCCGATGAAAATATCTGGTTTGGCCTCCGGATCGCTCTCCAATTCTCCGGCTGCCTGCGCGGTCACCGGCCGCCGCCGGGAAAAGAGTTTGGCCGCATAGCGGTTCATGGATAAGATCCGTCCTTCTAAATCTACCGTGTAGATCAAATCTGCGGCATTTTCCACCAAGGCCTTATATTGCTCTTCCTTTTTCTGGAGCTCCTTCTTCTGGCGTTCCACTTCTTCTTCCAAAGACACGGTAAACTGGCGTTCATAGCGATAATGCAGCATAAAGATGGCGCCCAACAGGACGAAGAAACCGATGATGATCTGGAGGAAGAATTGGCGAAAATAGACGGAATGGATAACCCCTTCCACTTCGCTGGCCGGTGCCACCACGGCCACAGACCAGAAATAGGGGTTTTTTTCGCTGCTGATGACATCGGGGCTGAGGAGACGGACGGGCGCATAGGCGATCAACTTTTTCAAAACCCCTTCTTGCCCCTTGTGCCAGCCCGAAATATACTCCCCCCAACCCTCCTGGCCGGCAAGCATTTTCTGACGCTGAATCTCGTTGATGGCATCAAAGGAGATGGCCGGCATGCGTTCCTTGCGGACCGTAAAGGCATTCTGACCGATAAAGGAATGCTCCGGATGGTTCAAAAAGGTGCCCTGGCTATCCATAATCCAGGCATAGCCGGATTTGCCGCTCGTGATGTTCTGGCTAAACTTCTTGGCCAACCGGTGGGCGTCGATGAAAAAGGCCAAGACCCCGGAAAATTCGCCGGAGGGCTGCGGGTGGCTCTCATCCGCGGATAATTCATAGGTGGGTATAGCCATGATCATGATCAGGCGTCCGGTAAAATTTGGGACATTCGTACTCACCGGCTGGATATAGATTTGTCCCTTATGGCGGGGATCCGCGGCCCAGACAAAAAAAGACTCATCCTGGAAAGTGCCGGCAATAATATGCTCCACCCCCCGCTCATCCACCAGATAGGCCCGGTTGCCTTCCCGGTTGATCCGCCGGATCTCGATAACCCCATCTTCCCGGACACTGGACAGCGTCACCCGTAAGCGGTTGGCCCAGGTGAGGGGTTCCAGGTACTCCACCGCGGCCGAGAAATTTAGAGTGGTCAGCTCCCGTTTCAGGAAATCAATATCCTGTTCCAAGATATTGGCGGTATGCCGGGCCAACATCAGCTGCTGCTGATTAAAATCCTCCTTAATGATCCGGCGCATCTGGTCCGCCGAAATGTAGCCCAGGTACACACTGACCGCCAATAGCAGGAGGGTAATCAAGGTCATCAACAGCAGGGCATATTTGGAGAGCAGGAAACTGAAGCGCCGCACCTGACTTGCCCCCCCGGCAGGGGGCTGCTCCCGCTGGCGCCAGCCGAAGATAAAGGTTTTTAGATCAGAGTAGGGCATAGATCTGGTCGTTTTGGGCGGCATCAAGTGGGGGGGCCAGCTCGCTGCTAGGCGCGACTGCCACCTTAGTTAACACCGTCAAGGTTCATCTGACTTAACTTTTTTATGATCCTGGGATATAATAGCCAATACCATCGGGAATGGCTATACCGTTCTTATTTTTATTATACCAGCATTCCACCAAAACCATAACCCCAGACGGCCGGCAATGCCGAGAAGAAAAAGACGGGCGGTTACCAGTTGTCAGTAGTCAGTTAGTGGGGCGGATTGCCGGGCCCGTCCACGCCAGCCATTTGCAGTAAGGATGAATTTTCCCGGTTCGCAAGTGATTTATCCAACTAATGACCATGAGTAATAAAGCTCAATAAAAGAGAATATCCCAACAAGAGAACCTTGACCATGCCCCGCTTTTCAACTAAAGCCATTGATCTGGTGCAATTGCGCCAGAGTTACCTGGCCCTGATTGCTTCCACTGAGCTGAACCGCCTCTTGGAGGACATCACCACCTGCACCTTAAGCCGGGAGTTGGAGGCGTTTCATGGCTGGGAGGTACCCCATCCCAAAGTCGGGGTCGAATTGTTCCCTTTTTTGGCGGTTCATACCCGACGGCATAAGTTGGTGATTCAGGGCACGCTTTTTCCCAACCAGGAAGATACGGCGAGCGGTTCCCTCTTTCACCTGATCAGATTACAATTAGGGGAGGAAGTCGATTATTTTAAACTCAGCACTTCCCAGTCCTCGTTTTTATTATCGCCCTTTCATTGTCGTTTTATCAGCATTCTCTTCGGGCTGGCCTGGTTCTATGTTCTTGCCATCCATGCCGGGGTGGTCCAGCAGGATTTTTTGGCCTTTGCGCCCTACTCCCTGGAAGAACAGGTGATTGCGCGCTACTTGCAGTCCTTGGTCTGGATTCCCTGCGCCACGGTGAAGTTGGATGCCCAGGATACGCCGTATATCGGCACCCGGTTGTACACACCGGCGGATCTGAAACGCTGCGAGATACCCGGGAGCAGCGCCGAGGAGGCCTTGATCCGCGGCGTGCGTCTCTTTAAACAGCTTCTTTATTATACCATTGAGGGCGAACGTCTTTTCACCGGCTTCGCCTTCCTGTCCCCTGACAAATCGTTGGCGGAACAACAGAGTCGTTGGCCCAACCTGTTTTTGTATCACGAATCCCAAAGGCCGTTGTTAACCGAGGGGCTGGAACCCATTAAACAGCTCTTGCTTAATGCAGATGGCCGCACCACCTTCCTGGCGGCGCATCACAATCGGATCGTCGGGATCCTCCATCTCCCCGAAGGCACTCAACGCCAGTTGATCACAGTCCGGGCCTGGCGGGAGTCCCTACCCCTGGCTACCATCTCCCGCCGGGGCCGGTTTAATTTTTGGCTGGCTCTGAAAGGCCGGCAAAACAAACGGATTCCCCTCTCGTTGTTGGAATACCGGCACGGCCGTCTGCAAATCCCTCTGTTTCAGGACGTCTTTTGGCAGGAACTGGAGCGCCAATTGCGCAGCATCTGTCCGGCAGGCAACCATGCCGAAGCGTTGCAGCAGTTGCGGAATCTTTTCCGGGGCATGCGGGCCAATGCCCGGGGAGGCATTGTCCTGGTGGGACTGAGCGCTGCCAAGCTCCAGGAGCCCTTTGTCCCCATTGAAAACGAAGTGCGGCTGGCCCAACCCGCGCCTCTGGACCAGCGTCGGAGCGCCATTCTCCTGGGGCTGGCCAAACCCGACGGCGCCGTCATCGTAAATGAAAAGCTGTCAGTGACCCATTTCGGCGCCCGCCTGAAAGCCACCGGCCTGCAGTTGCCGCCGCTGGCCGGTGATGAATTGGGCAGCGGCACCCGCCACCAGGCAACCCGGGAAATCACCGCCTATTATCCCAATGTCCTGGGCATCTGCATCTCCATGGATGGGCCCATCTCCCTGTACCGTACCGGCAGACTGATCAGCCGCTTATATTAGGGGGCAAAGGTAAAGCAAAGGGCCAGGAGGCTGCCGGACCGCATCTCTAACCCTCTCCCGGGGCAGGATCAACGCCCGCCGGTACCTGGCCGAGAGCCTGCAGACAAAACTTTCACCATCGCTTAGCTTTGGAAATCTGCCCAAACGGGGATCAGATCTCAACTCGCCGGTACCCGTCAAAATTTCCTGCCGGATCTTTACAAGGGTTCACTATGAACTTACCATGTACTCCAGGTGCACGGTACCTTATTAACCCTGGCAAATGGCTGAATTTGTGCCATTGCCAATCAGTAATCCATTGGGAAGGACTGCCTCAATGGCTCCCATAAAAATAAAATTTGCCAAAGATTTTGAGATGATGGAAGAGAGAATGCGGCGCCTCATGGAGAATATGTTCGGTCCCTGGGGTGGGCCGGCCACTGCCACAGCTCCCCAGTTTCAGCCGGCCGCCGACATCTATGAGACGCCTCAAGCCCTTGTCATCCGCATGGATTTGGCCGGTCTCAATGCCGCTGACATTGCCCTGACCTTGCACCGCCAAGAATTAGTGGTGGAGGGGAGGCGGCGTTTCCCTGCCAACGATCCGGTCAGGCGCTTCCACCGCTTGGAGATCGACTACGGCAGTTTTGCCAGACGTTTTCAATTGCCCAAAACCATTGATGACTCACAGGTGGAGGCGGAATACCAAAACGGTATCCTCATTATCAGGCTCCACTGGCGTCAGGCCAGTCCGCCCCGCCACATTGCCATACGAGAAGAAGAATGACCCCTGGAGCCGGGTAATTCCTTTGAAGGATAAATGGATATGTCTATGGATGAAAGAGAAACCCTGCCGAATGACGAGCCCAATACCGCCACACCGGTGACCGACGCCGGCGACTCGCGGTTGCTGCCCATATTACCCATGAGCGAGTTGGTCCTGTTCCCCCGGCTGATCATTCCCTTAGCTCTGTGGGAGGAGTCGGCCCAACGGCTGATCGACGAGACTCTTCTTAAGGACAAAATCATCGGCATCTTGACCAGCCGGCAGCCGGCCACCGAGGTCTATACCATTGATAACCTCTACCCGGTAGGGACGGCCGCAGTGATCCTCAAAATGGGTAAGACCCAGGAAGGCGCGGTGCGCCTCCTGGTTCAGGGCCTCTATCGCTTCCGGGTGGAAGAGATCGTCGATACCGAACCCTACCTGCAGGCCCGGGTGACTCCCATCCCCGAAAGTTACGAAGCTGATCTGGAGATCGACGGCATGGTGGCCGGTCTCAAAGGCCTGTTCCAGAAGATGTCCGAGCTCTCCCCTTATCTGCCCACCGAACTGGGGGCCATGGTCCAGGAACTGGACGATCCCCGGGTCTTGGCTGATGTCGCCGGCGGCAGCCTGAACGTCGCCAAGGCGGAGAAGCAGGACCTGCTGGAGACCATTGACGTCAAAGAGCGCCTGCGCAAGGTCCTGCGCCTGATCAACCGGGAGATCGAAATCCTGGAATTGGGCAAGCAGATCCAGGCCAATGTCAAGACGGAAATGGACAAGGCCCAGAAGGATTATTACATCCGGGAACAGATCAAGGCCCTGCAGAAGGAGTTGGGGGAGACGGATGAGCGCTCCCAGGAGATCGCCGATCTGCAGAACCGCCTCCTGGAGGCAGAACTGCCCGAGGCCGCCTTTAAAGAGGCTGAGCGGGAGTTAAACCGGCTCAGCCGCATCCCGCCCACTTCGCCGGATCATCAGGTTATCCGCAACTACCTGGAGTGGATGATCGAACTGCCCTGGTCGGTGAGCACCGAAGACCGGCTGGATCTGGCGGAAGCCCGCCGAATCCTGGATGAGGATCATTATAACCTGGAGAAGGTGAAAAAACGCATCTTGGAGTTTCTGGCGGTGCGCAAACTGAAACCGGATATGAAGGGCTCCATCCTCTGTTTCGTGGGACCGCCGGGCACCGGCAAGACCTCGCTGGGGAAATCCATAGCCCGGGCCCTGGGACGCAAATTCGTGCGCCTTTCTTTGGGCGGCGTGCGGGATGAAGCGGAAATCCGGGGCCACCGGCGCACCTACGTGGGTGCCATGCCCGGCCGCATCATCCAGAGCATCCGTCGGGCCGGCAGCAATAACCCGGTTTTTATCCTCGACGAAGTGGACAAGATCGGCACCGATTTCCGGGGCGACCCGGCCTCGGCCCTCCTGGAGGTCCTGGACCCGGAGCAGAATTCTTCGTTCTCCGATCACTACCTGGAAGTGGGTTTTGACCTCTCCAAGGTGATGTTCATCACCACCGCCAATATGCTGGACACCATCCCGCCGGCCCTCCGGGACCGGATGGAGGTCCTGCAGCTGCCGGGCTATACCGAAGAGGAGAAGGTCCAGATCGCCTTTGACTACCTGCTGCCCCGCCAGTTGGAGGCCCACGGCCTCAGGCCGGAGCAGTTGACCATCACCCCCGAGGCCATGCGCCTGGTGGTGGCCGATTACACCCGGGAAGCGGGCCTGCGGAACCTGGAGCGGGAGGTGGCCGCCCTCTGCCGGGGGGTGGCCCGGGAGGTGGCCGAAGGCCTGCTGACGTCGAAGACCATTACGGCGGCCGATGTCCCAACCTATCTAGGGCCGGCCAAATTCTTCCGAGAAACGGCCCTGGACCATCCCGAGCCGGGGGTGGCCACCGGTCTGGCTTGGACCCCCGTGGGCGGCGAAATCCTCTTCATCGAAGCCCTGAAAATGCCGGGGAGCAGTAAACTGAAACTCACCGGCCAGATCGGCGAGGTCATGCGGGAGTCGGTGGACGCGGCCCTCAGCTATATCCGGGCCCGGGCCCCCTACATCGGCGTGGAAGAGGATTTCTTTAAAGATACGGACATCCACGTGCATGTTCCCTCGGGGGCCATCCCTAAAGACGGGCCCTCGGCCGGTGTGGCCATGCTCACCGCCTTGGTCTCTCTCTTCTCGGACCGGCCGGTGAAAAAAGGCCTGGCCATGACCGGGGAGATCACCCTGCGGGGCCGGGTCCTGCCGGTGGGCGGCATCAAAGACAAAGTCCTGGCCGCGCATCGGGCCGGGATCAAAGAGGTCATCCTGCCGGCCCAGAATGCCAAGGACCTGGAGGATATTCCGGCCAACGTCAAAGAAGAACTGCAGTTCCACTTCGTGGAACGCATGGACGAAGTGCTGGAGATCGCCTTCGGGCGGACCGAGGCGCCGACCATGGCCAAGGTTGCGGCCGCTTAAGAAACCCGGACTATGATCGTCGGCATCGGTGTTGACCTGGTTAAAATTCCCCGGATCGCCGCCGTCCTGGCGCGATTCGGGGATCGATTCAAAGAACGCCTCTTTACGTCGGAGGAGATCGCCTATTGCGACTCCCATGCCCGACCGGAGTATAACTACGCCCTCCGCTTCGCCGCCAAGGAGGCTTTTTCCAAGGCTTTGGGGGTGGGTCTGCGGCAGGGCGGCATCTTCTGGCGGGACGTGGCGGTGGTCCCAGCTCCTTCCGGCCGGCCGGACCTGCGGGTCAGCGGCCGGGCCGCCCGCCTCTGTGAACAGCACGGCGTCACCGGCATGTTTGTGTCCCTCAGCGATGAAGGAGATTATGGAGTGGCAGTGGTCATCCTGGAAAGATGACAGGGACGCGGGAACAAAGAACAGGGGACAGGGAAGAGGGAAAAATCGAGGGTGGCCATTGCTCAGCCGACATGCCGGGCTGGCGAGAAGGCAACATGAGCCCGCCACCGGCAGTATGTTAATACCCTGCGTCAGCCGCAATCTCCTCCAAGGTCCGGCCGCTCAGGACTGATTCGGGGCGGGTCGCCAAAATGTCCTGATCGGCGTCGGCCTCGGCATCATCTTTTTTTACCAGGAGCCAACTCTCGTCCGGGGCCTGTTTGAAACGGGTTAAGGCATAGGCCCCCCGGAGTTTCCTGCCCTCCAGCCAGATGGAGAGATGGCCGTGGGCCAATGCCTGCTCCACGGGGATGGGCTGGCCTTTTTTCTCCGTCAGGTTCCGGAACGTGCCGCTATCCCAGACCAGGACGGTGCCGGCGCCATACTCCCCCGGCGGAATGACGCCCTCAAAATCCGCGTATTCCAAGGGGTGGTCCTCCGTGGGCACGGCCAGGCGTTTATCTCTGGGGTTGGTGGACGGTCCCTTGGGGAGAGCCCAGGATTTCAGGGTGCCGCCGATTTCCAGGCGGAAGTCATAATGCAGACGCCGGGCCGCATGTTTTTGGATGACAAAGATAGGATCAGCCGATTCCCGGCCCTCCCCGCCGCGCGGCTCGGAAGTCTTGGAAAAATCACGTTTTTGGCGATATTTCTGGAGCGGTTCGTCCTCGGGCATAACTCTCCCCTGGCCGACTGGCTGGTATTTGCTGGGCTGGCGTCGACAAAAGCCTAACGGCCAAACATCCCGGTTATGGTGGCGGTAGCCAGGATCTTCCCTGCCAAGGCCTTGTGAAAAGCGCTCAGAGAGGTGTTGACCGGCAGATCCAAAGAGGCCACATTCAGGGCATAGATGGTCACCACATAGGGGTGGTCGCCCGTCCCTTTGGGCGGCTGCGGGCCGCCATAGCCGATGTCGCCGAAGGAATTTTTCAGCTCCACGGCGCCGGGCGGCATGGCCCGGCGGGAGGCGCCGGCCGGCAATTCCTTCACGTCCGGCGGGATGTTGATGACCAGCCAATGGACCCAGTTGTTGGCCACGGGGTGGGGATCGACGATGGCCAGGGCCAGGGATTTGGTGCCCGCCGGCACTTCGGACCACTGCAGGGGCAGGGAGACATTTTGCCCACCCGCCCCGGGCATGACATGGGCGAGGGGAATTGTACCCTTATCCACAAACGCGCTAGACGAAATCTCCATGGCGCCTCCGAAGGAAGGGATGCAGAGCAGCAAGAACAACCAAAGCAGGACAAAGCCTTTGTGATTCGTCATCATGACTCCGTGGCCCTGGCCGGGAGTAGGGCTAAGGTGGCCGCATGCTGGGAAAGAACGGCTCCCTGGCACAGAGGCGGGCTAGACGTGATACTCCACGCGTATTCCTTCTGGACCATCATCCCTTAAAAAGCCGCGGTTTGTCAAGACAAAGGATACTTATGAGCGAATGGTTCTCTTATGCCCTCATTTCCCTCCTGTTATGGGGATTTTGGGGGGTATTCAGCAAGATTGCCAATATGTATCTGCCCAGCTGGGCGATCTTTATCACTGAGGCCTTGGTCTATGTGGTGGTGGGAAGCATCGTCTGGGGCCTGCAGCGCTTTACCCTGCCCTGGAGCGCCCCGGGGCTGGCAGCGGCCGTGGCCGCCGGCCTGTGCGGCGGCGGTGGTCTGTTCTTTTTCCTCAAAGCCCTGGGCGGCGGCCCGGCCTCGGTGGTGGTGCCGCTCACCTCCCTGTATCCCTTGATCACGGTGGTGGTGGGGGTGACTCTTCTCTCGGAAACCCTGACCCTCCGCCACCTGGTGGGGATCGCCCTGGCAGCCGCGGCTGTCTACCTCCTGTCGAAATAGTGAGCCGTGACCCAGAAAAATATCCTGTTGACCGCAGGTGAGTCCAGCCCTCAGAATGACAGAGCGGGCCGCCTTAAGATACATTCGACGGCCACCGGGCTGCATACCAAAGAGTTGCCCCCTGACTTTGAACCCTTGAATGGATGCCGCCCGATGCGTTGACTTTTGCCGTCATTTGCGGTAACGTGAAGTGGCCGAGTGGAGAGGTGCAACCCGGTCGGACCGGCGCCAGGCCGGGGAGTTCTCTGAACCGGCAAACCGGGTCTGGCTCAGCAGCAACAGCGAGGGCAAGCAGCCGCTCTCTAGGTCGGCAAGGCAGGAGGCGGCTCCAACAATCACCCTATGAAACGATTCTTTGGCTTTTGGCGACGGGAACGGGAAACCCTGCAATGCCAGGTGCGGATATGTTTTCTCGGCAATGATCTGGTGGTCCCCCAGGTGGCTTGGCCTCTTGGCCAGCCGCGTCCCGAGGATTGGATCCGCTGCGCCCTCTTCTATTATGCCCACATCATGTTCGAGTTGGCCGAACTCAACGAAACCCGGGTGGCCCGGGAACTGCTGGATTTTGTCAACCGGGTAGGGCAGCGGCTGCTCAACCTGCAGGGGGAGCCTGACAAGATAAGCATTCCTTTGGGGAAATTACGTCTGGGGAGGGAGGTCAGCCAACCCAGCCAGCGGACCTATCAGGCGGCGTTATACAGCGGCCGCCAGGGTTCGTATCGGCTGGAGTTCAACGGCATGCTCGGCAAAGAGAAATTCTATCTGCCGGCCAGTTTCCTGGTGCTCCTGCAGCATGTTATTGACTCCCTACCACCGGCCTACCTGGAACACCTGGCCCGCAGCCTGCTGCGTCTGCACCAATATTACCGCTATAAGCGGGATTTCTGGGACAGCGCCGCCCTCACCGAAGGCCCCCGCCTGGCCATGAGCACCGAAACGATCAGTGAGCCGGACCCCGATTACGAAGCCCCCTGAGGGCTCAACAACCTCCGCTAGCACCCCCCGTGAATAGGGGAAAGGTCCCTTGCCCGTCCACGGCGCCAAAATTTCCCTCCCCGTCCACGGAGAGGGTTAGGGAGGGGGTTTTCCCTCCAGGCCGGGCGGACAGAGGGGTCCTTCCAAACCGGGGGCATCAGGGCGACAGGCCCGGCGCTTTCCTGCCCTGCGCCACTGCCTACTGCCTACCGCCTACTGTCCATTGGCTCTTCACTGTGTGGGTCCAACTCGGCAGAGGGGAGGGGATGGAGGAGAGGAGGTTCGGCCAGAGCTTCCACTAACCACTAACCACTGGCTACTGCCCGCTCACCACGAACCCTTGGCCATTGACCGGCGGCTCCGGCTCGGCAAACTTGGCCATGAGCCGGCTTTTAATGGCTTCAAATTCCTCGGCACTGATGACGCCGGCGTCCCGCAGGCGCATAAACCCTTCCAACTCCCGGCGCAAGCGGCTGGGTTCCTGCCAATCTTCCCCATTTCCCGCCTCTGCCCCGGCCGCGTCCAGGTCCACCGGGGCCTCCAGGGCCAACGTTGGCGCGGCCAGGGCCAGGGGCGCAGCCCCCCGCCGGCCGTGATAGCGGAAGGTGAGCAGACCGTTCATCAGAGAGACTTCCACATCCTTGCCCTGCCGGGCCGCTTCCTTGACGATGTCCCCCATCTCGGCGCCCTGGGCCGCCAGCTTGGCCTTGAAGAGCTGCCAGCGGCGGTAGACCCGCCAACTGACGAGCGCGGCCACCGCGCCCAGGAAGAGAAAAATATAGGTACTGAAACCGATGACGCCGGTGAGCCAGACCAACGCCACGATGAGGACAAAGGGGATGGCCAGCAGCACAAAAAGCAGGCTATAAAAGGTCATCATGTTGGAGAACGAAGCGATCTGCGGCGCCTCGCCTTTGGTGCTGACCCGTTCAAAGAATTTTTTCATGCGGTTATTCCTATAAGATTTCCACCAATAACCTATCGGCAAAGGTCAAGCGAAAATTGACCTGTAACCGAAGTGAGAATTTTCTGTCAATCTTCTGCTTCCCGTTGTTCTTGATATCTTAGAAGCATTGACCATAAATTATATTTTTTTCTGGTGTCGACTGCAAGGTGAATCGTGTTTGGTCGCCTTTGATGACAATCTGGTTTAAGGGAGGAGGGGGCTGTGCACTTTGATTCTTGTGGCGCTGCCCCAACAAATACTTGGGGCTGTTAACCTTTGGCCGCCAGAAAAGCGCCAAAGGCCCGGGCGGTCATGTACAGGTCGGCCTTGGCGCCGATCTCAAAGGGGGAGTGCATGGACAGGAGGGCCGGGCCGCAGTCGACGATGTCCAGGCCGTAGGCGGCCAGGAATTTGGCGATGGTGCCGCCGCCGCCTTCGTCGATCTTGCCCAGCTCCGCGGCCTGCCAGATGACCCCGGCCTGGTTGAAGACCTGGCGGATCCAGTTGATGTACTCGGCATGGGCGTCGTTGGCGTGGTACTTGCCCCCATGGCCGGTGTACTTGGTGAGGACGACGCCGTAGCCCAGGCGCGCAGCGTTGCGCTTCTCATAGACTTCCGGCCAATCCGGGTCCAGGGCCGCGGCCACATCCGCGGAGATGGCCTGGGACTGCATGAGGGCCCGGCGCCGCTGGCTGGCCGCGTCGCCCTGCCGTTCCAGGAGGCGGGCCACCAGTTCTTCCAGGAAGATGCTCTGGGCCGAGGTGTTGCCGGCGCTGCCGATCTCTTCTTTGTCCACCAGCAGGGTCAGGCAGGCGCAGGGGGGATTGTTGACCTCCAGGATGGCCTTCACTGCAGCAAAGGCCGAGGCCCGGTCGTCCTGGCCGTAGCCGCCCACCAGAGAGCCGTCCCAACCCACGTCCCGGGCCGGCCCGGCCGGCACCGCCTCCAGTTCGGCGCTCACCAGGTCTTCTTCGGTAAGGCCATAGCGCTCGGAAAGCAGATGCAGCAGGTGCAGTTTGAAGCGCTCTTTGGTCTCCTTGTCGCCCAGAGGCAGGGACCCGGCCAGGAGGTTGAGTTTTTCGCCGAGAAAGGCCTCGTCCACCTTCTTGTCCATCTGGGCCTTGCGGGCCAGGTGGGGTAGGAGGTCGCAGACGGTGAGGACCGGATCGCCGGGGTCCTCACCCAGGCGCAGGGTAATGGCCTGGCCGTCGTGGCGGTAAATGACGCCGTGCAGGGCCAGGGGCCGGGCCAGCCATTGGTACTTCTTGATGCCGCCGTAGTAGTGGGTTTTGAGGAAGACCAGATCGGTATCTTCATAGAGGGGGTTCTGCTTTAGGTCCAGGCGGGGCGAATCAATGTGCGCGGCGATAATCCGCAGGCCCTCGGCCACCGGCCGCTGGCCCAGCACCACCAGGGCGATGGTCTTGCCCCGGTAATTGACAAAATATTTTTTGCTGTCCTGCCCGCTGGCCAGATCGACGAAACCGTGGGCCTGGGCCAACTGTTGGACGGTGAGGACCGCTTCGCGCTCGGTCTTGGCCGCATCCAGAAAGGCTTTGTATTCCTGGGCATAGGTCTCCACCTGCTGCCGGGCCGCCTCGTCCAGATGGTCCCAGACCAGCCGGGAACTGAGGGTCAGCCGTTCCTGGATCTCTTTGAGGGTATCTTTATCAGGGATTGCCATATTTTTCCTCGCCTTCTGAGGTCCATGTTTTGCAATACCGGGGCCTGCCGGTTTGGGCTAGGCCCGGCATTTTCCGAAAAATTAATTTAACATGAATATTCGGACCGAACAAGAAAGGGATGGTTGCTGGCCCAGGCTTTGACAAGACCCCCCCCCTTCCCGCAAATCCCTCCATGGCCCGTTATAGACGCCGCAGCCGCAGGGAGTTGCTGACCACGGTGACCGAACTGAGGGCCATGGTGACCGCGGCCAGGGCCGGGTTGAGGAGCCAGCCGGTGAAGGGGTAGAGCAGGCCCGCGGCCACGGGGATGGCCACGACGTTGTAAAAAAAGGCCCAGAAGAGGTTTTGCCGGATGACCCGCATGGTGGTCCGGGCCAGGCGGATGGCCTGGGGGATGAGGGTTAGGTCATCCCGGATGAGGGTGATATCCGCCGCGGCCATGGCCACGTCGGTGCCGGTGCCCAGGGCGATGCCCACGTCGGCCTGGGCCAGGGCCGGGGCGTCGTTGATGCCGTCGCCCACCATGGCGACTTTGCGCCCCTGGCGCTGCAGGGCTGCGACTTTGGCGGCCTTGTCGGCCGGCAGGACTTCGGCCAGGACCTGGGTAATGCCCACCTGTTGGGCCACGGCCTGGGCCGTGCGGTTCTGGTCGCCGCTGAGCATCCAGACCTGCAGACCCATATCCTTCAGGGCCTGGACCGTTTCTTGGGCCTGGGGTTTGATGGTGTCGGCGATGCCGATGACCCCGGCCAGGCTGCCGTCCACGGCCACCAGGATGACCGAGCGGCCGTCCTGGGTCAGCCGCTGCAGGGCGGGTTGGGCATAGAAAACCGAGAGGTTGGAGGCTTCCAGAAACCGGGGGCTGCCCACCAACACCTGTTGCCCCTCCACCTGGGCTCGCACGCCCAGGCCGGGCACGGCCTCGAAGGCTGCCACTTCAGGCCAGGGCGCACCGAGAGCCGCCGCCTTCCTGACCAGGGCTGCGGCCAGGGGGTGCTCCGAGCGCTGTTCCACCGCCGCGGCCAACAGCAGGACCTGGTCCGCCTGCCAGGGCGGAAAGGCGACGCTATCCGTTACCTCCGGTTTCCCCAGGGTTAGGGTCCCGGTCTTGTCAAAGATGATATCGGTCAAGGCTTGGGCCCGCTCCAAGGGTTCCCCGCCCCGCAGGAGGATCCCCAGGGCCGCGCCCCGGCCGGTCCCCACCATTACGGCGGTGGGCGTGGCCAACCCCAGGGCACAGGGGCAGGCGATGATCAGGACCGCCACCATGGCCATCAGGGCATGGGTCAGAACCGGCGCGGGGCCCAGGACATACCAGAGGAAAAAGGTCAAAACCGCGATGCCCAGGACAATGGGCACGAAGATGGACGCCACCTTGTCGGCCAGGCGCTGGATGGGGGCTTTGGCGCTCTGGGCCTCCCGCACCAGGCGGATGATCTGGGAGAGGACCATATCCCGGCCCACCCGGGTGGCCCGGAAGACCAGGGTGCCGGTGGTATTCAGGGTGGCCCCCCAGACCTCAGCTCCCGGCTCTTTGGCCACCGGCAGGCTTTCGCCGGTAAGCATGGCTTCGTCCACGGTGCTGGCACCCTCGGTGACGACGCCGTCCACGGCGATCTTTTCCCCCGGCCGGACCACGACGAGGTCGCCAACCCGGACCTGGGCCAGGGGGATCTCCACCTCCCGGCCCTCCCGCTGCACCCGGGCAGTGGGCGGCGCCAGGGCCATGAGTTGGCTGATGGCCGCGGAGGCCCGCTGCCGGGCTTTGGCTTCCAGCCAACGCCCCAGCAGGATGAAGGTGATGATCATGGCGCTGGTGTCATAATAGACGTCGGCCCCCATTTGGTGCGCCGCGAAAAACTGCGGCCAGAGGGTGGCGGCCAGCGAGAAGAGGAAGGCCGCGGCAGTGCCCAGGGCGATGAGGCTGTTCATGTCCGCAGTGCCATGCCGGGCCGCGGTCCAGGCGCCGCGGAAAAAGGGCAGGGCACAATAGCCCATAATGGGTATGGTCAGCACCAGGAGGAGGTAGTTCAGGGACTGCGGCGCCAGACCCAGCCAGTGGGGCAAGGGGTGGACCATGGAGAGCAGGAAAATGGGGATATTGAGGACCAAGGCCAGAAGAAAGCGGCGCCGGAAATCCGCCACTTCGGGATCCACCCGAACCTCCTGGCCGGAGGGGGCCAGCTCCACCATGCCCTCGTAGGAATAGCCCGCGTCCTCCAGGACCTGGGCCAGGCGGCGCGTATCGGTCTGCGTCGGGTCAAAGGTCAGTTGGGCTTCCCGGGTAGCCAGATTCACCAAGGCCTCCTGGACGCCGGGCAGGGCCTTGAGGGTCTTTTCCACCCGGGCGACGCAGGCCGCGCAGTGCATGCCGCCCACATGGATGATGGCCTGTTCCAGGGGGGCGTCGCTTTTGGTTCTTGCAGGGATCGCACTCATGAGAACTCGATGCCTTCCACCGTGTAGCCGGCCTCAACAACGGCCTGTTGGAGGAGTTCCGAGGTGATCCGGCCCGGTTCATAGGTCACCGTGGCCTGGCGCTGTTCCAGGGAGACTTCGGCCTGCAAGACGCCGGGGAGGGAGGTCAAGGCTTTGGTCACCCGGGCCGAACAGGCCGGGCAGTGCATACCGCCGATGGTGACGGTGGCCACGAGGGGATCCTGAGCAGGTGGGGCGTTCATGGTTCATCCTTTCATGTATGGAACGAGTACTGGGCATGCTCTTGTTTCTGCTGCAAGCAAATGTCAGCATGCCATGAAAATAGTGTAAGACCAAGAATTTCTCTCTGCAATCGGCCGGCAGATTTTTTTCTCGATATCAATCTGTCCGAGCGCCATGGACGGCGGTCCCGTCAACCTTGCCCCCTTGCCCTTGCTTTTTCCTCATCCCTGTGTGGGCCGGGGTTCCTGGGCCGAAAAATCCTTTCAGACCTCGCCCACGGGTGTGATAAGATGATTACTGACAAAAATGAGCCGCTCTAGAATCTCTGGCAAAACCCAGGGCCGAATCTTTGTCATCCTGAGCGAAGCGAAGAGTCTAATCTTTCCAATGAGATAAATACCCTTCACTACGTTCAGGATGGCAAGCAAAGAGGTTTTGCAACAACCTCGAAGGAACCGGACCATGAGTCACCCCTTAATCCTGCAGGATACCTGGAAACAGTATACCTATGACCTGGACAAGGTCTGCGCCCCCGAGGAGACCGTGGCCCGGGTGCGGCGCCGCTTCCAGAGGCTGAATCTGGACATCTTAAAGAACACCCTGCGCATCGACAGCGGCCGTTTGGATATCCCGGTCTTCGTCAGCCTCTGCGGCATGGATGCGGTGCGGACCATCGGCACCCAGAAGCAGATGGGCAAAGGCTCGACGCCCATCCAGGCGGAGGCCAGCGCCCTGATGGAATTGGTGGAACGCTTCAGCTTTTTTTCGTTCATGCAGCAGGGCGCCTTTCTGTATGCCACCCCCGGCAGTCTGGTGGAAGAGGCGATCCCGTTCAAAACCCTGGCCAAATCGCTCTTTGACACCAGCGATGCGGCCCAGGCCGCGGCGGAGCTCTACCAGGACTGGCCGTTGCACTTTACCCATGCCACCGATCTGACCTATGGCCATGCCGTTCTCTTGCCCATCCATTGGTTTTATCTGATCAATGAATACAACGGCCCGGCGGCCGGCAACACCCTGGAAGAGGCCATATTGCAGGGCTTATGTGAGGTGGTGGAACGGCATGTGGGTTCGGTGATCAGTCATGGCCGCCTGTGCACGCCGGTCATCGACCCGGCTTCGGTGCAGGATCCGGCGGCCCGGGAATTGCTGGAGAAATTCCAGCGCCAGGGCATTGTCTTGCATCTGCGGGATTTCTCTTTGGACACTGGTATTCCCACCGTGGGGGTATTGGCTTATGATCCCAGCACTTTTCCCGAGGCCAGTGAATTGATCTTTACCGCCGGGACCACGCCCAATCCGGAAAAATCTTTAATCCGGGCCCTGACGGAAGTGGCGCAGTTGGCTGGGGATTTTAATAAACGCACCTCCTATAAACCGACCTTGCCCAAGTATGAGACTCTGGCGGAGGCCTCGTATCTCATCGCCTCCGGTCCGGTCCGGCCCATCCAGTCCTTGCCTGATCTGACCCATGACAATATCAGGGTGGAGATTGAACGCTGCGTCGCGGCCCTGGCGCAGCTCGGTCTGGAAGTGCTGGTGGTGGAAATGACCCATCCTGAGATCGACATCCCGGTGGTGTATGTCATTATTCCCGGGGCCCATTTCCTGGAGCGCACCCGGCAGACGAACGTTGTCTTTCATCTGGCCAAGCTGGCCAGCCGGTTCGCGGCGCCCGAGGACGCCCTGGAGGCTTTAACCCGGCTCAACGACCGTTTTCCCGGGCGTTACGATGTCCTCTTTTTTCTGGGGCTGGTTTTGGACGATCTGGGTCGGACCGAGGAGGCCCTGGCCGCTTTTGAGGCCTCCTTACAGGCCCAGCCGCCGGCCCAGGAGATCGCCAGCGTTTACGTGCATATCGGTTCCTGCCGGAAAGACCTGGGGGATTATCATGGGGCCATCGCCGCTCTGCACCAGGCCCAGAACGCTAATGACCGGCTCAAAGAGGTCTACCATCTCTTGGGATTCTGCTATTTCAAGCTAAAGGAGCACCAGCAGGCGGTGGAGTGCTTCGAAAAGGCCATTGAACTGGACCCGGGCTCGGGCATTGACTACGCCAACCTGGGGATCAACCTGCGGGAGTTGGGTTATCGCCGGGAGGCGGCCCATCTGCTGCGCATGGCCCTGGAGCTGGACCCCTCCCTGGATTTTGCCCAGATGGCCTTGGCAGCCCTCGAGGCCTAACGGTCGGTTGTCGTGAGCAGTGAGTGGTGCGGGTGAGCAGATCAAGGGTGAGAAGACAAAGGTCAACTCTGGGGAAATTTTGCCTCAGCCCTCAGCCCTTTTCCCCGTTTCTTATAACAGCCTCGCGCCCAGTTCGGCGATGCCCGAGCGTTCCCCTTTGATCAGGGTGACATGTCCGGAGATTTCCTCTCCTTTAATCCGATCCACCAGATAACTTAAGCCATTGGAGGAGGCGTCCAGATAGGGGTGGTCGATCTGTTCGGGGTCGCCGGTAAAGACAATCTTGCTGCCCCGGCCCACCCGGGTGAGGATGGTCTTGACCGCGTGGGGGCTGAGGTTCTGAGACTCATCGCAGATGATGAATTGCCGGGGGATGCTGCGGCCCCGGATGTAGGTGAGCACTTCCAACTCAATTTTCCCCGTGTTAAATAGATAATCCACACAGCCGTTGGCCTGGATGTGTTCGTTGCAGAGAAATTCCAGGTTGTCGTAAATGGGCTGCATCCAAGGCCGGATCTTTTCTTCTTTGTCGCCGGGCAGGTAGCCCAAATCATTGCCCAATGGCACGATGGGGCGGGTGATGAGGAGGCGGTTGTAGCCGGCGCTTTCCTCAAAGACCTTTTCCAGTCCCGCGGCCAGGGCCAGGATGGTCTTGCCGGTACCGGCCTTGCCCACCAGGGTGACGATCTTGACGGTGTCGTCGAGCAGCAGTTCCAGGGCGAATTTCTGTTCTTTATTCAGGGCTTTGAGGCCATACACAGGGCCGTTCAGGCTGAGCTTCTGCAGCTTTCCCTGGCAGAAGCGGGCCAGGGCGGACTGGGAGGGATTGGCCGCGGTCTTGAGGATACAGAACTGGTGCGCCAAGAGGCCGTTCTGCCGGAACTCCAGAAAACCGTGGCGGTAAAAGCTCTCCAATTCCGAGTCGGTCACCGTCAGTTCGGCCACGCCGCTGTAAAGCCGGTGATAATCAACCTTGTCGCTGTAAAAATCCTCGGCCTTGATCCCCAGGACGTCGGCTTTGATGCGCAGATTCAGGTCTTTGGTGACCAGGATGACCGGTTCTCGGGCGTGCTGCTGCAGATAGTAGGCCATGGCCAGGATGCGGTTGTCGTTGGTATTCAGGTCGATATCACAGAAATTTTCAAAGGTGTTGCGACAGTTGAGCTCAATGCGGATGGTGCCGCCCTGGGGGAGGTTCACCCCGGCGGACAGAGGCCCTAAGCTGCGCAGGGCGTCCAACTGTCGGGAAACCTCCCGGGCATGGCGACCGATCTCGTCGCTGCGGGTCTTTTGGTTGTCCAACTCCTCAATGACCGAGACCGGCAGGACGATATCGTTGTCCTCAAAAGCAAACAGGGATTCGGGATCATGCAACAGGACGTTGGTGTCCAGGATATAAATTTTTTTCACGATGCCAGTCCTTTCCCAAAGGGCCGGATGGAGGGGGGCTGCCAGGGGCCACCCTGGACCATGCCAGGCGGTGGGGGTACCTTCCCATAAAAGACAAACCTGTTCCTGGGCTGAAGGTGGCGATGCATTTGAAGGGGCGCGGGAACTTTTATCATATTTTATCAGGAATTCACCGGAGAGTATACCGTTTTTTTGTAAGAGATTTGTTTGCCCAAAGTTATAAATCTGCCTTGCCCGCAACCGCCCGGAAGCTGGCTGCGGCTGGCTGACGCCGACGGCAGAAAAAAATTATTGACAGGGGTACATGGCGGAGTTAGGGTATATGGAATGTGTTGTGAAGCCGAATAACAATCTTTATGACCTGAACAGAGGAAAAAACCAGATGAGCGACTCGGATGGCAGTCACAGTTGCCGACTTCTAATCCTGAACCTCAGACAAACTAACGCAATTTCAGGCCTGCGACACCCGCACCGTGCGGCCGGTATCCTGAACGGTCGGCCCTCCCACCGCTTCTAGGCCACTGGTTCGCCCTCCGGCCGCGTCTGTCTTGTGGTTGCGGCCGGAAAGGAGGCGAACCGTGCCCAAAAATCCTCTCCTCATCCCCGAATTGCGCCACGCCTTGGCCAAAAAAGACGCCCAGGCATTACGGGAATTCTGCAAATCCGGACACCCCGCGCTAATCGCCGAACTGGTTGCCGGCTTAACCGGCGAAGAGGTGTGGGCGGTGCTGCATTATGCTGAGCCGGTGCTCCGGGCCGAGATCTTCAGCCATCTGGAGCCTGACCTCCAGGTGGAGATTCTGGAAAAACGGCACCGCCGGGAAATATCGCAACTCCTGGCCGAAATGTCCCATGATGACCGGGCCGATCTGTTCAAACTCCTGCCGGAGCACCTCCAGGAAGCGGTGTTGCCGGCTTTGGCCCAGGCTGAGCGCGAGGATATCCGGCGATTGAGCGCCTATCGGGAAGGCACCGCCGGCGCGGTCATGACCTCAGATTATGCCGCCCTCTCGCCCCACCTGACTGCGGCCGAGGCCATTGAACATCTCCGCAAAGTGGCACCGGACAAAGAGACCATTTATTATGCCTATGTGGTGGATGACCGCCACAAACTGTTGGGGTTTGTCTCTCTCAAGGACCTGATCCTGGCCCGCCGCGAGGCCCGGGTGGCCGATATTATGCATCCGGAGGTCATCTTTGCCCGGGTGGATGAGGACCAGGAAGAGGCCGCCCGCAAAATCCAGAAGTACGACCTCATCGCCTTACCGGTGATTAATGGCGGCGATGCCTTGGTGGGCATCATCACCCACGACGATGCCATCGACATTATCACCCAGGAAAATACCGAAGACTTGGAAAAACTCATGGCCATTACCGGCGGCCATCGCGCTGGCGTCTACCTCCGGACTCCGGCTTGGGTGCATTTCAAAAACCGGGCCTACTGGATTGTGGGGCTGGCCGCCCTGGGTTTAGTTTCCGGCGTGATCATCCATAGTTTTGAAGAGACGTTAATGAACATGCTCATCCTGGCCCTGTACATGCCCATGGTGGCTGATACCGGCGGCAATACCGGCAGCCAGTCGGCTACGGTGGTGGTGCGGGCCCTGGCCCTGGGGGAAATCGCGCCCCGGGATGCCTGCAAGGTCCTCCTCAAGGAATTCCAGATCGCCTTTTTGCTGGCTCTGATTCTGGGCATCCTTTCCTGGGCCAAGGTAATGTTTCTTTCCCAGGGATCCGAGATTCCGGCAGGATATTCCCTCGACAAAATCGGCTTGGCCATTGCCCTGGCGCTGGCCCTGCAGGTGATTACGGCCACGCTCATCGGTGCGGTTCTGCCGTTGGGCGCGGCCAGACTGAAGATGGATCCGGCGGTGGTGGCCAGTCCGGCCCTGACCACCGTTGTTGATATTACCGGCCTGCTCATCTATTTCACCACGGCCAAGATGTTCCTTGGTATCTGACAACGGCCATGGCGGCCACTGCTGCTCGGCAAATAGTCTGCAATTGCCCTATGGCGGCAATTCAGGGCCAATAAATTCCGGTGATTTCCTGATAAAATCCTTTTTTAGGGGAGCGGGCTTCCCTGCCCGCTCAAACTTGCCTCTCGCGAAACTTCTTCAAGGACAAGAAAAACTTTGCAGGGGGATACCAGACGGATGTCTTGCCCAGCAGACCTTCCTTGAATGAAGCGCGCCTTTGTCTTAAAGGCAGGTCGAGCGGCAACTCCAGCCGGGCTGTTCAGTGGCACAGGCTGGCGGCTGGTTGCCCGTCCCAGCCACCCCAAGCCGTGAGGTCCAACGCCGCCGCCATCGTCTCCTGGTCCTGGAAGCTTACCAAGCGCTGCAGGGCGCCACGCCCGTCGCTTCCCGGCAGCACCGCCCAGAAATAGTACTGACCATCCGGCCCTTCCAGCAGTTTGTATGAACCGCAGCAGCCTTGCCAGCTTAAGTATAAGCGGGCTTCCAGATAGATGGTGCCGTCCCAGGAGTCCTCAATAATCCAGCGCTGGAAGCCTGGGCGTCCCGCAACTTCTTGATTAAAACTCGATGGTGCCATTCTCCATCTCCTCCATCTGCTCCGGGGTGGGTACGATGTCAGGATCTCCATGGGTGAGTTGATAAACATACTGCAACCGTTTTATTTCCTGTTCCCCGGCCCGTTGTATAACCCGCAGCAAAACCCCATCAGAAAGTTTCCGGAAAGATAAAATTTTGGCCGGACCTTGGCTGAGTTCTGACCGCCGTGCCCGCCGCCTTTTCGCCGGATCAAAGAAGAGAACCGCCATACCCCCTCCTCCATTAAAAGTGTTGATTTTCAGCCTGTTATAATTGAGGCGACTCGAGAAGACCAACACAGACGGGACAGTTGTCACTTTTGCGTCACGGGGTTAACTATCTTTTCGGAAAACCTTGTTCATTTTAGAAGTTGGCGAGCAACTCCGATAAGAAGGAAGGAGGCGGGTGGGAGGTCGGACGGCCAAAAGGCTCCTGCCTGGGAATGATAATGGCGGCACACTTTATTATTTTGCTGGTGCTGTTTGTGTTTCTGACGGGAGGCTGTCGGTCCGATGGCCGGCCCTCCGCCCAGGGCTTCGTATCAATCGGGGTGATTTTGCCTGCCGGTGATGCACCGTCGTCAGCCCAAGATTTACAGGCCGGCGTAGAATTGGCCTTAAGCATTATCAACGACAGGGTTGACTTGCCCTTACCCTTGGCTGCCGATCCCGGCTTGAGCCGTCAAGGTGGTCTGCAGGTGCGTGCCGTCTATCGCCGGCCTGAAGCCAATACTGCGGCGGCGTTGGCAGCCTTGGAAGACCTGACGGTCGTCAGTGGCGTCAAAGCCATTCTGAGCTCTCTGGTTGATGACGCCACCTTAGCGATCAGCGAAAGGGCGGAAGTCATGGGCATTCCCATCCTGAGTTGCACGGCCACTGCCGCTCGCCTGAGCCAACGGCGCCTGCAATGGTTTTTCCGACTCAATCCGGATGATCCTCTTATGGTCGAAGACTACTTGGCCCACTGGCAGGAATTTCTGGCGCGGTTGGGTGCCCCCCTGACGCCGCGTCTGACTCTGGTCCACGACAAAGGTCTGCGGGGGCTGGGAGTAGCACGAGCGGTCAGAAATGCCGCGGCCCATTATGGTTTGAGCATCTTGGCAGAAATTATCTATGATCCGGCGGAGCCATCCTTTGCGCCGGTTGCTCTGGCCAACCAGCGGTTTCTGCATGACGAAATAGTCATATTACAAGCAAACCAAGCCGAGCAGGCCAAACTCTGGCTTCAGACCTGGCAATCCCTGGGCATTCGCCCCAGAGCGGTGCTGGTCTTACCCTTCTCCGGCGCCCCGGTGGATTTCCTGAAAATCGCGGCAGCCCAAGCAGAGCCGATTTTTGTGCAACTCCTGGAAGATGTTGCGGTTCCCAACAGCAATTTCCTGCAAACATGGGCAGCCTATCTCTATCGACAGCGTTTCGGCAGGGAATTGTCCAGCACTGCCGCCATCTCTTTGACCGGCACCCTGGTGTTGGCCGATGCCCTGAATCGGGCTGTCAAGCTCAATCGCCGAGACATCCGGGAGGCCCTGCTGAAAACCGATATTCCCGGCGAACAACTGCTCCTGCCCTGGCACGGCGTCAGATTCGATCCCCAGACTGGGCAGAATGTCTTGGCCCGTGCTTATATCGGCCAGGTTCGGGATTGCGGCGTCCACCTGGTTTGGCCCCGGACGGTGGCTGCCGGGCCAGTCATGTGGCCCTGTCAACCGGCCACGCCGGAGGGCCGGCCATGACGGGTTTAAGGAAATTATGGCAGCTGCGCCGCAGCACCATGGCAAACAACATCGTTGTCCTCCTCATGGTGTTCGGCATCGCCCCCCTGGCTGTCCTCTTTCTGATTTTCCAACAGGTTTTTCTGGCCTACGAGAAGGACGTCATCAGCCAACGTCAGCAAGAAGCTGCCCAACACCTGGCCGTGCAGCTCTCATTGTATCTCGATCATAAACGGGAACTTTTGGAGAATTTAAAGGAAGCCTGGCAAGATTCGGCTGGCTGGCAGCAAGCTTCCCGCCTTTTGGATGATTTTCTCCAGCGTCACCCTGAATTTGAGGAGATCGCCATTTTAAACCACCAAGGTCAGGAAGTAGCCAAGGCAGCCCAAGATGCCGTCTACCAGGTCTGGGAGGCCCAGGACCGCCGTCTTGATCCCTCGCTGACAGATGTCTGGTCAGGAAAAACCCTGCTCATGCCTGTCGCTCGACCGGACAGCCAGCAGCTTTGTTGCCTGCGCTGGCTGCTGCCCATCAAAAAGAGGCCGAACGCAGTGACCGGGGTCTTGGAGGCTCGTTTGCATCTGACGGCCTTATTGCCCCTTCTCTCCCTCCCCGCTTGCCAGAATGACAGCTGGGCATATTTGGTCAGTCCTGATGGCCGGGTGTATTGGGGAAAGGCCTCGGCTCATCAATACCAATCCGAGGTTAGCCAATTGCCCTCGGTTCGGGCTTTGGCCAGAGGCGATAACGGCGTTTGGAAATATCCCGACCACTCTGGCCATAGGATTCTTGCGGCCAGCGCCCTTATCCCTGGCACCTCTCTGGGGGTAATCGTGGAGCGGTCCGATCAAGGCGCTTGCCAACGGCCTCACCAGATCGTCCTTACCTTTTTAGGTATTTTCGTAGTCATCATCCTGATGGCCGTCTTTCGGGGGCTGTTATTTAGCCATGACCGCATCATCGGGCCGGTAAAGGCCTTGCAACAGGAGATCGAAGCTTTAGGTCATGGCATTTTTCCCCAGGGATCGACTACGGTCAGCAAAGATGAGCTCGGGCAGCTCTCTTTGGCTTTCCATAACATGGTCCGACATCTTAAAAAAACCATGGTTTCCCGAGACCTGCTGGCTAAGGAAATGGAGGAACGCACGTTGGCGGAGGAGGCCCTCCGACGTCAGGAAGCTACCTTGCGGAGCATTTTTCTGGCGGTGCCCGTGGGCATCGGGTCTTTACAGAATTGGAAGTTGAGCGGCGCCAATGAATCTTTTTACAAACTCACAGATTTGAGCCCCGAAGAGTTGCTCGGTCGGGAACTCTCTCCCCTGTTTGTCAGCCAGATCGAATATAATCGTTTACAAGAACAGGTTCAACGTGCCCTGGTACGGCAGGATGTCGTCGTCCTTGAAACCCGCTGGCGGCGGCGCCACCATGAGGCGCGGGATATCTTTCTGAAGTTTGCCGCAGTCGCAGATGGCCACAGCGCTGATCTGGTCTTTGCCGCTATGGATATCAGTGATCTCAAAAAAATGGAGCAGGAACGCCTGCGCATTGACAAATTGGAGTCTTTAGGCATCCTAGCCGGGGGGATTGCCCATGATTTTAATAATATTCTCACCGTTATTTTGGGAAATATCGAATTGGTGGGAATGGAGCTGAAACAGGATGGCAAATTTCAGAAATATCTGGCCGAAGCCGACGAAGCCTGCCGTCGAGCCCAACATTTGGCCAAACAGCTGCTCACCTTTGCCAAAGGTGGCATGCCCCTGAAAAAACCTGTTGATCCGGGAATTTTGGTCCACGATGTGCTACCCCTGGCCCTCAGTGGATCCCAGTCATCCGTGGAGATGTGTATCGATGAAGATCTCTGGCCGGTGGAAGTGGACGAGGATCAGATACACCAGGTGCTCAATAATATCCTGATTAATGCCGATCAGGCCATGCCCACCGGCGGTCAGATCACGGTAGCTGTCCAGAACTGTTTGGTTACTGCTGCCCTGGGCCTGCCCTTAGCCGAAGGACGCTATGTCAGGATTTCCATTACGGATGAGGGAGTTGGCATCAGCCCCAAAGATCTGGAGAAGATCTTTGACCCATACTTTACCACGAAACAACTGGGGAATGGCCTCGGCTTGACCGCCGCTTACTCCATAGTGAAGAACCATCTGGGCCACATTAGCGTGGAATCCCGGGTGGGGAAAGGATCTTGCTTTCGCATTTACCTGCCAATGTCCCCGGTCGCGGCCTTACCCCCCGGACAGAAAGTTGCCTCCATGCCCATTCGGGGTCAAGGCCGGATTCTGGTGATGGACGATGAGGCCGCAGTCCGGGAAGTGTTGTCACATATGCTCATAAAATTGGGCTACGAACCGGTGTGCGTCAAAGACGGCGGCCAGGCCTTGGAAATCTATCGACAGGCGCAGAAAAACCAGGAGAAATTTGCTGCCGTTATCCTCGATCTCACTGTGCCCGGCGGACTGGGTGGCAAGGAAACCGTGGATCTCCTTCGGCAACTTGATCCGCAGGTCCGGGCTATTGTCTCCAGCGGTTATGGCGACGATCCCATTTTAGCCCGCTATGCCGACTTTGGCTTTCTTGGCGTCATTGCCAAGCCATACAAGATTACGGATCTGAGCCAGGTCTTGCACACCGTCCTGAACGACAGCTCGGCACACCGACCCAAACCCCATAAGCCTACTCGCCCGGTCGCCAGCAAGGGCAGCCACTAGCCCAGGCCCCTGGGCTGCCCTGGTCTTGATTCCTCTGGCTCAAGAGGCCGTGCCGACCCTTTGAAATAATTCTTACTCCGCTCTTGCCTCCCGCGGCTCTATGGTTTAGAGTAAGAATACCGAGGGCCTATGAGAGATCGCTTACGGAAACTGCGGCAGCTCTTCAACCATCAAGACCGCCTGCTCATCCTCATTGACGCTGATCCCGATTCCATCGCCAGCGCCCTGGCCTTGAAAAGGCTCCTCTGGCGGCGGTTCTCTACCTGTACTATCTCTCCCATCCGGGCCATCACCCGCCCCCAGAACCAGACCATGGTCAGGTTGTTAGAAATTCCTCTGACCCCATTCGACCAGATAAATCGCGCGGATTTCAACCGTTTTGCCTTGGTCGACTCGCAGCCTGGCCATAATCCCCTTTTTGCCGATTTCACCTTCGATGTCATTATCGACCATCATCCTTTGCTGCCTCAAAGCCGCGCTCCCTTCCTGGATGTTCGGGCTGGCTACGGTTCCAACTCCACCATCATGACGGAATACCTGCGGCAGGCCAAAATCAAACCCTCCATGAAATTGGCCACCGCCCTTTCCTATGCCATTAAAACGGACACCCATAATTTTGAGCGTCCTACCATCGAAGCAGACATCCGGGCTTTCCATTACCTCTTCCGTTATGCTCGCCACCCCCTCTTGCGCCGCATTGAAATCGCCGAATTGACCCTGGAAATGTTGCACTATTTCCAACTGGGGCTCAACCGGCAGCAGAGACGTCGGGAGCGGATCTATTGTTATGTCGGCCGGGTGCCCAATCCTGATATTTTGGTGATTTTGGCGGAATTTTTCCTGCGGGTGATCGAAATTACCTGGAGCTTTGTGGGAGGGATATACGAAAATCGCCTTATCGTCATTTTCCGGAATGACGGCATTCGCAAAAACGCCGGCCACTTGGCTGCCAAGGCCTTTGGCCACCTGGGTTCCGCCGGCGGTCATGCCTCCAGCGCCCGGGCCGAAATCCCCCTGGAAAATATCAGCCATCTGCCTTTCCCTGATGACACCCTGGCCTGGGAGAACTTTCTTATTAGCCACATTGAGCGAGGCTAAATTAACGCCCGGCGGGGTGGGCCGTTTCCTGCAGCTCCGGACAGCCGGGCAGGATCGAGATAAGCCCACCAAATTCCGGTTCAACGGCTGCCTATCTTTTAGCTCCGCAATTTTGCCGCAATCTTTGCCAGCCGAGCGCCCAGTGCCTTGGCTATTTCCAGGTCTTCAGGGGTTGGGGTAAGTTCATTGCGGCCGCCGGCCACCGTCGTGGCCGCATAGGGCGTCCCGCCCCGGCCTTCGGTGTGCAACATGCCCGGTGTGGAATAGGGAACCCCGACGATGATCATGCCCAGATGCAGCAGGGGCGCCATCATGGTGTAACCGGTGGTCTCCTGGCCGCCGTGGCTGGTGGCAGTGGAGACAAACAGACCTGCCGGCTTCCCTTCCATAGCCCCCTGGCCCCACAACTCCACCATCTGATCAAAAAGGGCCTTCATTTGGGCACACATGTTGCCAAAGCGCGTCGGTGTGCCAAACAGCACGCCGTCCGCAGAGCGCAGATCATCCAAAGTACACAGAGGGATATCCTGTTGTTGCAACAACACCTCCTGGGCGTGCTTACTCCCCCGGACCTTGTCTTCATTAAACGGCAGGTCGGGCACCCGCCGCATGATGACCTCCGCCCCGGCCACCGACTGTACCCCTGCCGCCGCCGCTTCGGCCAAACGCAGGACATGCCCATACATCGAGTAGTAGACAATCAAAATCTTCATGTACCAAGCTCCTTACACAATATTCGCAACAATCCGGCGCGCCGCTCCTGCCGCGGCATTCGGGTCAACTGTTTTTTCATCATATCAGAAATATGATGGTGAGACCATGAACTTCGGTTCCTGCACCAGGCATAAGCGGGAAGAACCTGCTCAGCCACGCCGGCGTCGGGCCAAGATGTTAGCTGCGGCCAACCATCTCCTCGAGAAACATTAGCTTGTTTTTTGCCGCCCCGATAACGCATAATAATACCATCGTCAGAGAGTGGGGCAGGTCACCGGAGCCGTTCCGGCCTTTGGTGGCGCGAGTCTCCGCTTATACGGAAGGAATCCTGATTCTATGCTTTTCAATCTCCTGGCTGTGTTGCTTTCAGGTCTCATGCTGGCCCTGGCGCTGCCGAAATTCAACCTAACGGTTCTCCTCTGGGGTGCTCTGATCCCCCTGCTCTGGGTCCTGGACGGCGTCCGAGGCCGCCGCGCCTTTCTTTGGGGGCTGCTGCACGGCCTGGCCCAAAACTTGGTCATGCTCTACTGGATCGTCTACGTGACGGTTATCTATGGCAAACTGCCTTTGCCCATCGGCTTCGTGGTGCTGGTATTATTAGCCGGTTACCTCAGCCTCTATCGGGGCGCCTGGGCTTGGCTCTATACCTGGGGGCGGGACCGAGGGCTGGCAGGTACCTGGTGGGGGCCGGTCTTGTGGGTCAGTCTGGAATTCCTGCAGACCTATCTGTTTACCGGCTTCCCCTGGATGTTATTGGGATATGGGTTCCATCAGTCGCCCTCTCTCCTGCAGGTTGTCGATCTTACCGGGGTCTATGGGCTAAGCGCTCTGATCGTGCTTTGGAACATTGGCCTTTATGAACTCCTGCACGGCTGGGAGGCTGGGCGTCTCCGGTGGCGGCCAGCAGCCGCAGCCCTGCTCTGCCTGGCCGCGGTTCTGGGATACGGCTGGTTCCGTCTGCCGGCCGTGCAGCAACAGATGGCCCAAAGTCCTTCGCTGTCTGTGGCTGTGGTGCAGGGGAACATCGAACAAGGCGTCAAATGGGATCCGGCGTATCAGCAGGAGACCATCAAGATCTATCGGGAACTGACTGTGCACAGCCGATCCCAGGCGCCCCAATTGGTAGTTTGGCCCGAGACCGCGGCGCCTTTTTTCTTCCTCCGGGACCAGAAACTGTCCCCCTTGGTGACGGCCGTGGCCCAGGAGAGCGGCGGTTATCTCCTCTTCGGCAGCCCAGCCTTCGAAAGCGGTCCGGACGGTGAATCCTTCTTCAACCGGGCCTATCTCCTGGCTCAGGACGGCACCATCGTCGGCTATTACGATAAAGCCCATCTGGTGCCGTATGGGGAATACGTGCCTTTGCGCCGTTTCTTCCCCTTTATCGGTAAAATGGTCCCCATGGTGGGCGATTTTGTGGAGGGGCCGGTGGGCCGGGTCCTGAACCTGCCCGAGGCCAATCTGGGCACCCTCATCTGTTTCGAGTCCATTTTTCCCTATCTGAGTCGGGCCATGGTGGCCAACGGCGCCGATCTGCTGGTCAATATTACCAATGACGCCTGGTTCGGCCGCACCAGCGCCCCCTACCAACACCTGGCCATGTCGGTCACCCGCGCCGTGGAAAACCGCGTCTCCCTGGCTCGGGCTGCCAACACTGGCATCAGTGCCCTGGCCCGGCCCGATGGCAGTATCCTCTGGCAATCCGAGCTCTACACCGCCACGGCCCACACCGGCTCCCTGCCGCTCCTGGCCGGAGGGAGTTTCTACACCCGCCACGGCGACCTCTTTGCCTGGTTCTGTGTGGGGTTGGCTGTTTTGGGATTGCTGGGTGGCGCCGTGATGAGGGGGAAAAGATAAAGGCGAGGGATCATCAGCTCTTGACCGGTGGTTAGGCCCAGGAGCCATTCTGCCTCATTGTCTGTCTGCGGCTTGGCGGGCAATAATGAGTTGGGCGGTTTGCGGCTTCTTGTTATAATCAGTAATAATGAGTTAGAAAATGCGGTCCGTCGTTCTCAGGTGGCAGTTGTCAGAAGATTCTGGTAGTGGGGCGGGCCTCCGCGCCCGCCCCTGCCCACCAGAAGCGGCAAGCGTGATTTTCATGGTTTACAGGTGACTTAGCTAACTAATGGTAATTTCCAAAAAAACTCAGTAGTTCCCGGTAAGGTTTTGGCAGGCAGCACGGAGCGCACCGAAATTATCTCAAGTTGGCCCCTGCTGGCATCTTGAGGGAGCGAAGCCACCCAAAACTTTTAGATCCGTCGCTGCGCTCGGCATGACAAAATGAGATTAGCCCTTCTGAGGAAAAGATTTTTCCCGCCTGGGAGAAGGGTGTAATCCCCTGTAAGAAGTCTACCGGACACACAAGTAAAAAACTATGAACCATGAACTAAAAAGCCAAAGCCCTGCTCGCCCCTCATCAGGCTAACTGCTGGTCTCCTATGACAAGTCATGCTTCGGTGCCAGAAAAAGACTTCCGCTGTGGCTTTGTGGCCCTGTGCGGCGCCCCCAATGTGGGCAAATCCACCCTGCTCAACCGGCTGGTGGCGGACAAAGTGGCCATCACTTCGCCCAAACCCCAGACCACCCGGCACCGGCTGCTGGGGGTGGTAAACCTGCCCCGGGCCCAGCTCCTTTTTTTGGATGCCCCGGGGATCATGGACCCCAAAAGCCTGCTGCACGAAAGTTTGGTGAAAACCGCGCTCAGTGCCCTGGCAGAAGCAGATGTCGTAGTCTGGTTAGTAACGCCGGATACCAAAGAGACGGCCGCCGAGGCCATTCTGCCTCATCTCCGCCAAGCGGCGAAACCCATCATTGTAGCCATCAATAAAATCGACCTGATCAGCCGGCCAGAGGTCTTGCCACTCATTGAAAAGTACCACAATATGGTTCCGGAGGCGCCGGTGGTTCCCATTGCCGCCCTCTTGGGGGATGGTCTCCCCAACCTCGTGACCGAGATCGTCCAGCGTCTGCCGGTGGCGCCGCCGCTGTATCCGCCCGAGCAGCTCACTGATCAGACGGAAAGATTCCTGGCTGCGGAATTTATCCGGGAGCGGGTCTTTCACCACACCTCCCAGGAGATCCCGTACGCCGCAGCGGTGCAGATCGAGTCCTTTGAGGAAGATGAGCGCCCCCGCCTGGTGAAGATTCGAGCTGTCATCTTTGTGGAGCGTGATTCCCAAAAGGCCATTCTTATCGGCAAAAAAGGCAGCCGCCTGAAGCTCATCGGTCAGGAGGCCCGGGAGGACCTAGAGAAACTCCTGGACTGCAAGGTTTTTCTGGAGTTATGGGTCAAAGTCTGGAAAAACTGGCGCAAAGACCCCCGAGCCCTGAGAGAATTGGGATACGTCATGTCCTAAGGATATTTGTGCATCGGACCTTTTTTACCGAAAAGAAGGGCATGGCCGTGTTTGCTTATTGTCGTCGGAGTTGTGGCAGGATTCCCCAGCATGATGAGAAAAGCTGAAATGTCGCCATTTCTATTCCTGTTGGCACTGGGGCTGATGTTCTGGCCTCGCGTGGCTTGGGCCATCCAGACGCATGGCGATCCCGAGGGCCTCTATGCCCATCAGCTGGGTCATTTCGTATTCCTGATCGCCATGGTGTATGTCTGCTGGCAGATCTGGCGGCAGGGTTTCCAAGCCAAGCCGGGCTTTACCCGACTTTTCTGGGCCTGCCTCCTCTTTGGGGCTTGGAATATCCTCACTTTTATCGGCCACATAGCCGAAGAGCGGTTGGACCCCGGCGCCATTGACCGTCAGGCCGGTTACTTCTGGCGTACCCTACACATTACCGATCTGAACGGCCTGCTTTATTATCTGGCCAAATTGGACCACCTGATTCTGGTCCCGGCCTTTGTGGTGCTTTACCTAGCCCTGCGGGCCTTCCGGAGACAGCAATTGGGGGTGCCTGGGCCATGATCTGGTCTCTGACGCCGTCGCTCCTGGTGGATATGGTGGGATCGGCACTGGCCATCATCCTGGCGGTATTGTGTCTGGGCAAAGTGCGCCAACTGCTCCGCCAGGAACCGGAAAACGCCCTGTGGATCTTCCTTTTCTGGCTCAGCACCGCCCTGGCCGTTTTTGCCATCTCCCGGTCGGTGGGCCATATTGCCCAACATCTGCTGATTTTGACCGGCTACCGCCACATCTGGCTGGCCTTATCACCCTTTAGTGGGGCCATCAACACTTTCACTTTCATCCTCATTGCCAGCGTCACGGTTTTTTTCCATCATTTCCAGCGGATTTATCACCGTATGTCCGCCAACCATGCCGAATTGGCGACGGTAAGTCGGGATATCCTCAATCTCAACCGTGATCTGGAAACCATGGTCATGGAGCGCACCATGGCGGAGATGGCCCTGGGCGTGGCCGACGGCATCCGCAACCCCATCTGCGTCATCGGCGGTTTCAGCCGCCTGCTTCTGCGCCGTCTGTCGCCCGACGACCCCACCCGGGAGTGGCTGCATACCATTGCCGCGGAAACCAAGCGCATGGAAGAAATGGTGGCAAAGTTTGAATCCCTGGCCCAGAAACGGGAATACTTCTTCAGCCAGGATGATCTCAACCAGGTGGTTCAGGCCACCGTGGAGACGCTCGGTCCAGAAATTGCCGCCAAAAAGATTGCCCTGCGGACCGATCTCTGGCCCGAACCCCTGATCGGCAAAATTAACAGCCACCTGCTCCGGGTGGCCCTGTCACATATTGTCCGCAATGCCATTGAGGCTACGCCTCCGGGCGGCACGATCACCCTGATGACCCGGCGGGAAGGAGAACTGTCCCGCCTGCTGGTGCAAGACACCGGCCGGGGTATGCCCCCGGACGTCGTTGAGCAGATCTTTACCCCCTTCTATACTACCAAGATCGGCGGCTCCGGGCTGGGGCTGGTGTTTGTGCGGCAAATCGTTGAAGAACACCGCGGGACGATCACCGTCCAGAGTCAGGTGAGCAAAGGGACGACCGTCAGCATCGACCTGCCGCAGCGCTTCAGTCCACGTCAGGATTCGGATTTCCGGCCGTTCTCCTGAGCGCGGCATGCGCTGCCAGACCAGCCGAGGGGAGCTGCAACGGCGGCTGTCAGAAGGGGAAAGTGGCCCAGTCTTTTAAAAAGAGCCCGAAAGATGAGTTAACGAAAAAAGGCGGGCCGGCTGTGGCGCCGCCCGCCGCTGGGAAGGACTTAACTCTTCCGAGAGGTCTTGGTAATTACGGTGCTGAGTAGCGGCGTGACGTCTTCGGCGCCACAGTGCTCGCATTTAACCTTTGCCGTCTCACGTTCCTTCATACTCATGATGCGGAAGAATTCCTTTCCACATTTATTGCAGAGAAATTCATAGGTTGGCATAATGTTCCTCCTTGGCGTCAGCGAGTATGTAAGAACCGCTGGAACAGTCTTTTGCCTGAGAATATACTGATTTTTTTCTCATGCCGCAAGGGGATAGCGACAACAAGAAGCCGAGCCCGGCATTTCGCCGGCGCAAAAAAATCGCCATGCCGGTGCCACCCCGGCAGGATACCCCACATTTCCCATCGGCGGTTACTCCGGCAGCCGGAAGACATGGCGTCGGGCTTGGGTTAGCCAGACCACACCATCGGGGGTGATGCGGCCGGTATCCTCAAACCCCACCATGCCGATATCCGGCAGGAAGAATTTGGGCTCAAAGGCCAGAACCATATCGGTGGCCAGGGGCCAAGTGAATCTGGCGCCGATGATGGGAAATTCGTCCAACTCCAGGCCGACGCCGTGGCCCACAAAGGGCACCCGATCCTGCCCCAACCCCATGAATTGGTCCAACCGTCCCGCCTTCTTGACCTCGCCGAGCAGATGTTGATAGAGTTCAGCTGGCACTACCCCGGGGCGGGCCTCCCGGCTGAAGATGACAAACAACTCCTCTGCCAGTTCCACGGCGCGCCAGGCCTCGGCCGGCAGGTCGCCGAGAACATAGAGGCGGGTGGCGTCGGCGATGTAGCCGTTGACACAGGCGGCCAGATCCACACTGATGGGCTCCCCCGCCGCGAACCGCTTGGTCCCGGCTCCCTGGGGAAAGCCGTGGCTGAAACCGCTGCCGCCGCTGGGGGTCTCCACATAAGCGGCCTGCAACCCGGCCGGCCCCGAGAGGATATGGCCGAAAAACATCTCCAGGTTCCAGGTCCGGGTGCGCACCAGACCCTGGTGGCCGGCCAACCGCAGGCGGTATTCCAGGTCGGCGGCCAACTCCAGTTCCGTCCGGTCCGGGGTAATAACCTCTGCCGCGGCTGCCAGGACCTCGTCCAGGATCTGGGCCGCCCGGCGGATCTGGGCCAATTCATAGGGGCTTTTGATCATCCGCTGTCGGCGGATAAGCGGGGAAAGGTCCTGAAACGGCCGCTGGGGGAAAATCTGCTCCCGGAGGCGACGGTACAGGGCTGCCGGCATGACGTCCATTTCCACGCCGATGGCACCGTGCTGCCCCAGACCGAGCTGGGCCAAAATGGCGGGAATATCCCGTAGATCCTTATAATATGCCACCGGATAGGGCAGGTCCTGGTCTTCATGGCGGTGCTGGGGTCGGCGGATGAGAAGAACGGGCTCCCCCACCGGTCCCAGGGCCAGGAATCCATCTACGATGACGCCGCTGTAATAATAGAGATCCGCGGCCTGACGGATCAGGGCCAACTCCACCCCGGCTTCCGGCATGAGTTCTTGGAAAAAACGTTGACGTTCCCCTATTTCTGCCTTTGGAACTGGTTGCATGCCTCCTCCTCAGGACAGCCGGTGGTCACCGGGCCGATGGCCACGGTGTTTAGGAGTAAAACACGGCAAGTGGTTCATCTCACCCTGAGATATGCCTGTCATGATAAACGATAATGGCCAACTCGGCCGCACCCTGTGCCCCCAGGACCAAAACTTTCTCAATGTCCGCAGTGCGGCTGGGGCCGGTGAGCCAACTGACCAATCCCGAGGGGTCCTGGGCCGTAATTTCTAAAGCTTCGATCATACTCAACGCCGCCCGCCAGGCCGGTATGACCACCACCAGGCGCTGGGGGCAGAGGGATAAACGCCAGGCAGAGGGGGGAGATCCGGATATCAGCACCGCACCGGTTTCCGGCACCGCGCCCAGGCCCACGAGTATGGCTGTGTCCACCTGGGTGGGCAGGACCGGTTCCCGCTCCCCGGCGAACTGCATTTCCCGCGCCAAATCGGTGGGAAAATGGGCGGCCGCCTCCCGGAGCCAGGGGTGATCCGCCAGGACCAGAGGTGAGCCGGCCCGTTGACCAATGGCCTGGGCCAACTGCCGGGGATTGTCGGCAGCCAGGAGAACCGTTGCGGCTTCCCGGCAGCGTTGGGACAGGAGTTCTTGGGGCACGGACAACCTCGGCATCTTACTCCGGCCGCCGCTGATTGCGGCGACCACCTCAATAGTATCAGGATTTCTGCCGCAAAACAAGGGAACTGGCGGACTCCGACCATCTGGCCAAGCGAGCGCCGTGCTCGCCGACGCGGCCCAATTTACCATGGAGCCAGCCCCGCTGCCCGACAAAGCCATCCCCTTGCTTTTCGCCGCGGCATTGGCGAAAATGGAACCGCTCCTTTATACCAGCGGGCCCAAACCAGAGGCCGGAGGAGATCAGATGACCAGACACCGGATCATCATCGGGGACTGCCGCCATATGGCTGAGGTCGCTGACCAATCCATCCACCTGGTGGTCACCTCGCCGCCGTACTGGCAGTTGAAAGACTACGGCCCGGCGGACCAGATCGGCTTCCACGACTCCTATGAAACCTACATTAATCACCTGAACCTGGTCTGGCAGGAATGCGCCCGGGTGCTGCGGCCCGGCTGCCGCCTGTGCATCAATATCGGCGACCAGTTTGCCCGATCCGCCTACTACGGCCGCTATAAGATCATCCCCATCCGCACGGAGATCATTAAATTCTGCGAGACCATCGGCCTGGATTATATGGGGGCGGTCATCTGGCAGAAGGTCACCACCTGCAACACCAGCGGCGGCGCCACCATCATGGGCTCCTTCCCCTTCCCCCGCAACGGCATGCTGAAACTGGATTACGAGTTTATCCTCATCTTCAAAAAACCGGGGCAGACCCCGCCGCCGTCCCCGGCGGCCAAGGAACTATCCCGCCTGAGCATCGACGACTGGAACGCTTATTTCCGGGGCCATTGGGTCTTCCCCGGCGAAAAACAGACCAAACACCTGGCCATGTTTCCCGAGGAACTGCCCCGCCGCCTCATCAGGATGTTCACCTTCGTGGGGGAGACCGTCCTGGACCCCTTCCTCGGCAGCGGCACCACCAGCCTGGCCGCCAAGAACCTGGGGCGCCATTCAGTGGGCTATGAGATCAACGAAGAATGTGTGCCGCTCATCAGAGAAAAGTTGGGGATAGCCCAAGGGACGATTTTCCACGACGCCGCCATCGAGATCCGCCGTTCGCGGCAAGCCCGCCAAGATTGGCAGGCCCGCCTCGGCTCTTTGCCCTATCAATTTAAAGACCCGGTGCGCTTTGCTAAGATAGTTGATCCCCGCCAGAATTCGTACGGTTCCAAGATTCACGCCCAGAGTCCGGCCAGAGAAGAGTTTTTCCGGGTCCAGGAAGTCCTGGCGCCGACCCGACTGCTCTTAAACGATGGCCGGCGCCTCTCCCTCCTGGGGGTCCAGGAAATCCCGGCAAAAAAAGACGAGGCCATGGAATTTTTGAAGAAAATGAGCCTGGGGAAAAAGGTTTTCCTGCGGCGGGATGATAAGTTGCCGCCGGATTCCCACTATGTTTATGCATACTTATCCAACAAAACGTTTCTCAATGCCCAACTTATCAAAAAAGGCCTGGCGCACGTCGATCAGGAAAAAGAATATTCCTATAGAGAGAGATTTCTGCGTTATGCGGCAGGATAACCGAGGGACGGAATTGCTTGAGAAGTCCGGCATATTTTGGGCAGAGGAGGACGTGCACCCAAAATTTGCCCCTTTCTCCACCGCACCGTCAATCGAGGGACGGGCTGGTCTCAACCGCCAGGCTGAGCCTGGCGTCTTCAGCCTCAACGGCATGGTCAACTGAAGGGATGCAAAGCACAGCTTTGAAACAAGGAAACGTTCCCAGGTACAACTTGGGAACGGGTCTGAAAACAAAAATCGAAGAGGGGTTAAGCGATCTGCCTAACCCCTTGATTTCCTTGGTAGCGGGGACAGGATTTGAACCTGTGACCTTCGGGTTATGAGCCCGACGAGCTACCTGACTGCTCCACCCCGCGTCGTTAACAATGAATTAATATACACTCTAAAAAATAATTGTCAAGGGGGTGAGCCGGGCAATTTTGTGGGAGGGGCCCTTTCTATCTTCTTCGCCGCCAAAATTCTTGGAAAAGATGGACAGGCCGATGGGGACTTGTGGTAAGATGGGGCTATCATGACCCGTCCAATGACTGTCGCAGCCGCGGTTCGGCCGCTGTCCTTGCGCCGCAAGCTCTGGGTGGTGGGGCTGTTATATTTTGCCGAGGGTGTGCCTTATGGTTTCATAAATATCACCCTCTCGGTGTATTTTCGGTCCCAAGGCATGCCGCTCACCCAAATCGGTTTCTTGAGCATCTTGGGGCTGGCTTGGAGTTTGAAGATTCTCTGGGCGCCGCTGGTGGATCGGTTTGGCCCCCGGTCTGCTTGGATTCTGCCGGCCCAACTGGTCTTGGTGTTGGGTCTGCTGGCAGTGCCGCATTTTCCTGTGTCGCCGGCTCCCTGGAGTTTTTGGCTCCTCATCGGCGGCCTCTGTCTGGCTTCGGCTACCCAGGACATCGCCATCGACGCTTATACCATTGACCTGCTGTCTGCCAAGGAACTGGGGGTAGCCAACGGCTTTCGTTTAGGGGCCTATCGAGTGGCTTTGATTGCCGCAGGCGGCGGGGTTATCATGCTCAGCGGTCTCATCGGCTGGCAGGCCAGTTTCGTAAGCTTGGCCGTGCTCCTGGCCGCTATGGGTCTGGTGATCCTGCTGGCCCCCGATTTCCACCGGCCCCGGCCGGCTATCCTGGGCAATCCTGACAATCCGGCCAGAGGCGGGCAACTGCGGGCCGCGGTGCAGGGGATCCGGCAACTCCCCCACCTCTGGGCCATCATTTTGTTCATCCTGACCTTTAAGCTGGGGGACGCCTGGATGGGCTCCATGGTCAGCCCCTTTTGGGTGGATATGGGCTTCAGCCGGGCGGAAATCGGTCTGATTTCTGGAACGTTTGGGGCGGTGGCGACCATCGGCGGCTCCCTGCTGGGGGGGTACCTTACCAGCCGCTGGGGGCTGGCCCCGGCCCTGCTCTGGTTGGGCGCGTTCCAGGCCCTGTCCAACCTGGGGTATTGGCTGGCTGCCTGGCCGGGCATGTGGCGCTATGCCACCTATGTGGCTTCCTTGGGGGAGAGCCTCACCGGCGGCATGGGTTCAGCGCCGTTCATGGCCTTTCTCATGTCCCTGTGCGATAAACGCCATAGTGCCACCCATTACGCCTTTTTTAGCATGCTCTTCGGCTTCACCCGGTCCATCGCCGGTTATTTAGGGGGTCTTGGTGCGGCCCACTTCGGTTACGGACCTTTTTTCTTCTATACATTCCTGGCGGCGCTGCCGGCCTTTGCCCTGTTTCCGTGGATTTTACCGGTGGCCCGCCGCCAGGAGCGGCAAGCTGACGCCAGCGGGGAGGAGTAAATGGCATGGATCAAAACTCGTATGAGAGCAAACTGGCCCAACTGGTGGAAATCTTCCAAGGCGATAAGGAATATGCCAAGGTTGTGTTGGATAAATGGCTCCAGAAACATCGGGCCGAATTCGAAGCCCGTCTGCTTGCGGAAGTAAGCCGCCGTCTGGAAGGGCTCAATTCCATTGTTCCCATAACCCTGAAAGTGGTCATTGATTCCCAAGGGGTGCAGCTGCCCGGTGGACCCGCGCCAGCCCCGGCCGCTGAGACGGCCAAGGGCAAACGGGCTGGCAAAAAGACCCCCCTTTTTGAGTCCTGACGGTGCAGGTCCAGGAATACGAAAAAAGGTTGGCCATCGCCATTAACCTGTTGGGCGAAGAGGCCGGCCGGCGCTATATGGAGCAGCGTCTCCGAGAACTGCGCAGCGTCATCGAACGCCGTCTGGCCGCAGAGGTGTTGGCGCACTTGGCCGACCTGACTTTTCACCGGCCTCTGACCCTTACCATTACCATCGGACCCCAGGGGGTGCAGGTCCGGGCTGGCCGATCAGGCCTGGAAGCCAGCCGCTAAGGAAGGAGGCAACCGCCACTGTAATTTTGGAAAATTCTTTAAAGAAAAATCCGGAGCCCTGGACGAATTCGCTTGACAAGGAGAACGGGGTCGAGGTACATTCTCTATGTAACTTGCATGTCAAACTAGATCAGGGATTTAACCTGTAGGGGGTGGGTATGCAGTTCCCACCCCTTTTTGCATGCATCCTCCTCCTGCTCTGCTAGCGGGAAGGAAACTTAATTTTTTGCAGGAGAAGTTTTTGAATGAAGGAAACAGGTAGGGTGAAATGGTTTAATGACTCAAAGGGGTTCGGCTTTATTTCCCGTGAAAATGGCCCCGATGTCTTCGTCCACCACAGCTCCATCCAGAGCAAAGGCTTCCGGTCTTTGGCCGAAAACGATGAAGTGGAATTTGAGGTGGTCCAGGGTCAAAAGGGACTGCAGGCTCAGAATGTGGTAAAGATTGGCTAAACCGAACTAAACAGGGGCTTCCCGTGGCTTCGACCGCTGGAAGCCCCCCTGGTTTCGCAACTTATTCTGTCCTTGCTTCATCCACCCAGCGCACTGCAACTCGCCTCATTTCCTCGCATCAACATGGCCGCCGCTCTCTCGTCACACCCCTGGCAGCCTAAGCATGTCGATCCAACGTGATAATCTCCATACGGTTATTGGTTTCCGGATGCCGGCGGGAAGGGCCTTCGGTGAGGATTGCCAGATTGCCGCTCAGACCATGGCTCTTGAGCCATTGGCGGATAAAATTTCGCCAATTCTCCGGGTGGTCCGGCTCATAGACCGGGAAGACCCCATAACTAAATTGCAAGTTCTGACAGGTCGCGGACTCTGAGCTGATGGCCACGATCCACTGTTGGGGATGGAAGCGGGAGATGCTGCGCGCGGTGGCGCCGCTGCGGGTGGGCACGAAAATCGCGGTCGGCGAGATCTGTTCCACAACGCGGCCGACGCTGGCCGCAATGATATCTGCCGGTCGAATGGGGTGGACCTCTTCGCAGGGGTTGAGAATCTCCTGGAGCTGATACTTGGAGCGGTGGGGTTCAATGGCGGTGGCGATTTTGCCGAGCATGGCCACGGCCTCTTCGGGGAACCGGCCCACCGCGGATTCTCCCGAAAGCATGACGCAGTCAGTGCCGTCAAGAATGGCGTTGGCCACATCGGTGGCCTCGGCGCGCGTCGGCCGACGACTGGCCGTCATGGACTCCAGCATCTGGGTGGCGGTGATCACGGGCTTTCCCAGACTGTTGGCGCGACGGGTTAATCGTTTTTGTACCACTGGCACCTGTTCGATGGGCACCTCCACCCCCAAATCTCCCCGGGCGATCATGATGCCGTCCGCGGCCTGAAAAATCTCCTCCAGGTTGGCTAAAGCTCGGGAACGCTCGATCTTGGCAATAACAAAAGGACTGTAGCCCAGACCGGTGGCGGCCCGCCGCAATGCCTCAATATCCGCCGCCGACTCCACAAACGATTGACTCACCGCATCAACGCCGCATTCCAGGGCAATTTTTAAACATTCGTAATCATGGTCGGTAAAGGCGCTGATACCCAGATCGATGCCGGGTAAGTTGAGACCTTTTTTAGAGCGCAGGAGGCCGCCGACGATCACCCGACAGCGGACCTCTTGACCCATCACCTGGATAACTTCCAGATCGATAAAACCGTCATTGATATAAATCTTGTCTCCAGGTTTCACGACTCGCGGCAGCGGTTCAAAGGGGACGCTGAGCCGCTTCAGGTCTCCCAAGATATCTTCAGTGGTCAGGATAATCTCGCCTCCCGAGGGGAGGTCCAGGGGTTCGGTCACCAACTGGCCGATGCGGATTTTCGGTCCGGGGAGATCGGCCAGAATGGCCAGACGCTTTCCCGTCAGTTCAGCGGCCCGGCGCAGATCGGCGATCACCCGGGCATGGGAGGCAAAATCACCATGGGAAAAGTTGATTCTGGCCACATGCATCCCGGCCCGGAGCAGGCGCTGCATCATGTCCAAGGAATCCGAGGCCGGGCCGATGGTACAGACGATTTTGGTTTTATGGGTTGGTAGATTCATGGTTCTCCCTTTGTCAATGCGAAGAGTGACTGCCAACAGACCGTCTTAGTGCTGCCACCGCGAGGCGGGCTGGAAACAAAAGGGCTTGGGCGATATATAGCATAGGCTGGCGGTCCGGTCAAATCTGATGATTCCAGCACCCAAGCCCTCCCCGCCGATGCGCGTGGCCGCAGAGGGTCGCAACAAGCCGCCGCGCCCGCCATTGGTCATAATCCTCCCCGATTTATTAAAATCGTGTTAAAATGGTAAAAAAAGATAGGACGATAGCCCCTACCCCTGGCAGCAAAGAAAGCCTTGGCGGTGGTGAAATCCGGCAGCCTGTTTAAATGCACGTTTTGCTCAGCATCGAAGGAGCGTTCCATGGATGTCCAGAATTTTTTCGCCAGTCATTATCGGCTGGAGCAGCATGGCATTCGTAATGTCAATTATGTCTATTGGAATCTCTCTACCCCTTTGTTGTATGAAGAGATCATCCGCCGCCGGGAAGGACGTTTAGCCCATTTAGGCCCTCTGGTGGTACGCACCGGCGAGCATACCGGCCGGGCCCCCAAGGATAAGTATATCGTGCGGGAACCTTCCAGCGTCGACAAGGTCTGGTGGGGGCCGGTGAATCAAGCCATGACGCCGGCACAATTTGCCGGTCTGCACCATCGCCTCTTGTCTTACCTGGAAGGCAAGGACCTGTTTGTCCAGGACTGTTTTGCCGGGGCCGATCGCAATTATCGTGTTCCCATCCGGGTTGTCAGCGAGACGGCCTGGCATGCGCTTTTTGCCCGCAATATGTTCAAACAGGCCACGCCGGACGAATTGCAACGCCACGTGCCGGAATTTACTGTCCTGAACGTGCCCAACTTCCATGCCAAACCGGAAGTAGATCAGACCCGTTCCATGGTCTGCGTGGTCATTCATTTCGGTCAGAAACTCATCTTGGTCTGTGGCACCCAATACGCCGGCGAGATTAAAAAGTCCATCTTTACCGTGATGAACTACCTCTTGCCCCAAAAAAACGTCTTGTCCATGCACTGCGCTGCTAATGTGGGGCTCCGGGGGGATGCCGCCATCTTCTTCGGCCTTTCGGGCACCGGCAAAACCTCCCTTTCCGCAGATCCCTCCCGCATTCTCATCGGGGATGATGAACATGGTTGGAGTGACGACGGGATCTTCAATATCGAAGGGGGCTGCTATGCCAAAGTTATCCGTCTGGATCCCAAGGCCGAACCCGACATCTACCAAACCACCCGGCGTTTTGGGACGATTTTGGAAAACGTCGGCTTTGATACCCTTACCGGCCGCATTGATCTCAACGACGATTCCCTTACCGAAAACACCCGGGCCTCGTACCCCATCAGCCACATTCACAACGCCAGCCGGGAGGGGCTGTGCGCCCATCCCAAGAATATTATTTTTCTGACCTGCGATGCCTTTGGGGTTCTGCCGCCGGTGGCCAAATTGACCCCGGAGCAGGCGGTCTACCACTTCCTCTCTGGCTATACTGCGAAAGTGGCGGGTACCGAAAAGGGGGTGACCGAACCCGCGGTTACTTTCAGCACCTGCTTCGGGGCGCCGTTCATGGCGCTGCCCCCTCGGGTGTATGCCCAATTACTGCAGGATAAAATTGCCCGCCATCAGGTCAATGTCTGGCTGATCAACACCGGCTGGACAGGTGGGCCCTATGGCGTCGGCCGACGCATCAACATTGCCCACACCCGGGCCATCGTCCATGCGGCCTTAGACGGAGCTCTGGAGGCGGTGCCCACCGTGACAGAGCCCTTTTTTGGCCTGCATGTGCCCACGGCTTGCCCAGACGTGCCGCCGGAGATGTTGGATCCCCGCCACACCTGGTCCGACCCGCAGGCCTATGATGCCCAAGCCCGGAAGCTGGCCGCCATGTTCAGAGAGAACTTTACCTTATTTACCGATTCGGTGACGCCGGCCATTCTGGCCGCCGGACCCAGGGCCTAATGCCAAGGAGGTATGGAGATGGCTCAAACTGCTGACAAAACGCCCTTGACCGAACAACAGGCCCGGGCTTTGGCGCACTGGTGGGGTGGGCGCTATGAAATGACTATCGATGCCGGGGAGGTTGCAACCGTGTGCCATGGCGTGCTCCTGACCGGTCGCCCGGGTCAGCGCCACCAGGATGCCGCTGGGCCAACCAGGATTCTTTCTCTGGAAGAAGCCCAGGAGATGGAAAACCGGCGAGGGTTTCAGGAGGCCTGCTCACCCGATTGGCTGGGGTGATAATCGCTTCCGGCCGCTCCGGGGGAGCGGCAAAACCCTTTGAGCCCCGGGGAGATGATCTGCCCGGGGGTTTTTGTTCGTGCAATGAAACATTGTGTTCACCTGCTGAAACAAACTTCGGCTTTATCTGGCCACGGTCGCCTCCCTTAAAAACCTTTTTCCAACCCCAACTTGGCCTTTTGGCTGGGCCCAAAGGCCAGAAAAAAAGCAAACCGGACTGAGATTTATTTTAAATAAATCAGAATAGTTATAAGGGCGCTGCCTGCTGCCTGCGGGTGTCAGGGTCGCTATATTGTCAAGACGATTCTCACGGAGGGCTGCGGCAATAATTTGGCATAAAAATTGAATAATACACTATAAAGAACCAAAGGAGTGGAGCGTTCGTGAGGCAGGAGGCCGACACAACCTATGGTGGAGGTGAGATGACCATGCAGAGGAAACCCCCCCATTTCCGTTACGCCGTCTTGGCGGCGGTGCTGTTGGGTATAGCCTTGGGGTGGTTGGCTCAAATCTTCCTGTCCGAATCACTCGATCAAGCGGTGGAGGTCCCCACGGTAGTGGCCGCCCAATATATCCCGGCCGGCACCATCTTGAGCCCTGAAATTATCCGGATCACCATGTTGCCGGCCCGGCTGGTTCCACGCCACGCCGTCCGCTCACCGAACGAGGTGCTTGGCCGTTTGACCAAAGTGGGTATTATGCCGGGTGAGCCCATCCTCAGACCCAGGCTGATTCCGAGCGGCGTCAAGGCAGGCCGTTTCCGAGTGCCGATTCTGTCGGCTTTGGGAGATTTTATTGTCGGTTGGTATGACGATCTCTGCTATCTGGGGCAGAGGCTGATAACTGCCAAGGCGTCACAAAACGTCTGGTAAGATGGTCCTTTTCTGAAAAATCTGCCCAACTGCGTCGGAATAACTTCAGGTCGGTAAGGGGGGGTAACATGCTCACCCCCCTTGAGAAAAAAGTGGCGCTGCGGTAGGATAGGAGATGCAGGCATGCCTGCTAACAAAGGGGGGGCTTGCAATGATTCCCTCCGGTGAGGGGAAATACAGCCAGGGAGATAAAAATCTGCCCAATGGAAACATGGCTTGTTACCGGGGGCGCCGGGTTTATCGGCTCCAATTTTATTCTGCAGCAGCGGCGGGCGCAGACGGCCCGGATTATTAATCTGGATAAGCTGACCTACGCTGGCAACCCACATAATCTATCCGAGTTGCGCCGCGACCCTGATTATCTTTTCCAGTTGGGCGATATCGGTGATCGCCCCCTATTGTCCAGTCTGTTGGCCAACCAGCAACCTGATGCCGTCATCCATTTTGCCGCGGAATCCCATGTGGATCGGTCTATCCGCAGCCCTGAAGCCTTTATTGAGACCAATGTGGTGGGGACCTTCCGACTTTTGGACGAAGTGCGGCAGTATTGGGAAGGGCTGCGGGGAGCCAAGAAGGCAGCCTTTCGTTTTCTCCATATTTCCACAGACGAAGTCTACGGCTCTTTGGGCCCCGATGACCCGGCCTTTACCGAGACCACCCCGTATGCTCCCAACAGCCCCTATGCCGCTTCCAAGGCCGCCGCGGACCATCTGGTGCGCGCCTATCACGAGACCTACGGCCTCCCCGTCCTGATAACCAACTGCTCCAATAACTACGGACCGTTGCAATTCCCGGAAAAATTCATACCCTTGATGATCTTAAATGCCCTGCAGGGCAAAAAGTTGCCCATTTATGGCGACGGCCAGAATGTCCGGGATTGGCTGTATGTGGCCGATCACTGTAAAGCCCTCCGGCTGGTGTTGGCGCAAGGCCGGGTGGGCGCATCCTATAACATCGGCGGCCGCTGTGAAAAGACGAATCTGGACGTGGTGACCCATATCTGCCACCTTCTGGACGAGCTCTTTCCCCAGGCGCCGTCTGTTCCCCATGCCCGCCTGATTACCTTTGTGCCTGATCGACCAGGGCATGATCGGCGCTATGCCATGAATATCAGCAAGATCGAACAGGAGTTGGGTTGGACCCCCAAAGAATCCTTTGACAGCGGCCTGGCCAAAACAGTGCGCTGGTATGTGGACCACCCCCAATGGGTGGAGTCGGTCACCAGCGGCGCCTATCGACAGTGGCTCCAGATGCATTATGGCGCTGATTCTTCCTAGACCGTCCCCCTGAAGGTGATCTGGCCAAGGCACCTTCTGCCTGTTGATTTGCCGAGGATCGTACTCATTCATCGCGTCACGCCTGTTGCCTGATCAGCGGAACTATTTTTCGAATGGCAGCCGCAGTGCACCGGGGGCTATTCTGCCGCAGCGCCAAGAAATCTCCTCGTCTTTATTGCCGGCCCAGGGGCTCGCGCCAGAAGATGAGTGAAGTCCTTTGGCCTATCGCCTCAACGTCGCTGGACCACGCCACCTGGTTGCCAGCCTGGCCCGGCAGGACGATTTGGCAGAGTTTGGAGCCCGGATTCGGGATGAGCTGCTGCCGGAGGCCGGGCAAGAGCTCGGCCATGGTTAGGGGACTCGGACTGCCGCCGATCATGTCAAGGGGGAGGCCGACGGTCAGGCAGACCTGCATTTCTCCGACCAACGAGGTAAAAAGAAGACCGAGAGGAGTTCGTTGGCAACCTGGCCGCACCCATCACCGGCTTTTAACTAGAGGATGGTTATCAAGGCCATGTTTCTCAAACAGGGACGGCGGCCCGTTCCTGGAAGGCCCGGGCCGTGCGGGCGAGTCCTTCCGCCAGTGGTGTCTCGGGCTGCCAGCCCAGGCGTTGTCGGGCCAGAGAGCTAGCCAAAGCGCTGCGGCGCTGCTCGCCGGCTTTGGGCGGTCCATGCATCGGATTGAGCGGAGAGCCGATTATCTCCTGCAAATGCCGATAGATGGTCAGGATATCGGTCTCTTGGCCGGTACCGATATTAAAGGTCCCGACCTGCGGATAGTCCAAGGCCAGGAGATTGGCCGCCACCACGTCCCCCACATAGACAAAATCCCGGGTCTGCAGGCCGTCGCCGTTGATGATGGGTTGTTCGCCGGCCAGAAATTTTTCGATAAAGATGGCCACTACGCCGGCCTCACCCAAGCCATTCTGACGAGGGCCATAGACGTTGGCATACCGCAGACACACAGGAATGATGCCGTATTCCCGGTGATAAAAGTGCAGATAATGCTCCACCGCGAGCTTGGCGATGCCGTAGGGGCATTCGGGTTGGGCCCGGTCATCTTCCCGGGCCGGCACAGGCGCCTGGTCACCATACATGGCGCCGCCGGTGGAGGCAAAGACGATCCTCGACACTTTGGCTTTGGCCGCGGCCTCAAAGAGATTGAGAGAGCCTAAGATATTTTCCCGGGCGTCAAACAAAGGATCATCGACCGAAAGGCGGACGCTCATCTGGGCGGCATGATGCACCAGGGCCCACGGCTGCCATTGGCAGATGAAGTTAAAAGCCTCCTTATCCTTGATGTCCAATAAGTGGAACTGGGCTCCTGCGGGAACATGTTCCTGGCGTCCGGTACTGAGGTTGTCAATGATTGCCACTTCATAGCCAGTCGCCAGGAGGGCATCGGCTACATGGGAGCCGATGAAGCCAGCCCCGCCAGTTACCACAATCCGCCGATTTTCTGTCATGATATACCTCTCTTTCGGGAATGAGGCGCTGCCACCTGCCCAGCCGTTGACTGGCAAAAGTATCGGCCAATTTCCATAGTATGATAATTCCTTGCCCAAGTTACGGATAGTTTGTTTCCCGCAACACATGGCCAAACCGCTGCGGCCGGTTTTGAAATTTGCTGTTTCCAGAGCATTTGCCAAGCCGTGGCGCGATTTAAGATCAAGGCAGTCCTGGACACCAGCCGGCAGTCATGGCGCAGCGCGGTCTACTCGATAATGACCATACCCAGATAGCCGTCCACGGTGATGGTGTCACCGGTGTGGATCAGGCGGGTGGCGTCAGGGACGCCGGTAACGCAGGGCAGACCATATTCCCGGGCGATGATGGCGCCGTGGATGAGCATGCCGCCTCGGCGCTCTACGACTGCGGCGGCCAAGGGGATCACGAAGGTCATGTTGGGATCCACGGCGTCGCAGACCAGGATCTCGCCATGGTGAAAGTCCGCCAGATCAGGAAACGCCTGGATGACCCGGGCTGGGCCTCGAGCCAGGCCCGGACCGGCTGGCTGGCCGATGAGCTGCCGGGCTTGCTCTATGACGGCCGTAGCGGTTCCCTCGGATTTCTCTGGCAATTGCGGCGTATAGGTTGGGTCCAGCAGGGCCTTCAGGATTTCCTCTGCCGGCAGATCAGCAGGGAGATCCAGACCCCGGCCCTGCAGCCGGCGGCGGGCTTCATTTACTGCTGCCGTCTTTTGGGCTTCGATGCGTCCCAGATAGAGATTGTCATCATCCCGGAGGCGGTAGCTGGCCTGAGCCAACTCCAGGATCTCAGCTGCCTCCTGGCGCTTCTGGCCGGAAAATTGATCCAGAAAGGCTTTGGTCAGGGTTGCCGCCGACTCCGGCTGGGCTGGCGGTCGGGGTGGCTGGTCTGCCATGATCCCAACCAGACGCAGGATGGCCTCAGGTCCCTGCTGGCACTGGCCGCCGGTTGCCGGACAGGACAAATCCCCGAATCGGGCAAGGAACTCATCTAGCGCCTCTTTGAACTCCGAGGGCAGCGCGTCAAACTCTCGATGGCGCACCTTGGCGGCCAGATCGCGATCCTGGCGCACTTGCTCAGCTAAGGTGGCCAGACGACGATTGCGTTCCAGGCTGGCTAAAGGCGCCCCGGCTAACAGAATCATAAATTCGTAGGGGTCCGCGGGACGCACGGCATCATTATACAGTTGGCCGAACAACCGCATCCCGTGGGCAAAGGGGATAAAATCCCGCCAATAGACCGCTACCCAATGACTGTAAATTTCCTGACGATGGCGGATGGCCGCAGCCAGTTCCGCCTCCGTAAGGGAGGTCAGTTCCTCCTGCTGCAGGGCCTCGGCCGCAGCGGTCATGGCCGGTAATAGTTCGTCCGCAATCCGCCGACGCAAGACCTTTAGATTTTCAAAACTGCGGTGCAGGCTCAGGTACCAGGGGCGTTGGTCCTTGTCCTCCGTGGCCACCGTGGTAATGGGACGAGATTGCAAAACGTAGATCTGCCCCTGCCGAATGGTCCACTCCACGTCTTGAGGACTGCCAAAAGCGGCTTCAGACTGCTGGGCCAGAGTAAAAATTTCCCAGACCTGGGCCTCGGTAAGAGGAGGCACAGCCGACTGCCGGGGCTCCAGGTCCCGCAACACTACGGTCTCCCCCTCCGGCTGAAAGGCGGCTGGTCGGGACGAGGGCGGCACATGCGTCAGCCGGCGGTTCTGACGATCGATCAGCCAGCGGTCCGGCTCCACCACACCGTCCACCAAGCCCTGATTCAGGCCGTAGACCGCTTCGATCACCGTCTGGGTTTCATCGTTGGGATTGCGGCTAAAAGCCACGCCGGAGCATTCCCCGGCAACCAATTCCTGGATGACCACCGCCATGGCGCTGGCCGCCACATCCAGACCCAGTTCCTGACGGTAGAGGAGGGCAGCGTCGGACCACAGGGAGGCCCAGACGAGCAAGATATACTGGACGATGGCCTCACCTCCTCGGACATTGACAAACGATTCGTGCAGGCCGGCAAAGGAGGCCTGAGCCGAGTCCTCCCCCGGTGCCGAAGACCGTACCACCACGGCGGCGGTGCCAAAGAATCCCTGCAGTTCGGCCGTGAGAGCCGCCGCCATCTCGGCGGGCAGGGGGGTGGTCAGGAACATATTGCGGATGCGCAGAGCCGCGTCCCAGATCTCCTCCCAGCGCATCTCCTGGAAATCCTTGCGGTTTAGCTCCATGAGGATGCGCTCCCGCAAGCCCGTGGCATCCACATACGTATTATAGACCTGGACGGGAAGACAGCACGCCCGCGGCACCGGGAAACCTTGCCTGGCCAACTGGGCCAGGGCAGAGGCTTTGCCGCCGATCTGAGGGCGCAGGACCGGCGTAATTTGGTCCAGGGAGAGAAGCATGCTCATGGCGAAAACCGGTAAGTGAGAACCTGCTGGAAGCGGCTGGCCACCTCATAGACCTGGACCTGCAAAGCCATCAGGGCGCAGGTAGGGGCGCCGACAAATTCCCGTAGATGGGGGTGTTTGGCCAAAAACAAGGAGGCCAGGCCGTCTCTCTCGGCGCCGGTCACTTCCCGCACCGACCCTTTGGCGGTCAGGGCCTGGGCCTCGTGAAAATCCGCGGCCGTCTGACCCCGGGAATCAATGAGCAGGGCGGCCCGCGGGTCCATCTGCAGATTGACGTATTTCCGGGAGGTGCGGGTGGTGGCGAAGAGGAGCTGCCGGCCGTCGGCAGAGGCGGCAAAGGCCACTAGACTGGCGTGGGGCTGGCCTTGGCGGTGCGTGGCCAAAACCGCCAGCTGTTGGGAGGCCAATAACAACCTGATTTCAGGGGGGAGTCCTTGAGGGGCTGTTTGCCTGATTTTTTCTGAGGGCATAAGGAAAGTCCTGGTCAGCCACGCCAGACAGAATGAGAGAAAGACCGTCGGACAATCAAAAGCACTTGCCATTCACCCGGCACTGACAACGAACAACTAGCAACAAGCAACTAGCAACTGGCCACGTTGGCAGCCAGGTACTCCACGGCATTCTGAAAAATCCGGAGGCCGGCGCCGGCTGGGGCAGGGTAGGGGAGGCCCTGGCGGCGCCAGGTTTCTTTGTCCCTGGTCCAGGTGGGGTGTTGAAAGGCGCTGATAAAAGCCTCGGGGTGGGGCATCAGCCCCAAAATGCGGCCGCTGGCGTCACAGATCCCGGCGATGTCCCGCAAAGAGCCGTTGGGATTGGCGGGGAAGCGCCCCTGGGCCAACTCTCCCGTCGGTGTGGCGTATTGCAGAACCACCTGCTTGTTCTGAAATAAGGCCGTGACCACCTCCTCGGGGGCGTAAAACTTGCCCTCGCCGTGGCGCACGGGCAATTCCACCTGTTCAATACCTTTCACGAAGGGGCAGACGGTGGGCCGGACCCGGAGGTGCACCCAGGCATCCCGGAAATTGCCGCAATCATTATGGATCAGGGCGACCTGGCGTTGAAAATAAACGCCGCCCAAGCCAGGCAGCAGCCCCATATTCACCAGTACCTGGAAACCGTTGCAGATGCCAATGATGACCTTGCCGGCCCGGATAAACTCTTCCAGATCATCTTGCAAGGCCATTTTCAGGCGCAAACCCAGAATCACCCCCGCGCCGTGGTCATCCCCCCAACTGAAACCACCGGGCAGGGCCAGCAGATGATAATCATTAAGCGACACCTGCCGGGAGATGAGGTCGGTGATATGCACCCGCTGGGCGTCGGCACCGCTCTGCTCCAAGGCAAATTTCGTCTCATGATCGCAGTTGAGACCGAAACCATAGAGGACGAGGGCTTTAATAGTTGCCATGGTTAGTTGTCAGTTATCAGTTGTTAGTTTTGAGCTTCCAGTTTTCCGCCGGTTGATTTCTAGAAAACCGACCTAACGGCTCGGCTCCGGGAATAGTCTGAGAGCCAGCCGGAGGCCTGCCCCCATCTTTATTGCCGGGCTCTTTCTTCAGCTTAACACCAAGGCTATTTCCCCGAGGTCTTCTTGCGGGGGGCAGCCTCTTTTTTCTGAGTGCGCTTCTGCTGCCGGGCTGCCAGTTCAATGACTTTCTCTTTTTTGACTGCCACCTTCTTGGTATCCTTGCGCCAGATATAGATAATCGGGCTGGCCACAAAAACCGACGAATAGGTCCCAACAATGACCCCCAGGAGCATGGCCAGGGCAAAGTCCCGGATAACTACGCCGCCAAAGAAGAAGAGAGCGAGAACCACCAGGAAGACGGTGGTGGTGGTGACGATGGTCCGGGACAGCACTTCATTGATGCTGATGTTAATAGTTCTTTCCAAGGAATCTCGCAATTTGATCAAATTTTCCCGGATACGGTCGAAGACTACCACAGTGTCGGTAAGGGAGTAGCCGGCCAGGGTCAGGAGAGCAGTGACCACCAGGAGGGTGATTTCTCGATCCAGGAGATAGAAAATACCCAAAACCGCCAAAACATCGTGGAAAGTGGCGATGGCCGCGGCCACGCCAAAAACGAACTCGAAGCGCCAAGCCAAGTAGAGGATAATGCCGATCAGAGAAATCACTATAGCGATAATGGCCCATTTGCGCAGGTCTTTGCTTACCGAGGCGCCGATCTCGGAGGTGCCCTCAATGATAAAGCGGTTGCCGCTCAGGCTCTGATTCAGCACGGCGCCGATCTCCTCGGCCATTTTGCCCACCGCTTCTTCTGATTTTTTCAGCTTGACCATGAGCCCCTTGCCGGCATCGATGGGTTGAATCTCTGCATGGCCCCAGCCTTTGGCGTTCAAAGCTTCCCGGACCGCCTCCACCGTGAAGGGCTGGTCGGCCTGGAACTGGACCATGGCGCCGCCGGCAAATTCCACGCCCAGATTGCCTTGCCCCCGGGAAAGTTGCACAAAGGCCAAGAGCCCCAGGGCACACAGAAAGCCAGAGACGACGAAGGCATATTTGCGGAAGCCGATGAAATCAAAGTGGGTCTTGCCGAAAAGTTCAAAGAAACTGAGATGCTTCAGCCATTTCTTGTAGATCAGATAGTCATAGACAACCCGGGTGCCAAACAGGGCCGTGAAAAGGTTCAGGATAACGCCCACACTCAAGGTTACTGCAAATCCACGGATGGGTCCGGTGCCGAAGAGGAAGAGGGCCACTGCGGTAATCAGGGTAGTGACGTGGGAGTCGACGATGGTCCAGAAGGCTTTGTCATAGCCGCCGTCGATGCCGGCCTTCAGGGGTTTGCCGGCGTGGAATTCCTCCCGCATGCGTTCATAAATCAGGACGTTGGAGTCCACGGCCATACCGATGGAGAGGATGATACCGGCGATGCCGGGCAGGGTCAGGGTGGCATTAAAGATGGACAGCACCCCCAACAGCATGATGATATTGAGAATCAGGGCGTAGTTGGCCACCAAACCAGAAAGACGGTAGTAAAAGATCATGAAACCGATGACCAGGAGGGTGCCGACAATACCGGAGACCATGCCTTTGTGGATGGAGTCAAGGCCCAGAGTGGGGCCCACGGTAATGTTCTGGACCACCCGCACGCTGGCGGGCAGGGCCCCCGCCCGCAAGACGATGGCCAGGTCATGGGCCTCTTCCGAAGTGTAAGAACCGGTGATCTGGGCCTTGCCGCCGGCGATGCGTTCTTTGATGGTGGGAGCCGAGCGCACCACGTCGTCTAAAATGATGGCCAGGCGCCGATTGACATTGGCGCCGGTAATCTGGCCAAAGAGCCGGGCGCCGGCGGCATTGAAATCCACTGAGACATACGGTTCGTTAAAATCGCCGATCCGTACCGAGGCCCCTTTGATGGCCGCGCCGGTCATCAGGGCCTTTTTCTGGACCAGGATGGGTTGCCGCTTAATGCCTTTGGTCGTCCGATCGATGCTCTTCTCGATATAAATTTCCGTGTCCGGCGGCAATTTCCCGGCCAAGGCCTGGTTCAGTTCGGCATGGGTATAACCGGGTTTCAGTTTGCCAGCAGCCAGGGCCTGGTCGATTAGTTCTTCCAGGTTCAGGCCATGCTGCTCTTCCACCAGCTTAAATTCCAGCTGGGCGGTCTGGCCGATGAGGGTAATGGCCCGCTGGGGATCTTTCAGGCCGGGAAGCTGCACGACGATCTGATCATGCCCCTGGGGGACGATAACCGGTTCGGTGACCCCGAACTGATCGATCCGGTTGCGGATAATTTCCAGACTCTGGGCCTGGGTGTTCTCCTGGAGTTCCGTCAAGGCCGCCGGCTTGATGGCCAGGGTATAGGCCATGCCGCTTCCTTGGCGGGAGGCGTCTATGATCTCCAGTTGGGGAAACTCCTCTTTGATCAGTTGGGCAAAGACCGCCTGTTCATCGGCCTTGAGCACCGTGACGGTGAGAGCATTTTTCTGAGCAGCACCGATCGCCAGGTCCAGTCCCCGTTTTTCGGCCAAAGTTTTCAGATCCTGGCCCTGCATATTGAGGTTGTTCTCGACCAGCTGGTCCAGATCAACTTGCAGGATGAGGTGCGTCCCGCCTTTCAGGTCCAGTCCCAACCGGAAGCCTTCCCGCCAGATATAGTTCTTGTACCAGTCGGGGACCTGCACACCCACCGAGGGCAGCATGACAATAATGGAAAGCAGGGTAAGCACCATCAGGAAAAGAAACTTTAGCCGAATTTTCCGAATCATTCTCGAAACTCCTCCATCCCACCTTGGATATTGCCAATGCCGCGGCGCGTGTTTGGTATCGGCAGGATTCTTGGTCTAAGCGAATATCTGTGAGGACCTGCAAAGCCTTGGCCGCTGGCCCGGGAAGGCACCCTTGGCTGACGCAACCGATTTACTCGGATACCGAATAAAATTTTTCTTCGGGCAGCAGCACACAGGTGAGTTTATTGCCATACACGGCCCCGGTGTCAATACCGATTTTGTTCGGCATGACCAAGGGGGAACGCATCGGTGTATGGCCGAAGATCACCCGCCGGCCGAAGTCATACTCAGATTGAATGAACTCTTTGCGAATCCAGAGGAGATCATCCTCACTCTGGGCAGCCAGCGGCAACCCTGGTTTCAGACCGGCGTGCACAAAAATATAATCGTCGGTCTCGAAATACAGCTTTAAGGTCTCGTAAAAGTCCCAATGCTCCGGCGGCAGGCTGCGGTTGAGGCGATCGCCGTAATCTCCCCAATAACTGGCAACTGTGGTAACGCCGCCATTCATGAGGAAGAGCAATTCTTCCTTGCCGTCTAAATAGTCCAGGAACATGCGTTCGTGGTTGCCCATTAAACAAATTATATTCTCAGGATTATAATTTTTTTTCAAGTCAATAATGAAATCTATTACCTCGGCTGATTTGGCGCCGCGATCGATATAATCGCCCATGAATACCAATTGGTGGCGGTCCAGATCGGGATTGACCAGATCGAAGAGTTTTTCCAAATGGTAAAGGCAGCCATGAATGTCGCCGATTGCGTAAATCATACTTGTAGACCGTGAGCTAGGGGCCGGAAAAAACGAGCCTTCTCGTCAGTGGCCATCCGGGTCCTAGCATGAAGCTAAACCAAGCCCATGAAAAACGCGAAAATTTCGTGTCCAGGAGTTGGGTTCCCCAACCCCCACCATCTTGCTCCGGGTTAGAGCCAACGGAAGAGTTTTTCCCGCCGGTCGAGCCGCAGCAGACCGGCCTGACGGGCCATTTCCTGGGCTTCCCGGTGTTCCGCTCCCGTGAGAAACTTGGCCAGAGATGGGTGTTGATACGCCTGACCGCAGGGCCGATACTGCCCCATGACGTTGACATAGGTCTGGGGAGAAATCTCCTTGGCCAAAAACTCCATAATTTCTTTGGTGCCGGCCAAGCCGTCGGGGAGGACCAAGTGGCGCACCAGCAAACCCCGTTGGGCCACGCCCTGTTCATCCATGACCAAGTCTCCCACCTGGCGGTGCATCTCCTTCAGGGCCTGCCTGGCCATTTCCGGATAATCCGCGGCGTTGCACAACTGCGCGGCCACCGCCGGATCCCAGAATTTAAAATCGGGCATATAGATATCGATAATGCCGTCCAACAATTGCAGGGTCGGCACCGCATCGTAGCCCCCGGTGTTATAGACCAAGGGCACCCGCAGGCCCCCGGCGATAGCCGCGGGCAGGGCCGCCAGGATCATGGGCACCTGATGGCTCGGGGTGACGAAATTAATGTTGTGGCAGCCCTGGGCCTGCAGGCGCAGCATAATGGCGGCCAGATCCTCCACGTCAATCTCCTCGCCCTCGCCGCCGTGGCTGATCTCCCAGTTCTGGCAAAAGATGCAGAAGAGATTGCAGTAGCTGAAGAAAATGGTGCCCGAGCCATGCTGCCCCACCAAGGGGTCCTCCTCGCCGAAATGCGGCCCGAAACTGGCCACCACCGGCTTATCCCCGGTCCGGCAGAGCCCCACCTCCCCGTGGCGGCGATCCACCCGACAGCGGTGCGGGCAGATCTCACAGGAAAGCAGAATCTCAAAAGCCTTCAGGATCCTGGCCGAGAGTTGGCCTTGCCGATGCGTTTTGAGGTAAGCAGGTTCAAAAGGAGTCATCACAGGTATAATCTCAGTTTAAAGCCTTAGAGACAGGCTATTTCTGTTAACTACATTAAACATGCCCAAGGTTCATGTTAACCTCAGGGACCAAGACTTTTTCGCACCGAGGGTTTTGCCTTGCCGACGCTGTTGTTATTACCTTACCACTCCGGCTCCACCTTAAACGCCTCTAAGAGGCCGCCGGGCAGGTCCCGGAGGAAGCGGGAGACGGTATTCAAGGTCGTCCCCAGATATCTATTATAACTGACGGTGGGGAAAAGCAGGTACAAATATCGGCGGGCCCGGGTGGCGGCGACGTAAAACAGGCGCCGTTCTTCCTCCAGCTCCTCCTCCCGCTCCTGGGAATAGACCGAGGGAAAGCGGCCTTCGGCCAGCCAGATGATCAAGACCGCCTCCCATTCCAAACCCTTGGCGGAATGAACCGTGGAGAGGGTCAGATAATCATGGGACGCCTCAGTAACGTCCGCCAGACTGGTGGGCGGCTCCAGGGTCAGGTCATTGAGAAAATCCCCCAAGGCCCGGTAGCGGGCGGTGATGGTCAAAAGGTGCTCCAGGTCCCGGAAGCGCTTGGGATAATCATCAAAATGGGTTTTCAAGATGGGCTCATAATAGGCCAGGGCCAGGTTCAGGCGGCTGGCCGGGGACAGATCGGGGTTCTGGAGTTGATCAAGAAGTTCTGCCAAAGGTTCCGTGGCCGTGCGGATCTTGGCGCTCTTCTGGGAGGTCAGCCACCGCAGGGCACTTTCCAGGGAAAAATCGTTCTGATTGAGCTGGGCCAGGAATTTCTGGGCGCTCTTCTTGCCGATGCCGGGGACCAATTGCAGGAGGCGGTTCCAACTGATGGAATCCCGGGGGTTGGCGGCTACGCGCAGGTATGCCAACAGATCCTTGATATGGGCGCTTTCCATGAACTTAAAGCCGCCGAATTTCATAAAGGGAATCTGCTCCCGCAGGAGTTCGATCTCCAGATCAAAGGAGTGATACGCAGCCCGGAACAGGACCGCCATCTGCCGCCAGGGCACGCCTTGGCGGTGCAGTTCCGTCACCGTCTGGCAGAGGACCCGGGATTGCTCATTTTCACTGCCGGTCTGCAGGAGGACCGGTCGCAGACCTTCCTTTTTTTGGGTGAACAGGCACTTGGTATATTTCTCGCTGGCCTGGGCAATGATGGTGTTGGTCAGGTCCAGAATGGGTTGGGTGCTCCGGTAATTCTCCTCCAGTTTGATGATCCGGGTACCGGGAAAGAGTCGGGGAAAGTCCATGATATTGCGGAAGTTGGCGCCCCGGAACGAATAAATGGATTGGGAGTCATCCCCCACCGCCATGACATTATCGTGGGTAAAGGCCAACAACCGGACGATGTCGGCCTGCAGCCGGTTGGTATCCTGGTACTCATCCACCATGATATACTTATAGCGCTGCGACAGCTCCAAACGGAGGTCGTCATGTTCCGCCAACAGCCGCCGGCCCTCCAGAAGCAGGTCGTCATAATCCAGGAGCTGGTGCGCCCGTTTGTGACTTGTATAGAGCTGGAAAAGTTCGGCGACAGGTTGAGTCTGCTCCACGAATTGGGGATACTCCCGCTCCATGAGCACGTCTAAGTCCAGGTTCTTGTTGATCAGGGCGCCGAAGATCTGCACCAGGGTTTCCCGCCGGGGGAATTGGCCGGGTCCGGCCTTAAGGGGCAGACGGTCCCGGAGCATTCTGACCAGATCGGCCTGATCATGGCGGTCCAGGAGGGTGAAGCTGGTCTCATAACCCAGGCGGTGGCCGTAACGGCGCAGCCAGCCATGGCAGACCGCATGGAAGGTGCCGCCGGCCACCTGATGCATGGGGCGGTCGATGAGTTGTGAAGCCCGGTGCAGCATTTCCTGGGAGGCCTTGCGGGTGAAGGTCAGCAGCAGGATATTCCAGGGCGCCACCCCCTGGTCCACCAGATAAGCCAGCCGATAGACCAGAGTGCGGGTTTTGCCGCTGCCAGCCCCGGCAATGACCAGGACCGGTCCCTCGGTGAGGGTCACCGCCTCATACTGGGCCGGGTTCAGCTCCTGCTGATAGTTGATGCTGCGGTTGACGGTGTGACCGTCGGGGTCGAAGACCGGAAGCCGGCTCAAGGGCGGCACCTCATGGAGATTGCCGTTGAAAATATTCGACAATGGCAGCGGCGAGAGCAGGGATGGTATACGTCGACGGTTGAATCTGCGGTTGGTGGCCGAATTTTGCCAGGGTCTGGCCGGTAATGGGACCGATGGCCGCGATGACCGCCCGGGCCGCCAGTTGCTGAAACTGCTCCTGTCCCACCAGGCGGACGAAATTGGTCACCGTGGAGGAGCTGGCAAAGGTCAAAACGTCGATATCGCCTTTCTGGAGGGCCGCGGCCGTGGCCGGGGGCAGGGCAGAGGGGGGCACGGTCTTATAACTGGGGATTACCTGCACCAAGGCGCCCCGCCGGACCAATTCCTGGGGCAGGATTTCCCGGGCTTCCTGGGCCCGGGGCAGCAGCACGTGGTCCCCTGGCTGGATCAGGGGCACCAGACTGGCCGCCAAGCCTTCGGCCCGGAAGTCAGCGGGCACCACATCGGCCACCAAACCATGCTCCCGCAAAGCCTGGGCCGTAGCCGCGCCGATGGCCGCCAGCCGGCAGCCACCCAAGGCCCGGACATCTCGCTGGGCTAGAAACAACCGGTCAAAAAAGGCACTGACGCCATTAGGGCTGGTGAAGACCACCCACTGAAAACTCTCGAGGTTCCCGATGGCTGCATCCAAAGCGGCATAGCCGTCATCCGGCGGTTGAATCTCGATGGTCGGGGCCTCCAGACAATCGGCCCCATACTCCGTCAACAACTTGACAAAGGCGCTGGCCTGCTGCCGGGAGCGGGTTACCAGGACGCGTTTGCCCCAGAGGGGGCGGGTTTCAAACCAGTCCAATTCCGGCCGCAGGGAGACCACACTGCCGACCACAAAGATGGCCGGCGGCGTCAGGCCAGCTTCCTGAACCCGTTGAGCAATATCCGCCAGGGTGCCGGTCACGGTCCGCTGCGCCGGGGTCGTGCCCCGTTGGATTACCGCGGTTGGGGTTGACGCGGGTTTACCCCGGGAGACCAATTCCCGGCAGATCTCCGGCAGATTTTTGACCCCCATGAGAAAGACGAGGGTGCCGGGACTCTGGGCCAAGACGTCCCAGGGGATGGCGCTTGCGGGCTTGGTGGGATCCTCGTGGCCGGTGATAAACGATACTAACGAGGCGTGCTGCCGGTGGGTCAGGGGGATGCCGGCATAGGCTGGCACGGCAATGGCCGAACTGATGCCCGGCACCACTTCAAAGGGAACGCCGTGGCGCCGCAATTCCTGGGCCTCTTCGCCGCCCCGGCCGAAGATATACGGGTCACCGCCTTTGAGGCGGACCACCGTCTTCCCCTGCCGGGCTTTGGCCACCAAGAGCTGGTTAATATCCTGTTGGGGGAGGGTATGGTCGCCGCCCTTTTTGCCCACATAGAGGCGTTCGGCCGCGGGCGCGGCCTCGGCCAAGAAGACTTCGTTGGCCAGATAATCATACACCAGGCAGTCGGCCCGGCGGATCAGTTCCAATGCCCGGGCCGTGATCAGCCCCGGATCACCGGGCCCGGCGCCCACGAGATAAACGATGCCAATTGGCGTTGAGGTCATAAGATGGTTTCTGGTTGCTGTTTTTTGGGTTGCAAATATAGCCTTATCGGGCTTGCCGCACACCGCCCTATATTTCTGGTTTTTGGTTTAACAAAAAAATGAGCCGCAGAGCGGGAAAGCGGCGCGCCTGCCGCCGTCTTCTCCTGTTTGCGCTTCGGCCAACAAGAGAGATCTTTACCCCGCGCTGACGCTCGGGGCTTGGAGAGGCGCCAATATCAGCGGGCGTGCCGGGCACGCCCTGAGCGGCGGCCGCCGGCCGCCCTAATCCCTATGCGCTTTCCCCTGCCGATAATATCGATCTTTCTCACTGTAGATACAGCCGCAATACTGCTGCCGGTACATGCCCAGGCGTTTGGCTTCCTCGATGCCTTCCCGCCAACCCAAACGGAAGTCGGCATAATGAAAGGGGATGCCGGCCTCCCGGCCAATCTGCCTGCCGATTTCCCGAATCCGGTCATGCTGCTGATAACGGCTGTAAAGCAGCGTGCTGCTAAAGGCGTCAAAACCTTGCTCCTGGGCCAGCCGGGCTGTTGCCTGCAGCCGCAGGGCATAGCAGAAGCGGCAACGCTCTGCCTCCCGGTAGACCACCAGCCGGAGAAAATCCTCCAGATCGTAGCTGCGGAGCACGGTCAGAGGCAGCCCGACTGCCGCGGCAAAGTCCTCCAAGGTTTGCAGGCGCCGCTGGAACTCCTGGTACGGATGGATATTGGGGTTGTAAAAAAAACCGTGCACCTCTGCCCCGCCTTCCCGCAAAATGCGCAGGGGAAAGATAGTACAGGGGCCGCAGCAGAGGTGCAGCAGGATTTTCATGGTGAAAAGTCTCAGCCAACGAGATGTTAGAATTTCATGATCTGCTGGCAGATCGCCCCCAACTCCCCGATATTCCGCACTACCGTCACGCCGGCGGCCTCCAGGGCGGCGATTTTATCTGCGGCCTTGCCGCTGCCGCCGGAAATAATGGCCCCGGCGTGGCCCATGCGTTTCCCCGGCGGGGCGGTCATGCCGGCGATAAAGGCCACCACCGGTTTGGTGACGTTGGCTTTGATAAAATCAGCCGCCTCTTCTTCAGCCGTGCCGCCGATTTCGCCGATGAGGACAATGCCTTTGGTCTGGGGATCGGCCTGATAGAGTTTCAGCATGTCGATAAAATTGGTGCCGATGATGGGGTCGCCGCCGATGCCCACGCAGGTGGATTGGCCCAAACCTCGCAGGGTGAGCTGAAACACGGCTTCATAGGTCAGGGTGCCGCTGCGGGAGACCACGGCCACCGGTCCTTCGGTATGGATGGGGCCAGGCATGATGCCCACTTTGGCCTTGCCCGGCGAGATAATGCCGGGGCAGTTGGGGCCGATGAGGCGGATGTCGGTCCCTTCCAAGCGGCGGGCCACCTTGACCATTTCCAGGGTGGGAATCCCTTCAGTGATGCAGACGATAACTTTGATGCCGGCTCCGGCAGCCTCGAGGATGGCGTCGGCGGCAAAGGCCGGGGGCACAAAAATCAAGGAGGTGTTGGCGCCGGCCTGGGCCACCGCTTCTTTCACTGTATTGAAAACCGGCACCTCGTCCATTTTCTGGCCGCCCTTGCCAGGAGTGACGCCGGCCACCACTTTGGTGCCATAAGCGATGCACTGCCGGGCGTGGAAAGATCCCTCTTTGCCGGTGATGCCTTGGACTACAACACGGGTATATTCATCAACCAAAACACTCATGGATGACCTCTTTAACCAAGAAAATACAGTTGAGAGTTGTTAGTTCTATAGTTGTAAGTTGTAAGTTGTAAGTTTTTAGTTGTAGGTTGAAGGTTGTTCGTTGTTCGTGTTTGGGAATCATCTCGTGCCCCTGAAGAGGATGCCATTTCGGTGGGGTGGGCCCCATGCCCGCCAAGTCTTCCGGTAACAGCGGGCGTGAATTTTCTATGATCCTTGACCCGCAACCCTTTGGACGCTCTGGCAGGATCAGGCCAGCGCAGCCACTTTGTGGGCTGCGTCCAACATATCGCCGGCCACTGTGAAATTCAGACCTGATTCCCCGAGGAGGTTGCGGCCGATCTCACAGTTGGTACCTTCCAGGCGGACGATGATGGGCACATTGACGTTTACCTTCTTGGCAGCCTCCAGCACCCCTTCGGCCAGGACGTCGCAGCGCAGGATGCCGCCGAAGATGTTGATGAGGATGGCCTTGACCCGGGGATCCGATAGGATAATGCGGAAGCCGTTGGCGATCATATCGGCGCTGGCGCCGCCGCCCACATCCAGGAAGTTGGCCGGCTCTGCGCCTGCCAGCTTGATAAGGTCCATGGTGGCCATGGCCAGCCCGGCGCCGTTCACCATGGCGCCGATAGTGCCGTCCAACCGGATATAATTCAGATTGTGTTTGGTGGCCTCCAACTCCAGCGGATCCATTTCGTCGGGATCTTCCAGTTCCAGAAGTTCTTTATGGCGATAGAGGGCATTGTCGTCAAAGGTGACTTTGGCGTCCAGAGCCAGCATCTGCCCGTCGGTGGTCACTACTAAAGGGTTGATCTCCACCAGGGAACAGTCGTACGCCTCAAACATTTTATATAAATTGGTAATAAAGCCCGAGGCGGTGCGCAGCAGTATGGGATCGAGGCCGACGCCAAAAGCCAGATTGCGGGTCTGATAGGGCTGCAGGCCCACGGCCGGATCAACGGCCTCTTTGATGATCAATTCCGGGGTCCGGGCCGCAACTTCTTCGATCTCCATACCGCCGGCGGCGCTCATCATAATCACCGGCCGGGCCTGGGCCCGGTCGATGACCACCCCCAGATACAGTTCCTGTTTGATATCCAAGGCCTGCTCCACCAGGACCTTCTTTACCAGGCGGCCTTCGGGCCCGGTCTGATGGGTGACCAGATTCATGCCCAGAATGGCATCGGCGAGGCTGGTGACTTCGGAGAGGGAGGAGGCCACCTTGACGCCGCCGCCTTTGCCCCGGCCGCCGGCGTGAATCTGGGCCTTGACCACGAAACGGTCGCCGCCGAGACCTTCGGCGACCTGATAGGCCTCGTGAGGTGTGGCAGCTACGCCCCCCTGGGGGATGGGGACATTGAATTTCTGAAAAAGTTGTTTAGCCTGATATTCATGAATTTTCATGAGCCATCCTTTCCTACAGTTCTGACACTTTCTGTCAAGATTGTCTAAAAAAACTGCTGGTCGGGCCGCTACCAGACCGCAGAACCAGGCCGCAACTCACCTGGACCGCCGGCCTTAAAAAATCGGCTGTTTGAAGCGGATCTCGAGGCCCCGGCGTTTGAGATAGCTGAAAAATAAATCCACGAAATTTTCCGCTGATTTTTCCCACAAATCAGCATATTCCGCAAATTCGGGGGGGATCTCCTGCTTGTTCTCCCGGACGAAATCCTGTTTGAGGCTTTCCAAATCCACGTATTGCAACATCTATCTACCTTTCGCAACGGCCCGGTGCGGCGTTCACAAGGGGAAGAGGAGATTGATAACTTTATCGGAGTCCTTTTCCCGTAGTTGTAGTCTTAGCTGAGTCGGCTGACCCGCCTCGGCCGGGAAAAAAATGATTCCCTGAGAGATTTCCTGGGGTCGGATGACGTTGTTCTTCAGGGAGCGATTGTGGAGGTCGTCGGCAATCTGGCGGGCTAAGGCCGTATCGCCGGCCCCTTGGCTGGCTCCCAGGACCGCCCCGGCCGCCCCGCCGGTAACCGCCCCGCGCATGGCATAGTCACCTGCCGAACGGCCCGCGGCCACGCCGATGGCGGCTCCGATCAGGGCCCCGGCGGCGCTCCCCAGAAAGGCCCCTTTGCCCACCCCTTTGACCGTCTCGCCCACCACCGTGGACCGCTGGACCCGATCATAGGCGCTCTGGTTATCCAACACCGGAAACAACTCCTGGCGGTCATTCACCAGAAAGGTCTGGGAAGGGTTGATCTGATAAGTCTGGGCCGTCTGATTGTCAAAGACGACTTGGACCGGCAATAATCCGGCCTTGATGATATTAAAGCCAAAGGCATTTTTGGCCTCCAGCTCATTTTGCCAGACCGAGGCGGCCGTACTCAGGCCGTCCACGTACTGGGTATTGGCATAAGCCTGGGGCAAGCGAAAAGGCGTTACCTGGGGGCGGTAGGTGGAGCAGGACAGGAGGAAGACTGCGACCATAACCAGAACCGCAGCACGCCGGGCCGGAGACTGTTGGCTGAAATTTAAGAAAAAATGTGACATGGCAGTAGGGTCTGTTCCCGGCTGTTGCTCAGCCGTTTTGAGGGAAATGCCGGGAAAGAGGAGAAGGGAAGGAGCAAAACCTTCTTTGGGGACTATTGCTCCCTTTTGCCTTTCCCCTTTTCACCGGCTTCATTCAGGTTCATCTGGATCCTGACTAACTCCCGACAGGTGCCATCCTCGGCAATGTCCAGGACCACTCCCTGGAGTTGGATATGCTGGCTAGCCACCTTAAATTTTTGCGGCAGTTGGGAGAGAAAGCGGGTCAGAATCACCTGGCGATCCATGCCGATGACGCCGTCTGTGGGACCGGTCATGCCGGCATCCGTGAGGTAGCCCAAACCCTGGGGCAGGATTCGTTCATCGGCGGTCTGCACATGGGTATGAGTGCCGATCACGGCGCTGGCCCGGCCGTCCAGGTACCAGGCCAGGGCTATCTTTTCACTGGTGGCCTCGGCATGCATGTCCACCAGAATGACTTTGATATCCCCTCCCAAACCCGCCAGTTCCCGGTCTGCCGTCCGAAAAGGGCAGTCCAGGGGGCTCATGAAGATCCTGCCTTCCAGATTCAGGATCGCCGCCAGTTCACCACTGGCCGTTTCAATGACGGTGAGACCCCGCCCGGGGGTACCGGCCGGATAATTGGCCGGCCGCACAATGCGATCCGTGCTCTCCAAATACGGCTGGATCTCTTTGTGTTTCCAGACATGATTGCCGGTAGTGATGACATCGATTCCCAGTTGAAAGAGTTGTTCTGCCACTTCCGGGGTGATCCCCATGCCGCCCGAGGCATTCTCACCGTTGGCCACCACGACGTCGATATTATACTTATCCACCACTTTATGGAGAAGCCCGGCTACGGCCTTGCGCCCCGGCGCCCCCATAATATCACCGATAAAAAAAATTTTCATGGATCAACCTGCCGGTCTTTGCCGACCAATAATCTTTTACTCAAGCCCGGCGGTTTTGCAAAGAAAAATCGTCGCGGCCGAGAAAAAAGTTACCGGGCGTAATCCACCGCCCGGGTTTCGCGGATAACCGTAACTTTTATCTGACCGGGGTAGGTCATTTCCGATTCAATTTTCTTGGTGGCCTCCCGACACAAGAGAAAGGCCTCTTCATCGCTGATCTTATCGCTATCGACGATGAGGCGGATCTCCCGACCGGCCTGGATGGCATAGGTTTTGCTGACGCCGTTGAAACTGCGGGCGATCTTCTCCAATTCCTCCAAGCGACGGACGTAGGTTTCCAACATCTCCCGACGGGCTCCGGGACGGGCCCCGGAAAGGGTATCCGCGGCCTGGACCAGAACCGCCAGCACGCTTTCCGGCGGAATATCTTCATGGTGGGCATGGATGGCATGGATCACCCGGTTGGCTTCCCCATATTTTTTCGCTAATTCCGCGCCGATGAGGGCATGGGGACCCTCCACTTCGTGATCCACCGCTTTGCCGATGTCATGGAGCAGGCCGGCCCGCTTGGCATGCTTGACGTTGAGACCCAACTCCGACGCCATAATGCCGCACAGGTAGCTCACCTCGATGGAATGTTGCAGGACATTCTGGGCAAAACTGGTGCGGTATCTCAATTTACCCAAGAGTTTGACCAATTCGGGATGCAGACCATGCACCCCGGCGTCAAAGGCCGCCTCTTCCCCGGCTTCCCGAATACTGGTCTCTACCTCTTGATTGACTTTCTCCACCACTTCTTCGATGCGGGCCGGGTGGATGCGGCCATCGAGAATCAGGTGCTCCAAAGAGCGGCGGGCCACCTCCCGGCGGATGGGATTAAAGGCCGAGAGAATCACGGCCTCGGGCGTGTCATCAATAATGACATCCACGCCGGTAGCTGCCTCCAAGGCCCGAATATTGCGGCCTTCTCGACCGATGATGCGACCCTTCATCTCTTCATTGGGCAGATTGACCACCGACACGGTCTGTTCCGCCACATATTCGCTGGCATAGCGCTTGATGGCCAAGCCGATGATCTCTTTGGCTTTCTTATCGGCCAACTCCCGGGCCTCCGTCTCAATGCGTTTGACCAGCCGGGCCGCATCGGTGCGCACTTCCCGCTCCAGATTTTTCAGGAGAATGTTGCGGGCTTCTTCAGAACTGATCCCGGCCAAGCGCTCCAATTGAAGCTTCTGTTCGACAATGAGATCATGGTAATAGGCTTCCTTGTCTTTTATCTCCTTTTCCAAGACCTCGATGGCTTTCTGCCGGTGCCCCAGCTCTGTCTCCTTGCCGTCCAGAATTCCCATCTTTTTTTCCAGATGTTCTTCTTTCTGGAGTAGGCGCTTTTCCAGATTATTCAGTTCCTGCCGGCGTTCTCTCGTTTCTTTATCGAACTCCACCTTCATCTGGAAGAGCTGGTCTTTGGCCTGTAAGGCCGTCTCCTTTTTGATGGCCTCGGCGTCGCGGCGGGCTTCATCCAAGATCTTCTTGGCCAAATTTTCCACCGAATCAATCCTAGATTCGATGATCATCCGGCGTAGATAAAATCCAGCAAAGATGCCCAAAACGCCGCTTAGGCCAACCGCCAACAATGACACGGATTCCAGCGGCAACCCCATAGCTAGTCCCCTCGCGTTTATATAACAAACCCAAACCGGACCCGACGCACGAGTCCGGGCAGGGTCAAGACATAATAGTTCGCTTGTGAAAAAAGTAAAACAAGAGATCGGCTACCAGCCGCACGGGGATGGAACTAAGGGGCAAGAAACGGCGAATGATGGATGATAAGGCCTCAGATTATGGCAAAGACTTTTCGCATTTTTCTTTTGCTGTATTGCCTAAGCAACCTCCTCTGAAAGCTTGCGCTATCATTCCTCGTGGTCATGCTCAGATATGATCACTTTCTCATGTATATGCAGAACCCGCAGGTTCGATGGCAAAAAACATTCGCACTGGCGTCGTTTCTTCTTTATGGAGCAAGTACCCTTAGAGAATCCCACATGCGGCCGGCATCCGCAAAGAAATTCACTCCCCCGCGAATGTGACGTGTCGACAGGCCTTTCTTGAACCGTAGCTGGACAAGTGGGTCTGCCATAATACTCCTTTAGGCTCTCCCCTCGGGGATATGCACACCGGAGTCTGACTGGCGTCCCGGTTCAAATAGTGTTGGATCAATAATGGATCTGCCAATCACCTTCACCGCAGGGGAAGTGAACTTTTTATTTCCAGTAATTGGATTAAATTCTTTGATTTTATTTCAATCTCCCGTTGGAGATGGTGGAATTCCTCCTTCAATTCAAGATAATCAAAAGCTAAGTTCAGCGCCGTGAGAATCGCAATTTCCTCATTCGCGGCTTTGGGCAAAGCCTTACGCGTCTCTTTTATTTTTTCCTGTACCAAATAAACAACATGTTCCAGGTGTTGGGGGGAAGCGTCACTCCTCAGGGTAAAGGGCCGTCCTAAGATCTCAACCTTTTTTGTAGTTGAAGTGGAAATAGAACGCTCTCCTATTTCTCTGAACCCAGCACTTCTAGTTTGTGTAATAGTTGATCGAGACGTTGCCGTACCATATCTCGTTCTTTGTTTAATTTAGTAAGCGCCTCTCTGGTCTCAGCCAAGGCTTTTTCCTGCTCCTCCAACATCCTCATGAGGGTGGCATTTTCACTCTGCATGGTTTGGTATTGCCCGAGAAGGTCTTCCAGCTTGCGCTCCAACACCTCAAATAGTTCCAGCGCCACGGTCTGTTCCTTTCTTTGGCGTCATGAGTAGATTGTATTCTTTGCTCCCAAAAAGTCAAGGTGTTTTCTGGAAAGAGGGGCAGGAGCAGCAAAGGGGTCTTGCGCCAGAGTCTGGCCAGCTTAAGGCGCCGTAGGCATCACCCGGGGCACGGCTGCAGGCGGCCGTCCCGCGTGAGCCCCCTTGCGGGGGTCTGGGGTAATGGCTGACTGGTCCAATCCCAAGGGGAGGGGCAATCTAAAGTTGCGATTAAGCCCAGGCACCGTCTGGAACAGCGGCCCAGGTAGTCGTTAGGCTTCGGAGTGGCCGCCGCCGTCCTGCAGAGGGCAACAGCAAGTACTTTCCCGTCGGCTGCACTGGCCGGCCGGAACTGCCAGAATTTTCTGACTGACGCCCCGACCAAAGACCATCTTGCAGCCATTGCGGCTGATAACCAGGGAAGTGCCATTGTTTTGGCAAACGGTCAAGCGCTGACCGGGGAAAAGACCCATGGCTAACAGGCGACCCTGGAGGCTGCGACCGCCCAGAAAACCCGTGACGATCGCATCCTGACCCGCGGCAAGATCGGCCAAAGTCTGATTGGCGGGGTGCGGCCCGGGTATAATGGTCTGATTAGACATGATGCTCCTCATGGTTCGGAGCCGCCGGGGATGGTTGGCAACGGGGACAGCAGCCATGCACTTCCAGAATATGTTTCGTAATCTGGTAGCCGTAGGTCTGGGCCAAATTCTTTTCTATCACCGCCAGGAGCGGTTCCTCAAATTCCACGATGGCGCCACAATGGGAACATCGCAGATGGCAGTGGTGCGGCCGCCCATAGATCTGTTCGTAATGCCAATGGCCATCTTCATAATTGACTTCCCGGATAAGCCCGCAATCCACCAAAAGCGGCAGGGTGCGGTAGATGGACGCCTTGGAGATCTTCTTGCCCTGGGCCAAGAGGCGTAAGAACAGCTCATCCACATCGAAATGTTCCCGATTGCGGAAAATTTCCAATACGATGGTATCCCGCTCCTGCGTCTGCCGCAGGCCCCGGGAGCGGATGAATTCTTTAAAGACGGCCAATTCGGGCAACATCTCGGTTTTACGTATATTGAGAACCATTAACAATAATATACAGCACAGGGTCCTCTTGTCAAGGTCCTCTCCTTAAAATTGCCGCCGATAGCCCATACCCTCACGCACCCGGCTCTGGGCCAGATAGAGGCCGGCTTCCCGTGGATAGAGGTTTTTCTCCCGCATGAATCGGATGACGGCCTGGCAGTTTTCTCGGATCTTTTCTTGAATGGCGGCAAAGGCCTCGGCGGTGCTGCCTTTCCGGTATTCGATGGCCGTGGTGATGACGCCACCGGCGTTGACAATAAAATCAGGGAGAGTCAGGACGCCCCGGTCATGGAGATAGCGTTCCGCGGCCTCGGCCACAGGGATGTTGGCCCCTTGCAGGATCATTTTGGCCTGAATCTGCGGGGCATTGGCCATGGAGATGACGTCCGGCCGGGCTGCCGGGACCAGGATGTCACAGGGGATGGCAAAGATTTCTGCCGGGTCAATGGCCGTAGCCTGGGGATACTCCAGAACTTTGCCCTGCCGTTCTTTGATGGCCAGGAGCTGGGCCACATTTAATCCCTGGGGATTATAGATGGCCCCGGCGGAATCACTGGCCGCCACCAACAGGGCACCGCTTTTCTCCAAAAACTTGGCCGCGGCCTTGCCCACATTGCCGAACCCCTGGATGGCCACCCTCGCCCCTACCAGGCTCATGCCCAGATGTCCGGCATGCTGCTCGGCCGCCACCGCCAGCCCGAAGCCCGTGCTCCCCATCTCATCCAGAGGAATCCCCCCCGTCACCTTGGGCCGGCCGGCGGCCCGCCGGTTCTCGTCGTAGATAAAGGCCATGCAGGCCTCGTCGGTGCCCATGTCCGGCCCGGGGATATAATCTGGGAGATCGGCGATGGCTCGGGCCAGCGCCCGCAGCAAGCGTTCTTTCTCAAGGCGAGGCAGAGAGGGATCCGCAAGAATGCCCGCTTTGGCGCCGCCATGGGGCAGACCGGCTGCGGCATTTTTCCAGGTCATGGTCCGGGCTAACCGAAACACTTCTTCCAGGCTGACATCGACGGCCAGGCGAATGCCGCCGATAGCCGGCCCCAGCGCCGTATTATCGACGACCACGATGGCCCGCAGGGGCAACCGGGGTTCATAAATGTGGATAATTTTTTCCGGACCCCAGTCGTCGGCAAATTGCTCCCAAAGATCGATGGCCACATGACCTCCATTGCTACTCTATCGGCAGATCGACTAATTTCCAAAAAGATTCTTGAAGTGCCAGGCCACTCCGAAGACGATGCGGTTAGTGGGGACATCAAAGGTCACCATGCCGACCTGGGTGGGCGAAATCCTCTTGGCTTCATATTCCACGGCAAACTGGTAGCTGAATTTATACTCCAGAAAGACGGCTACGTTGGCGGCGGCCATATAGCGCAGGCCGACTTGCGTGGCGATGGCAAAGTTTTTGGCCGAATCCGAGGGGCCATACATGATTTCGAAGGCGGTGCCCAAGCCGATATAAGGTTGGACGCGGCCGAAGGGATATTCTTTGTCGGGGCGGAAACCGGCCCGGGCCACCAGATTGCTCTGCAGGCACCAGACAGAAAAAGAGTCGTGAGGAATAAAGACACTCCGACTGCCATCGGGCAGGGGGCTGGAGAGGGGGACCCGTTGACTCCGGATCAGGTTGCGGCCGAAGTTGGTCTCCATTTCCACGCCAAACCACGGCAAGGCATTGAAGAAATGGCCGAACTTGATGCCGCCCAGCGCCCCTGGTTGCAAAATCACACCCTGGGCGGTCAGTCCCCGCAGAGGAGGCCGAAACCCTTGGCCAAAGGTCCAATCCTGCTCCGGCATGAGGCTGGCCCCGCCATAAAGGGCCAGATAATACTCTCCCTGGCTCAAGTTCTCGGGGTAGCCCCGCACTCGTTGGGAAGGGCTGTTTTTATAGAGATAATACATCAGCGAGGAAAAGCCGACGGTCCCGATGGGAAAGATGGTCATGGCAAAGGCCCGTTGGCTGATGGCGGCGGCGCGGCTTGGCATGGCCAAGAACAGCAAGGCCAGAAGGAGGAGAATGACCAGGGTGCGCCGGGGCCGAGCCATCGTCATCGCCAAACATCACTTAATGGCCGCGATGACCACGCCCGCGGTCAAGGCTGCCTGACCGATGATCGAAGCAATATCCTTTAACTCGCGCAGCCAGTTGATGCGTTCAAAATCCTCGGGCACGATGATGGAATCCCCCGGATCCAGGCGCAGAGACTTCATGCCGCCGAAATGCAAGGTTTCTTCGGAGCCTGTCCAGCCGGTGCCGAACCACCGGAAACTCTGGCGGCTGACTGCGGTGCCATTGGCCTTAATGACAAAAGTCTGTTTGGCGTCAGCCGTCTTGCTGGTCCCCCCAGCCCGGGCGATGTAGTCATTGACCGATAGGTGGGGATTGTAGATCACCGCCGTGGGGCTGACCACTGAACCCAGCACGTTGACTGTCTGTTGCACCTGGGGCACCAGCAGGCTGTCGCCCTCCTGCAGTTCAATGTCCCAGGGAGTGCCCCGGAGTCGTTCCGGATCATCCAAGCGGATGACCACTCTTCCCAAGGGCACGATCTCCCGCAACTTGGCGATGAGCTGGCGCTGCTGCGCGAAAACGGCCGCAGCCCGCTGGGCTTCCTTGGGGTCCAAGCTTGCCTCCGTCGCAACCGCGGAAGAGGCCAGGAGTTGGGCTTCCATCCGGTCGATGGCCTGGCGCAGATGTTTGGTCTGCTCTTGTTTCACTGCCACCCGGGTGAAAAAGGCTCCTTTTAGATAGGCATTGCGGGTGAAACCGCCGGCCCGGGAGAGAACCGAACTCAGGGTTTCCCCCTTCTTGATGGTATAAGTGCCCGGATAGGTAACCTCGCCACCAATATTGACCAATTTATAGAGGTCCCATTCTGGGATGTGCCTGACTAACAGAAAGTCATTGGGTTGCAGCGGGACATTTTCCCGGGAGTTGCCGGCCATGGCCAGTCTCAGGTTAATGGGGATGCGGGTGGTTTTCGGGCCCTCCGGCGTCGGGGTGACACGAGTAATCTCGGCGTTATCCAGATTGGTGGAGAGAATAAAACCGCCGGCAAAAACAATGAGGTCACTCACGCGCATACCGGGCCGATAGCCAAAGTCACCGGGATTTTGGACCGCACCACCGATCTTGACCATCCGGATATCCTGGCTGGGCACCGGAAAGATGCGAATGAGGTCGCCGTCCGCCAGGATAATATCCGGGCGCCGACCACTCAGGAAAAGCTCCAGATCATCTTCCACCATGATTACCTGACGGCGGTCCTTGATGCGAATGATCTGCACACGGTTTTTGAAAGCCGAAGCGGTCAGACCGCCGGCCATGTCTATCAATTGCGATAAGGTATATTCCTGGCGGAGTTCATAGATCGCCGGAACTTTCACCGGGCCGGAGATGCCCACCCGTTGGCCGGCCACCGGAATGAAGATCACATCCTCGGGCATTAGCCGGATGTCTTTGGACTTGTCACCCCGGAGCAGAAAATCATAAAGATCGAAGCGGACCACGGTGGTCTTGCCCCGGCGTACTTCGATCTGACGCAGCGATCCCCGATTGCTGGGGCCGCCGGAGGCAAAAAGGGCATTGACCAAAGTAGACAAGGAGGAAATGCTGTAGCTGCCGGGAAACCGGGCCTGCCCGACTACATAGACGGTTATGGTGCGCAGGTTGCCTAAAGTGACATTCATCTGAAAATTGGTATACTGACGGGCGAATTCCCGATCCAAAACCTCCCGCAACTGTCTGAAAGTAAGGCCGCTGACCTGCACCACTCCCACTTTGGGAATGGCGACTTGGCCATTGCGGTCTACTGTGAGGGAATATTCGGCCTGGATTGCCCCCCAGAGGACAATATTCACTGAATCTCCGGGGCCGATCACATAATCGGGACCCACCGGTATATTGGTCACCGGTTGGAAGGTCTGCGGCGGCCGGCTGAAGAAATCATAGCCGAAATGACTTAAAGTTATCCCCTGGAGCTTGGCCCGTTGCTGCAGTTCGGTGGGCTCTTCGGCTGCCATGGCCGCTTGCCGGCCCTCTGCTGTCATGGGGGCCTGGGTCGGTTCAGCTTGTCCCGGTCCACTAGCTGGCAGAGCACTGGGAGCCGGGCCTGGAGAAACCCGTTGGACTTCTGGTGGTCCTAAACCCGGGGATATCTTTTGCAGATAAAACTGCGCCTGCGAGGACAGGTCGGACGGTGTAGCCGTTGTCCCAGGAGCACCAGTGGGACCTATGCTTGGTCCAGTGGGACCTGAGGGTGTTCCCGGGCCAGTGGTTCCCGGCCCTGGTCCCAAGGCAGGGCCTGGCGCCGTCGGCCCGGTTCCTTGGGAGCCGCCTTCCTGGCAGCGGCCCACCGGCGCCGGGACAATAAAACAAATGATCAAGATCAGGCTGAGCAGTTTTTTCCGTGGCATGAATCCCCAACCCCTACTGAAAAAAGTCTAATCGGTTGCCAGTTGCCGGCACCAGATGGTCAAATATCTAGAGAAATTGAGCGATTATTGCAGAAATCGCTTGGTAGCCGCAGGCTTTAGGCGACGCTCAAAACTGGTTCTCACGGTGTCGCGTAGTGTTGCCCGGCATGCCCGGCCCCCCGGTGCGGCTGCAACGCCCCGCTTAGGGTAAGGCATCCGGCAGCAGATGCCAGAGGCGGCAGCGCAGGTTGTTGAACATGATTCTTCGAATCATAGCCGGATCGGTCCGATAATCCTTCTCGGTCGGTGCCGGTAAACACTCAGCAATGGCCGGGCGGATGGGGCCGCCGACGCGGGAATCAGCGGTCAGCCAGAGGGGCTGCTGGGTCCGGGCCTTGAACAACGTCAGACTCACATAGATAAAGGCATGGACCATGGTATGCGGGGGGGCCTGGGTTAGGCGTTTCCCCGACCAGATCAGGTTGCCCCGCCGACCTGCCTTGCTGGCCAGCTCCCACAGGCTCACGGACCGCTGCCGGGCCCCCGGCGGCAGCAACTCCGGGCTGGCGACAAACAGTGTCGGCGCATAATAGCAGAAGAGGAAGCCGTCCAGCTCTGGATGGACCTCGATGTGCCTGGCCAAGAGTTCCTGCACGGTTCGAGGCGCCGTCTCTTCGGGGAGGGCGCTGACCAGCAGGGGCTCATACCCCCGTTTACGCAGAGCCAACTCGAGAATCTGGGCCACCTCGGCATCCGTAACCTCCGCCACATCCATGGCCAGGGGATTGACGGGCTGCGCCCGCTGCCAGGGGCCCCGGAAGACCGTCTCCGGAGAAATAAAATCTTCCCCTAAGGAATTCTGGCCCTCTTTGGCCAAAAAATGGGGCCAACGCTGCAGGACAACCCCCACCCGGACCACGCCCTGGGCCGCCGCCAAGTCCACGGTCAACTGCCGATTGCTTAACATGACGCAGGCTGCCACCAGAGTGACCGAGACGCTCAGGAGGAACAGGCTGAGCCAGCGTCTGAACCAGTCCCTCTTCTCTGTCGGGCCTGCTTGCCACCGCTGCACCATGGAGGATATGTATCAAATATTTGTGATGAAGTATACGATTCTTTCAAAACGTCTGAAAAACAGTGGTATCATACCACAAGAAAATTGTCATTGTCACCAGAGAGAAATTTTTTTTCACGGGCTGATTACCGATCTGAACGCGACACCAAAGGAAGACCCGGGGGCGTGACGATCCTGCTTGCCAGGTCCGCAGATTTGTGATAATGAATTATTTCACAGGTTCCTGGCGTTGCCAATCGCTGGATAATCTCTGGGGGAAACGATTATGAGCAGAGGCGTTAACAAGGTCATTCTCATCGGCCACCTGGGGGCAGACCCCGAAGTGCGTTATACCGCCAACGGCACCGCGGTGGCCAAATTCCGGATTGCCACCACGGAAATCTTTAACGATAAGAGTGGCAACCGTCAGGAACTGACAGAGTGGCATAATATCACGGCCTGGGGGAAGCTGGCGGAAATTTGTGGACAATATCTGGCCAAGGGCAAACAGGTGTATATCGAGGGGAGATTGCGCACCACTTCCTATGAGAAGGACGGCGTCAAACGCTATACCACCGAAATCATTGCCAGAGACATGCAAATGTTAGGAGCGGCAGCCGAGCGGGCCGGTACCCGCGAGGAACCGCCGTTCCCACCGCCCCCCGGGGGAGCCGCGGAAGAGGACGATTTCCCCTTCTAACCCAAGCACTGCCGACAGACCAAAGGGAGAATAGTGTTCAGCTATGGCCACCAGCCGCTCAGCTAAACGCGCTCAGATTGTTCAGCTTTTGGAACGCGGTGATATTACTGCGGTGGCCGGACTCCACGACCAGACCGGGGGAGTGGTTACCATCCTCCTGCAGCTCCTTTTTGACCCAGGCAGTCAACTGCACTGGCGGGCCATTGAGGCAGTGGGAGAGATCGCCCAGAGCCACCCCAAAGCCATTGCGCAGATCATTCCCCGCCTGCTCTGGTCCCTGAACGAAGACTCGGCCAGCTTTGGCTGGGGTGCTGCCGCCCTGTTGGGGGAAATCGGCCGGACCAACTATCGCCTGGTGGCGGATATTATCGAAATGCTGTTCCAATTCCTCGAAGATGAGTTTGCCCGGGAAGGCATGCTCTGGGGTCTGGGACGCCTGGCCCAATCCCATCCCGAAATTGTCCGGGAGGGGGCGCCTCGTATTCAGGCCTGCCTCTCCGATGCCAATCCCCAGGTCCAGGCCCACGCTGCCTGGTGTCTGGGCATCTTGCGGGCTCAGGAGGCGGTTCCCGCCTTAACCGCCCTGGTCTCTGACCCCACCCCCGTCAAGCTTTACCAGAATGGTTCCTTGCAGGATTCCACCCTCGGGCACATCGCCCAACAGGCGCTCCAGAGCCTGAAGGGCTAAAGTAATGATAAGTAAGCAAGAAAAAAAGGTTGAGAAAGGAAGATAACTATGTGGTTCGGCATTCTGCTGTTTGTTGTCGGCGTCTATATCGGTTACAAATATCCTCAACAGGTCCAGAGCGTCATTGATACCGCCAAGAAGACCTTCGAAGACCTCAAGGGCAAAGTTTCCAAGAAAGGTGAATAAGCCTGGGCTACCGTGACACGTTCGGTCCCGGGACTTCGTGCCCGGCCAGCACGGCCCTAACATTCGTTCCCCTGAGGCAGTTTGTTGTAAGCTGGCGGCGCCAAGGGAAGGGAAGAGCTGGCGTCCGGCAACAACCTGAAGTTGGCCAAAGACTTCCAGTGCGGCGGTGTCGGCTCGCCGGACTGGAGGTCTTGCCACGGTGAGGTCTCATGCTGTTGGCAGGTTAATTCCTGTTGCTAACCGCCACTTACTCCCCCAAGGCCACCACCGTACCGTTGCGCCCAGTCACTCTCTCTCGCCGATAGGAAAAAAAATCCTCTGCCTGGCAGCGGCTGCAGAGGCCGGCCAGCTGGATATGTTCCCGCGGCAGGCCAGCAGCCAGTAACTGGTCAACGCTGATCTGCCACAGATCAAAATAGGTGGGGCGGACCTGGTACTGCCAGAACTCCGGCGGCATCTCCTGCTGAAAATTCTTGAACTCAGCACAGCACGGTCCCAGGGACGGGCTGATCCCGGCATACAGAGCTGCCGGGCGGCTGCCAAAGGCCTCCTGTAACCGTCCCACCGCCTGGCCGATGACATTCTGGACATTGCCCCGCCAACCGCAGTGAATATTGGCGATGACCCGCTGCTCCGGATCATATAAAGCCACCGCCTGGCAGTCCGCCTGCTTGATCAACAAGCCGATCCCCGGCAGGTTCGTGATCAGAATATCGATGCCCCGCACTTCCCCTGCCTCCCGGATGGTCTGCCGGTCCATCAGGATCAGGGTATTGCTGCCATGCACCTGACCGACGCTGATGAGTTCCGCCAGCCCCATGGCCTGCCGCACGAGGGTGCGATTCTGGCGCACATGCGCCGAGGCATCGCCGACGGTGTAGCTCAGGTTCAAACTGTCATAGGGGGCCGGACTGACGCCGCCGTGGCGGGTCCAGATGCGGTGTTCTAATTCAGAAAATGCCGCCAAAAGTGGCCACTGCCACCAGACCAAGCTCCCCTCAGAGCATCGCTGCATATTCATCCCGTTCCCCTTCGAACCTAAAATGACTAGCCGGAAAAAGGCTGAAAAAGCAAGGCGTCCTCGTCATTGGGCTGATTTTTCAGAAAAAAAAAGCTTCCAACGAAGGGAAGCAATTTATGAGATTGGCGGGCGATAGGTGACTCGAACACCTGACCTTTGGTTCCGGAGACCAACGCTCTATCCAACTGAGCTAATCGCCCGCACGCCCTTATTATGTTACCACAGAAAAAAGCCCTGTCAAGCGGCTCGGGGGCGGCAGAGCCCACCTGACAGGGCGTACCCGGGAAGAATTATTCAACTTCCTGCATTTTCTTGCCGCAGCACTCCGGCTTGGGCGCCCCCTTGGCGCCCTCTTTCAGGGCATTGCATTGGGCACAATAAAATTGGACAGTATCTTCGGTCTCTTCTTTTGGTTTATGGGCCTGACAGCTTTGACACATTGGTAAAACTCCTCTCCTAACTGCAGGGATACTTTTTCCCTTGGTCTTGCTCAAAGGAATATCACTCATTTTTTGGGGCTGGACCACATCACGTTGGTCTGTTTCTGCCCTTGGCCCAGCTTTTAGGCCTCGGCCGGCCGCTCATACTGGGAAACCACCTCCCAGCCCCGCGCCACCCACTCAGCGAGTTTCGGTGGATAATGGCCGGCAAAATAGGGAATTGGGTCGTGGCTATCCTGCACATCGACCTGCACTTCTACCTCGCCCTTGCGGACCACATAGCCCCAGTCGAAATTGTTGCTGGTGGATGGCGCGGTCGCCTTGCCTTCGTAGACCAGGCGGTTGCCTTCTTTTTTCACCTTGGAATAGGTAAAACAGCAATCGCCGCCCATGCCGCCACAACCGCATTTTCCCCGTTGCAGGATCAAACCATCCACTTGGAAACCACCGGGAGCTCGCTCTATCTGGACGCCAGCCATGTCGGCCTCCTTTTTTATTGTTTATTAAATAGTAATAAGTATCTTTTTTAAGTCAAGGGGGTTACCTGGGCTCGCGGATATTTTCGGCGTCGTTTGCTCCAGCCTGTGAGTATACCAGAAGCTGTTGCAAGACCCTTACCACCGATTCTGGGTCATTTTGAGCGCAGCAAAGAATCTTATCTTTCCAGCTAGTAAGAGATCTTGCGCTCCGTTCCGAATGACAAAAAAGGTTTGCAACAACCTGGAGGTACTATCTCGACCTGATTTATTAAGGATGTCCCAAGGCCCGATCTTTTTATAGCCGTTCCAGGCGGAAGACGCCGTTGGCGGTCATTTCCGCTTTCAGGCCGAGCTGCGGCAAGAGTTGGGTCAACGGCCGGCCCAGGAGAAAGTCCAGGGCTCCGGCGGGAATCTCCCATTCGGTCAGGAGGAGTTGGCGCAGGTAATGATCAAAATGCAGCATATCAAAGAGGGTTTCTGAGGCCTCGTCCTCATTATTGGCGGCGAGCAGCTCCAGGGCCTGTTCCAACCTGGCGATGGCACAGCGTTCTTCATGCGCGACAAGCAGGGCCCATAATTCCGGGTGTTGGCCGAAAAAGGCTTGCCGAGTCAAGAAAGCCGTAGGCGGCGGCGGCAGCTCCTCTTCCCGCCGATTGCACAGCTGCTCCCGGCACTGTTGCGGCCGGTGTTCATAGATCAGGCAGCGGCTGGGGTTGGTGGCATAGAAGAGGCAGTTTTTGGTGGCGGCATGTTCCTTAATCTTGAGCCGTTCCTCGGTGATGGGGGTTACCGCACCACTGCGGGGATCCACCCCCCGCTCGCCCCGGCGCAGGGTGTAGACTTCGGTCCAGCCCAGGATGTTGTCCTGGAAGAGGCCCATATCTGCCTCGGTCAGGGTGGGGCTGCTCTGGAAACAGCAGTCACCGCAGCGCAGGCAAACATCCTTGACTTCCGCTAACAGGGCTTTGGTGGTGCGGATCAGCGCCAACCAGCGGTCACCCCGCTCCTGGGTAGACAGGTCATTCCAGTCGCTGTATAACTTATCGAAATCGCCGGCGTGTTCCAGGCGTTGGATGAGCAGCCGTCGGCGCCCGGATTTGGGGTCCAGTTCCAGAATTTCCGTGAGATATTCCCGCCAGATGGTGAGCATGACATCCCGGTTGCCCCGCTCCAGGGCAATCAGCGGATTGTCGCGGATTTTGCCGATAAATTTTGATTTTTGCTCCATTACATCCTCAGAGAAAATTAGCAGTGCTGCTGAATAAAGTAATACAATCCCAGGGTGAGTTCAACCATGGCGTCAAAATCCAGGGTGGCCATGACATCCCCGGGGCCGTGATAATTGGGGTTGCGCAAAAAGGCGGTATCGGTGAGCATCACCGCCGGATAGCCCTGATCCCAGAAATTGGCGTGGTCACTCAAACGGCTTTCCGGCAGCAGGTAGCCTCCCAAAGGGATGGCGATGGAGGCGGTGGGCAGATGGCAACCGCTCCGCAAGGCCTGCTCCAAGGCCGTCAGCAATGACCGGGAACGGCGGTCGGCCACCAGACCGATGAAATTGCCTGTGGTGGGATAACCCATATATTGGAGAGGGAAGGGCAGGGGCTGGCTGTCCGGTTCATGGCAGTAGTAGCCCACCATTTCCAGACAGAGCATCCCTTTAATGACGTGTCCCTGCTCTTTGGCCCGTTTGGCGTAGACCCGGCTGCCCATATACGGCGTAAAAAAGGCGGGCGGTTCTTCGGTGGTAAAGCCGATGAAGGTCCAGGGCAGGGGAGAGGGCAGGGTGCTGGCCAAGCGGGCCGTCTCCAGGAGCACCGCCACGCCGCTGGCATTGTCATCCGCTCCGGGCGTCCCCACCACCGTATCATAATGAGCTCCCAGGATATAGTAGCCTTTGGGGTCTTGCCAGCCGGCGATGATATTGGCCACCTCCTGCTTCATATACACAAAACTCTGGCGCTGCAGGGGCCACCCCAGGGCACCCAGATGCTGACTGACATAGTCCGCCGCGGCCTGCAGGGCCTGGGGTCGATAGACGCTCCGATCTCCCAGGGTTTCGCTCAAATAGCGGACATGGTCAGAGAGACGACGGTGCAGGTCCAATTTATCAATCATGGCGGTGGCCAGTTTTCGACTTTTAGGAATTAAATTAAAGTTGTATCTCTGTAACCTAGCCTGAGCAGCAGAGGGAAATTTAGTTTCCGATAACAGTAGGGTCCAGTAAGGGTTCTGCATCCAGCCCGGCGGGCTGTGAAGTTATTTCAAGGCAGCCTCTTCTGTCATTCTGAGGGAGCGCAGCGACCGAAGAATCTCAGGTCCCTGGCGGCGCACAGGATGAGAATGAGATTAACCCTCTTCAGGAGAAGATTTCCCCCTGGGAGGAAGGTTGTGACCCCCTGCAAGAAGTCTCTTGGACACGCCTGTGCTGCTGAATGATTATGGCACAGGCGGGCGAACCTGTGCCACCAAAAATGATTTTTCAGGGCGGGCCGGAAGGGTCCGCCCGCCGCAGGATATGCATCGTTGTCCTGGCGCTTATTTTTCGCCTTTCCCCGTCTTGGCAAAGACCAAACCGGCGGCGTCAGCGTCTACGGTGACGGTATCACCCTCCACAAATTCACCGCTGAGGATGAGCTTGGCCAGGCTGTCCTGGACCTCCTTCTGGATGACCCGCCGCAGCGGCCGGGCGCCATAGACCGGGTCGTAGCCAGCTTCGGCCAGGAAATCCCGGGCCCGATCGGTGAGGACCAAGTGGATGCCGTGTTCCGCCAAACGCTTGACCAGGCGCTGCACCTGCAGGTCAACGATCTGGCGCAGATGTTCTTTGGTCAGCCGGTGGAAGATGATGATATCATCCACGCGGTTGAGGAACTCCGGTTTGAAGTGGAACCGCAGGGCTTCCATGACCTTGTGGCGCATCTCGGCTTCATCCTTGACTTCCGTAATATACTGGCTGCCGATGTTCGAAGTCATGATGACGATGGTGTTTTTAAAATCCACGGTCCGGCCATGACCGTCGGTCATGCGGCCGTCGTCCAGGATCTGAAGCAAAGCATCGAAGACCTCGGGATGGGCCTTTTCGATTTCATCGAAGAGGACCACCGAATAAGGCCGGCGGCGCACCGCTTCGGTGAGCTGGCCGCCTTCCTCATAGCCCACATAGCCGGGAGGGGCGCCGATGAGTCGGGAGACCGTGTGTTTCTCCATGTATTCCGACATGTCCAAGCGGATCAGGGCCTGCTCCGAATCAAAGAGGAATTCGGCCAAAGCCCGGGCCAACTCGGTCTTGCCGACGCCGGTGGGGCCCATGAAGATGAAAGAACCCAGAGGCCGGTTGGGGTCCTGGATGCCTGAGCGGGCCCGGCGCACGGCGTTAGCGACGGCCTGCACCGCTTCGATCTGGCCCACCACCCGGGCTGCCAGGCGTTCTTCCATGTGGACCAGCTTCATTTTTTCACCTTCCAGCAGCCGGGTCACCGGGATGCCGGTCCACTTGGCCACGACCTCAGCCACGTCTTCGGCGTCTACCTCTTCCTTCAGCATGGCGCCATCTTTCTGCAATTCCGCCAACTTCAGGTTCTCGGCTTCCAACTCCTTCTGCAGGTTCAGAAGCTTGCCGTAGCGCAGTTCCGCGGCCTTGGCCAGATCACCCTGACGCTCGGCCTGGGCCTCAGCGATCTTGGTCTCTTCGATCTGTTCTTTGATGGCCCGGATGCGGGTGATGGCGTCCTTTTCCTGCTGCCACCTGGCCTTCATGGCCGCGGCCTGCTCCCGCAGGTCGGCCAGCGATTTTTCGATCTTCTCCAGACGCTCCTGGGAGCCGGGATCGGTCTCTTTTTTCAGGGCTTCTTTTTCGATCTCCTCCTGACGGATGCGCCGCTCGATTTCGTCAATCTCGGCAGGCAGGCTGTCGATCTCGATGCGCAGCTTGCTGGCCGCTTCATCAATGAGGTCTACGGCCTTGTCCGGCAGAAAGCGGTCGGTGATGTAGCGTTTCGACAGGGTAGCCGCGGCGATGATGGCGCTGTCCTTGATGCGCACGCCATGATGCACCTCATAACGCTCTTTCAGTCCCCGGAGGATGGAGATGGTGTCTTCCACGGACGGTTCGGCCACCAGGATGGGCTGGAAGCGACGTTCCAGGGCCGCGTCTTTCTCGATGTATTTGCGGTATTCGTTGATGGTGGTGGCACCGATGCAGCGCAATTCCCCCCGGGCCAACGGCGGCTTCAACATATTGGAAGCGTCCACTGCGCCCTCGGCGGCGCCGGCTCCGACCAGCGTGTGGAGTTCATCGATGAAGAGGATGATGCGGCCATCGGATTCCACGACCTCTTTCAGGACGGCTTTCAAGCGGTCCTCAAACTCACCGCGGTATTTGCTGCCGGCGATGAGGGCGCCCATGTCCAGGGCCACGATCTGTTTATTTTTCAGAGTTTCGGGCACATCGCCGTTGACGATGCGCTGGGCCAGACCTTCGACGATGGCCGTCTTGCCGACCCCGGCTTCGCCGATGAGGACCGGGTTGTTTTTCGTCCGGCGGGACAGCACCTGCATGATGCGGCGGATTTCCATATCCCGGCCGATGACCGGGTCCAGCTTGCCGGTGCGGGCCAATTCCGTTAGATCTCGGCCATATTTTTCCAGCGGCTGAAACTTTTCTTCCGGCGATTGGTCCGTCACCCGCTGCGAGCCCCGCAGGCCAGCCAGGGCCTGCATGATGACCTCGGGTTGCAACCCCAGTCCGGCCAACATCTTGCCCACATCGGTATTTTTGGCCATGGCCAGGGCCAGAAAAAGGTGCTCCGTGGAGACATATTCATCTTTCATCTGGTTGGCCAATTTAAAGGCCTCGTCGAAGATCTGCGACAAGGCCGGGGAAAGATAGACTTGGGCCGCGCCAGAAACCCGGGGGAGCCTGGTGAGAATCTCTTCCACCCCCTGAATGACCCGCTGGGGCTCCACTTCCAATTTCTTCAAGACCGGGCGGACCAAGCCTTCTTCCTGGGCCAGGAGCGTCCGGAGCAGGTGACCCGGTTCAATCTGGGCGTGGTTCAGGGTCTGAGCCAATTCCTGGGCCCCTTGCACCGCCTGCTGAGCCTTGAGGGTAAATTTATCAAAACGCATAGGAAAGCTTTCCTCCGAAAGTGAATCTGTGATATGAACAACTATTACCTAAAGCTAATGCTATTTCTCGATTTGTCAAGTTTTATTTATAAGTTACGTTAGGCGCAAGGAGAATCGCATGCAGGTGGTGGGCATTATCCCGGCCCGTTACGGCTCAGCCCGTTTTCCTGGCAAACCATTGGCCCTGATAGCGGGGAAGCCTTTGATTCAATGGGTTTATGAAGCAGCCCGGCAAGTCCCGGAGTTGATGGACGTCTACGTGGCGACGGACGACGCCCGCATCGCCGCCTGTATACAGACGGTGGGCGGCAAGACGGTCCTGACCGGCAGCCACCATCCCTCGGGCAGCGACCGCCTGGCAGAAGCCGCGCGTATTCTTGGCCTGGTGCCGGTGGATATCGTCGTCAACATCCAAGGGGACCAGATCGTTTTTCCCGTGCCCCTCATTTCGGCTCTGGTGGCAAGTCTCCAAGCCGACCCGGACGCGGCCATGGCCACGGCAGTGCGCCGCTTCCGCGACCCAGTGCTGGCCGCCGACCCCAACGCGGTCAAGGCCGTCTTTGATCAGCGCGGCTTTGCCCTCTACTTTTCCCGGGCCGCTATCCCCCACTATCGGAACCAAGAAGGAGAGCCAAGCTATTACAAGCATATCGGCATTTATGTCTATCGTCAGGCCTTTTTGCAGAGATTTGTGGAGCTGCCTCCGGGGACTTGGGAGGCTGCTGAAAAATTAGAACAATTGCGGGCCTTGGAGTTTGGCTACAAGATTAAAGTGGTGGAGACCAGAGCAGAAACCCTGGAGGTGGATACCCCTGAGGAGGCCCGCCAGGCAGAAGCATATCTGGGTGGCCAGGGGTTAGTGGCAAGTGGTCAATAAAAAGATTATGCCAGTCCTGTCCCTCTCACCGCTCACAGGCCTGAGCAATGGCTTGGATGGTGATGTCGCAGAGGTCCTGCAGTTCCGTCATACTGATGGCCAATGGCGGCATGAGGACGATGACGTCTCCCAGGGGGCGGAGGATGGCCCCCAGTTGTCTGGCCGCCAGGATAACCTGATGCCCTTGGCGCCGGGCCACCGGAAAAGGCTCTTTGGCGGCCTTGTCCTGGACCAATTCCAGGCCCACCATAAAACCCCGCTGGCGGATGTCGCCGATATGGGGATGGTCCTGCCACTCCTGCAGACGACTCGTCAGATAGGCAATTTGCGGCTGCAGTTTTTCCAGCCGGCGTTCTTCCTGAAAAAGTTTGAGGTTGGCCACAGCCACGGCCGCGGCCAGAGGGTTGCCGGTGTAGGTATGGCCGTGGAAGAAGGCCTTGAAGTCTTGGAATTCTCCTAAAAAGGTCTCATATACCGCCTCGGTGGTCAGGGTGGCGGCCAACGGCAGGTAGCCGCCGCTGATCCCTTTGGCCAAGCAGAGGAAATCGGGTGAGACGCCTTCTTGCTCGCAGGCGAACATGGTGCCGGTGCGGCCGAAACCGGTGGCCACTTCATCGGCGATGAGCAGCAGGCCATAGGCATCGGCCAGCTCCCGGACGCGCTTGAGATAACCCGGCGGCTGGGGAATCATGCCGGCCGCGCCCTGCATCAACGGCTCCAGGATGATGGCGGCGATCTCCCGATGGTGCTCAGCCACGATCTGCTCTAGAGCAGTCAGGCATTGGCTCTGACAATGGTCCTGATCCGGGCAGCGGTAGCAGTAGGGATTGGGAGCCTCCAGCGTAGGGAAGAGCAGGTCCTTGAAGATCTGGTGAAAGAGATCAATACCGCCTACAGAAACCGCACCTAAAGTATCACCGTGATAGGCCTCTTTGAGTTTCAGGAAAGTCCGACGCTGTTTCTCCCCCCGGAGCTGCCAGTATTGATAGGCCATCTTCAGGGCCACTTCCACGGCAGTGGAGCCGTTGTCCGAGTAGAAAACCCTGGTCAGGCCGGGGGGCGTCAGGTCTACCAGGCCTTTGGCCAGATTGATGGCCGGGATATTGGCCAGCCCCAGCATGGTACAGTGGGCCACCTTGGCCAACTGCTCCTGCAGGGCCTGGTCCAAGGCCGGCTGCCGGTGGCCATGAACGTTGGTCCAGAGCGATGAGACGCCGTCCAGATAACGTCGGCCGTGGTGATCAAAAAGATAAACCCCTTCCCCGCGCGTGATGATCAACAGGTCTTCTTGGACAAAGCCCTGCATCTGGGTAAAGGGATGCCAAAGATGGGCGTGGTCCCACGCCGCTAACGTGTCATAGTTCTCTTCCATAGCGTCTTGTCGAGGTCCGGAGGGGCTGGTGTTTGGTCAATCAGTGGAGCAAGCTCTCGCTGATTTTGCGGGGATCATCAATCTGATATTGGCGCATTTTGTTAAAAAGGGTGGTCCGGCTGATGCCCAGCACCTGGGCAGTGGTCTGGCGGTTCCAGTTATGCTGTTTTAAGCACCTGAAGATGATTCTTTTTTCAGCTTCGGCCAGGGCTATGGCCAGTGGCAGATCAGCGGTGTCCTCAGCGACCGGAGTGCCCAGCCGCATTTCGTCAGGCAGGATTTCCGGGATGATAAAATCACCCGGCGAGAGGATGACCCCCCGCTCCATGACGTTTTCCAATTGGCGGACATTGCCGGGCCAATGATAATTATAGCAGAGTTGCAGAGCGTTTTTGGTAATCCCTTTGATTTTCTTCTGATGAGTTTCATTAAAACGCTTGATGAAATATTCAATTAAAGGCTCAATATCTCCCAGCCGTTCCCGTAACGGCGGGATAAACAGCGACACCACGTTGATCCGGTGGTAGAGATCCTCCCGGAATCTTTTCTTTTCCACTTCCAAAGGTAAAGGGGTATTGGTGGCCGTAATTATGCGGACATCGGTGTGAATGGATTCATTGCCGCCGACCCGTTCAAAGGTGCGCTCTTGCAAGATTCGCAATAATTTGATCTGACAGTTGAGGGAGGCGCAATTGATATCATCCAGGAAAATGGTGCCCCCCTGGGCGTCCTCAAACTTGCCTTTTTTGGTCCGCTCGGCGCCGGTAAAGGCCCCCTTGACATGGCCGAACAGTTCGCTTTCCAGGAGCGTTTCCGTCAAGGTGCCACAGCTCAATTCAATAAAAGGCCCGCCTTTACGGGAGGAATGGCGGTGGATGTATTTGGCCAGCATGGATTTGCCGGTGCCCGATTCGCCGGTGATCAGGACGGTGGCCAGGGTTTCAGAGACTGTTTGGACCAGATCCAAAAGTTCCACCATCTTGTGGTCTTTGACGATGATACGGTCGTCAAGTTCCCAGGGGCGGATCTTTTTCTTCAGATCCTGGTAAGAATCCAGAAGTTGTTTCTGTTCCAGGGCCCGTTTAATGGTGAGTTTGAGGCGGATATCATCAATGGGTTTGGTGATATAATCGTAGGCCCCCAGTTTGATGGCCTCCACGGCACCATCAATGTGACCATGGCCGGTGATGAAGATGAGAAAACTGTCCAGATTTTTGCCGCGGACCTCTTTGAGCAACTCGATGCCGTCCAGGGTAGGCATGCGGATATCTGAAATAATCAAGGAATATTTGGTGTCTCTTAATTTTTGCAGGGCTTCGAGGCCATCCAAGGTTGAATCGACTTTATAGCCTTCCATTCCTAGCATTTCTTTCAGGGAATGACAGACCAGGTCGTCGTCATCAACGATTAGGATATCTTTCTGCTTCAATGTCCTCTTCCCTCCGCCTCATTGCGTTGGTCCTGAACTTGGAAACGTTCTACCAGGGGCAATTTGATGGTAAACTTGGTGCCTTGCCCCATCGTGCTCTCTACGGTAATGACGCCCTGATAGCGGGAAACGATTTTCTGGCAGATGGTTAGACCCAGCCCTAACCCTTGTCCTTGCGTTTTGGTCGTAAAAAAGGGTTTGAAGATATCCTTCATGACATTGGGTGGCATGCCTGGTCCATTATCCTTGAAATGTATCTCAAGATGATCGGCCTGGGCAAACCCGATAATTTCCAGTTCACCTCCCGAAGTCATGGCTTGGACCGCGTTTTTGATGAGATTGACAAAGACGGTGTATAAGTCTGTGCCATAGTAAACCTCTTCAAAGACCGGTGGTGTGGAGAGCACGATATTGACCCGTTGCTCTTTGGCCTGCAACAGCAGGATCTTTACCGCTTCCCGGATCTGACTGGTCAGGGTATCCTGGGATTTCAAGATCCGGCTGGGATTTGCGACGTTGAGGATGGAATTGATGGCCGAGGACATCTTATTGAGACCCTTTTGGGCCTCGCTCAGGTAGCGGTCGACATCATCCGGTTGGTCTTTTTTCCTCTGCGCCAGGGAGACATAGCGCTTGACGCCGTCCAAAGGATTGTTTAATTCGTGCACGACGCAGGTGGAGAGCTTGCCCATGATGGCCAGATGTTCATAGAGAGACAGTCGTTGCTGCAACTGCGAGATTTCTGTGATATCCTCGATGACCAGCATGATGTGCAGGCCGGCATTGGCCTGTTCCATCCGGATCAATTGCAGGAGACAGAAATAGTTGCCTTGTTCCGGGTGAGGCAGGGTTATTTGCCCGCAATCCGCCGTCAACTCCCCTTGAATAATCCGGCGGAAACACATTTTGATCTTCTGATAATCTGCCGCCGCCAGGCCTTGCAGATAGGCAAAGATCCTCTGTCCCGGGATGAGTTCTTGTCTACCGAGCAATTTGGCAAAGGTCGGATTAAAAAAAACGAGGCGCAGTTTATGATCCAATAACGCCAAACCCATGGGTACTGTGGCGGACAGCCGGGAAAAAGACTCCTTGACGTCTTCTAATTCAGTGCGGCTGGCTTCCAGGGCAGCGTTGATCGTCCGGCTTTTTTCCTCCCATTCCCACTGTTGCAAAATTTCACTGAGAATGCGGGCCAATAACCAGATCAGAAAGAGCTCGCGCGGGCTGAAGGACTTCAGGTCACAGCGGTCCGTGAGATTGATGACCCCCCAGGTCTTGTTGCCCATTATCGGAACGACCATAAAACTTTTGGTGCTATAGCGTTCGCTGCGCTGATGATTAAAATAGCGAGGCTCCAGGGCCACGTCTACTACCAACAGGGGCCGACCGGTCTGCAGGACCGAGCTCATAACCCCTTCACTGGGCCGGACATTTTTAAACCGCAGCTGCTGGGTGTTGTTTTCGCTGCAGGACAGACAGATAAGATTGATGCCATCTTGGTCAAAGAGAAAGATGGAGCCGCGAGAGGCCAGGGTCAGTTGTTGGGCGCTCTGGAGGAAAAGATCGACCAGTTCCGGCAATTTTTTTATTTTTGGGGCCTGCTGCCGCAACCTTTCCAGGATCTGGAACTCCTCGGTTTCTGGGGCCAGATCCAGGACCCGCAACCCCAAGGCCTCGGCCCCTTTCAGGGTCCATTCCAGTTCCTGTTGGGCCTGGCGCAATTCTTTAAATTTGAGGGCGCGTTCAATGGAGAGTATTAGGTCTTCGGGATAGACCGGCTTGGCAATATAATCATAAGCCCCCAGTTTGATGGCGGCCACGGCGTCTTGGATGTTGGCAAAGGCCGACAGCATGACGGTTATGAGGTCGGGGTAAAGAAAACCGACCTGCTGCAAGAGCTCCATGCCATCCATCTGGGGCATTTTGACGTCGCTAAGCATCAGATCATAACTGCTCTGCTCCAGCAACTTTAAGGCGACAACACCGTTTTGAGCCACATCAACGGTGAAACCGCGATCAAGCAAGATTTTCTGAATTACCTCTAAGACTGCCGGCTCATCATCAACAACCAATATCTTTGCCGTCCGGGGCATAGTTTGATCTCTTGAGAGAAAGCTATCTTCTCACCTTGGCCTCAGGGGAGATGGATAATGCTTGCCGATCGTTTGGCCCCCCACCAGCTGGGAACCGCCTTATACAGGCGAACGCCACGCACAATACCTATGTTCTTATCGAATGAAGGGAGTGATTAGTTTAACGTTGGCAATGAAAAAAGGCTGATGTTCAATAAATTTATCATATATGTTTCAAATTATAAACATGGACCGGAAAAAAACCAAGAAGATAATTTTTCCCCCGGCTGGTGATGGCAGGGCGACAGAGGGGAGCATTCTTGCCAGCGGCCATCAGTCTTCCCTGAGAGCGACCTCACGGCAGACCAGCCTAACAGGTATCTCTTTAAAAACATTGTATAATCTGGTCTTGGCCCGTTCGTAGCGTTTAAAGAAGATAAAGGCCACTTCGGCCATGACCTTAAAACCGACCTCAGCATCCTGCTCATAGATGGTCTCCAGGCGGGGAACGTCGATGGCGATGACCTGCGTGGGCTCCAGGCAGGTAGCGGTCAAGGAATAGAGCTTTTGCCCGATGAGGGAGGCAGCCCCAATGATTCCTTTGGGACCGCGCCGCTCATAAGAAATAAAGGTGAAGCTGTCCACCACGTCGTCGAGACTGACCATGCCGTCTAAAATAATATACATTTTCTGGGCAGGGCTGTTTTGCTGATAAATGACGGCTCCGGCCGGGAAATGTAAAATTTCACAGCAACTGGCCACCATATTTATCTGCCGTTCATCCAGGTTCGCAAAGGGTGTCATGGTCATTAACAAACGATTCACGCTCATGCTCTCCTCCTTCAAGCCTGATGGGGGGCAGATCGATGCAACCCCTGCCAAGCTCTTCTCTTCTGCCCTTTTTACTATATCTTAACTACTGCAATTCTCCAAGGGAATCCTCCCCATTATCAGAAGACCGGCCCTTGCCTGTGGCCGACTGCGTCGGGCGTCCGGCCGGATCTCTTGACAGACGCCGGCTTTCCCGTTATCGTTAGCATTTATTGAACTAGGTAGCTGCAAAACCCTGCAAGCCAATTCCATGTCATTCTGAGCGCAGCGAAGAATCTTTTCTTGCCAACTAGATAAAGATCCTTCCCTTCGTTCAGGATGGCAAGAAAAGAGATTTTGCAATAACCTCAAATATCAGGGAGATTCTTTTTATGAGACCAGAAACGCTGCCGGTCAGGAGGATTGGCATGGCTCTCTGGACCTGCTGGGCCACCGGCCTGGGATTGATGCTGGCCGTTAGTCTGGTCTTGGCAGATCCGGGCTGGACAATCACTCCCGCCGAAGTCATTGCCCAGGTGCAGAAACAATATGAGACCACCGGGGTCTTCAAGACCCGCTTCCGCCAGGAATCCCGCCTGAAAAGTCAAGGAGCCGGTGACACCGCTGAAGGCATCCTCTATTTTAAAAAGCCATCCCGGATGCGCTGGGAGTATCAAAGCCCAGCCGCTCAGAAAAAGGACGTCATCGTGGACGGCCGGGAGGTTTTTATATATGTTCCCCAGGATAAGACAGTCATGATTTATCCCCTCAACCAGGTCATGCGCTCGGACCTGGTCATGCGTTTTTTTTCCGGGATGGGAGAGATCCAAAGGGATTTCCAAGTGACCTGGCAAAGGCCCTATGCCGGCTCGGGTCCCATGCGTATTCTGTTGACGCCGGTAAAGGCCCAACCGGAATTAAAAGAGCTGGTCCTGACCATCGACCCTGTCTCCAACCTGGTCCAGGCCTTGGAATTTACCAATGCGTACGGGGACTTTACCCGCATGACCTTTACCGGCACCCAGCTCAACGTGACCCTAGACCCCGGCCTATTCCGCTTTACTCCCCCTGCCGGGGTGCAGGTCGTCCGGGAAAGGATGTAGCGCTGGTGCCGCCGCCGTCAAGCACCTGTATCAAAATTTGGTCGGCTGGCTGGTGCAAGGAGGAGTCTTAAATGGCCCTATCTGCCCAACAGCAGGAGATCCGGGATTGGCTGGCCAAACGGCAAGCCATTCTTCTCGCCCATAACTACCAGCCCGGCGAGATTCAGGATATCGCCGATTTTACCGGCGATTCCCTGGGGCTGTCCCAGACCGCGGCAAAGACCCCGGCCCGGGTGATCGTCTTCTGCGGGGTCCATTTTATGGCCGAGACCGCGGCCATCCTCTGTCCGGACAAGACCGTTCTGCTGCCCAGGCTGGACGCGGGTTGTTTTATGGCCGATACCGTCACCCCGGACTCGCTGCGGGCCCGGAAGGCTGAATTGCCCGGGGTGCCGGTGGTCACCTATGTCAATTCCTCGGCTGCAGTGAAGGCCGAAAGTGATATCTGTTGCACGTCTGCCAACGCCGTGCGGGTGGTTAATTCGTTGCCGGGGGACCAAGTCCTCATGGTGCCGGACCGCAATCTGGCCCTGTATACCCAACGCTATACGGCCAAGAAAGTTCATCTCTGGGCCGGCTGCTGCAACATTCACGACGCCCTCAGCCGGGAAGAGGTCTTAGCCTGCCGGGCGGCCCACCCCCAAGCCCTGTTTCTGGCCCACCCCGAATGCCGGCCGGAAGTCCTGGATGTGGCCGACGTCATCCGCAGCACCGCGGGCATGCTCTCATATGTGCGCCAGGCCGCCCAGGAAGAATTCATCATCGGCACCGAGAAAGGCATTATTCATACCCTGGCCAAAGAGAACCCCACAAAACGCTTCTACTCTCCTTCTGACCACCTGCTTTGTCCGGACATGAAGAAGATCGCCCTCACTGATGTGCTCACGGCCCTCCGGGACCTGGCCCCCATCGTCACCGTCCCCGAGGATATCCGCCAGCCGGCTTTGGCCGCGGTCAACCGGATGTTGGCCGTGCCCCGAGACTAATACTCTACGATCGCCGACGTTCCTGCCAGAGGCGATAACAGAGCCGCAAAGACGGCGTCACCGCCGCGCCGGGATCGTTAAACAGGCGCTGCAGTTCAGCCGGCGCCAAAAACCGCCCCATTTCGATCTCGGCCGGATTGGGGGCTGGGGCCACCGCGGTCTGGCACTGAAAAAGGGCCACATGCTCCCAGCCGGTCTCAGCACTGGCTGTCAGGTAACCAACCAGAGATAGATCCTCCTGGAGCCCCAACTCCTCCGCCAACTCCCGAGCCGCAGCCGCCGCATAGCTCTCCCCCGGAGAGACGTGTCCCGCGGCAGAGGTGTCCCAGTGTCGCGGGTAACGGTCCTTGTGTCTTTGCCGCAATTGGACATAAAGCCGGCCGGACCCATCAAAGACCAAGATGCCTACGGACCGATGGCGCAACCCGAGGCGGTGGATGCTGCCGCGGCTCGCCTGCCCCACCAGCCGGTTGTGACGGTCAAAAACTTCCAAGATTTCCTCTGCTTCTATCATAACCTGTTGTTTAATTTAATTTAATTTTTATTCCAGAGACGTCTGCAACAAAAGGCTCTGGTTACTCATTAAGGCGTCACGGCCCGAAAAACCGGGGCAGGGAACAGCCCGGGGCGGGTATTGGACTACAGGAGCCGCGTGGTCAATCAAGGCCAGCTGCGATTGGTACATAACTTGCAAGATTCATTAGTAAAAATATCTTGGCACTGCTATCCTTATAAGAGGCTTGAAAATAAATCGGTGGAGGAAAAAATTTATTTATCTTTTCTGATTGGGTTGCCGATAGATAACTGTAACACGACGGTCACTGCTGCTGCGCATTCTCCAGGCCCAAGGTGTCCCATGGAAGACGAGTTGTCCCACTACGTAAAATCCATGCGCCTCCTGCTGCATGATCTGGCTCAGCCCTTGTCGGTGTTGGCCGGTCAAGTAGATCTGTTGATGATCGAAGCCGAGCCAGCCTCCCAGCAGTTCGATGAGGTAAAACATCTGAGCGACCAATTACAGGTGATCTTGGAGAAGATGGAGGCTATCCGAGCGTTGGCTTGGCAGATCAATACCTTGGTGGGAAGTTAACCCCGATCGTCCCGTTTTTTGATCCTTACGTCAAAGTAAGCCGAAATTTCTCCTCCAAATGGACGGGGTGATAGGATTGTTTGGCCCGCCGCAAGCCCGGTTCACCCAGATCCTGTTCCCGGTTGATCAATGCCACTTCCTGCCAGGCATGTTCGCAAAACTGTTGATTAATCAGGGTGTAAAAACCGCTCTGTTCCGGGTTGGCTTTCTCGATATGGATCACCGCAGTGCGGTGGTTCAATAATTCTCCCAGGGAGAAGGCCTCCACATTGCCCCGCACCATGATAACCCCGCCTTGCAGGGCCAGTTCCCGGTAATGTCCTAAGGCCAGGCGGATGGCTTCCCATTCCCCGGTCAGGTTCAAATCCTCTTCGCAGCGTTTAAAGGCACACCAGCGATCGGCCAGCCGCAAACAGGCATCCAGAAGATCCTCGTGCAACGCTTCATACTGGATCGGGTAGGACCGTTTCAGGCTGTTGATGTGATTGCGTTTGCTGTGAAATTTGTTGCCGGCCAGGGAAATGAGATCCGTGGCCCGGTAGACGTAATCAAAATGATCCCGGACGGGTTCACAACGGATCTGCGGCAATGCCGATAATTCAGACGCCAGACGGCGATCCGCCCGGTCAATGGCCGGATATGCCACCCTTTGACTCTGACGCAGCCACTGCAGGAGCTTAAGACAGAGTTCAGCCCGGCCACTGGGGCCGACAGGGGGCAAGAACCAAGGGGAGCCATGTCTGGGTTGGGCCAAGGCGATGAACCATTCGTCCCAAAGACACCAGGACCAACCGTAATGCCCCTGCCAGAGGAAAAGGTTGGTAAAGGTGAGCTCTGAAGTGGTGGGCTGGTAAGCCCAGAGCAAAGGGTGAATAAGGTCACGATGTTCCAAGGCGAGCGGGACAAAGTTGGGGAAGCGAGGTACATCCATGAGGTCAAGTCACCTCTATCTGCGGGCGCGGAGTGCGATGGGAACCATCAAACTTCACTGCAACCGTTCGCCGGTGAGTTGAATGAAGACATCCTCCAGATTGCTCTGGCGGATGGTGACATCATCGTGGTGCCTCTGGGCCAGGGCATACGCTTCGTTTTTATCCCGGACCAGATCATAGTGCCGCCGACCGTTATCATGGGATTCCACCACATAGCCGCCCACCAGCTGTACCAGGGCCGTCGGCGTATCCACAGCAATGAGCCGGCCCCGATTTAAAATGCCCACTCGGCCGCATAGCTTCTCCGCCTCTTCAATATAATGGGTGGTCACCATAATGGTAATGCCCTGCTGGTGCAACTGCTGAATCATCTCCCAGATCTGGCGGCGGATCTGGGGATCCAGGCCCACGGTCGGCTCATCCAAAAAGAGCACCTGGGGCCGGGACAGCAAAGCCCGGAGAATGAGGAGGCGGCGCTGTTGGCCACCGGAAAAGATTTTCACCAGATCATGAGCCCGATCCACCAGCTCGCCGATCTCCAGCAATTCCCACAGGCGCTTTTTCAGGTCCGGCACCCGGTAAAGCTTGCCGTAAATTAGCAGATTCTCATAGGCGGTCAGTTCTTTGTCTAGGTTGATCTCCTGGGGACAGACGGCGATACACCGCTTCACCGCCAGAGGTTGGCTGACCACATCATAACCCTGGATGAAGGCCCGCCCGGCACTGGGTTTGGCCAACGTCGTGAGAATCTTGATAGTCGTGGTCTTGCCGGCGCCGTTGGGACCCAACAGACCGAAGACTTCGCCGGTCGCCACCTCCAGGTTCAGATCGGCCAAAGCCGTGACCTGTCGATAATATTTGGTTAAACCCTCGGTGCGTATCATTGCTGAGTTCTGGCTGCCAGGCCGCCAAACATCACCGTGACGATTCCTCCGGCCTCCCTGAATAATTTTTAGGCAGCAATAATCTTTATTATATCAACAGGATAACCGATTGGCCGGTTATTTTGTTGAAATATGCCACAAAAGCTGTTGCCGGGCGTTTCGCAGCCATCGGCAAAAAACCAAAATTTTCCAGGGGATAATCTGAGAAATGGACCTGGCCCAATCCTTGCATAAAATACTGCTGAAAAGATGGCGTTTTGGGAACCTCTCATCAGCATTGTAAAGGAGGCAGGGATCATGGGCAAGGAAAATCATCGACCGATCGACACCGGTGAGACCGCCGTCCCGGTGCCCCCGCCACGGTTCGTAGAGGTATTCGGGTTTCAGGTCCCCATTGATACGTATTATATCCATCGGGGGCATACGTGGGTCAGAATTGCAGACAATGATCAGGTCAGGGTCGGCATCGACGACTTTGCCCAGAAAGTGTTCGGCCCGGCCGATGAGGTGGAGCTGCCAGAACCTGGCGGCGTCTATTTTCAGAACCATGTCTGTCTGGCCTTGATACGGGGCGGCCGGCGGGCGAAATTTTTGGCGCCAGTGGACGGCCTTATCGAAGAGATTAATTTGCAAGTTCAGCGCCAGCCCCGTCTTATTAATCAGGACCCCTATGGTGAGGGCTGGCTCTATCGCCTGCGTCCCATCAACTTAAAATATAATCTCCCCAATCTGCACTTTGGCGATGCCACGGTGAACTGGATGGATATGGAGGCGCACCGTCTTTTGGCCATGCTGGAAGCCGATGTCGGGGTGACGCTCCCTGATGGCGGTGCCATTATTGACGATGTCTATGGTCATTTTCCGGCCCTGGCCTGGCGGCGACTGGTACAGGAATTTCTCTTGCAGGATTTAAGTCGGCTGTGGAAAAAGCGCTCCTGAGCCCGGCGTCGGCAGGGGCCATCGGCTTCCTGACGTTCTCGGAGCAAAATTTAACAGGAAAGGAGGCCTACGACCATGGCTGAGCATACCTCGAAACCCGCGCCTTTCTGCGTCTGGATGGAAGCGGGCGTCATCGACTATAAGATCTGCAATCATAATTATGATTGTGTCACCTGCGAGTTTGACCGGGCCTTGACCGAGGCGGCCAGGCGCAACCTAGCCCTGCAACGGGCCGGCACCGGACCCAGGAGAAAAGAGAGCATGGTCATCCCTGGGCAGGAGCAAATACCGCAGCGCGGCGGCGTGGATCAAAAGGCTCAACGTCGGCTCCCGCCCCGCTATTGCGGCACGAAGAGCGTCTGTCAACGATGTTCTTTTGACCAACTTCTGGCAGAGCAGACGGAGCTGTTTCTCACCCCCGAACTGCCGCGCCTTGCCGAAGTTTTTGGCTTTCGCGTTCCCACCAGCAGTTATCTCCACCGGGGGCATACCTGGGTACAATTGGAGACCGGCGGCCAGGTGCGCATCGGTTTGGACGATTTTTCCCAGAAGGTTTTAGGTCCGGCCGACGCGGTTTGGCTGCCGGAGCTGGGGCAGGCCTGGCGCCGCGATACCTCCGCCCTTAACTTATCCCGGGGCGATAACCGGGCCGCGGTCCTGGCGCCGGTTGACGGCATTATCGAGGCGGTCAATCCTAAGGTCCGCCAGAACCCCGCCTTGGCCCATGATGACCCCTACGGGGAAGGCTGGCTTGTGGTGGTCTCTCCCACAAACCTGAAACCGGATCTGGAGCATATGCTCTATGGCCAACGGAACGTGGCCTGGATTGAAAACGAAGCTCATAAACTTCTGGGAATGCTCGAGTCCTCGGCCGGCATCACCCTGCCCTCCGGCGGGGCTATTATCGACGACGTTTACGGGCACTTTCCCGAGCTGGGATGGCAGCGTCTGGTAAAAGAATTCCTTCATACTTCTTGAAATGGGGGGAGATGTGACGCTCTAGGAAGAAGTCAGCCAGAAGGACCTGACAATATTTACAAAACGCCAGGTTTTTATGGTCAAGTTTTTCTAAAGTCGGCGCGAACCCCATCAGACAGCCCTCCTCCCGGCAGTGCCCCAAGCCAAAGGTGTGTCCCAACTCATGGATGCCCAGCTTTAAGAGGCGCCGTAAGACTACGGCCTGAGGTGGACTGGTACCATCGGCATCACCCCGGGGCCGATACAACGAAATAACCGCCGCTTGGCCGTTGAGTTGAGCTTCGCCAAAGACAAAGGTGAGGATGGGGATATAGAGGTCAACGGCAGTCACCCCCAGGACGCGCAACGCGCCGGAGGTATTGGTGGCCAGCAGATATTCCAGGAGTTGGGTGGAATGATATTGCTGCCGGACAATATGCCGGGTCTGCTCGGGCAACGGCTGCGGTCGCAAGACCTTGGCCCGCAGACCGAAAAACTTCGTCAAGGCGATCCGCAACCGCCGCAGGATCTCCGGGTCCACCGGACCGAGAGCCACCAGTCCTAAAAATGCCCGCTGTGACATACCATCCCTGGTCCAGAGTGCCGGAGCCGGAATAATGCCCTGCTCAGCCGATTCACGGACTAAGCCCGTATTTTTTGATTTTGTGGTAGAGGGTGGTGCGGTTGATGCCCAGGATCTTGGCCGTAGTGGAGATATTGCCCCCCTGGGCGGCCAGGATGCGGGCGATATGCTGGCGCTCCATTTCTTCCAGCGTCAATTTGGCGGCTGCCGGTTCCTGGCCCGGTTGGGTAATGAAGGGTAGGTCATCGACTTTAATCTGCCGGCCTTTCTGCACCACTACGGCCCGTTCGATGGCGTTTTCCAGTTCCCGGACATTTCCCGGCCAGCCATATCGTTTCAAGGCCTCCAAAGCATCGGGATGGATGGAGTCGATTTTCTTATTCGTCTCGGTGGCGAACCGCCGCAAGAAGTGGTGCGCCAAAAGAGGGATATCTTCGACCCGCTCCCGCAGCGGCGGGACATGCAAGTGGACGACGTTCAAGCGGTAGTAGAGATCCTGTCGGAAGGTCTTCTGGGCTATGGCCTCTTTCAGGTCCCGGTTGGTGGCGGCGATTACCCGAAAATCACTGTGCAGGGTGACTGTACCGCCCACCCGGCTGAATTCGTGGGTTTCCAACACCCGAAGCAGGTCAATCTGCATCTTCATGGAGATATCGCCGATTTCATCCAGGAACAGGGTGCCGGCGTCGGCCATCTCCAGCCGGCCTTTTTTGGCAAATTTGGCGTCAGTAAAGGCGCCCTTTTCGTGGCCAAAAAGCTCGCTCTCCAACAGATGTTCGGTAAAGGCACCGCAGTTGATGGCGATAAAAGGGCCGTAGCATCGGGGACTCTGGGCATGGATGGCCCGGGCCACCAATTCCTTGCCGGTGCCCGTTTCGCCGGTGATCAGCACGGTGGCGTCCGTTTGGGCCACGTCCACAATGGCCTCGAACAAGGCCAGCATGGGGGGGGACTGTCCTATCAGATTCTCAAACCGGGTCATGGTGGCCATCCGGTCTTTCAGGATCAGATTTTCCATGGCCAGGGTTTGCAGCCGTACCAGCTTGTCGACGGTCAGACTCAACTCTTCCAGATCAAAGGGTTTCAGGAGGTAATCATAGGCCCCTAAGCGCATGGCATCGACTGCGTCTTGGATGGCGCCATGGGCCGTCATCATCACCACCGCCGCCTCAGGTTCTGTCTCCTTCAGTTTCTTAAGAAGGGTAAGACCGTCCATTTCCGGCATTTTCACGTCGATGAGCATAATGTCATAGTGATTTTCTTTGGTCATGGCCAGAGCCGCGACGCCGTCTGCCGCGGTATCTACCTCAAACCCGTCCTGCCGGAGCCAACCACTCAGGGACTCGCGGATGCTTGGTTCGTCGTCCACCACCAGAATTCTGATCTTTTTATGCGGCAGCACGCTCTCCCCCCATTTTCATGGCAGGCAGACGGATGGTAAAGGTGGTCCCCTGCCCAACGACGCTGTCGACCTTGATCAGGCCTTTATGATCCCGGATAATACCATAAACCACCGACAAGCCCAAGCCAACCCCCCCCTTTTTCTTCGTGGAAAAAAACGGTTCAAAGATCTGGGAAAAACTTTCTTTGGGGATCCCCACACCGGTGTCAGTGACCCGAATGATGACCGCCTGGTTATAATAACTCTTGGTCTCTACGGTCAGGGTGCCTCCCTGAGGCATGGCGTCCTGGGCATTCAGGAAAAGATTGAGGAAGGCCTGCTTCATCTGGCCCGGATCGGCACTCAATGGCGGGAGTTTGTCGGCGAATTGGCGTTTGACACTGATACCCTGCAGCCGCATCTGATATTCCGTCAGGGCCAAAGTCTCCTCAATCAGTTGATGCAAATCAACTACGGTGAATTCGGGTTTGGTCTTCCGGGAGAAGGCCAACAGGTTGGAAACAGTCTTGCTCACCCGGGAGGTTTCGCCATAGACCATTTCCAGATATGTTTTCATGTTGGCCACGTCCGCCTCGCTGGGCTGCCCCTTATTGAGCATCCTCTGCATGAGTTTGATGAAATTTAAGATACCGGTTAAAGGATTGTTGATCTCATGGACGACGCTGGCCGACAGTCTCCCCAAAGAGGTCATTTTATCATCATGCAGCATACGCGTCCGGTCGACGACCTCCTTGGTGATGTCCCGAGAGAGATCGATGACCCGAACTACCTGACCTTTTTCATCAAAGATGGGATGGCAGACGACATGGATATAATGCTCCCGGCCGTCTTTGGCAAAATGAACATGCGTTGTAGAGGCGGGCTTGCCGCTGGCAACCGCATCCTTTAGGGGGCAGGGATGATCAGGGCTGGAGCAGGGTTCCTGTAGGTGATGGGATACTTCGTAACAGTGTTTGCCCACCACATCTTCCTTGCGCATCCCCACCATTTCCAGAACGGCTCGGTTTACTTCAACAATGTGATAGTCCAGATCAATGACCATCATCTGATCGTCAATGCCATTGATTATGGTCTCGAGAAAATTTTTCCCGGCAATGGCTTCCTTCAGCAGGCGGCGAGTCCATTCCTCTGAGCGTTGCAAGGCCTCTTCCAACTGCATCTTAGCCGTAACATCTTTGATGACCTCGATGACCCGCTTCCGTCGTCGCCCTTCGGGAGGACAGAGGGCTGACATGGTTATTTCATGAAAGAGGGAACAGCCATTGTCGTGGGTAAGGCGCTGGAGAGTACTTTGGGTCTGACACTCCCGAACAACCTGGGGTAATGGACAGGTCAGACCGCGCCGGTCACAGGGTTCGTCAAATTGATGAAAAATCCGGTAACAGGGTTGCCCGATCACTTCATCTAAGGTCTTATTGAAACGGTTCAGGAAAGTTTGATTTACCTCTTCGACAATATAGTCCTCGTTAAGGACCAGGACCGGGTCTGGCAGGTGGTCAAAGATGCGCTGAAAACGGTTGCGCTGATCGGCCAACTTAATCTCGCTCTCCACTCGGAAGCGCAGGCGATCTTCTTCTTTTTTAAACAGTTCCCATAACAGTCGGGATTGGATATGATCAATGACTTGGCTGCGCTCTGGTTTTCTCTGGCGGAGCAGTTCCCGGACAGTGGCATTCCCGGTGAGTTCCAAGATAAGGTCAGGGTTCGCCTCGAGAATAGGCAGACAATCCCTAAAAGTTGGTATTCCCACATTATTGGCCATGACTATGCCCGGTGCCCCGGGGTCGGGATCAGCCACGCCAATGATCTGCATCCGGCGCCGGCTGCTGTTGCTTCTCAGGGCCTGGGCCAACACGTCCTGACAGGCCTTACCGCCGCCGATGATGCCGATCTTTATGACTTCCACTTTATCGGTAAACAGCAGGCTTTTAGAGACCGAGTCCCAGAAATCTTCCCATGGCACCGTTCGATCACAATTCAAGATAGGCATCTCGAGTGAACAGAGGGCCTGTAAGCGGTCCGAGACCTCTGGGACCCCGGTGGCATTTACCACGATATCGATGTTGGGCAACCTTACCAAGTCTGCCAGGTCTTGAAAAACCGGGATATTATAACGACGGGCGTAGAGAATGCCCGGGGCCTGGAGATCAATATCAGCAACGCCCACCAGCCGCAGGGGCTGATCTTCCCACCGCGAGGGTATCAAAGCCTCCATGATTGCCATACCATGTCGGCCTGCGCCTACCAGGGCCAGATGGTAAAATTGTTTATCGGGACTCATGCCATTCTCCGGAATAATCTGAGTTTTCGTCTCAGATTCCAGCTTGTTACGATCTCAGGCCACCCCATCTCGTTGTGCTAAAGTTCATTTTAGCATGTCTGCCCTTTTTGACATAGGGTATTTTCGCCGCCGCCCGAGAGAACTCCCATCCCTCCCCCACTCACCAGCAAAATAAAGAAAAACCTCGTTGGTCCTGAGAAATCAGGCAGATAGAATAAGGCATCAACAAACCAGCTATTATCAACGAGGTGAAGCCATTATGACACAAGGCTTGCTTCCTTAGGCGGCGATGGTCGGCGGTCTGCTTTGTGCCCAAGAAGATAGCGCAGAGCGAGAAATCTCCCACCAACCGTTATCTGGCTAGCCGGGAGCAACTGCCCCAGGAGGAACTGCCGGGCGGCCGGCGGGCATTGCCTTGCCCGGCCAGGATGTGGCAGCAAGGGCGGTACAAGGTTTATGGGTGATCACGAAACTGGCGGGGGGCAGGGAGCTGCTTACCTGGCCGTAGCAACGGTGCGGCAGAAGGGGGGATGGCCCACCGTGTCAAGAAGGCGGACCTAGCCGGGGGCAAACTGCCTTGGGGAGATGTGGGCCAAAATGCGGCCTGGTGGTGGATCATGATCCTGGCCTTGAACCTGAACGTGGCCAGGCAACGCCTAGTCCTTCCGGGTTCGTGGGTGGCCAAGCGCCTGAAGGCCAGCCATGTTGCCCTGATCAATCTGTCCAGGCGCGGCGCGGCTTTAGGCGCCGGTTGTCAGCGCCTGACAACGCCGATGCTCGGCAGGTGGCCCCGGGCCAGCGGGGGTGAGGTATGTGGCACATCCCCCTGGCAAAGAGCAAAGCCGCCCTCAGCAGGCGAAAAAAAAAGACGGCCAGCTCTCTTTAACCCTGGCTCAATCTCACCAAACGGCCCCCACCGCGCACCTGCAACCCTGCTCCCAAGAAGGCGGGGGATTTGGGTGCCAGCCCTTCCCTTGCAATCCTCTAACATTCCTGCTATCTTTTCCCTATTGTCTGCAGGAGGTTTGGTATGGTGCATACTGCCGTATCTCAACGCGCTCAGGACATTACTCCCTTTCTGGTCATGGATATTTTGGAGCGGGCTCAGGAGTTGGAGCGCCAGGGCATCCCGGTGATCCATCTGGAGGTGGGGCAGCCGGATTGGGACACGCCCCAGGTGGTCAAGGAGGCGGCCTTTGCGGCCATGCAGCGGGGTGAGACCCAGTATACCCATTCCATGGGGCTGCTGGAGCTGCGCCAAGCCATCTGTCAGCACTATGGGGAGCACTACGGCGTCCGGCTGACGCCGGACCGTATTATCGTCACCTCGGGAACCTCGCCGGCTATGCTGCTCATCCTGGCGGTCTTGCTGGATGCCGGCGATGAGATCGTCCTTACCGACCCCCACTATGCCTGCTATCCCAACTTTGTCCGGTTGGTGGACGCGGTGCCCAAATATGTGGCCATCCAGGAAGCTGAGGGATTTCAAGTGCAGCCCCGGGAGATTGCCAAACGTCTTGGCCCCCGGACCAAGGCCGTCCTCATCAATTCCCCAGCCAATCCAACGGGCACGGTCTTGACCAGAGATAATTTGCAGGAGATCGCCGGGTTGGGGCCCTATATTATCTCCGATGAGATTTACCACGGCTTAGTCTACGAGGGAAGGGAGCATTCCATCCTGGAATTCACCGACCGGGCCTTTGTCATCAACGGCTTTTCCAAGGCCTATGCCATGACGGGCTGGCGTCTGGGGTATCTCATTGCCCCGGCGGAGTTCATGCGGCCTTTGCAGAAGCTCATGCAGAATTTTTTCATCTCTGCCAATGCTTTTGTGCAACGGGCCGGCATTGCCGCCTTAACCCAGACCGGGGCCGAGGTGGCCAGGATGCGCCAAACCTACGATGAACGGCGCCGGGTGTTGGTGGCCGGTTTAAGGAAACTGGGTTTTACCATCCCGGTGGAGCCCACCGGCGCTTTTTATGTGTTTGTTAACGCCAGGCACCTGTCCCATGATTCCTATGGCCTGGCCTTTGACATCCTGGAAAAAGCCCACGTGGGCGTCACCCCGGGAATTGATTTCGGCCCGGGCGGCGAAGGTTTCTTGCGTTTTTCCTATGCCAATTCTCTGGAAAATATCAAGGAGGCGTTGGCCCGCTTGGCGGGCTTTCTGGCGGGCCGCGCCGTCTAGAACTTATAGAAAGAGTGTCGGGGCGGCAGAGGGAGTTCAGATTTTTTTCAGGCGGACGTGCAGGCGGCGGAGTTTTTTGGGGGCCCGGTGGGCCGGCCCTTTCTTTTTTGTACCATTGGGGTGGAGATAATCCTCAGCCTCCTCTTCGTGCCCGGCGAGGCCGTCGGCCATCTGCAGCCGCAGAGCGAATTCCGGAGCAGACATGACCGCGGCGCCGACTCGCAGGGCATGCTCCATGATCTCCCGATCTGAGGAGATGACCAGACCCCGTTCTCGTTCCCGGTCCGCCAGCCGTTTGATGACCTCGTCGGCCGTTTCGCCATGATGAGAATAGAGGACTAAAATACCCTGATAATAATCCCGGTGGCCGGCAATCTCAATGCTGGCACCGCCGTCAAAGACCACGGTGATGGGATGTTTTTTGGCCCGGCGGTATTGCGCCAGGCTTGCCAACAGGGCCTCCCGGCCCCAGCGCAGATCCTGGGCGTCCAGTTCCTGCCAGGCCGGTGTCTGGCGGATAAGATTATAGCCGTCGATAATGAGATGGAGTGCCATGGGGGGAGCCTAAAATGGAATATTTTTATTATCGCGCATCTTTTCCGCAAAGGGCAACAATAGTCGGAAAAAGTCCCCGATCTTCGCATGTCAGAATCCTCCTGGTCTCCGCAATATCATAAAAGACCCGCCCAGTTTATCGGACCTGAGTAAGGCTTTTCGTCTTGAATTTTTCTTGAAAATATAATATGTTAATTTTATATAGAATTTTACCAACTGGAAATGTCGTAAAGTTCATTGCCGGTGAGAAAGCTACTAGAACGGTCCAGCGAGACCCTGGCGGAATAAGGATACAGCTCGTATGACTATCTGTCCGCAATGCCAAACAGTTCATGGTGACGAGCATAGTTTTTGTCAGCGCTGCGGTAATCCATTGGTGGGGGAGGAACGGTTGCCCTCCCGGCCCTGCACGAATTGTGGGGGTCCGGTTTATCCTGGCCAAAATTTTTGTACCGAATGTGGACAGCGGGTTAAAACGTCCGGGGAACGCCCCAGTGCTCGTCCGGTGGTGCAGGATGACCTTTTCTACCGCTCTCCGGCCCAACGCAGCCGCCCCCGTTCTGCGCCTCGACGGTCGGGGGTGAACAAATGGCTGGTGGGCCTCGTGGGCCTCGTCATCATTGCGGGGGTGTATTTTTTCTGGCCCAAGACGGTGGAGCGCAAACCGACAGTGCCACTGCCTGGACTGCCACCCATCGCTACGCCGGGGCCCGAGCGGGCTGATACTCTGGCCCGGGACGTGGAGCGCTTGGCCGAACGCATCCGGGCGGCTCACATGAAAAAAGACATGAACATGTTCATCAGCTGCTACGCCCCGTCGTATCCCAACCTGGGGGAGTTGGAGCGGCAGACGTATGAAAACTGGAAAAATTACGATTTTAAAAACGTCAGCTATAACATTGCCAACCTCCGGCGGACCGGTCCGCATCAGGCGGTGGCCGAATTTATCTGGAACTTTCAGTTAATCAATAACCAGACCAAGGCGGCGGAGATGTATCGCTCCGTGATCAACGTGACGTTGGAAGAAACCGATGGCGTCTGGAAAATTCGCGAAAGCAAAGACATGGGTTAAGCCGATGCAACAGCATATCTTGCGACTCAGCAGCAGACGCTGCTGGTGCCTCTTCGTAATTCTCTTTGCCTTTACCCTGATTTTTGTTAGTGGCTGCCAACAGAAGGTGGGTTGGGCGCCGCCGGTGGCACCGCCGCCGGCCCCACTGCCACTGCCGCCGCCCAAGGTGGAGTATCAGGTTTTTTATGTGGCCGCTGACCGGCTGAACCTGCGGGCTTGCCCGGGGATGGATTGCCCCAAGATTGCAGCTCTGACCCGCAATCAGGAAGTGGAGAAAGTGGGTGAGAGCCAGGGCTGGTTCCAGGTGCGCTCCCGTCAGGACGGCACCCTGGGCTGGGTGGACGCCCGCTATCTGGCCAGTGCTCCGGTCCCGGAAACCGCAACGCTGCCGGCTACCGAAGCTTCGCCGCCCAGAACGCCCAAAGCCACGGAGACCAAACCGGAGACCAAGGTTGAGGCCAAGCCCAAGCCCAAGCCCAAAACCGCGGTGACCGGAGAGGAGGAGGAAGAGGCGCCGAAACCGCAACGTCGCCGGGTACCGGAAGCCGAGGCCGCGGAGCCGCCTGCCAGAGTAGCGCCGGCACCGGAGACCCCGGTCGCGCCCCCGCCGCCTCCGGCCGCGCCCAGCGAGCCTCCCAAGAAAAAGATCAAGATCATGTGATGGTTTCCTGTTCCCAGGCCACGGCCTGGGAACAGTTTTTTTTGGGGGTTGGCATTACCAGGGAGGCATGTTCGGCACAGCGGGGAATGCGGCTTTTGGCAATCTCAGGCGAGCCCAGGGGCCCGACTTTTTAATGATGAATTGTTGGCGTGATCCAACGATCTTGTGTCTTAACTCAGCCATTCCAGGGCGTTGGCCGCCCAGGTGACGCCGGCCCCGAAGCTGATGAGAATGACTTTGTGATTCTTCCGGATCTTGCCTTCCATTAAGGCTTCGTGCAGGGCGATGGGAATGGAAGCTGCCGAGGTATTACCGTAGCGGTCCACATTGACGTAGACCTTGTCCATGGGCATCTTAGCAAAGCGAGCCCCGGTTTCAAGGATCCGGAAGTTGGCCTGATGAATGATGAGGAAATCGATCTCTTCCCGAGTCATGCCAGCCTGGGCCAGAATACGGCGGAGGCTCTCCTGCAATGCCCGCACGGCAAATTTGAAGATTTCCGGCCCGTCCATGTACATATAATTATTGGTCAAGGTTGGTTTGGGTAGAAAAGGGCTATTGAGTTCGGAAAATTCGGTCTTCAGGTAAAGTTTGCCGTTATAGCTGGAGGCCAGGAAGGAGGCCAGCAGCCGGCTCCGGTCGGTGGGGCCAACAACCACTGCGCCGGCGCCGTCCCCGAAGAGGATGCAGGTGCTCCGGTCGGTGAAATCCAACATCCGGGTATTGGTGTCGGTGCCAATTACCAAGGCATAGCCGCCATTATCTTTAAGGAGATTTTCGGCGACATGGAGGGCATAATTAAACCCGGAACACCCGGCCTGGAGATCGAAGGCGGCTAATTTATCATCCAAACCCAGGCCATGTTGAATGCGGATGGCAATGGCGGGATACATGTAGTTGGAGGTATTGCTGCCGACGATGATGTAGCGCAAGTCCTGCCAGTCAATGCCGGCATTTTCCAGAGCCTGACGACCCGCGGCCACTCCCATGGTGGCGACATCTTCATCGGGCGCGGCAACACGTCGCTCCCTGATGCCAGTCCGCTCTCGAATCCATTGATCAGACGTATCCACCAACTTTTCCAGATCGGCGTTGGTTAACACCCTTTCCGGCAAATAGGCTCCCGTCCCCAGTATACCAATGGATAGAGTGCTCACAATCCACCCCCTCTTTAAATTTTTTCACTATATAGCGAAGTCACTGAACGTGCAACAAGAAATTAGCGCCAGCCAGCCGCGTTCCGGCTGGACCGGGCGAGGGAGACGACGTTGACAAATGATGGCGTTTTGCTATGGTACAAGAAAAGGCGGGCACATTTCTGCCAGGGCACCCCAACCGGCCTGGTGCCGTTGACCGGCAGATTCAGCAGACGCCTCGGTTGATAGATTGCAGGAGGCTTGGCAAAGTGAGCGAATTTGGGAAAATGTTGGTGATTTTCGGGATTGTCTTAGTGGGGCTGGGCCTGATTTTGCTCTATGGTGCCAAAATTCCTTGGCTCGGCAAACTCCCAGGAGACATTACCATTAAACGGGAAAATTTCACTTTTTATTTTCCTCTGGCAACCTCGATCATCCTCAGCATTATTCTTACCATCCTACTGTCTCTGTTCCGACGATAGACAAAGGGTGGCGGCTGGAAAGAGCTTGCAATATTTGCCCTGGCCGATATATTCATACATTTAATGTACCGGCAGTGTCCCGATACAGTTGCTGTGCTGTTGATATTTAAATAATCTCGATCCGGTGGCCGAACTGCCTGGAGGCGATGTTGCTGGCCCGCCGCCACCGCCCGGATTCAGTCATAAAGAGAGGATTTGCATGCCGGAACTACGCAAAGACCCCATTATTTCCCGCTGGGTGATCATTTCCACCGAACGCGGCAAGAGGCCGCACGATTTTGTTGTGGAGCCGGAGGTGACCAAGGGTGGTTTCTGCCCTTTCTGTCCTGGGAACGAACATACCACCCCGCCTGAGATTATGGCCTATCGGGAAGGTGGCGGACCGCCCAACTCCGCGGGCTGGAAATTGCGAGTCGTCTCCAATAAGTTCCCGGCCCTGGTAAATGAGGGGGAGCTGGATCGCCGGGGCGAGGGCATGTTCGATCTCATGAACGGTATTGGCGCCCATGAAGTTATCATCGAGTTTCCCCAGCACAATCAGACCTTGTCCACGGTCAGCATTGTGCAATTTGCGGACGTCCTCTATGCCTATCGCGACCGCATCCGTGATCTCAGCCGTGACCCCAAGTTCCGTTATATCCTGATCTTTAAAAACCAAGGGCGGGCTGCCGGTGCGTCTTTGGAGCACAGCCATAGCCAGCTCATCGGTCTGCCCATTGTGCCGGAACTGGTCATGGAAGAACTATCCAGTTCCATGGCCCACTATCGCCTCAAGGAACGGTGTGTTTTCTGTGACATGATCCGTCAAGAAATCCAGCAAGGCGTCCGGGTAGTATTAGAAAATGACCTCTTTGTGGCCCTGTGCCCCTTTGCCCCCCGCTCTCCCTTTGAAACCTGGATTCTCCCCAAGCAGCATCACTCCTCCTATGTGGATCTGCATGACGACAGCTTTCCCAAACTGGCGGAAATTTTCTCTGAGACGTTAAAAAGGTTGGATGCCGCCTTAAGTCGGCCCCCATATAATTTCATTCTGCACACCGCGCCGGTGCGGGAGACCAAGTTGGAATATTACCATTGGCATTTCGAAATTATGCCGAAATTAACTCTGATGGCCGGATTTGAATGGGGATCCGGTTTTTTTATCAATCCGACCCCACCGGAGGACGCAGCTCGCTACCTCCGGGAGGTGCAACTGGAAGGGACGACAGCGCCTTAGCACTCAGGTCCTTTCGGTAGGGAAGGAATGACTATGCGCATTTTGATCGTTAGTCCGGAGGCCAACCCGTTTGCTCGGGCCGGCGCTTTGGCGGAAGTGATTTATGGTCTTTCCCGGGCTTTGACCCAGGAAGGGCATCAGGTCACGGTGGTTATTCCCTATTATCGACAAGTCAAGGATGCCAAATTCAAAATTGCGCCGGTGGGGAGGACGCTGTCTGTACCACTGTCCATCAAAACCCTGACCGCTGACCTTTATGTCGCCTGGCTGACCCCGGATCTCAATTTCTACTTCATCGGTCAGGACAGCCTGTTTGACCGGGAGGGCTTGTATGGCACGCCCTATGGCGACTATCAGGACAATGCTGAGCGCTTTATCTTTTTCAGCCGGGCGGTGCCCGAACTCCTCAAGACCCTGGAGCTGGAATTCGATGTCTGCCACTGCCATGAATGGCAGACGGGTATGGTGCCGGTCTACCTGCGGACCCTCTATCAAAACACGCCTTATTGCCAGGGGCTGCCCATCGTCTATACTGTCCACAACGTGGGTTACCAAGGTATTTTTTGGCATTACGATATGGCCCTCACCGGTCTGGGCTGGGAATATTTTACCCCTAAACTCTTGGAGTTTTACGGTAAAATTAATTTGGAAAAGGGCGGCCTCATCACCGCCGACATTATCACCACAGTGAGCCGCACCTACCGCCAAGAAATCTTGACGCCGGAATTCGGTTTTGGCCTTGAAGGTGTCTTCCAAGAACGGGCCGATGATTTATATGGCATTCTCAACGGCGTGGATTATGATAGTTGGGATCCAGCCCATGACCAGTTCCTGCCGGCGTTGTATGATGCCAACGATCTCAGCGGCAAAGAGGTCTGCAAACGGGAACTGCTCCAGTATTTCGGTCTGGACCTAACGTTACAACAGCCTTTGGTGGGAATGACCACCCGCTTGAATGAGCGCAAGGGTTTGGACCTGGTGCATGCCATCATGCCCCAACTGGTGGCGGCCAACGTTGGCTTTGTGCTCCAGGGGACGGGGGAGGAGCGGTACCAATACGCCTTTACAGAGCTGCACAACCGTTACCCCCAGACCGTGGGCGTGGAAATCGGCTATTCGGTGGCCTTGGCCCACCGCATCATTGCCGGGTCGGACATCTTCCTGATGCCTTCCCGGTATGAACCTTGTGGCCTGGATCAGTTGTATTGTCTACGCTATGGGACCATCCCAGTAGTCCGGGCCGTTGGTGGTTTAAGTGAGACTATTGAGGAATACGATCCGGCCACCGGCAAGGGCACCGGTTTTAAATTTGTCAAGTTTGGGGCTGATGAACTCATGGCGGCCGTGAACCGAGCCCTGACCCTTTATAAGGATGCGACGGCTTGGGCTAATCTCCGCCGGCAGGCCATGCAGCAGGAGTTTTCCTGGCGCCAGGCAGCCCTCCAGTATCTCGAGATCTATGAAAAGGCCAGGCAGAAAAGGCGTACCCTGGAATCGCGAGCCTCGTCACATGCCTCTTAATCGGTTAACGTTTCTGACAAATCTGATTGACCTGTTTACCTCCACGGTCTCTTATGAAGAACGGCTGGCTAACTTTGTTTATCTGGTAGCCCGCAACTTCAATGTCGACCAGGTCCTCTTTTTTGGCTTGGATAAAAACCGCTCCCGCCTTTTCCTGAACGCTGACAGTCGCAAGAGTGTGTTGCGGCCCCGCCTGGAATTTGCCCTAGGGGAGGGGATTGTGGGGCAGACCGCCCAACAGCGGACGCCCCTCATCCTGCAGATGTCTCAGCTGCCGGTGCAGCCTGAGAATCAACCCTTGCTTGCTCTCGTCCCGAACGTGCAAACCTTGGCCTGTTTTCCTGTGGCTGACGACAACTTCCTGTATGGGGTCCTGTTGTTCATCAGTCGAGTCAGCCGAGAGTTCCTGCCCGTTGAAAAAGAGACCATTCTCATTGCCTGTCGCATGTTGGCCGGTAATATCCGACAGGCCCTCTTGCATGAAGAGGCTAAGAAACGCATCGCCGAATTGGCGGTTCTTTATGAAATAGCCAAGGCCACTGGTGCCACCCGGGAACTTCCGGTGCTCTTGGAGCAGGTGGTCAGCATCAGCGCCAAGGTCCTCAACGCCCGGGGAGCTTCGCTGCGCATTGTCGATGAGGTCTCGCAGCAGATCCATGTCAGCTCGGAATACGGCATTGTCCCTCGCGATGTGCCGCCGGTGGGCACCCTTTTCTGTGAAAAACCACTGCTGACAGGCGAATTGCCGTCAATAACTTCAGAGCTCACCAACTCCCAGGGTGAAAAGCATTATTTCGCCGGTATTCCCCTGAATTTAAAGGGTCATCTGAAAGGCATGCTCTGTCTCTATGATAAGATGGGCGCCAATCATTCCTTCCAGCAGTTTGATCAGGAAAACATTCAATTGCTACAAACCTTGGCCGGGATGGCCACCAGCAGTATTGAAAACGCCCTGGCCTTTCAACAGATCGAGGCCCTGGCCGCGAAGAACGCCCGGATGGTGAATATCCTGACGGTGTTGCATGACATCTCGGCGGTGCTGATGACCACCATCGAGATGGACAAAATCCTCACCATCCTGGTCCGAGCCCTGACCTTTAAGAACGCCATGGACTATGATCGGGCGATCATCTTTCTGGTGGATAAACGCCGGCAGCTTTTGGTGGAAAGCCGCCATGCCTATCAACCATCAGCAGCCTCGACCCTGCCGTTACGCCAGGCGTTGCTGGCTGATCTGGGCAATCCTGAGGAAGCGACGCCCGTGGGACCCCACCCCATCGAGGTACCCCTGCGCCCCGATCAGGGGATTTTGGCTCAAAGTGTTCTCTTCCGCAAACCTTTCCACATCATGCGAGCCGACCAGCATCCCCAGGTTAATCAGCAGATCCGGGAACAATTATCCGGACAGGAATTTATTGCTGTGCCATTGTTGGCCAAGGAAGAAGCCACCGGGGTAATTGTCATTGACAATCACTTCACCCAGCGCCCCTTGGATGAGGAAGATATGCATTTTCTGACGATGTTTGCCAACCAAGCGGCGCTGGCCATTGAGAATTCCCGGCTCGTGGAAACCATTGAGGCCAGCAGCAAGGAATTGACCCTGATCCGCGAGCGCATGCTGGAATCGGACCGGCTGGCGGCCATGAGTTCCATGGCCGAAGGCTTGGCTCATGAGATCCGCAATCCCTTGGTCTCCATCGGCGGCTTTGCCCGTCGGATCAGTAAACAGGTAAAGGCGGGGGAAGAGCTCAAGTGGCATGAGTTAAAAAAATATGTGGATGTCATCGTCGATGAAGTGGGCCGCCTGGAAAAAATCCTCCGCCAGATGTTCGATTATACCGGCGATTCCCTGGGATACTTCAGAGAGCACGAAATCAACGGCTTGGTGGAGGATGCCCTGACCCTGATCCATCGTGACCTGGAAAAATACAACATCCAGGTGGTAAAAGAATATGCCGACCTGCCGCCGGTCTACTGTGATGAACGGCAGATCAAGCTGGTTTTTTATAATATCTTCCAGAATGCTCAGCAGGCCATGGAGAATGGCGGTACCCTGACGATTCGCACCTTCCCCTTGGAAAAGAAAGATGGGTTGTATGCCGCCATCGCCGTCTCCGATACCGGCGGTGGCATAGCCCCGGAATTGGTTTATAATATCTTTAACCCCTTTTTTACTACCAAAGAACAGGGCACTGGTTTGGGCTTGTCCATCGCCCAACGGATCGTTTCCCGTCATTATGGCGATATCGAAATCAATAATGAGTTGGGCAAAGGCATCACCTTCACCGTAACGCTGCCCATTGCCAAATACTGTCTGCTGCCGCTGAAAAATTCTACGTCTGGGACCACAAGCTTAGAAGAGGTTTAGGGAGAGGAGGTTATGCATGAAAAAAATTCTTGTGGCGGATGATGAAATGAGTATCCGCTTATTGTACAGCGAGGAATTAAAAGAAGAAGGCTATGATGTAATTACCGCCTCCAACGGCAAAGAAGCTCTGGAGATAGTCTCTCGCGAACCCCTGGATCTCGTCATCTTGGACATCAAAATGCCTGAGATGAGCGGCATTGAGGTACTACGGCAGATCAAGGAGAAATATCCTGATCTGCCGGTGCTCCTGAGTTCAGCCTATAGCGAGTACAAGCAGGATTTCGGCACCTGGGCTTCCGAAGAGTATCTGGTAAAATCATCTGACTTGGAAGACTTAAAAGCGGCGGTGCGAAGACATCTGAAAAATTAAGGTGTCAGGCTGGCATACGGCCACAGAGGAGATATTCATGGGCAAAGTCAAGAGCGTTGTATTCCTTTTCCTTGGGGCCATTGTAGCAATTTTTCTTTATGAAAACTGGGTGCCGGCACCTGTTATTAAGATATTCGGGAAAGAAATCGGCACCCTCAGCAACTCTCTGATCATTCTTATCTGTTTCGTGCTCGGCTTCCTCAGCGGCAGCCTGATCTGCCTGGCCTGGTTCCGGCGGCGCGCCCGCCTGGCAGCAGCTTCATCAGCTCCACAGGAAACGCCAGAGGCCCAAAAGGCCCAACAGCAGCATGAGTAGGAAAAAAGTCAGGAACAGGAACAAGACCGCTAACAAGAGAGAAAAGAGGGCTTTCCCTGTGGAAAGCCGCAGGGATTGGGACAACCCGAGGACTAAGAGAACGAGGTGCCATAAACGCGCCACCAACCCGCCCACCCAGGGCACCAGGCACAAAACAGCCGGAGCTTGGGCATAAGCCACCACCCGAAACACCGCCGCAAACGACGTTGCCGCCGGCCCCACCAGACGGAGCGCCCCAAAGAGGAAGATGCTCAGAATAAACTGGGAGAGAGCCACATAGAAGGGGATTATGAGCACCAAGCCGAAGACCAGGCGTGGGTCGTCTTGCAAGGGGGACAGATAGGCGGCAACGAATCCTTCCGGGAGAGGCCCCGTAATTGTGCCTTCCAGGACTGACTGCCAAAGAAACAGGCTCAAAAGCCCGGTCGTTCCCACCAAGAGGACAAATCCCAAAGGTTCTGCCAAACCGGCGGTATGCGGCAGGGAGGCAAAAAAACGCCGGGGGGAGGCCAGAATCTGTCCCAAGGTTGCCAGCAGCGCCGGCAGGCTGGCTTTTTGGCCATCTTCCCAGGGGACTGGCGAGACCAGGGCCTCGCTGTCTGTCAAAGGCATCTCAAAGACCCAGTCAGCGGGCGGTAAACTCATTAAGACCTCTTTCCAGCAAGGTTTTCACCAATTTTGGGCTTTCCAGCCCATACCAGACCATCTCTTCACCCCTATGCGGCTGAATGACGATATTGCCGACCCTAAGGATGGTTTGGGTCAAGCCGCTCCGAACGGATATACTGCTGATCTCATGCCAGCGCAACAGGTCTTGCCGGGCCGGATAACGCTGGATTCTCCGGACTCCTTCTGCATCCATTTCGAAGTGCTGACCGAACTTGAGAAACAAAACCGCGCCCAAAAGGACCAAACCCAGGAGCATCCCCAGGGTAGGGGTTAAGAGAATTCGCGCCGCAAACTCAGGATTAAGCTGCGGCCCGAACCAACAGATGGCTATGGCCACGTAATAAAGATAAAATGCCGCCCACGAGGTGGTAAAAATTTTTTTCGGCCGGGTCTGCCGATCTTGATCCTTCATAGTTCATTTTTCCGTGCTAGATGGTCTGGGCCAGGCATCCGGAGCCTGGCGACAAGAAAAGAGGGCAGGTCCTTTCTTATGAAACTAATTAATTTTATAGTATTTCTTGCGCCACGGCAAGTAGAAGTCAGCAGGCCAGCGGTCCCGGCTTGGCCCTGATTATGCTGCCCAACATTGATCCGCCATGGTCAGTTCGCCCCCGCGGGCCACGGTCAGGAGGAGCCAACCGCAGCCGGCCCGCCCCTGGGGTGCATTGGGCCGCGGGCGGACCGCGGTAGTGCCGATATGCACGTCCGGCAATGACCAAGCAGTGGAACGCACTCCCTGGAAGATGAGATTGCCCATCTGGGCCCCGAGATGCTGGTGGACATGGCCGTGCAGCAGCAGCACCCGAGGCCGCGGCCCGAGCAGGAACGGCAGCGACTCCGCTCCGGCCGTCCACCACTGCCAGGGCTGGAACAGGGGATACAAGGGGGCGTGCGACAGGATGAGCAAAGGGGTTTCGAGTGGCAAGCGTTTGATTGCGCCGGCCAGCCAGCGAAGAGTCTGCGGCTGCAAGCGAAAAAGGGGGTCGAACTGCGACGCCTGGGCAAAGCGGGTATCCAGGCCGCAGAAGTGGACGCCCCGCCAGGTGAACGAAAAGAGCCCACCATGGCAGTCGGGCGGGAACGGCATGGGATCGTGGTCGCCGGGGATCAGCCAACAGGGGGCAGACAGGGTGGCGAGAATCTCCTGACCCAACGCCAGGGCCTGCAGATCGCAGGCGTCGGTCAGGTCGCCCAGATAAAACACCAGGTCTGCAGGCGGCTGCCTGCTGTTGATGTCAGCCACTGCTGCCAGGAGACTCTCTTCGGCTGCTTTTCCCTTGGAACCCCCAGACAGATGGGCGTCGGCCAACAGAGCCACCCGCACCGGACGATCAGGGCCGCAGGGCGCAGGCCGGGCCCACAGGGGGTGGGCGCCAAACGTCCATCCCAGGGCGCCGGCGGCCATGCTGGCCCCAACCTGTTGTAAAAAAGTCCGACGACTGATCATCATCCCCTCCTGCGCCTTTTTCCTCTTTCTCTGATCGTTTTGATGTACAATAAAAGGGCAGCGTGGACCGGCGCGCTTTGCCGCCTCATTCTATTATGAGGCAACGCTGTGAGAAAAACCAGTCCTTGCAGGGAGATTTTAGCAATAAGAGAATAATTCGATTCAGGAGATAAATTCTTAGCGATCCGTGCCAACTGCAAAGACCCTGCCGGTCACTCCTGATCTCCATGACAAACGCTCTCTAAAAAACTCAGAGGTACTTATATGTTTCAGGCTGACCGCCGTGAGCAGACCTGAGCGGGCACGGAGGCCTGCCCCACGGAAGATAAGAGATGTGTTCACTTTGAGTAACTGCCACTGCCATGACCAGCGATAAAAGTGTATCCCCGGCCTTAACGGCAGCCTTGCCCCATATTCCCGCCGGTCCTGGCGTCTATCTGTTCAAGGATGCCAAAGGGGAGATCCTCTATGTGGGCAAGGCCGTCAATTTGAAGAACCGGGTGGCTTCCTACCTGCGGGATCAGCCCGGCCCCCGTACCGCCATCCTGGTGCAGCGGCTGCGCCAGGTGGATTTTTTGGTGACGACCTCGGAGCGGGAGGCCCTTATTCTGGAACGCAACCTCATTAAAGAACATCGACCGCGTTACAATATCAATCTGCGGGACGACAAAAATTTCCTCTGTCTGCGGCTGGACCTCAATGAACCGGTACCCAGGCTGGCCCTGGTGCGGCGTTTTGCTCCGGATGGGGCCCGTTATTTCGGTCCCTATACCTCAGGGGCGGCGGTGCGGGAGCTGGTCAAATTCATGAAGCGAGTCTTTCGCTTGCGCAGCTGCCGTGATCGGGGCGTGCCCAAAAGGTCCCGTCCCTGCTTGAATTACCAGATCGGCCAATGTCTTGGTCCGTGTTGCGGCTTGGTGTCCTTGGCGGACTATCGCCGGGCCGCGCAGGAAGCGGTCTGGTTTCTGCAAGGGCGGGGGAAGCAGCTGCGGCAGGAATTAACCGCCCAGATGCACCAAGCTGCGGCCGAGCTGCGCTTTGAAGAAGCGGCCGTCCTCCGGGACCGATTGGCCCTCCTGGAGCGGGCCCAGGCCCAGCAGGTCTCCCAGACGCCGATATTTAAAGATCAGGATGTCCTGGGTCTGGCCCGGGAAGGGGAGGGGGCTCTGGTCCTGGTCTTGGCAGTGCGGGGGGGCCGGGTCACCGGGAGTCTGCCGTACTATTTTGCCCAGGCCCACGACGATGATGCCGAACTGTTGGAGGCCTTTCTGAAGCAATACTATAGCCCGCCCCGTTTTGTGCCCGCAGAAATTGTCCTCCCTCAGACCTTGGCCGGTCAGGAGGCCTTCCTGGCATTGCTGGCGGAGCAGAGAGGCGGGCCGGTGCAGATGATCAATCCCCGCCAGGGAGCCCGGCGGCAGCTTCTGCAGATGGCCGCTGACAATGCCCAAGCGGCGCTGCAGCGCCACCTCAGTCTGGGGCCCCAGCAAGATCCGCTGGCGGAACTCCAGGAACGGCTGCATCTGCCAGCCCCACCCCGGCGACTGGTCTGTCTGGATATTTCCAACCTGCAGGGCCAACAACCGGTCGGCTCCCTGGCTGTGTTCCAGGACGGCCAGCCGGACAAAGCCGCATACCGCCGCTTCCGTATAAAGGAGGTGGCGGGCCCCAACGACCCGGCCATGTTGGCGGAGGTGATCCGCCGGCAGTTCGGCAAGCCGGAAAACGAGGTCCCCGATCTCTTGGTGGTGGACGGCGGTTTGGGCCAGGTGGCGGCGGCTAGTGCAGCCCTTCGGGAACTGGGTCTGGGCGGTCGGCTCCCCGTCATCGGGCTGGCCAAGGCCGGCACCCTGACCGGCGGCAAGTCCGTGCGGGATCGTCTCTATCTGCCAGGTCGAAAAAATCCGCTCTTTTTCCCCAACAATTCTCCGGCGCTGCTGCTCCTCATGCGCCTGCGGGATGAAGCCCATCGGCTTGCCGTTGGTTTCCACCGCCAAAAGGCCCGGCAGGCTGCCATGGATTCCATCCTGAATCACATACCGGGTTTGGGCCCGCAACGGCGCCGCAACCTTTTTCGCCATTTTCCTGATTTTGAGGCCCTCAAACAGGCGTCGGTGGCAGAACTCCGCCGGGAGGCGGGACTTCCCCGGGTAGTGGCGGAGAGGCTACTGGCGGTCTTGCACGGAACTCCTCCCGCCTCCCCAGCAACACCAATCCCTGCCGCCAAGGTCAGTACAGAGGCAGTTGGGAACAGGGAAGAGGAGGCGACCTCATGAGCAGGGAGCGGGGCTGCAGACCCACTCGCCAAGGAGGCTGGTGGGAGTAAGGCTGCGATGGGCGGCAGGGGCGTGGAAGGAGGCTGAACCCCTGGCCCCCCAATGCCGCCTCGGTTGTTTAGCCCCAGGCGCCGGTGGCAGCCAGCCGCGGGGCTGTGGTCAGGTCGCTCACCTTGGCTTCTTTTAAGACTTGCACGGCGATATGCTGCAGACCTAACGCGGCCGGGCTGTTCTGGCTGCGGGTAGGGAATGGGAGCATTTGATTGACGGCCTTTTCCACTTCCGGATCGTATGCCAGGGTCCCGAAGATTTGGGGGTGCAGATTCAGGAAGTCCTGGCTGACCTTTTGAATCACCTGGGCGGCTTTGCGATCTAGTTCGGTCTTCACCATATTCACGACCAAAAAGATCTCAAAGTGATCGATGATCTGTTTCAGACGGGCATATTTCTCCACATTTTTGTTCTGCAGATGGTTGAGGATGTCTTCCACGGAATGAAGCTTGGCGAGACGGCTGCCGGCCTGCTGCAGTAAGAGTAAGATTTCATCATCCCGGGAAAATTCCCGGCTAAGAAAACGGAACAGGGCGCTTTTGATAAAACCATAGACATTTTGCAAAGAAGTGGATTGATTGGTAAAGACGGCGATCTTGCCCGCAGAATAATTAAAAAAATCCAGAACATTAAAAGAGGTGCCGGCCCCCAGATCCAGGAAGACGAGATCGGCGGGCAGGTCCTCCAACTGGTTCAGTAGGCGGATTTTTTGGGCAAATTTGGGGTTGGCGGCCCCCATGATGTCATCGGCGCCGCAGATGAGGCCGATGCCCTCCACCTGAGTCTCAATGACGATATCCTCCAGGCGGTCGACCCGTTTGAGGATAAAATCCTCGAGGGTAAAGGGAGGATACCGAACTCCCATGAGGGTGTGAAGGTTGGCACCCCCCAGATCGGCATCGATGAGAATAATCTTTTTCCCCATCTGGGCCAGAGTGATGCCCAGCCCCAAGGTAAAGATGCTCTTGCCGATACCCCCTTTACCACCGCCGATACTCCATAACTTTTTTCCATTCATAAGATTGCTCTCTTTCGGTTGACGGCGCCGTCAGGAGAAAAACAGACTCTCCTTTACCTTGATTCAGAGGAATGAGAAGAAGAGAGTTGCCACATACTGCTGAGACTTTTGCCGGCTACCACGATGCTCCCCAGAAACATGACCACCAGGCCGGAAAAGGCCATTTGCTCTGATTGGGGATATTGCATGGCGACCCCGATCACGATGGCCGCAAATCCTACCAGATATACCCAACCGCCTGAACTTTGGGCCGCAGCCGGGGGGCTTGCTGCCGGGGTGGGGCTTGCCTGTGGCGCCACGGGGGTGGGGGCCACAGGTTTGACAGGTACTGACGTCGGGGCCGCCTCCAAAGCCTCCGGGCCGGAGTCTTGCTGCATCTCATCCCAATAATCCCACAGGACTCTCATATCCTTGGCGCCGCCAGCCAGATCATCTTCCAGGGCATGGCGCATGGACAGAGGGAGGGGTTTCAAGAGTTCCAGACCGACAGTGGCCGCAGTATCTTCCTCATGTTTTTTAGTCCAGAGGATTTTGGTTGGCACTTTCACCAAGAGGCCGTCGTGGTCGCCATTGCCCAACAGAAACCCTTGCAGCCCTTTCAGATTATCATCGAAAAAACCATCAGGTGGTTCCAACAGTTCGAGAACAACCCCGGCGGTGGTTAGGTGCTTCACGGTTACCGCCAGATGAAAGGCTTCCTCGCCAGTGGTCTGGAATAGCTGCAGAGATAGATGAAAAGCTGGAAGTCGGTTTTGTCCCGGCTGAGATTGGGCGGTTGGTTCGGTCATCATCGCTCCCACCATTTTTTCGGTTTTCTTTCACGTACCAGTTGCCGCAAATTGTCAATTTCCGCCTGTCGTTGGGCTTCTAATTTCGTCCTGAGGGAGCTGCTCTCCCGCACAGAACGGCTGTTGACTTTTTCCATGGCCGCCAGACGGCCCAACTCATAAATCATGGCTTCGTATTGTTTCCGATTCACGGGAATCTCCCCCAAGGCATAAGGAGAACTCTGAAACACCGAGACCGAGGGCCACTCTATGGGGGGGCGGGGTGGCTGGCTGATGGGCGGCGCCTGGGGGGGACTGGGTTCCTGACCGTACATTTGGGAGAAATTTCCTCGTGCTCTGCCCATCTGGACCCCGTGGTCAGACCCCTCGGCGAAGGTGTGGGCAGGGCGAAAAGATTCCTGCAAAACCTTTTGTCGTTCTTCTTTGAGGCTGGCCATGGTTTTATGCAGGTCTTCTAAAAGAGCAGCTAATTGTTGCTGCACCTTAGCCAACGCCGGGCTCTCTTCCTCATCGGCCACCGGTGCGGTCCGTTGACCGATGATCAGCTCTTTAAACCAGGGCAGACTGTCTGTCTGCTGTCGGTGGGCGCCGAGGGGGGCGTGCCACAGTAATCCCAAGAGCAGCTGGGGGTCGACAAGGCCTTCCTCCCTGGCTGCGGCCAGGAGAGCATGATAGTAATCCTCGACATCAGGGTTCGGCGTCAACAGGGTTTGCATCAACCGGGGATGGGGCATGATGCAGGGGAGCACTTTTTCCCAGGCAGGAATTTCCTCGTCTGCGACTTCAGGAGTAATTGTCGTCGCCGTAAACTGGCTGCGCAAGAATTCTAGCAACCGAGGACTGGGCGGGCTTGGTGGACTCTCCCAGGGAGGCACCAGCCAATGGATGGGGTCGGCCGAGCCGGCCGGGAGGGAAGGTGGCAGCGCCACTTTTCCACCTTCACCATAGATCTGCAGATCCAAATTTTCTATAGTAGTTTCGGCCGGAATGGCCAAGAACCCGGGCCATCGGTAAAAATGCCGCTCCCGCTCTGGTCCCACCTGCACAACGCAGGCGGCACGCCAATCCCGTCCCAAGGCCAGGGCTTTTTCAGTACTTTTGCCGGCTACTTCTAAAACCAAGAGCTGAGAAGCGGAACCGGTATAGACCATCAGGCAGGCATGAATCCCTTTCAGGGCCAGATTGGTCAAACCCTGGTGCCAGACTTCCCGCACCTCGCGCAGATCAATATCCAGAGCGACGTCAAACTGGGGGATCACCAGTTTGACCAGCCAGCCTAATTCCAGATAGGAAGAGACATAGGTGCTTAAGAGCTCGAAATAATCAAAGGTATGCCGCAGACCGAGGATGGTGTCGATCTCTTCCGGCCTTAGGCCGACGTGCAACTCATCGATGTGAATTTTAGGGGAATCACTCATGGGTACCCCTCCAGTTCCTCTGGCCACAGACCACGCGAGCCGCTTGCCGAACCCTTCTGGTCCGACGCGCCGCAAAAGACGGCTATTGTTTTATTCGGCAAATCCCTGGTAATCTTTAATCTCTGGGAAAAATTTCGCACCTGCCCAGAGGGCAAAACCTTGGCCGGAGAGAAGAGAGCTTGCCTGTCCCAGAGTTTGGATTAGGGGCGGTTTTCGGGGAGAAGGCTGGGGTCTCTAACCCCTGGCCCTCTCACCTCGGGGCATTTTACACCAACCTGTTAAAAGTGATAGGCGGCGCCCAATTGCCAGCTCAAGATGAGATATTGGGGGTGGAGGGTAAAAGTTTCTCTGGTAGTACCGAAGGGATCGTCATAGGAAAAAGTAAATGAGGGATGAGCCCAACGGAATTTAAAAGCAAGATCAACGGAAACGTTTTTCTTGAACAGCCACCTGATCCCGGGTTCCACGGCCAAGGCCGGTATGACCGCGGTGTCCGATGCCGGCGCCAGCGCGTATGGGACCAGACCGCCAGGGGTTAAAGTGCTGCTGTTGAGCGCGACCTTTTGCTCGGTGATCATCAGGGCCGGGCCGACGGCAAAATAGGGTTGCAGGCGGCCAAAAGGGACTTCGGGGGTTGCCAGAAATCCCAGGCGGCCGGCAAACATCAGGGCCAGGGTGAAGGTGTTGCCGTTGCTCTCAAAGATATTGCGGGCAGCGGCGACGCCGCCGTTTAACAGGGTATTGCCTTCCCGATAACGGAAGTTCTGCCGATGATAATTTATATCGAGATATACCCCGAAATACTGCATCCAAGTCGGATAGGGTGCTCCCAGAAAGCCGTCCGGAACAAACCAGGTGCCCACTTTCAGTCCGCCGATCACCCCCGGCAGAAAAGTCCCCCGCGTATGGTGCTCTTCAAAAGTCCCCAGTGCCGGGTGGTGAGTGGTCATGACCAGGTACTGCCGGAAAACGGTGGCGGGTTTGACGTAGCCGGCATAGCCTTCCAGATAAACTTCTGCCATGGCTGCGCCGGGGCGCAGTAGCCAACAGGTCAACAGGGTGGCAATGCAGAGGATTCCTTGGCGCTTTTTGCTTTTTCTTCTTCGAGGGAACTGGTTCATGCCAGGCAAGCCTCCCCTTATTTTCTCCGTAGGATGATAAAATCAGCGACAATGATGGGATTGCCAAAAGTTTTGGCATAACGGCGTCGGGCCGGTTTTATTATATACCCGGACTGCTGTGGTCTCGCCGATGATCGTATGGTTTTCTTATTGGCACATTGGCACACTACTACAACCAGTTGAGCCGGCCTTCCATCATGACAATAGTTGGCCGCCCTGATTTTTTGCTTAGACCGGAATAAAAACTTTCATAAGAATTTTGGAAAGGATTAAGCTACCGACCGGCGGCAAAGCAATGCCTCGGTTCGATATTCTGTGAACTTTAGCATACTGTTGCCAGGGAAAGCAACCGGTTTCCCCGAGTTGTCTAAGTTAAGTTCAGCAAATTGGTCATGGCATCGGGGGCCGCAGTTTTTTTGCCAGCTTTTCTGGTCTGCGCTCCACAATGACAGCATTTTCCTTATCAAACCAGGCCAAGACCTTAAAGCGCTGGAAGGTCGGGGCGTGGCACACACCTGGACGGCGGAGCTGCAGCTCTGCTCTTTGCCCAAGCCTAACAAGGTCTGTGCTTCCTTGAACCAGACCCAAGCAAACGCCAGAGAAACGACCGTCAACTCAGCGCTTTTTCAGGCGGTAGCAAGCATCTTTGCCAGCAGCGGTGAGAGCTGTCAGGTTGAGGTGAGCCGGGCCGCTTCATCCTGGCTGTGCCAAAAGAACCGAGGTAAACATGACAAACACCAGATGCACCGCCGAGGAACCCTCACATTTCCTGACCCCCGCCCCGGTAAGATGGCTCTTGTTCCGGAGGGTCTGAAAAAGCTTAGTGAAAGTCTGATCAGGAGGGGGGACGGCTTCTTTAAGGGCCATTGTGATTTGCCCTTGAAATACATCGCTATTTTTGTTATACAGAAGGAAACATCAGTGTTATGAATTATATTGTAAAATAGATTAGTTATATTGCCACGGCCTTGTGGCCTTGGCAATTAAAAAAGTAGTAGTCGAGCAATATGATCAGTATTATCTGCCGTTACTTGATATTAAAGTTGAGTTAAGTATATTTATAATAATGGCATTTTTAGCTTGACATTCTTTTGTGGAACTATATAATAACTATATGAAATTACAATAGATAGCAGCTAGCGGGAATCAACTTTGTTCAGGCCCAAAAGAGAGCAAAAGCCGATTCTGGGGCATGGCATTTACCTTACGGAGGATTGACAGAAGACGTCGGAAAGATCCTGGGCCTGTCCCTTCCGGAAGACAGTGTTGCCGATGATCTAAGGAGGAGCCCAGCCGTGTCTTGGCCATATTTATCAAAAGATTTATCCCTATGTCTTGGAACAGGCCAAAAAGGCCCCGGCCCCAACGTCGGGATCATCTGGGGTGACTATTCTGATGCCCCCTTGGGGTCAAAACATGGTTTGGGGGTCATTTCCCAATTCTTTAGCTGCTTGAACCCGGCCTCAAAGTTGCTGCGTTGATTTTGGGTTTTTACGGGACCGTCAGTAATAAAAATATTTATGCCCAATATCCGCAATTTCAGCATTATCGCCCATATTGACCACGGCAAGTCGACCCTGGCCGACCGGCTCATCCAACGTACGGGGATGGTGGGGGTCCGGGAGTTCCGGGACCAGCTCCTGGATACCATGGACATCGAGCGGGAGCGGGGCATTACCATCAAAAGCAATACCATCACCCTGCCCTATAAGGCCAAAGACGGCCAGGAGTATAGCCTCAATCTCATCGACACGCCGGGGCATGTGGATTTTTCCTATGAGGTCAGCCGGGCTCTGGCCTCCTGTGAGGGGGTGCTCCTGGTGGTGGATGCCTCCCAGGGCGTCCAGGCCCAGACTTTGGCCAACCTTTATCTGGCCATGGAACATGATCTCACCATCATCCCGGTGCTCAACAAGATCGATCTGCCGTCGGCAGATGTTGAAATGGTCAAGGACCAGATCGATCGGGAGCTGGGCCTGGACCCGGATGAGGCCATCCTCTGTTCCGCCAAGGAGGGCATCGGCATTGACGAGGTTCTGGAGGCGGTGGTGAAGCGCATCCCGGCTCCCGGCGGCAGCCCAGCGCAGCCTCTGTCGGCGCTGATCTTTGACGCCCATTACGATCCCTATCGGGGCGTTATCGTCTCCTTCCGGGTCTTTGACGGCGTCCTGCGGGCCGGTGACGCCATCCGCTTCATGTCCAACAACGCCGTTTACAAAGTGGAGGAGGTGGGGATTTTCGGCTTACAGCGGCAGCCCGTCAAGGAGCTGAGCGCCGGCATGGTGGGCTATCTCATTGCCGGCATTAAGACCGTGGCTGATACCCGGGTGGGGGATACCATTACCCTGGACGCCCGGCCGGCCTCGGCGCCCCTGCCCGGCTTCAAGGAAGTGAAGCCGGTGGTCTTTTCTTCCATCTATCCGGTGGCCGCCGACGAATACCAGTCCCTGGTGGATGCCCTGGAAAAATACAAGCTCAACGATGCCGCCCTGGTCTACAGCAAAGACTCTTCGGTGGCCCTGGGTCAAGGTTTCCGCTGCGGCTTCCTGGGCCTGCTGCACCTGGATATCGTCCAGGAGCGCCTGGAGCGGGAATATGATCAGTCCCTGATCATGACCATGCCCAGCGTGCGCTACGAGTTTCTCCTCACCGACGGCACTACGGTGGCGGTGGATAATCCAGCCCTGTATCCTGATCCGGCCCGCATTAAAAAGGGCTTTGAGCCGTATATCCGGGCCGACATCATCATCCCGGAACGTTACATGGGCGCGGTCATGAAACTCTGTCTGGAACGTCGGGGGGTGAACGCCACCTTTTCCTATCCCTCCCCGGGGCGCATTGAAATCCGGGTGGAAATGCCCCTGGCCGAGGTCCTGTATGATTTTTATGACCGGCTCAAGACCGTCACCCAGGGCTACGGCTCCTTTGACTATGAGCTCATCGACTATCGGGAAAGCGACTTGGTGAAGCTGGATATCCTGGTGAACGGTGAAAAGGTGGACGCCCTGTCCGCCATCGTCTTTAAAGACCGGGCCCGGGATTGGGGCGTGCGCATCTGCGAGCGCTTGAAAGAAGAAATCCCCCGGCAGCAGTTTAAAATCGCTATCCAGGGGGCCGTCGGCGGCAAGATCATCTCCCGCTCCACCATCTCGGCCTTCCGCAAAGACGTCACCGCCAAATGCTATGGCGGCGACATCACCCGAAAGCGCAAACTTCTGGAAAAACAGAAAAAGGGCAAAAAGCGCCTGAAGATGGTGGGCAACGTTATGATCCCCCAGAGCGCCTTTGTGGCGGTCTTGCGCAGCGAAACGGACGATTAAACCATGTCCCTCGGCCTCTATGTACATGTGCCCTTTTGCCAGAGCAAATGCTTTTACTGTGACTTTGCCTCCAACCTTGATCTGGCCTGGATGGCTGCTTGGCGGCAGGCCCTGCTGACGGAAATAGCTCTGGTGCAGGATCAGGATTGGCCACAACCTTTTGACACCCTCTATCTGGGCGGTGGCACCCCCAGCCTTTTGTCGGGCGAGGTTCTGGGCGCAATTTTTAGCCACCTGCAGGGCTATTTTGTTTTTACCACTGACGTCGAGATCACCCTCGAGGCCAACCCTGACGACGTGACGCCGGAGAAGCTTGCCTTGTGGCGCAAACTGGGCGTCAACCGCCTCAGTCTGGGGGTCCAGTCCCTCCAGGATGCCGAGCTGCGCTGGTTGGGACGGCGGCATGATGCCGCCCAAGCCCGCCGGGCTTTAGAAATGGCCCGGGAGGCCGGTATTGCCAACCTGAGCGTCGATCTGATGTATGCCCTGCCGGGGCAGAGTGAAGCTGACTGGCTGGCCACCCTCAGGGACGTGCTGGCTTATGAGCCCGAGCATTTATCCTGTTATCAGCTCACCGTGGCGGAACAGACGCCTTTGGGGAAAAAAGTGGCGCGGGGCGAACTGACCCTGCCGGGTGAAGAGGAGCAGCGCCGGCTTTTTCTGACCACGTCCGAGTTTCTGGAAAGTCAGGGCTACAGCCATTACGAGATCTCCAACTTTGCTCGGGGCCAGCGATACTTCTCTCGGCATAACAGTAAATATTGGCAACACTCCCCATATCTGGGCCTCGGGCCGGCGGCCCATTCCTTTGACGGCCGCGTCCGGCGCTGGAATGTCCGCGCCGTAGAGGCCTACTGCCGGAGTTTGTCGGCGGGCCAGGCGCCCGTAACCGGCGTCGAGGTTCTCAGCGACTCCCAACTGCACCTCGAGGCCCTGGCCCTGGGACTGCGCACTCGCCGGGGCCTGGCCCTGAGGGTGCTGGATCATTTTCCGGAAGCCCAAAAGGTTCTGGCAGAATTCTGTGAGGCCGGCCTGCTGCAGGTGCAGCAGGGGCGGGTCTGTCCCACCCGGGAGGGGTTGGTGGTGGCCGACAGCCTGGCCCTGATGCTCAGCGGCTGACAGAGGGCCCTAAGAGGGAGACATTAACAAGGAGGGTATCGTATGGCCGTGTTTACCTGTGAAAAATGCGGGGCCACCGTCGAGGTGCGCTGTAAACCGAAAAAGTGCAGTAATTGCGGGGAATCAGGCAGCATGGTGAAGAACCCCCCGCCGGAAAAAAAGAAGAAATAGCAGACTGTGGGAAAACTTCCCCCAGGCCCTGCCGGTGGAGGAAAAACCTTTATTGCTGCTTTAAGGCGCAGCCAAAATGGGTTGGGAGAGAGGTTTTAGGGAAGGGGAGGGGGGTGCCCCCTGGTCTCCCCTAAAGTTATTTTTTGTAATCTGATGGTCCCTTGGTGGTCGCCGCCGTGTCCAGGCAAGATTCTCTTTTTCCCACAGTCGACACCTGGTTGTCGAACCAGACGCCCCTGGCCGCCCGGCTGCGGCCCCGCACCCTGGCGGAGTTCGTCGGTCAGGAACACCTCATCGGCCCCGGTCGGCTGCTGCGCCGAGCCATTGAGGCTGATCGGCTGTTCTCTTCCCTGATCTTCTGGGGCCCGCCGGGCAGCGGCAAGACCACCCTGGCCCATATCATCGCCGCCACTACCCGCAGCCATTTTGTCAGCCTCAGCGCCGTCTTGAGCGGCGTCAAAGACATCCGCGAGGTGGTTATACAGGCCCAGCGCCAGCTCGCCCAAGGCCGGCGAACCATCCTCTTGATCGACGAAATCCATCGCTTCAACAAAGCCCAACAGGATGCTCTGCTGCCCCACGTGGAGGCCGGCACCCTGATCCTCATCGGCGCCACCACTGAAAATCCGTATTTTGAGGTCATCGGGCCGCTCCTCTCCCGGGCCCGGGTCTTTGTGTTCCAGCCGTTGACTGAAGCCCAGATTCTGGTCCTGTTAACGCGGGCTTTGACCGATAAGGAGCGCGGTTTGGGAGCTTATCCGGTCGTCGCCGCGCCAGAGGCCTTGCAACACCTGGCCCGCCTGGCTGGCGGCGACGCCCGCACTGCCCTCAACGCCCTGGAGCTGGCGGTCTTAAGCACGCCGCCCAACTCCCTGGGGCAGATCGACATCACCTTAGCCATAGCCGAGGAATCCATCCAGGCCCAAGCCGTGCGCTATGACAAAGAGGCCGACGCCCACGACGACACCATCTCGGCCTTTATCAAGAGCGTCCGGGGCTCGGACGTGGACGCAGCGTTGTATTGGCTGGCCCGCATGCTCCAGGCTGGGGAAGACCCCAAATTCATCGTCCGCCGCCTGCTCATCCTGGCCGCCGAGGATATCGGCCTGGCTGACCCCCAGGCCTTGGTTCAGGCGGTGGCCGCGGCTCAGGCCCTCACCTGGGTGGGCCTGCCTGAAGCCCAATACCACCTGGCCCAGGCCACCATCTATCTGGCCCTGGCCCCCAAAAGCAACTCCACTCAGGCCTATTTCCGGGCCCTGCAGCACCTCCAGGAACACGGCAGTCAACCCGTGCCCCTCCACCTGCGCGACGCCAGCCGGGACGGCCAGGCCCTGGGCCACGGCCAGGGCTATCTTTACCCTCATGATTTTCCCGGCCATTACGTCCGGCAGGCGTATCTGCCCGACGCCGTCAAGGGCCGGCGTTTTTATGAGCCTGGCACCGAAGGCCGGGAACCAGACCTGGCCGCAGCCTGGCAGGACCGCCTGTCCACCAAAGACTCCAAAGCAGATTAACCGGTAATAAAATTATAGACGGCCCGGACGATGGGGTCCAGGTGACGGCTGAAGATACCCACCTGATAGATGCGGTCGTAGAACAGGAGGGCCAAAAGGGCGTAAGGCCCCAGACGCTGCAGCCAGACTTTGAGCTGGGCCTGGGATGGCGGCAGCAACGCCACCCAGATATTTCCCAAAGCCAATGGTGGGATGGGGATGAGGTGGTAGACCGCCATGGTGACGTTGACCGCCACCACCCCGAGGAAGATATGGGGCGACAGGGCCATAAGGGTCATGACCAAGTGAATAATGCTGGCCATAATCCCGGCAAAGAGAAGATTGGCCGCCGGCCCCCCCAATCGGGTGATAATGAGGTACAACTGCGGATGTTCGAATCTGGCCGGATTGACGTCAATATGCCGGGCCCAGCCAAAGCCGCCCACCAGAAAGGCGATGGTTCCCAAGAGATCCAGATGCAGAAAGGCGTTGAAATGGTGGCGGTCGGTGGCCCCCACCCGTTGATCGCCCAGTGAGGTGGCCAGAAAGGCCTGACCCTCGGCATTGAAAAGCACAGCAAAGAGGACCCCCAGGACGAAGCCGATGAGCGGCTCCAATTGGAGGTTGCTGGGATCAGGGATATACGGTATCGGCGTCGTCAATTCCATGGGTTTGTAAAAAAATAGTGTAGATTCTCTGCGGCTGCCGCAGTATTGGCAAGTATACCACGCCACCGCCGCGGTTGCCAGGCAAAAGAAAGGTAGCGGGCCGGAACCCGCTACCGCAAGAAAATTCTACCCTACCCAGGCAGGGCAACGGTTAACGTCTTTCACTCTCCAACACCGGCCGTTTGGTGAGACGACAGACAATCACGGAGAGGACGAGAATGATCCCGGAGATAATATAGGCCCAGTTGAGGGTGCCGGTGATGTCTTTGATGGTCCCGGCCAGTCTGGCCATGAAGAAGCCGAGACCCCAGCCGATAAACACCAGCCCGTAGTTGAAGCCCAGGTTTTTGGGACCATAGAAGTCGGCCGTGAACGAGGGCATCAGGGCCAAACCGCCGCCATACTGCCAATAAGCAATACCAATGGCCAAAAACAGTAAGAACACGTTCCCAGAGGCAGCGATCCAGGGCATCAGGAAGAGGAACAGGGCGGACACCAAGCAGTTGAGTGAATAGGCGTTGCCCCGGCCGATCTTGTCAGAATACAGACCAGTGCCCACCCGGCCCAGGGCGTTGACGATACCACCGTATGAAGCCAGGATCCAGGCATTGGCCACCAAGAAGGGTACAGCCTTGGCTGCCTCGGCCAGAATCTTGGCAGCGTTGGCGATCACCATGAGCCCGGATTGGGTGGTGCCGATGAACATAAAGACCAGGGCATAGAACTGCCAGGTCTTTATCATATCGCTGGCCACCCAGTCAATGGTGGTACCCACCGCCTTCGGGGCGACGCCGGCCACCATGGGAGCAGCCGGGGGCACATAGCCTACCGGTGGCCAGGACAACAGACTACCGGCAATAATAACGACGACTGCGAAGAAGATACCCAACCAGACAAAGCTGTAGGTGATGCCACCCGAAGCGAGCAGATAGGCGGCCAGGGGCGAAATATAGAGCGCCGCACCGCCGTAGCCGCCCACCACCAGACCGGCGATGAGACCCCGTTTGTGGGGGCCGAACCACTTCAGCGCGGCCGGGGTCGGAGCGGCGTAGCCGATACCCATACCGATGCCGCCTAAGATACCGAAACCGATAACCAGCCCCGTATAACTTTTGGACAGACCGGCGATGATACAACCGAGGGCTAAGAAGAGGCCACCGGTGATGGCGCCGACTTTAGGACCGAATTTATCTTGAATCCGGCCACCGGGAATCATGAATAAGGCAAAAATAAGGACGCACAAAGAAAACGGTGTGGCCGCTTCGGCGTTGGTGAGATACACCCAGCCGGCATTCATCGCATCGGTCATCGGCTGGCCGGCCAACTTTTCATTAATCAACGCTTTGGCCCACACACTCCAGGCATACAAGATACCCAGACAGAGGTTGACCGCGGTTCCCGCAAAAGTGACTACCCATGCCCTTCCTGGAACTTTGTCTGCCATACTATCCTCCTTAAGAAAGAATCTATAAGGACATCAAAATAAATACTTGCCAACTCGGCACCGGCGCGCTGCTTCACCTCCTTTATGAGAAAATGCATATCATTCCTGAAGGGATTGCAAATTTTTTGCCATCTTGAGTCCTGACAGTCGGTAATGTGGCCTGGCTGGATGATAAACCAGTGGGAAACTCTTGGGCGGGGAAGAGATCAAAGCCTCGGCAAGGAGTTAGGGGGATCCGGGAAGAGAAATTTCTCCTCAGGCCATGGGCCTCAGGAGTGGGAATTAGTTCTGGCCTGGCCGCCAGAATCTCGGAGTTTGTTCAAAATACGTCCCGGTGGAGGCACCTTTTTCAGGGCCAGGGGAGGAAAAATTACCGCGACTGGTGCAGGAAGCGCCAGGCTGGCCCGCAGCTCATGAAAATTTCTCGAAATGTTGCGGCAACCATGACGTGCTTTGGGGCCAGAGATTGCTTTGGGGGCCGAGACAGTGCCTCAGCTTAACCTGCGGCAGGGTCCGCTGCGGCAAAAGCCTTGGCAGGGAAAGGGGGGCTGCCCGGGTCAGGGCGGCCTTCCGGCCCCCGCCACCGCCGTGACGGCTGGTGGGCGAAGGGGGAGGAACACTTTGTCTGCCGTTGGCCGCCTGACGCCGGCAATATTCTCCCCTGCCTGGGCTCGGGAAAATGGCCAGCCTTCCTATTCGGTAATCTGAGATTATTTCTCTAGGGGTCGTATTTTGGACTAGCATTGTCCAGTTTTCAGACTATTAAAAACTTTGCTGCTGGCCGCCACTGTTTTTGCCAAGTCTTCCGATGTGTGGGCCAAAGAAATAAACCAGGCCTCGAACTGGGACGGCGGCAGATAGATTCCGTGGGCCAGCATGAGTTGAAAGAATTTTTGAAAACGGTCGGTATCGCTGGCCTGGGCCTCTGTCAAGGTGCGCACCGGCCCCGGCGTGAAGAAGAGGGTGAACATGGAGCCTACCCGATTGAGGCAGAGGGGTATCCCGGTTTGCTGTGCCGCGGCTTGGATGCCTGTGGCCAGGAAGCGCCCCTGTTCTTCCAGATGTTCGTAGATGCCCGGTTCCGAGAGGATTTTTAAGGTGGCCAGACCGGCGGCCACGGCCAGGGGATTGCCGGACAGGGTGCCGGCCTGATAGACCGGCCCAACTGGGGCCATCTGGGTCATGAGGTCCCGGCGGCCGCCGTAAGCGCCGACGGGCAGGCCCCCGCCGATGACTTTGCCCAAGCAGGTGAGATCCGGAATGACTCCATAGCGGTTCTGGGCACCGCCCCAGGCAATCCGAAAGCCGGTGATCACCTCATCAAAGATCAGGATGATGCCGTGACGGTCGCAGAGCTGCCGCAAACCGGGCAAAAAATCCGGCGTCGGGGGCACTACCCCCATGTTGCCGGCCACGGGTTCAACGATAATGGCGGCTATCTCCCCGGGGAACTGGGCCACCGCCTGGGCCACGGCGTTGAGATCATTATACGGCAAAGACAGGGTGAGGTGAGCCATGGCAGCTGGTACTCCCGGGCTGCCGGGGATGCCTTGGGTGAGGATACCGCTGCCGGCCTGGACCAGGACGGTGTCAGCATGGCCATGGTAGCCGCCGTCAAATTTGATGATCCGGTCCCGACCGGTCGCGGCCCGGGCCAGACGCAGGGCCGACATAGTGGCCTCGGTGCCGGAATTAACCAGACGCACCATCTCCAAACCGGGCACTGCATTGACCAACAGTTCGGCCAACTCCACTTCCGCGGCGGTGGGGGCGCCGTAGCTCGTACCCGCTTTGGCGGCCCGCTGCAAAGCCTCCACCACCAAGGGGTGGGCATGGCCGACAATCATGGGTCCCCAGGACCCCACGAAATCGATAAATCGCTGGCCATCCACATCCGTAATCTGGGCGCCCTGGGCCTGGGCAATGAATCGGGGCGTCAACCCCATGGCCCGCCAGGCCCGTACCGGGCTATTGACGCCGCCGGGGATGACTTGCTGTGCCTGTTGAAAGAGTTGCTGGGAGCGGTCAGTCATGGGAATCCCTCTCTGTGCTTGCGGCTATGCCCCATCAGGCTGTGGTTTGCCACCACCGTGGGGTTCACCCTTTACTCCTGAAAGTATCGCATCGTAGTTTTTTTGAGTTCAGCGTCGCTGAATAATAAAACATAATCCCGAATACCGGCGGCAGCAGCCAGGCTTTGGGCAATGTCTTCACATTCGGCCTGGGTTTTGCCATGGATCATCGTATAGAGATTATATGGCCAGGTGTCGCTCGTCTGCCGTTCATAGCAGTGGGTCACCTCCCGGCAGGCGGCCATCAGGGTGCCGACCTGCTCTATCTGATCCGCTGGCACAGACCAAGCTACCATGGCATTGGCTTGGAAACCGGAAAGCCGATGCCGGATAGTGGCGCCAAAGCGGCGGATGTAGCCTTGATCCATGAGCCGACGGATGATGACCGTCAGCTCTGCTTCACTCAGACCCAATTCCTGGGCCACTTCTTGAAACGGTCTGGCCGTCACCGGCAGGTCACGCTGTAACCCCCGGATGACTTTCTGTTCCAATTCGGTCAGCATAATCGCTCTAAAGTGCCAATGTGTGATTGAGGGTCTGTTGATAGGCAACCAGAAACTGGGCCAGTTGAGCTTCTAAAGCCAGGAACTCTGCCACCAAAGCTTGGCCCAGAGGGGTCAGAACCAACCGTTGCCCCCGCCCTGCAGCCGCTACCTTCCTCGTAAGTCTGCGCCCCAAACGGCTCTCCGAAGTCTTCAGGCGCCCCCAGGCCGCCCGGTACGACATGCCCAGGTGCCGGGCGGCTTCGGCCAAGGAGCCATAGGTTGCAATCCCTTGCAAAAGCTCCAGGCGCCCCCGGCCAAAGAAAATCTCCCCGTCTTTTTCCAACCAGATTTTACATTGAATTGTGACACCGGCCATAGAAAAGTTTTTTCTCCTTGCGGGCCTTGGGGGGGCAGCGACGCAGACCGCACTTGCCGCCCAATCGGCGCTGGCTGGACGCCGGAACGTGAAAAAGCTTGACCTTGCACCGCAGCTTTGCTACAAGAGGAAGGCAGTAAGGTGCATCCACACACTTCCATGCATGAATCCATGAGATCAACGCTCACCAATTGTTGGCGGCTATTTTTGGGCTTGCTGGGCCTCGCCCTCCTGCTGGCCCCAACCCCTGGTTGGGGCGAGACCTATCGGCGCGTCGTTAAAAACGGAGTCATCTATTATTATTTTTCCAATCGCCCCACCCCCCAGGAGAGGTGGGCGGCGTCTCTGTCCACGGGCCGCATCCGGATCGCCACGGCGCCTACCAAAGCTTCCCGCCTTGCTCCCACGGCCCTCGAGCCCATTATCCAGGCGGCCAGCCGTCAGCATAACTTGCCCCCGGCTCTGATCAAGGCGGTGATCCGGGTGGAATCGAATTTTGATCCGACCGCCACCTCTCCCAAGGGGGCCCAGGGTCTCATGCAGCTTATGCCCCAGACGGCAGCCGCTCTCCAGGTCCAGGACCCCTATGATCTGCAGGACAACATCATGGCCGGGACCCGCTATCTCCGGCTGATGCTTGAAAAATTCGGCTTCCGCTTGCCCCTGGCCCTGGCGGCCTACAACGCTGGCCCCAATCGGGTGGCCAAATCCCAGAAAGTGCCCGATATACCAGAAACCCAGACCTTTGTCCGTAGAGTCTGTGAAAGCTATCTTAATTTTGAAGGGCAACCGTAACTCGCACGGGAGACAGGGCTCAATTTCTGAGCAGGTGCCCGTCACCTTCTGGAACCTGCCTCCATGCCACCCTGCTCACTAATCCACGCTGTAATCAATGTCGTCTGAATCTTCCAGGATGCCTTTGTTAATGAACTTATAGATACTGCCGATCCACTCCAGTTCGTTGGCCAACTCGGAATTGGCAAAGACCCACTCACCCTCCCGGTCTTTGGCAATAATGACAATCTCTTCAATGTCGTCCAGATCCTGGTAAAACCTCTCGACGATCTCCTTGACCGAACGTTTGGCCTTTTCAAAGGGGATAATGTTTTTGGTCATACTGCTCCTTGCGGCGACCGCTAGGACGCCTTCGCTGCCATGATATTGCTGCCGGCCGGCAACCGCCGACGGCAAAGGGGCCAAATTATTTCCCCAGACAGAATTGGGAAAAAATCCGGTCCAGAACCTCCTCGCCGATCTCCAGCCCCAGAATGGCACCCAGTTCTTGGGCAGCAGCCCGCAGATCCAAGGCGATGAGTTCCGGGGGCGCGCCGGCTGCGATCTGGGCCTGGGCCTGACTCAGGCAGTCCCGACATTGCGCCAGATGGTGATAATGACGGGCCTGGGTGACAATCTGCCCAGAGGGCAGGAGCGTCTGGTGCATAGCCGCCTGAAAAATGGCCTGGCGCAACTCCGGTATGCCAGCCCCGGTCAGGGCGGAGAGGACCACCACCTGATGGGGCCACCTGGCGGTAAGATCATCTTTGCTGAGCACCATTGGCAGGTCGCATTTGTTGAGCACCAACAGGATCTTCTGGCCCTGGAGGCTCTCCAATTGCACGGTATCCTCGGGTTGCCAGGCTTCGCTGGCGTCGATAAGGTAGAGCACCAGGTCTGCTCTGGCCAGGTGTTGCCGGGTGCGGGCGACGCCCAGGACCTCAACCGTATCCTCGGCCTGGCGCAGTCCCGCTGTGTCCATTAAGCAGACGGGCAGGCCGTTGATCACCAGCTGTTCGGCGATGACGTCTCGCGTGGTGCCCGGGATTGCAGTGACTAAAGCCCGTTCGGTCTGCAGCAGTTGGTTGAGGAGGCTGGACTTGCCCACGTTGGGCCGGCCGGCCAGGACTACCTGGAGGCCTTCCCGCAAAACCCGCCCCTGACCATATGATTCCCCAAGGGCGGCGATCTGCCGGCCAATGGACTGCAGGGCCGGCAGCAGTCCCTGATAGTCCAGTTCCGGCACTTCTTCACCAAAATCCAGATCAGCTTCCACCAGCGCTAAGAGGTCCAGGATGGCCTGGCGCTGCCCGGCAATGGTCTGCCCCAAACCGCCGCTCAGGTGCCCCGCGGCCACTTTGAGACCGGCTTCGCTGCGGGCCTGGATCACCTCGAGCACCGCTTCGGCTTGGGTGAGATCCAGTCTGCCGGCCAGGAAGGCCCGTTGGGTAAATTCCCCGGGCTGGGCCAGCCGGGCGCCGTGCTGCAGAACCAGATTGAGAACCTGCTGGAGCACGGCCCAACCGGAGTGGCAGTTGATCTCCACCACATCCTCACGGGTATAACTGTGGGGCGCCCGCATATACGCCAGGAGCACCTCATCGATCACCTGGCCGTCATCGGGAGCGATGATCTGGCCGAGCAGCAGGCGATGGGAGGGAAATGGCCCGGGGCGGGGCACCCGGGGCCGAAACAGGCGAGTCGCAATGGCCAAGGCTTGGGGGCCGCTGAGACGCACAATCCCTATACCGGCCTGGCCGGGTGGGGTCGCAATGGCAGCAATGGTCTCCGGCTTCACCCTAGGTCGTTGACCACCTCCATGACGCGTTTCTTGCGTACCGGATAGATAATAATCTTTTTATAAAGACCCTCGCCTCGACTCTTGGTTTTGACCTCTTTGTCCGGCTGGAGGGCCAGATGGACAATACGGCGGTCATGGGCATTCATGGGATTGAGGGTGACCGGCTTGCCGCTGCGTTTGGCCTTTTCGCCCTGCCGTAGAGCCATTTCAATTAAAGTCTGTTTGTGGCGTTCCCGATAGGATTCGATATCAATGATCACGCGGGGTTTGCGTTGGGTCTGTTTGGCGACAATCTTGGTGACCAGATATTGCAGCGCCTCCAGGGTCTGCCCCTGTTTGCCGATCAGCAGGCCAACATCTTCGCCTTCGACCACCAACTGGATGTGATTGACTTTCTGGACGCCTTGCACAGTACAATTTTCACCCATTTTTTCCAGCATGGTGGCCAAGACTTCCTGGGCCAGGGGAGCCAGATTCTCTTCCCCGGCCGCCTCCGGGGCAGGTTGTCCGGCAGGTTCCGCTGCCAGCGTGGCGGGCTTGATTTCTTGGGCCGTGGCTTTCAAGGCGGCCCGGATTTTGGCTTTTTTCCCGCCTAAGAGACCAAAAAGACCCGAAGACCCCAAAGAGACGATCTCAATTTCCAGTTCTTCCGGTGGGACCTTAAAATGCGCTATCGCCTGGGAAATGGCGTCTTCCGGATCTTTGCCTTCAAATTCCACAAAATTCATGCAGACCTCCACCGCGGTTAGGACATATACTTATTGGTGTAGTATTGCTGGATAATGGCCAAGATATTGTTAAGCAGCCAATACAACACCAGACCGGATGCAAAATTAAGGAACATAAAGGTGAAGATTATGGGCATGAACAACATCATCTTGGCCTGGGCCGGATCGCCCGGCGAAGGGGTCATCTTTTGTTGGATGAACATGGTCGCGCCCATGATAATGGGGGTAATCAGGAGCGGGTCCTTGGCAGACAAGTCGGCCAGCCAGACGATGTCGGTGAAGGGCAGGGTGGAAATAAAAGGGGCATTCCGCAGTTCAATGGAATATCCCAGGATATTATAAAGGGCAATAAAAACCGGTAATTGCAGGACCATGGGTAAACATCCCCCCAAAGGATTCACCTTGTAGGTCCGATACAGGCTCATGAGCTCCTTATTCAAGGCTTCCCGGTCATCTTTATACTTCTCCCGTAGCTTGGCTATCTTGGGTTGGAGTTTCTGCATATTCTGCATGGACTTGAAACTCTTGTGATTGGGATAGATGAAGAGGATGCGGATAATGATGGTCAGGGCGATAATGGCCAGACCCCAGTTATGGAAAAAACGGTAAAAGAATTCCAGGACATACAAAAGCGGCAGGGCCAACATGTGGAACCAGCCGAAGTCCACGGTCTGCTCCAGGCCAAAGCCGATACTCCGCAAGATGGCCCGATCTTTCGGTCCGAAATAGAGGATATACGGGACGCTTACCTCGGTGCCGGGTTGGATCTCTTCCAAGTCGGTCTTCAAAGTGATGGACATGACCTTGGCAGGTAAATCCTGCACCAGGGCTACCGGTTTGAAATCGGCTGCCGGAGGCACCGCCGCCATCATGAAAAAGCCGGTCTCCAAAGAGGCCCAGTCGAAGTCAGTAATGGTTTTGGGTTCCTTCAGACTGCCGGCGCTGAGGGTCTCGCGACTCCGTTTTGTCGACCAAACCAGGCCGCTGAACCCGGAGCCCTCCGGATGGCTGATATCGTCATAGAGGGACACGGCCAGAACTCCCCGGAGAGGCACATTCGCATGGTTCTGCACCGTGGAGGTCATATCCAGGCGATAGCTGCCGCCGCGCACCAGAAACGTCTTGACCAGCGTCACGCCATCCGCACCGGTATAGGTAAAGTTGAGGCGCGCTTCCCCGCCCTCTGGCACGACAACCTCTTTTTTATCAGCAGTATAGACCACCTCCGGCCCGATGGCGCTGCCCGTCGCCTGCCAGGTCAGGGCCAATGGCAGGTGCTCTAAACTGGCGGTGCGAATCAACTCCTTGGGATTGGTGATCTCCCCCAAGGGCCGGTACCGTTGGATGTCAATGCTGAACATCCACAGACTGAATTCCGCTATTCTTTGAAAGGGCAACTGCTCCCAGAATTTTTTTAAGCGGAAGCTCTTGACCGCGGCCCCTTGTTCCGTGATGACTGCCCGGTAGAGGGGCGTCTCCACCACTATGTCCCTGGCTGCATGACTGCTCGAGGGCTGCACGACCGGCGGTGTCCCGGTCTGGAGCGGTGCCGTTGGCTTGGGGATGGGCGCCGCGGTCGGCTTGGCTGCCGGAGAGGGCGCTTCGGCTGGGGCCGTCGGCGGCGGCGCCGGGGGCTGGAGTTTCTGTTGAAGGTAAGCAAAGCCGGCAAAGATGGCGAAACTGAGCACCACCGCCAACAACATGCGTTTTTCCATAAAATTCACCTCAGCAGTCGATCATCCCACTGGGAAGGATACCATAAGGGCAGGACGGGCAACCTGCACCGGACTGACGGGATAGGCCGACCGCTGCCGGCCCGTACGCCGCCAGCATGGGGTTCGACGATCGTATCTTAAGGGACGAGATCCACACCACCTGGATGCCAGGGGTGACACTTTAGGAGCCGCCGCCCACCCAGCCACAGACCTCGCCAAAAACCGTATTTTTCTAAGGCTTGATAGGCATACGCGGAGCAACTGGGGTAAAAACGGCAGGTATGGGGAAAAAGGGGGGAGATAAAAACCTGATAGCCCCTTAGGAGTATGAGGCTGAACTTAACCACCTGTCCCCTCGGTCTGGTCAGGCAACGCGAACACGGCTCCTAATTCTGCCCGAATGTCGGCATACGTCAGCCCGGCAGCGTTTCTTTTGGCGATGATGACGATATCGTGAGGGGGCAGAACTCCTTTATGGAGCCTGAAAAATTCCCGTAATAAGCGTTTAACCCGATTTCGTTGTACGGCCTTCCCCAGTTTTTTGGTCGCCACCACTCCCAGACGGGGCCGATTCAGGTCGTTGACGGCCAGCGAAACGATGAAATGGGCGGTATGCCGATTTTTGCCCGTAAGTTTGACCCGCTGAAAGTCTGTCCGTTTCAGCAGCCGATCGGCTCTGGTAAATCTAGCCTGGCCCTGAGAAATTGTTGTCCCTTACCTGCTGTGGCTGGAGGTGCGTGGTGGTCGACCGGGGCTCCATGTGTATTAAATGCCCAGTCTTTTTCTACCTTTGGCCCGGCGGCGCTTGATAACTAAACGCCCACCCCGGGTGCTCATGCGGGTCAAAAAACCATGGGTGCGCGCCCGCTTGACATTGTGCGGTTGATAGGTTCGCTTCATAATCCCTTACCTTTAGCTGAAAAAAATGGCTGTGATAATTGGTCCGCAGGTGGACTGTGGCCGATCGTTCGGGCCTGACTGTCTCTGCCGCTGAGGATCGCCGACCGTCCTGGCGGCCCCGCTCCTTTGGGCAGCCCCGGCGAATCGCCGGATCAGACTGACATTGCTTGGCTGCCCGGAAACAGACCTTAAAGAGCGGCGTCGCCCAAGTTACTGCCCCCTCAGTGACAATATCTGCCCATACCTTGCCGGACGTATTTCATAAAGATATATTTTAAAACAAAAAAAACTCTCTTTGTCAAGAGTGCCCGCCCCGTGTCCTGGCATATCGGTCTGATTGGGACGTTTCGCATTTTTGAGGTTGAATTTTTGGGGAATCATGGCACAATAAAGGTTGCCATCCCTACCTCAAGCCCAACTCTCTTCCGATTCTCCGGCAACCGATGGTGACGGGTACAAAGTTGCAACCGCCGAATTAGATATAGTATATCAAGGATGTTTCAAAAAAAGCACAAAAAATGTTTCTCCGGCGGCTGCCAAGGCAAATCTGAGTGAGGCTGGGGGGAGAGCCGAAAAAAAGGAGTCCGCTATGTTTCTTGACCCGATATTGGGAATATTTTCCAATGATTTAGCAATTGATCTGGGCACCGCCAATACCCTCGTGTATGTCAAGGGCAAAGGCATCGTTTTGAGCGAGCCATCGGTGGTGGCGGTGCGGAAAAATGCCCGGGACCGCAATAAGGTCCTGGCCGTAGGACGCGAGGCCAAAATGATGTTGGGCCGCACGCCGGGCAACATTATCGCCACTCGCCCCATGAAAGATGGAGTCATCGCTGATTTCGAGATTACCGAGGCCATGCTCCGCCACTTTATCCAAAAAGTCCATAACCGGCGCACCTTGATCCGCCCTCGGATTATCGTCTGTGTCCCTTCGGGCATTACCCCGGTGGAAAAACGGGCCGTGCGGGAATCGGCGGAATCCGCCGGCGCCCGGGAGGTCTATCTCATCGAAGAACCCATGGCCGCAGCCATCGGCGCCGGTCTGCCCATCACCGAACCCACCTGCAATATGGTGGTGGATATCGGCGGCGGTACCACCGAAGTGGCGGTCATCTCCCTGGCCGGCATCGTCTACTGCAAGTCCGTCCGGACCGGGGGGGACAAAATGGACGAATCCATTCTGCAGTACATCAAACGGAAGTATAATCTCCTCATCGGCGAAAGGACCGCGGAGATCATTAAAACCACCATCGGCAATGCCTATCCCTTAGGTGAACCCGAAGAAATCGAGGTCAAAGGCCGGGACCTGGTCACCGGCATCCCCAAGATCCTGACCATCAACTCCGAAGAAGTGCGGGAGGCCATCCAGGAGCAGATCGATACTATCATCAACACCGTGAAGACCGCCCTGGAGCAAACTCCGCCGGAACTGGCGGCCGATATCGTTGACCGGGGCATCTATCTCACCGGCGGCGGCGCTCTGCTCAAACACCTGGATGTTTTGCTGCACCAGGAAACCGGGGTACCCATCCATATCGCAGAGGATCCTCTCTCCGCCGTGGTGCTCGGCTCCGGCCGGGCCTTGGATGATATCGATATTCTTCGGGAAGTAACCGTTGAGTAAGAAGATCGATGACGTCGGCCGCAGGCGTGTGCACGTCCTGGTCATTTTGGCCATTTCCATCCTCCTGATCTTCACCCTGATATCCGCCAGCCTAAGGGATCCTCATCCCCTGAAGCCCCTTGAGTTCATGGTGGTCAAGGCAACCGCCCCCATCTTCAATTTGTTCCATGAGTCGGTGGCCATTGTCAGCCGGGTCTGGCGGGGCTATATTTATCTCGTCGGGGTGCAGGCCGAAAATGAACGGCTGAAAATGCAAACCCAGGAAAGCCTGAGCAAGGAAGCCCTTTATCAAGAAACTCTTCTGGAAAAAGAACGCCTGCGCCAGTTGCTGGAGTTTAAGAACCAGGCCGCCTTGCCGGTAACCGGAGCCCGGATTATTGGCTTTGATTTTTCCATCTGGTTTAAATGCGCTTTTCTTGATAAAGGGGCCAACGATGGCATCAAATGGGGTATGCCGGTGATCAATGCCGCCGGGGTGGTCGGCCGGATCGTCGAGGTCTACCCGGATTATGCCAAAGTCCTGTTGCTCATTGATCGTACCAGTGCGGTGGATGCCATTGTCCAACGCAACCGCCTGCGCGGCATCTTGAACGGGGTCGGTGCCAACCGCTGTTTTTTGCGCTACATCCATAAAAACCAGGATGTCCAGGTGGGCGACGTCGTCCTGGCCTCCGGATTGGGGGGGGTCTTCCCCCGGGGCATGGTTTTGGGAACCGTAACGGCCGTAGATAAAAAGGTGCCCGGGCTCTTCCAGGAAGTGGAGGTGGAACCGGCGGCCGATTATACCCGCCTGGAAGAGGTATTGGTGGTCAAAACCGTCCAATCGGTCTTGAGCAAACCATAACTCCCGCGACCATGGTGCTTTTTTATCTCATCTTAGGCTTTTTTTTGTTCTTTCTGCAGCATCTCTTGCCGTTCCCGGCCAATCTACGTCTGGATCTGTTGACCCTGTTCATGGTATTTGTGAGTCTGCGAGCTGATTTTTCTGTGGCAGTGCTGCTGGCCTTGCTCTTTGGGTTTATCCTGGACTGCTATGGCCTGGCTCCCCTGGGACTGCAGGCCGGCCTTTTGCTCACGGCCGTGGTGGCCACTGCGGTTCTGCGGCGCCATCTGAATTTCCTCTATATTTTGCCCCAAATTACCGGAGTGGCCGTGATCATGTTGGTCCAAGGCCTGGTGATGGTGGGCCTCCTGCATCTCCTGCTCCCGGTGCCAATAGCTTCTACGGCCATGCTGCGGCAAGTAGTCCTGCAATTGGGCGTCACGGCCCTGAGCACCCCCATCATTTTGGGTCTCTTTAACCTCCTGGAAAAGGGTTGGCGGCGATTCTGGCTGAGGAAAAGCCCGAGGACCACCGGGGAGGGCTAAGGGGGCGAGCATGAAAAGAAACCTGCTTCTCGATGTGCCTGTTCAAGCTGGCCGCGGCTTTGGACCGGCCGGCCCCATGGAGCCGGAAGATTACGAACATAGTCGCCGCTCCCTCCTGTATGTGGTTTTGGTGGTCGCCCTGCTCTTCGGCTTTCTTATCCTGCGGCTCTGGTTCCTGCAGTTGGTCAAAGGTCATGAATTCAGTCAGAAATCCGAGAGTAACCGGGTCCGTTACCGGGATCTGCCGCCCTGGCGGGGCATGATCTTTGATGCCCGGGGCGTTGCCCTCGTGAATAATCGGGAATCCTATGACGCTCTGGTCATCTTAGAGGATGTCCCCGATGCCAAAGAGTTGGCTCGGAATCTGGGACAGCTCCTCCATATGAATTATCTGGATATCCTCACCCGCATTCTCACGGCCCAGCAGGATAATCTGGCCCGGACCATCCGCATCAAAGAGGACCTGAGCATGGATGAGGTGGCCCTCTTAGAAACCTTTAAATACGAGCTCCCCGGCGTCATCATTCAGATCCAACCCAAGCGGGAGTATCAGACCAATAATTTGGGCTCGCATATTATCGGCTATTTGGGAGAGATCACTGAAGCCCAATTGAAGAGCGGCAAATTCCCCAACAACAAGATGGGCGATGACGTCGGCAAATGCGGGGTGGAATTGGGCTACAATGCTTTCCTCACCGGCCAGCGGGGCAGCCAGCAGATCGAAGTGGACGCCCATGGCCGGCAACTGCGGTTGCTGAAAAATACGCCGGCCAGTCCCGGGGCCAATGTCTTTCTCACCATCGACTGGCGCCTCCAAGCCAAAGCCGAGGAGCTGCTGCAAGGCAAGGTGGGCGCCATCGTGGCCCTGGACCCCCAATCCGGCCGGATTTTGGCCATGGCCTCGGCCCCCACCTTTGATCAGAGCCGCTTCGCCCGCACCGTCTCCGCCGACTATTGGCAAGAATTAATAAACAATAAAGATCATCCCCTGGAAAATCGGGTCCTCAGAGGCCAATATCCCCCTGGTTCCACCTTTAAAATCGTCATGGCGGTGGCTGCTCTGGAAGAAGGCATTGTCAATCCGGCCACCTCCTTTGTCTGTCAGGGGGGTATGCAAGTGGGTAACCGTTATTTTAACTGCCATGCCAAACGGGGGCACGGCAGCGTGGCCCTGCACCGCAGCCTGGTACAATCCTGCGATGTCTATTATTACAACGTGGGACTGAGATTAGGTGTAGACCGCATCGCCACATGGAGCCGGAAATTCGGCCTCGGCGCCCCCACCGGCATCATCTTGGACTCCGAAAAACCCGGCTTAGTGCCATCCTCGGAGTGGAAAAGAAAGCGCTTCAACCAACCTTGGTATGAAGGGGAAACCCCTTCCGTGTCCATCGGTCAGGGCTATAATCTCACCACCCCCCTGCAGATGGTCCGGGTGGCCGCCGCTCTGGGGAACGGCGGCATTATTTATACTCCCACCGTAGTGGAAAAAATCGTCAACCCGGACGGCGAGGTGGCCTTTCAGTTTCAGCCTCAGGTCCAATCCCGGCTGCCTGCTTCCCCGAAAACCCTGGAACTCGTGCGGCGCGCCTGTCGGGGGGTAGTCCACGATGGCGGCGGAACCGGTGCCGCCGCCCGGATTCCTTACGCCGATGTGGGCGGCAAGACCGGCACGGCCCAGGTCGTCTCCCTCGGCAAGGAAGGCAAGGGCAAAGCTCGCCACAAAACCCAGGATCACGCCTGGTTTGTCAGCTTTGCCCCGGTGGAAAAAAGTCAGATCGCCGTGGCCGTCATCATTGAACACGGCGGTCAAGGCGGCAAGATCGCGGCGCCCGTCGCCCGGCAGATCATGAGTGAATTTTTCCGTCTGAAACAAGAGGAGGAAGTCAAAACAGAAGATGCCGGCTAACCAAGGGGTGCAAAGCTTTTTCAACGTTCCGGTGGGAAGGTGGAGCCGATTTCTGGCCTGGGGGCGCAGTCAAAGCCTACCGTTGGGGTTTGGAGGAAGGACGACGGCGGGCTGGACCACCTGGCCCTCTGCGCCACCAGGCCTTGGACAATATGCTCCCATAAAATCCCGGACGGCGCCGCCTCAAGCGTCCCAACCATAAGTGCCGATGAGCTTCACGAAACGGCAGCCGCCCCGATAATCATGCAGTATCCCCTCGGGAGTTTTGTGAACCACGTCCAGAGTCTGGCTGAAGCGGTCGCCCACCGGGATGACCAGACGGCCGCCCATGGCCAATTGGTCCAGCAGGGGCCGGGGAATGCCGGGGGCCGCGGCGGTCACGATGATGGCTTGAAAAGGCGCCTCTTCGGGCCAGCCCAGGGTGCCGTCACCCACCTTGATCTTGACATGAAAGTAGCCCAGCGACTCCAATGTCCGCCGGGCTTTGGCTGCCAGCTCGGGCAGGCGCTCAATCGTATATACCTCGGGAACAATCTCCGCCAAAACTGCGGCCTGATAGCCGCAGCCGGTGCCAATCTCCAAGACCTTCTCCGTGCCCTCCAACTCCAGGGCTTCGGTCATAAAGGCCACGATGTAGGGCTGCGAAATGGTCTGCTGCTCGCCGATGGGCAAGGGAAAGTCGCCGTAAGCCTGGCTGCGCAGCGCCTCTTCCACAAAGAGATGGCGCGGCACTTTGCGCATGGCGGCTAAGACCTTGGGATCCCGGATACCCCGGGGGAGCAATTGCGTCCGGACCATATTCTCCCGGGCCGCAGCCATGGCATCAGCCGGTTTCTGTGCCGCCATCTTGTCTCTCCCCCGCAGCAGCTTTTAAGGGCGCTACCTCTTCTTTTCCCAGCGCAACAACTCGACCACTGCTCCCAAGGTCCGGCCGCCTTTGATCTCCTCCCGGATGCGGTTTTCCCGCTCCAGGACGTCCATGGCCCGGTTGGCATACTCCACCGCCAGCTTCTGGGGCAGCACCACCACGCCGTCATCGTCGCCCAGGATCCAGTCGCCGGTCTCCACCGTCACCTGGGCAATGCGGATGGGCACGCCGATCTCCCCAAAACCTTTGGGCTCCCCGGCGTTGGGCATGACCAGACTGGAGAAGGCCGGAAAACGGAGTTGGGCAATATCCCCGGCATCCCGCAAGGCGCCGTAAATCACCACCCCGGCTACCTGGCGTTGCATGGCCGAGTGCGTCGCCAACTCCCCCCAAATAGCCGGACCGACGCCGCCGGCATCCACCACAATGACATCCCCCGGTTCGGCCTGATCAATGGCCTGCACCGGCTTGGCCCAATCCCCCGGATAGGTCCGCACCGTCAAAGCCCGGCCCGCCACCTTCAGCCCCGGCGTCAGGGCCCGGATACCAGGCAGGACCCCGCCCCGGTGCAGAGCGTCGGAGAGATTGGCTGCGGACACCTGGTTTAAGGCGCTTAAAATCTGGGCTGGCCCCACCCGCTGGAACAGGGTCGTGGGGATAACCGCCTGTTCGTCCAGGGCCCGGCGAATCTCCCGGGTGGCCTGAGCCGGATCCGTGGCCTTGGTGATGGCCCCGCCGACAATGACATAGCTGGCCCCAGCCGCCACGGCCTGCCACGCCGTACCCGAATGGATGCCGCCGGCCACGCCCACCGGGATCTGCACCGCCTGGCTCACCTGCCGCAGCAATTCAAAGGGGTCCCGGCCGGCCATCTGTTCATCAATGGCCACATGCACCGTAATATAGTCGGCTCCCAATGCCTCGGCCTGCTGGGCCCGGGCCACCGGATCAGGGACGCTGATGAGGTCGACGACAATCTTGGCGCCGTAGTTCTTGCCGGCCTGAACACATTCGGCAATGGTGGCGTCGCTGGCCGCCCCCAAGACATCCACCAGGTCGGCCCCGGCCTTGGCTGCGCACTCCACTTCAAGGCGGCCGGCGTCCATAATCTTCATGTCGGCGACAATGGTGTGCTGCGGAAAGCGGCGGCGCAATTCCCGCACCGCGTTGAGGCCTTCACTCTTAATGAGGGGCGTCCCCGCCTCCAGCCAGTCCACCCCGGCCGGCACGGCCAGCTCAGCCACCGTCAGCGCCCGGGACAGATCCACAAAATCAAGGGCAAGTTGCAGAGGTATATGCATGGAGTTTCGAGTTCCAGGTTGTCAGTTGTCAGAAAATAAGGTCCGTAGTTCGTAGTTGTCAGTCGATAAGAAAATAAGTTTCCAGTTTTCGGTTTCAGGAAAAAGTCTTTTTTCAGTGGGGCAGGCCGGTGGGTCCGCCCAGCCTGGCCACCCGCCGCCAGCCGAAGTTTTCCGGCCCCGCGGGTCACTTTTATAACTCATGGGACTTGCCGAGAAAATAAAGTTATCATTTCGTCGCGCCGACATTCCTGTCGGCGCGAGCCCTCACTCCAGATCAGCATGGCGGGCCAGCATCTGCTCTCGATCCCGGTTCAGCCGCCGATTGAACAGCAGCAGGACCACCGCCTCCAGAAAAAGAAAGGCAGCCTGTTCAAAAAGGCTGCCCGGGCATTGGTGTGAATCTTCTTCCTGATCCAGGGTCAATTTGGTGGTGCCAGGGATTACCAGGGTAAGATCAGCCAAGCGCCCGATGGCTGAATCCCGGTGCGCCGTCAGGGCCACGGTGCGCGCCTGGCGGCTGTGGGCCTGGCGGACCAGCCCACACGTGTGGCCCGTCTCCCCCGACCCGGAAATGGTCACCAGAACATCTCCCGGCTGAATACGCGGCGTAATAGTTTCGCCCACATAGTAGACGGTAAAGCCCAACTGCATAAGCCGCATGCAGAAGGTGCGCAGGATAAAACCAGAACGCCCGGCTCCGAAACAAAAGATGCGCCGGGCTCCCTCCAGTGTCTGCAGAAAGGTCTCGGCCTCAGCCGGCGCCAGGCGGCCCAAAACCGGCCTGATCTCTCCGACGATCTGGTCCAAGGCCCAGGTCAAGTCTCGCGGCGGCAGTTCCATAAGGTCTGAAGCGATGGCGTGTTGTGGGAACATGGTCGGTTCTCCTTGTTGGTCCCTGTCCGAGGTCCCTCGGATCAAGGCTGTCAAAGCTGCCAAAACTCCCGATATTAAGAATATTTTTACCACAACCGACCAGGGAAGTCAAAAAAACCGGGAGAGTTGTGACAATTATTTGCTCGGCCTGCTCCTCAGCGGCCACATTTCATTTGAATTTCCCCTGTGATTTGGCGAAAATAATGAGCAGTTAGTCTAAACTGGCGTTGGGTGCGACACCGGGCCACCGCGGCGAGAGCCCGAAGCAAGCATTGATAACAGGAAAAACCTGCTGCAGCCCCACAATTACCGCCAGCCAAGATTCCAGCAGGAGGTGGGTATGGAAAAATATAAAGAACGGAAGTGGAGCGGCGAAAAAGGCAAGAAATTCGGTAAAGTGGACGATCCTTACCTGCCGGCCGGCGGCCGCGCCGAAATGGCCATCTGCACCACCTGTAAGGCCATTTATCAGAACAAAAGCTGGTTTTATGACGAAGAGGTGTATCGCCAGAATTTTCAGAAAGACACCACCAACCGAGTCACCTGTCCGGGTTGCCAAAAGGTCCAGGATCACTATTATGAAGGCGTCTTGACCCTCGAAGGCGACTTCCTGGCCGGCCACCGGGAGGAGATCATCACCCTCTTGAACCGGGAGGCCGACCGGGTCTCCCAGAAAAGCCCGTTGGATCGAGTCATCCAGATGGTCTGGGAAGGCAATGATCGCCTCATCGTCGAGACCACCACCGAAAAGCTGGCCCAACGCCTGGGCAAGGCGGTCTATCGGGCCTACAAAGGCAATCTGGATTTCCGCTGGTCCCACATGAACAAATTCGTCCGGGTCTATTGGTCCCGCTAAAGCCCGGACGAACCGCACCGGCGCCGTGAGGCCTAACCGTGACTGATACTAATCTGCAGATTCTCCGCAGCCGTTTGCAACAGGGCCAGGACCTCGTCGTCCTCACTGGCGCCGGCATCTCCGCGGAATCGGGCGTCCCCACGTTCCGGGGCCAGGACGGCCTCTGGCGCCACTATCGGGCTATGGATCTGGCCACCCCCCAGGCCTTCGGGCGCGACCCTCGCCTGGTCTGGGAGTTTTACCAATGGCGCCGGCAGTTGCTGGCGCCCCTCCAGCCCAACCCGGCCCACCAGGCCCTGGCCGCTCTGGAGGCGCGTTTGCCCCGGTTCACCCTGATCACCCAAAATATCGATGGCCTCCATGCCCTGGCTGGCAGCCGCCGGATCATCGAACTTCACGGCAATATCTGGCACCTGCGTTGCACCGGCTGCGGTCAGGTCCGGGAAGACCGGCGTCTGGACCTGCCGCCCCTGCCCACCTGCCAGGCCTGCGGCGCCCTGCTGCGCCCGCATGTCGTCTGGTTCGGCGAAATGCTGGACCCTGCCGTCCTGGCTGCCGCCTACGCCGCCGTCGAGACCTGTGATTTCATGCTTATCATCGGCACCTCGGGATTGGTCCAGCCGGCCGCCTCCCTGGGCCGTCTGGCCAAACAACGGGGGGCTTTTGTGGCTGAAATCAATCTGGAGCCGACCCCCCAATCCGACTTCTATGATCTTTCCCTGCAAGGCAAGGCCGGGGACCTGGTACCCCAGTTGTTGTCTGCCTCTGGGTGACGCGAAAATGACCTATCTTATCGCTCTCTTTGTCAGTCTGTCCTTGCTCAGCGCCGCTCCAGGCAGTGCCGGGGCTGCCAAGGATGCCCCTTCATCAAACAGCCTCCAGGAACTGGCCGCGGTCAGCGCTGAGCTCCAGGAAAATACCAAAGACCTGCGCCGCAACATCACCCACTGGCAGAAAATCGCCGGCGATGCCAATCTCACGGCGACCGACAAAAAACAATGGCACCAGAAGGTCAACGATTATCTCCAGGAATGCCTGGCCTATAGCGTCCTTCTGGACCAGATCGATGTGAAAAAGATCCCCGATACCGCCGCGGCCCAGCGCTTTGTGGCCGAGCGCCGGACTTTTCAACGAGAATTACTGTATTTTCAAGAGGTCTTACAAAGACCCTGAATATCCCCAAGGAAATTTGCCAAACTTTCAACCACTCGAGGAGGTAGCCATGAAAAAGTCCATCGGCGCCAAGACATTTCTCTATCCCATGCCCGTCTTTATTGTCGGCACCTATGATGACCAGAAGAAACCCAACATCGCCACGGTGGCCTGGGGTGGCATCTGCTGTTCCAAGCCGCCCAGCGTCACCATCTGCCTCCGCAAAGCCACCTATACCTACGGCAACCTCACGGCCCGCAAGGCCTTCACCATCTCCATCCCCCCGGCAGATCGGGTCAAAGAGGCTGATTACGTGGGCATCGCCTCCGGCCGGGATACCGACAAATTTGCGGTCACCGGCCTGACCCCGGTGGCCAGTGATCTGGTGGAGGCCCCTTATGTCCAGGAATTTCCCATGGTCCTGGAGTGCAAGGTCACCCATGTCCTGGAAATCGGCCTTCACACCCTCTTTGTCGGCGAAATCCTGGACATTAAAGTGGACGAAGACCACCTCACCGACAAAGGCATTCCGGATATCACCAAGATCAAGCCTTTCAGCTTTGCCATGGACAGCATGGCCTATTACGCCACCGGCCCCTTTCTGGCCCCGGCCTTTGCCATCGGCAAAGAGTTGAAGAAATAAAAAACTCCGTTTACGGGAAGGATATTTATGGAAGCACGTTGGGAACGGCAGTTCCCCCGGGAAGAGTTGGCCGACTATCTGAGCTCCCTGGCGGAACAGATCCGCCGGGGCGAGCTGCAGGTGGCCGGCCTGACCCAAAAACTGCCGCCCCAGGCAGCCGCCGAAATCCTGGTCAAAGAGAAAAAAGGGCGGCTGGTGGCCAAGCTCCGCCTCAGTTTCTCCACCATGGCCAGCTATGCCTCCTCCCAACAGCAGGCCCTGGCCGCTCAGATCCAAAGCTTTCAGGTGATCAAGAAGCGCCTGGCCGCGTCCTGGACGGCCCTCAAGAAAGCTGCGGCCGGCGGCACCTTGCCCGACGACACCCTGCTGGCCGACTTCCTCCGGGACAACGACGCCTTTGCCCAACAGGCCGACCCGGAGTGGCAGGCCGAAATGGACCTCTATCAGTCCCACGTCCATAATCTGGAACAGGCCCACCGGCTCGGCCAAGCAGACATGTTCCAGCATGAATTGGCGGATATTCAGGCCAGCCTCAGCCGCTGTCATAAGGAATTTAAATAACCTCTGACGGGTTGGGGGGATTTGGGAGCGGGGGCAGGAGTTGCAACCCCAGTCCCCTCAGCACGATCGGTAAATGTCTCTGTCCCTCACCATGGAGGTCCCCATGTCTCAACCGGCTGCCAACCCCTTCCTGGATCCGGAACTGGCCGCCCGCTTCGCGGCCGGGGCCATCGAACTGCTCCGCTCCGAACCGACCCTCGAGCGGATCCAGGACCTGGTCCGCACCGCCATCTATTACGCCGACCATTGCTTGGCCCGCTTGGAAGCGGACCAACCCCTGCCCCAACCGATCGCCTGCGAACCGGGCTGCGATGCCTGCTGCCACAATCAGATAGAGCTGACCGCCCCTGAGGCCCTCTTCCTGGGCAGTTTTCTGGAAGCCAGATTCCCTCCCGAACGTCGCCAGGCATTGGGCCAGCGGGCAGAGCAATCCCTGGCCCGGCGGGCCGGCCAGAGCAAAACCCAGGTGGCGGCTCAGCGGCGCCAGCACCCCTGCCCGCTCCTCCATGAGCACCGCTGCCTGGCCTATGAGGCCCGGCCCCTGGTCTGCCGGGCCATGCACTCCCTCAATGCGGCCGCCTGCTTCCAGGAACTGGCCGATCCCCTGCGCCCCGTGGTGCCCTTCTACAGCCACCGCCACATCGTCTACGTCTCCCTCAGCCACGGCCTGGCCCAGGTCTGCCGAGTCTTCAGCCTGCAGGCCGGCCCCCTGGATCTGGCCCAGGTACTGCTGTTCTTTTGCGAGGATTCGGCAGACATCCGCCGCTGGCTGCGCGGCGAGGCGGTGTTCGGCAGCTAGCCCGTAACCTCAATTGCGCGATTGTTGCAGAAATCGCTTGGTAGCCGCAGGCTTTAGCCGGCGCTCAGAACGACCGCTTGGTAGCAGCAACTTCGGGCAATCTAAAGATTGCGACTACAAATCGCCTAATTTGAGCAAATTAAGAAAACTTACCTTTTTTGAGCAGCGCCAGCTATGCATTGGTTGCAGCGGCTCTGGAAGATAATCCGGTGGGCATGTGGTTGACGCAGGCGGGACGGCGCCAGCCAGCCGTCCCGCCAAGCAGTAGACATGGGGCCAGAAAAGGGATTACCGTCTTTTTCTCAAAACAGCCAGCAGACCCAGCAAGCCACTGGCCAGAAGCCAGGCAGTGCCCGGGACCGGCACCGGTGCCACCACAAAAGCCACATTAATGTTGTCGATGTCATGGTTGGCGTGGGCTCCGCCGGTGCGGGCGCCGAAAGCGACGCGGGCCTCATAAGGAGAAAGACCGGGTACCGCAAAATTATCAATGACCTGAATGGACGAACCGCCATGGGGCGTCAAGGCCACACTCACTTTACCGTTGACCAGATCTACTTCGATAAAGGCATGGTTAAAAGGGATCTCTGTGTTGCTCCATAAATCTATACCTAAACCGCTTAAAGGAAAATTCTGCAGGAGGGCACTGTTGTAATGGAGGCTCAAGTGGTTATTACCGCCATATTCACCATTATCCCAAATATCAAAACCTATGCCCAGAGAGGCGTTAGCATTGGCTTCTTCACTGATGCCGACGGGAGAGGCGCCGCTTATGCCATAGCGAGCTGTATTCAGGAGAATAAAACCGATGCCGTCGGCCCGACTGCCGCCATACATGCGGAAATCAAAATTTGCGCTAATTTTTTGGGCCGGCCCAACATGGGTCCGATCAAAGGCAACGGTGTTGAGGGTGTAACCAACCCCGGCATAGTTGAGACGCAAAAAGTTGCCACTGGGACCCCCAGATAGCACTGAGGCCGAGGTACTGCCATAATGTCGGAAAAGGGTGTAGTTGGTGCCGGGGTTGTCAAAATCCTGAACGGTATTGGCGGCCCAGGCTCCCGGTATGGCAGGCAGCAGCATGACTGCCAGTACGAATGCTATGAACTTGAATCTTCGCATCTGGATCCTCCTCTCCATCTGGTTCACCGAAAAAATGCCTTTTCGACTAATTTAAGTATGCAAAACATATGCCATTATAATAACGCATATAAATTACAGTAATCTGTCTTTTTAAACTGATATATTGGGCCGCTTTTTGTTCAATTTATTGAACATTATGTTTATTTTTCTTAACAGCAAATCGGGCTGGCCGATGTCACCGCCCAGGCTCACTGCCAAAGCTTTTCTGTAAAAAGGCCTTTTTTTGATATGCCTCTGGTCGGTAAGGTTCTCATCATGCCGGCCACCGGCGCCAACGGAGGGGAAGTTGACGACCAAGCCATCCCCTGACCGCCCCGCCGTCGCCGTGCTCACGGGCCCCACGGGTGTGGGCAAGACCGCCCTGGCCATCCGCTTGGCCCAGGAGTTGGGGGCCCACATTGTCAATGCCGATTCCCTGCAGGTTTATCGGGAACTGGACATCGGCACCGCCAAACCCACTTGGGAGGAGCGGGCTTTGGTGCCCCATCACCTGCTGGACGTGGTTTTTCCGGATCAGGACTTCGACGCAGCCGCCTATTACCGGTTAGGCCGCCAGGTGTTGGCGGACCTGCACCAGCAAGGGATTCACCCCCTGGTCGTCGGCGGTACCGGCCTCTATATCCGGGTTCTGCTCCACGGCATCTGTGACGATGGTGTTCAGGATGAGACGGCCCGGCAGCAGCTCCAGGAGGAATTGCAGGCTCAGGGTCTGCCGGCCTTGTATGACCGGCTCTGCCGGTTGGACCCGGCCACTGCGGCCCGCCTCCACCCCCACGATACCTTCCGCATCCTGCGAGCCCTGGAAGTTATCGCCGCCGGCGGCCGAAAACTCTCCGAGCAGCAGCAGGCCCATCGCTTTGCCGACCGTCCTTATCGCCCCTTGGTCATCGCCCTGAACCGCCCCCGGGAAGAGCTCTACGCCCGCATCGAGGCCCGGGTGGCGGCCATGTTGGCCCAGGGGTTGGTGGCTGAGGTCCAGGACCTGCGGCGCCGCTACCCCGCCGACCTCAAGCCCATGCAATCCTTGGGATATCGCCACGTTTCCGCCTATCTCGACGGCCGGCTTGCCTGGGATGAAATGGTGGCCCAACTGCAGCGGGATACCCGCCGCTATGCCAAACGCCAGCTCACCTGGTTCCGGGCCGATCCCACAGTCCAGTGGCTGGCCCCGGACCAGGTCGATCAGGCTATCGCCCTCCTGAGCCATTTTTTCGCCAGCTCACTCCAACCGCCAAGATGAGCCCGGCATTCCCTTGCAGCCAAGAATGTGATATATTTGTGGGAAAATTTTGTTCCTGAAGGAAGCATGCTTTTGGCAGCCGACGTTCCTGTGGTCAATTCGCCCCTCACCATCCCCAACCTCATCACCATGGTGCGGATCCTGTCTACGCCACTCTTTGTCATCTTCCTTCTGCAAAATAATTATGGGCGGGCCCTGGTAGTTTTCCTGATAGCGGGTCTCAGCGACCTGGCCGACGGCTATATCGCCCGCAATTTCCAACAAAAATCCCCTCTCGGGGCTTTGCTCGATCCCTTGGCCGACAAGCTGCTGATGACGGCCAGCTACTTGACGCTGGGTTACTTCGGCAAGATCCCGGCCTGGCTCACCGTGGTGGTCATCAGCCGGGATGTGGTGATCATCGGCGGGATTATTATCCTGAAGCTCTTCGCCGTGAATTTTCGCATTGATCCGGCCCAGATCAGCAAATGGGCCACGGCGGCGCAGATTTTAACGGTTTTTTTGGCCATCTGGCGGCAGGTGGCGTTCTTTCCTCTTTGGATCCTGATGCTCAGCTGCTGGCTTACAGCCATCCTCACCATAGCCTCCGGCCTGGTGTACATGCTGCGGGGTTTGCAAATGCTTAATCAGGCCAGCGATTAGCCGCGCTGGCGTGCCCGAGTGGACACGGCCTGTCGCGATCAAAGACGACCTTCAACAGAAACCAAAACAACAGATAACTTCTAACCATCAACTAGGAACTATCAACTAACAACTATCAACTGACAACCGTCTTTTCAGGATGCCATGGCCGCAGTCATCGAACTGGAGCAATTCCGCCGCAAGTTGGCGGCAGATCAAGGCTTTCGCACCTGGCTGGCCCGGTTTCGGGAAGAATTTGGGCCCCAGACCCGGCTGTGCGACTTGAGTGACCGCACCCTCCTCTTTTTGGCCACCCCCGGCGATGACCATCTCTATGTTATTTTTGATCTGGTCATGGGCGCCCGCGGCTGGGGGACCTCCACCCGTTTCATCCTGGATGATCTCCCCAGCCAGATCAAACAACAGGTTTTGGATATTTCCCTGCGCCTCCTGGATTATTGCCGCTTCGAGGTACTGCGCCGTCTGGGCTGGGTGGAGGAGCTGCCCGAGGCCTCCCAACCCCTCATCGTCCTGGTGGAAAATCTGGCCACGGCTGCCCCCGGCGGCGCCACGCCATCTCCGGCCCTGCGCCCCGATCATCCCGCTTTTGCCGACTACCAGCAAGAGATCCCCAGCGAACGGCAGATCTTTATCCGTCGGCTGATTCCCCAGGGCTTAACCGAGTTTCGCCAGCAGGTGGAAGCCGCGCCGCCAACCTCATCCTAAGAGCTGTGGGTTGGGGCAAGGGGCTGTATACCCTGGCTCCCCCAATCCATCTCATACCAGTTTCCAAGCAACCGGCTATTTTTCCCCCTCACCCTGTCTTTCTCCTCCAAGCGGGTGGAGAGGGGAATAAATGATAGTTGCCATTTGAAAGCTCATTGGTATCAAAAAGCTGCTAAGACAACGGCCGGCCAGGCGCCGCGCCTCTGATGGTGACGCCCACCAGCACGGCCGAGACCTGGGCCGCCGCGCCGATTATGAGAGCCTGGGCGGGGCCGAAGCAGGGAATGAGCAGGAAACCGACACCCAAGGTCCCCAGGGTGGCACCCAGCAGGTCCACGGCGTACAGCTGCCCGGCGCTCAACGCCAGTGTGGCCCCCTGCTGGCGGCTCATTTCTGCCTGGGCCGCGAAAACTCCCCCGGCGAGCAGCCCGCCCAGCAGGAGGATCAGAGCAAAACTCAGCTGGCCCCAGCCGTCTTCCCGCAGCCATGGCAGGTTCAGGAGCCAGGGCAGGCTGGTCCCCAGGGCGCCCAGGAGGACAGCCAGACCGGCCTGACAACCCCACGCCAGCGGACGGGCTGGAGTTCCCCGGGCCAGACCGGCCCCCGCCAGATACGCACCGCCGGCCATCCCCACCATAAACGCGGCCAACAGCAGACTCAGCTGGCCGTAGAGATACCCCAAAGTCACCTGGAAGAGGATAAGGACCACCATCTCCAGCGCCATGACCCCGACGCCCATAGTAAAGACCGCGTAGACATAGGGTAATTGCCCGCCGCGGCGGCGCTGCCGCCAGCTCCACAGCCAGATGGCCACGGTCAGCAGGACCAGAGCGGCATACAGATTGCCCATCCCCACCTGCCGCAGCCCCCGCAGCACCTGGGGCAGCCAACTGTCGGCCTCCAGACCGGCCAGCAGCAGGCCATAATACAAACCCCAGGGACGCCCATCCGTATTGATGATTACCTCGGGCACCTGCAGCATCTGTTGGGCGTAGGCCAAACGGGCCGGCGACAGATTGGCCCGGAGATAATATTCCCGGACATAGAGGAGATCCAGGTGCCGGGCTGCCCGCCGGTTTGAGAGAATTTCTGGATCGGACGTTAGCAAACCGACCTGGGGTGAGGCAAAAAACCGCCAAGTTACCCCCGGTTGGACCAACACCGCGGGAAACACCTGCCGCAGCGTTGCCGCCGCCAGGCCTAGAAAACTCCGGCGGGCCGGACTGAGGCCGGTTGCCGCGCCCGGCAGTCCAAAGCTAAAAACACCTTGCGGCTGCAGGCGAACTTTGACGTCCTGAAAAAATTCCCGGGTGTAAAAGCGGTTCAGAAGGGCATTGCTGGGCTCCGGCAGGGCCATGATGATGACGTCATAGCGACCCTCACCCCGCCGTATAAACCGGCGGCCATCCTCAAAAATCAGGCGCAATCGCTTATCTCGGAACGGCTGCCAGGCTGAGTCGGGCAGGATCGCTTGGGCCACTTCGATGAGGCGGGGATCCAACTCCACATAGTCCAAACGCTGCACTGTCTTGGTTTTCAAGATTTCCCCGGCCAGACCGGCAACGCCGCTCCCCAACAACAGCACCGCCTCGGGTTGCGGGTGTTGCAGCAGGGCATAATGCACCTGCTCTTCTGCATTTTGAGGATCGGGATAACTGAAAAACCAAAGACCGTTGGCCGCAAAACTGGTCTGCTCCGCCTCCTGCGTGGCCGTCCAGACGCTGAAGGGAGTTTCTACAACGGTCAGGACAGTGCGGTGGGGCCACTGCCAGCGCCGGCTGGCCGCCGGCAGATGGAAAAAAGCGGCGAGTCCAAACCCGAGCAGGACAACCACCGCTACCACCAGGATCCAGGGACGGCGAGGGCGGGGGCGAGCCAGCAGCAGTCCCGCCAAAAACAAGACCAGAGCCAGGCACCACCCCAGAGCCAGCCACAGACTATCCCAGCGACCCCAAAGCAGCACCTGTAAAAGGCCGCCACCCAAGCCCATCCCCAAGGCGTCCCAGCCATAGACCTTCCCCACCAGGCCCACCACCCCTTCCTGCCCCTGCCGCCACCGGCAAGCCAGCGGGAAAAAAAGGCCGGAGACGAGGCACAAGGGACCGCTGAGCACCGCATACCAGAACGCCAGGCGGCCAAAACTGGGCGCCACCCCCAGGTGCCAGCCCAACACCGTGGGCAGCGCCCGGCTGACGAGCATGGTGAGCGGCAGGCTGACGGCCAACAATGCCAACAGCTGTGCCAGCAGATGCCGGGAAATGGTGGTCCTGGCAGCCAAACGGCCACCCCACAGACTCCCCAGGCCGGTCCACGCCAGCCAGGTCCACAATCCCAGCCCCAGAAATATCTCATTGCCCCGGGCCAGCAGGAGAAATTCCCGCAGCAGCATGACCTGCGCCACTAAGGTCAAAGCCCCGTACAGCAGGATCATGGCACCCTCAAGCCAAGAAAAAAGCGCCTTAGCTTTCCAGGCGCTTTATTCTCCCGATTTCTCATCCAATCTCTCCCAGCCTGCGGCTAGTCGATCTGGTAGCGTTTCAGTTTTTCCCGCAGGGTCTTGCGATCAATGCCCAGGAGGCGGGCGGTATCAGCCCGGCGGCCCTCACACTGCTGCAGCACCCGGCGGATATGATCCCGTTCCATATCTTTCAGACTTACGGTATCGCCATCGCTGGGCGCCACAAAATCCACGCCGGAGAAGGCCAGATCCGCCACCTCCAGATACGGCCCGACGCTGAAGACCACCAACCGCTCTACCATGTTTTCCAGTTCCCGGACATTGCCCGGCCAATGGTAGTTCAGCATCATGTCCAGAGCTTCAGGCGTAAAACCCTGGACCGATTTTTTCAGACGTTTATTGAATTTTGCCAAAAAATGGGCTGCCAACAGCGGGATGTCTTCTTTGCGCTGCCTGAGCGGCGGAATGTGAATGGAGACCACGTTGAGCCGGTAAAAGAGGTCCTCCCGGAAGCTGCCCTCCCGGATGGCCCGGGCCAGATCCCGGTTGGTGGCCGCGATCAGCCGCACGTCCACCGAAATCACCCGATGGCTGCCGACCCGGGAGATTTTTCTCTCCTGCACGGCCCGGAGCAGCTTGGCCTGGACCTCCAGACTGATATTGCTGATTTCATCAAAAAACAGGGTGCCGCCGTGGGCCAACTCGAATTTGCCGATCTTATTGGCATTGGCGCCGGTAAAAGCCCCTTTGACATGGCCGAAGAGTTCGCTCTCGAAAAGGGTTTCCACCAACGTGCCGCAATCCACCGTCACAAAAGGCTCCAGGCGGCGGTTGCTGAGACCATGAATCTTCTGGGCAATCAGCCCTTTGCCGGTACCTGATTCGCCGGTGATCAGAACAGTACTGTCGCTGGGGGCGACCCGCTCCACCATGGCCAGTATCCGGGCCATGGCCTCACTGGCATAGACAATCTCCTGTCGGTCCAGCGTCGGCATCTCCAGGGGTTTTTCCAAAGCCCGCTTCACCACTTGCCGGAGATCATCAGGGGTAAACGGTTTGGGCAGAAAATCAAAGGCGCCCAGCTTTACGGTCTCCACAGCCGCGGCAATGGTGCCATAACCGGTGATAATGATCACCTGCGTTTGTGGATACATGGCCTTGAGACGTTTGAGGATCTCCACGCCGTTCTGGTCAGGCATCACCAGATCCAGGAGGACCAGATCATAGGGATCCCGGGCCATCAGCTCCAGACCCTGCCGGCCGGTGGCCGCCAACGCCACCTGGAAGCCCAGCCGGGTCAGGATCTGCTGACAGGCGTCCAACATGGCCTTATCGTCGTCAATAACCAATGCTTTCGGTGTTGCAGTGGACATGGCAGATATTTGTGGGCAACAGCCAATCCGAGACTCAGCACAAGGTTTTCTCAGAGGAGCGGGCCGGGGATGTTGACACCTGGGCACCGCTTGCCAATCCGACTAGCAAAAATCCAGAAATGCTCCCACCGCGCCAACATCTCGACCGCTTAAGCTTGTTTTCCCTCTAATTCATAGTATATGCTAATAAGGCAATATTTGCACAATTTTTCTCAAGGTTCTGCCCTCGCTTGCTTGAGATGCCGAACACACCGTCTTCTGATAAAATCCGCTTGGACCGCCTCCTCGTGGCCCGAGGTCTGGCCCCGGCCCGGGAGCAGGCCCGCGCCCTCATCCTGGCCGGAGACGTTTTGGTAAACGGCTTCCCCGTTACCAAAACCGGGGCTTTGGTGCCGACCACCGCCAGTATCACCGTCAAAGCCGCCCCGCCCCCCTATGTCAGCCGGGGCGGCCTTAAGCTGGCGGCGGCCCTGGATTATTTCCAGCTGGACGTCACCGGGCTGGTAGCCCTGGACGTGGGCATCTCCACCGGCGGCTTCACCCATTGCCTTCTGCAACGCGGCGCGGCCCGCGTCTATGGCGTCGACGTGGGCTATGGCCAACTGGCCTGGCAACTCCGCCAGGACCCCCGGGTGATCCTCCTGGAACGCACCAATATCCGCCACTTAGCACCGGAAGCCATCCCTGAGAAGGTTGACCTGGCTGTGGTGGACGTCTCCTTTATCTCCCTGAAGCTGGTACTCCCTCAGGTGCTCCAGTTTCTGAAACCCGGCGGCGCCCTGCTGGCCCTCATCAAGCCCCAGTTTGAGGTGGGCAAAGGCAAGGTGGGCAAAGGCGGCGTCGTCCGGGACCCGGCCCTGCAGCAGCAGGTGGTTACTGATATCGGGCTTTTGGCCCGAGCCCTGGAGCTGAAGGTCCACGGCGTCCTGCCCTCCCCCCTTCTCGGCCCCAAAGGGAATCAGGAATACTTAATATATTGCCAAACAAACCCCAACGAGGTTCTATGACTACCAAGCCGCCTTACCATACCATGGCCGCCGAGGCCGTTCTCGCCGCTCTGGCCTCCAGTCCCCAGGGACTGTCCCAGGAAGAGGTCGAGGCCCGCTTGGCCCAATACGGCCCCAACGAACTCATCCATGGGAAAAAAATTTCCCCCCTCGTGATCTTGCTGCGCCAGTTCTTTAACCTGCTCATGGTCATCCTCATCATCGCTACCGGGATTTCCTTCCTCTTGGGCGAACACCTGGACGCGGCCGTCATCCTGGCTATTATTGTGGCCTGCGTCATCCTGGGCTTTTTTCAGGAGTATCGGGCCGAACAGGCAGCTGCGGCGCTCCAGGAAATGGCCGCACCCCACGCCACCGTTCTGCGGGACGGCGATGAGATAGTGATTCCTGCCCGGGAGGTAGTCCCCGGCGATGTCCTCCTCATCCATACCGGCGACCGCATCGCCGCCGACGCCCGCATTTTGCAGGCCGTCAATCTCATGGTGGACGAAGCCATTCTCACTGGCGAATCCACCCCGGTGGTCAAAACCAGTGACCCGGCGCCGGCCGTCGATACTCCCATCGCCGACCAGCACGGCATGGTCTTTGGCGGCACTGTGGCTACCTACGGCCGGGGCTTGGGAGTGGTCACCGCCACCGGCATGGGCAGCGAATTCGGCCGCATCGCCCAACTCCTGGGAGAGGTCAGTCCAGAAAAGACACCCCTGGAGAGACGCCTGACCCTCATCGGCCGGGTCTTGAGCATCATTTGTTTGGGAGTGGCCACCGGCGCCGTGGGCTTAGGGATGGCCAAAGGCTACGGCTGGCTCCCCATGCTCATCTGGGGCATCAGTCTGGCCGTCGCGGCAGTCCCCGAATCCCTGCCGGCCGTGGTTACCGGCGCCCTGGCCATCGGCACCACCCGCATGGCCAAAAGGCGGGCCATTGTCAAACGCCTGCCGGCCGTGGAGACCATGGGCTGCACCACCGTCATCTGCACCGATAAAACCGGCACCCTCACCAGAAATGAAATGACCGTCCGGGCCCTCTTTTTGGATGGCCAAGAGGTCCACGTCACCGGTTCAGGCTACGAACCCCACGGGGCTTTCCACAGCCGGGATCACCAGGAGCTGACCCTGACCAACCCCGCCCTGCACCAGGCTGCCCGCATTGCCTTATTGTGCAACGACGCCTCCCTGCGCCCGGAAGACGGCAAATGGCACCTACGGGGCGACCCCACCGAAGGGGCCCTCTTGACCATGGGCCTGAAGGCCGGCCTGGACTATCAGCGCCTCCTCCAGGACTGGCCCCGGGTTGCGGAAATCCCCTTTGATTCCGACCGGAAACGCATGAGCACCCTGCATCAGGACCGTACCGGCTACCTCATGTGCCTGAAAGGGGCGCCGGAAAACCTGCTGCCATACTGTACCAGCATACTGACCCTACAGGGCGAACAACCTCTCACGGCAGAGCAGCGCCAGGCCATCCTAGCAGAGAATTCCCGCTTGGCCGGCGCCGCCATGCGGGTCCTGGCTCTGGCCTACCGCCGCTTTACCGACCTCCCGGCCCTGGTCCCGGCTTCTGAAGAAGCCGATCTGGTCTGGGTCGGCTTGGCCGGCATGATCGACCCGCCTCGCCCCGAGGCCAAAGAAGCCGTGGCCTTATGCCATAAAGCCGGTATCAAGGTTATCATGGTCACCGGCGACCATCCGCTCACCGCCGCGGCCATCGCCCGGGACTTGGGATTGACAAAAAAATCAGCCGCACCGCCGCCGGTCTGCACCGGCCGGGAGGTCTCTCAGATGAGCGATCAGGAACTGGCCGCCGCCCTGACCCATACCCGGGTCTTCGCCCGGGTGGCGCCGGAGCATAAACTGCGGCTGGTGGATATCTTAAAAGCTCAGGGGGAAGTCGTGGCCATGACCGGCGACGGCGTCAACGACGCCCCAGCCCTGAAACGGGCCGATATCGGCGTGGCCATGGGGATTACCGGCACCGAGGTGACCAAAGAAACCGCGGCCATGATCCTGGCCGACGACAATTTTGCCACCCTGGTGGCTGCCGTGGAGGAAGGCCGGGCCATCTTTGACAATATCAAAAAATATCTTGTCTTCCTCCTCAGTTGCAACTTTGCCGAGATTGTCATCCTCACCGGCGCCTTTTTCCTGGGGCTGCCCATGCCCTTGATTGCCCTGCAGATCCTCTGGGTCAACCTCACCACCGACGGCCTGCCAGCCCTGGCCCTGGGGGTGGATCCCAAGGCTCCAGACATCATGTCCCGGCCGCCCCGCCCGCCTGACGAAGGCGTCTTTACCAGAACAGTCAACATCCTCATGGCCGTCATGGCCGGCTACAAGACCCTGCTCATCCTGCCGCTCTTTGCCTATTATTATCTCTATAACCCGGACGCCGACGCCAGCCCCACCACGGCCCTGGAACGGGCCCAAACCATGGTTTTCATCACCCTGGTGTTTGCCGAACTGGTGAACGCCTTCAACTGCCGCAGCCTGACCCTGTCCCTCTTCACCGTCGGCCCGTTGGCCAACCGCTATCTGCTCATCGCCGTAGCCGTCTCCCTGGCCATGACCGTGGGCGTAGTCGTTTATCCGCCTCTGGGCCGCCTCTTCCACACCGTCCCCTTGTCCTGGTATGACTGGCTCCTGGCCCTCGGCGTCAGCCTCAGCCTCCTCCCGGTGGTGGAACTAGCCAAGTGGTGGCTGCGGCGGCAACCACCGCCAAGGGGGGTATCCTTATGGTAAGAGTATTAAGAAAATCCCGTTTCGAGTGCCGGGAAAATGCCAAAGCCGCGAACCTGTGCCAGGGGTCAGTTGCTAGTGGTTAGCAATTTCCTGCCGATAGCGCTAGGAAGAGCCGGTTACCTGACCCCTCCCTCCTCCGAACCGGACATGCGGGTCTCCCGCATCCGGCTCTCCCAGTTGGTGGTTTTACCTCAAGATTATGGCCAGAGGGCGGCATGGGCCTCTACGAGGCTAAAAAGCCCCTGCTTCCGAAAGGTGCTGTTTGGCCCGCGCTGATGATCCCGACCACGGCTGCTGCCTTTTTTCTTACTCCGTTGGCGCAGGATACTCCACAAACGGCGCCGCAGCCATGGGTCAAGACCCCTAAAGAATGAGGGCCTTTCCGGATGAAAACTAAATGGTTGTTAATAAACTCTTCTATTTCCCTGGGCGTTACCGAAAAACCCTCTTTTGGGCTTGTGGCGCAGCCCAAAGCCAGTGGCAGGGTTGGGGAGGGGTTTTAGAAGAGGGGGCAGAGGTCTGGCCCCCTGGCCCCCTCCCCTCATAGCAGCTGGGCAACAACTTATTTGAGCAGGGCCACCGTCTCGCTCAGGATCTGGCTGGCCGAACCTTCCAAGAAATAATCGGTAAAGCGGCGGGTCAATTCGGTGGGTTCCAGGTTGATTTCTACGATGACGGCGCCGTGGTTTTTGGCGGCCTTGGGGAGAAAGTTGGCGGGCATGACCGCGGCCGAGGTGCCGATGACCAGCATGAGGTCGCAGGCCTCGGCCAGATCAAAGGCGGCCCGGTTGGCGGCGGGGGGAATCTCTTCCCCGAAAAAGACAATATCCGGTTTGATGAGCCCCCCACAGGAGCAATACAGGGGCGTCTGACTGAAATCCAAGGTGGCCGGGTCGATCTGGCGCCGGCAACGCAGGCAGACGAACCGCCGGGCATTGCCATGAAACTCAATGACATTCTTACTCCCGGCGGCCTGGTGCAGGTTGTCCACATTCTGGGTGATGATGCCTTTGAGTTTGCTCATTTTTTCCAGGGTCGCCAAGGCATGGTGGGCCGGATTGGGCCGGGCCTGCCGGATTAATTCGTCCAACTCCCGCAACATACCCCAGACCTTGGCCGGGTTGTCCAAAAAAGCCTGGATATGCGCATATTCCATGGGGTTATAGCGGGTCCACAACCCATGGACCCCCCGGAAGCTGGGGATGCCGCTCTCCACCGAGATACCGGCGCCGGTGAGCGCGGCCGCAACCTGGCAGCGGCGCAAGAGCTCGGCCAATTCGGCGGGATGACTATTTGGCACGTTCCGATAAACCAGTTTTCTGTCCCCGCTGTCGGCGGCCGGGCCAACCTGGCACCGCCCGCTTGCACGATTTTTATAATCTCGTTAGAAGCTGTTGCAAAACCCTGGGATCGAATATTCGTCATTCTGACGAAGCGAAGAATCTAATCTTGACATCGAGATAAAGATCCTTCACTCCGTTCAGGATGACCAAAAAGAGGTTTTGCAACAACCTCTAGTCTCTCTGTCTTTCGGCCCAGCCAAAGGGCAGGGGTGGGGTTGAGGGAAGGTTTTTCGGTGATGAGGCAGTGGTCAGAACCCCCTGGCCCGCCCCCCTCAAGGAACCTTTGCAACAACCCGTGAAGGCAGCTCACGAGGCTGCCGCCCCCACGATAATCCGGGCGTCCAGGGCCAGGCAGCCCTGCCCCTCCGGGAAGACCCGCACTGGATTGAGGTCCACCTCCTGAACCTGGGGAAACTCTAACATGAAAGCCGACAGCAATACCAAGCAATGCGCCAAAGCCCGCAGATCAGACGGCCCTTGGCCACGAAACCCCCGGAGAATGCGGGCTATTTTGGTTTGATTGATCAGCGCCAGGGCCGCGGCCAGGTCCAGGGGAGCCAGACGCATGGCCACATCCTCCAGGACCTCCACCCAGATGCCGCCGGCGCCGAAGAGAATCATGGGGCCGAAGACCCGATCCCGTTTGGCGCCGATAATAACTTCCATGCCTTTTTCAATAAAAGACATGACCAAGACCTGCCAAGGTTCGCCCGCAGGCAGATGCGTCCGGGCCACCTGCGCCATGGCCTCAAACCCCTGCCGCACCGCCTCGCCTGAGGCAAGATTGAGGAGCACCCCGCCCATATCCGATTTATGCAAGGCACTGGGGGCCACCAGCTTCAGACAGACGGGGAGACCCAAGGCCAGGGCCGCCTCTTCGGCCTCCTCGGCACTCGCCACCAACCGGCGTCCCGGCACCGGGATGCCCAAGGTGGCCATGGCCTCCAAGGCCACGGACATGGGCACGGGACCGGGACTGTCCAAATGGGGGGCCAACAGGCTCTGCACGGCCGGGAGTGAGCTTATCTCCGGAGGCACCACCGGTGCCGCCGGTAATTGGCAGGTGTAATAATTGCGGGCTAGGGCCAGAGCGCGAATGGCTTCGCCGGGGAAGGCAAAGACCGGCACCCCTAATTCGTGGCGGAAGTAATCCCGCTCTTCCAGGCTGCCGATCACCGTAATGAGCAACGGCTTCTCGTGCCGGCGGGCCGATGCAATGAGGCTTTTGGCCATGGCTCGGGCCGCCTCCCGCTCCAGGTCGTTGATGGGGCCATAATTCAGGATAATGCCGTCCACGTCCGGATCCTGGCAGAAGGCCGCGGCCACATCAGCATAGAGGCTGAAATCAAAAATATCACCTAAATCCAAGGGGTTAATTGGCTTAATAACCCCGGCCCGGGAGCGGCTTTCAATGAGTTGGACAATCTCCGGGGACAACGGCGGCAATTTAAAACCGGCCTTGTGACAGGCATCCGCGGTCACTACTGCTTCGCCGCCGGAACGGGAGAGGACCACCAAGCGGTCGCCTTTTAACGGCGGCTGCTGGAGAGCGATGGCGGCCTGCAGAAACTCGTTGCGGCTGTGCACCCGCAAAATCCCGGCCTGACAACAGGCCGCGGTCACCACCTCATCGTCCACGGCCAAGGAGGCGGTATGGCTGCGGGCAATATCGGCGCTTAACTCGCCAATGTTGGCCTTGTGCAGCAAAATCGGCTTGCGGGCCCGACGCCCCAACTCCATGAGTCGCCGGCCGTCGGCCAGATCCTCCATATAAAGATAAATGAGAGAAGTCCCTGGATCATCCAAGAGAAATTCCAGCAGGTCGTTCTCATTGACGTCCAATTTATTGCCGAGGCTGACGAATTTGTTCATGCCCAACCCAGCCTGGGCCAGCCAGGCAATGACGTTGGTCCCCACGCCGCCGCTCTGGCAGAGAAGAGAAAGGCCACCCAGGCGGGGTTTATGGGGCAGATTCATGAAGGGCAGGCAGAGGCCGATCTCCAGATTGATGGCGCCTAAGCCGTTGGGCCCCATCATGCGGATGCCATACTGCCGCAGCCGCTGCCGCACTTCGTCTTCGAGACGCTGGCCCTCGGGCCCCAACTCGGAGAAGCCGCCCGATTCCACCACCACCCGCTGCACTCCCATCTGACCGCAGGCGTCCAGGATGCTTGGCACCACCCGGGCCGGGGCCAGGACCACCACCAGGTCGGGAGTTGACGGCAGGTCCTCCAAGCGTCGGGCAATATCCAGATGCAGGATCCGACCGCCCTTCGGCCCCACCGGGAAGATGTCCCCCTGGAAGCCGAACTCCACTAAATTATTGACAATATTACGGCCCAAGTTGTCGGGGTTTTCCGATACTCCGACGACGGCCACGGATTGGGGATAGAAGAAACGTTTCATAGGTCCCTTATTAAAGCTCTCTTTCGCAAAAGTCTTGCAGCTGCCCGATGGCGGGTGTTTTCGAATACCATGAGCCGCTGGCTTCCGGTTGCAGCCTTCTCCGGGGGGCGGGTCTCCAGCCCCGCCCCCTCAGGTTATAAACGCGCCTATCTTATTTCATATATCCATTTCAGGCCCTTTTCCGCAACAATTTTTCCCCTAAGCCTGGCACTGCAGCACCGCCGCAAAAAAGCCATCCATATTGTGGTCCTCCGGCGAAGTCCGAAAATAGCCCTGGGCCTCGAGGAACTGCCGGGCCGGCGATGGTGCTTGGGCTGCCGCCGGAAGGAGGGCAAACTCCGGTCGGGCCGCCAGAAACTCCTGGACCACAGCCTCATTCTCTTCTGCTGCAGTGGTGCAGGTGATATAGAGCAACAAGCCCCCCGGCCGCACGTACGGGGCGGCCTGTATCAGCAGGAGGCGCTGCAAAGCGGCAAAGCCATCGCCATCCCCCGGTTGGCGCCGCCATTTCAGCTCCGGGTGGCGGCGCAGCACCCCCAGGCCCGAGCAGGGCGCATCGATGAGGAGCCGGTCAAAGAGGCCCTCTGCCCCCAAAGGCAAGGGCCGGCTGGCGTCGGCCTGCAGCACTGCGACGCCGGTCAATTGCAGCCGCTGCAGCTGTTGCCGGAGATCGCCCAGACGCCGCGCCTTGTTGTCTAAGGCCAGGATAAGGCCCTCCCCTCCCAGAATCTGGGCCAAATGACTGGTCTTGCCACCCCGGCCGGCGCCGATCTCCAGGATCTTCTGCCCTGGCCGAGCTTGCAGCAGCAGGGTTGCCAACTGCGCCGCCTCATCCTGAAAGAGCCAGAGACCCCGTTGATACGAGGGTAGGCTCAGAGGCGATCCCGACAAGGAGAGGATGGTCAACCCCAGGGGGGACCATCGGCAAGGCGCCGTGGCCACGCCCTCCGTCCGGAAGATGTCGCTTAAAGTCTCCCGACTCACCAATGCCGTGTTCACTCTGACAGTCAGGGGCGGCACTTCATTGACCGCCCGCCCACGCCGCCAGGCCTGCTCCGGCCCCAACTCCGTCAGCCAGCGGGCCGCCAGCCAGTCGGGCAGGGAGGCAGCCACCGCCAATGCCGCTATGGGTTCGGTCTCCGGTTTGGGGAGAGCGATCGTCTTCCCCCTTTCCGCCAACTTGCGGCCCACCGCATTGACAAAGGCTGCGAGAGCCGGGGGCAGGCGCCGGGCTTTGGCCAAATTGACCGCCTCCGCCACCGCGGCATGGGCTGGGATGCGGTCCAGGAAGAGCAGCTGATAGGCGGTCAGTCGCAGGATGTCCAAAACCACTGGATGGAGTCGGTGTATGGGCGTGGTCGAGGTCTGAGCCAGGACATAATCCAACCGCCGGCGCCAGCGCATGACCCCGGTGGCCAACTCCCGTAACAGGGCCTGATCCGGTTGGGACAGCCCGGGATGCTCGGCCAACGCCTCGGCCAGCAGGTCGTCCAAAAAAGGGCCGGCGCCACCGCCCGGGGGATTGAGGCGCTGCCAGGTCGAGAGGACTGTCAAGGCCAGCCAGCGAGAGTTGGTATAGCTCTTCTGGATTTTTTTCAAGATTGCGAGGGCGCTTCGGCTAAAAAAGCCTGGACCGCCTGTTCCACCCGGTCCAGATCCACCTGCGTATCAAAGCAGGGGCCGTTGGGCCGATGGTTCAGGATGCCGAAGACCGGCAGGGGATAGCTGTCCTGCAGACCGCTCACCAGGTCCCGTTCGCAGGCCACCGCCACGATGACCCGGGGCCGGCGCTCCACGATAATCCGCCGGGCAATGGTACCGCCGGTGGCCACCGCCAGACCCACTCGGTATTTATCGGAGATCTCCACCAGGCCTTTAATATGGCATTTGCCGCAGCGCTTGCAGTTCTCCACATTACCGGTGATGCGCACCGGACAGTCATGGAACTGCAGACAGTGGGGCATGAGCAACAGGATTTTGTCAGGCTTCGCCTTAATGTGCTGAGCCAACACCAATTGGTTGTTAATCTCGATGAACGACTGCTGGACTCGTTCTTTGTTGACCCCAAAGAGACGGCCGACGCCGATGAGCAGCGGAAAGACGATCTTGACGATAATCCCCCGCAATTTCCGGGATATAAAGAGGTCGCGGCCCAGGATAATGGTCAAGGTTAATAAAAAGACCCCGGCCAACACCAAAACAATCAGGCTGCCGAAGATGATGCCCAAGATAAGGGGCAGTTTTGGGTGAATGTTGGTAAACCCCACATACGGGACATACCAGAGGATGGCCAGGATGAACCCCAATAATAGACAGGTGGCCACCAGGAGGCCGATGAAAATGCGCTTCTGCGGGTGGAGAGAATTGCCGCCGTTGAGAACCAGAGGCGGCTGCTCCGACAAAGAAGGATTGGCCATAGTTAACCCAAACGCTGCTGCACCAGCTGCTGCCCCCGAGCGAACTCCAGGGCGCTGAGGCGCCGGCGTCCGGCCAGCTGCAGGTCTTGCAGCCAGAGAGTGCCGTCGCCGCAGGCCACTTCCGCACCGGCCGACGTCACCTGCAGGACCGTCCCGGGAGGCGCAGTCGGCCTTGTGCTCGCTCCCAGAGTCGGGCGGAAAACCTTCAGAACCGCCCCGTTATACAATGTATAGGCCCCCGGGCTGGGGTCCAGGGCCCGGATGAGGCGATGCAGGATCACCGCTGGCCGGCTGAAATCTAAGCGCTGCATTTCTTTGGTAACCATGGGAGCATAGGTAACTCCCTGGCTGGGCTGAGGTTGCCGCACCGGCCGCCCTGCGGCAATCTCCCGCAGACTCCCCACCAACAGGCGGGCCCCCTGCTCAGCCAAGCGAGCCGCCAAGGTCCCCGCGGTATCGTCCGGCCGGATGGGCTGCTCTTCCTGCAGAAAAATGTCACCTGCGTCCATTTCCAGGGTCAGCCACATGATGGTGACCCCGGTGACCTCGTCGCCGTTGAGAATGGCCCATTGAATGGGCGCCGCCCCCCGATAGCGGGGCAGCAGCGAGGCATGGACATTCAAAACCCCCAAGCGGGGAATGTCCAGGACTGCCTGGGACAAGAGCTGGCCGAAGGCCACCACCAGGATGAGGTCAGGCCGCAGCTCTTGCAGGTCGGCCAAAATATCAGCTTGGCCTTTGCGGCGCGGCTGCCATACCGGCAGGCCCAAATCCAGGGCCGCCGTCTTCACCGCCGGGTAAGTCACCTTCTGCCCCCGGCCCCGGGGCCGGTCCGGCTGGCTGACCACCGCGGCGAGGTCAAAACCCGCCGCGGCCACGGCCCGGAGACTGGGCACGGCAAACTCCGGCGTCCCCATAAAGACCAGGCGCCGGAGCCCGCTCATTTCTTTAAACTTTTCTGGAGCTGCCGTTTGTACAAACTCCGTTTCAAGCGGCTGATCCGATCAATGAAGAGAACCCCGTCCAAATGATCAATTTCGTGCTGCAACACCACGGCCAGCAAATCCTTGGCCTCAATGCAAACAGGCTTCCCTTCCCGATCCAAACCGGTGACGGTGACGCAGGCCTTGCGTTTGACGTCGCAGGAATAATCCAGGACAGAGAGGCAAGCCTCATTGTGCACCAACTCTCCCGAGGCGGCCACGATCTCCGGATTGATGATCACGTTAAGATTGCGCCCATTTTCTTTGGGCGTCAGATCATAGACAATGATCCGGTGCAAGGCCCCCACCTGATTGGCGGCCAGACCGATACCTGGCGCATTATACATGGTATCGGCCATATTATCAATGAGACATTGAATCTCCGCGTCGATTGCCGCCACCGGCCGGGCCTTTTCCTTTAAAACCGGAGCGGGATAGGTCTGTATTTCCAAGACTGCCATGATATCTGGTCCTCTGAGGCCTGAAAATATGCTTACCCGAATTAGGCGATTTGTAGCCGCAATCTTTAGATGGCGCTAAGTTACTGCTACCAATCAGGTCGTTCTGAGCGCAGGCTAAAGCCTGCGGCTACCAGGCAATTTCTTCAAGAAGCGCTCAATTTAGGTCTCATTGGTTAATAATATGACAATATTCAAGAAAATTCAAGGCGCCGACCGGCATGCTCCGGCGGCGCCCGCCTTGGCGAAGGCTCACTATCACTGCTAAAGTGGAAAGTGGAGAGCCAACCGCTCGCCCCTGGCCCCTTACAGGGCCCGCAAAAAGGCCACCAGGTCTTTTTTCTCCTGAGGGGTGAGCTTTAATCCTTGCACCAGATTAAAGAATTCCACCGTATCTTCCAGAGTCAAGAGACGGCCATCATGGAGATACGGCGGTGATTCTTTGATACCCCGGAGTGGGAAGGTCTTGATGGGACCGTCCTGGTTGGCCATGCGGCCGTTTACCATCTGCGGCTTGAAGAATCTTTCCGTCTTGAGGTTGTGCATCAAGTTATCCGTGTAATAGGGCGGAATATGGCACACCGCACACTGGGCCTTGCCGAAGAAAATTTCCTGACCCCGCAATTCGGCCTCTGTGGCTTTTTTGGGGTCCAATTTCCCATAGATGTCTAACTTGGGGGCCGGCGGAAAATCCAGAATGGCCTGAAATTCGGCCATGGCATGCACCTGATGACCCCGGTCCAGGATGTTCAGGCCCTTCTTGGTGCCAATCACCGGATCGCCGTCAAAATAGGCGGCCCGCTGTTCAAATTCGGTGAAATCTTCAACGGATTTTAAAGCCCGCTGGGAGCCGAAGAGCCGCTGGATATTCACCCCCCGCAGCGGCGGGGTGTCGATCCTGTGGCGGAACTCCTGGGGCCGGATGTCGCCCACCAGGTGTGTGGCGGCATTGGTGTGGCCGTTGACATGGCAGTCAAAACAGGTCACCCCCCGACTGGGCAGCTCCGAACGCCGATCCTCCGTCTGGTTGAACTGCTGCTGGGGAAACGGCGTCACCAACAGGCGCAAACCCTCCAACTGTTTGGGGTTGAGGATGCCGTTGAACAATTCATAGTAGTTCATCAGAGTGACCACTTTGCCCTGACTCACATCTCCCAGGTCCGGCCGGGTGGTCAGGAAGATGGCCGGCGGAAATTCCGGCAAGAAGTGGTCCGGCAGATCATAGTCCAGGTCAAAGCGGGTCAGATCCCGGCCTTCCTGTTTTTTGATCTCCTCAATGTGGAATTTGGGGAAGAGCATGCCCCCTTCCGGATGATTGGGATGGGGCAGCGGCAGGAAACCGGCCGGCCACAGGCCTTGTTCTTTGATCTGCTCCGGGTTCATCTCCGCCAGTTTTTCCCAGGTCATTCCTTGGGAGAGTTTCACCCGCACCCCTTCCTGGACCGCTTTGCCCCGCGTCATGGTCACCCCGGACGCCGGCCGGTTTTCCAAATCATAGCGCTGTTTCAAGAGATCCATCTGCCGCTGCATGATCTGGGGTTTTTCCTTCTTCATCCGCTCCAGAGTCACGGCAAAGGGCTCTTTGATGACCACCGGGGCATAACTGCTGACCGGCGGGCTGGCCGCCTTTTTTGTTTCTTCTTTCGCAGCCTCTGCCGCTGTCAACAAGCCCAGTACCATGATCGGCGCCAGCATAAAACCCAACGACCAAAACCAGAATTTCTTCATCGTGATTTCCCCCATAGTCGCTAACTTGAGACTGTTGCAAAACGTATCGAAATTATTACGTAAAATTGACCCAAAAAAGGCTCGCGAAATTGCTTAACCCGTGGTAATATCAAGGAAATAATATTTCTGGAGATGATATGACCAAGAAGGGCAGAGCCAACGGTT
>DYEV01000018.1 GCA_020725545.1 Desulfobacca sp. | reverse complement strand
TCAGCGCTCTCAAAATTTATGTGGTTACCGGTTCCTTACCTCCTTTACCTGAGGCGAAGCTATCAGTTAACTGAAGTGTTACTATAAATTAAATATATCAATAATTAAATTAGGGATGGCTAACACGAAAGAAGCCTGTGAGGGCGGATGGTGACCTGATAGGTCGCCAACTCCAATAGGTCAGGTCTCAACGACTATGGTGATTTTTCCCAAGAAAGGAGCCACCCGTGTTGGAAGGATATCCTAAGCAGATTACGTTGCCAGACGGCAGCAAGGTCACACTGCGGCCCATGACTAGGGATGATCAATATTCCCTGTACAGTTTTTTTGCCAACCTGGACCCTGAAGATCGGCGCTTTTTGCGCAATGTGGTAACCGACCGGAAACTGATAGAGAAATGGACCAGAAACCTGAATTATGACAATGTGTTACCCATTCTAGCGGAGTTTGCCGGCCGCATCGTCGCCAATGCCACCTTGCATTACCAGACCTTTGGCTGGGGCCGCCATGTGGCTGAAATTCGAGTGACCGTAGCTCCCGAGTTCCAGGGCCGGCGGTTAGGCGCGGCGCTTATTGAAGAACTGAGCAGACTGGCGGCTGCCCATAACGTCAAAAAGCTCCTGGCCAGGATCGTCACCAATCGCCAGGGGGTCATCTCGGCCTTTGAAAAAGCGGGGTTCAGCCAAATGACCGTGCTGAAAAATTATGTCAAGGACGTATATAACTCCCAGTATGCCGATATCGCCCTGATGGTGAAAGAATTACAACCATCCACCTCACAGTGAACCGAAAAGAGAGGGAAAAAATGCAAGAAGTTGTTATTGCCAGTGCCGTGCGGACTCCCATCGGCACCTTTGGCGGTACCTTGCGGGAGATACCGGCGGTGGAGCTGGGCGGTATCGTTATTAAAGAAGTTTTGCACCGGGCCAAAATTCGTCAGGATAAAGTTGATCTGGTGGTCATGGGCAATGTTCTTCAGGCCGGCGAGGGACAGAATCCGGCCCGCCAGGCTGCCCTGTTGGCCGGCGTCTCCCAATATACCCCGGCCATCACGGTGAACGCCGTCTGCGGCTCCGGCATGGAGGCGGTAATTACCGGTATCCAAAAAATTCAGGTTGACGCCGCTGAAATCGTCGTGGCCGGCGGCATGGAGAGCATGAGCCAGGCCCCCTTTGTCCTGCCCCAGGTGCGCTGGGGGGCACGCATGGGACACGTCCAGATCTTGGATACCATGATCCATGACGGTCTCTGGTGCTCTTTCGGTGACACCCACATGGGTATCACCGCCGAAAATGTTGCGGAACGCTTTCAGTTAAGTCGGCAGGACCAGGACGAATTCGCTGCTCTGAGCCAGCAGCGGGCTGAGGCCGCGATAAAATCCGGACGGTTTCGGGACGAGATCGTCCCCGTTGAGGTGCCCCAACGCAAGGGCGACCCCATCATTTTTGATACCGATGAATTCCCCCGCTTCGGCACCACCGCCGAGAAGTTGGCCAAGCTGAAGCCGGCCTTTGCCAAAAACGGCACGATTACCGCCGGCAACTCGTCGGGCATCAATGACGGCGCTGCCGCCCTGCTCCTCATGACAGCAGAGCGGGCTTTAAAGATGGGGATTCGGCCCCTGGCTAAAATCGTCGGCTATAGCGTTGCTGGCTGCGAACCCGAGCTGATGGGCACCGGACCTATCTTCGCGGTCCGCGCGGCCATCGAAAAGGCCACCGAATTGCTGGGCAAAAAAATTGAACTGGTTGAACTTAATGAGGCCTTTGCCGCCCAGTCCCTCGCCTGCCTCAAAGAACTGCATCTATCCCCGGAAATCGTCAACGTGAACGGCGGCGCTATCGCCCTGGGCCACCCCATTGGCTGCAGCGGCGCCCGCATCCTCGTCACCTTGGTCTACGAGATGAAAAAACGGCAAGTGGAAGTGGGTCTAGCCAGTCTCTGCGTCGGCGGCGGCATGGGCTATGCGATGATTGTGGAGCGCGGCTGGTATTTCTGATAATACCCCCCGAAAACGGCCTGACTGAGGAAGCACGCGGAGAAGATCATGGATACCTTACTAGAAATACTCACGACCACCTATCCCAAAACAGTTTCGTTGGACGATGGCACGCCCGTCACCCTCCGGCCCCTGCTGAAAGAGGATGAAGCCAAACTGGCAGCCTATTTCGCCAACCTACCCCAGGAGGACCGTCTCTGTCTGAAAGAGGATGTTTCGGATCCCAAAGTCATCGAGAACTGGATCTATGAACTGGATTACGACAATATTCTCTCCCTGATTGCCTTTCACAATGGCGATATTGTCGGCGATGCCACCCTGCATTTTAACCCCATAGGGTGGACCCGACATCAGGCTGAACTGCGGCTGACCACCTCCACCCAATATCGGGTGCGGGGTCTGGGGACTCTACTCCTGCAGAACCTCATTGATATTGCCAAGAGACTGGGTCTAGAGCAGATTCACATCGAAATTCCACCCCGACTCGACAAGGCTTTCTATCTTTTCGAAAAAATGGGCTTCAAGGAAGTGGCTAACCTGCGGGGGTTTGTCAAGGATCTGGAAGGGACGGAATCGGACCTGGTCCTGATGGTCAAATATCTCCAAGAATAACTTCAGAGGGCGGCGCCAGTCAAGGGTCGCCCACGTCCTTCATGAGATTTATGACTGTTCTTCTTTTTCCGGCTCGGCTGCCGGCGCACTGGGCTTGGGGAAGAGATCCAGCCACGGCAGCGGCGTCAGGTTGGCCATGGCCTCGGAGGTGAGGGTAGACAGATCCTGGCCCAACTCCAGCCAGGTCCGGAATTGGGCGTCCATAGCCTGTTTGTAGGCCAGATAATTTTTCAAAACCTGCTCCAGATACTTATCAAAAAACTCACTCAGAACCGTTGTGCCCGAACGGATGAGCAGCGACAACAACGACACGGGCAGCAGCAGCGATTTCTTCCGGGCTTCCTCCAAGACTATCTGGGTCAGAACATAGGCGGTGACATCCTCACCGGTGGTCTCGTCCCTGACCTGCACCTCCCGACCTTTCTTGATCATCTGGGCGATCTGGCCCAGGCTCACAAACACGCGATGCTCCGTATCATACAGCCGCCGATTGGCATATTTTTTGATGATCACCGGTTCAGACATGGTCTTCTCCCTTAAAAATGATATTGTAACGGAATTTTTTGCAGTTAGCAATTTAATTTGCCTTGAGAAGGGCCGAAACCTGCATATTTTCTAAATTCTTCTGATAAAAAAGCTAGTACGAGAGATGGTTCTATCCAGAAAAAAATTTTGCAGTGCAAAATATTTCCTTGACAAGGGCCGTGGCAGCGGTTACAGTAAGAGAAAAACCCGGCTTGACCGGCAGCAAGGAGAAGCACAATGTTTGATCCCAAAAAGATGACCCTGGAAATGATTCAAATGTCTAAAATGGTTTTCGATCAATCCTACAATACTCTGACCCTGATGCAGACCCAGATGGAGCGGTTGGGGCAGATGTGCTGGGGACAGGTGGGCAGCTACCCGGAAGAGGCGAAGAAAAACATGGCCGAATGGCAGGCCGCCTACAAAAAACAATGCGAGCAGGCCAAGGCGATGGTCGACAGCGGCTTCCAAAATCTGGAAACCCTGGTAGCCTAAGCGGCGGCCAGTCATTACGAGGAGCAACCTATGATGGACCCTAAAAAATTAGGCAAGCAGATGTTGGACTTTTATAAAACCTCCTTTGACAATTCCTATGCCGCCATGATGATGCTGCAGGAACAGATGGACCGCATGGGCGCCTTGTTCCTTGGCCAGATGGGCAATCTGCCGGAAGATGTCAAGAGAGGCCTGGCCGAATGGAATAAGTCCTACAAAAAAAGCTGTGAAGATTTTAAAAAGACCATGGATGAAAACTTCAAAAAGCTGGACGCTTTTTTTGTCGAAGCCCAAAAGGCTGAAAAAGCCAAGACCGATTAGACCACCGCAAAGGCGTGGCCTGCCCCATCAGAGGCATACCGCTCACTCCGGAGGACCGGATCTCACGTGCGGTTGATTGGTCAACCAAGCAACCTCAGCCCTTTTGGGGTTGCTTGGTGTTTTGCCTCACTGACACAAGTCGTATGGAGTTTTGTTAAGGAGTATACCATGTCGGAGTCGAAAGTTGCGACTCGCCTGCTGACCGCGGAGGATGCCCCTCAGCCGGAAATCCTGCCGGAAAAAGTTTTGGATTTGCAGGCCAAGCTGATCTCGGCCAGCATTGATCAGGCCCGCCTGTTGCAGACGTATTGGGTGGGGTTGAGCCGTTATTGTCTGGATTTTTTAGCCCCCACGTTCTCGGCGTTGGAATCATTTGTGGCCTTAGAGAAAGACCACCTAGAACAACAACCGCCCGAACGGCTTCTGCTTGATCATCTCTCCCTGTTGGAATTTAATCTGCGTTTGACAGGGCAAGGTTTCAATATTGGCTTGAAGGCCCTTTCTGATTTCCAAGCCCAGCAGTTGGAGCAGGGTTACCGGGCTTGGATCAATACCCTCTGCGACCAACCCGGTGAAGATATCGCTGCCTTTATGGCCAGACAGGCCCGGCTCCTGGAACTGGTGGTACACGATTACCCCAAGGCCATCCGGGACATCGAGCCGGAATACGGCTTTCACTTCGATGATGGCACCTATGTGAAAACCGCTGAAACCGAGCGGTTCCTGCTCTACCAAGTCCTGCCCCGTAACAAGGACGTCCGGGTCCGCAGTGGCGGCAAACCCGTATTGATCATCCCGCCTTATGTCCTGGGGGCCAACATTTTGGCGTTCCTGCCGGATGAAGGCAAAAGTTTTGTGCATTGTTTCGCCAATCAGGGGATTCCCACGTATATCCGCATCGTCAAAGATATTGACACCACCCCGGCCGTACAGGTCATGACCGGCGAAGACGATTGCCTGGATACCAAATATTTTCTGGAGCAGATCTCCGCCGCGCACAAACGGCCGGCTACCCTCTGCGGCTATTGTCAGGGCGGCTTTACGGCCATAATCAATTATCTTTCCGGCGAACTGGACGGTCTGGTGGATGCCCTTATTACCAGTGTGGCCCCCATGGACGGTACCAAGAGCGCTGGTTTGGCTGCGTTCTTAGCTCAAATCCCCCCTCTCTTTGAGGATATCCGCTTCGCCCTCAAGACCTTGCCCAACGGCAATCGGGTGGTGAATGGTCGGCTCATGAGCTGGGTGTATAAATTGAAGAGTATCGAAAAGGACAACCCCATCTTTACCTTTATTCGGGATATAAAGCTCTTCGAGCGGACCTTGAAAATCAACAAGACGGCGGCGGCCATCAACTACTGGCTCTTGTATGACCAGACCGATCTGCCTTTGGAGATCTGCAAGCTCAGTTACGATTCCTACACTATCCCGGTAGCCGCTGACGGGACGTTGCCGGTACGCCTTTTCAACCGGCCCTTGAATTTTTCCCGGGTCAAGGAGAAGGGCCTGCCTTGGCTCATCTGCGTGGCCGACAAAGATGACCTGGTGGAAAAAGAATCGGCTCTGGCGCCCACCGCTTGGGTGGATGCCGAGGTTACGGTCTTTCCCAAGGGCCATGTTGCCATCGCCACCAGCTGGTCGTTGCCGGATAGTGAATGTTCTCTGGATCAGTGCTTCCTGGATTTTCGGGGGCCGGTGCGTTTCCATCTTGACTTGGAGGACCAAGCCGACAAGGCCGCAGCCGCGGCCAGCCGGCAGGCAGCCAGGGAGAGGGCTCGATCCAAGACAGCCAAATCGTCGTCGGCAGCCATCCCCCCTCCAGCCTCCGTCGCTGAAACTGAGACTACCGGGACTGCGGCCTCTCCTGCTGCGGCACCGATGGCGACCGCCCTTGAACCGGCAGATCAGAGCTCGCCGTCCACGCCTTTGACGGAGGATTAAATGGACTATCGCCTCTTGGAATTCTGGGGCAGACTCTTTTTACAGGCCGCCCGGAATCAGAAATATTTGGAAGATCTCTTGGCTTGGCAGGAAAAAAGTATACCGCTGTTAGCCCAATACTGTCCCTGGTTTTTCAGTTCAGCGTCGGCACCTGAACCCGAAGCCGCGGACTCGGACAGCTCTAAACAATGGGAAGATATGACCGGGAACCTCCAGGCTGCCTATCATGATTACCTACAGCTTTGGGGTTTGGTGCCGCAACAACAATACGCTGACTTGGTCAAGGAATGTGACGCTCTCAAGGACAAAGTGGCGGCACAGGAGGAAACCATCCAAGTTCTGCGCCAACTCTTGGAGGAAAAAGGCCTGGGCTTGGCTGCCACCGCTTTGGAGTTTCAAAAATTGGTGGAAAAACAGGGAGAGCAGTTCCAAAAATTCCTCAAAGGTCTGGGTGAGGCCGTAAGGATTGAAAAGCCGGAGGGCTAAATCTCCATAATTTTTAAATCTGCTTTGGCATTACAACGAAAGGATAACCGAGGGAATGTTAACGATTCAGGATGCAGTGGCAGTTATTACCGGCGGCGCTGGCGGTATCGGCGCAGAGCTGGCCAAATATTGGGTCCAGCACGGCGGCAAAGTGGTATTGAGTGATGTCAGTGAGAGCGGCTTGCAGCAGGTGGCCGGCGAACTCCGGGCCGGGGGCGGTCAGGTGGCGACCTTGGCCGGCGATACCACCAGCGAAGCCGCCTGCGCCCGCTTGGCCGATCTGGCCATCGACACCTTCGGGGCGATTCATCTGGTGGCTCCCGCGGCCGGCATTATCCGGGACGGTCTTTTGGTAGCCCCCGACCGGGAAACAGGAAAGGTCACCAAAAAGATGTCCTTGGAGAACTTTCAGGCCGTCATCAATATCAACCTCACCGGCGTCTTTCTTACCGTCCGGGAATGTCTGGAACGGATGATCAACCACAATTGTCGGGGACTCATCTGCCTTTTTTCTTCCACCGGTTCGTTGGGCACAGCCGGTCAGATCAATTATTCCTCCACCAAGGCGGCCATGAACGTCATGCCCAAGGTGATCACTGCCGAACTCTTTCGGCGGGGTTTGGCCGGACAGATCCGCTGCGTGGCTATTGCCCCGGGATATGTGGGCACGCCCATGGTCAAGGGGATGAACCAGAAAGCCCTGGAGAAAATCCTGGAGCAGGTGCCCATCGGCCGCCTTATTGAACCCGCCGAAGTGGCCTCCCTGATCGGCGAACTCTATCGCAACGAGGCCCTGGCCGGGGATACCTTCTTCATCCACGGCGGCCTGCGCCTGGGCTCTAAAGGTTAATGGTCTTGAGGGGGATGGCAACGGCTAGATTTTCTGATATATAATAAAAAAAAACCGCTCTGGCCGATATCCCGATAATCCTCTGCCAAAACCCGGCCTGCCCAGACGCCATGACGATTTCGCCTCAAGCCCTGCAAGCCCTGCAAACTGTGTTGGGGCCCGATTATCTTCTGACGGCCCCAGCCGACCGCCACTGTTATGCCTACGACGCGGCCAACGGCCTGTTCGTGCCCGAGGCAGTGGCTTTGCCGGGCCATGAGACCGAGATTTCCCGGATCCTCCAGATAGCCAATGACTATCGTTTTCCCGTTATCCCTCGGGGCACCGGCACCGGCACCACCGGTGGTGCCCTGGCGGTGCAGGGCGGCTTGGTGGTGGTGACCTCCCGCTTGAATCGGATCCTGGAGATCGACCCGGACAATTTTCTGGCCGTGGTGGAGCCCGGCGTCATTACCGGCCAGATCAAGGCTGCGGCTGCCAAGGTAGGACTGTGGTATCCCCCCGATCCCTCCAGTGCTAATTTTTGCACCATCGGCGGCAATGTGGCAGAAAACGCCGGGGGCAGCGCCGCCGTCCAATATGGGGTGACCCGGGATTATGTTTTGGGCCTGCGGGTAGTCCTGCCCACCGGTGAAATTATTGATACCGGGGTGCGGACGGCCAAGGGAGTTGTGGGGTATGATCTGACTCGCCTGCTGGTGGGTTCGGAAGGGACGCTGGGGATCATTACCCGGATCATCCTCCGCCTCATCCCGCAGCCAGCGGCCCGCCAGACATTGTTGGCGGGTTTTACAGATTTGCGGCTTGCCACCGAAACCGTGGGGCGGCTCCTCAAGGCCCGGTTGGCCCCCAGCGCCCTGGAATTCCTTGACCGTGCTTCCCTGGCCTGCGTGCGCCAATGGCTGCCCTATGAGCTCCCCGAGGCCATCCAGGCCCTGTTGCTCATCGAAGTGGACGGCCACCCCCACGATGTCCAAGAGCGAGCCGCAGCCGTTGCAGCTTATTGTCGGGGGCAAGAGGCGGCACTGGTGCTCGAGGCCCAGACGCCGGCGGAGACCGACAGGCTCTGGCAGGCCCGCAAAGTCCTGTCGCCGGCCGCCTTCAAGCTTAAGCCCCACAAACTGAGCGAAGATGTGGTGGTCCCCATTAGCCGGATCCCTGCCTTGGTGAGCGCCATCGAGGGCATCAGTGCTCAAGCCGGCTTGCCCATCCTCTGCTTCGGCCACGCCGGCGACGGCAACATCCATGTGAATATCATGTATGACCGGAGCCAGCCCGGGGAAAGAGAGGCGGCCCAGAAAGCCGTGGGGCAGATTTTTACCGTGGTCCGGCAACTGGACGGTACTCTCTCCGGCGAACACGGCGTTGGCATCAGCAAAGCGCCGTATATCGGTTTGGAGTTGTCCGAGGCCGTCATCGCCCTCAGCCTCCGCCTCAAAAAGGCCTTCGATCCCAATAATATTATGAACCCCGGCAAGATTTTTGCTCCTCCGACGTCGTGCCCTGAGGCTTCGGCATCGTGAGCCATTTTTACACTTGGCTGCAGACCGGCAGAATCTCCCCGAAAATCAGGGATTCCGAGAAATCTTGCCACCTTTCCGAAAATGTGGTAAATTTCCTTATTGACAAGGGTTGCAAGCTATAGTACAAAAAATCACATGGCCCCGACCTAAGATCGTTTAGATTAAAAATACACTAGGAGGATATCTATGGCCACAGTTGAATACAAAGGCAAAACCTTTCAGGTAGATGAAGACGGCTTCCTGGAAAACCTGGACCAATGGTGTCAGGAATGGGTTGATTACGTGAAAGAATCTGAAGGCATCAAAGAACTGAACGATGACCATTGGAAAGTCATCAACATGCTGCAGGATTACTATAAGAAAAACGGCATCGCCCCCATGGTGCGGATTCTCTCCAAGGTTACTGGCTTCAAGCTGAAATACATCTATGAGCTGTTCCCGTCAGGACCTGGGAAAGGCGCCTGTAAAATGGCCGGCCTGGCCAAACCCACCGGTTGCGTTTAAGCCACCCAGAAAACCGGGCTACCGGTGGGTGAGGCCCTCGCTCCTGCCCCCCGGTCGTGCCGGCACTTTTTGAAGCAGAATCCCACCTGCAGGGTAGGACTCTGCTTCAAAAATATCTGCTCCTGCCCCCGATCAGCTGGCCTGCCGAGCCACTCTCCTGTCCTGTCGGAATATTTTTGACATTTTTGCGAAAAGTAGGTAAACTTTGAACGGCTGAGGTGTGTCTATCAGACTACCTCTTTCAGGAGGGAGACCTATGGACCGGCCGATTCAGAATATTTTATTTATCGAACCTCGCAACCCCCGTCCCCATATTTTTTCCCGGGTGGCCATTCCTCGCCTGGGTTGTGTTCTCTTGGGGACGATCCTCCGGGATCAGGGGTATAACGTGAAAGTCGTGGTTGAGGAAATTTGCCAACCCGACCTGGCCACCTTAAATTTTTCCCCTGATCTGGTCTGCATCTCCTCCATCACCCCTACCATGCCCCGGGCCCTACGATTGGGGGATTATTATCGGAACCAGGGTATTCCCGTCGTCATCGGCGGGCCGCACCCCAGTTTCTTACCAGAGGAGAGCCTGGCCCACGCTGACTACGTCATCTGTGGTGAAGCCGACGAAGCTTTGCCGGAATTGGTGACGGCTTTGAATGCCAATGCCGGTCTTGAAGGAATCGGCAATCTCTGTTACCACGTCGACGCTGGCGTGCGCCTCAATCCCTGGCGGCCGTTTTTCCAAGACCTGGACGCTCTCCCCATCCCCGATTATCGGCTCATTCATGGCTGGCAGCCGGGCAAACAGAGCGTCGTCTCCATTGCCACCTCCCGGGGCTGCCCCTATGGGTGCCATTTCTGTTCGGTGATCCTTCTGTTCGGCCGCAAGTTCCGCTATAATTCCATCGACCGCGTCTTGGCCGAAATCCGGCAGAATGGCAGTCAGGCTGAGCATATCTTCTTCTGCGACGATAACTTCACCGCCGATCTGACCCGCAGCAAAGAACTCCTGCGCCGCATGATTGCTGAAGGGCTTAAGGTGGAGTGGAGTGCCCAGGTGCGGGTAGAGGCTGCCAGAGATCAGGAATTGTTGGACCTCATGGCCCGCAGCGGTTGTTATATGGTCTTCATCGGCCTGGAATCCATTAATCCGGCCACCTTGAAGGCCTTTAAAAAAGGCCAGACCGTAGCCGACATCCAACAGGCGGTGACCACCTTTCACCGCTACGGCATCGCGGTCCACGGCATGTTTGTCTTTGGCTCCGAAGAAGACACCTTGCAGGTCATGGAGGACACGGTCAAGTTTTCCCACGACATCGATATAGATTCCCTCCAATACTTGATTCTGACCCCCATTCCCGGCACGCCCATTTATGATGAGCTGGCCAGTCAAAATCGCCTCTTGCATCAGGATTGGCAATACTACGATGGCCATCACGCCGTCTTTGTGCCCCGCTATATGACGCCCCTGGAACTGCAGATAGGCACCTTGCGGGCTATGAAGGGGTTCTATACCTGGCCGTCGGTACTCCGACGCCTCTGGCGCCGGGATTGGTTCTTTGCTAAACTCAAGGCCCATGGCCGCCTGCATCTGCGTCGTTCCTTCCGGGAAGTCAAACAGGGCTACTTCCAACAGTTAAAGGAACAACTCTTCAGTGTCGTCAAAGATGGGCGCCGGTTGTTGCCCCGCCGCCGCATCCGGACGGTGGGGATCCCCGACGATATCTGGGGCCTGACGGCCTGGGAAAACGGCCCCAAAGAATTTCTCTTAAAATTTTTGGAAAAACTGGGTGTGGAGATCGTGCTGGAAAGGCTGGAAAGCGATGGGGATAACGATGCCGCGGGCGCCAATCAGGCTGACCGGCTGCGAGTGGAAATCGCCCGTCTGCAGGAAAAGACGGATCTCATCTTGCTGCCCATCTGGACCGGTTTGGAAAACGTCCGCCAGAAAGCCCGGGAAGTCCAACAAGACCTGGGGCAATTGCTGAGTTCCTGCCGCAAAGCCATGCCGTTGAATTTTACTCCTACCCTCTTTTTCAACGTTTGCATGCAATTGGGGCTGATGATTAAGGCCAAACCTGGGTTGATCCGTCGCATCTATTTCCAAACGCTGGGCGAAATCGGCACCACTGTTTAATCTGCAAAACGTTTCGCCAACCGCCGGCGTTGCCATTGCTCCCAGAGCAGATCGGTGAGTAGGCAGTCAGCCAGTGCCTGATCGTTACACCGGTAGGTCCCGGTGGCCACAGCCCGCTTGATGGCCGCCACCCGGGCCCGGCGGTCCGCCTCGGTCAGGGGCTGATCGCTGCCTGAGTGGAAAAATGCGTCTTTCTCTTTCATTGTTGGTTCTCGCTCTCGTCGCTGCTGGAATTTTTCTCTACCCCTTTCCCTTTCATGTTTTGTGCCAATTTCGGACTTCCCAAAATATCTGGGTTTTCCGTCACCCGGTCCCTGCGCCTGTTCAATTTTCTAAACATATGTTTCTTCATTTGAACATCGTTGGACTTTGGCAGGAAGGCTGAAAAGGCCCAGAAGGCGCCACGCGGATCATCAGGGCCTGAGATGCGGCTGGCGGGCTGGCCGTGAATTGCAGATAACCGTTGGACCAAGCCTCTTGCCCCTGGCAGAGCCAAGATCTGGTGCCAGGGACAAGAGGCATCCGTCTAAAAACTGCCGAATACCACGTTTTTCTTGCCGTTGGCCTGGCCCAAAAGGCTCAGAGCCTGCTCGAAAATTCCCTGGGCGTCCAGCCCATATTTCCGGCGGAGGATCTTCTGGCTGCCGTGCTCCAGAAAGACGTCTCCCACGCCCAACCTCTTGACCGGGATGCCGAACATACCCTGATCGGCCAGGAGTTCCAATACGGCGCTGCCAAAGCCGCCGGCCGTAACATTTTCTTCCACGGTCAGGACCCGCCCGCATTTGGCAGCCCAAGTGAGGATGGTGTGTTGGTCCAGGGGCTTCACGAAGCGGACGTTGACCACAGTGGCCTGAAACCCCTGTTGGGCCAACTCGTTGGCAGCCTCCAGAGCCGGATAGACCGAAGCCCCCACCGCCAGCATGAGCAGGTCCTGGCCTGCGGTCAAGACCTCGGCTTGGCCGATGGGGATATTTTTGAGGACCGGCGAGAGGGGCACGCCCACGCCGCTTCCCCGGGGGTAGCGCAGGGCGATGGGGCCTTTGTGGTTTATGGCCGTAAAGAGCATGTGGCGCAATTCGTCTTCGTCTTTTGGGGCCATGACGACCATGTTGGGCAGGTGCCGCAAATACGACAGGTCAAACACCCCTTGATGCGTTTCCCCATCCTCACCAACAATGCCGCCTCGATCCAGGGCAAAAACCACCGGCAGGTTCTGCAGGCAGACGTCATGGAGCACCTGATCATAGGCCCGCTGCAGGAAGGTCGAATAAACGGCCACCACCGGGCGCAGGCCTTCCAAGGCCAGGCCGGCGGCAAAGGTGACGGCATGCTGCTCGCAGATACCCACGTCAAAAAACCTCTCCGGATAGTGCAACCGAAAATCCACTAACCCGGTGCCGTCGGGCATGGCTGCCGTAATGGCCACCAGGCGCTGGTCCTCCCGCCCCAACTTGACCATGGTGTCGCCGAAGATGGCTGTGTAGCTGGGCAAGTCGGTCAGCGTCTTTTTCGCCTCCCCGGTTTCCAGATCGAAGCTCCCCAAGCCGTGGAAACAGGTGGGATTACATTCGGCCGGTTGATACCCCTTCCCTTTGGTGGTGATCACATGGACCAGGACAGGACCGGTGAGATTTTTGACGTTATGGAACGTTTCCAAAAGATGATCAAAACGGTGGCCCTGCACGGGCCCCAGATAATTGAACTTCAGGGCCTCGAAGAGCATGCCCGGCGTCAGGAAGGTTTTAAAAGATTCCTCACTTTTTTTGGCCCACAGCATGAGTTCCTCGCCGATACCAGGGACCATTTTCAGGAAATTTTCAAACTGCCGACGGGCATAGACCATAGCCCGTTTGGTCAATTTGCGGCTGAGGAAAGAAGACAGGGCCCCCACATTGGGCGAAATGGACATCTCGTTGTCATTGAGGACCACGATCAAGTCTTTGTTGAGGTCGCCGGCATTATTGAGGCCTTCGAAGGCCAGACCAGCCGTCATGGAACCGTCGCCAATCACTGCCACCACCCGGCGTCGTTCTTTCTTCAAAGATTTGCCCACCGCCATACCCAGGGCCGCCGAGATGGAGGTGGAGCTATGGCCGGTATCAAAGGCATCGTGGGGGCTTTCCGACCTTTTGGGAAAACCGCTAATACCACCGGACTGGCGCAGGGTATGAAAGATGTCCTTGCGGCCGGTGAGAATCTTGTGGGTATAGGCCTGATGCCCCACATCCCAGACGATCTTATCCCGAGGAGAATCAAAGACATAATGCAGGGCGATGGTGAGTTCCACCACCCCCAGGTTGGGGGCCAAGTGTCCACCGGTACAGGCCACCGTGCTGATGATCAGCTCCCTGATCTCTTGGGCCAATTGCGGCAGTTGCTCGACGGCCACTTTTTTAAGATCAGCAGGGCTGTTGATGGTATCCAACAGCCTCCTTCTGACAGGAGGCGCGCTTGGCACCAATGGTAATGCCTGGGAATTTTGTTTCACGAGATTAACTCCTGAGATTATTTGCGTCTGACCAATAAATACTGGACCAATTCCCGGAGCGGCGCGGCCGCGTCACCAAAGTCGACCAGATCGGCCAAGGCCGCCGCCACCAGGTGTCGCGCCTGGGTTTTGGCACCGGCCACGCCCAAGACCGCGGGATAGGTGGCTTTCTGCCGGACTGCATCCATGCCGGTAGGCTTGCCCATTTCGACGGTATCGCCTTCCACATCCAATAAATCATCGGTAATCTGAAAGACTAAGCCGAATTTTTCGCCATAGCGGCTCAAGGCGGCTACCTGGTCCGGAGTGCCGCCGCCCAACAGGGCGCCGGATCGGACTGAGGCAGTGAGCAGAGCCCCGGTTTTCAGGCGATGGATGGCCTCCACCTGCTCCAGGGAACTGGGCTGTCCCTCGGCCAGCAGATCGGCCATTTGACCGCCCACCATACCCTCATGCCCGGCCGCCTGGGCAATGAGATGGATCACTTCCGCATAGATAGCAGCCTGAGCAGGTTGCCGCACCGCCCCCTCGGCCAGGACCAAAAAGGCAGCGGTGAGCAGACCGTCGCCGGCCAGGATGGCAGTGGCTTCATCAAATTGTTTGTGGCAGGTGGGCCGGCCCCGCCGGAGATCGTCGTTATCCATAGCCGGCAGGTCGTCATGGATGAGGGAATAGGTATGGATCATCTCCAACGCACAGGCCACCGGCAAGACCTGCTCACTGGCACTGCCCACGGCCTCGGCCGCGGCCAGGCAAAGGATCGGTCGGAGACGTTTGCCACCTCCCAGGAGGCTATAGCGCATCGCCTCCACCACCCGGGCTCCGGGACCATGTCCGGCCGGCAAGACCCGATCCAACTCTTGGTCCACCAAAGCCTGCCGCGCTGCCAGATAGGCTTTTAAATCCATAGAAGCTCCTCTGCCCCTTAGGCGGATACTTAAGCCTGGCCGTCGTTGCCGTCTCCAGGAGGAATAAACGGTTGGGGCGTCAGCTTGCCGTCGGCATCCCGTAAAAGAATTTCCACCCGGCGGTCCACGGCGTCCAACTGTTGATTACAGCGACGGATGAGCTGCATGCCGGCCTCAAACTTGGCCAAGGCAGTTTCCAGGGGCAGATTGCCGTGTTCCAACTCTTGGAGAATTTCTTCCAATTTGTGGAGATTTTCTTCGAAACTGGGCTCAGACATGGTCTCTCGGGGAATATTTCCTCTCCGGCCACTGCCGGGTTACTTGGCATTGCAGGGCCCCTTGGGATAAGTATACCAAAATATCACTCCCCAGCCGGACTTGGCCGGCGTCCCGGAGGATCGCCCCGTCCGGCAGCGCCGCCGCGATGGCATAGCCCCGGGCCAGAATGGCACTGGGATTGAGATGTTCTAAACGGGTCTGGTAATGAGACACCAGACGACGCCATTCCTCCAGACGCCAGGTCCACAGGCGGTCTAAGGTCTGGGCTTGGCGCGTCAACAGGAGCCGCTGCTGCTCACTCTGCCGGCGGATGCTCAAAAGGTTCAAACGGGCGCCGGCCAGCTTCAGGCGAACGGCGCCCTCCCGGCGGCGGTTGTACCAGAGCCGCAAGAGTTGCTCCAACCGGTCGTCGAGCCGCAGCCGCATATCGGCCAGCCGACGCCGGGGATCGCTCAGCCGGGCCGCCAGCAGCCGGAGCCGCTCCTGGCATTGCTGGCGCAGGGCCAGCAACCGCCGATACATGGCCACCGCCAACCGGTTGAGCTGTTGGCGCAGTTCTTCCTGGCGGCGGACCACCAATTCGGCCGCCGCGGAAGGCGTCGGCGCCCGCAGGTCCGCCACAAAATCCGCAATGGTGACGTCAATTTCATGGCCCACGGCTGAAATCACCGGCACGGCGGCAGCAAAAATGGCCCGGGCGACGATCTCCTCGTTGAAGGCCCACAGGTCCTCCAGGGAACCGCCTCCCCGAGTCAGGATAATAACATCCATATCCGGCCAGGCGTTGAGGGCCTGGATGGCCGCGGCGATCTCTGCGGCCGCTCCCGGCCCCTGGACCCGCACCGGATAGATCAGCACCTCCACATTGGGGAAGCGGCGGCTCAAAACCTGTAAAAAATCTCGAATCGCCGCGCCGCTGGGAGAAGTGACCACACCCAGGCGTCGAGGCAGGAACGGAATGGGCTTTTTATGACGGGCGTCGAACAGGCCCTCGGCCGCCAAGCGGTTTTTCAACTCCTCGAAGGCCTGGGCCAAGGCGCCCATCCCCAAGGGTTCCAGGTAATCAACAATAAGCTGATACTCACCCCGGGGTTCATACACCGTCAATTGCCCCCGGCAGATGATCTTCAGCGTATCGGCTGGCTTTAAGCGGCAAGCCTGCAGACTGCTGCGAAAAATAACCACCCGGATCTGACTGGTCTGGTCCTTTAAGGTAAAATAACAATGGCCCGACTGCGGATAACGCACATTGGAAATTTCGCCGCTGACCCAGACCAAGGCAAATTCCCCCTCCAGGCGGCTTTTAATCATTTTGGTTAATTGACCGACGGAATAAATTTGGGGGAATTCGGCCTGCATGCTTTTGGTTGCCCAGATGCTATTGCAAAACCCCCTCACCTTAGTCCTCTCCCCCTGCCTAGGGGAGCGGATCCAAAGGAATTGACAGGATAGTTGCTCTCTATCAGAATGCCCACTATCCCGAAAAGGGGTTTTACAACAAGTTCTAATAAAATGTACTACATGCTAACATAGCCAGCTACGATTCGCAAATGATTTCGCAACTTACTCAGGTCCGGAAAATTCCTTGGCGCCAGAGGAAAAATCTGATATAATTTTGGTAATTAGGAGTGGGAGGTAGAGTTATGTTCCAACTTGGTGACTTAGCGGTTTATCCGGCCCATGGCGTAGGGGTAATCGAATCCATCGAAGACAAAGAGATTTCGGGACAACCTCAAAAATTTTACATCATGCGGATTCTTGACACCAATATGATCATCATGATTCCCACCCGCCAGGCCATGAATGTCGGCCTGCGCAGCATCATCGACAATCAGGCCGTAACGCAAATCTACGAGATTCTCGCCAAAAAAGAGCGGGTGGTGGAGCATCAAACCTGGAACCGCCGCTATCGGGACTATATGGAAAAGATCAAAACTGGTTCCCTGGTCCACGTGGCCGAAGTTCTTCGGGACCTCACTCTCCTGAAATCTGACAAGGACCTATCGTTCGGGGAACGCAAAATGCTGGACACGGCCAGGAATCTCCTGGTCAAAGAACTTTCCATCGCTGAGCAAAAGGGAGAAGAGAAGATCGAAGAAAAGATCAACACGCTGCTGGAGCGAACCTCCTTGGCGTGACGGTGCTGCCGCTGGTCGGCGCCGCCGTTTCCAACCCCGAATACCCATAAGAAATAGAGGTGATTGCGGGTGCTGCAGAAAATTCTGGTGGGAGGGATCCTCGGAAGTATCTGCGCCGTCAGCGGCTATCTCATCGGTAGCCAGATCCCACACCTGCAAAAATTTTGGTGGGCCGGCTGGGCAGGAAGCCTCATCGGTCTGAGTCTGGCAATCCTTACCATCCAATTGGAACAGATTATTAAACGGGTGCCCCTGAAAACCATTATCGGCGGTACCCTTGGCCTTTTTACCGGTTTGGCCATTGCCAAACTGGCCAGCTATCCTTTTGACCAATTTCTCGAGCTGCCCAATCTGCAGATTCCCCTCTATATCTTTCTCTCTGCCATCTTCGGTTATATCGGCATGATGTTGGGCAGCAAAAAGATGGACGAAATCTCGGCCCCGAATTTTCTGGAGGGGCCCAAATACGGCCGGCAGGCTCCCAAGATCCTGGATACCAGCGTCATTATTGACGGGCGCATTGCTGATCTCTGCGAGACGGGCTTTCTCGAAGGATCGTTGATCGTCCCGAAATTCGTCCTGAAGGAATTGCAGTACATCGCAGATTCCGCCGATGATCTCAAGCGCACCCGGGGGCGGCGAGGTCTGGACATCCTGCATCGCATCCAGAAACAGAATCGCCTGCGGGTGGAGTTTCTGGATACGGACATCGACCGCATGGACGTGGACTCCAAGCTCATGGAGTTGGCCTTGCAGCTCCGGGCCAAGATCGTCACCAACGACTTCAACCTTAGTAAAGTGGCCCAGTTGCGGGGCATTGAGGTTTTGAACATCAACCACTTGGCCAACTCTCTCAAATCCGCGGTCTTGCCGGGAGAGATGATGCAGGTGCAGATCCTCCGGGAAGGCAAATCCCAAGGCCAGGGCATTGCCTATATGGATGACGGCACCATGGTGGTCATTGAAAACGCCCGGCAATTCATCGGCAAAGAGGTGAACGTGGCGGTGACCAGCGTCCTGCAGACCACCGCCGGGCGGATGATTTTTACAGAAATCCGCGAAGATGGCCACAACCAGGTCCGCTCCTAACCGTCCCCATGACCCAAGAGGCCTGGCGCGTTGAGGCCGTTGATCAGGGCATCCGGCTGGATCAATTCCTGGCCCAAAAATTGGCTTCCTGTTCCCGCGCCCGGGTGCAGCAATGGATCAAAGAGGGTCTCGTCCGGGTCAACGATAGTATCCGGTCGGCCCATTATCGGGTCCGGGCGGGTGATTATCTCACCTGCACCATACCGCCGGTCCAACCCTGGCACCTGGCGTCCGAAGCCATTGCCCTGGACATCCTCTACGAAGACGCCGACCTGCTGGCCCTTAATAAACCCCCGGGCATGACGGTGCACCCCGGCGCCGGTCAGCGTCAGGGCACCCTGGTGAATGCCCTGATCCATCATTGCCCTGATCTCGAGGGCATCGGCGATATCCAGCGTCCCGGCCTGGTCCACCGCTTGGATAAAGACACCAGCGGCGTCATGGTGGTGGCCAAGTCCGCTCTGGCGCTCCAAAACTTGCAGGCCCAATTCCAAGCCCGGCAGGTGGTTAAGCGCTACCTGGCCTTGGTCTGGGGCCGTTGGCCCGAGGCCAGTGGCACGATCACCCTGGCCATCGGCCGCCATCCCAGCCAGCGCCATAAAATGGCCGTTATCGGCCGGCGGCGGCGGGAGGCAGCCACCTCTTGGCAATGTCTGCGGGAGTTTCCGGGGCCATTCAGCCTCCTGGAACTCACCCTGCACACCGGTCGGACGCACCAGATCCGGGTCCACATGGCCGCGGCCGGGCATCCGGTGGTGGGAGATAACGTGTATGGTGGGGGAGAGAAACGGCTTGCCAACCTGCCGGAGGCCTTAACACCCCTGGGCACCCTGGTAACCCGGCAACTGCTGCACGCCCGGTTCCTGCAGTTTCGGCACCCAAGGACCGGGGCAACTTTGAAACTGGAAGCACCTTTGCCGCCGGATTTTCAAGACGTTCTGGATTTTCTGGCCCGTCTGCCATGTTAAAAATAGCCCTTACCGGCGGCATTGCCTCTGGAAAAAGCACGGTCGCGGCGCTCTTGCGAGAGGCCGGGCTGCCGGTCTTGGACAGCGATGCCATAGCCCGGGAGGTCGTGGCCCCCGGGCAACCGGCCTGGCAGGCCCTACGGCAGGCCTTTGGTGAGGAATTCTTTGCGGCCGACGGCTCCTTGGACCGAGCCGCCCTGGCCCGCCATGTCTTTACCCGGCCCGCTGCCCGGCGCCGCTTGAACGAGATTGTCCACCCCTGGATCAGCCGGGCACTCCACACCCGCCTGGCGGATCTGGCGGCCCAGGGTGAGCCCCTGGTGGTGGTGGAGATCCCGCTCCTCTATGAGTTGGGGCTGGAATCTCTCTATGATGCGGTCATCGTCGTCACAGCAGATACCGCGGCCCAGAAACAACGGCTGGCCCAGCGGGATGGCCGACCCGAGGTGGAAATCGACGGCATCCTGGCCGCCCAGGCACCTCTGGCTGCCAAGGCGGGGCAGGCCGACTTTGTGGTGGATAATTCCGGCGATGAGGCAGCCACTCGCCGCCAGGTCAAAAAGATCGTCTCGGCCCTGCGAAAACTGCTTGACAAAGCAGGCTAAAAAGTTTACCGTGAAATTAGGCCTGCCTTCAGGAAATACGGTTTCCAACCGATATATAAATCAGGTTTATCCTTTTCCGCAGTATTACAATCCAATAATTTCCGGTGGATCAGGCAATCAAAGGCTCCGTTGCCAATCGTCAGACTCGTTTTGCCGTTGCCGTGAGATGAGAACCGGCAAACCGGTGCGCCCGAGTGAGCGTGACAACAACAAGGTAAACTTTCCCTCATCCCTTCGGAACATCGCATCTGTATCCTGACACCTGGATAGACCAGGGGCCGTGGTGAACTATAGTCAAAATTAGATCAGACAATTTTATTAATCTTACAGCTTCCATTCATTTATTATTGCAACGCCAGATTGCAGGTTTACTGCCGGCAAAAAGGCGGGGGGAATAATTGTGGCCATTACTGGGGAGTTTATGAATTTAACAGAATTAAAGGAAAAAAAGATCGGCGAGTTAACCGGCTTGGCTCGCGAATTCAATATCGAAGGGGCGGCCGGACTGCGCAAGCAAGAGTTGATTTTTGCCATTCTGCAGGCCCTGATAGAAAAAAATGGTTTTATTTCTGGAGAAGGGGTCTTGGAGATACTGCCTGATGGGTTCGGTTTTTTGCGGTGTCCAGACTATAATTATCTTCCCGGCCCCGATGATATTTATGTCTCTCCCTCTCAGATCCGCCGGTTCAATCTGCGCACCGGCGATACGGTCTTCGGGCAGATCCGACCGCCCAAAGAGGGGGAACGTTACTTCGCCCTGCTGAAAGTAGAATCCATCAATTTTGAAGAACCGGAAAGCGCCCGGGACAAGATCCTCTTTGACAACCTCACGCCGCTCTATCCCAATGAAAGACTGCGATTAGAGACCGAGCCCGAGAATTATTCCGGCCGCATCATGGACCTCATGACGCCCATTGGCAAGGGCCAGCGCGGCCTCATCGTGGCCGCCCCCCGCACCGGCAAGACCATGCTGCTGCAGAGTATGGCCAACAGCATCGTCACGAACCATCCGGAAGTGATCCTCATTGTCCTCCTCATCGATGAGCGGCCCGAAGAAGTGACCGATATGCAGCGCTCCGTCGATGCCGAAGTGGTCAGTTCCACCTTCGATGAACAGGCCCAACGCCATGTGCAGGTAGCCGAAATGGTGTTGGAGAAAGCCAAACGTCTGGTGGAGCATAAACGGGATGTGGTCATCTTGTTGGACTCCATCACCCGCCTGGCCCGGGCTTATAATACGGTGGTACCGCCCAGTGGCAAGATCCTGTCCGGCGGCGTGGATTCCAACGCCCTGCACCGTCCCAAACGCTTCTTCGGTGCCGCCCGCAACATTGAAGAGGGTGGCAGCCTGACCATCATTGCCACCGCCCTCATCGACACCGGCAGCCGCATGGATGAAGTCATCTTTGAGGAATTCAAAGGCACCGGCAACATGGAAATCCATCTGGACCGCAAGCTGGTGGAAAAACGCATCTTTCCCTCCATCGATATCAACCGTTCGGGGACCCGCAAAGAAGAACTCCTGCTGCCCCCCGAAGATCTCAACCGGGTTTGGATCCTGCGCAAACTTCTCTCGCCGCTCAACCCCATCGACAGCATGGAATTTCTTTTGGAAAAAATGCGCGGCACCAAGAACAACGCCGAATTTTTGGCTTCCATGAGCCGGTAAACCAGCCTGGCCACCCCTCCCGACACCGACCGAAGCCTCCCCCTGCCTTATAACCAACTGATATTTCTCTTCAATTCCCTCTCCCCTCTGGGGAGAGGGATAGGGTGGGGGGATGACTAAAGCCGTTTTTGCCCTCCCGAACGCTCTTCCAGTGCCCAGCCGGCCCAAATTGAGGAAAGGGTAAGGCTGCCGGCCAACAACTCGCAATCTCCCGCCCAACCGACGGCTGCACCTGCACCCTTTGGCATGTGGCGCCGCCGCAGGCCCATAACCACGGCCCGGCAGTCTTGTCGTTATTGGGGGGCGTTTTCCAGAGCCTTGATCAGATTGGTGAGGAGGGTATTGACGGGCGTCGCCAGACCCAGTCTGCGCCCCTGGACGACGATCTGGCCGTTCAGAGCCTCGATTTCCGTGGGGCGATGATTCAGGATGTCCTGGAGCATGGAGGAACGGTTGGCGGCAGTGGCCTGGCAGACCTGACGGACTCTGGCCACGGGGTCGGGCGGCAGCGGCAGGCCGGCGGCCAGACCCACGGTTTGGGCCTCCTGGACCGCGGCGCTGACTACCTCCCAGGCCCCGGGAATTTCCGGCAGGCGGCCATTGGGCAGCCGGGTCAAGGCCGTCACCGGATTGATGCCCACATTGATGAGGAGCTTCTGCCACAGGACCATGACGATATCGGGGGCCGAGCGGCAGTCCAAGCCAACCCGGCTAAAGATGTGAACCAGGTCGGCAAGTTCTTGGGATGTTATCCGGGAATGGGGCGGGATGCCCAGGATCACCGGCCCTTGACCGGCATGGCGAATATGCCCCTCAGCAACCTTGGTGACGCCCAGCATGGTGACTCCTGCCAAGAGGCGCTCGGGTCCCGCCACCTGAGCCATGCTTTCCAGATTGCCGATGCCATTTTGCAGCGTCAGGGCAACCCCGTCCCCCGCCAAGAGGTGCGGCAATGCCTGGACCGCACTCTGGGTCTGATGGGCCTTGACCAACAGGAGGGTCAGGTCAGCAGGACCGATCAGGGCAGGATCGACGACTACTTTGAGGGGCAGATGCTGGGTGGTGCCGTCCAGTTCCTCGAGGATCAGGCCATCTCGCCCCAATCTGGCGGCCCGTTCCGGACGGTGATCCAGGAGCCAAACGTCCTGGCTCGCCAGCTGCAGCCGGGCCGCAAAAAACAGGCCCATGGCTCCAGGGCCGATAATGGCTATTTTCATGGCAGGCATCTCTCCAGGGGAGGTACCCCATGGTGGAGGTAACCACAACCGAGACATTCAGCAGAGGCGACCAATTTAGGCCGTGGCCGAGGCCGCCAACAATTCCACCGCCAACAGGCCGACCCGACAGATCAGGTCTTCGGCGGCCGCCATGGCATCCGGCTCGATAAAGACATCCCGGTAGCGATCGGCAAAGACCACGGCGCAGCCGCCGGCCCGGATGGGGTGCTGGCAGACCCGGGCCAGGGTCAGATACACGGCCATCTCCATTTCTTGGTTCAAGACGCCCTGAGCCTGCAAGCGGGAGAGCAGCGACGGATCAAAACCGCTGAATCCCGGCGCCGGCCGGCCTTGGGCATGATAGAAATCCGCAGCCGTGCGGGTCAGGCCGGTATGATGGCTCACCCCCAGCTGGCGGGCGGCTGCTTCCAGGGCCGCCGTCACCTCGGGATCGGCCGTGGCCTCCAGCTCCGGCGGCGCATAAAACGGCGTTACCCCATCGTGCCGCAGGGCCTTGCTGCTGATGACCAGGTCACCCACCTGAATCTGGGGCTGCAGGCTGCCGCAACTGCCCAAACGGATGAAGGTGGCCTGGGGCTGGCACTGCACCGCCTCGACGATGGCAATGACGGTGGGCGGCGCGCCGATACCGGTGGCCAGACCACTCACCGGAATCTCCTTATAGGTCCCGGTGATGGTCAAAAATTCCCGATGTTGGCGTGTCAACGTCACTGTATCCAGGAAACCGGCCAGCCGACGGATGCGCTCCGGTGAACCGGAGGTCAGGATAAAGCGCGCCAGCTCACCGGGCCGGGTCTGCAGGTGATAGGCCAGCGTCTCGTGGGCACTGCTGGGCAGCGTCATGGCGCTTTCCTTTCCTTCCTTCTCCCTTTCCTTATGTTTCCCCCAACAGGCGATAGACCGGCAAAGGTTCCCGACGGCCTTTCAGGACTACCGGCTGGCAAGCCTCCAGATGGAAATGGGCGGCTAATTCCGCCTGGGTTTCGGGGCCGACCAAGATGTCGGCGTTCAATTCCCGGGTGAGGCTTTCCAAACGGGCGGCAATGTTGACCGCGTCACCGATGACCGTAAAATCCATGTGGCGGGGTGAACCGATGTTGCCGGCGATGACCTCGCCGGTGTTGATGCCGATGCCGACGCGACCGATCTGACAGGACTCCTGCTGCATTTCCCGCAGCCGCCGTTGCATGGCCAGGGCGCAGCGGGCCGCTTGGAGCGCAGGCTGCTCAATCTCCAAGGGCGTACCGAAGACGGCCATAATATTGTCGCCGATGAACTTGTCCAGGGTGCCTTCGTGCTCAAAGACAATATCCACCATGGCCGTAAAAAAGCGGTTGAGCATCTCCACCACCATCTCAGGGGCCAGTCTCGCCGACATGCTGGTAAACCCCCAAATATCAGCAAAGAGCACCGTCACCCGCTGCCGTTTGCCGCCCAATTGCAGCAACTGCGGGTCTTTTAAGATCTCCTCACAGACGTGGGGGCTGACATAGCGGGAAATGGTATCCCGGAGCAAATGCTTTTGCTGATAGAGACGCAGGCGGCTGCGCAGGGAGGCTTCGTGGCCCATCTCTTCCTGGGCAATTTCTTTGAGCAGCCGTTTCAGTTCCGGGTCGTCGGCCTGCTCACTCAAGTCCAAATAGGCCCGGCGGGCTTCCATTTCATGGGAGATGGCCAACTCAATAGCCTGAATAATATCGAGTTCTGACATGCGCCCATCCTTGCTGGTTTGTGTGCTATCATCGGTCTGGGGGCAGCGCCGCCGGTAGCTTTGCTCACCACCGCTCCGGAGGGCAATTCCCTCCTCAGGACAATCGGCTGTGTTCCACCTTTAGGCAACGGTTCATAACCACCTGGAGGCCGGCCTGCCGGGCCCGGGCCGCAGCCTCTGGGTGTTCCAGGCCCAACTGCATCCAGACCACCTTGGCGCCGATGGCAATGGCCTCATCGACGATGCCGGGGATGGCCTCCGCCTGCCGGAAGATATCGACAATGTCTACCGGTCCGGGAATAGCCCGGAGATCGGGGTAGCACCGTTCCCCCAGAATCTCCTGGCATTTGGGGTTCACCGGGATGATGCGATAGCCCCAGTCTTGCAGATACTTTGCCACCTGATAGCTGGGCCGGCTCGGCTCAGGCGACAGCCCCACCACGGCAACGGTCCGATATTGCCTAACGATGGAAGCGATCTCCGCCTCTTGTATTTCTGGTTCGGTCATGTTGCTTCCCCCTGGGAACAGGCGGCCCCAGGACAGGTCCGGGGTGCCCGCACCGTCAGCGTCTGGCCTAGACGCAGCATGTAGGTCAGATACCGAAAGGCAAAACGTAATAATTCCTCATCGTCCGCCTGCATACGGCCCTGGAGGTCCGGCTCCACCGCAAACACCTTCAGAAAATCGGTGTCAAACACATATCGGCGGAACCAGTCCAGGTCATAAGCGGCCTGGAAATAATGGTCTTTAAACCTAGCACTGACGGGCTTGCCGGTCCGCAGGCCAATCTGCATCATGATGGTCTTCCACTGTCGGTCCAGATCCAGATACGGCTCCAAGCCCTGATCCGCAATCCAGGTCTGCACCGTCCAATCACCGGTCTCAGCAAAGCCCAGACAGAGATCTTCCTGAATATAGACATAGGTTTCTGCCAAACCCTCAGCCGTCCAACCGCTGGCTACCCCCACCGGATAAAAGCGGCAGGTGGCCGGCCGATCCTCATAGACCTGACAACCAGCCGGGGAGGCAAAAGGACACACCTTGTCTTCACCCTGAAAGTCCAGAATCACCAAAGGCAGGCCGGAAAAGTCATCTTCCAGCCGTTGCGTGTAGCGCTCCAAAAATGCCGCGGCCGACAGCTGCAGGCGCTTCTTCAGGCGCAGGACATCATAGGGGCTCAAAATAATGGTCGTCTGGGCACAGCAGTCATTAAAACACGGGACGCCAGGATGGCAGCGAAAGGAAAAGCGGGTTTCATGGGTTAAGGTAATGGGCGCCAATTCCTGGGAATCATTTCCAGTCATCTCAATCTCCCTGATAAAATAGACGGTCGGTACACCGTCAGCTATTACTATACAACGAATTGCCCCAATGGACCAACAATAACCTTGGGCCTGCTGCCGCTGCCAGGGATAAGCACCTGACTGTCTTTGGAACATTGTGTCATTTTTGCCGAAGTTTGGAATTTTTGTGTCATTTTTTCCACAAACAGCCCTCGGTCCTGGGGCCGGTTCGCCCAAATGATTATCTAACCATTTGATATACTTGAAATATAAAAATGCCCGAGGCTTTGTTTATCTGGTATAATGATTGCATGGTTCAGTAGGCAGCGGAGGTAGTGTATGCAATTTCAACAGACTCTGAAACGCCCCATTGCCTGCCAAGGGATTGGCATTCATGGCGGCCGACCGGCTCATGTAATCATCAAACCCGCCCCGGCCAACAGCGGTATTCTCTTCGTGCGTACCGATCTCCCCGGCAGTCCGGTCATTCCGGCCCGCTCCTCCCGGGTGGTAGACAGTAGTCTGGCCACCACCTTGGGGAACGATCAGGCCTATGTCTCTACGGTGGAACACCTGCTGGCCGCCTTGGCCGGTTTGCAGATTGATAATGCCCGCATCGAGGTCGCGGGCCCCGAGGTGCCGATCCTGGATGGCAGTGCCGGGCCTTTCGCCGCCCTGCTGCAGAAAGCTGGCATCAAGACCCTGCGGTGGCCCCGGGCCTTTTTTCTCCTGCAACGGCCCTTGGAAATTATTGACGGCGACAAATACATCCGGGTAGAACCGGCCCCGGCCATAAAGTTCACCTACAGCATTGATTTTCCGCATCCCAAAATCGGCTGTCAGAAACTCACCTTTGTCCCACGCGCCAAGGCCTTCTGCCGGGAGATCGCTCCGGCTCGGACTTTTGGCTTCCTGCACGAGGTCCAGCGGTTGCAGGCCAACGGCCTGGCCCTGGGAGGTTCCCTGGAAAACGCCATCGTACTTGATACTACCGGCGTCCTCAATCCCGAAGGCCTGCGCTTCCCCGATGAATTCGTCCGCCATAAAATGCTGGATCTCATCGGCGATCTGGCCCTCTTGGGTTGGCCCCTGGTCGGCCACCTCCAGGTCCATAAGGGCTCTCACGCCCTGCATCAGAAGTTCATGGAGACCCTCCTGCAGCAGCAGGATGCCTGGCGGCTATGGATTCCGGAAACCCAACCGGCCTGGCGGCCGACCCTCCCCGTGCCCCAACCGCTGCGGTTGCGCACTGCCATGGCCTGAGCAGATTTCCTATTCTGCGTCCTTGCTCCTCAAGGGCGGGCCTCCAAGGTCCGCCCTCAACTTTTCTCCAGACCTCCGCGGCCCTCCCGGTAACCCTGCCTAAGCATTCTGGGCCTGGGCAGAGGTCCCCCAAGCAAGTCTGAAACCAGCGGGGGGTCAGGTTACCGGAACCCCGCTCAGGACCGATCCGGACAGTTCTGCCAGCCTGACCCGCACCACCTGATTAGCCCAGGTCGGCGGCCCCGGACAGTGGACCCGGAGATAATTGGCCGTCAGACCGGTAACCAGGCCAGGCCGACCGGCCACCTCTCCCTCCACCAGCACCTCAACGACCTGTCCTACCTGGCGCTGATAAAAGGCCCTTTTTTTTTCCGCCGCCAACGTCCGCAGATCCCGGGCCCAGACGTCAATCTGCCGACGATCGACCCGGGGGGTTAGAGAAGCGGCTGGCGTCCCGGGTCTGGGCGAAAAGGGAAAGATATGTAGATAGGCCAGCGGTAAGCTGGCCAGCAACTGCCGGGTTCGGGCATACTCAGCGGCAGTTTCCGTGGGAAATCCCACCAAAACATCCAGACCGATGGCGGCGTTGGGGAAACGTGCGCAGATCTCCTGGAACATCTCCACAAACCAGGCGGCCCGGTAGGGGCGCCCCATGGCCTGCAGGACCTCGTCAGCGCCGCTCTGCAACGGTATATGGAAATGGGGACAGAACTGTTGCCAATCCTCCAGGGCCGCCAGGAGATCGGCGGTAAGATCCAGTGGTTCCAAAGAACTGAGTCGAATCCGCACCGGCCAGGCATTTTCCTGGAGGGAACGGCAGAGGCTTGCCAAATTAACGGACGCCGCCAAATCGCAGCCATAGCGGGAGAGGTTGATGCCTGTCAGGACCAGCTCCTGGCAGCCCCCTTTGACCAGTAACTGGAGCTGTTCCAGAACCTGATCAAGGGGCAGACTCCGTTCCGGGCCGCGCACCAGCGGCACGATACAATAACTGCACTGATGACCACAGCCGTCCTGGATCTTGACAAAGACCCGGGTGTGGCCGGCAAACTGACGGATGGGCAGGGGCTGAAACTGGCGGCAAAGGTCCATGGGCGAGACCTGCTGCCAGGGTTGTTCGTCCCTTTGTAACCGGGCGGCGATCTGCGGCCAAAAGGCCTTCGCAGCGTTGCCAAGCACCGCCTGAACGCCAGGAAAACCGGCGAGCTCTTCGGGAGACCGTTGGGCATAACAGCCCGTCACCACCAGCCGGGGGGGATGTGGGCGCCGGACGGCCTGGCGCAGGACCTGCCGGACCTGTCGATCAGCCCGCCCGGTAACAGTACAGCTATTGATCACCACCAGATCCGCGGTCTCAGGAGCAGCCACCTGCCAACCCGCGGCTTCTGCCTGCTCAATCAGGAAGGCCGATTCGTATTGATTGACTTTACAGCCGAACGTCAGCACTGCTAGGCGCTGGCCCGCTGGTCGCAGCGGCCGGGAGGCGCTCATCCTTTGCCTCCCCGTCTAATCCAGCCGCCGCCCAGGACCCTTGCACCCTGGTAAAAGACCGCGGCCTGGCCCGGAGTGACGGCAGCTTGCGGGTGCTCCAGGGTTATCCAGGCGCGGCCGTCAGGACGGGGCTGGATCAGGCAACCCACGCCGGGATGGCGGTAGCGCAGGCGTACCTCAGCCCTTAAAGCCGTGGGCTCCGTTGCTGTCAGCCAATTGACCTCCTCCACCTCGACCACCTCAGCCAGCAGGTCTTCTTTGGCGCCTACCACAAGCTGATTGGCCTCCGGGATTAATTCCAGGACATAATAAGGCGCTGCGGCCGCAATCCCCAAACCCTGGCGCTGGCCCACGGTATAGTATGGCAAACCGCGATGCCTGCCCAAAATGACCCCCTGCCGATTGACAATGGGTCCAGGTTGATTCTGCCCGGCCGGCAACCGTGACGCCAGATAATCTCCATATTTCCCTGACACAAAACACAACTCCTGACTTTCCCGGGGAAGGATATAGGGCAGGAGCCCCAAAGCCGCGGCCTTGGCCCGGACCTGGTCTTTGGTCCATTCTCCCAAGGGAAACAGGAGGTTTGCCAACGTGTGGCGAGGTAAACGGTGCAGAAAGTAGGATTGCTCCTTGCTTCGATCAACGCCCCGATACAGCCCCCAACCGCCATCCTCGGCGGGAGCAAGCCGGGCATAATGCCCGGTGGCCAAAAATGGGTAGCCCCAGGACTGCACGATCGCCAACAGGTGCCCGAACTTGATCTGTTCATTGCAGCGCACGCAGGGGTTTGGAGTTTTGCCGTTACTGTAGGCGTGGCGGAAATAATCGATGACCAGACGCCGGAACTCCTGCCGCAGATCAACCTGACGTACCTCGATCCCTAAAAAACGACCTAAAGCTGTCAGGTCAACGGCCGCCGCTTGATCGGTCAGCCGCAGATGCACCCCTGAAACCCGCCAACCCTGTTCCAGCAAGAGAACGGCCGCCACGGCACTGTCCAGGCCACCGCTCAAGGCCACCGCCGCTTGTTTAGAATCGGAACGCATCGCCGCCATTGAGATAAAATATTATGTTTAATAATTTGAACATTGATGGAGGCCGCACTATTTTTTCTGTCATCATAACCTGGACGGCCATGAAAAAAAAGATTCGCCACGGCAGATCTCTCCCCGACGGCAGCAGAGACATGGCGCCGCAGGCCTGGGCACCGGCTGAGAGCAAGAAGGAGCTTAAGAATTGACGAAGCGGAGATCTTCGAGGAATTTCAGGGCAATGCCATAGGTGTCAGGACGGTTCGGCACCGGTTCGATGCGCACCACCTGGCCTCGGGCCTGCAGGGTGTTCGTCCAAGATAAGTCATAGTTATGGCGGGGAATTTTTATGTTGATGGTAAGAACGTCATCCACATCCAACTGCTTTACCTGAGGTTCCCGGCAGATAAAATACAATCCTCCCATGCTAATGTTTTCGGTAAAACCCCGTTGTAACTGCGGAGAATTGGTCTCTGACCCGGCCCTTTCATAATATAACTGCAGGGCAGCGGTCAGACGGTGGTGGCGGCGTTTTTCGAACCAAGTGACCATAAGTTATCAGCTGCATGAAGGTCTTGATTATTATAAAAAGCTGGCAAAATCAATCATGCTATCACGCTGCGGATCATAAAATTGATCGCCGGAGATTTCGTCCAACTCCTGATGTACTGTCATTAGAATTATGCAAGTGCCGTGCCGAAATGTGAGAGGTCGCTTACTTCTCTCTATCTCTTTAAAATTATAATTAATATTTTTATCTGCGCCGCAACGGTGCTCCGAACTCGGCCGTTTTATGTTCAAAATATTGAACGATCTGTCCGAGAAATTGACATTCCGACAGTTGGGGGATCGGCGAATAAGCTTGGACGCCTTGTCATGGCTTGTTAAGTATTTAAAGAATAAATCTCCCTTCTGCAAGTAATTTTTTTAACATATTGATCATTTTGCTATTGCTGTAATGCCAGGCAATGCCTGGCGCCACCCTCGGGCAAGAGAATCGTGGGCAGCCCCCCCAACCAAAATGCAATGATTGCCCGATTGCTCAGCGACGTTCACAAACACGAACGCGCCCTGGCCCAGGAAACGGCGCCGCGCGGTGTATCTTAACCACATCCGGGGGAAGGGAACATCGGAGCCTCAGGAGAAAAAAAAAAAGGGCGGGGGAAACCCGCCCTGTTGAGATTTTCGGATAGTGCTGAGAAGCTTACTCCGCCGCGGCCGCGGCATCCATCTGGCGTCGCATTTCCATATCGAAGAGCACCCGTTCCCGGGCCTTATCGATGCCCAGGGCGGCCCGCTTCTTGTCAATGTGGGCGATCATCTTCTTGGCCATTTCCATGGGATCTTCCACGAAATCCCATTTGCCGCCGTAGACCTCTTCGATGCCCTGGAAGAGGTAGTCGGTGAGGAGATCCGCACCGGTGGTGGGGAAGGTGACGCCGAACAATGTGTAGACCCCGGAGGTGACAAAGTAATGGCCGATGGCAATGGCCTTCTCACTCATCCACTCGGGCGCCGCCCCCGCGACCGGCAGGTCGGAAATGTCATTGCCCAAACCGCCCGCCTTGACACAGGCCGTGGCCGCCATCAGAATCCGGGAGTTGTCCACGCAGGCACCCATGTGCAACACCGGCGGGATGCCCACCGTCTCGCAGACCTCCGCCAGGCCGGGACCGCAATACTGGGTGGCCGCTTCCGGCGTCAACAGTCCATACTTGCCGCAGGCCATGGCCGAGCAGCCGGTGGTCAGAACGATGACGTCGTTCTTCAACAGCTCCTTGATCAGGGTCAGATGAGCATTGTCGTGCACCGACCGGCAGTTGTTGCAGCCCACCACCCCGGCCACGCCCCGGATCCGACCGCCGATGACGTTGTCGTTCAGGGTGTAATACGAACCCCGGATGGAACCGCCCAACAAATACTGGATGGTCTCATAGCTGAAACCCACCACCGTCGGCGTATGACCCGAGGGGATGAGCACCGGCGCCTTGCGGTTCGGGAAGTTGTCAATGGCTTCCCGCACCACCTGCCGGGCGATGTCCAGGGCATGGTGGTCATCAAAGGGGATATGCATGGTCTCGCCTTCGATGCGGGCCCGCTTGTCCGTGGTGATCAGCTTGGTGTGGTAGCACTTGGCCACGTTGGCCAGAGACTGCATCTCGCACTGCACGTCCACCACCATGGCGTCCACCGCACCGGTGATGATGGCCAACTCCTGCTGCAGGTAGTTGCCGGCCACCGGAATGCCGTGGCGCATGAGGATCTCATTGGCCGAACAGCACATCCCCGCCATCTGGATGCCCTTGGCGCCTTTGCTCTGGGCATACTGGACCAGCTCCGGTTCCTGGGAGGCCACATAGATCATCTCCGGCAGCAGGGGCTCATGGCCGTGGATGACGATATTGACGTGGTCTTCCTTGAGCACGCCCAAGTTGATCTCACCGGCCACCGGCACCGGACAACCGAAGAGAACGTCCTGCAGGTCCGTGGAAATCATGGAGCCGCCCCAGCCATCGGACAGGGCCGTGCGGGTGCATTGCTTAATAATGTTGTGGTATTCCTGGTCCACGCCCATGTGGGTGCGGTGCATGAGCTCCACGATCTCAATGTCGCAGCCCCGGGGCACCACGCCCTCGGCCCGCCAGATCTCCTGGCGCTTCTTGGGAGCCCGGTTGATATAGGGAATCTCGCCTTCCTGCTGTCCGAAGACCTTCAGGACCTTCTCGGCCATCTCCTGGGCAATGGCCTCCACGCTCCGGGGTTTCTTCTCGTCCCCTTCACCCTCGGTGATGGCCACATCCCAGTCCTTGGCGATCTTCTTTAATTTGGCCACGTCCTTGATCTGATAGCCTTGCGCCCGGCCATGGGCCACTTCCTTGAAAAGCAGGGCCACGCCCCGGGAGTGGTCATTGTGGGAGGCGGAACCCGCGGCCACCATGCGGGCAAAGTTCCGGGCGGCAATGGTCTCGGCCGTGGCGCCGCACAGACCCATGCGAGCTTTGGCTTCTTCGCCGGCCTTCTTGGGCTTGGGAATCCGACAGGGCCCCTGGGAACAGATGCGGCAACAGGAACCCTCCGCCCCAATGGGACAGGGTTTCATCTTCTCGGCCCGGTCCCAAATGGTTTCAATACCCTCAGCCTGGGCCTTTTCGATCATTTCTACGGTTACCGGATCCACCGAACACGCTTTTGGATCCAGTTTCTTCTCCTTTTTCTCCTCGGCCATGT
>DYEV01000017.1 GCA_020725545.1 Desulfobacca sp. | reverse complement strand
CATCGGTTTATCTCTGAGGGGGTCAATTTTCAATGGCGATTGGGGGTCAGTTTTCAATGTAGAACTTCACCAAACACTTTTTTTGTACCGCTTAACCTGTTGTTATCGCATAACTATTTTAACTTGCGGTCGAATTTCAGTTTAACAGATTTGCCAGCCATTAACCTGGCCAGGCTTGGGAAACGGCGCAGCCAATGTTCTCTGCGGCGGAGGAAGGCAGGGAGTTGGGAAGGCAGCGGCGACACGAGTGGTCTCCGCGTCAAAAGCCAAAATTTAAGGGGCTAAAAAAGCCCCTATTTTTAATATGTTTGGCGCGCCTGGCAGGGCTCGAACCTGCGACCTACGGATTAGAAGTCCGTTGCTCTGTCCCACTGAGCTACAGGCGCGTCGACCTAGTGGAGACTGGCCTCCTTGGAAAAGGCCATTTTTAATCACTTTATTCTATACCATCTATTCGCCGGCTGGCGAGAATTTTTTCCCCAATGCATAGCATAGCCTGTCCATTATTGAAGATAGCCGAGGTTCTGGGCACCAAGAGAATAATGCTGGTATGGCCGGGTAAGTATGATGGCGGAATACATGGACTGTTCGAAAGTTGGGATATCGTCCAAAAGTTGCCGTGGGTCTGGGTCTAAGAGGGGTCTGGATATCCTCGTACCTGCTGCCACTGCAAGTGCCCCCGAGTTCCAAATCATCAAACGCCTGGCAGCGCAAAAGGATACCGTCTGAGTGCAACTGCCTGGCCGCATGGCCGGAAGGCGGGATTCGCTTCGCTCCCCCCCAGTTGCCAAATATGCTCTGAAGATTGCAACCTCACGATATTTTAAAAGAATTTTGGAATATAGCAGTGGTCTTGAATTCTATCTAGAATTCATGTCGCAGCCCGGCGCTGACCCTCTGAGGTGAATACCCGCCCCTGCCCACTTTGGCGTTGAACGTGGCCTGGAAGGTCAGGTTCTTTCGGAGGCCCACCACCAACCCGGCTCCCAAGACAGCAAAATCTCGGGAGGGGGAGTCGGTCTGGAAGCCGAAGCTACTGTAAGCTTGGGCCAGACGGGCGTCCAGCTCCCGGCGGTGGTTGGCAAATTCATGTTGATGGAAGGCGTAAATTTGGGGGAGTATGAGGGTTGTCCCGGCCTGGAAGGGGCGGGACAGCCGCATCCCAAGCCGGTCCGCACAGAGTGGGCGCTCTGGGAGTTCACTTTCAGGTCCAGGGACCCGGCGCCGCTCTCCGTGAACCCGTTCACCCAGGCCTGGGAGTAGTACAAGGTGAAGGCTGGGGTCAAGATGACCTGCGCCACTTTAACGTCGTAGCCGGTTTCCAGGGAGGCATTGAGCTGTCTGCCGTTGACCAAACCCGTGGCCACCCGGTTGACCACACCAAAGACAATGTTCCGGTCCAGGCTGTAGAGGTTGAGGGTATAGTCCAACGACCCCACGGCGTAAAAAGACCCGGCGGGGCAGGCCCCGTAGGCGTAGAACGGGATGCTGTTGATCCCGGCGCCGCCCCCGAGACTTTATAGGTGGCGCAGGTATGATAGTAGCCCGTTCCCGGGCCGATGACCAGTTCATCCCGGAGACGGTAGTCCGCCTTGGCCATAAAGCATAGGACGGTAAAATTATAGCCCGTCACATTAGCTGTGGAATCCTGGGCGCCAAAGGTGGAGAAAAAATCCATTAAGAGGCCTCAGCTCCCTCTAAAACAGCAGCCTTACCACCACCACCGCCACCAGAATCCCCACCAGATCGGCGCTCAGGCAGACCGGCACCAGGAAGCGGGATTTCTTGATGCCCACGGAGCCCAGATACACCGCAATGACATAAAAGGTCGTTTCGGCGCTGCCCATGATTACCGCGGCGATAGTGCTGGTATAGGAGTCGGGACCGTGGGTCTTGAGGATCTCGGTAAAAATCCCCAACGCTGCGGCATTGGACATGGGTTTCACCAAGCCGATGGAAAAGACCTCGGCCGGCAGACCCAAGGGGCCGGTGGCCGCGGCAAAGACCGCTTTGAAAAAGTCGTGGGCCCCCGAGGCCTGGAAGGATTTCACCATAATAAAAATGGCCAGCACATACGGGAAGATGCCCATGATGATGCCGATCCCCTCTTTGGCGCCGGAGACAAAGGACTCATAGACCGGCGTGCCCTTGGCGAAGCCATAGGCCACCGTAAAGAGGATGAACAGGGGGATGAGGTACTGAAAAGATTGTTGCAGGATTTCCATATCACGCGTTCCGGTCGTAAAGTTTTTTGAAGAGGAAAAGGATGCCCACGGCGGTAATGGCCGAGATGACCGTGGCAATGAAAGTGGGCAGCATGATGCGGTTGGGGTTCTGGGAGCCGTAGCTGGCCAGCAGGCCGATGACCGTGAAGGGGATCAACTGCACGCTGGCCGTATTAATGACAATAAAGAGCATCATTTCAAAACTGACCGTGTCCGGCTTGTCGTTCAGGGTCTGCAGGTCCTCCATGGCCTTGATGCCCAAAGGCGTGGCAGCGTTGCCGATGCCCAGGACATTGGCCAAGAGGTTCAAGGTAATGTTGGTAATGGCCGGGTGGCCAGGGGGAATGTTCCGGAAGAGCAGCGACATGACCGGCCGGAAGAAATTGGACATCTTATAGATGACCCCGCAGTCCTCCAGGATCTTGGTCAGACCCAGCCACAGGGAGACGATGCCCACGAGATAGAGGCAGACTTCTACCGCGGCCTTGCCGGCCTCAAAGAGGGCCTTGGTAAAGGCGTCGATGCGCCCGCCCAGCACGGCAAACAGTACACTCAGACAGACCAGCACCATCCAGATGACGTTCATGGAAGTTCCTTATCGTCAGATGTCAGGAGTTTTGCCAGAAGGGTATGAACCGCAGCTACCGGCACCTTCTTTACTACCGCGTCCAGCAGTGCCACGCAAGGAAATTGTTACTTCAGCAGGTGGACGTTCCCCAGACGGAGGTTTTTGACCCCGGCGTCCAGGGCCGTCTGTTGGGCGGCCAGGGCTAGCTGCCGGGGCGTGACGGGCAGGTCGGTGAGGTAGAATTGGGGGTAAAAGGCCAGGAGGCTGTAGGGAATCTCCGGGTTGAGGCGGGCGATAAATCTGGCCAGGCCGTAAACTTCTTCCAGGTCCACGTAGCCGGGCACCAGGAGGGTGCTGGCTGTTAAGAAGGGCACTTCAGGGCGTTCGCCAAAGCGCTGCGCCAGGGCCGCAAAATTTTTAAGGGTCTGGCTGTTGCTGACGCCGGTCAGGGCCAGGTGCATCTCGTCGCTGAAGGCCTTCAGATCAAACTTGATGACCCCGCCGCTCGGGAGGGAGCTGTCGGCCAGGGGTTTAAGCCAGCCCGGCTGCATGGCGCCGTTGGTCTCCCAACAGAGGCGCAGACGCCGGCCCGCCTCTCTGGCCTGCTGGCGGGCCAGCCTAGCCGCAGCCAGGGCATGGGGCAGCTGCGGCGTCGGATCGCCGCCGAAGAAGCAGATACAGGCGGTGCGGCTATGGACGGCCTCGGCCAACTCTGCGGCCGTCACCAACCGCCCCCGGCCGGTGCGCCGTTTAAAATCCCAGTTCTGGCAATAGAGGCAGTTAAAATTGCAGGCGTGGTAAAAGACCGCCAGATTGACGTAGCCATATTCCGGGCCGTCCCGACAGGCATACGTCGGGTAACCCCGGCCGGTGCCGCCGGGGCAGAACCAGTCGGCCACGCAGTTGGTGGGCAGGGGGTCGTCGTACCAACTGACCCTGGCCCCGGCCGGCGTGCCGTCCACGAGGCGGCCACCGGTAACGCGGCGGGCGCCGCAATAGCCCACCCCGCCCTCAGGAATGCGGCAGGCATGGAAACACAGGGTGCATAGTTTCCCGTCCGCGGCGTGGGGCGGCTCCTCAGGGAGGCCGAAGTCCCGGCGGCTGGCCCGATGCACCTGCTGGATTTCCGGCCAGACCTGGGCAAAATGCTCCCGCAGGCAGGGGCCGCAGAAGCCCAGCCGGGCGGAGATGAACGGGTTGTCAGCGCCACAGAGGCGGCAGCGAGCCATGGTCAATGGTCCGTGCTATGAAAAAATGCCGTCTTTATGGGTAAAAGCCTGCATCCCTCGAGGCCTGGATGAGGCGATGGATTTTCTGCAACCTTCTTGCTTAGCGACATTAGTTACTGCGTGGCAAATTTGTCACCCTGAGCCGACGGTGAAGGGTCTCGAGAGTCAATATGAAGAGGTTCGTCGCCGTCTGCGGCGGCTCAGCAAGACAGACCAGGCAATCTCTGCCCTTGAGCCATAATTTATCCCGTGGTGTATATTTGTTGTGTATCTTGATCAAAATTCCAATGATGGATGTCCCGACTTCTGCCGCGGCCGCTGAAAATACTCCACCGCCAATCTGGTCGCCACCCGGCCTCGGGGGGTGCGGTTGATGAAGCCGCATTGGATCAGGAAGGGCTCGTAGACGTCTTCCAGGGTGTCCCGTTCTTCGCAGAGGGCTGCGGCCAGGGTGTCCAGACCCACCGGGCCGCCGTCGAATTTGTCGATGATGGTGAGGAGGATGCGGCGGTCCATGCGATCGAAGCCCCGGTGGTCCACTTCCAGCAGAGTCAGGGCGGCGTCGGCCATCTCCTGGGTGATGCGGCCGTCGCCATGCACCTGGGCATAGTCCCGCACCCGTTTGAGGAGCCGGTTGGCGATGCGGGGCGTGCCCCGGGAGCGCCGGGCGATCTCCCAGGCCCCTGCCCCGTCGATCTCCACCTGCAGGGTGCCGGCCGCCCGGCTGACAATGGCCTGCAGCTCCGGGGGCTGATAAAATTCCAGGCGCAGCATCAGACCGAAGCGGTCCCGCAAGGCCGGGGTCAACAGCCCGGCCCGGGTCGTCGCCCCCACCAAAGTAAAGCGGGGGATGTCCAACCGCAAAGCCCGAGCCCCCGGCCCCTGGCCGATGATCAGGTCCAGCTTAAAGTCCTCCATGGCCGGGTAGAGGACTTCTTCCACCACGTGGGGCAGGCGATGAATCTCATCAATAAACAGGACGTCGCCGGGTTTTTGGTTGGTGAGCAGCGCGGCCAGGTCGCCGGGTCGCTCGATGACCGGGCCCGCGGTAGTCTTCAGGCCTACCCCCAGTTCCTGGGCAATGATATGGGCCAGGGTGGTCTTGCCCAAACCCGGGGGGCCATGTAAAAGGATATGGTCCACGGCCTCACCCCGGCCCTGGGCCGCGGCAATGGCGATGCCGAGCATCCGCTTCAGGTCTTCCTGGCCGACAAACTCGGCCAATGCCCGGGGGCGGAGGCCGACTTCCAGACCCAGATCCTCGGGGTGCCGCCGGGGGCTGACGAACCGTTCCTGTTCTGCCATAATACCTTCCAGTCTACCGCAGCGGACGCTCTCTTGCCAAGGAGAAAGTGAGAAAGGCTGAAAGTGACCAAGGGATCAGGGAAAAGGACTTGGCAGGGGAGTGCCTGCGCGTGCTGCTACTTGCCAGCCGGGGCCATCTCTGATATGAAAATCAGGTTAGTATATGGACACCGCGATCCGGGCCGAGGGCCTGTTTAAGACATTTCATAGCGGTTGGCGCCGGCGGCGTCAGCCGGTCCTGCGGGATCTGCATCTGTTGATCCCGCCGGGAACCATTTTTGGGATTTTGGGGCCCAACGGCGCCGGCAAGACCACTCTGATCTCCATCCTGGCCACCCTGCTGCTGCCCGATGCCGGGGTGGTCGAGGTCCTGGGCTTGGACGTGCGCCGCCAGGCCGGGAAGGTGCGGCGCCGCATCAATCTGGCCAGCGGCGCGGCCAAATTCGTCTGGTCCCTGACCGTGGTGGAGAACCTGCGTTTCTACGGTCGGCTTTATGGCCTCTGGGGCCGGACCCTGGCGGCGCGGGTAGAGGAGATGGTAGCCCTCTTTGAACTCCAGGAGTATCGCCACAGTCCCTTCGAGACCCTGTCGTCGGGATTGAAACAGCGCCTGGCCCTGGCCAAGGCCCTGATCAGCCGGCCGGAGCTGCTTTTCCTGGATGAACCCACCAACGGCCTGGACCCCATCGCCGCCCAGCACACCCGGGAAGAGATCCTGCGCCTGAACCGGCAGACCGGCGTCACCATCATCCTGACCACCCATAACTTGCGGGAAGCGGAACAGCTCTGCCACGAAGTGGGATTCCTGGGCGAGGGCCGGATCCTGGCCCAGGGGAGCATCCGGGCCCTGCAGACTCAGCTGGGTCTGGGAGATCGGGTGTTGTTGGCGTGTGCCGGGCCACTGCCCCAACTGGATTGCCGCCAGCTCCCCGGCGTGCTGCGCTGCCGGCAGAATGAAACCCATCTGGAACTGGTCTTGGATCACAGCGACAGCCGCCTGCCCCTGGTTATCCAAGAGATCGGCAAAGCCGGCGGGCAGATCAAGACCATCCGGGTCGAAGCTGCGGATTTGGAGGATCTCTACCGTGAGTTTAGTCACTGAGGCCGTCAAGGTCTGGGCCTTCGCGGCCCGGGGCGGGATCATGAACCGCCGCAACGTCTTTGCGGTCTTTGAAATGCTCTTCTGGCCCCTGGTGGGCCTGTTTTCCGTGGGACTGCTCACCCGCTTCCTGGAACTCGGCGGTGCCACGGTCTCTTTCGTCCTCATCGGCGCGGTGGCCATGAATACGGTGCAGATTGCCCAACTGGACGTCTCCTATGCCCTGCTCTACGATGTCTGGGCCAAGAGCCTGAAACACGGCTTCATTGCGCCCATCCATTTGGTCCACGTCATCCTGGGCGCCGGCCTGGTGGGCTTTATTCGGGGGCTGGTTGTGTTCGTGATCATGCTGGCCCTGAGCATCTGGGCCTTTGACATGGACCTACGCCAAGCCGGCTGGACTGGCTTAGCCGTCTTTTTCCTGGGCCTGTTTCTGGTGGCCGTCATTGAGGGGGTCCTGGTCCTTTCCCTGGTGCTGCTCTTCGGTCACCGGGCCGAGATCACGGCTTGGGCCATCTCATATCTGGTGCTCCTGTTGGCCGGCCTCTACTATCCGGTGACGCTCCTGCCGACCAGTCTGCAGGCCGTGGCCCAGGTCATCCCCCTCACCCATTTTATGGAACATTTCCGATCGTTTTACGGCTTTCCGCTTTCGGCGTCCGCCCCTTTGGCCCGGGGCTTTCTCCTGAGCCTGGCCTATCTGGCCGCCGGCTACGGCCTCATCACCCTCAGCCTCCGGCGGGCCCGGCAGCGGGGCACACTGCTGAAGTTATCGGAATAAAAGGTATGAGGTCAGGGGTCAGGGGCTGGATTTGTGCGGCTCAGGTTTGAGCACCGACAACCAATAACTACGAACTACGAACTATTGATGATCGGCGTCTTTGATTCAGGCTTTGGCGGGCTGGCGGTGTTGCGGGAATTCCTGCGGGTTCTGCCGCACTATGACTATCTCTACTTGGGTGATAATGCCCGCATTCCCTATGGCACGCGGTCGGATGCGGTGGTGCTGAAATTCACCCAACAGGCGGTGGCGTATCTCTTTGCCCAAGGCTGCGTGCTGATTATCCTGGCCTGCCATACGGCTTCCTCCAAGGCCCTGCGCACCATCCAGCAAAAGTATCTCCCTTTGCACTACCCGGAGAATCGGGTCCTGGGGGTGGTCATCCCCACCGTGGAAGAGGCCCTGGCCCGGAGCGTCAGCAAGCGCATCGGCGTCATCGCCACCGAAGGTACGGTGGCCTCCAATTCCTTCAAGATCGAACTGCGCAAGCTGGACCCCACCGTCCAAGTCTTTCAGCAGGCCTGCCCTCTGCTGGTGCCCATCATTGAATGCGGCGAGCAGGACGGGGAGGTGGCTGACCTGATGCTGGCAAAGTATCTGACCCCCCTCCTGGCCCACCAGATTGACACCCTCATTCTGGGCTGTACCCACTATTCTATCCTGAAACCCAAAATTCAGCATTATGTTAACTCTGGAGTGGAGATCATCTGCTCCGGCGAAGTCACCGCCATGAAGTTGGCAGATTACCTGCAACGCCACCCGGAGATCGAAACCCGCCTGAGCCGCAACGGTCGGCGCCGCTACCTGACCACGGACCTTACCCCCCGGTTTCGGGAGCTGGCCGGTTTATTTATGAGAGAAGAGATCGAAGCCGAGGTGGTGCAGCTGTAAGAGGGATAAAGAAAGGAGGGAAGAGGGATCGGGGAAAAATTAGGAGGGCGCCCCTGCCGGCCGGAATGATTGCCAAAGCCTGCTAAGAGCGGACCAGTTCTTTCTCCAGAAAAGCCCCCAACTCCTGTCGCAGAGCATCCCGCCCCCTGCGAAATTCCTGCATAATTTCTGCTTCCGAGCCGGTGGCCTGAGCCGGATCCGGGAATCCCAGGTGTACGAGCCGCTTGGCCCCCGGGAATATGGGGCACTCTTTCTGGGCAGAATCGCAGAGGGTGATGGCCAGATCAAATGTCTCGCTCTGAAATTCAGCCAGCGACTTGGAGCGCTGGCCGCTGATGTCAATGCCCAATTCGGCCATGACCCGGATGGCCCGGGGATTGACCCGGGTGGGCCGCACCCCCGCGGAGAAAGCCTGCACTTGCCCCGGGAAATCATGGTTAATCAACCCTTCCGCCATCTGGCTGCGGCAGGCGTTTTCGGTACATAAAAAGAGAACCTTTAGCATTCCGCACTGACTCCTGGGCCGCAGCCACTCATTGGCGGACCGCTGGCGATCCCCAGCCAGTCCGGCAGCAGAGTCACAAATTCGCCAAGCCGCCGCCGGCCGCCGCGGCCTCCGGAACCTGGCACTCCCAGTGCCGGCGCCACTGCGATAGTTTGGCCGGCAGGACCTGGGCTGCCGGGGTCTCCTGAAGGATCTCCCTGAGCAGGTGCAACTCCTTCTCCTGCCAACTACCCGGGGCTGCTGCCAGCCGATAATACCTCCACACCCCCTGGCGGCGGTCGGCCACTAAAGCGAGATTGTATAGATAGGGCAGGTGGCGGGAGGCCTTGGATTGGCTGATACCCAGGGGCTCCATAATGTCACAGACGCACAACTCCGGTTGGAGCATTAACAGCCAGAGGATCTGCAGGCGGGTCTCGTCGGCCAGGGATTTAAAAAAATGGGCTTCCTTTTTCATGATTATGCATATAACCGGTTAGACGATTATTATCAAGGGAGCACGAATTGGGCCGGCAGTCTTTTTCCCCTTTCCAGGAAGGCCTGATTACCGTAACTGGCCTGTGCCTGCGCTGGCTCCGACCCGGCAAGAACTCCTTGGCGGGGCTCCAATATCATGATATGCAAAAAAGGGATTGGTCTGGGTGGCTATCGGTTTCATAGCCTTGACGATGTTTAAACCGGGCAACCGTTGCCGAGCCCTCCCCCAGGCAAATCCCCTGGCCCCGAGCTTCTAACCACTGGCAACTGACGACTAATTGCCATGATTTTTAAAAGTTTTGGTGGCATTCGGAGGCAGGAATGCCTGCGCGACAAAAGGTTAACTTATCTTCGTGAAAATTGCCATGATTTTTAAAGGTCGCCCGCGCACCATGGAAATGGACGGTGGCGGCGTCTGGCGAGCTGGGGCGGGCACGGAGGCCCGCCCACTGTAAAGCTTTTGCCGGAAACTGGAAACCATATTTCCTGACTAATATGATCGCCATCCACAATTTGGTCAAGCGCTATAAGAATATCACGGCCCTGAATGGCGTTTCCCTGGAGGTACCGCCAGGCGAACTCTTTGCCTATCTGGGTCCCAATGGCTCCGGCAAGACCACCACCATCCGCATCCTCATCGGTCTGACCCGGGCCACGTCCGGGGACGCCTATCTGAATGGTTTTCATTTTGAGCGGGAGTCGTTGCAGGCCAAGCGGCAGGTGGGGTTGGTCCCCCAGGTCATCAATCTGGACCTGGAACTGACTGTCCGGGAAAATCTGGATATTCACGGCCGGCTGTTTCGTATGCCGGCGGCGGCCCGGCGGGAGCAGGCCGAGGCCCTGCTGGCCTATGTGGAGCTGGCGGACCGGCGGGACAGCCTGGTGAAGCAGCTGTCCGGCGGCATGAAACGCCGAGTCATGGTGGCCCGGGCCCTCATGCATGCGCCCCGCATCCTCTTTCTGGACGAGCCCACCGTGGGCCTGGACCCCAGCATCCGCCGCCGCCTCTGGTCCCTGTTGAAGCGCATCCAACAGGACGGCACCACCATCTTCCTGACTACCCACTACATCGAAGAAGCGGAATTCTTGGCGGACCGGGTGGCCTTTCTGGACCGGGGGAACATCGTCGCCTTGGATACCCCGGCCAGCTTACGGGCCCGTCTGGGGGAGTGGGCCGTGGACGAAATGCTGGAAGGCGAGATGCGGACCCATTATTTCCCAGGCCGACAGGAGGCCCAGGACTTTATTGCCGGGCGGGAGGGCAGTTTTGCCCTGCGCCGAGTCAACCTCGAGGACGCCTTTATTGCTCTGACCGGTAAAAAGGTGGCGGCAGATGGCAGTATCGCCGGGGGAGAGGGACACCCCCGCTCTAATGCCGGATCCTAAGGCGAACCGCGGCTACAAGCAGTGAGGATCTGAGACATGCGCGACTGGTTTCCCGTGTATTGGCGTGAACTGCTCATCCTGCGCCGGCGCCTGCTCCGGCAGCTGGCTTCCATGTCGGTGGCACCGATCCTCTATTTGTTAGCCTTTGGCGTGGGCTTGGGCAGCAGCGTCACCGTCCAAGGCCGACCCTACCTGGAGTTTCTCATCCCCGGCCTCATCGCCATGAGCGCCATGATCCAGGCCTTTGCCATTGCCACCGAGATCAACGTGGCCCGCTTTTATTGGGGGATCTTTGAAGAGTTCCAGGCCGCACCCATCAGCGACGCCTCGTATGTCCTGGGGGAGACCTTGGCTGGGATCACCCGGGCCCTTTTGTCGGTAATGGTCATCATCCTCATCGCCTGCCTGGCTGGCGTCAACCTGTCCTACAACCTCTATTTCTGGACCGCCGTGCTGCTCACCGCCTGGTTCTTCGCAGCCCTGGCCATCGCCCTGGCCATGGTAGTGAAATCCCACGCGGATCAGGCCCTGTTAACGTCTTTTGTTATCACCCCCATGGCCTTTCTGAGCGGCACCTTCTTCCCCCTGGAAAACATGCCGGGATGGCTGAAACCCATCCTGCGCCTGCTGCCCTTGACACCGGCCACCGAGGCCATCCGCACGGCGGCATTCGGCCAGACTCCCCCCCGGCGTCCATATCTGATCCTGGTTATCCTGGCAGCGGCCGCCTTTCTGCTGGCCGTCAATTTCGTCAAAAAAGCCCGGGACTAAAAGGCGACCTCCCCCTGGTACAAAAAAATGGCCGGGTCCCCCAGCAGAGTCATGCGGACCCGGCTCTCTGTGATTTAGATCATCACCTCCTAATAACAACCACCTCCCATTCATAATTAGTAATTGAACCAGAAAAATTAATATGTCCATTAATATAGCAACATCCTTGCCATAATAGAAAAATTCCATCGCCAATATCGTCAATTAAGATATTTCAATAAGTTATGACAAGCAAACCTCTGTTCCCCGGCTTTCGGGGGGACTGCTGCCAGTTGTTTTCGTTCATTATTTTGAATATGTCTGTTCATAAAAATAAACATTTGCATTTTCGGACAATATTATAAGTAAATTATGTATCAACCAAATAATAATGAGAAAATATCATAAATTTATTTGTTATTAATAATTAATATTGAATTATAATCAAATATAGTCTGATATATAAAAAGCGATTATTTTATCATGCTGGAACTTTGTCGAGGAAAATCTTCAGATTTATTTAACAGTGATGAAAAGATATTGTCTTGTTCTGTACCGAGACTCATGCAATGGGAACGGGCATGGGGTGAGTGCAAGCCGTGCCGGTCGTGATATCACCTGCGCCACTGGACCGCTCAGCCCAGGAGGCGAGATTATCAGTCCCAGGCCACCTGTGGTCAAAAAAATTCTCCTTTGACCCAAAAATTTTCTCCTGCCCCTTGACTTCCGGAAAATCTGGATTAAATTATCGACGTTAGCACTCTCCATAGATGAGTGCTATCAAAATGCGCCATTTATTACTAACTTCAAGATATGTCAGGAGGTTTTAGCATGAAGATTGTCCCTTTGAATGATCGCGTCCTGGTAAAACGCATCGAGGAAATGCCCATAACCAAGGGCGGCATTTACATCCCCGATACTGCCAAGGAAAAGCCCATTGAAGGCCGGGTTGTGGCCGTGGGGTCCGGCAAGGTGGGCGAGAGCGGCGAACGCCTGCCCATGACCGTGAAGGTGGGTGACCGGGTCCTGTTCGGCAAATATGCCGGCACGGAAATCAAGGTTGAAGGCGAAGAACACCTCATGATGCGGGAAGATGACATTTTGGCCATCATTGCAGACTAATCTCCTGTCTCCCCTATTTTCTCCTATTTTTCCAAGATCAAGACGATAATTGCCACGAGAGGAGTAAAGCTCTATGTCAGCGAAGGAAATTAAGTACGATGTCAAGGCCCGGGAGTCGATGCTGCGCGGCGTCAACACCCTGGCTGACGCCGTCAAGGTAACTTTAGGTCCCAAAGGCCGCAACGTCATCATTGAAAAATCATTCGGCGCCCCCGCCATCACCAAAGACGGTGTCACCGTTGCCAAGGAAATCGAACTGGAAGACAAGTTCGAAAATATGGGTGCCCAGATGGTCCGGGAAGTGGCCTCCAAAACCTCGGATGTGGCCGGCGATGGCACCACCACCGCCACCCTCCTGGCCCAGGCCATCTATCAGGAAGGCTCCAAGCTGGTGGCCGCCGGCGTCAACCCCATGGCTCTGAAACGGGGCATTGACAAAGCCGTTGCCACCGTCGTGGCCGAACTGAAAAAGATCTCCAAACCCACCAAAGACCAAAAAGAGATCGCCCAGGTAGGCACCATCTCCGCCAACAATGACGCCACCATCGGCAACATCATCGCCGATGCCATGAGCAAAGTGGGCAAAGAAGGCGTCATCACGGTGGAAGAAGCCAAAGGCATGGAGACCAGCCTGGAAGTCGTGGAAGGTATGCAGTTCGACCGGGGCTACATCTCCCCCTACTTCGTCACCAACCCCGACAAGATGGAAGTAAACCTGGACGAGCCCGTCATCCTCATCCATGAAAAGAAGATCAGCGCCATGAAAGACCTGCTTCCCATCCTGGAGCAGATCGCCAAGATGGGCAAACCCCTGTTGATCATTGCCGAGGATGTGGAAGGCGAAGCCCTGGCAACCTTGGTGGTCAACAAACTGCGGGGCACCCTGCAGGTGGCCGCAGTCAAGGCCCCCGGCTTCGGAGACCGGCGCAAGGCCATGTTGGAAGACATCGCCATCCTCACCGGCGGTCAGGTCATCTCCGAAGACTTAGGGATTAAATTGGAAAACGTCACCCTCAAAGACCTGGGCAACGCCAAGAAGATCAACATCGACCGGGACAACACCACCATCATCGACGGTGCCGGCTCCCGGGAAAAGATCGAAGCCCGGGTCAAACAGATCCGCGCCCAGATTGAAGAGACCACCTCTGATTACGACCGGGAAAAACTCCAGGAACGGTTGGCCAAGATCGTCGGCGGTGTGGCCGTGATCCGCGTCGGTGCCGCCACGGAAGTGGAAATGAAAGAAAAGAAGGCCCGGGTCGAAGATGCCCTGAACGCCACCCGGGCGGCTGTGGAAGAAGGCATCGTCCCCGGCGGCGGCGTCGCCTTCCTGCGTTGCCTCCCGGCCCTCGAAGCTATGAAATTGGAAAACCATGACGAGCAGATGGGCATCAACATCGTCAAGCGGGCCCTGGAAGAACCGGTGCGTCAGATCGCCAACAACGCCGGCGCCGAGGGTTCGGTGATCGCCGAGCACGTCAAGAAAGAAACCGGTGCCTTCGGCTACAACGCCGAAACCGGCGTCTACGAAGACCTGATGGCGGCCGGGGTCATCGATCCCACCAAAGTGGCCCGGTTTGCCCTGCAGAATGCCGCGTCGGTGTCCTCCCTGCTCCTGACCACCGAAGCCATGATTGCCGAGAAACCCAAGAAAGAAGAACCCATGCCCATGGGCGGTGGCGGCGGCATGGGCGGTATGGGTGGTATGTACTAAACAACGCCCTTTTGGGCGAAAAACACGGCCGGGACGGCTCCCCCGCCGCCCCGGCTTTCTTTTTGGCTCGCCCCCGGCCCAGGCAAAGGCGTTTCTTATTGCATTGGTGAGATCAACAGTTTACCCGGGAGGGTCTCCCTTTCTGCCTCTGGCCCGACGCAAAGCCCCCTGCCGTAACTATTCCTGCCCCCGGCTCTGACATCTCCCCCTCCCGCAATCCCTAAACCTTGTTGGCCCTCAACGCAACAGGCCGAATAAGAGGCTAGTAATGAGACAATCGGCCAACTTGCGGCAGTCGATCCGGTAGCCATTCGTCTGCAGGGCTCGGGACAAGGTCCGGACTTTCTCCTGACGCACCTCGGGTGCTTGGCCCAGGCGGAGAAGGGCTTTCAAGAGGATCTTCACCTGTCGCTGGGTGGCGGGAGGTGCGACGTTGGTGATCTTTGATTTCATAGCTTTGCCATCCTGCTCACGAATGTCACCTTGCCTGATCCCCGTCAGCGTATCCTGGTGTTCAGGCAAATCGCAGTCTTTTTCATACTATCGGCTTGTTGCCGCAAACCTTGAGAAATTTAGCGATGCCTGGGCAGGACAAGGGAGGCCGCGACCCTCGCCGACGTCGGTCGACCTGGGACGCCTCCAAGGGAGATGAGGGCAGCTTACCGCAAGACCTTATGCATGACCGCGCTGAGCTGGGTTAAATTATAAGGTTTCGGCAAGAAACCGGCAAAGCCGAAAGACTGGAAATCAGTCAGCGAGGGGTCATCAGCGAAACCGCTGGAAACGATGACCTTGGCCTGAGGATTGACCTGCAACAGTGGGCCGATGGTTTCTTTGGCCCCCAAACCGCCCGGGACCGTCAGATCGAGGATAATCGCATCAAAGGGGCTCCCTGCCATACTTGCCTGACGGTAGGCCTCCAAGGCCGCGGCGCCATCCTGCGCGACCCAGACTTCATATCCCAACCGTTTCAACATGGCGCTGGAGACTTCTAAAATCATCTCCTCATCATCCATCAGGAGAACCCGCCCTCGCCCCATTTTTAAGGCCGGGATTTTGGTCCGCCCAGGTTTGGCCGGCCGGATGATGGCAGGTAGATAAAAGGTAAAGGTGGTGCCGCTCTCCGGCAGTGAGGTAACCGTGATGTGGCCATCGTGATTTCTGAGAATCGCGTACACCGTCGCCAGACCCAGACCGTTACCCCGACGTTTGGTGGTGAAGAATGGATCAAACACCCTGTCTAAGTATTCCGGAGGGATGCCGACGCCTTGGTCGCAGATGGCTACCTTCACATAGGGGCCAGGATTGAGGGGCACCTGGGCGTCCTCGGACAAGGTGATATTCTCTGCCGTAATCTGAATGGTGCCGCCCCGAGGCATGGCCTGGTCAGCATTAATGAGGAGGTGATTGATGGCTTGGTTGATCTGCTCCTCGTCCGCCTCCACCCACCAGAGGTCTGAGGGGATGGCGGCCTGACGCCGGACATTGGAGCTGCGCAACACCAGACTGGCCGAGGTTTTCAGCACCTCCCGCAGCGATACCAATTTTTTCTGGGGTTTCTCGCGCTTGGAGAAGGTGAGCAGCTGCCGGGCCAGATTCTGAGCCCGGATGCAGGCTTTTTCCGCCTCAGCCAGACGTTCCTGGACAAAGCCCTTGGCATCGGCAGTGAGAGAGGCCATGGTGATATTGCCCAGGATAGCCGTAAGCATGTTATTGAAATCATGGGCAATGCCGCTGGCCAAAACACTGACTGACTCCAACCGACTGGTCCGGATAAGCTCTTCCTCGAGAAGTTTGCGTTTGGTGATGTCACGGGCCGAAACGATGCTGCCAATGACCTGACCTTCCCGATTTTTCAGAGGCGACATGGCGAGATGGGCATATAACGGCGTGCCGGTGCTCTGCCGGAGCCAGAGTTCCCGCTCATATTGGCCCTTCTGGTCCAGAGCGCTCATCACCTCGGCCGTAAAAATCTCGGCCTTCTCCGGCGCATAGAGCACCGCAAAAGGCTGCCCCAACATCTCGGCTGCAGTGTAACCGAAAAGTCGTTGGGCTCCCTGGTTCCAACTGGTGATGCACTTTTCCAAGTCCACGGAGATGACGGCATCATGAATCTGATCCACGATATGCGCCTGCCGCCAGAGGAGCTCCTCCACCAACTTCCGTTCGGTGATATCCGCCACCATGATCAACGTCCCCTGGGAGGAGGCGTTCTGGACCGGCAAGGCATTGGCCGCCAACAAGAGATACACGGTTTTGCCATCTCGGCGGTGAAAGCAGAAATCGGTGACCAACGGCAGGTTTTGCTTGAGATTGGCCAACAAGCGAAGGTCCCGGGGGGGATCCAGAAGATCACAAGCTCCCCGGTCCAACATCTCCTCGGGCGTGAGACCTAATAGCGCTGTTAAACGATCGTTGACATAAGTAGTCCGATCATTGCCATCGAGGATCCAGACACCCAGGTGGGTCTTCTCCACAACCTCTCGCCAAGGAGTCTCCATGGTCGTTCGTCTCTCTTCGGTGTTAGGGGCTTGGCAGGCGGGGTCTTAAACAACGTCCTTCTTTAGATTTCCATAATAGACTATTTATTTATTTTTTACAACGAAAATTATCAAGAAATCTGAGATAAAAAATATTCCCCAAAGAGAGGCGCCTCGCCGTCGTTCTTATATTGTATTATAATTTAATGTAAATTAATTTTAATTAATCAGAGGCAATATGGGCGAAATGGAGTCGGGACCCAATCCCAGGTCTGGACTGGTCAGGCGGCTCGGCGGGCAGGTTGGGGCGGCGTTGGCACCAATTCACCAGGGCGGCATTTCTCCGGATGGTCAGCAGCAATAGTCTCGGGGCTCACTGGCGTCACTGGTACAAAGGTCACAGCGCCGTCAAGGCCTTGATTTTTTCTTTATGGCTTTTCAGTTTAGCCAGTTTTTCGGTGAGGCTGTGGACCCGTTCCTTCTCTTTGGCCACCACCGCGGCCGGGGCTTTGGCCACAAAATCTTCATTGGCCAGTTTCCGTTGGGCCGTGGTCAATTCCTTGCCGATCTTTTCCAACTCCTTGCTGAGGCGGCGGTCTTCTTCGGCAAAATCGATGAGACCGGCCAAGGGGAGGTAAATCTCCACGTCGTCCACCACGGCCTTGGCCGCAGCCTGCGGCCGCTCGCCTTCGGGGTTGAAGGCCAGGCCGTCGATTTTGGCCAAGATTTCCAGCGATTTAGCATGGTTGGTCAGAATAGCCAAGGCCTTGGCGCTGCTGCTATAAAACTGCACCGGCGCCCTGGTGCTGGGCGGAATGTTCATTTCCCCCCGCAGGTTGCGCACCGCGGTAATCACTCCCATCAGTAAGGTCATCTCGTCTTCCGCGGCCGTATCCAGCAGCGCGGGCTGGGCCAGAGGGAAGGGCGCCACCATGATGCTGCCTTGGACCCCAGGCAGCTTATGCCAGATTTCTTCAGTAACAAAGGGCATGAAAGGGTGCAGCAACCGCAGCAGGGCGCTCAGGACTTCCCATAAGACCCGTTGACTATGGTGCCGCACCGCCGGATCCCGGCTGTCGTAAAGGGCCGGTTTGCTGAGCTCCACATACCAGTCACAGAATTCGTGCCAGACGAATTGATAAAGCTGATGGGCCGCCTGATCAAAATTATAGGAATCCAGGGAGGCGGTTACCTCCTGGCTGACCCGCTGCAGGCGGCTGACAATCCAACGCTCGATCACAGTGAGGGGCAGGCGGTCCTCGCTTGCGGGGTCGAAATCAGCCAGGTTCATGAGGGTAAAGCGGCTGGCATTCCAGATTTTATTGACAAAATTGCGATACCCGGCAATACGTTCTTCCGACAGACGCACGTCCCGGCCCATGGCGGCAAAGGCGGCCAGCGAAAAGCGGAAGGCGTCGGTGCCATACTTATCCATGATATCCAGAGGATCCACCACATTCCCCTTGGATTTACTCATCTTATTCCCTTCGGCATCCCGCACCAGGGCATGGATATAAACCTCCCGGAAGGGCACCTCCTGCATAAAATGCAGGCCCATCATCATCATGCGGGCCACCCAGAAGAAGAGGATGTCAAAGGCGGTGATCAACACCGAAGTGGGATAAAAGAGCTGCAGTTCTTTGGTCTGCTCCGGCCAGCCCAGGGTGGAGAAGGGCCAGAGGGCCGAGGAAAACCAGGTGTCCAGGACGTCCTCTTCCTGCTGCAAGTTGGCGCCTTGGCATTGGGGGCAGGCTGCCGGAGTATCCCGGGCCACGACGAGTGCGCCGCAATCAGGGCAATTCCAGGCCGGAATGCGGTGGCCCCACCAGATCTGTCGGGAGATGCACCAATCCCGGATATTGTGCATCCACTCAAAAAAGGTCTTCTCCCACATGGCCGGGATGATGCGAATGCGGCCTGCCTGCACCGCGGCCACTGCGGCCTGGGCCAATGGTTTGACGCTGACGAACCACTGCTTGGAGAGCATGGGCTCCACCACGGTGCGACAGCGGTAACAGTGCCCCACACCATGGACATACTTTTCCACCTTTTCCAGCAAGCCGTCCGCCTTCAGGTCCTTCAGGATTTTCTCCCGGCAGGCGAAGCGGTCCATGCCCTGGTATTTTCCCGCCTCCGCGGTCATGCGGCCCCGATCATCGATGACCCGCACCGCGGGAAGGTTATGGCGGCCGGCAATCTGAAAATCGTTGAGGTCATGGGCCGGCGTCACCTTCAGGGCGCCGGTGCCGAACTCCATGTCCACATACTCATCGCTAATGACCGGAATGCGCCGGCCCAGCACCGGCAGCAGCACGGTGGCGCCGTGAAATTTGGTATAACGGGGATCGTTGGGATTGATGGCCACGGCCGTGTCGCCCAGCAAGGTCTCCGGCCGGGTGGTGGCCACGGTGAGATGTCCGCCATTATCGGCCAGCAGATATTTAATATAATAGAGATAGCTGTCTTTGCTCTCGTGCTCCACCTCCAGATCGGCCAATGCCGTCTGGCAGCGGGGGCACCAATTGATAATATAATCACCTTTATAGATCAGCCCCTCTTCATACAGCCGGACAAAGACCTCCCGCACCGCCGCGGACAGGCCGGCGTCCATGGTGAACCGCTCCCGACTCCAATCGCAGGAACAGCCCAGACGCTTGAGTTGGCTGATGATGTGGCCGCCGGACTGGGCTTTCCATTCCCAGACCCGTTGGACAAAGGCCTCCCGGCCCAGGGCGTGCCGGTCGGTGCCCTCGGCCGCCAGCATCCGCTCCACCACATTCTGGGTAGCGATCCCGGCATGGTCGGTGCCGGGCATCCACAAAGCATTATACCCCTGCATGCGTTTGGCCCGGATGAGGATATCCTGGAGGGTGTTGTTCAAGGCATGGCCCATGTGCAGGGAACCGGTGATGTTCGGCGGCGGGATGACAATGCTGTAAGGCGGCCGGTCGCTGTCGGTGTCGGCCCGGAACAGACCCTGGGCCTCCCAAAAAACATACCACTTCTGCTCAATGTCATGGGGATTATAGACCTTCTCCAACGACTCCGACATAACGGTTCTCCTGAACTGGCCAAGATAAATGATGCTGCCAGATCCCTGCTGGGGCCGCCCCTGCGAAAACCGGCGACCCAAAAGGGCCAAAAGATAATAGGCAAGGGGGAAAAGGTGTCAGCGTTACTCTCCCCGTTGCCTATACAAAAAACTGCGGCTGATCTGTAGGTTAACGTTAAAAGTTTCCCTCTGTTGCCGGCCGGTGTCTTCCCGGCCACAGCATACCGAGAAGTCACCAGATATATGCTTGGGAAGTACCATAAGACACGGCCGCTGTCAAGGGGTTTCGGCAGGGATTTCAATAAGACCCGGAGACCGGCAGACCTTGACAGAACTCTGACAACATGATATGACCAACTGGTCATATGGAGTTGCCGAGGTCATGAACGAGACTGTCCGCCCCACTTTCCTCAATCTGCCCGAAGACAAGCAGGCCCGGATCATCGAGGCGGCCCTGACGGAGTTTGCCGACAAGGGCTATCAGCAGGCCAGCTTGAATACGATTGTGGCGGCTTCCGGCATTGCCAAAGGCTCGCTCTACCAATATTTTACCGACAAATCAGGGATCTTCCTCTATGTGTTTGACTTTGCCATCGCCGTGGTGCGGCGGCTCTTGGTCCAGGTCAAGGACAGCACCCAGGAGGAGGATTTCTTCACCCGCTTGGAACGCTCGCTCCTGGCGGGGCTGGATTTTATCCGGCAGTATCCCAAGATTTATGGCATCTACCTGAAAATCCTTTTTGATCAGCAGGTGCCGCAGCGGCAGGAGCTATTGCAGCGGGTCCGGCAGTATGCCGCAAATTATTTGCACTCCCTCCTGCGGCAGGGGCTGGCCCGCGGGGAGCTGCGCCCGGACCTGCCCGCAGCCAGCGCCGTTTTTCTGTTGGATGCCCTGCTGGACCGGTTTTTACAGGCCGCCAGTGTGCCGGCCTTTGATGTGGTCCTGGATCTGGAGCAGGCCAACCCCGAGGCCTTGCGGCAGCGGGTGCAGGAATTAATGGACATACTTCGCCGCGGTCTGGCCGGCAATTGAAAAATTGCCTCCTCACCTGTAGGCGGCAGGAAATTCTTTTTCTGCTTTTGGCAAAGCCCAAAGTCGCCGTCGGGGCGGGGGAGGTTCCAGGGAAAGGCTGTTGCTTTAAGATCACTGGAACAGGCTTGCAGCCCGTTCTTCAGAACCCAGGCTGGCAACCCCGTGCTGCCATGCTTTGACTTTTCAAAGGATAACCCTATGTCTGGCAATGGTTTTTTCAAAGATCCGCAATTGCTGCCCATCCGGGACAAAGTGGCGGCTCAGGAACGATTGAGCTTTGAGGATGGCCTGACCCTCTATCGGAGTACCGACCTTTTGGGGGTGGGTTATCTGGCCAACCTAGTGCGGGAGCGCCTCCACGGCAACAAGGCTTATTACATCGTCAATCAGCATATCAACTATTCCAATATCTGCATCAACGGCTGCAAATTCTGCGCCTTCGGCAAAGAGGCCGGCGATCCTTTGGCCTACCAGATGACCTTGGAGGAGATCTGCACCAAAGTCGAGGAGCGCCTGGCCGATCCCATCAGTGAAATTCACATCGTGGGGGGGCTCCATCCCGATCTGCCCTTTTCTTATTATCTGGACATGCTCCGGAGCATCAAAGCCATACGTCCCACGGTGCATCTCCAGGCCTTTACCGCCGTGGAGATCCACCATCTGGCCGGGATTGCCGGCCTGAGCATTCCCGAAACCCTGGCAGCCCTACGGGAGGCCGGTCTGGGCTCCCTGCCAGGGGGCGGCGCCGAGGTCTTCAGCCCCCGCATCCGCCAGAGTTTATGCGCCAAAAAACTCTCCCCCGAGGGCTGGCTGGGTGTCTGCCAGACAGCCCACCGTCTGGGTCTGCATACCAACGCCACTATGCTTTACGGCCATCAGGAAACCCTGGAGGAGCGGGTGGACCACCTCCTGAAGCTGCGGGCCGCGCAGGATGAGACCGGGGGCTTCCTGACCTTTATCCCTCTGGCCTTTCACTCCGCCAACACCCAATTGGCCGGGCTGCCGGAGACCACCGGCTTCGATGACCTGAAGAATCTGGCGGTGGCCCGCCTGCTGCTGGACAATTTCCCCCACATCAAGGCCTTCTGGATCATGATCGGCCCCAAGATCGCCCAGCTCTCCCTGTCCTTCGGCGTTGATGACATCGACGGCACCGTCATTGAAGAGCGCATCACCCACATGGCCGGAGCCCAGACCGCTCAGGGTCTGACCCGCCAGGAGCTGCACCACCTCATCCGCCAGGCCGGGCGCCAGCCGGTGGAGCGGGATACGATCTATAATGTTATTGCCACGTATTAATTCTCGATATGACCGGACCAAAGAAGAAAGCTGGTCGGAGCCGGGGCCAGGGATGAGGGAAAAGGGAAAAACAACGATGCAAGGTTGTGCCACCGCTGCGGCGGCGCTGGCTAAGAAAATTTTAGCCCAGGAGCGCCTCTCCCTGGACGAGGCGCTGGCGCTGTGGGACCTGGACTTATTGACCCTGGGGCGCTGGGCCGATTATATCCGCCGGCAGCGTCATCCCGAGGCCGTGGTCTCCTACGTGGTGGACCGGAACATCAATTACACCAATATCTGCGTCTCCGGCTGCCGCTTCTGTGCCTTTTACCGACCACCGGGGCACCCCGAGGGCTATGTCCTGTCCTGGGAGGAGTTGGAACGCAAGTTGGCGGAAACCAAGGCCCTGGGCGGCACCGGCATCCTGCTGCAGGGCGGTCTCAACCCCGAGCTCCCCTTCTCCTATTATGAGGAATTGGTGCGTTTTATCCGGCAAGCCGGCCTCATGGTCCATGGCTTTTCCCCCCCGGAAATCAGCTTTTTTGCCAAGAGTTTCGGCCTCAGTCTCACTGAGGTGCTGGAGCGCCTGCGGGCCGCCGGGCTCAACTCCATCCCCGGCGGCGGCGCCGAAATTCTGGTGGACCGGGTGCGCTCCCAGCTGGCGCCGGGCAAAGGCACCGCCCAGAAGTGGCTGACGGTGATGGCCACGGCCCATGCTCTGGGGCTGCGGACCACCGCCACCATGATGTTCGGGCATATCGAGACCAAGGCCGAACGGTTGCAGCATCTGTTGCGCCTCCGGGAGGTGCAGGACCACACTGGCGGCTTTACCGCCTTTATTCCCTGGAGCTTCCAACCCGGCGGCACGGCCCTGGGCGGCACGACCACCGATGTGGTGGATTACCTCAAGACCCTGGCCATCGCCCGGTTGGTGTTGGACAATTTCGCCAATCTGCAGGTCTCCTGGGTCACCCAAGGGGCCAAGGTGGCCCAGATCGCCCTGGAGTTCGGGGCCAACGATTTCGGCTCCACCATGATCGAAGAAAACGTCGTGGCGGCCACCGGTGTGGGCTACCGCCTCAGCCGGGAGGAGATCGTCCGACAGATCGAAGGCGCCGGCTACCTGGTCCGGCAACGGGACCATCTCTATCGGCCGGTGGAACGGCAGCCCTAAGCCGGAACATTACCGCCCAGAGCCCCGAGCTTCAGCAAGGGGTATAAAGTCGGGGTAACAGGTCAAAGAAGCTGTAAACCGAGGGCCAGAAAGAATAGGGCCAAGCCTCGAGTGTGAGCAGGGGCTAAAGATCATTCAGCAAGGTCACTGAGACATCTCCCGAAACCGGAAACCAGAAACCACAGACTGCCATGCTCAGACCACAGATCGCCATTATTGCCCGGGTGGGAGCCCAGAGGGATTTCTTGGCCCGGGGGCTGCAGCCGCAGCCGGCGGCCCGCTTTGACACCCCCTTCGGCCGCAGCAATCCAATTCACCTTTTCGACTTTCAGGATATACCCTTTGCCGTCCTCTCCCGGCACGGTGAATCCGGTTATGAGGTCTCGGCTCCCTATGTCAATGACCGGGCCAATCTCTATGCCCTCAAGGCCCTGGGGGTGGAGAAGATCCTGGCCTGGTGCGCCCCCGGGGCCATCAACGAGGCCATGGCGCCCGGAGATCTGGTCATTCCTGACGATATCCTGGATGAAGGCCACCAGCAACCGTATACCTTTTTCCCCGGGCGCGGCCTGGGGTTTGTCCGGCAGAACCCGGTCTTCTGCCCGGAGCTGCGACAGGTTTTGATCCAAGGCCTCAGCTCCGGCCCGTTCCCGTTGCATGCCGCCGGGGTCTACACCGCCACCACCGGCCCCCGTTTGGAAACGCCGGCGGAAATCCGCAAGTTCAAGCTGTTGGGCGGCGACCTGGTAGGTATGACCCTGGTGCCCGAGGTCTTTTTGGCCCGGGAACTGGAACTCTGCTACACCCCGGTCTGCTATGTGGTCAACTATGCCGAAGGCATCAAAGACCGGCCTTATCAACGGGGGGTCCTTTTTGAAGGCTTGGCTACACCCCAGGAAATCCGTCGGGTGCAGGCGGTGGAGGCCGCCTTTGCCGATCTGGTCCTAAACCTGCTGCCGGCTCTGACGGCCACGCCCCGGCAGTGCCCCTGCCCCTGGCTCATGGAGCGCTATCGGCAACGGGGCGACATCGGTCCGGATTGGCGGCAGTGGTTCATCGGGCCGGGAGAGGTCTGAGACCGATGGCAGGCCAAACGAGGGCCGGGGGCGAGTCCATCACCATTCATCAGGCCCGGTGGGTCATTCCCATCTCGAGCCCGGTGCTCACGGACGGCGCCGTGGCGGTGGCCGATGGCCGGATTCTGGCCGTGGGCCCGGCCGCCGCCGTTCGGGACCAGTGCCAGACCCATGGCGGCCAAATGATCTGCCATGATCACGGCGACGGGGCCATTCTCCCAGCCCTGGTCAATACCCATGTGCATCTGGAGTTTACGGCCCTGGCCGGGACCATTCCGCCCCAGGAAACCCTGCCGGCCTGGCTGGCCAAGGCCATGGCCGGCTATGCGTCACTCCCGCCGGCGGCCATCGACCAGGGCATCCGGCATAGTATCGCCGCCCTGCGGCGCAGCGGCACCATTTTGGTGGGCGAGGTCAGCAACTCCGGTCGCAGTCTGGACATGCTGGCGGCCGGCGATCTGGCCTTTCACTATTTTTATGAGTGCTTGGGATTCAATCTGCTCAACAATGGTCAATTGGCGGCCGATTTCCCTTTTTTCGCCCGCCCCGCCGTCGCCGAGCTGCCGGTGAGTGCCGCGGCCCATGCCCCCTATTCCGTGGCTGCGGCCCTGTTCCGCCGGATCGCTGTCTGGAACCAGACCCGGCAGCGGCCGGGGTGTGTGCATCTGGGTGAATCTCCGGAAGAACTTGTCTTTTTGCAGCAGGGCACCGGCCCCTTCCGTGACCTTTTACAGGATCGCGGCCGCTGGTATGAGGGCTACACGCCGCCGGCCTGTTCTCCCGCGGTCTATCTGGAGCAGTTGGGGTTTTGGCAGGGGCCCAGCCTGGCGGTGCACGGTGTCTGCCTGACAGAGGCAGATCGGGCCATTCTGGCCCGCCGCGGCGTCTTCCTGGCCCTCTGTCCCCGCTCCAACCGGCATACCGGCGTCGGCGTACCCGACGTTGCGGCTCTGCGCCGGGCCGGGGTAAGGCTGACCCTGGGGACCGACTCCCTGGCCAGCACAGCTGACTTCAATTTATTCAAGGACATACAACTCTTGTATGAATACTGCCCAGAGATCCCCTTGGCCGATTATCTGACCATGGCCACCTGGCGCGGGGCCGAGGCCCTGGGGCGCCACCATGAATTCGGCAGCCTCAGGCCCGGCAAACGGGCGGCGTTGTTATTTCTGCCGGTGCCGGCCCCGAGGGATCTGTGGCCCGGCCTCTTGGACGCCGGCGTCCACGGGCAGATCTATTGGCTCACGCCGTCGGGAAAGGAGATGCTCCATGGAGCCTAAGGTGCGGTTGGGACGCATCCGCTACATTAATGTCCTCCCCATTTATTTTGCCCTGGACCAGGCTTGGGTAGCCAACGGCTTTGCCGTGGAGACGGGCACGCCGGCGGAACTGAACCAGCGCCTGCGCCAGGGGTTGCTGGATGTCAGCGCCATTTCCTCCTATGAATACGGCCGCCATAGTGATCATTATGTCCTGTTGCCCGACCTGGCCATCGCCACCCGGGGCGACGTGGGCAGCGTCCTGTTTTTCAGCCGGGTGCCGTTTCATCGGCTCACCGGCAGAGAGGTGCTCCTCAGCGCCGGCTCAGCCACCTCCGCGGCCTTAGTGAAAATCGTCCTGACCGAACTCTATGGCGCCCGGCCCCTCTATCGAGTGGGGCCGGTCACCGACCGCTTCCTGGACGGCTGCTACGGCATGTTGGCCATCGGCGACGAGGCCCTGCGCCTTAAAGCCCGGGGCTGCTACCCCTATTTTCTGGATCTGGGCCGGGCCTGGGCCGACCTCACCGGCCTCCCCTTTGTTTTCGGCGTCTGGGCCGCCCGGGCGGCATATTTTCAGGAGAACCCTGAGCCGGTCCGCACCGTCCATCGCACCCTCCTGGCCGCCAAGGCCCTGGGGCTGCAAGCGCTGCCGGCCATCTGCCAACAGGCGGCAACGGTGGTGCCCTTGTCTGCCGCAGAACTGATCGCTTATTTTCAACGGCTCAATTATGACCTGGACGCCGACCAACAAGAAGGTTTGGAGACCTTTTTCCGTTTTCTCTGGCGCTACGGGGAATTTGATGATTTGCCGCAACTACGTTTTCTTTGACGGCGGACCGGCAGACTTAGATCAAATCCCCGCCGGCGATGGTTTTGTCGCTCCGCGCGCAGCGAAGAATGTTGTATTTCCAGTTAGATCTAGCTCCTTCACTCCGTTCCGGATCCCGGGAAAAAGGGGTTTTGAAATAGCTTCTCATCAGGCGGGGAAAGCCCGCCAGGAAAAATAAAGGAATACATATGGGCTACGACAGCCTGCAAAAATTTATCAAGGTCCTGGAAAAAGAGAGGGAACTCGTCCGCATTCAAGAGCCGTTGAGTCCCTATTTGGAAATCACCGAAGTCACCGACCGGGTCTGTAAACTGGGCGGACCGGCGCTCCTCTTTGAAAACGTCCCGGGCTACGATATGCCGGTCTTGATGAACGCCTTCGGGTCCATGCGGCGCATGTGCCTGGCCCTGGAAGTGGATAGTTTTGAGGAAATAGCCACGGACATCCTCAGCTTCCTGGAAGCCGAAGCACCGGACACCCTCTTTAAGAAGCTCAAGATGATCCCCAAACTGCGGCGGTTGGCCAACATCTTCCCCAAAACCGTCAGCCGCGCCCCCTGCCAGGAGATCGTCCTACAGGGAGATGAGGTGGATCTGGGCACCATTCCGGTGCTCACCTGCTGGCCTCAGGACGGCGGCCCCTTTATCACCCTGCCGGTGGTCATCACCCACCATCCGGAAACCGGCAAACGCAATGTGGGCATGTATCGGCTGCAGGTCTATGACCGCAACACCACGGGTATGCACTGGCACCGGCACAAGGGCGGCGCGGCCCACTACCGGGTGGCGGAGCAGCGGGGCGAACGTCTGCCGGTGGCGGTGGCCATCGGCCCGGACCCGGCGGTGACCTATGCGGCCACCGCACCCCTCCCCGATGATCTGGACGAAATGCTCTTTGCCGGCTTCCTGCGCCAGGAACCGGTGGAGCTGGTGCACTGCGTCTCGGTCCCTTTGCTGGTCCCGGCCGCCTCCCAGATCGTCCTGGAAGGTTATGTGGAACCCGGGGAGCGCCGTCTCGAGGGCCCCTTTGGCGATCACACCGGCTACTATTCCCTGGCCGACATGTATCCCGTCTTCCATGTCACCACCCTGACCCGGCGCCGCCAGGCCATCTATCCGGCCACCATCGTCGGCCGGCCGCCCATGGAAGACTGTTTCATGGCCAAGGCCACGGAGCGCCTGTTTTTACCCCTCATCAAGAAAACCCTGCCCGAGATCGTCGACATGAACCTGCCGGTGGAAGGGGTGTTCCACAATCTGGCCTTCATAGCCATTGACAAACGCTATCCGGGCCACGCCCGCAAGGTCATGCACGCCCTCTGGGGTTTGGGCCAGATGATGTTCACGAAAATCATGATTGTGTTCGATAAGGAAGTTGATGTCCAAGATTTGGGCAATGTCCTCTGGCGCCTGGGCAATAACGTCGATCCCCGCCGAGATGTGGTCTTTGTGGACGGACCGGTGGACGCCCTGGACCATGCCTCACCCCTGCCCCACTATGGCTCCAAGATGGGCATCGACGCCACCCGCAAGTGGCCCGAAGAAGGCTTTACTCGGGACTGGCCCGAGGTCATTGACATGGACCCGGAGGTGCAAAAGAAGGTGGACCAGATCTGGGGCCGGCTGGGGTTAGGGCATGAGTCAAAACAATAAGATAAAATCTGGTTTGAAGGCCGCGCCGGAAAAAATGACTATAGCTGGGAACTTGTTGATTCTCCTCGACATGATCAAGATCGAGCATACGGTTTTTGCCCTCCCCTTTGCCTTTATGGGGGCGCTGCTGGCGGCCCGGGGGTTGCCCACGGCCCGGCAGGCCTTTTTTATCCTGCTGGCCATGGTGGGAGCCCGCAGCGCCGCCATGGCCTTTAACCGGCTGGTGGACTGGCCCTACGATGCCCTGAATCCCCGCACCGCCAGCCGGGCCTTGCCCATGGGTTTGGTCAGCCGCCGGGCCACGGTGATTTTTATCATCGCCAGTTCCCTGCTCTTTTTCCTGGCCGCTGGGCAGCTCAACTGGCTGAGTCTGCTGCTCGCGCCGTTGGCGCTGGGATGGGTTTTCTTCTATTCCTATACGAAACGTTTTACCTGGGCCTCACATGTGGTTCTGGGCGCCGGCTTGGGTCTGGCGCCCCTGGGAGGTTGGATTGCCATCCGGGGTGATATCCAACCCCTGCCACTCCTGTTGTCGCTGGCAGTCCTCCTCTGGGTGGCTGGCTTTGATATCCTCTATGCCCTGCAGGATGAGGATTTTGATCGGCAGTCAGGCTTATGCTCCCTCCCGGCCCGTTTTGGCCGGGTCCGGGCCATGCGCCTGGCTGCGGGGCTGCATGTGGGGGCTGGTCTGGGTTTTCTGGCCGTGGCCTGGGTTGCGATGTTGGGACCCCTCTATTGGGGCGCCGCGGTAGTGGCCGCCATCCTCTTAATGGCGGAACACGCCCTGCTCTCGCCTCAGGACCTGAGCCGCCTCAATCAGGCCTTTTTCACGATAAACGGCCTCATCGGCTTGGTTCTGGGAGCAGCAACGCTCCTGAGTTTCTGGCCTTAAGCCCAGGCAAGGGGTGGTTTTGGGCTGCGAGCGCAAAATTTTCTTTGATGGCATAACTTTCTGCTTGACAATATTCACACTTTCACCATAAAATGGCCGTAATGGTAAATACCAGGCGCATATTCTTGCCTTGAGAGAGGAGTGCCTAAAGGGAAGGGGGGTGTGAGGGGAAAACACGACCTTTCGTAGTAAACAGATTGGTATGCAACAGAAAACCTAATTATTAAGGGGGGAAACATGAAAAAGGGGAAATTCATCTGGTTGGCGGTTATTGCCGCCTTGGTGCTGGCGCCTACCATGGTGTGGGCCCAGACGAAAGCTCCGACGGCAAAGGCTCTGTCGGAACCGTCTTTCTTCATCGAACTTTATGTGGGGGGCGGGGGCGCCTCGTCACAGAGTAACGCCATCAGAAATTTTAACACAAACGCCTTGGCTGTGCCAATTCGGGCGACCATCCCGGGCAATATTGATCCCTATGTCCTGGGCGGCCTGAAGTTTGGTTACTGGTTTTCGCCTTACGGCACCTATGCCATCGGGAACATGCCGGATTGGGCCCGCTACTTCGGCTTTTATACCGATTTCAGCTATCAGAAGCTGAGTTTCTCCAATCAAAACGGCAGATGGAGAATTCCCGGTCTCACCGGTGACTTTGGGTTTGATACCAGCGGCAGCTTGGCCACTTGGGCTTTCATGTTCGCCGGCCGCTATGGCTTCCTGCCTGACAGCCAACTGCCCTTTGGCCGGCTGGAAGTTTACCTGGCAGTGGGTCCGGCGGTTTTCTTCAGCGATGAGCGTCCTACTGCTAACATCAGGGTTTTAGGGGCTAACTTTGGTTTGGCCCCCGCATCCAAGAGTTCGGTGGATCTTGGCCTGGCTACGGAGACCGGCGTCCGCTACTACTTTAACAAGTCCGTCTCTGTCCAGGTTTCTTTTAAATACCGGTATTTTGCTCCCAAGTATGATTTCAACGGGACTATCCCCGGTACCGTGTTCACCTACAATGCCCAATCCAAGCCTGATTTCAACCTCTTCTCTGGGCAGGTGGGCGCAGCCTATCACTTCTAACCAAATATAAAGACACGAAAAAGGGGCGGCTCCGGGAGCCGCCCCTTTTTTTGGGAGAAAAAACTCTGGGGAGGCCGAAAAAGGCTTTCGGGGACTTGCCTTTTTGACTACGTTCAGATACGATATCGTCAGCAAAGGGGAGTAGCTGCTCCGGGCAGCGTCAACATGCTGGCCTCCGGGCCTGGCGTTGCCGGCACCTTTACGCTCAGCGAGACTTTTGCACCTTGGGTGCAAAAGTCTTTTTTTTTGGGGGTAGTCAGTGTGGAAGCTTTCTGGTTGTCATTATTTCTCGTGTTTCTGGCGGAGCTGGGGGATAAAACCCAACTGGTGGCCCTTCTGTTGGCCACCCGCTATCGGGCCGGGGTCGTCCTGCTAGCCATCTTTCTGGCCACCTTGGCGGTGCATGCCCTGTCCGTGGCTCTGGGTGGCGCCACCAGCCGGTTTCTGCCCCAGGCTTGGATTTACTTCCTCTCCGGTCTGGCCTTTGTGGGCTTTGGCTGGTGGACCTGGCGGGGCGACACCCTGGAGGATGAGGCCGATTACTCCAGTCGAGGGTTGCGGTCGCCCTTCGTCATCGTCTTCGTCACCTTCTTTCTGGCCGAACTGGGTGACAAAACCATGCTCAGCACTGTCACCCTGGCCGCCAGCCAGGACCTCCTGCCGGTCTGGCTGGGCTCCACCCTGGGCATGGTGCTCTCCGACGCCCTGGCCATCGGCGTCGGCCGGATTTTAGGCAAACAGCTGCCGGAGCGGGCCATAAAAGTGGGGGCGGCTTTGATCTTCGTGCTGTTCGGTTTGTATTATCTGTATTACGGTGGCCTGGATATCTGGCGCCTGTATGGGAATCGCAATGGACAGAGTCTTATTTAACAGACGGAAAAAAAACCCCTTTCATTCTCTTGGGGAGGATAAAATCCCTTTGCCAACCTTTTGGCGCAGCCCAAAGGCCCCGGGGTGGGGGTTGGGGGAGGGGTTTTCGGGGAGGGGGCAGCGCCTTGATCAACGTCAACTATTTTTCCCTATCAACGACAATTATATTTCCTGTTACCCCACCAGTGAATATCTGTTGCCTCCTTTAGATGGTTTTTAGATCAAGGACAATGTCTGCCCGAGGAATAGGCGGGCCGCCAGCATCTCCGGGCAGGCCACCAGGCGGGGTTTGCCGCCCTTACCCTGGAGGCTGAGCACCGGGCCGCCGGGGGGAGGCTCCCCAGGGCGCCGGGGGGTGAGGGCCAGGGCCTCGCTGAGGCGCAGGCCGGTCTGGAACAGGGTACCAATGAGCAGGGCGTCCCGCAGCCGGTGCCGGCCCTGGCAGGCCGCGGCCAGCTTCTGCACCTCCTCGGGGGTCAGGTACGGGACCAGGGTCAGGTGCCGGGGCACCAGCCCGGCGCCGGCGACAAGGGCTTTGGGCATCATGTCCTCCTGGTTGTTGGGATACGGCAGAGGTTTGGGCTGCCGCCCGTCAGCCGAGCCAGACCAGCTCCACCCCAAACCGGCCGGCGGCCGCTTGCAGTTCAGGGGCGCCGGTGACCAGCGGGGCATTGAGTTCCTGGGCATGCCCCAGGGCCAAGGCGTCGGCGGAGGACAGCCCCCCGGCGGCCTTGAGGCGGGCTGCGGCCTTGATCCGGGGCCAGGTGGCCTCCACGATGGCCAGCCGCTCCTCTTGGTGGACCGCCTGGACTACCTGCTCGGCAACGGTTTCCCCGTGCCGTCGGGCCACCACATAATAGACTTCCCCCAAGTTGACAGCGCTGAGAGACAACGGGCCGGTCGCCGCCCGCAGCAGGTCGGCAACCGTTTGGGCCCCGGGCTCATCCGCCAGCACCGCCAGGATGGCGTTTTGGTCTAATAAGAGTCAGCCGTTACCTTCTCGACGATTACAGATTTTACTTATATCATGAAGGATATTAGAGGAGAGGAGAAGATATGCCCATCTCTATCCGGCTTCCCGCGGATCTGGACTGGGCGGTGGATTTTCTGGCTCATCAGCCCGGCCGGACCAAAGTTTGCAAGTGTAGGAAGGTACCACCCTGGCCCAGGCGGAGGCCTTGTTTCAGAAGCGGCGGTGGGATAAGACCAATCCGGCTTGGCGCGCCCGGCGGCGGTATTAGGCGCGGGGCTGGCTGCCGCTCCAGGTCTGAATCAAAGTTGGTGGTGCACAGAACTCTCCCCGCTTGCGGCCGTCACTCGGATGGGTCAGATGTCGCAGTGATTATGCTATTGGGCGCGGCTGGTTTTGGTCTCATTTAATTTGTTTTTGATAAAGGCGATGACCGACGTCAGCACTGCTGCATCATCGGCGAAGCCCACTACCGGCAGAAAATCGGGGATAAGATCCAAGGGCGTCATAAGATACAACAAGGCTGCAATGATGAGGACCTTATCAGACCCAGAGATTTCCGGGGGCAGAAGAAGTCCAAGAAATCTTCCAGCAGTTGCAAGAGTATAGGCAGGCTAACCTTCTTAAGCCAGGGCCTGATGCGACTCAAGATCTTCTCGGCCATCCCCGGCTGGCCGGCTTGTTTGAGCTATTCTTCCAAGAAGGTCCTAAAATTCATAGTATCTCCTTTCGGGGTGAACTCAAGATATTGGTGGGTTATGCTTTTCTGGGGGCGACCGTCATCATAAATCCTGCCACTATTGCTCCAGCCGCCTGTGGTCAACTCGTGAATGTCCACGGCTTACCTCCTTCTAGTGTGGTTAGGATCTGTTTCGCCTAGATTGCCGTCGCTGGTGGCGGTCCGGACTGGTCTCATCGCCAGGGTGGTGTCCGCCCCGCCGGCAGCACTCTTCAATGGCCTTTTGCCGAGGGACGTCCTGAGAGCGCAGATCGGCCACGCATTCGTTCCCCTGGCGGCACATGCCGGGGATCCTGTCCTGGTTCGGGTCACGCTTGCTCATACAGGTTACCTCCTGTCAGCAGGTTTTCAGATGCGGGCCGCTGACCGCGGCCTTTCTGAGAAAAAAGACAGCGCCGTTGCTGGTTTTCGTGCACGAGCTGCCGCCTTGGGCAGAGATTGCTGCTATGTCTCGCCAGCCAGGGACCCAGCCGGTAAGTTCAAAAGGCAGCCCAAATTCTTTTGCAGGACAAGGGCCTGATGGGTGCGTCCGGCGCCGTTGGGCAGGTCCTGGAGAAAGGACAGGATATTCGCCTGCAGGAGCGGCTGGTGGACCTCAGGGCAGCTGCTGGTGAGACTGGCATAGATCCGCTGGTAGGTGGCCAGGTCAAAATTAGGACTCGCCCATTTGTCTTGTGCTTGGACCAGCTGCTGGGCCGCCCGAGGGTGGTAGCCCCACTCCTCGCTGAGGCGTTTCTCCAGGTAAGCGGCGGCGTCCAGGGATGCGGCCCGGCTGGCGTGGAGGGCGGGCGCAAGGAGCAGGTAAGCGACGCTGCAGGCTACCAGATCGACGGGGCGGTTAAGGTAGCGGGGGATGTGGTAGGTCAAGGATTGGCGGCGTTTTCGCCACAGTCGGACGGCGACGCAGGTGGTCCCTGCCACCAGCAGGCCGACGCCGGTGCCGTATAGGAGGGCGCTAAAGAGTGCGGGAATGGTGCCGCTGGCGTAACACCAAAGGTGGCCCAGCAAGCCCAGATTCCAGTAGGCAGAGGTTATCTTCCAGCTCGCCGCCGTCGTCCCGGACAGGATGCCGACGCCGGCTGCTGAGAGGTTGGGGGAGGAGTCATCGCCCTGGCAGCCAACCTCGCCGCCGGCCAGCTGGAAAAGGAAGCGCAGCCGGTCGGCTATCAGGGGCGGATCCTGGCACGCCTGGGGATGGTCGGCAGGAGCGCGCAGCAGCTCCTCCACAGCCTGGGCCAGCTCCGTTGCCGTTGGTTGCGGGGACATTATTGGTCACCTCCACGTTCATGGTAGTCGACGCCGGCCCGCAGGCGCAGGTTTTGGATCTGCTCCTGCAGCTGTTGCACTTGCTGCTGGGTCTTGAGGTCGCTCCACCCCCCGATGGCCAGCCCCAAGGCAGTGAACAGCGGCAGGACCAGCCAGCCCAGCAGCCAGCCCAGCAAGGGGATAGAGCTTATAAGAGAGCCCAGGGCATACTCAATGAGAGTGTAGCAGGAGGTGTTGGGGTAGCGCTGCACCAGAGCAAAGACCAGCTCCAGAAGCTTGCGGCCCACGTGCAGCACCACACCGCCGAGCTTCAGGGTCATGGCGGCCAGCTCGCCCAGGATGGCCTTGACATCCCGGCGGTAGGGCAGGTTGTCCACCTGCTGCCGGACCCGGGTCTGAGAAGCCTGGGGCGCCAACAGCTCGGCCAGCCGCTGCGGCGTCGCTTCGTCAAGCTCCATCTGGACGGTTTCCCCGGTCAGGGGATGGATGAGCTGGATCTTCATGATTTCTCACTCCTTAGGGTGTCGTTGCCTGGCCGGCGGCCAGGGGAAAAGCCCTGATGGGCTATCTGCCTTTGCAGGAAATAACGGGCATCGGCTAAGGAATCGTGCACCAAGGCCTGCCAACCGCGTTTTTCCCGGGGGCGCCAGTATGCCCCCCGGCCCCGCCGCGGCCGGTGGGGGCCGCCCGGACACCAGCCGCCCCGGGGGGCTGCTCCCCCCCGCTTTACCTCCGCCGGAAGTCCAGCCATAGCCCCGCTCCCAGACCCAGCAGCCCCAACAGGACCAGGAACCGCTCGCTCAGGAGATAGGAAAAGGGCGGCGTGGTCACCAGGAAATAACCCACCAGGAGTCCCAGGCCCCCAAACACCAGGGCTGCCGGGAACGTCCCTAGCACCGCCCCCAGCCCATGGCCTAAGCCCTGCAGAACTGTCAAGATGCCTTTCAGCATGGTCATCTTCCTCCTCATGAAAGAAACGCTGGACCGCGGCGTTTTCGTGCACCCGGTCGACTGCTCAGCCCCCCTGCACCTGCCAAAGGGCCTGCCTGGAAGGGGGCAGACATGAACTGGCAGATCTGCTGGCATGCGGCGCACTTCTGTTCCCAGGGGGCGCCTCCCCCGGAAGGACCTTGGCCTTCAGGAGAATCTCATCATCTTACTAGCAGGACATAGGAGCCTCCTTTACTTGAGAGGTTATGAGCGTAAGATCAGACTGAACCATCTTCAGCTTATATCCTGAAGGTATGGATTATCGGGTTCATGATGGATAAAACGGCCTTCCTCCCGAAAATCGTGCAGACAACTTGTCCCTAAACAAGAAAAAGTTTACTTGGCGTTTGGCCATGGTCTGGCCTGGAGATTATGATCAGCCGTTGGGAAGGCGGACGTCAGGAAGGAATACTGGCGAGGTGGGGAAAATCGTGCTAAAGACGGAAAATATTAATCAGGGCAATGGGGGCTGTCATGTCGGGGCAGGGAAAGAAGAGGGCGGCTGGAAAATCCAGCCATTGAAGGGAGGGGATGAACTGTAGGGAATATCGACGACAAGAGCTAAACCGGCAGGCCTGAGGGAATCGAGACTACCCGGGCCTTCCCGTCAGCAGAACTGTCCTTGGGTCACAAAAGTTTTTGAGATTTGGTCTTGGGAAGATTTAATGAATTCCTCTTGCCATTTCATTCCGGGGGGTTGGCAAATCCCAAGGCTTTTTTCACCCACGTGCCGCCTCTAGTCAGGCTGGCGACGGCGTCGGGGATGTTATCCTGAGTTATGACTTTTTTAATCTGTCCATCGTAAAGGACAGCGCCGACTTTTTTCGCAAGAATGAGGAGTTCTTGAATCAGGCTCTGTGATCCTGCGGGTTCGGTCCCCCAGGAAAGGCGAACATCGGCCCAGTTCCCCGGCAATTTGGCATTTTCCCTGGGAAACACCTTGACGAAATACTCCCGACGCGGTCATCCTCCCAGTCAATCGTCGCCTCAATTTTTTCCTTCAATGTATGAAGTTCCCGGCATCATTCTCCAGTTCAAAGACGCTTTTCTGGACCCGGTAGCCGAAATTGCTTAAAACTTTGGCCAGCCGCTGGCGGCGCAGGTCGTCAGTGATGTCGTAGGAGATGGTCAGAAACACGGTTCAGAGCCCGCCTCCCAAAATACGCCTGCCATTTCCAATCCCTAACGGGAATTCCTCCAGTGCTTCTTTTTCCATTTCTGTTGCGATCATTATTACATGCGTTTCCAATCCCTAACGGGAATTCCTCCAGTGCTTCTCAAAGCCTGAAGAAGGATACTGGGGACACGGTGTTTCCAATCCCTAACGGGAATTCCTCCAGTGCTTCCATGAAAACAATTTTTTGTTTTTTAATTTTAAATCTGTTTCCAATCCCTAACGGGAATTCCTCCAGTGCTTCCCTTAAATGGCTTAACGCCAAATGAGGCATTAATAAGTTTCCAATCCCTAACGGGAATTCCTCCAGTGCTTCCCCGGTCATTTCAACCGGTTATAAACCTCCTTGCAAATACTCTAAAGCTATCCGGCCGCCGTGTCAAGAGATTTTTCTCTCCCGGTTTTTTTCGCAAAACCCCCTTTTTGCCCCCGGCAATTTCTGCCTAAAACCGCCCTTTTTGGCCTAACTCATTGATATTGTTAACTCCAAATTTTCGCAACACTTTTGCTGCGCCCCGGAAAAAAGGCCATTTGCGAAAATCGGCCTCCGGGGCCAGCCAGGGCCGCAAATTATAGCAGGAATAACAAAATGTTGTCTTGGCCGTTTTTCGGGCTCCGGCGGTTTTTTCGCAACACCTCCGGGCCGCGCTGGCCAAAAGGGGCTTTTGCGAACTTTTCGGCCTCTACCCAAAGGGCCCCAAACGGCGCAAAATCGGCTTAACTATGCGAAGAGATTATCAAATATGGGCAATACGAAATTTTCGCAACACTTTTGCCGCTGGCTGCACGAAAAAGGCGGGGGGCTGGGTTCTTTCAGGTATGATGCAGACCAACTATTATCAGCTTTCCCGGATCGTCGACCCCGACAACCTGCGGCAGGCCTGGCGGCGGATTCTGGCCCGAAAAGCGGCCGGGGGCGCCGACGGCAAAACGGTGGCCGACTTTTCCCAGGACGAGCTCAGGGAGCTGGACACTCTCCGGGAAGAACTGCTTACCGGGTCCTATGTCCCCCAACCTCTGCTCCAGGTGGCCATCCCGAAATCGCAGCCGGGGGAAAAGCGGGTCCTGGGCCTGCCGGCCGTGCGGGACAAGGTGGCCCAGGAGGCGGTCCGCCGGATTGTTGAACCTCAGATCAACTCCCGATTTCTGGATAACAGCTACGGCTACCGCCCCGGCAAGGGACCCCAGAAAGCCATCAAACGAGTCTCCCATATTCTGCAGACCAGCCGCCCCGGCTGGGTGATGACCCTGGATATCGACGAATTTTTCCCCAGCATCGATCATGACATCCTGATGGACCAGCTGCGCTCCTACCGGGTTGAGGAGCCCGTTTGCCGTCTGCTGCTCCTCTGGCTGAAGATGGGTGTGGTGAATACCGGCGGGCGTTGGCTGGATGTGTATCACGGCGTCTCCCAGGGCGGCGTGGTTTCGCCCCTGCTGGCCAACATCTATCTGCACCCCCTGGATCTCTTTGTCAAGGAGCACGCGCCGGACTTCATCCGTTATGCCGATGATATCAGGCTGTTCACTCGGGAACGCCAGGAAGGCGAGGCTTTGTACGCCGCGGTCAGCGATTTTTTGCGATCTCACCTCAAACTGCGGCTGAACCAGAACCCGCAGCCGGTGAACCCCGTCAGTTCCGGTTTTACTTTCCTGGGCATTCATTTTACCGAGGGCAAACTGGTCATCGACCCGGCCAAGTGGGGCACCATCCATCACAAACTGCACCACCTGGCCCAGGGCCTGAAGCCCGGCGCCTATGAGCCGGCCGTCCGTCAGCTCAGCGAATCGGTGGCCGGGTGGCAGCGCTACTACGGTGCCCTGGTAGAGCCCGGGGAAATGAGCCGGCTGCAGCAGGAACTCCAGGCAGCCTGCGTGCCGCGGCTGGCAAAAATCTTTGTCGGGCCTAACGGGCCCGAAATCGAGGCGGCGCAGAAAGCTCTGGAATGTTTAGAGATCCCTGCCTGCCAGACCGGAGCCGAGAGACAGGCCTTTCTGCAGGAGCTGCTCAACCAGGCCAGGCAAGCCGCCCAGAACTGCCGCCAGGAGAAGCAGACCAGTAAGCAGGTCACGAAAAAAGTCCGCCAGGAGAAGCGGCGGCGGGTGCGCCAGCTCCTCCATGTGGCCAATCTGGTGATCAACACCCCCGGACTGTTTCTGGGCAAACAGGGCAGCCGGCTGGTGGTGCGGCAGCAGCGGCAGACTCTCTACGAAGTGATGTTAAATTGTCTGGAGAGCATCACCCTGCTGTCCCACTCCAATTCTCTTTCTTCCGATCTCATTACTCACTGCGCCGGCCGAGGCGTCCCCATCAGTTGGATATCTACGAAAGGAGACATCGAGGCCTTTATTCAGGGGCCAGGCTCACCCGCGCCGGCCCTGCAGCTGCGGCAACTGGAAGCAGCCCATGATGTCCGGCAGGCGTTTCCCCTGGCCCGAGCCCTGGTACTGGGGAAGATCAAAAATCAGATTAATTTGATCAAGTATTTCGGCAAATACGAAAACCGCCGCAACGGCTCTTTTAATGGCTCCTATGGGCGATTTTTGGAGGCTGCGGCTTCACTGGTGGCTGAGGCTAACGGCTTGCAGCCCAACGGCGACTGGCCCCAGACCCGGGGACGTCTGTTCAGCATCGAAGGGAGGCTGGCCAGCCACTACTGGGAGATGGTCAAACTGTTGCTGGCCGGTGGCGTTGATTTTCCCCGCCGGGAACACCAGGGAGCCACGGACCTGGTGAACTGTCTGCTCAACTATGGCTACGCGGTGCTGCGCTCCCGGGTGCTGGGCGCCATCTATAACGCCGGGCTCAATCCGTATATCAGCTTCCTGCACGCCGCCCGCCGCCAGGAGCCGACCTTGGCCTATGATTTGATGGAGCTCTTCCGGCCCCAGGTAGTGGATCGGGTGGTGCTGGCGGAACTGCGCCGCCGTCGGGAGGCTTTCCAACTAGACCAGGAAGGCAGGTTGACCCTGGAGAGCCGGAAAGAACTGGTCCGGCAAGTGGAAGGACGCCTGGCGATCATCCAGCCCTTTCGGGGCCGGGAACTGAAGCTGGGCGAGATTATTCAGGCCCAGGTGAAAGACCTGCGGCAGCATCTGGAGAAAAAAACGGCTTTTCGGCCGTATGTGGGAAAATGGTGAAGATTATTAGTAGACTTGCGTCAGATTTTTATTGTAGTATGGCCCAATTAATTTACCCAGCGGAGAACTGCCGTGGAAAAGATTACCTTTGACATTGAACTGGTGACTCCCATGTTCATGGGCGGCGCCGACCAAAACGGCCCCCCGGAGTTCCGGGCCGCCAGCCTGAAGGGCCTGCTGCGGTTTTGGTACCGGGCGATATATCCGGATACATTGCAGGAGGAGGGGAGGCTGTTTGGGAATACTGAGTTCAAATCGCCTGTGCGGTTATCTACGAGTGTTTTAAAGCCAAAACCGCTAGTCGCCAATAGTGATAAACTGCATGATTTCGCATATCTTGGGTATGGTGTGGTGGGCTATGACAAGAATGCCCAAAAAAACCTGACAACTCGGCCAGGTCTGGACTGCGGCACCGAATTGCAATTGACCATCACTTTCAACAGTTCGTTGGGACTAGCAGACAGGGCTAAGATCCTGCGTTCCTTTTGGGCCTTGGCTATGTTTGGCGGCCTGGGGGCCCGCAGCCGCAGAGGGTTTGGTTCGTTTAAAGTAGTTGGTTTTTCGGGAATTCATAAAGAACTCGAAAATTATATACCGCGATGGCGCTTAATAAGTACTGAAGAGTATGTCAAGTGTGTGCAGAACTTTTTGAAAGATGTACCTCTATCGGCAAGCATGCCAAATTATTCTTATTTCAGTAAAAGCAGCAAGATAATTTATGGACCGGCTTTAAAGTCAAGTATGATGGTTCTAAAAGGTTTGAACAAAGTTTTCCAAGATTATCGCTCGTATTACATTGATTTTAAAACGAAAACGAGAAAAACCTCTGGAGTTGCCAAGGAAGATCACGATTTGATGTTGGATTATTTACATGGCAAAATCATCCCAAAATTTGCTCCTGCCCGATCGGCCTTTGGCCTGCCCCATAATTATTTTTTTCGCAGTCAAGGTTCGAAAGCGGGGGTGGATTTGATGGAAGGGGGCAATAAAGGTCGTCGGGCTAGTCCTCTGTTCCTGCACGTCCAGGGTTTGCACGACGGCCAGGCTATGGGGGTGGTAGTTTTCCTGCCGGCGCAATTCCTTCCTCGAGGGAAAAAAATTCGGATCTCTGGAGGCGTGATCCAGGATGTAGATTTTCCCAATTACCGTGCCATAAATGATTTTCTCAAGATCTTGAGAGATAAGGGAGCACATCAGCTTCTATGAATATTTGGCAAACCAAGATCGCCACCTTCCTCCATCGTCTGCCTTATTATTCCCTCTATCCGGTGGAGGCTGAAGCGCATCGGGATGAGTTGTTCGCTGCCATCTTGGGTGCGGGGAGCGGCATTGATCTGGCCGCGGTGGTAAAAAGTTCAGCCCTGGCCGCGGGCCTGGATATCCCACCCTTTGTCCAGGGCCTGCCGGAAGATTGTTTCCGGCGGCAGCCATGCCTCATACATCCTTTGTCGGCCCAGGAAATCCCGCTGCACCTTCCCCAGGAGCTCTCTGCCGACGCCCTGCGCCAACAAGTTTTGGCTGTCCTGATGGACCTGAAGTCCAAAACTTCAAACGACGAGCACCTGTTCCTGGCCCTCTGGCGGCTGTTGCCGGAGCTGCTGGCTAAGGATGATTCCACCGGGCTGGGGCAGCTGTGGCAGATCCTGCCGGCCGACCCCCGCATACCGTCGCACACGGTCTGGGAACAGGCCGCAGTCGCATCAGCAGTGGCCGGGGCGCTGCCGGAGCCGGCCATCCTGCTCTTCACTATTGCTTCGGCCCAGAAGGCGGTGAGCGTGGCCCGGCGCACCCAGGACGCCTGGATGGGAAGCTACTTGCTCTCATACCTCTCCTGGCAGGCCATCAAGGCGGTGGCCGAAGTCTGCGGCCCGGACGCCATCCTGTCGCCGTCCTTGCGGGAGCAGCCGTTGGTTGACCATTGGCTGGTTCAGGAGAAAGGTTTGGGGGCAGCGGGGCTGGCGGCGCCGAAAAAGTCGGCCCTGGAAATCGGCAGCATCCCCAATATCTTTGCGGCCCTGGTGCCGGCTAAGCGCGCCGGGGAGTTGGCTGAAAAAGCGGCCCAGGCAGTGGCGGAGGGCTGGCAGAGGGTGACCACCAAGGTACGCGATCGGGTGACAGAAGCTATAAAGAATGGCTGGAGGGTAGTCGATACAGGTCTGGAGGCGATCTGGGAGCGCCAGGCCGCCCAGTTTATTGACAGTTTGGGCATTTATTGGGTGGTCTGCCCCTTGGGGAATAACCATGAGGCGGTGATCAAGGCAGTGGAGCCTGACCTCAAACCCGACGTGATCAATAACTTTAAAACACTTCTCCGGAACTTACAGACCCGAGGTTACGAGCTGCATGTGGGCCAGACCTTTCACCTCCTATCCGGTTTGACCGGCCGGGCCCTGACCGCCCGGAAAAACCTGCGGGATTTCCAACAGGTGGAAGAACCGGGGCACAAATGCTCCCTGTGCGGCGACTGGGAGGCGCTGCATCCATCCTGGGAAACCCTGGCGGCCATACCGGCCGTGGCTGACCGGATTGAGAGCCGGGTCATCAAGGAAAATCCAGCGGCTGAGCGCCACAGTTACCGCTGGCTGCGGGAGTTTTGGCAAGCCCTGGGGGAGTTGGACCGGGCGTCCGGCCAGAAGCTCCTGGGCCGCATCCGCAAAGGCGAGAGCCTGTGCAGCATCTGCCTCACCCGGCGTCTGGCTCTGGAAGCCTTCTTTGAAAAAGAATTACAACTGGATCATCACCTCTTTCCCTCCACCGCGGGCATCGCCACGGCGGCCTGGCGGGGCCGGTTGTTGGAGGCGGTCAAGGAACAGCAAGGCGATCTGGCCACCGCATTGACAACCTACACCAAAGCAGTCGCCAAATTCGCCGAGAATCATAACCTGCCCTATCCGGCGGCTGCGGGAAACTATTTGACGCAGCGGTGCCAAAAGGTGGATAACGGCATTGCTTTTTTGCGCCTGGATGGCGATTGGCTTTATCCCGACTCCTTTGAAGAAGCGGCCCTGAAACAAGCCTATGGCTTGCACGATCCGTCAGGACGCCAGGAGTGCCAGGAGGCGGCGGCAGTCTTGTTAGCGCAGGCCAAGAAGAGCGCCGGCATCGATGCGCCACCCAAGTATTACGCCATCCTGGCCCTGGACGGGGACAAGATGGGCGAATGGGTCACCGGCCAAAGGGCGCCGCAGTTCCGCTGGCTGCTGCATCCCCAGGTCCGTGAGCATGACCTCCTTAAGGGACTGTGGCCGGTAAGTAATTACCCGCGGCCTCTAGGCCCGGCTTTGCAATTGGCTCTGAGCGACAGCCTGAAGAACTTCGCCCTCTATGAGGCGCGTCCCCTGGTGGAGGAAAAACATGCCGGCAAACTCATCTATGCCGGCGGTGACGATGTCCTGGCCCTGCTGCCCCTGGCGCACCTGTTGCCGGTAATGCAGGGGTTGTATCAAGGGTTTCGGGGCCTGCGGCAAGACCATCAAGATATTAAGGGCCGGTGGCGCCGCCTGTTGGGAGGAGTTCGCCCCGGCGTCCCCGGCGAGGAGCCGCACGAGGGCATGACCCTCAGCATGGCAGCCATCATTGTACATCATTCCTATCCCCTCTATCACGCCCTGGAACTGGCCCCGGAAGTGTTAAAAAAGACCGCCAAGCAGAAGCTGGGGCGGGATGCCTGGGCCGTGCGGCTGCTGCGCCGCTCCGGGGAGAGCACCGAGGTCGGCCTGCCTTTTGCTTATGATCCCCACAGCCATACCTGCCGTTCCTTGAAAGCCTTGGCCGAAATTGTTGGGCTTTTGACCGCGGACGAGCTTTCCAGCCGCCTGCCTTACCGGCTGGCGGAGCACCGCTGGGCGCCGGGGCTGGCGATGCCGTCAACCCTCCAGTTTGATCTGGCCCGAGCCCAGGAACTGGAAGTTGGCCGCCTGGCCAAACAGCACAGCAAGACCGGGGCGCAGAAGCGAGTCACGGCAACACTGCACGGTATTTGGCAATTGCTGGGTAATATAAAGCGAGAGAGGACAGAGTTATCACATCTTGATCCCTGGGAGGTCCTGACGCAGCTCCTCCTGTTGGGCCGGTTCCTGGCGGGAAAGGAAGACTAACCATGTGGCTCAGAATAGAACCAATGGATGTGTTGCTGTTTCGGGGCAGCCGCCCGTTTACCGCCGGGGAGGTGATCCGGGCGGCCAGTCAGTTCCCGCCAACGCCGTTGACCATGGCCGGGGCGCTGCGAGCCGCCATGTTTTACCACCTGAACTTGGACCACACCGGGTTCCAAAGGGATGACCGGCTGGGCGGGCCGAATGACCTGGGTCAGTTGCGTTTTCGGGGTCCTTTTCTGGTCGGGCGGGATTCCTTCGGAGGTCAGGAGACACTCTTGCCAACCCCCAAAGATATCCTGGTGAGCAAGCAGACGGGAGGGGAGATGTATCCCGATTACCTCCGGCCCGTGGAGCCGGCGTGGCCGGGGTTGGCATTATCGCCGCCAAGCCTGCCGTACCAGCTGGTAAGCCGCACCGAGGGGGTAAAATCGCCGGAGGATCAAGGCCCACCGTTGTATCTCCGTGGGAAAAGACTCTTGGCCTACCTGCTGCGGCGCCCAGAGCCCGATATCCTGCGGCAAACCGAAATAGCCATCCCCGAGCCGCGTTTGGGTATCCGCCTGACGCCGCAGCGCACCGCGGAGACCGGGCAGATCTATATGGTTGAATTTACCCGATTGACGGCGGGGGCCTCGCTCCTGGTGGAGGTCAATAGCAGCGGCGATGTCGCCGACCTCCTGCCGGAGCAGGGTTTTCTGCCCTTGGGGGGTGAGGCCCGGGCGGCTTATTTTCAACGGCTTGAGGCGGACGAGTTGCCGGATCTTTTCTCAGCAGAGGTGCTGCCGCCGCACCGGGATGAATTGCAGGCTGCCCTGGTTGGGGAGAATCGCTTCCGGCTTTATCTTATGACCCCGGCCTTGTTCCGGGCCGGGTGGCTGCCGGATGATGTGGAGCCTGCGGACTGCACCTGGCGTCTGGAAGGATTGGCGGGCACCCTGGTGGCGGCAGCGGTGGGGAAGGCTGAACCTGTGGGAGGCTGGAATCTGGCTGCCCAGACGCCCCGGCGGCTGCGGCGGGCGGTGGCGGCGGGGAGCGTTTATTTTTTTGAGCTGGAGAAAGCGCTGACTGAGGCCGACGCCCTAACTTTGATCAATCATTATCATTTTCAGAGCCTCATGAGACATTATAAATTCCAGGCGGCGGCCAGTTTTGGCCTGGCGGCCGTGGGGACGTGGTAACCACCGGGAGGGATAGGATGTTCAAAAAAGCAGCCATAGTCTTTTTCTACTGCGAAACGCCCCTGCACGCCGGCAGCGGCACCAATATTTCCCACGTGGACCTGCCCCTGCAACGGGAGCGGCATACCAACTATCCCATTATCCAGGCCAGCGGCGTCAAGGGGGCCTGCCGGGACTGGAGCGAGGGACTGTACGGGTCAGACAATGGTAAACGGCAAGAAATCATCCGAGTCTTCGGCCCCGCCACGGAACAGACCAGCGACCACAGCGGCTCTCTGGCCTTTACCGATGCCCAGGTGCTGCTCTTCCCGGTGCGGTCCTTTGCGGGCGGGTTTGCTTGGATTACCTGCCCCATGGTCTTGGAACGCTTCCGGCGCCGGCTGCACATGCTGGGAGAGGCAGGTGAGGTCATGGAGGCCATCGCCGAGCTCCAGCCTTTGGATGACAAGGCTTTGACCGCCAACCCGTGTCAGGTAGCCCTGAAAGAGGATGGTCAACAAATCGGCAAGGTCATCCTGGAGGATATGGCTCTGGAACAGGATGTCAGTCAGACCCAGGCCATTGGCCGGCTGGCTACCTGGCTAAAAGATAATGCCATGCCATGCGAAACGGTCTATGGCTATATCAAAAACCGCCTGGAAAAGTCCCTGGTGGTGGTGCCTGATGATTATTTTCAGGATTTTGTCAATCTTTCCACCGAAGTAGTGACCCGTATCCGCATCGGCGAGACCGGCACGGTGGAAAGCGGCGCCCTGTGGAGCCAGGAGCTGCTCCTGGCCGACACCCTGCTTTACTCCCTGGCCTTGGCCAAGAATCTTCCCCTGAAGAACAACGGCCGGCAGGAGGCCCAGAAGAGCATGGAATTTCTGCAGAACATTATCCGTGAGGGCAAGATCCTGCAAATGGGTGGCGACGAGACCGTGGGTCGGGGCCTGGTGCGGCTCCGGTATTATGCCGTGTCTCCGGGAGGGACGTCATGAACGGGGCAAGTCCATCGAAACGGCAGACTTTGGAGCAGATGCGCTACTGGGCGGCATTTCAGTTTGCCACGGAAGCCCAAAAGGGGGATTTTTCCCGGTATGCGGCCCTGGTGAGAAAGTTCCCGGCTATGGTGAATGCCAACGGCCTGGGTCAGGCCCTGGCCTCCTTGGCGGCCAAGAAGACCAAGCAGGGCAAAAATGCCGAGGGACTGCTCCTGGAACACTTGGAGCGCTGGCTGACCAAGAGTGATGTCAACCTTGATTTCGACCACTATGCCCCGCCCTATGGGGTGGACTATAACGCGGGGGTCCTCCTGGCACAAATCCGGGAAAACAACAGCCGGACCTATCTCCGGGCCACGGTGGAAACCTTAAAACTTCTGAACTATCTCAAGCTGGTGGTCAGCGGACTGGAATCCAAGACGGAGGAGGCTTAGGCTATGGCCGACCGGGAAGCCAACCAACCAACCGCGTCGCGTTTTCAAGAAGCCTCTGGCCCCTCCCAAGCCTCTCCCTACTGGCAAAGGCGTTTAAACGCGGCTGCGGCCCCGAAGCCTCTGGCTGCGGCCTCGCCGTCGAGCGGGAAGCAAAAATATAAGGGCAAGCCGGGGGGAAAAACCGGCTCGGGTGGCAACAGCCCCTCGCCAACCAACCAGGCCAAGACCATATTTCCTCTGCCCCGGGATGTTCGTGGGGATGATGCGCTGGCTTGGAAGAAATGCGATAATTTCTCCCTGGCCCTGCAGCGCCTGCTGCCATATCAGGATGAACAATTCACCGAGATTGACAAGAAGAATTTATGGAAAGACCTGGTGTCCCTGGCCGACCGTCTGCGAGCCCAAGGCGCCGCTTCACATGGCTGGCAGCGGCAGCAGGAACTGATAAACACTTTAAAGACCCTAAAAAATATCTCCGGCCTGGAATTGTGGGCCAGGACGGCCAAGACCGGGGCGCGTCTGTCCATCGGTTTCGGCAACACCACGCCCCTGGAGACCGGCCTGACTCTGCACCGGCTGTACGGCGTGCCTTACCTGCCGGGCACGGCCCTCAAGGGGATCTGCCGCTCCTGGGCCTTGGCGGAACTGGCGGCAAAATTCGGTATCCCCCGCCTGCAGCCCGAGGATATCAATAACCTGCATGAGAGCAAACCCAAAAAACTCACCCCCTTGGAGTTACTGGAAAAGCTGATTCTTTTCCCAGGGGCAGGGAAGAGTTGCCAGGTTCTGCAGAAGGAACTGAAGAAGATCAAAGAGGAGATGCAAAAAGTGTGGCAGAAGATTCAAACCTTACCGTATCTCCAGGACTATCCCCAAGGGGACCTTCTCTCCGGCAAACCAGGAGCCTTCTTTGACGTCTGGGAGGAGGAGGCGAGCTGCCACTACCGCCAGATCTTCGGCAGCCAGGAGTGTCGGGGCGAGGTCTGCTTTTACGATGCTTTTCCTCAGGTTCAGGGGCAGCTCTTTGAGTTGGACATCATCAATGTCCATTACCAGCAATATTACAGCGATCCGGAACACAATCCGCCCGCCGACTACTACAGCCCGGTGCCCAACTACTTCCTCACCGTGGCCCCGGGCGTCACCTTTCAGCTCCTGCTTACCTCCCAGGATAAGGAACTTCTGGAGATAGCGGGTCAGTGGCTGACACGGGCTCTGGGCGAATTTGGGCTTGGCGCCAAGACGGCATTGGGGTATGGGGAAATGACCGTAGCGCCGGAGGGTCAATCTTGAGTACACTCATAACCTTGGTGGGCCAGCAGCCCGCCGCCGTGGCCGTCACGGCCAGGACCTTGCTGGAGATGGATACTAATCATCCCCTTGAACGGGTCATTCTCCTTTATACGAAGGATACCAAAACCGAAGCCCAGCGGCTGGAGTCCTACCTACAAAATCTAGCCTCCAATTTGGCCGTGGAGCCACTCTTCATTGCCCTGGATACGACCACGGCTGATCAAAACAGTTTAGCCTGGAATATTATCCGGCAGAAGATCAATGGGGGCGGGCTGTCGGAGCCCATCTACTATGACACTTCTCCTGGCCTCAACTACCAAGTGGCCCTCATCTCCCATCACCTTAAGGACGAACCCCGAATTAAGCCCCTCTACGCAGATTTTAATTATTTGCACAGTTTAGAAGATGGGCAGAAATGGGAGCTGGTGGACATCGGGCTGAAGACCCTGCTGGATTTGCATGGGCTCACCACGCAGCCGCCGGTCAACGACTCTGATAAGGAAGTGAACAACCTGAAAATCATTCTCACCCCCCCTCCGCCCCTCGCCTTACTCAAAGCCGTGGAGCGGAAAGGCCGGCTGCATGGGTTGGTGCGGCTGTGGCGAGACTCCACTGCGGTTAAAGAGTCCGAAAATCACCGTCTGAAACAAGAGTGCCGCCGGGTCGCCGCTCTGCTGGAATCACCGCACCATATCATGCAATTACGCCCAATCCTAACTGTTTTGAGCAACGATACTCTCATGCTGAAGCGGGCGGCCACATACGGGATAAAAGGCGTTGAGACCGCCGACACTTGGGAGCAGAATCTCAACCAGCCCCCTGGGCAACTGTTACCCGGCCCAGAAGATTCAGAACTCCCGGCGGATAAACTGAAAGAATCATACCGGTGCAAAGGCGATTGGCAGGATGGGACAGGTTTGATCGTAGCTTTGGGGGCCGATCCCAGCGCCACGCTGTTGGCTCTTTATAGCCACGCACCGCAGAGAGCCATCATCCTGGTTGATTGGGAAACCCCTTGGGTAAAGGTCATGGCCCACCGCCTCTTCCTCATCAGGGATTATGTGAAATGTCAATCTATGATATTCTGGCCCACGAATATGCAAGGCAGGATTGAGGACCCGGAGGCTTTTGGAAATCTGCTTCAAGATGGTTCTTGGGAGTTAAACATCTCACCGGGCACAAAGGCTCAGTCCTGGAATTTGGCGAGACTGCCGAACGTGAGGTTATGGTCTCTCTATAATCAGTCACAAAGTATCCAGCCCCTGGTTCCTGGTCCAGGCTTGTGCCCTCGCAATTTTGGTTTTCCAGAGATCGCCATTCAGGCGGCTTGTGTCGGGGGGCGCCTGGTCTCAGAGGGTATCAGCCTCGTAGAAATTTCGACAAAAAAAAATTTTCTCTCGAACCTGATTAATGTCGTCGCAAAACAGGTTAAACGTAACCCGAGAAAACGTTTTTGGCCGCCATGCTGGCAAGCAGGAGAGCAAATTCAAGTAGACGACAGCAATTATATTACCTGCGTTGATGTTTTTCCTAGCGCAGAGAAAATCCAATTTCAAGCCTGTAATAATGGGAATAAGCTGGAAGGAACCGTGACCAGTTTCGGTGACTTCGGGCACTGGCTAGAAGAAGCGGTGGCCGGGGCCTTTCTGGCCGCCGGCGGGAAAAAGATTTCCGATCTAACGGTGGGGATTCGTTGGGCCTGGCTGCACCCTATGCCACAGAATTATTTCAGATCGGAAATCGATATTGTTCTCCAATGGCAAGGACAGTATATTGCCATTTCCTGCAAGAGCACGAGCCCTCCAGACCTTGACTGGGAAGCGGTGCGGAACGAAATTGTCGCTGAGGCCAGATCCCAATTGGGAAGGTTTACCCTGCCGGTTCTGATAAGACCCGGTATCAACCATAATGAGGCCATAGAATGGGCCATAGCGAGCATTAAATTCGAACCTCTGGAAATTAATCTGAGCCTCCTAAACCAACCGAATATGTTGAAAAATTTGGTCATGCAAGCATTGGACAGGCGACAAGCCACTTTATAGTCTCGAAAAGAGAAAGAACATCTCTTATTTTCTTCCCTATGAAATACATCATCCACAAACCCGACCTGGACACTGTCTTCACCGCCTTCCTGCTGGGCTGGCGGCAGGGGGATGCGGTGCGTCAGGTCTCGGGCCAGGCGCCGCCGGAGATCCTGGCTGACCCCGGGGTGTATTGCCTGGAGTGCGGCGGCAGCGGCCAGTTGGAGCTGGGCAACTTTGACCACCACAACACTACCTTGTCCTTGCCGCCGGCCTGCCTCCAGGCCCTGCACTGGCGGGAGCCGGCAGATCCAGCGTTGTGGGACTGGGCGGAATATGTGGCCGCTGTGGATCTGGGCCGGGGCTGCCTCTTTCAGGGCCGGGGTTGGTCCCTGTCTGCTCTCTTCTCCGGGCTGAGGTTGATTGTATCCGACCCGCTGGCCCAGTTCCGGGCCGGCGTCGAACTGTGCCGCACCGTGGTGGGCCTGAGCTTAAGCCCCTGGCAACCTCTCCCCCTGTTGCCGGAGTGGGAAGGCTTTCGCCAGGCCAAACTCAAGCTTTACCGGGACCTGGACTCGTACGCCTGTCAGGTGGAATTTTTTTCCACCAAAAGCGGCCTGTGGGGGGGATATCTGGAGGCGCCGCTGCCTGGGGTCCATGGTCTGCTGAAAAGGCTGGGTTGCGAGGTGAGCGTGGCCGCGGGCCTGTCCAAAGTTACTATTGCGTGTCATTCCAATAAGTTGGAAAATCTCCGGGATAGCTTGAACCGGAGCGAACCTGGTTGGGGTGGACCGGCCCACGGCAAGATTATCGGAGGACCTTACTTAGGTTCCCGACTTAGCAAAGATAAGCTTATCAGCATAATCAGGGAGGCAACCTGAGAAGATGCCGGAACCAGAACCGACCGTGACATTTACGCTGGAAGACGTGAACACCTGGTTGGGCTGCAGTCGCGAGGCCGGCCGCAAGGTCTGGCTCGATTCAGACTTTGCCAAGAATATGAGTTATTTTGCCACCGGTCAAGCCCTAAAAAAATTTTCGGCGGTAAAGTTGGCAAGGGAAATTCCCCACAATCCTGTTGAAGGGATTGTTGAAACCCTCAACGACATGTCCTTTGCTCTGGTTTTAGAGTATCAGGTCTGGATAAAAGCCAATAAGACATTAGAGGATTTTCTGGAAAGAGGTTTAGGGGGCTTCATCAATCTGGTCAAGACCGTCATCCCTTTGCGGTTTATGGATCGATTGATCGAATATTTCGACACAGGGAGCTTAGATCAAAGCCAAGATAAGGATAAACAGATACCGCAGGGGGAGCTGGTCGTGATTGACCCTTCCCTAACTCCTGAAGAAAAGATAATCAGCGATGATTTTCTAGATACCTGCCGACGCCTGGCTGCAGACCTACTGGATCAATTCGCCTCTACCCAGCTGACCAGATCACGGGCTTTGGACGATCGACTGCGATTGCTGCGGCAAATATCCTCAGAGGATGGTATACAAATCATTTTGTTTTTAGAGGAAAATTCACAGCATCTCCAATTCCAAAATCAAGCCAAAAGACAACTAGGGTCTCAATTCAATCAAAATACCTGGAATTCCGCCAATCGCCGGCTGCGGATAGAGTGGCAGCGATTTTTGGAACACCTGGATCAGAAAAAGCGCGCTGAGCTCGAGGATTGTATAACATGTTTATCCCAAGTTATCTGCAGCAGTTAGACGACCTCCCAGACTGGACTTCCCTGTATGTGAAAGGTCGACCGGTTTGGGGAGCTCATCTCTTTGATCTGGAAAAATTGCAGGAACTGCGGCAAAAAACCCTGGCGGCGATTCCGGGTTGGCAAAATACCGGCGGCGTCCTCATATTTCCCTCAGCCCCTCAAGCGGAACATACGCTTCTGAATTTCCTCTGTTTGATCGCCGGGGAGCTGTTATGGCAAAAGCAACAGGCGCAGTTTACCCAATTCCTGGATAAGCCGTATTTGCCCCCGCCGGGCGAAGGCGTCAATGTATGGATTATTCACCAGGCCCCGCTCTTTCATAACCTGGCCCTGACCCTGGAGGGTTGGGTCAGGCCGGGGCGACTGGCCATCGCCACCGGACCGGCGGAGATGTGGGAAGAGCAGCCTTTGAAGCTTCCCTGCCTTTACTTCCCGGACTTTATCGATTTTTCATCTGAGCCGGAACAGTTGGCGAATGATTTTGCCCGGCGGGAAGCAGGCGCTACCGACCAGATTTACCGGGATTTGGCAGAGACGGGAAACACTATCCTGCGCCAGGCTCACTATTGGGTGGTATTGGGAGACGCCTGGGACGTGCCTCTGCCCCTGGAGCTGCTGGCGCAATTAAGCCAAGCCGACCCGGACACCCTGGCCGAGGTGGTGGAGGAGGCCTCGCAGCAGGGCATTCTTTTCTGGGTGGAGCGGGAGAAACCTCCGGCTCTCCTGGTGTCCACCCGTGGAGAAGGCTATGCCCGGCGATTTTTCCGGATCCTGGCCGATGCCGGCGGTCTTGCCCTGGACAGCTACGATCTGTTCTTCTCTGCCTGCCGGTCTACCGAACGGGAGGAGCGCTACGTTATCCTAAAACTCCTGCAAAGCTGGCTGGCCCACAGCCGTTGGCGCTGGTCCCTGGGGACGAGCTTTCAGTTCTCCCAGATCCGCACCCTGGTAACGAAGCACTGGCAGCAGATCAAAACTTTTAGCCACGCCGGCAGCGCCGCGGAGCGCCTGATCTGGACCCAGTGTCTGGGGCGGCTCGGGCTCTTTAAGGAAGGCAAGGAGGTTGTCGAGACCGCCCTCAAACAAGACCAGCGCAATGTCTATCTGCTCCAGGCCCGGGCCCATCTGCTGAGTCGCTGGAGCCAGGTCGATCTTTCCCGGCAGGAGGAAGCCGGAGCTGCCTTCACAGATGCCTGCGAAGCCGTTCCCCAAAACGTTTATCTCTGGCAGGCCCGGGGCGTCTTCGAGGCGGAACGCCAGAACTCCCGCGGCGCGGAAATGTGTTTTGCCCAGGCTCTGCGGTTGGATTCTGGCAATATCCCCGCCCTGGTAGCCCGGGCTGATATGTATCTGGAGGCTGGCGAGTGGCTGAAGGCCTACCAGGACGTGGAGCAGGCAGAGCGGCTTGATCCGGGCAAGAACAATATCTATGTGCTGCATGTCCGGGGCCGCTGGCATTTTTTCCGGGGCGAATGGGGGGAAGCTCAGACGGCGTGGCAGGGGCTGTTGCAACTGGACCGGCGCAATCTGTATGCCCTGCATTCCCTGGGAAATATGGCCCGGAGGCGCGGGCAATGGCAGGAGGCCGCCAAGCATCTGCACCGGGCCCTGGAACTGGCCCCGGAAAATGTCGCCGTTCTCCTGGAGCTGGCCCTCCTGAACCGGGAGAATCTGGACCATCCCAACCTTGCCCTGGCCCAGGAATATGTGGCCCGGGCTCTGCTGGTGGAGCCCCACAATCCCCGCCTGCTCGTCGCCCAGGCCAACCTGTGGCTCCAGACCGGAGAGGCAGAGAAGGCCCAGGAGCAATTGGAGACCCTACTTCGGCGCTGGCCCGAAAACATCCCGGCTTGGCATGTCCTGGGTCTGTGCTATGATGCCAAGGGCGACCAGAAACAGATGGCCGAGTGCTTCCGTCGAATAATTAATCAAAGCCGGGGCCAAAATCTGTATACGCTGACTGCCCTGGCCGATTTTGCCCTCCGCTTCGACCGGCGCGATCAGGCCCAGCAATTCCTGGAAACTGCCGGGGGTCGCTATGAAGACGTGGCGAAAAAGATGCCGGCCGCTGAGAAACTCCAGACCTTATTGGAATTGGCCAGATTATCCCGGGATATTCTATCACCTCAAGCCGCCAAGATGTGGGTGGAGCAAGCCGCCAAGATAGACCCGCACCATCCTCTGCTCCAAAAGATCCAGGCTTCGTTATTAAGTTAAGCATGTCTGACGCTCCCGAGTTACTGGCCCTCCTCGTCCACCTGCGGGCCCTGCAGGGCGGGACGCTCCCCGCCACCAACGGCCACCTGGTGCACGGGGCTTTTATGACCCTGCTCCAGCGCACTGCCGATGGCTGGGTTGACAGACTGCACGATCCCGATGTGCAGGACCGCCCCTTTACCCTGTCCGGCCTCCGGGGCGGCAACCGGGGGGAGAGGCAGATAATGGGCGGTGCTGCCGGTGGGCGCCCCCCCGTCATCCAGATTGAACCGGGAAGGAGCTACTGGCTCCGGATCACCTCCTTGCAACAGGACCTGTCGACGGCCTTACAGGACCTTTTAGCCAGGCCGCTGGAGCCCCTGAACCTGGGCCGGGTCCGCTTCCAGATTACCCACATAGCCAGCCGGAGTCATGACCGCGCCGCCGCGGCCACGTACCGGGAAATGGCCGACTCGTGCCTGGGGCCGGAGGCGAAGCCGTTCACCCTCCTGGGGCTAAAGTTTTTAAGCGCCACCACGTTCAAACAGGATGGCCGGAATGTGTTATTTCCCCAGCCCGCCCTGGTCTTTCCCCAACTCCTGCGGCGCTGGAACCTTTTTTCCCCGCCGGAATGCCGCTTGGAGGCCCTTGCTGCCCCCATCTGGGAAGCTCATCTCATGGTGTCCGGTTATCATCTCAGCACCCGCAACCTCAACTTCGGCTCCCACGGCCAGCAGCTCGGCTTCACCGGCTACTGTGAATACCGGGCCAAAAAAAGTGCCGATCCCCAGGTCTTGCGCTGCATCAATCTGTTGTGGCGCTTTGCCTTCTTTGCCGGCATCGGCTATGGCACGCCCAAAGGCATGGGTCAGGTGGCCCCTGTGGCGCCCTGAGGTTGGCAGGGAATTTTGAAACGGAAGGATGTACAGGATAAAAGGAGGGCTGCCTGAGGGTCTGGCAGGACAAGGGGAGAAAGATCACCTGACTGCCGGATGCTGCTCCATGGCACGTTAAAACCCTCAGCCGAGGTCGTCGGGGCTCAGAAAAGGGGTCAGAAGTTGATGGAGGAAATCATCCAGCGCCCCGATGATGAGATAGAAGAGAAAAAGCCCCGAGATGGCCGCCGTGAGCCCGAACACCCAAATGGTGCGGGTTGGCCGGGGGGCCAGGCGGGCGTCGGTGGTTTCATTCCAGCCCTGGGAAACATGGAAGGTTACCTGGCGAAAGGAGCCCGCCAACCTCAGGATATCGCCCTCCACCGGGGCGGCTCCCACCAGATCGCCCCGCAGCAGACAGGCAACCTCCCCACCCTCTTCGAGCCGCAGGCGCCGGTCCCAGATGCGCACCAGCCCCAGCCGGAAGGCCGGCCGCAGGCGGGGAAAAAGCCGGCACAGCACTTCGTCAAACGATAGGAAATGGCTCGGCCCCAGCAGGCGGACCACCACTGCCAGGATCAAGATGGCCAGCGTGGCGTGGAGCAGGCCCCACATATCAGAAAATAAGCGCCACACCGAAACCGGCACTGCCACCAACAGGGCATACCAGCCCAGGCGGGAGAGAACCAGCCGCCAATCCTCCTGCCCTTCTTCTTCGTAAAAACGCAATCTGGTCAGTCTGCCCCTCATCACCGCCATGTCTCATCCTCCAGCCTGAGATGTATCTCTGCCTCTCACGGTCTCCGAAATTCCCGCCAGAACCACCCGAGGTTGCGGCAGGACAGTCGCAGGCAATCGTATCCCAGCATAAACTTGCCGATTTTCCGCTGTGGTATCTACCCCAAGTTTACCACGGCTAACAAAATAAAATAGTTATATCCATGCAATAGGTCATTTTGGGCGGTTTTATGGTCACTACATCTTGCTAAACTCTGAATCGTTTGGTTGTTAGCGGTTTGGGCGGCAAGTTTAGGGCCCGGT
>DYEV01000004.1 GCA_020725545.1 Desulfobacca sp. | reverse complement strand
TGAGAGGGGGCGAGGGAGGGGCTCGCCCCTAAAAAGGATAGTGGACAGCGATGATTACGCAGGGCTGCACTGCCGCCGCTTACTTCTGGCGGCTCTTGAGAAAGCGGCTGATGCTGCGGTCGTAGGTGCGCTCCACTTCTGTGGAGAAATAGCAGGCTGGCAGCTCCTGGTGGCGCCGGTGGTAGGCCAGGCATTCGCAGCAGATGCCTTTGCGGCTGCAGGGTTCGTAGGTGCAGTTGCACATTTGCAGGTTGCGTTCTTTATTGGGGCAGTCGGTCATGTTCACCTCCATGAACTTCAGCAGGCATTGGTTGGTAGCCAGTGGTTAGGTAGGGGCGAACCGGTGGCTCGCCCCGGTCCCCGCTTCATCTAAAAGCCCTTTTCTAGGAAGTCCGGCGGGCCAGGGTCTGGTGGTAGAGGTCGACGTAGGCCTTGGCCGAGGCATCCCAGGAGAAATCTTGGCTCATGGCATTTTTCATGATCTGGCGCCAAAGGGGCTTGTTCTGGTAAGCTTGGCAGGCCTCCTGGATGCAGGCCAGGAAGGCCTCGGCGGTATAGTCCGTGAAAAGGAAGCCAGTGCCCGTTTTTTTCTTGGGGTCCACCGGGGTGATGGTGTCCACCAGGCCGCCGGTGGCCCGGGCCACTGGGATGGTGCCGTATTTGAGGGAATAGATCTGGTTGAGGCCGCAGGGCTCATAGGCCGAGGGCATGAGGAACATGTCGGCCCCGGCCTCGATGAGGTGGGCGATGCGGTTGTCAAAGGCGATCTTGACCCCCAGGCGGCCAGGGTATTGGGCTGCGGCAGCGGTGAGCAGGTCGTGGTATTTTTTGTCGCCGGTTCCCAGGATCACCAGGGTCAGGTTCTCGGCCATGAGCTTCGGCAGGATGGCGGCCAGGAGGTCAAAGCCTTTCTGGTCGGCCAGGCGGGAGACCATGCCCAAAAGAGGGGCGTCTTTGAGGGCCGGGTCAAGGCCGTATTCGGCCATCAGGGTCTGCTTGTTCTTGACTTTACCCTTGAGGTCGTCAGGGTTGAAGGTGGCCGGCAGGAGGGGATCGGTGCTGGGGTTCCAGATATTGTAGTCCACGCCGTTGACGATGCCGGTGAGGACGTCGGCCCGGGTCTGGAGCACGCCTTCCAGGCCGCAGCCAAATTCTTTGGTCTGGATCTCCCGGCTGTATTGCCGGCTGACGGTGGTGACGGCGTCAGCCCAGAGGATGCCGCCTTTCAGAAAGTTGATCTGGTCATAGAATTCCAGGCCGTTGATACCGAAGAGGGCGGCAGGCAGGTCCAGCAGGTGGAATTTTTCTTTGGGAAAGAGGCCCTGATAGGCCAGGTTGTGAATGGTAAAGACCGTGGCGGTCTTGGCAAAGCTCTCCTCCTGGCCCCATTTTTCCCGGAGGTAGACGGGAATTAGGGCCGACTGCCAGTCGTGGCAGTGGATGATGTCCGGGGCAAATTCGAGTTTTTGACACAGGGGCAAGATGGCCTTGGCCAGAAAGACGAAGCGCTCCAGGTTATCGAAGTAATCGCCTTTGGGGGTGCCGTAGAGCTGGCGGCGGTCAAAGAATTCGTCCCGTTCCAGGAAATAACAGGTGAGGCCGTCCACTTCGGCCTGATAGACGTCGAAGGTGAGGGTGAAGAAATCAAAGGGCAGGGTTAGATCGCTGGCAACTTTGGTGAGCTCCATGCCGCTCTGGCGGACCATGTTATACAGGGGCATAACCAGGCGGACGTCGAGGCCCAGTTTTTTCAGGGCGATGGGCAAGGCCCCGGCCACATCGGCCAGGCCGCCGGTCTTGGCAAAGGGCACGGCTTCAGGGGATATCATGAGAACATTGAAGGCATTTTGGGTCATCCGGTTCTCCTCGCACTCAGCATGTAAATGAATGTCAGCACAGGTGGCAGGTTAGGAATGGTATTGATAGACGAGACTGATGTCGGTGGTCTGGAAACCTTTGCCTTTGTCGCCGTCCATCAGGGTAAACTCAAAGATATGCTCCCGGCTGGGCAGATCGGCGGGATGGACGCCGGCCGGCAAGTCCTTTTCCATAAAAAAGACTGATTTGTAGGGCGAATCCTCCTGGCGGGTGTCGGTGATCCATAATTTGCCGAAGGAATGGATAAAGCGCAGGAAGCCATAGCCCCGATCATGCTGATATTTGGTGCAGACGCCCCGGACGCGGCTGCCGATTTCGCCCCAGGGCGGGGTGTTGGGGGGGGTTTGGATGGGCAGCAGGCCAGGAATGAGGTAGCCCGGGACAAAGAGGTCCACTTCCCGGCGCAGGTCCAGAGAGACGTTGTTGAAGGCGACGAGTTCCACCCGGCAGCCCTGGTTCTGGACCATGGAGACGACGTTGCAGAAGTCGCCGTCGCCGGTGAGCAGCAGGACCACGTCCAGGCGCCGGCATTGAGAGATGATATCCAGGGCCATATCCATATCGGCATTGGCTTTGCCGTATTGGCGGCCCGATTCATCGGTGTACCAGCGGATGGTCTTTTCGATGACCTTAAAGCCCAGGTCTCTTAGGGTGGAGATAAAGTTGAGGGTGGCATCGTAATTGGGGTCGCGGCCGGCCCGTTCTTCATCAAAGGCCACGTAGGCATTGAGCCGGACCACTTCGCCGCCGTTGCGGGTGGCGAAGCGGCGCAGGACCTCGTAGCGCATGCCGTAGCCGCCGTTGCGGACGATGTTCATGGAATCAACATAAACGCCGATTTTTGTCATAGTCGATTGGAGTTTTGAGTAGCGAGTTTCGAGTGGTTCCAGCCCCGGGTTGGGGGAGTTTGGGAAACTTTGTGTATCTGCCAGAGCATACGTTAAAAATATCATTTTCCCCCGGCTGGTGTCAAACGTTTCCACGGTTGTCCGGGAGGGGCAGAGAGCCGGTGGGGCAGGTTGAAACCGACTTTCTGTCCCGGAATGCCAGATTTCCCTTGCCTGGGGGGTAGTCATGATTTATTTTTTGGAACGTACCTGGTTATCTTAGCCTGCCACGGGATTGAGTAAATTCAAGATGTTAGTATGGCCAAGGCCGGCGGCCGGGACTTGACATCATTCCATCTCATTATTAATTTATTGGTAATTCATGAAAATCGGCACAAGAAGCAACGGCGATATGATGTTAGGCGAACGGGAGACCCAGGTTCTCCACACCATTATCGGCCAATACATCAGTACCGGCGAACCGGTGGGTTCCCGGACGGTGGCCAAATATTCGGGGTTGTCCCTCAGCGCCGCCACCATCCGCAATATCATGCTGGATCTGGAAGAGATGGGGATGCTGCGGCAGCCCCACCATTCCGCCGGGCGGATCCCTACTCCCAAGGGATTCCGCTATTATGTCGACCACATGTTGGCCAGCCCGCACTTGCAGGCCAGCACGCGGCGGCGCATTGAAGGGGGCTTTACCCCGCCGGCGGTGGAGATGCACGATCTGATCCGCCAGGCCTCCCGGGTCTTGTCCCGGGTTTCCGGGCATCCGGCCATAGTCCGGGCCCCACGGCCGGTGATTAGTCTGATCCGGCATATTCAATTTATCAATATTGGGGCAGATCAGATTCTCACGGTCTTGGTGTCGACGGACGGCGTGGTCCAGAACCGGTTTATCAAAACCGATGAGCCCTTTACCCAGGACCAGTTGGACAAATTCAGCCGTTATCTCAACGATCTGCTGAAAAACCTGTCGTTGGTGGAAGCGCGGCAGCGGGTATTGGCGCAGATGGAGGCGGAAAAGGTCCTTTTCGACTTCATGGTGTCCCAATCCCTGACCTTGATTTATAAAGCCCTGCAGGCCGTCGAAGACGAAGAACTATATGTGGAGGGGGCCAGTCAGATACTGGACTACCCGGAATTTGCCGATATTGACAAGATCCGGGCCCTGTTGCGGGCCTTTGAAGAAAAGCAGCAACTCATCAAACTGTTGGATGAAAGCCTGGCCTGCGCCGGGGTCAAGATCTTTATCAGTCCCGAGACCCCATTCCCCGAAGTGGAATGGAGTCTGGTGACGTCAAATTTTCAGCGGGACCAGGAACCCATCGGCGCGCTGGGGGTCATCGGGCCGATGCGGATGAATTACGGCAGGGTCATTCCCCTGGTGGAATTTACCGCGAACCTGATGAGTGGCATCTTGAATAAGTGGTCGAGGCTGCCGCGCTGACCTGTCCCAGCCGCCGGAAACCACAGCCTTGGGCTCCCTCCAACAATTCTCAGGAACTGTTCAGGCTAAGAGAAATCGGCCTGAGAGCCTGGGTCTAGGTAGGCTTGGTCAGAGAATTGGCCGGGCTGCCGGGGGCAATCTGGCGACCATCCTGATGATGCCGTGAGAGGTGTTATCCGGTCCCCGGCAGGGCAGATAAGGAGAGTTTTTAATATGGGATTTTCAACGCCAGACGATAAACAACCGACTGAAGTTGCGACTGGGGCCGCAGATGCACCCGAAGTGGAACTGGCGGCCATCGAAGAGTGCGATCCAGACACCTTGATACGTCAGCTGGCGGAAAAAGAAGAAGAACTTAAAGAACTGCGGGACAAGAACGAGCAGCTCCTGCGGCTAGTGGCCGATGTGGAGAACTTCCGCAAACGCCTGGAAAAAGAGCGGGCTGATCTCAGGGATTTTGCCAACGAGGCTCTGCTCAAGGAGCTTTTGCCGGTGTTGGACAACCTGGAGCTGGCCCTCAATCATGGTCGGGACCAGGAAGCCTGTGCCGCTCTGGTGGCGGGGGTGGAGAACGTGTTGAAGGGGTTCCGCCAGGCCATCGCCAAGTTCGGGGTTACCCCCATCGAGGCCCTGGGGGAGAAATTCGATCCGGCTTTTCACAACGCCGTCATGCAGCAGGAAGATAACACCGTGGCCGATCAGACCGTCATCCAGGAACTACAGAAGGGCTATCTGCTGAAAAACCGACTGTTGCGTCCGGCCATGGTGGTGGTGGCTCGCAACCCACAGGGCTGAACACTTCAAACATTTCTAAGATCGACACACCACACGACATTTTGTCAGGAGGATTCTATACATGGGAAAAGTAATCGGTATTGACCTGGGCACCACCAACTCGGTGGTGGCCATCATGGAAGGGGGGGAGCCGAAGGTCATCCCCAACGCCGAAGGCGGCCGGACCACCCCTTCGGTGGTGGCCTTTACGGAGAGCGGCGAACGGCTGGTGGGCCAGATCGCCAAACGCCAGGCGGTGACCAACCCCCAAAATACCATCTTTTCGGTGAAACGTCTCATCGGCCGCAAATACGCTGATCCGGAAGTGCAGCGGGATCTGACGATATTGCCTTATAAGATTGTCCAGGCGGAAAACGGCGACGCCCACGTGGAGATCCGGGGCCGGGTCTACAGCCCCGCAGAAATCTCCTCCATGATTCTGGTAAAAATGAAACAGACCGCGGAAGAATACTTGGGCGAAAAGGTCACCGAAGCGGTCATTACGGTCCCGGCCTATTTTAATGACTCGCAGCGGCAGGCCACCAAAGACGCCGGTCGCATCGCCGGGCTGAACGTGTTGCGCATCATCAACGAACCCACGGCGGCCTCGCTGGCCTATGGCTTGGATAAAAAGAAGGACGAGAAGATCGCGGTCTTTGACCTGGGCGGCGGCACCTTCGACATCTCCATCCTGGAGATCGGCGAGGGCGTTTTTGAGGTGAAATCAACCAACGGTGACACCCACCTGGGCGGCGATGACTTTGACCAGCGTCTCATCGACTATCTGGCCGACGAATTCAAGAAAGATCAGGGGATTGATCTGCGCAGCGACCGCATGGCCCTGCAGCGGCTGAAAGAGGCGGCGGAAAAGGCCAAAATGGAGCTGTCGTCGTCTCTGGAGACTGAGGTGAACCTGCCTTTTATCACCGCGGACGCCTCCGGTCCCAAACACCTGCTCATCAAGTTGACCCGGGCCAAACTGGAGTCACTGGTGGACGACCTCATCCAGAAGCTGGAAGGTCCCTGCCGGACGGCCATGAAAGACGCCAATGTGACGCCCAAGGATATCGATGAAGTCATCCTGGTGGGCGGCATGACCCGCATGCCCCGGGTGCAGGAAAAGGTCAAGGAGATCTTCGGTAAGGAGCCTCATAAAGGCGTCAACCCCGACGAAGTGGTGGCCGTGGGCGCCGCCATCCAGGCCGGGGTGTTGAAGGGCGACGTCAAAGACGTCCTGCTGTTGGACGTCACCCCGCTGTCGCTGGGTATCGAAACCCTGGGCGGGGTCTTCACCAAACTCATTGAAAAGAACACCACCATCCCCACGAAGCGGAGCCAGATCTTTTCTACGGCGGCGGATAACCAGCCGGCGGTGAGCATCCACGTTCTCCAGGGGGAACGGGAGATGGCGGCCGACAACAAAACCCTGGGCCGCTTTGAACTGGTGGGCATCCCCCCGGCCCCCCGGGGCGTGCCCCAGATCGAGGTGACCTTTGACATCGACGCCAACGGCATTGTCAATGTTTCGGCCAAGGATTTGGGCACCGGACGGGAACAGTCCATCCGTATCACTGCCTCCAGCGGCCTGACGGAAGCAGAAATCAAGCAGCTCATCAAAGACGCGGAGCTGCACGCCGAGGAAGACAAGAAACGCCGGCAATTGGCCGAAGCCCGGAACCACGCCGACTCTTTGATCTACCAGACCGAGAAGAGCCTCAATGAATTGGGCGACAAAGTGGACGGGGCCACAAAAGCCAACATTACCGACCATATCGAGCGGTTGAAGCAGACCATGGCAGGGGAGGACATCGACGCCATCAAACGGGCCAGCGACGAACTCATGAAGGCCTCCCATAAACTGGCGGAAACGATCTATACCCAGACGGCCGGGGCCGGCGGTGCGGCCGGGGCTGGCGCCGGGGCCCAGCAGGCGCAGCAGAAAAAGGGCGATGACGATGTGGTCGAGGCCGAGTTTGAAGAAGTGAAATAAATCGGCGCCAACGGCAAACGGCGGGGAGACATCTCCCCGCCTTTTTCTTTGGTGCGCCCGGCAGGGCGAGCGGACAAATGATTGCGAAGTCCATATCCATCAGGTCCAAGGCTGTAAATCCGGCAGGTGGGTGGCAAAGGCGGTTGTGCTTCCTTCGGGAGGTCTGAATGGTGTCCCGGATGGGGGACTGAGGGAGTCGGGAGGCTCTTTCCTGATGTTGGACGCCCTGGATAAGGAGTTAGAGAGACGAGGGCACCTGTTTGTGCGCCAGGTGGATGAGAGTAACATCTAGGTCCGCAGTCAGCACGCTGGGGAACGGTGAGGGCCAGTGTGAGTCAGTTTCTGGAAAAGCAGCCAAAGCTCAAGGAGTTGTGTAAGTTAAGTTCTGCACATTGTTCATGGCATTTTGGACCGCGCTCTTTTTTTAGGGCTATTCATGTCTGGCAGGCGTGACGATGGCTCCGATGGCAGTCCAAAATTTATTAGCCATCCTTTTTTGTACTACCTTTTTCCCCAGGGCTGCCGCAGTCGGAGTTGCGGGGAGCGAGGGAGCGACAGACTTTCCGGATGAAAACCAATTAATAGGGAGCCTTTTGCAAAATGGTTATTATTGCCGTCCTGAACGAAGGGAAGGATCTTGAGTACCGAGAAACATGAGATTCTTCGCTACGCTCAGAATGACAAAGAATGGAATAAATGAATTTTGCAAAAGCCTCTAAGAAATCAATAATGTGGGATCAGCAGCAAGAGTGCCTCACCTGTGCTACCCTGGAAGTCGTCAAGAGGCTGCGGGCCGCCAACGTCACGAGAGGCCAGGCTGAAGCCATGGTGGAGGCCATTACCGCCGCAGCCACGGTGGACTCGCCAGCCACCAACTTGATCAGGTCCCCCTGACGGCTCATGTCTTTGAGGTTAAACATCATCTCTCTGGTCGTAGCATCCTGCCTCTATTGGATGTCGGTGCTATCACTTTTTCACTTGGAGGGTGGCCTAATCATATTGCAACCAGAGCATATTCACAAAATTCTTGACAAAAGACGGCCCTTGTGGTATCTTTCACAAAAGTTTCACCGGCGGCGTCGGTAACATAAACATCCTGCTTAATTTTCATCTAAACCTACCCAGAAGGGTCCGCTTCCGTCCCGCTGCTGATTCAATCTTTGTTTAAGCAAGCCGGATAGGTCGAAGCCAACAGATCGGCAACAGGCTGGTCGGCTGGCCACCAAGTCGAAGAATTGCGACCACGAAGGTCTGCGGCGCAGCCGCATTCTTGCCTCCGTGGTTTTTTGTTTTGGGCAACCGCTCTGCGGCAAAAGATTGCTCCTGATGCCGCCGGACTATGCAGTGAGGGTGCCGGGCGCGGTACCAGGGTCAAAGGGCCGGGCGTTTTCCGACACACCGGCCCCCTTGCTTGCTCACTGCCCAGCGGCCGCTCAGAACGCTTGCATTCCAGGCGACCATGCTGCGTCACAGCAGCCTTATTCATTCACTATGGGAGGATTTGCTATGCTGGGGAAACAACAAACTGGTGTCTTGGGGGGATACCGGGGCAGGGTTTTGGCCTTTGGCTTGGCCCTTCTGTGGCTGTGGGGGGCACTGCCGGCCTGGGCGGCTGAAAAAATGGCTCCTTCGGCAGAGGAGGCCGCCATCCAGGTAAAGGAGATTGTGGTCAGCGCCCAGAAGGTGGAGACGGAACAGCGCAAGATCACCCAGAAGATCGACGTCTACACCGAACAGGAGATCCAGAATCGGACCCTGGTGAACCGCAACCTGGCGGAGATTTTTCTCTACAGTCCCGGGGCTTTTATTAATACCTTGTCCCGCAATGATGCCAACTGGGGGTCTTATGGCGGTTTGGGACCGAAATATAACACCTATCTCTTGGACGGGTTGCCCATCGATTCGTTTGTGGATCCCATGAGCCTGGACTATCTCAACCTGGAGCGGGCCGAAATTCACCGGGGGCCCGCTTCCATTATGTATGCCAACTACATGAGCATGGATTTTGCCGGTAATCAGGCGCCGTTGGCCGGCATTTCCAACCTGATCACCAAAGAAAAGATTACCGAGCCCTTTACCCTCATCTCCATGGGCGGCGGCTCCTGGAATACCATTGAAGGGCGGATTTATCATCAGGGGCACCGGGAGGATCTGCACTATTTCATCGGCGGTACCTATGAGCAGTCGGATTATAAGAATTATGGCACCAACCCATCCTGGCTCAACATGATCAACAGCCCGGATTATCAGAAGGGCAAGGTCTATTTTAAGACCACCTATTTTATCGAGCCGGATAAATCCAAAATCTCCTTATTTGCTCATCATACCATGCATGACGGCGATACCGGCCGGCCCAACCGGGGTTTTAACCACCAATATGATCTGGTCAACGCTGCCTACGAGAACCGGCTTATGGACAATCTCACCCTCAATTTCAAGGCCGGTTATCGTTACTATGATCGGAGTTGGGAAGAGGATAATTTCCCGGTGAATTTGCAGCTCCGGGAGAAGGACGGGGTTATTCAGAATGTCGTGCCGGCCGATCTTTCTCTCTCCTTCCGGCATTGGGGGGAGAGTCTGCTCACCTTTGGCACGGATTTCCAGTTCGTCACCTATCGCACCTATGCCAAGGTGAACGGCGTCACCTCAACGGGCAATAAAATGCATGCCTTCCAGAACGGTGTTTATTTAGAAGAAAAAATCATTTATGGGCAGTGGGTCTTCCGGGCTGGCGGCCGCTATGCTTATACCGGGCACAGCTATGATCTGATCGGCGGGGTGGTTCCGGAAGTCTCTTCCAAGTCCTGGCATCGGGGGCTGTGGAGCGCTGGCGTCCGGTTTAACGCCTTGGAGAACCTGGCCTTTTTTGCCAATGGGGGCTCCAGCTATGTGGTGCCCTCGGCCAAATCCATCGGCGGCACCCTCAAGGCGGCTGATAGAGGTGTCCCGGGCAGGAACGGCCAACTGCCCAACCCGGGCTTGAAACCCGAAAGCGGCATAGGCTCGGATGTGGGAGTGGAATATTGGCCCCTGAAAAATCTGTCCATGACCCTGCGGGGCTTTTATAATGTAGTTAATGACGTCATTGTGGAGAATGTGGTCAGTCAGACCCCCTCCCAGAGCCAGTCGGTGAATGCCGGGGATTCCACGGCGCTGGGCGTGGAGTATGATGTCACGCACTACCTCAATCGATATGTCACCTGGTTCGCCAACTTTACCTACATCAATACCAATGTTAAAAATAACGTTGACCCAGCCCAGAACAACAGTGAAATCCCCTTTGTGCCCAAATGGCTGGCGAATGTGGGGGTGACCCTGAATCTGCCATCCAATATCAGCGTCTCGCCTTACTTCCATTTTGTCGGGCATTATTATGACAGCACCGATAAATTCAATCGCCAGCAGTTCGGCAACTATGCCGTGTTCAATGCCAAAGTCCGGGCCGGACTGTTCAAGACCCGGATCTGTGAGGGCTTTTTGAACCTGGATCTGAATAACATCGGCAACCGGCGCTATGCCAATCCCTGGCAATTCCAGGATCCGGGCTTTAACTTCCTTGCCCGTTTTGAGTTAAGAATGTAACATGAGAGTATTACTCCAGTGGTTGCCAGCGGCCTGCCCGTCAGGCCGCCGGTCGATGGATTTATGAACTCTGCCTTCTGCCGCTACCTTTTAATCCTGTTGCTGATCCTGTTGCTACCGCCGACCGTGGCTTGGCCAACCCCGGAGAATCCCATTAGCGTCACCGACTTTCGGGGTAAGCAGTTGGTCTTCCAGCGGCCGGTGCAGCGAGTGGTCTGCCTCATCGAAAGCGCCCTGAGCGGCATTTACATGTTGCGGCAGGGAGAGCGGGTGGTGGGCATCTCCAGCAATGTCTATCAGGAGCCCCTCTTTTCATACTATGCGGTTTTGGATGAGCGGATCCGCGGCCGCCGGCTGCCGGCCCCGGGCAATTGGGATTTTGTCAGCCTGGAGGGGGTGATGGCCCTCCAGCCCGAGGTGGTCATCCTCTGGGCGCAGCAGACGGAGGTCATCACTGCCCTGGAAGAGCGGGGCATTCCGGTCTTCGGGGTTTTTATCCAGAGCCGGGCGGATATTGACCGGGAGATGCAGGCCCTCGGGGCCATGCTGGGAGCGCCAGAGCGCGCCGCGCAGGTGATCGCCTTCGTGCATCAACAGGCAGCCCGGATTACGGACCGGGTGGCCCAGATCCCCTGGGAGGCGCGCCCCGGCGTTTATTATATGTGGGCCCAGAGTCCGTTGGAGACCTCCGGCAGCCCCAGTATGGTGAATGACCTCATTGTGCTGGCCGGCGGCCGCAATGTCTGCGGCCATCTGGAGCGGGAGCACCTGGCGGTCCGCCTGGAGCAGGTCCTGCTCTGGAATCCCGAGGTCATTATTATGTGGCACAATCCCCGGCTGCCGCCCCAGGAGATCATGGCCGAGGAACAATGGCGGCTGCTGGCAGCGGTGCAAAGGGGCCGAGTATTTCAGTTGCCCCCGGTGTTTTTGACGGATCTCTGGACTCTGAAATATCTTCTGGCGCTGCAGCAGGTGGCCGTCTGGCTGCATCCGCAGTTTTTTGCCGATCTGGACCTGCAAGAGGCACGGCGCCAGATCTTTTTGGAGCTTTATGGCGTGGCCTTTGAGGATTGAGCCGTGCGGCTTCTGAGTGGGCTCAGCCTCTGGCTTGGCCCCCTGTTGGTGGGCTTCCTGGCCCTCTTTTTCGGACCGGCGGAGGGCGTGAGCCCGGCGGAGGTTTGGACCCTGTTGCCGTCTTGGTTGGGCGGTATGGAAGGATTGGCAGCTGACCGCCTGTATCTGGTCAGGGCTGTGGTCTGGGAGGTCCGCCTGCCCCGGGTGGTGCTGGCCCTGCTGGTGGGCGCGGCCTTAAGCCTGTCCGGCGCGTCCTTACAAGCCCTGTTCCGCAATCCTCTGGTCTCCCCTGACGTCCTGGGCCTTACGGCCGGGGCCGCGTTCGGTGCGGCCCTGGCCTTGGCAACTTCCTGGCTGCCGCTCCATCCGGCGGCGTTTTTGGGGGGGCTGCTGGCGGTGGGGATCACCTATGGCATTGCCTATGCCCGTCAGGGTGTGGCGGTGGTGGCCCTGATCCTGGCAGGGGTGATAATTTCAGGTTTTTTTACGGCGCTCCTGACCATTGTCCAGTTCCTGGCGGACCCCTTCCGTTTGCAGACCATTGTGCAGTGGACCATGGGTAATCTCCATACGGCCAAATGGAGCAAAGTCTCTTCGGCCGGGCCGCCCATTGTCGTGGCCGCGGTCTGGCTGCTCCTGCGCCGTTGGCGTTTGAACGTCCTGGCGCTGGGGGAGGTGGAGGCCCGGGCCGTGGGGCTGCAGCCGGAATGGGAAAAGGTCTTGGTCTTGATCCCGGCTACCCTGGCTGCGGCCTCAGCTGTGGCCGTGGCCGGCATCATTGGCATGGTGGGCTTGTCCCTGCCCCATGCGGCGAGGTTATTGGTGGGGGCCGACAACCGGCGGCTGCTGCCGGTGACCGCGTCTCTGGGAGCCGCCTTTTTGGTGGTGGTGGACACCTGCTCCCGCTCCCTCATGGCTCATGAGCTCCCCGTGGGTATCTTTACCATGCTCACCGGCGGTCCGTTTTTTGTTGTCCTGCTGCGCCAGAAGCTCCGGGAATTCCAGGGATGACGGCGCTAAGCATTAAGGACCTGGCCTGGCAGTACCGGGGCCGGCCCATCCTCCGGGATATCTCCTTTAACGTGGCCAGGGGCTCTTTTACTACCATTTTGGGCCGCAATGGCAGCGGCAAATCCACCCTGCTGCGCTGTGTGGCCGGCCTGGTCCCTCTCCCCGCCGGAACCGTCTGGGTGGCCGGTCAAGACCTCAGTCAGACTGGCGTTGCCGCCCGGGCCCGGCTTCTGGGATACCTGCCCCAGTTCCATGCCCCGGTCTTCCCCTTTCCGGTCCGAGAAGTGGTGGTTACCGGGCGGGCTGGCCGGGTCTTTCTAACACCGTCAGCCACAGATTATCAGCAGGCCCAGGAGGCCCTGGCGGCCGTGGGGATCGCCCATCTGGCGGATCGACCCTACACCGAATTGTCGGGCGGTGAACGGCAACTGGTGATGATTGCCCGGATTCTGGCCCAGGCGCCGCAGATCATCCTCCTGGATGAACCCTTGGCCCATTTAGACCTGTGCAATCAAGTGCATCTCCTCCGACTCCTGCAAATTCTGGCATCCCAGGGCACCACCATCGTGGCCGTGCTCCATGATCCTACCTTGGCACTGAGTTATGGCAATCAGCATATTTTCTTAAAAGATGGCCGGAGCCACTGGCTGCCGGCGACCAGGAATGGTTATGCTGCATTTTTATCGGATATATATGGCACCCCCCTACGGGTCATGATTGACGGCAGCCGAACCATCGTCCTGCCAGCCTAAGGCGAGATTTTCCGGCGACACTAACCAGGCCCACACCGGCCTCACCGACAACAAACCCCTTGACAAGCCCGAGGCGTTATAATATATTGCCCATTGATTTTCGGCGCTGAAGCCCGATATTGTATACTTACTAATTATGATGTAGCCACGAAGGCCGTTCTTTCCGGATGGGTGTTCGTGGTTTTTTTTGGGCCAGACCACAGCCTGACGTCAACTTCGAGACCATTTGCCCACCGGTGGCCGTCCACCGCCCGTTTTCCCCGATGTTTCCCCCTGGGGGCATTCGCTTTTGGGACCAACTCCCCTCGTGTTCCCAAATTCATGGTTTTTCGGGCGGCCACCGGTTTGGCTATCCTGATCTTTTGAGCAAGACGCCTGAGAAGGAATCTATCTTTAATTTTTTAAGTGAGACAATCCATGTATACACTGCAACTCTCTGCCAGCCATGGCCATTGGCTCCTTCCCGGTGGCCATGAAAACTAGAAAACCCCGCGTCTGTGTTATCGACGGTCTGGGTGGGGGCATCGGCTCGGTCATTATCAAGCGTCTCAAGGAACTCTACCAAGAGGAGATCGAAGTCATTGCCTTAGGGATTAATGTCCTGGCCACCGCGCAGATGCTTAAGGCCCGGGCCAACCAGGGGGCCACCGGCGAAAACGCCATCATTGTCACGGCGCCCACTGCCGATGTCATTATCGGCACCATCTCCATTGTCTTGGCCAACGCCATGTTGGGGGAGGTGACGCCCCAAATTGCCACGGCCATTGGCTCTGCACCGGCCTATAAGATCCTGCTGCCGCTGACTCAGGAATGTCTGGAGGTCGTCGGCGTCAGCCGGGAACCTCTCCCCCATCTGGTGGAGATGGCGGTGGCGAACCGGCTTGCCGAGGTGCTGAAAACTCTCTGCCCGTCAGTTTTGCCGGTCGGGGCGGGACAGCCGGAACCTGACTAACCCCCAGCCCGGCGGCTTCGGCATTTTTTCCTTGACAGCAACGAGTGCTCATTCTATAAAAAAATAAAGTTTCAGGCACCCTTCGGGGTTTAATAGGGAAGCCGGTGTAATTCCGGCGCGGTCCCGCCGCTGTAACCGGGGACGAAACCTGCTGAGGCCACTGTCTGCCATTCAGGCGACGGGAAGGCGCAGGGAGTAGGATAATCCGGGAGTCAGAAGACCTGCCTGGAGCTGTTCAGCCGGGGCCCAACGTTGGATTGGGTCAGGCCCGGCCGCGGGAGGGATGGTAAAACTCCCCCGGCTCCCCGAGGAACAAGCGAAACTGGGTGCAATCCTTGGGTCCATTCTGGACTCGGGGATTTTTTTTTGACCAGGTGGCTTGTGCTCCTGACCGCCGACCAGGTCCCATGGCACCGTTGCTGGCGGCCTCTGGCTGCCAAAGCACGTCTCAACCAAAAGGAGGTGGAGCATGCAAGAGGGATTGATCGTTTATTTGGTGGGTGGTCAGGAACTGCCTGAATCCTTTGACCTGACGGCAAAGTGTCGGGAGCTCGGCCTGACTCCCCGGCTGGTCACGGTGGTGGCCCGCAACCAGGGCTTTTTCTCCGTAGACGATGCCTGGCATTATCTCCTGACCAAGGGGATGGGCAGAGTCAGCCTCCTGGTGGCCCAGGTGGGCGGCGATGCCCTCCAGCCCATCTACCCGCCGGTGCGCCTGTGGGGGTAACAGAACCGGGATGTGGGAACAGGGGATGAAAAAGCTCGGCATTCCATTGTCAATCGTCGCCAGACGCCGACCTGGAGGTCGGCGCTAAGAGTTTTCCTTGCTTTGTTCTTCTCTCCCCCTGGGGGAATGCAAAGCCCCCCAGGGGAGAGGGTCAGGGTGAGAAAAAATAATTTATCCTAAGAGTTAGGTGGCTGAGCAGTCTGGGCTGGCGCTTTGCGTATTTTTCTGCACCACGTTGGCGGAGAAAAGCTGGACGGCAAAATATGGATAAGGCCAGCCATTGTTAGGAGGGAGGGGGGAGAGATGAAATTCGTATACACCATATGCCTGTGTCTTAGTGTGGCAGTTTTTGCCAATGCCGGGGTCATGGCCGCGCCGCTCAGCGGGGACCATGAGCTGGTGGTGGCGCAACTGCAGTCGCCGTCGGAGGCGGTGGCCAGGTTGGACCAGATCGTCATCACGCCCACCGGCACCGAGGTCGGCCAGAAAGAGACCAGCGTCTCGATTTCGACGATTACGCTCCAGGATATTGAAGCCCGCCAGGCCGTGCGGGTGGAAGAGGTCCTGCGGGAGGTTTCCGGGGTCATCATCAGTCAGACGGGCGCGGCCGGCAGCGTCACGTCGCTCTTTCTCCGAGGCGGCAACAACAACATGACCCAGGTGCTCCTGAATGGTTTCCGCCTCAATGATGTGGGCGGCGGCTTTGATTTCAGCAAACTGACCACCGACAACGTCGAGCGCGTCGAAGTGGTGAAGGGGCCCATGAGCTCCTTGTATGGCAGCGACGCCATGACCGGCGTGGTGAACGTTATCTCTCGGAAGGGCGAGGGAAAGCCCTCCCTCACTTTGACTAGCAACTGGGGGGCGCACGCCGAGGGACACAGCAAACGTAACCTCATCAGCGAGCAGCGCCTCAATTTCCAGGGGGCTTGGCAGAAATTCGCCTGGTCGGTGGGTTATGGCAATTACTATGACTATGGCATCCTGCCTTTCAACAATCGGCTGACCGCCAATGTCCTCAACTCCCGACTTGATCTCACCCCCATGGAGAAGCTGACCTTTACCTTCACCACCCTCTTTATTGACCAGTATTCCGGCTTCCCGACCTCGGGGGGCGGCGATCGCTTGGATAGCAAGGTCTTCGGCGGCGTCGGCCTGGATCCGGATCAGAATACTGCCAATAACAATCTCCTCCTGGGTCTGACGGCCAACTATCAACCCTGGGACTGGTGGCAGCACGAGCTCTCCCTGGGCTACCTGCATCTCAATAGCCGCTACAACAACAAAGCCAACCCGGACCAGGTGTTGTTTCAGGATTATGACTATTACAGCCGGGACCTGGAGGATCAGTACAGTCTGAATTATCGCAGCAATCTGGTGTTTGGCCAGAAAGACCGGATCGGCTCCACCACCACGTTGGGGCTGGAACTGCGCAACGAGCGCTGGAAGGGCTGGGCCTACGGTTGGGATTGGTTCGCCTGGAGTTATAGAGATGATTTCACCAAAGCCAGCCGGGGCAGCGTCTCTTACTATCTGCAGGAACAATTGGCTTTTTATGATCGTTTCTTCCTGACCTGCGGCGGCCGCTTTGAAGATAACAGTTCCTTCGACAGAGTGGAGTTCTCCCCTCGGGCTTCGGCGGCGCTGCGTTTCCCGGAGACGGACACCACCATCCGGGCTGGGGGGGGCCGGGCCATCAAGGCGCCGTCCTTTTATCAGACCAACTCCCTGAACCCCTTTGCCCTGGGCAATCCGGCCCTGAAACCGGAGCAGAACGTCAGTTGGGAGGTGGGGGTGGATCAGTGGTATGGGGAGCAGGTGCAGGCCAGCCTCACCTATTTTGAAAATAATTTTACCGATCTGATACAATATATCTATCCGAGCTTCTTCAATATCGCCAAGGCGTCCACCAAGGGTTTTGAGTTCGCCCTGACCCTGCGGCCCAAACCCCTGCCCGGCTTCACGGTGCGCACGGCCTATACGTATCTCACGGACCTGCGAGTTCTGGACGCCGGCAACCTGGTGAGCCTGGCGGTCATCCCGGGGCAGAATCTGCTGCGGCGGCCGCGGCAGACCTGGAGTTTTGATCTGAATTATCAGGCCAAGACCTGGGAAGTGAATCTGAATGGACTTTACGTCGGTCCCCGGGCCGACCTGGGCTATTATCCCTTCCCGGTGAACACCCGGCGGCTCGGCAATGGCGGCTATTTTATTGCCAACCTGGCGGGATATTATACCGTGGTCCAGAACTGGGGCTCTGTCAAACGGCTGCAGCTCATGGCCCGGGCCAATAATTTGTTTGATAAAAACTACACCGAGGTCTTCGGCTACTCTTCGCCCCGGTTCAATATCATCGGCGGTCTGCGGTTGGAAATTTAGGGGCCAGGGGCCAGGGAATAGGGATGAGGGAAAGGAAAGAATATTTTTCGGGGCTGGGTCGCCCAGCCCCGACAATGGGAGCAGATCAGCAGTTCCGTCCCGGTTTTCTGACAATCCGGCGCAGACAGAGGAGCAAACCGGCACCGGAGCCGAAGAGGAGCAGCCCGGCTGGCACGGGGACGGGGCAGACGCTCACGCCGACCCGCACTCTGTGCCAATCGGCGTACCCATGTCTATCATGAAAATGGATTTTTATGGTGTCCCCATCTTGCTGGACTTCAGCGGAATCTCGCCCTGTGTAATAAATGTACACCATCTCGAAACACCTGGGCAAGGCCGGGATCAAACCGGTGAATGGATCCGACCAGGCATCTACCCCGCGGATCTCATTGGGATGGGGATAACCCGGCCAATTGGGTATCCAGGCGACATTGTCCATGACCTTTACGTCGGGGAAACTGGTATAAGTGGTAATATACGTCGGCTCATTACGGCAGCCCCACCGACCCACCGCGGCATACGGCTTGGGATGGAACCACTGCAGGGTGTTCCCTTTGATGTAGAGGATGTCTTCATGGTCAATGTAAGCCGAGAACTCGAAATAAATCGGATCGGCCTGGACTGCCAGCGGCAGAAAAGCCAGGCCCAGAGTCAAGACCAGCAAACAGGCCAAGGTTTTGGTGGCTCTAGTCATTCTCATCGGTAACTCACCTCCTTTCTGGAAATTATTGAGTAAACAATAACGCAATAAGCATGCCATAAGCAGCCATGCATGCAATTAAATTTTTCTTTACAAATTAGTATGTTGCAAAGCTCCTTTGACCTTTTCATTTTTTTCTGTTCAAAATTTGAAATATCATGTTCAGCCTGCTAAACATAGCGGTATCAAATCACGGTGCAAGCAGTTCTCCCTGTGGCAGAGAGGAGATGCCGGTCGGCATAAACTCGGGTCCAGGGGAAAATTGAGTTTTTGCCAGGCTCTGCGGGAACGCCAGGACAAGCTGTGGCCGGCGGCCGCGCACCTGCGAAGACGGTGAAACAGAAGTCCAACGAGAAAACTACGAACTATGAACTCCAATTCTCTGAAACCAGCCATTGTTCTAACGGCGTTTGGCACTACCACCAAGGCGCGTCAGGCGTACGCATTGTTTGAGGAGCGGCTCCGGGTTGCCTTTCCGGGGCATGAAGTGCAGTGGGCCTATTCCTCCCGGCAGGTGCGGCATTTTGCCAAAGAGCGCCAGGGACGGGAGCACCGGGGACCGGTGGAAGTCTTGCAGGCTCTGCGCGCCCGGGGCCAGGAGTGGGCGGTGGTGCAATCCCTGCATCTGCTGGCCGGGCATGAGTTCTACCGTCTGGTGGCGGAGGTGCAGAGTGTGCCCCTGCGGACGGCCATCGGTCTGCCCTTACTCTATGCCCCTGAGGACTACCGGCAAGTGGCCGCGACCTTGGCCGCAGCCTGGCATGACCTGGGTCAGGATGAAGCCATCGTCCTGGTAGGGCATGGCACCGATCACGCCGGTTGGGCGACCTATCTGGCGCTGCAACATTTCCTCAACGAGCTGGTGGACTATCCGGTTTTTGTGGGGGTGCTGGAAGGCTATCCCGAACGTCAGGAAGTTGTCGAAGCCGTGGCGGCCTCGGGAGCCCGCCGGGTCCGCCTGGTCCCCCTCATGTTGGTGGCCGGGGTGCATGTCCAGGAAGACCTGGCCGGGCCCGAGGACTCCTGGCAGGAAGCCCTCACAGCCGCCGGTTTGGAGGTTGCCCTGGAAAAACAGGGGCTGCTGGCACACCCCGGCATCATGGATCTCTTCCAGGCGCATCTTGCCCAGGCTTTGGCTGCCATCCCGCCTGCCGTATCTGTGCCGGTTTTGGGGCAGGCGGCGGTGAAGCGGTGTTATCAGCTCTGTTAAGCAGCGGCGGTGGGGGAGGTCTGTCGGCCGCCAACCGAGGGAGGGGAAAAAACTATGGTGAGAACCAGGGTGGGGCTCCAGTATCTCTTGATCTTGTTTCTAGGCGCTTGGCTCTTCTCCTGGTCGGCATTGCCAGGTGCCGCCGCGGTGACCGTCACCGATGCCTATGGCCGGCAGGTGGCCATCGAGGCGTCGCCCCGGCGGGTGGTCTCGCTGGTGCCAGGGATTACCGAGATGCTGACGGCGCTGGGGCTGGCTGACCGGTTGCAGGGTATTACCCTCTATGACCGCTGGCGGGGAGAAGGGCAAGGGCCGGCGGTCATGGGCGGCTTTTTTGCTCCCAACCTGGAGGCCATCAATCAGGCGCAGCCGGACATTCTCTTTGTTGCAGATATTCAGAAGGTAGTTCTGGACCGCTACCGCAATAGCGGGATACCGGTGCTTCACCTGCAAGCCCACCGCGTGGAGGATATTTTCCGCAATCTGCGCTTGTTGGGCGAGATTTTCCAGCAAGTCCCGGCAGCCGAGGCCCTGGTTCGCCGGATGCAGGAGAAGCTCCAGCTCATTGACCAGAAGCTGGCCAAGATTCCCGCGGACCGGCGTCTGCGGGTGGTGCGCCTCATGAGCGACCGGGCGGTGATGGTGCCGGGGGATGATTCCTTCCAGATTGATTTCATCCGCCGGGCCGGGGGCATTCCGCCGGAGTGGGGGAAAAGTGGCGCCGTGATACCGGTTTCGCCTGAGAATTGGCAGAAATTCAATCCCCAGGTGGTCTATGGCTGCGGGCCGGGGCTCCCTACCTTTGGCAAGCTCCTGCAACAGCCGGGCTGGAGCCAGGTGGAGGCGGTCCGTCAAGGGCGGCTCCTCAATTTCCCCTGCGACCTCACCTGCCGGGCCTCGGTGGGCGCCGCGGATTTCATTGCCTGGCTGGCTGCCTCCCTATATACGGCCGAGTTCAGTGAGCCGAAAAATACGGTCCTCCCCCAGGAGGTCCTCTCCCGCCGACCTTTGGCCATTGATCTGCCCCTGGTGCGCCGGATCGAACTGGTGCAGAGCCGCGTTCTGGATTTTGAACATAAGACCCTCCTCATCGAGTTAAGCAAACCTGTCACGGTCCTCTCAACGTTGGAGGGCCCTCGGCAGGACATCTCGTTTGTGGGCAACCACTATACGCCGCCGCCGGGCTGGCCCTTGAGCCACTACCGGGGTCTGCAAAAGGACCGCCATTTAGTCTACGAGGTCCTGGGCCGGTCCGAGAAAGATACCAGTCTGCTCTTTACCGGCGCGGATATGGATAATGTGGCCATTAAAAAAGAGCAATTCCAGGACCTGACGGTTTATGCCCTGGCCACCGCCGGCGTGGCAGGCAATGCCCTGCGCCTTTCCCAGGACCAAGGCCGCTATTATGAACCCGGGACCATTAATATTATTGTCATGAGCAACTTCCAGCTCTCGCCCCGGGCCCTGAGCCGGGCTGTTATTGACATCACCGAGGCCAAGAGCGCGGCCCTCCAGGATCTGGACATCCGCAGCACGGAGCAGCCGGTGAGCTTTCAGGCCACCGGCACCGGCACGGACAATATTATCGTGGTGGGCGGCGTCGGGCGAGTCTTGGAACAGGCCGGCGGCCACGCCAAACTGGGGGAACTCATCGGCCGGGCCGTGTATCAGGCGGTGCGGGAGGCGGTGGCCAAACAGAACGGGATCACCTCCTGCCGGCCGGCGTATGAGCGGCTGCAGGAACGCCGCTTGAACCTGTATGGTCTGTGGCCTAAGTCCCTGCCCCCGGAAATGCAGCAACGGCTGCTCCCAGCTTGGGAGGCCCTCCTGACCGCGCCCCGCACCGCCGGCTTTCTGGAAGCGGCCCTGAGTCTCAGCGACGCCTGGGAGCGGGGCCAGGTCCTGGACCTGACCGCCTACGAGGCCTGGTGCCGCCAGATGGCCCAAGAAGTGGCCGGTCAACCCCTGGCGCCGGGGGATTGGCAGCAGCTTTCGGTCGAGCTGCCCAAACCCCTGCAATTGGCCTGTGAGGCCTTGCTCACCGGTTTACGTCAACGGGAAGGGAAGTGAAAAAAGGGAAAGGGGAATAAGGAAAAGAATTTTGTTATTTTGGGTAGTTAATATTCAGCCGAAAAGTCTTGCATTCCCTCTCCCGCAAGGCGGGGAGAGGGTGAGGGTGAGGGGAGTAACTTCGTTATTTCCTTTAGTTATAAGGCAAATTGATTTCTATCTCATCATGCTGGACTGATACTGGTTTCTGGACGAACATTGATGAGAGACGACTTGCTGCTCACTTTTTCATTATAGCCCCCCCGCTGACGCTCGGGGCTTGGCTCAGAGTTTCTTCGGCTCAGGGCGCCCGGTTCCAACAAAAACCCCGCCATCGGGGCGGGATGGCGGGGTCTTGCTAGAGGGAGGTGGAACGCCGCGGCGGAAACCGACTGGCCGGGTTCCCTTAGGGTTGCACGGCCACTAAGGAGAGACCCAGGCGGTTTTCCAGGGCTTGGATTTTGGCAAGCTGGTCAGCATTAACCGGTGCCGGTTTGAGGTCATGGCAGGCAAAAGCCAACAGCGGCATGGCCAATTCCTTTTCCAGGGCGTTGATGGCCTGGAGATCCTCAGGGCCTAATTTAGTGGCAAGGCTACATAACATGGTGTTCCCTCCCTTGGAGCTTTTATGATTATTTATAAGCATGATCTTGGCAGAATCAAGATGGAGGGAACCCTGCCCACAGCCGGCCCCGTTGGTAGAAGGCCTAGTTAGGCGGGCACGGCGCCCCGCCCCACTAAAAAAACTTACTAAAAATAACTTAGAAGCGGAAATTATCGTTAGTGCTCATCCGGGGAGGTGGTTTAGGGAACTATGGGGCAGCGCCAGGCCAAACTCCCGCACTGCATAATTATGAGGAAAAATAAATTAATACCCCTCACCCCGACCCTCTGCCCGCGTTGCGGGGAGAGGGAGGTAAAGACTTTCCGGATGAATACTAGTTAGGTGGGCTCGGCGGCCCGCCTCCCTAAAATATTACAAAAAATAACTTAGAAGCGGAAATTATAGATAGCTATGATACCTGCAAGCGTCAGAGCGGCAATCGCCCTTCTGCTGCTCCTGATCCTGGCGGCGTCGGTGGACGCCGAAGCCAGGCTGGTGCAGGACCAGTTGGGCCGCGCCCTCAACGTTCCTGAACAGCCGCAGCGTCTTGTCACCCTGGCGGCCAGCCTGACGGAGATCGTCTTTGCCCTCGACCAAGGGCAGCGGCTGGTGGGCGTGGAGCAATTCAGCGATTATCCCGAGGCGGCCCGGGGTTTGCCCAAGGTGGGGTCCTACATCAACCCGGACGTGGAGCGGGTGGTGGCCCTGCGGCCGGACCTGGTTTTGGCCATCAAAGACGGCAACCCTTACCATAGCGTGGCCCGCCTGGAGGGGTTGGGGCTGCCGGTCTATGCCGTAGACCCCCGTAACCTCCAAGGCGTCATTGCCACGGTGTTAGAGATTGGGGCACTCTTGGAGGTAGAAGATAGGGCCCGGCAACTGGCGGCAGATTTAACCCGTCGGTTGGAGCGCCTCCAGAGCCTCTCAGCAGGTCTGAGGCACCGCCCCCGGGTCTTTTTTCAGATCGGCACCACGCCCATCGTTGCGGTGGGGTCCCAGACTTTTTTGGATGAGCTCATTACCATGGCCGGCGGGGTCAACCTGACGGCCGGCAAGATTCCCTACCCCCGTTTTTCCCAGGAGCAGGTGGTGGCCTTGCGGCCTGAGATTATTGTCATCACTTCCATGACCCGGGGCGAGGTCTTTGACAAGGTGAAAGAAGGCTGGCGGCGTTGGCCCAGCCTGCCGGCGGTCCGGGATAACCGCATCTTTCTGGTGGATTCTGACCTGGTGGATCGCCCCGCCCCTCGCATCTTTGACGGTTTGGAACAGCTCTTCCGCCTGTTCCACCCGGAGTTGGCCGGAAAGGTTTCATGAATCAACCCACTCCCCGGCTGATCCAGCGTTTGCTGCGAGTGCTTCTGGTTTTAGGGCCGTTCCTGCTGGGTAGTCTGGTCGTCGGGCTCCTTTGGGGTTCTTCCCCCACCGACTGGCGCCTTTGCCTCCGGGCCCTGGTAGGCCTGCATACTGCTGATGACGTGCTGCCGGCCATCCTCTGGCAGATCCGCTTCCCCCGGGTGATGTTGGCGGCCCTGGTGGGGGCGACGTTATCTCTGGGAGGCCTGGTTTTTCAGGCCCTGTTGCACAATCCCTTGGCCGAACCGTATATCCTGGGCATCTCCGGCGGCGCTGCGGTGGGAGCCATCATCGGCATCCTCCTCAGCCTGGCGCCTTTTCCCGGCGTGGCTGCGTTAGCCTTCCTGGGCAGTATGGGGGTCATGCTGGTGGTCATTTTCCTGACGCCCCGGGAAACGGGCGACAATAAGAACGCCCTGCTCCTGTCTGGGGTCATGGTCAATGCCTTGTGCACCGCCCTGATCCTGTTTTTCGTCACCATGACCCAGGACGCTCGGCTGCACAATATTCTGTATTGGCTGATGGGCGACCTGTCGGTGGCCCTGCCGGGGCAGATCTTTTTCTTGGGATTCTTACTGCTCCCCTGTTTTATCCTTATCTTTCTTTTAGCCCGCCCCCTCAATCTCCTCTATCTGGGGGAAGAACAGGCCGGCTATCTGGGGCTGAATGTGGCCGGGGTAACCTATGTCTTGCTGGGAGTGACGTCTTTTATGCTCAGCGCCGCGGTTTGCCAATCGGGTCTGGTGGGGTTTGTGGGGTTAGTGGTCCCCCACCTGCTGCGTCTGTGGCTGGGGCCCGAGCACCGGATCCTAGTACCGGCCTGCATCTTGGGGGGCGGGGCCTATCTGGTCTGGTGCGACCTCCTGGCCCGGGTCTTGCCTTCCCAGGGCGAGCTTCCCGTGGGGGTGGTCACCGCCATCCTTGGTGCGCCCCTGTTTATCGTGCTTTTGCAGAGGTCCCGGTTATGAATCCGGCGGTCCGTTTGCAAAACGTCCAGGCCGGCTATGGCCAATACGCCATCCTCCGGGATCTCTCCCTGGAAGTACCGGTGGGCTCGTTTTTTATTATCATCGGACCCAACAGCGCCGGCAAGACGACCCTGGCCAAGACCCTGGCCGGACAACTGCATCCCCAGCAAGGGACGGTGGAGATCCTGGGCCGGCCGCTGGCCGGCTACTCCCGCAAGGCCTTGGCCCGCCGGGTAGCCGTAGTACCCCAATACACCCCCATCGATGTGCCTTTTACCGTATTGGAGGTGGTGCTCATGGGGCGCTCGCCCCACCTGACCCTGGCCGGCCTGGAAACCCGCCGGGATGTGGAGATCGCTGCCGATGCCATGGCGGCCACCCAGGTGAGCCATTTGGCCCACCGCCGCCTCAATCAACTGAGCGGCGGCGAGATCCAGCGGGTCATTATTGCCCGGGCTATCTGTCAGCAACCCCAGATCATTATTCTGGATGAACCCACGGCGTCGTTGGATCTGGCCCACCAGGTGCATATCATGGACCTCCTGGAGCAACTCAAAGAAACCCGGGGCTTCACCGTGATCATGATTTCCCATGACCTGAATCTAGCCGCCATGTATGCCGATACCCTGCTGCTTTTGCATCAGGGGCAGGTGGCGGCCCAGGGAGAGCCGGCCCAGGTTCTGACCTACGACCGGTTGGAGCAGGCCTATGGCTGCGTTCTGTTGGTGGGCGAAAACCCCCTGATGCACAAGCCCCAGGTGACCCTGGTCCCCGGCCGCCTCCTGGCCCAGACACGAAAATATCTTAAAGATACCTCAAGAGATTAACGACCCCCAGGCCAGCTCCGCCAAGCCGTCCGGAGAAAAGGTCTTGACAACATGGGCAGTATTGTTTATCTTTTCACAAGAGTGTTTCGGGGAATTATCCCAGCCACGAAGGCATGCTGGCTTGGCCGGCCTTTTGTGGTTTTTTTTTCGGCTGCTGACCAAAAAAGCAATAGAAAACCCAGAAACCGCCCCAGTATTAGTGCCGGGCGGTCGGATGTCCCTCTGCTTAGGGGTATTGTTGAGGAGTTATGCCTGGTTACCTTTATCGTTGTTTACACTGTCAGACCCAGGATTGGCGGATTGCCGGCCTGGACGATCATCTGGCCATCTGTGCCGTCTGCGGCCACGCCATGGCTCGAGAAGATGATGACATCTTTGCGCCGTATTTTGATTGCCAAGAACCCGAAGTTCAACCTAAACCCCAACGCCGGAACCGCAAATCCTAACGGCCCATCGTCTCCCTGGTCCCCCACGGGCGCGCCAGCGGCCTGCGGACGGCCAATCCACAAAGGTTCGTTGCCGGCCCCTTGCATTTATTGGTTTTTTGATTATATTAAAGATACCTTGGGAGATGAACTCCCGTTCTTTTTGCTTCTGTATTGCCTCGTCACCATTTCAGCCATGAAGGCTCCGGTTATCTTTGAACGGTCTTTCATGGCTTTATTTTTGGGGGAACTATGGATCTGACCAGAAGCATGCTCAATATGGCCATGGGCGGCGGCACCTGGGTGCTCTGGCTTCTCATAGTATTGAGCGTTATTTCCGTAATCATTATGGTGGAAAAAGCCCTGACCTTTTACCGCCTGCGGTTTCGGGATGAACAGTTTATCCGAGACCTCCGCCCGGCCCTGGAGGATAAAGATTGGCCCCAGGCCGTCTCCTGGTGTGAGTCCTGCCAAGCCCCAGAGCCCCAGATCCTCTTGGCCGGCTTGCAGCAGGTGGAGCACGGCAAGGATTCCGCCAGCGAGGCCATGGAGGCAGAGCGCATCCGGGTCGGTCTGCAGTTGAGCCGGGGCCTGAATTTTTTGGGGACCCTGGGAGCCAACGCCCCGTTCATCGGCCTGTTCGGCACGGTGTTGGGCATCATCCACGCCTTTAAAGACCTGGCCCTGGAGGAAGGCGGCGGCGGCCCGGCGGTCATGGCCGGGATTGCCGAGGCCCTGGTGGCGACGGCGGTGGGTCTGTTGGTGGCCATCCCCGCGGTGGTCATGTATAATTATTTCCACAACCGTCTGCACCAGATCCTGGAACGCTCGCAGCGCCTGGGCCGCCTCCTGTTGGCCAGCCTGAGCTCCACCCAAAACAGTGCGGCTCGCCCGGTGGAACTGCCCAAAATTGGGGTAAGGAGATGAAACTCCATCGCCACGGTCCCATCACCGAAATCAATATGACGCCCTTTGTGGACATCGTCCTGGTCATTCTGATTATTTTTCTGCTGACCGCCACGGTCATGATGCCCCGCACCTTTTCCATCGCCCTGCCCAAGGCTACTCAAGCCGAGAAGATGGAGAAGATCGTCATCATCGTCAGCATCGATCGGGACGGCAAGATCGCCATCAACGGCACCCGGGTGCACCAAGAGGATGATTTTAATGCCGTTTTTGCCGAGCTGGTCCGGGGCAAGGAGCCCCAGGCGGTTATCGCCGCGGATAAAGAGACCAGGCACGGGACGATCATCGAGGTCATCGACCGCTTGAAGCGTTTAAAGGTGGAACGTATCGGCATAGAAGTAGAGCAGCCGTAACCGCTTGCCATGTTAATGAAAAGCCTCTCCCATGACCAGATACCGCACAGCTGGGGGTTAGCGGCGCTCATCTCCCTGACCATCCATGCCCTGCTGCTCTGGGCCATTCTCATGCTGCCGGCGATGTCGGCGCCCAAGAAAAAGGTGGTCCAGGTGGAGGCCATTACCCTGGCCGCCATCACTCCGAAACCCGAGGGCGGCGGTGGTGGTCAGGCCGGGCCGCCACCGCCGAGCCAGGAACTGCCCAAACCACCGCCGCCCAAACCACCGCCCCCCAAACCCGAGGTGAAGCCCAAACCCAAGCCGGTGGTCAAACCGCAACCGGAGCCCGAACCCATCCCAGAACGATTGGCCCTGCCCCGACCGGCGCCGATCGTGGCCCCGACACCAAGTCGACCGACCGCGAGCCCGACCAGCAGCAGTTCTTCGGCATATGGCCATGGCAGCGGGATTGGTATGGGCACCGGCACCGGCAGTGGTTATGGTACGGGCAGTGGCACCGGTTCGGGGTCAGGCTCGGGCACCGGCTCGGGGGCTGGCGCCGGGACAGCCCTGCAAGGGTATCTGGCCAAGGTGCGCAGCCTCCTGGAAAAGAACAAAATCTATCCGCAGCAGGCCCGGAGCCGCAACGAACAGGGCACGGTGGTGATCCGTTTTACCATCGGTGCGGATGGCAGCATCGCCGGGATCAGCCTGTCCAGCTCCTCCGGCTCCACTATCCTGGACCAGGCGGCCCAGGAGACGGTCCACAAGGTGGGCCGCTTCCCGCCCATCCCTGCTGAGGTTAAGAAAAACAGTCTGACGGTGCAGGTGCCCTTAGCCTATCGGTTGCAGGGGGGGTGAGAGAAGGGGGCCGGGAGAAGGGATCTGATAACGCTGCTTATCAAAAAGATAACTCAATGTTCGCACCAAGTAACGGCAGATGTTACTGATTATGTTACTTGACCATTTCTTATATAATTAATTGGAAAGGCTCCAAGGCTGTAGTATTATAACTATTTGAATATACATCATAATCCACAACGTCGGAGCCTCCTTCTGTATAACAAATTTCGCTGTATTTCAAGGGCCAATCAAAACGTATCACGTTTCGGTTTACCGCCAAAAATCATCGTTCAATCTGATGATATCATCCTCCTCTAAATAAGGGCCGGTTTGCACTTCGATAATTTTTAAATTTTCCGGACTTTGGTTTTCCAGGCGGTGCGGCGTCTTCACCGGGACGTAGACACTCTCATTGGCATGAACCCGGGTGACCTCTTTGCCGATCGTCACGAGGGCCGTGCCCTGCACCACCACCCAATGTTCGGCCCGATAGTTATGGTATTGCAGGCTAAGGCGTTTGCCCGGGTAGACGACGATAGCCTTCACTTTATAACCGGGCCCGCTTTCAATGACCGTGTATTCTCCCCAGGGGCGTTCCACCGTCAGATGGCAGATGGACTCGGTCATGTTCTGGCGGTTCAGCTCCGCTACAATATCCTTTACTTCTTGAATTTTAGTGAGGGGGCAGATCAGGGTGGCATCGGGGGTATCCACTACCACCATATTTTCCAGGCCCAGGGAGGCCACGAGACGGTCCTGGGCATAAATCAGACAGTCTTTATTCTCCAGACTCACGGTCCGGCCGAGGGTGACATTTCCCTGGGCATCCTGGGGAAAGAGATGGCGCAGGGCGCCCCACGTCCCCACATCACTCCAGCCCAGATTGACCGGCAGGACAACAAAGTCGCTGATTTTCTCCAGGATCCCGTGATCCAGGGAAATGTTCGGTAAATCTTGATAGATTTCGGTCACCTTGGCCGGGCCGGGATCGCCTTGCAGAGCTTGGAGGCCCTGATAGAGGTCTGGCAGCAAGCTGGCCATGGCCTCCAGAAGCACGTCCCGGCGAAACAAGAAGATGCCGCTGTTCCAGTAGAAATTACCTTCGGCCAGAAAACGCTCGGCCTGGGTCAGGGGTGGCTTTTCGATAAACCGCACACCGCGGCGGGCGGTGGTGGTTTCGTCCAGCGGTGCGCCAGCCTGGATGTAGCCATAGCCCGTTTCCGGGGTGGCGGGGGTAATGCCAAAGGTCACCACCGAGCCTTGCGCGGCCCAATGGGCCCCCTCTGTCAGGGCCGCCAGAAATTCTTCCTGCTCTTTGATGTAGTGGTCGGCGGGAAAAACCGCCAGGACGGCCGGCTCGGCAGTTTCTGGCAAAGAAGCCGCGGCCAGGCCAACCGCCGCGGCGGTGTTGCGGCCCAGCGGCTCTATTACCAATTTGACTCCTTCCCAGTTTTTTTTATGGAGTTCCAGACGGATGACATCCTCCTGGGAAGCATTCGTGACCACGATGAGCCGTTCCAGGGGGATGAGGGGCAGGAGCCGTTCAATGGTGGCCTGCAGCATGGACTCCGTCCCCAAGAGGCGCAGCACTTGTTTGGGATATTGTAAGCGGCTCAGGGGCCAGAAGCGGGTTCCCGAGCCTCCTGCCAGGATGACCCCGAAAAGTGAGGGAGCCTCTGCCTTATTGTTCATGTGACTATTCCTTGCCCCTTTAATGCTGCGCTGAGCAGCGCCTCGATTTCTTCTTGAATGGCCCGCAAACGTGCCGGCGACTCGGCCTCAAACCGCAGGACCAGGGCCGGTTGAGTATTCGAGGCCCGGACCAGGCCCCAACCATCGGGGAACTGGATCCGGACCCCGTCCAGATCATTGCAAGGCAGACGCCCCTGGAGTTGTGCCTTTAAAGCGTCGACCACCCGAAACTTCACCTCATCGGGACAATCCCGCCGAATCTCGGGGGTCGCCATTTTCTTGGGCACGTTGGCCAGCAGCTCGGTAAGAGCAAGACCGGAATTGGCAATCAGCTCCACGAGGCGGCCACTGGCGTAAATGGCGTCGTCATAGCCGAAATAACGGTCGGCAAAAAATAAATGGCCGCTCATTTCCCCGGCCAAGAGGGCCTGCTCCTCCACCATCTTCTGCTTAATCAGCGAGTGCCCGGTCTTCCACATCAGCGGGCGGCCGCCGTGTTGGGCAATATCATCATAGAGGCTCTGGGAACACTTAACCTCCCCAATGATCGTGGCGCCAGGATGCTGCTTGAGGATATCCCGGGCAAAGAGGATTAATAACTCATCTCCCCAGAGAAGCTGACCGTCGGGGCCCACCACCCCCAAGCGGTCACCATCCCCATCGTACGCCAGGCCCACGTCCAGAGCCTCCTCTGCCACCAGGCGTTGTAAATCCCGCAGATGCGCCGGAATCGTGGGATCCGGCAAATGGGCCGGGAAAGTGCCGTCCATTTCGCAGTATAAGGGAAAAACCTGGCAGCCCAGCCCCGCAAAGAGCTGCCGGGCCACCGGACCGGCGGTACCGTGCCCGCCGTCCAGCCCGACCTTCAAGGGCCGGGCCAGACAAAGGTTCTTTTGCAGGTAAGCCAGGTAGGCCGGGAGGATTTCCTGCCGGGCAATGCTGCCGCGGCCGGTGACGCGATCACCATTTTCGGCCAGTGCCCGGAGCTTTTGAATCTCGGCCCCAAAAATCGTCTGCCAGCCCCGGCAGATCTTCAAGCCATTGAACTCCGGGGGATTATGGCTGGCCGTGACCATCACCCCGCCATTGGCCTCGAAGTGTCGGACGGCAAAATAGAGCACCGGCGTGGGACAGACGCCCACATCGATGATCTCGCCGCCGCTGGCGGCCAGCGCTGCGGCTAGGGTTTGGGAAATGGCCGGGGAGCTTAACCGGCAGTCTCGGCCGAGTATGATCCGGCGGCAGTTCTGCCCTTGAAAATAGGCCCCCAACGCCCGCCCCAGACGCTCCACCTGCGGCGGGGCTAAATCCCGGGCGGCCAGCCCCCGGATATCATATTCTCGAAAGATGAAGGGATTCATGTCATTGGCTCACGAATGCGCCGATAAAGGCATAATTTTGTTCCATTCAGGAATGGTATCAAATCACCTTATCTTATTTGTTGCAAGATAGTCATACATTAAAGAAAGAGCTTTTTTAAAAAATTGTGCAGCAATGGCGTGTTTGCCCTGGGTTTGATAAAAATCTCCCAATTCCATGAGGAAGTCGATAGTTGCCAGTAAATTGTCCGTTGATCTTTTTTGAACTATTTTTGTCCAAATTATAATACTTATTGCTATAATAGCCACACCGGACATATCCAGCAGAATGTCGCCTATGCTGCCGGTGCGTTTTGCTGTCAGAGATTGATGCCCTTCATCAAACAAGGCAATCATCAATGTCCAAGAAAAAGCGTCAAAAGAGGCTCGAGCCGGCGCCAACTGATAATATCCCCTTAAGAGCCGGTAGATCAAAAGAAACAAAATAGCATAGACCAGAATATGCCCATAAGATCGAAGATATGTATTTATTTTCAAAATCTGCCGGTTCTCAACATAATAAAAATAATGAAAAACTTTTTTTAAGAAGCTAGCGGTATATTCTTCAGATCCGAGGTCACTGGAAAAAATTACAATTAGCGCTGCAAGAAGAAGCGGCGGTAACCAATATTTAAAAAACTTCTCATAACCGGCAGTATCCAATTCGATATGCTCATGGGTGATAACTAATGGGATTTACCACGGAGGCTGGCCCCAAGTTTTTGCTGGTCCCCAGGGGAACCTCTCCTAAAAATGCTCTTGGATGACAGAGCCCCCGCCCCTTGGACGCACCGGCCGGCAGGGGTAGCCATAGCAGATCATATCGGCCGGCATATCATGAAAAACGCTGGAGCGGGCGCCAATGACGGTGTTGGCGCCGATGGTCACGCCCGGAGCCACGAAGACATCCGCAGCGATCCAGACGCCGTCCCCCACCTTGATGGGCGCCACCGTGGTTTTAAAGTGCGGGTCGTCATAATCGTGCCCCGCGGTGCACAGAAAGCTTTTCTGGGAGACCACCGCATGTGCCCCGATTTTGATCTCCCCGATGGAATACAGCCAGGCATCATCGCCCACGGCACTGTAATCGCCGATCTCCACCCGCCAGGGGTAATGGATCCGGGCCCGGGGGCGGATGGTCACCCCTTTCCCCAGCCTGGCCCCAAACAACCGCAACAGCCAGCGGCGGAAGCCGTACAGCGGTATGGGGGAGAAGCGGAAGAGGGTATCTTGGACGAGGAACCACAAAAATACGTAGAGCTTCGGTTTGCCATAAGTGAAGCCGCTGCGGTCAAATTGGTCCATTTGGAAAAAAGGCATATCGTTCCCGTCTATATAATTCCCTCAATGTTAACCGATAGTTATTTAGGAGGAGATAAGTATTTTGCTTCAAAAATAAGAGCATCAACTAAAAAACGGTACCAAAAAGCTTGTAAAAAATGAAAAATAAAACCTGGCAGGCCGTCTAATATCCCTAATCTCAAAAAATAACGGTAAATAAAATACAGAAATGGGCGAACAAATAATGGGATACGATAATAAAGATTCTCCTTCAACCAGCGTTTTCGCTCTTCCTGATGCCCCCAAAATTTACTTGCAATCTGACCTTGTTGCAATTGCGTCTTTTCTAAATAATCCAATGCTTCCCGTCTGGCATAACCTATGTGTTTGTTGCTCCAAAAAATAAGACCCTTGTGGTTGTCGTCCACCAGATCATGCTCTAACCGCATTGTCTGGCCGTAGTCTAAAACGATATGTTCATCCATCCACCGGGATTCAACCTTCCCAACGCCGTGGCGAAAAATGCGCAATAGCCAGAGAGGATAGTAGGTTCCGTGGCGAATCCATTTCCCCAGAAAAAACATGCGCCTTTTCATATATACGCCGGTGATCTCAGGCGGCAAAGAGGGCAATTTTTCTTGGATCTCTTTCGCCAGCTCCGGGGTGAGATATTCATCGGCATCCAACCGAAGGATCCAGGGAGTATTGAAGGGGAGGTTATCCAGAGCCCATTGGAATTGATCGGCATTATTTTTAAAGGGACGTTGCGCCACTTGAGCTCCGCACAGTCGGGCGATATCGACGGTGGCGTCGTTGCTAAAACTATCTACAACAAAAATATGGCGTGTTAAATCAGCCACGCTTTTTAAACACCGCTCCAGGTGAATTTCTTCGTTATGGGTGAGGACAATGAGGGAGAGCATCGCTGCTTATCCTTGGGATTTTGCCACCTTGGTGGCCACCACATACATACTCTTAGCGAGACAAGGCAGTAAACGCCCGAAACGGTGGATTTCTTCCACCCGAAAGCCCGATTCTCCCAGAATAGTGGTGAGAGATTTTTTGGAAAAAAATCGAATGTGTCCACTTTTTATGCTATTAAAATGTTTATCGAAATTAAACAGCACGACTAATAGATGCTTAATTAACCCATGATAAGGTGTTGTCAGGATTAATACCCCATCATGTCGCAAAATTCGATGGAATTCATTTAACATTTCATAGACGCCATAAATGTGTTCGATCACCTCGGTGGAAAAAATCACATCAAATGAACCGTCTGCAAAGGGAAGCGGCCCTTCCAGCGGACCGATATGAAAACTGAGATCAGGATATCGTTCTTGGGCTTTTGCAATAGCTTGACGGGATATATCAATCTCAGTAGACTGGCATTTCAGGCTTGTTAGGGCCTGGGTAAAGAATCCGGTGCCACAACCGGCATCCAAGGCTTGCACTAATTTTCCACTGCCAAAATATTTTGCCAAGGTTTTTTGTAACAGGGTTAATCGTTCCGGGGTGGTAGGATCAGCTTCCGGTCCGCCACCTTCTGAGATATCCCAATAGGATTCATAGAATTTATTATACATTCGAGAGTGTTCGATCATTTATCACTTCCGCTCCGGTCGGTTATCTTGGTAGCAACTCCAAGGATATTTGCCCGCAGGCCTTTCAGCATTTCGGTAGCGTTGACCATACGTTCGTAAAGGACTCCTAAGAGGAAAAAATAAGGGGAAAACATGAGATAGCTGGGTTCTTTTTCGATCGCCTGCAAGGTTTCCACTTGAAAACCTGCAGATGCCAACAGGCGCTTTAGGCCTAACCATGTGTTCATGCGGTAGAAGGTGGGATATACGTCGCTTTCTTCATTTTTGAGACCTCGCACCCGATTGGCCACTAGACGATGAAACCACTGGGGCGTCAACCGGCTAATCAAAACGGCATAATGGTATATATTCGGGGTTCGAAAAATAAGCTTCCCACCCGGCTTCACAACCCGATAGATCTCCTGGAGTGCGGTTAAGCCGTCTTCCAAGTGTTCGAAGACAAAATTGGCAATTGCCAAGTCAAAATAATTCTGCTCAAAGGGCAAATGACAAATTGAGGCGACGTGTGCCTCATCTAGGAATGGATTATTCAGCACTGCCGGATCGATATCTATCCCCACGATTTTAAGACCTGGTCGGCGAAGATCAGGATAATGGGGGTTGCCAGGCCCAGCACCGACATCAAGAATGATGCCGTACTCGGGCAAGTTATCCTGAATGAGCTGATAGAACTGCCTTGTCCCATCAATCCAGCCTGGAACATTATAATAGAGGGAATTTTTTAACTGCTCGACTTTAGCATTCGCCATAATTAATCCATAATTACAAATTCTGGGGGTGAGCCGCCGCCCAGGAGCCATTCGTACAACCGGATGGTTTTCTGGGCAATGTTGGTCCAGGTGTATTCTCGTTCAATCAACCGCCGGCCCTGTTCCCCCATTTCTCGCCGTTCTTGATCAGAAAGAGAGAGCATCTTCCGAAGGGCGATCTCCGTTGCCTCTACGGTCGGCGCACTGATTTCGATCCCGGCCCCAGCCCGGATGGCCTCGGGAAAATAACATTGGGGGGTAATGAGAACCGGCACCCGGCAGGCCAAGGATTCCAGGAGGGAGCGGGGAAATCCTTCGCTGAAAGAAGGCAGAATCATTGCGTTGGCAGCAGCCAATGCCGCCAATTTCTGGGCCCCCCGTAAGAGACCTGTACACAACGTCTGTCCCTGACAATATTTATCCTGTAATATACATGCAACCTGTCGCAAATAAGCGTTTTGTTCCTGATTGCCGGCAATCACCAAGAGCCACTCAGGATAATCCGGGGCTACCCTGCTCCAGGCCTGGGCCAATTCGAGGAGCCCCTTTTTAGGATGAAGCCGGGAAAGGAACAGGATAATTTTTCGGCCCTGAGCCTGTGGAAAAAAGGCAGCGAAATTCTCGGCCGGAGGCAGGTCGGCAAATAGGGCCAGATCAATGCCGTTGGGAATCAATGCCAAAGGAATCCTTAAGTTTAAGAGCTGCAAAGCTGCCAATTCGCCGGTGCTTAGAACATTGATGCAGGCCGCGCCGCGAAGATCACGCCCATCCAGGAAACTCAAGAGTATCTTTTTCAACCACCGGTGTTGTGCGAGCGCCCAGGGATCAAGAAAACCCCGGGGGGAGATAACCAAAGGACGCCTCCCGCCCCGAGCTGCCATCCCAGCCGCCCAGTTGGGGAACATCCATAGCCCATGAGAATGAACAATCTCCAGATTTTGAGTTAAGGTTTGCAAGTCATGGAGCAAAGACAGCGACAAGCCAAGACGTTGTGGTCCCAGCACCCTATGGCTATGAATGGTTAAATGAGGATAAGAGCTCATGTCAGTCTGGGTGAAGGGGTCCTTTTGTCCCACCACCACGACCTTGTGGCCTAATTGCCCTTGCGCCCCGGCCAGGCCCAGGACCGAGCGGATGACCCCAAAACCTTTATGGGATAACCCAGCCGTGACATGGATTATACTGAGTGACATGGGTTAACGCTGCTCCAGGGCCACGTCTATCGCCCGCCAGAGATTTTCGGCAAATACTTGCGGGCTCCAATCGGCGATGATTTTCTGGGAAGCCTTGCCCATGGCTTCCAAATCAACTTTCCCGGAAGACATCTTCACCATGAGCCGAGCCAGCCCCTTGACGTCGTAAGGGTCAAAAGTGAAACCGTTCACCCCCTCCTGGACTAAATCCGGAGCACAGCCGCAGGCCTTGCTGACGAGCACAGGCAGACCGCTGCCCATGGCTTCGTTGACCACTAAGCCCCATTGTTCGCTATGGGCACTGGGCATAATGAAACAGTCGGCCAGCCCATAATACCAGGGCAGTGTATCGATCTGCTGAAAGCCGGGAAAGTGCACCCCGCTCATATGCTGGACCAGATTTTTCAGGAGGCCCTCTTGCTCGCCAGAGCCGCACAGGACCAATTCCCAGGGATAGGGTCCGACGCTTTGCCGATAGAGTTGATAAGCCTGTATCAGGCGAGGTAAATTTTTTTTCGGGATGAACCGGGACACCGAAAGAAAGTACCGTTCCGGCAATTTTAGTTTTACCCTCAAATCGTCGGCATTTTCCCTTGCCTCCAGGGCGTGTTGGGCAAAATACGCGTTATCCACCACATCGTAGCCGAGGTAAATCTTCTCTGCCGGGATACCTAAGGATTGAAAATAGTCTTGTTGAGGATTGCCCCCCACTAACGCCGCGTCAAAACGAGAGACTAAGAAACTTTTGGCCAATTCCTTCCATTGCTCCCGCCGATAATCGTCAGCCTTACTCTCTCCCATAACGATAGCCGGTCGACGATGCATCTTGGCCCAGGCAAAGCCAAAGAGCATGCTTGGTTCCTGGTAACCGGCCAAGACAACCACATCAGGTCCGATCCTTCCCAAAGTTGTCGATATGGCCCGCCACATCCTCACCAGTGATGGATGCGGCCCGATATCGGAGGGAAAAAGAGTCCAGCGCCGGAAATACTGCGGGGCAGACTCCACCCGCCAGGCATACGTCTGACTCTTCCCAAAAACTTCTATACCATGAACCTGCCACCCTTGGCGCTGGGCGTAATCCCCCAAAGCCTCCAGGCGGGCGATATGATAGGGGCCGAAGTTCATGAACAGCACCGCAATCTTTTTCTCAGGAAGAGACATAATCCATGCATCAAATTGGTTAATTAAGCCGGGTTAGCAAAGTGATCCGGAAGCCGAAAACTGAGTAAGATTCGACAGACTTTCAGGGCCACATTCTCCGCCAAATATTCCGGGGGGGGCTCCCAGGAACTGGTAGTTCGGGTAACCGTCTGCACCAGAGTCATGATTTGCTCAGGTGAACAGCCGCCAATAATATTCGAGCCGCACTCGATGGTTTCCGGGCGTTCCGTAACATCGCGTATGGTGACATTGGGTACCCGGAAGAGGCAGGCCTCTTCCTGAACTGTGCCGCTGTCAGTAAGTATGCAATATGCGGACTGCTCTAATCTGATGAAATCAAAAAAGTTTAGCGGGGTAAGAAATGATATTCCTTCAAGGTTTGCTTCGAGATGAAACTCCTTGATCTTGGCTTTGGTCCGGGGGTGAAGTGAGACAATTACCGGGAAACCCCAAACTGTATAGAGATCACTGCAGATTTTCAATAAGTTTCGCAGGCGATCTTCAACGTCGACATTCTCGGCCCGGTGCATAGTGATTAAGAAATATTTTTTGTCATTCAATCCAAGATCAGACATGACGGTACTCGCATCAATCTTCTCCTTAAAGTGCTCTATGACCTCCTTGATAGGATTGCCAATGACAAATATTCTCTGCCTTGCAATGCCTTCCCGGATAAGATTTTCCATGCTGCGGTAAGTATAGGGCATGAGTACCGTGCTGCAATGATCGATAATGCGACGGTTAATTTCTTCCGGCACCCGGTCATCGTAGCAGCGGTTGCCGGCTTCCATGTGATAAACAGGTATATTTAAACGTTTTGCCACTATAGCAGCAAGACCGCTGTTGGTATCACCTAATATGAGTATGCGATCTGGGCGATATTTTAAGAGAGCCGCCTCGCAGGCGACTAATATTTGCCCAATCTGATCGGCAAAGCTATACCCCTGGACCCCGAGGTAAGCGTCTGGTTCTCTAACTGCCAAGTCCCGGAAAAATATATCGCTTAAACAATCCTCATAATTTTGCCCGGTATGCACCAGGATATGATCACAATACTGATCCAACAACGGTATAATGCGGCTCAAGCGGATGATCTCTGGCCTTGTTCCCAGGATGGTCAAGATTCTCATGCCAATGGCTCGATGTTGTTTAGTATCAATTCCTCTGCCAGGAGGCCTTTATTTTTAAGTAACAAGAAAGTTTCTTCTCGGGAAATAATCGAGTCTCTGGAACTATATTCGCAGCCTAAAAATTCAGTTTTCATTTCTGTGCGCAATTCTGGCAACATGGGCAATATCACCAACCAGCCATTTCTTTCGACAGTTCGAAAAGCCTCTTCTTCGCTCACCATGATTTCGTGAATCTTTTCCCCGGGCCGGACCCCAATGACCTGGATATCAATCTTTCGGTCGCCGATTAGGGCCTGAGCAAGGTCGACTACCAGAGCCGCAGGCTTTTTGGGCACATACGTCTCGCCGGGTAACGCATTGTGCAAGGCAGCAAAAACGGTATCCACGGCTTCATCCAACGTCAACAAAAATCTGGTCATCTCAAAAGAGGTGATGGTGACCGGACCGCCATTGCGGATCTGATCAATAAACAGAGGAATCACTGACCCCCGGGAGGCCAAAACATTACCATACCGCACGACAATGAACCTGGTGTCAGGACAAAGAATATTGGCATTAATAAATATCCTTTCTTGAATGGCCTTGGTCATCCCCATGACATTCACCGGTTTACAGGCTTTGTCCGTGGAGATGCCGACGACGGTTTCAACGGGAAGATTATATTCCTTGATGGCCCTGACAATATTCTGCGCCCCGGTTATATTGGTTGCCACCGCTTCATAGGGGAAATACTCGCAGGTCGGCACCTGTTTGATGGCCGCAGCGTTAAAAACTACGTCGGCGTCCCGCAATACCGTGGCCACGCTGTGGAGATCTCGGATATCCCCAATGCGAAATTGCAGTTTCTGGGTAAAATTGCGAAAAATGATTTCATCTGTTGCGGCAACTTTATGTAAATATTCCAATCGCATATAATGCTGCTTAGCTTCATCCCGGGAAAAGATGATAATTTTTTGGGGGTCGCCCATATCCTGGGCCAGTAAACGTTTGACCAGGACTCGGCCGAGGGAGCCCGTACCCCCGGTGATCACTATCCGCTTGCCGTCAAGAAGCCCCACAGCTCTTCCTCCATTTCTCATAAGGGGTTGTGTCGCTGGCTAATTGTGCCACCAACTTTTCCCACGAAGGGCAGACGAGACCGGTGGCTTGGTGAAATTTGTCCCCCAGCATGCTACGGTCGCAAAAATAGGCGTCATCAGGCACGATGTCAATGGAGAGGTTATATGCATCCCGCAGTAAACAGAGGAGATTATATTTTGTTATCGTCTGGCCGGTAACCTGGTACAGCCCAGCCAATCCCGGATGCCCATCGATGATCTGGACCATCAAGTCAGCGAGGTAGTTTGTCGTTACGCCCGAGTAATATGCCCTGGTAAAACCATGAACGTGTTTATGATTTTGTCCTAAAAACCACTCCAGGAGAGATTGGAAGTTTTGCAGTTCTCTGCCAATCATGGAAGTCCGGAGTGTCAGGACATGAGGGCCGGTGACTTCCCCCAAAAATTTCGTCCGACCATACAAATCGTCGGCATCAGATGGATCGTCTTCAACATAATTGCCCTTACGACCGCTAAAAACACAATCAGTGCTGAAATGGATCAGCCGGCCGCCCCATTCCTGACAAAGTTCGGCCAGTTGATGCGGCAGCAGGGCATTGAGATAAATTGATTTCAGATAATCCTTGGCCTCGGGGCGCTGTTTGACGACACCTATACAGTTAATAATTACTCCGGGCCGGAACTGAGACAGTATTTGCCTGACTCCCGACCAGTTCATGGCATCGAAATTTTCAATAACCGCGCCACTTTGGAATAAATCAATGTTCTTATACAATTTATCTGTAACTGAGCCCCTGATGGTGCAATATGTTTTTGGGAATGCCAATCGCAGAGTTTGAAATAACTTATGGCCCAGCATACCTGAGCCGCCTAAAATTATTATGGAGATGGGAATGGGCATTCTAATTGCCACCGTTATTTTGATTAGTACTAAGATGTTGCCTTAGATCAACCGGTTCTGATAATATTTTTGTCTTAGGTTGTGATTGAATTTTAACCTGACTTTTATTCCGCTTGGATTTAAGATATCCGAAGGCGCCCACTACAGGCATCACGGTGAATGGCAGAAGATCATCCCAGCCCTCGAAGATTCCCGCGACCATCAAGACGCCACGGCCATAAGAGAAAAAAAGCATATAAATAAGTAAGACCCCTAAACTTGTGTCCTTAAGCTTCCGCCAGTATTCGATGCCGCCCAAGAGCACCCCGGTGAGCCAGGAACCCAGGAAAATGCCGATTAAGCCGAAATGATAGTAGTACATTCCCAACATGGTGATGGTTCCGCAATACAGAGCTGGAACAGCTTTTTCTAAATCAATCATAGCATCTTTGATGCTCGGTTTATCCGGCCACCATAATCGGGGAATCCAGTGATAGGCATAGCGTAAATAATACTTCCCAAAGTCATAGCCGACGCGATCTGGCACAACTGCCATGACCTGAAGAAAGCCGTCAAATTCCCCGCCGCTTATCTTCTTCGTCCCCCCTTGCAGAACACCCAAGAAAGACGTCTGTAACTTGTCTACCAGTGGCTTTTCGGCAAACTCTTTTACTCCGGTCAACTTTGATCCCAGATAAAATTCACCTCGAAATGTCGCCACAAAACCGACTGCAAGCATGATGCCGGCCAGGATGAGAATGGTTTTGGCCAAGGGAAGGCGCTGAACTTTAAAATCCGCTAAATAATACCAAGCCAGGAAAGAGACCCCCTGCAGGAAGACGCCGGCGCGTTGCCCTTTGATGAACTGAAAGGCAAAAAAAAGAGCCATGGCGCTGTAAGTAAAATACCGGAATAACTTTGAAGCCCCTGGACGTTTGGTTTCAATGAACAACATGGCCAGGGCCGGCATGAGAAGAGCTCGGCCGCTCCACAGATAGGCCGTGGAACTTTGATAAGCACCCAACCCCCTGGCCTCACTAAAAAATCGCTCTACCCCGCCGGATTGGGCAATGAAGATACTATAGCTAACAAAGCCGATCACAAAGACTACCAAAGCATAGGGGATTAATTGCCCTTGAGGCCAAGTTTCCGGCGGCTGGGGGATTTTCAGGAAAATATTTTGGGCGGCTCTGCTCCGATAGCCCCAGTAAAAAACGATAAGCGCCCCCCAGGCAATAAAGAGGCAATATTCCATATGCTCCAGTGTATGGCTGCCCAGCAGTTCCTCTTGCCCAAAAAACGGCTGGAGGACAAACACGCCGAAGTAGCCCATGAGGAAAAAATAGACCGGCTCAAAGATATTCCGGCCGCTCTGGAGAAAGGAATGCCAGATGATCAAGCCGATGGTAATGAGAATCAACAGAACCAAAACATCGATCATGGTAGCGGTAACTCAGCCAAAGCTTGAATTAAGGCCTGGGAATGATTTTCATAGGCCAATTCCTGGAAAAAAGTATTCCTCAGATGAAGGAATTGATTTTCTCGTGCAACTTTATCATGGGCAGCGACGGCCAGAATGGCCTGAGCCACTGCCTCCGGAGATTTGGGGTCGCAGACTGCCCCCAGGCCATGCTTCCTGATTAGCAATTCTACGCCTGGGTAGTGGGGGCCAACGACGGGCAGGCCACTAGCTATATATTCTGAGAGTTTTTGGGGCTGGCAGTAGAAATTCCCCAAGGTATTGTCGTCATAGAGCAGGAGGCCGACGTCGTACTTTAATAATTCTTGTAAAAGTTCCTCATTGGGAATTGGATTGCAGCAGATCACCCTGTTTTCAAGGGAAGCAGATTTTATTGTCTCCTGACACAGTTGCCAATAAGCATCTTCCGGTTGGAAGCGGCTGAATATCGTTAAACGAAAATTCTCGGGGAGGAAGGTGAGGGATTGGATCATCTCCTTGATAAGCCGGTCCGGACCTATACCGCCAGCATACACCAAATCCAGAGTCGGTTTGCCATTGCGCCGGGCTGCCCAAAAGCCATCTTCGGGAGGGGCCATTTTTTTACTCAAGGTGACCGGCAAAATAAGAGGCTTATGTTTCAAATGGTATTCCGTGGCCATAAACCGGGCCCGATTGATTTCATTGGAAATCACCAACAAAGCCTTGTGGCAGAAGTGTTTTTCCAGCTTCTTGTAGAAATAATAAGATTTGGGCTCCAGATAATCATCGGTATGATAGACCCACTTGATGCCGCTTAAGAAACTGCCACTCAAATAGAAACTGGGAATCGTCCAGGAACTGTGGACATAGAGGAGATCGGGTTTGAGGTGGGTGACCTGGCGGCCCAGTTGCCGAGCAAAATGCCAGACCCCCAAACCGCCGGCGTCAATCCAAGAAATTTCGGGATGTAGTTGCCGCACCTGGTCGATCTTGCCGATCTGCCCCGCTAAGATATGAATTTTATGGCCTGCTTCGGCCAAGGCCAAAGCCCGGGGCTGAATGTGGCTCCCCATGCCTAGATCGCTGCGGACGGCCAATAAAATATTCATCATGTAATGCCCTTATCTTTAATGCAGCTTTTAATACACCCGACAAGACGCTCTGCATACTTCTCCAGAGAATACTCTTGAGCCCGTTCCTTGGCGTTATGTGACAGATGGGCCAGAAGTTCGGAGTTACCTAACAGAAGCTCAATTTTTTCTGCCAAAGCGTCAGGGTCCCGGATGGGAATGATAAACCCGTCATGGCCGTCTCGAACGACGGAGCCGGCGTTGGGGGTGGTAATGATCGGCAGTCCGGCAGCCAGGGCCTCATAAGTGACCGTGGCGGAGCCTTCACAGAGGGAAGGGAAAATAAAAACATCGGCCCAGGCATACTGTTTCAGCACCTCGGAGCGGGGCACCGGCCCGATAATTTCCGCCACACCGGCCAATTTGGCGCCGAAGGATTCCCTAATAGCCATAGGGCCGACCATCCTGGCCTCTATGGAGGCGCCTTTGAGCAATTGTAAGGCTTCGAAGATATATTGCACCCCTTTGCGAAGGGTAACCGCCCCCAAAAAGAGCAGGCGCAAAGGACGCCGGCCATCCCAAGGCTCCCGGGCACAGGTAAATACGTTCACGTCCAGGCCGTAAGGGACCAGGAAAAGCTTTTCCGGAGTCGCCCCCATGGCTATCATACCTTCAACGACAAATTCCGAAGGGCACAGGATAACATCGGCTAAAGACCATTCCGCTTCCTCACGCTCCAGTATAGACTGGAAAACCTCCAAAGGGGGATAGGGCTCCTCCCAGCCGGGCCAACGCTCGTTTTCCTCGGAAATTAACTGCCATTCAATGTATTTCGGGGCGATAAACCGTTCGAATATTTTCAAACAGTCTTTAACCTGGAATAATGGAAAAGCTGATCCCTGAAAGATATAAAACCCATGAGGTTTGTGGGCCAGATGATTCAGGATGAGATCACCAAAACGATCGCCAAACTTTAGATAAATGCGTTGTTGTTCGACAATTGACTTAACTCGAGATAAAGCCAGGGAATATTGCAGCCCAAAAAGATTAAAGGCAGTAATCTTGTCCGGAGGGAGGCCGTTGGCGTGACGATCAAGCAATCTATTGAAAGAGGCAGCCCGCATTGCCGGGGGAGTTAAAGAGACCAGGCGATAAAGAAGATCCCAAATATTTCCAAGTCCCACATAGACATCAGTGTAGCATTTTTCTAGCAACCCTGCCTGATGCAGCATCAACGGCACGGCGTAGTGCATCCGGGCGCCTAGCTGGGCAACCACTATTTGTGGTAAGGAACATTTATTGTCAATAATCACCAGGGTCCCTTTTTTTACTTCAGTTATTATTCTTATAAATTACTAAAAATATAATAATATGATTATCAGTGTTGTCATTACATAATATTAATTTAATGATAAGTTTATTAAATTATATGAAAAACGATAACTAAAAATCTATTTACTGAAGAGATTTAATCCTAATTTAAATTGATATAATAAATAGTTATATGATTGGGCAAGCAGTAATACAAACAGGAATAAAATAGTTAATATAAAGAATGTCTGTGAAAATATATTTGATAATAATGATATAAAAAAAACTGATAAAGTTAATAGATAAAGGAAACTTATTGATTTAAGCTCTATTCCATCATAATAATAGTAAAGATAAGCTTGTTTTAAGAAAATAGTTAAAGAGTATCCTAAAAAAAATGAGACAGCTAATCCTCTGGCTCCATTTGTCGGCACAAAATAGAATGTTAAACATAATAAAACTGTTGCAGATATTAACTGAATAATTAGTTTTATCCACATATGTCCTGCTGCGGTTAAAGCTATACCAAGAGAACCACTTGCTACCATAAGAATTGAGGAACACACTAATATGGATAATACAATATATCCATCTTGGAAATCTGAACCGTAGAGAGCCATAAGCTTGTTACTGAAAGCTATGATGACAAGGCCAACAGGAAGAACTATACTCCATAACGTTTTTAAATTCACATTCACTGCCTTGACGAAAAGTTCCCAATTTTTTTGACCATAGATTTCGGATAAAAGGGGAATAGTAACTGATCCGATGAGATTAGGGAGATACATTAAAATTTGTCGAATCTGATGGGCAGCATTAAAAAGCCCCAGTTCCAAATAACCCCTTGGCTGATTGACCAATACGGCGGAGGCCCCCCAACTGGCCAACGAAAAAATAACACTGGTTAGGACCATTGGGAGCGAAAAATTCCAAATATTAACCCGCTCGGCCCAACAATTCCGATAATCTAAAATAATGCCTGATAATTTGTATTCTTTCTGCAAAACCACATGTGCTAAAACAACCCCAATTAAACCCGAACAAGTCAGCGATAGCACAGCTCCGAGAAGACCGAACCAATAAACTAAAGAAATTGTCACAGGCAAGGTAAGTAATCCCTGCCAAAAGTTGATGGAAGCAATGACTCGAAAGGACTGAAAGCCCGAGAGGGTGCCACTCTGAACCCCGAACACGGCGGACACCAGGAGAAAGGTGGCCCCGAATTGAAGGAGGGTGCCCAAAGGGGGGGAGTTCAGGGTTTCCCTGGCTAGCCATGGGGCTAGTAAAACACAAATAAATGTCATTAGGCTGCCCGTTGCCAAGGCCACCAGATTGGAGAAAGCGATAATGCGGCCGACTCGCTGAGAATCATTCCCTTTCAACTCGGCAACGTATTTCGTCGTTGTAAGGCCTAGACCAAAGCCAGCAAATGTTCCCATAAGCCCGATAGTGCTTTGGATCATGCCCAGGGCCCCAAAATCGGCCACGCCCAGGAGACGGGCCGTGACCACTGCCGTGGCGAAGCTGAAAAGCCGGCCGGCCACCTGACCGAGAAGGCTCCAAAAGACTCCGTGGGCAAAGCGCTGCAATAGGCTCATATTTTCCTTAAACCAGGGAAGAAAGCACCGCGGCCAACTTTCATGACTGCAGAGCTGCGGCGATATACTGGGCGGCCCGGCCATCGCCATACGGATTGTGGGCCTGGGCCATGGCTCGATAGTACTCCGGGTCTTCCAACAGTAAGGTGGCGTGCTGCACGATAGCTTCCCGGTGAGTCCCCACCAGCCGGGCGTTGCCGCTGGCCTCCCCCTCCGGTCGTTCCGTGGTCTGGCGTGTGACCAGGACCGGCTTGCCGAGAGCCGGCGCTTCCTCTTGAATGCCCCCGGAATCGGTGATGATGAAGTGGCTGAGATACATCAGGCGCACAAAGGCCAGATAATCCAGGGGCGCCAATAGGTGGATGCGCGGATGGGCTCCGAGAAGGTCATAGACCGGTTGCTGCACCCGGGGATTGAGATGGACCGGATAGACCAACCCCCCCTCAGGGAAACGACCGGCCACCTCTCGCAGTCCCAGACAGAGTTCCCGAAATTGGGGGCCGAAACTCTCCCGCCGGTGGCCGGTCACCAGGATGAACCGGTGGCCGTTTAGAGCGTCCGGGTCAAAACCCGGAATAACGGGGGGAGAGGCCTGGATTTTCCCAACGGCCAGATGCAAAGCGTCGATCACGGTATTGCCGGTGACCAGAATTTTTTCTGGCTCGATCCGTTCCGCCAACAGATTTTCTCGGGCTGAGGCGGTGGGGGCAAAACACCATTGGGAGATGGCATCCACCAGCCGACGGTTCATCTCTTCCGGCCAGGGGGCGGCGTAATTATAGGTCCGCAGCCCGGCCTCCACGTGGCCGATGGGGATATGTTCATAAAAGGCCGCCAGACTGCTGCCCAACACAGTGGTCGTGTCGCCTTGCACTAAGATAATATCCGGCTTTATCTCTCTGATTACCGGGGTGAGCGCGGTTAGGACCCGGGCTGTCAGATCAGCCAAGTTTTGTCCCGGATGCATCAGGTCTAAATCTATATCGGGCGCTAAGCCAAAAACCTGCAGTATCTGATCCAGCATTTGCCGGTGTTGAGCCGTCGCCACCAGAATGGGTTGAAAGTCCTGGGGCCGGTTCTGCAAGGCAAAGTACACCGGTGCCATCTTAATGGCCTCGGGTCGGGTGCCGACAATGCAGAATACTTTCTTGCTCAAGCTCTTCCTTCCAGTTGCCTGATCGACGCCTAAACGGTTCCAAGAATTACTGCGGCTTTAGAGCGTTGAACCATCTTATGGTGCTTATCAAACCATCTTCCAGGGTTGTTCGGGCCTGCCAGCCGAGTCCATGCAGTTTCGCAACATCCAGCAATTTCTGCGGGGTGCCGTCGGGGTAGGAGGGGTCGAAGGTAATCCGGCCCTGGTAGTCCACCACCCCGGCGATGAGCTCGGCCAGTTCCCTGATGGTCAGGTCCTGGCCGGTGCCGATGTTGATGATCTCACCGTCGTGATAGTGCTCCATCAGGAAGAGGCAGGCGTCGGCCAAGTCGTCCACGTAAAGGAATTCCCGGCGGGGCGTGCCGGTCCCCCAGAGGGTCACCTCCGGGGCGGCGTTGACCTTGGCCTCGTGGAATTTGCGGATCAGGGCCGGGATGACGTGGGACTGCAGGGGATCAAAGTTATCGCCCAGGCCATAGAGATTGGTGGGCATGGCCGCAATGAAGCAGGTGCCGTACTGGCGGTTATAGGCCTGGCACATCTTGATCCCGGCGATCTTGGCTACCGCATAGGGCTCGTTGGTGGGCTCCAGCTTGCCGTCCAGGAGATATTCTTCTTTCATGGGCTGGGGGCAGTGTTTGGGATAGATGCAGGAACTCCCCAGAAACAGAAGTTTCTTGACGCCGCTGACGTAGGCCTGGTGGATGACGTTGGTCTGGATCATCAGGTTCTGATAGATGAACTCGGCGGGGTAGGTCTGGTTGGCCCAGATGCCGCCGACCCTCGCCGCGGCCAAAAAGACGTAGTGGGGGCGTTCTTGTTGGAAAAAGGCTGCCACCGCCGCCTGCTGGGTCAGGTCCAGTTCCTGGTGGGGGCGGGTGACCAGGTTGGTGTAGCCAGCGGCGCTGAGGGCCCGCACCAGGGCACTGCCCACCAGTCCCCGATGTCCGGCCACGTAGATTTTGGCGTCTTTTTCCATAGTACCTTTATTGATTAAATTTTTGCCCTATAGATACGTCGTTTCTGATGGCCATCTGCCGGATCAGGTCCTGGCATTGGCGGGCCTGGAGCAGGGCCTCCAGATCGGCGTCCACCATGAGCCGGACCAGTTTGGCAAAGCTGACCTTGGGCTCCCAGCCCAGGATTTTTTTGGCCCGGCTGGCATCCCCCCGGAGCATCTCCACTTCCGTAGGCCGAAAATAACGGGGATCGATCTCCACATGACGCTGCCAATCCAGATCAAGGTAGGCAAAGGCCTGCTCCACGAACTCTCGGACGCTGTGGGCCTCGCCGGTGGCAATGACAAAATCCTGCGGCTGCTCCTGCTGGAGCATGACCCACATGGCCTCGACGTATTCCGGGGCATAGCCCCAGTCCCGGCGGGCCTCCAGGTTGCCCAGATAGAGTTTCTCCTGTAACCCCAGCTTGATGCGGGCCACTGCCCGGGTGATCTTGCGGGTGACAAAGGTTTCGCCCCGGCGGGGGGACTCGTGGTTAAAGAGGATGCCATTGACAGCAAACATGTTGTAGGCTTCCCGATAATTGCGCACCATCCAGAAGCCGTAAAGCTTGGCCGCGGCATAGGGGCTGCGGGGCAGCATGGGAGTATCTTCGTTCTGGGGCGGCGGCGCGCTGCCGAAAAGCTCGCTGGAGGAGGCTTGGTAGAAGCGGGTGGTGATGCCGCTGCGGCGGACGGCCTCCAGCAGCCGGGTGACGCCCAGACCGGTAATATCGCCGGTATATTCGGGCATGTCAAAGCTGACCTTGACGTGGCTTTGGGCCGCCAGATGGTAGATCTCCTCCGGCTGAATATTATAGATCAGATTGGTGAGCTGGCCGGCGTCGCTCAGGTCGCCGTAATGCAAGAAGAGTCTGACCCCCGCCTCATGGGGATCAACATAAAGGTGTTCGATGCGGCCGGTATTAAAGGTGCTGGCCCGGCGGATGAGCCCGTGCACTTCGTACCCCTTGGCCAACAACAATTCGGCCAGATAACTGCCGTCCTGCCCGGTGATGCCAGTAATAAGGGCCCGTTGCATGGTTTTTGTCTGTCTCCCAACAAAAAAGGTGCCGCTGCTAAACGAACGCCAACACCTCGTCAGCGTAGTCGGCAATGGGACGGATAGTGTATCCGCATGAGGTTAGGAAAGCACAACATTCCTTATGAATGTCCTCCCCATGGGTGGCCAAAAAAATGACCGGATGCCGCTGCCGAAGAATATTCCGGCTTCCCTGTAATACTTTTAATTCGGCGCCTTCAACATCGATTTTGAGATAATCAGGGAGAGGGAGATTCTTTTCTTTTACGAAGTTATCCAGGCGATACGTTGCCACGACAATATCCCCTGCTTCGGAGAGACGGCCGGTGGAGCTGTCGCCGCCCTCCTGAAACCTGAGCGTGCCATCGGTATCCGAAACCGCCCCGGCTATCACCTGAACATTTTGGATCTTATTCAATGACAGATGTTTCCTTAAATAATGCAGATTTCTGGGCAAAGGTTCGAAGGCGTAAACCTTACCGGTCGGCCCCACCAGGACCGAAGCCATGAGGGTATAGTAACCGACATGGGCGCCGATGTCATAAACCGTGCTCCCCGGGGCCACCATTTTTTCAAAGAGATTTATCTTGGCGTATTCATAGCTTCCTAACCAGCAGCCATGATTGGATGACTCGGGCAGCCATCTATACCCTCGCAGTTTCCCCTGAATAATGGGGACAACCAACCCCTCGGGCAAAAACTGCAGGGGAAATCTGAGGATTTTCCCGAAGAAGGATTGTAATGGTATTCCTGAAAAATTCATAAGTTAGGAATAAAGCCGGGCAACAGTGGAATTATCAGATCTGCAAAGGCCACCAGTTTCTTTTTAACATCTTGATCATGGCTCGTTATGGGGGTGCTAAACTGAATAAGGGCGCCAAAATTCTCACCCCGCCACATACTGTCCAGCCCAATATACATGCGTAATAACTGGTAATCGGTGCTAAGCCATTTGCCGCCGTAAAGATACCAATACAATACCCCGAGACGGAATTGATTTTTCTCAAAAATACTATAACGGGCTACTCGCCCCGGCGCCAGGGTAATTTCTTCGGTATGGATGATCTTCCAGCCTGCCCCTGGCATACAATATTGGGGAGAATGCATATATTTGTTCATGCCCCGCACCTGATTGGCATGGTAGGTTATCCACAGATTTATCCTTTCGCCCTTGGCATTGGTGAACTCGGCCTGAATGTATTCGTCGGCCTCTAATCTATCCAAGACATTTACGTCTTCCAGAAATGTCCGCTTCCCTACCCACCCGTCAATCTCCATGGGAAAGTTGTCAAAACTCTGCAACAGGGGAACGGGGGGAGTTTGGGTATAGGCCAGGGAGATGGGGTAGGCGGCCAGCAGGAAGGCTAGGCCAAGAAGATTGATGACGTAAACGGAGGCGCGCCCTCCTGGTCCGGGGTTTGCCGCGGCGACGGCGGGGGCTGGCCTGGCCGCGGCCGGGGGCGCCGGCGGGGCAAATTTATTCAGCAGCCAATTAATCAGGCGCAGATAATCGAAACCCACAATAAAGATGCTCAGGCCCAGGCTCATGTGCCAGAAGCCTTCCTGCATGAACGGGAAATAGGCGATGCTCACCAGGCGCAGGACATTGGCAAAAATCGCCGCGGGTATTAAGGAAAGCAGCAGCACCGCCACCCGCCAGGCCTGCCGCTGAAAAAAGTAACAGAAAACGATGCCCAGGACCAGGGCATTAACAATATAGCCCAGGCCGCTGCAGGCTTCGGCCACCTGCAGCTGCCGACCGCCCAGGTCAATGACGTTCCCCTGCAAAAAGATGGTGAACCCCAGGAGCCGGAGCACTTCGGCAGTTATCTGGGAAGAGAGGAGCTGCAGCCGGAAGGTGAAATAGTTGATCACCAGTTTGGGCAGGGGAATGCTGATGAGGAGCAGAAAGAGGGGGAAACTCAGGAGCTGGACCAGCTGCCAGCCACCCTGCAGGAATAACAACCCCAGGACCATAATCCAGAAGGAGAGGATCTGGATGAATTTCAGGTCAACGATAGTACCATAAACGTAGACCGCCAGCCCTAAAATCAGACAGGGCAGTCCCAGCCAGGAAGATTCCCAGGGGAGCTGGCGGAGCTCCGGCCACTTGCGGTAGACGATGAAGGCAATGACGAACGGGATGAGGAGGCCGAAGGAGTAATTCTCATCCTCATAGACCACCACGGCCCATTTGACGAGCACTGGCCAATAGAACCAGAGCAGGGCGGCGATTAGGGCCAATGCCAACCCGAGGCGCAGATACGAAGAGGTTTTCTGCGGAGGGAACAAGGTCTGATTGTTAAGCGCTTTTTCTTGTGACATTTCCCTTGTTTGCTCTTGTGGCGGCGTTACCCCGGCCGGTTATCCTGCCAGAGGACGCCACGCTGATCCAGGGCTCAGCGCGGCCGGTCTTAATAGAAACCCTGCTTCTGGCCAGGTCGGCCGTTGCGCCGATAGTAGCGATCTTCCTTCACAAAATCGACTTCATTTAAGACATAGCCCAGGATGGGAAAATCCCGCAGCATTTCCTGGCAACGCATCAGATCCTCCCGGGAGGTCTGCCGGGCTTTGACGACCATGATAATGCCGTCGCTCAGCGGCGCAAAGGCCAGGGCATCGGCATAAGACAACAGGGGCGGCAGATCAAACAGGACATAGCGGTCGGGATAGCGTTCTTTTAATTCCTGCACCAGGGCCTGCATGCGGGGGGAGCGGATGAATTCCGCGGCCCAGGGCGTCGGCCGGCCGGCCGGTAGTATTACCAATTTATCAAATCCCTGGGGATGTATCAATAATTCTGCCAGGTCTACGCCATTCTCCAGATAATCCACCAGCCCCCGGTCGCCGGGGAGACCGAAATAGCGGTGCACCGACGGCGCCCGCAGATCCAGATCAACCAGCAGGACGGTGGGCGCCACGTCCTGGCTCAGACTGATGGCCAGATTGATGGCCGTCAAGGTCTTGCCGTCGCCGGGCAAGGGGCTGACAAACATGAGGACGTTGCGTTTTGCCGCTCTGGTTTTCTGCAGGATTTGGGTGCGAAGGAGTTTATAGTTCTCCGCGATCGCCGGGGTCACTTCGCCGGTCAGGACCCGATTATAGGTCAAAGCGGCGATATCAACCGGCATGACCCGGGTAGCGGTATAAGCAATCCGCTGCGCCGGCGGTTTGGGCAGCGTCTGCCCCGTGGCCGCCTCGTGCTGGCTGCCACCCGCTAGACTTGCCTTCAGCTTGGCTGGCAAGCCTTTCAGCCAATTCCAGGAGTCGAGCGCTATTCCCATGGTCCCAAGCTTTCTTGACAAAATCTCGCCGTCACCGATTTTCCTTGGCATTAAGAATATTTTTCAATTAATTTTAGGAGGCGATTGACTACCAGATAGAGGTCCATGTAAAAGAAATGAAACATGCACACGCCCACCACCAGGGAGGCCGCGGTGATACCGGCCAGCAGACGGCGGCGCCGTTTTTTGGCCGCGGTATCGAAGGGTGTCACGATACGCGGGATGATCCCCAACGGTGGCATCTCGGTGAGGTGGGCCAGGTCCTCGGGCCGTTTAATGGAGTGATCGGTATTTTCGGCCCAGATCATGGCCGCCAGGCCGCCCCCCAGACCGAAGAGCAAACCCAGCATGACAATGAGTTTGCGGTTAGGTTTGATGGGCACATCTGGCAGGTAGGCGGCATCAATGATGGTAAATTTGCCGCCCTTCTGGTGCTCTTCCATGCCTTCGGAAATGCGAGCCTCCATCAACTTGTTCATGACATCCTGATGCTTGATATGGGTATTCTGATAGTCCCGCTGCAGGGCCAGATAGTCCTGTTCCACTTTGGGGGCTGCTTCCAGACGGCGGCGGTATTCCTTTAATTTGGCCTCCAGATTCAGCCGGTTGGCCCGGGCCGTGGCGATGTCATTATTGATTATCTGGATCTGGGAGAGAATATTGACCTCGGCCGAACTGACCGCCCACCGGCCCTCGGTCAGGTCAGGCTTTTTGTCGCCCGCGCCTTTCAGGGCGGCGATCTCCTTCTGGAGCTTGCGCACCTCGGGGTGGTCGGGGGCATACATCCCCAGCTTTTGGGCCAACTCCGCCTCCAGGGCCGTTAATCTCTGGGTCCGCAGGCCGCCACTCTCCCCTAATGGCCCGGTTCTTTTCTCCAGCTGGGCCTTCTCCCGCAGGGCCTTCTGAATATCCGGATGATCCTCGGAGAATTTGGCCCGCAAATCCGCCAGCAGGATCTCCAGGGCCTGGAGACGGGCCCGGGGGCTGATGCCGGTCTCGCCAGCTCTCCCTTCGGCCACGCCGCCGGCGCGGGCCAGTTCCAACATCGCCTCTAGGTAAGTCTTCTGATTTTCATAGGCCTTGATACTGTTGTCCAGGCTCTTTAAGTCGCTTTCAATTTTCTCAGCCTGGGCCTGATTGTACTGCTGCATTTCCGGCAGCAGCCCCTCGTGCTTCTCCTTAAAGGCGGCGATCTGCTGTCCCAAGACCAGCAGCCGCTCCTTCAAGCCGGTCAGTTCGGCCTCCAGAAATTTGGTGGTCGTCTGCGCCTGGGCCTCCCGATGCTTGAGGTTCTGCTCCAGATAAAGGGACGTCAATTTCCCCACCACCTTCTGGAGCGTGCCGGGATCTTCCCCCTGATAGGAGATTTTAAAGGCGATGGCCATGCCCTCCTGTTTGGCGCGGCCGCGGCCGCCGCCCATTTCGGCACTGACCGTCTCCAATCTGATGCTTTTGCGCATCCGATCAATGAGCTCTTCTTGGGTATATTTCTGGCGCAAGTCAGCATAGAGGTTAAATTCCTGGATAATCTCCCATAATTTCGTCCGGGACAAAATCTGCTGCGTCAGGGCCTGGATATGCTGATCAGCATAGCCGGTGATCAAAGAGCGCACGAAATCCGGCGGAATCTGCTGCTCCTCGATCAGGATCGTGGCACTGGACTGATACACGGCCGGCAACTTGTAGGCCAAGGTAAAGGCCACCGCCATGATCAGGACGGCCGGGATGAGAAAATACCACTTGCGGAACCGCCACAACTCGAGAAAATACTGAAGATTATTGGGGGTGCTGGCCTGAACGGCCGTATTTTGATATTCCATCTGCTTCTCTAATAAACAGGAAGTTTCGGTTGCAATGTTTGCAAGGACCAGGCCAAATTTATCTGTAACCGTTTATCCTGAACTCACAACAAGTTACCACTTTCTCAATCCTGGCCACGGCGGCCCTGTTCAGTTATCTGAACAAAATGATAAGATTTTTGAACAAGTCTTTGCCCCGCCGGCCATTTTTTCTCCGAACTCTCTGATAGGGCCGAATCTTAACCAAAGAATTGGCCAATCTTGGAGAGATTTTTCCAGGGAATCGTGGACCATTTCCGCGGCAGGCCATTGAGGCGCCAGGCCTGGTAATCCTCCCGGGTCTTTTGCAGCAGATTCCTGAGGCTGCGGTTGCTGAGCCCCCCGACCCGCATTTTCACCGTCACTTCTGGCAGATACCAGGTTTTTATCTGATATTTTTCCATCACCCGCAGCATAAATTCATAATCCGCAGCAATGCGCAGGGTTTCGTTAAACCCCCCATACCGTTCATACACCCAGCGGGCCACGAACAAAGTGGGGTGGGGTGGCATCCAGCCCTGATAAAATTTCCCTGTGGTATAGGGAGAGGCACGCCACTGCCGAATCACCCGGTCAGGATCAGTCTTGGCGACATATTGCAGGTCCGCATAGCAGGCGTCAATGTTGTGCGTCCGGAAACAATCCACCATTTTGGCAATGACCTGTTGATGAGAATATACATCATCGGCGTGCAAGATGCCAATAATATCACCCGTTGCCAAACGGATGCCTTTGTTCAAGGCATTATAGACGCCGGTATCCGGTTCGCTCAGCAGCCGCTGCACCCGCTGCCGGTATGGCGCAATCACCTCTAAAGTCTTATCGGTAGAATTTCCATCAACTATAATGTACTCCACCTGTGGATAGGTCTGCGCCAGGACGCTTTGGACGCACTCGGCAATGGTTGCCGCACCGTTGTAAACTGCTGTGATGATGCTGACTTTCATAACTCCTGCCGGCCGCTCAGGCAGACCGCCCCCGGCTCCCCCGCAAGACGCGCCCACCTACTTGCCCCGGCCGATGAGGACAATGCGGATCGTCTTCAGCAAAATGGCCATGTCTAAAAAGAAGCTGATGTTTTTGATGTAATAGAGATCGTACTCCAACTTTTCTTTTAGTTCTGCCAGGGAAGAGCCGGCCAGGGGGAACATGACCTGGGCCCAGCCGGTAATTCCTGGCCGCATTACCGTCCGAAACCCATAAAAAGGGACGCGGTCCTCAAAACCACAGGGCACCAGGGTGCCCGGCCGGTCGGTGGCCCGCCGCCCCGGCCGGTAGCGCACCACCGGCTCCAAGGCTTCGTTGGCAAACCGGTCCCATTCGGCCCGGGGACCGATGAGGCTCATCTCCCCCCGCAAAATATTAAACAACTGGGGCAGCTCATCCAAGCGCAATTTACGGAGCACCCCCCCGACCCGGGTGACCCGGGGATCCTCGGCCAGGGCCCAGCTGCCATGGTTTTCCTGGGGTTGATGCTGCATAGTGCGAAATTTGAAAACGGTAAAAGGCAGGTTATTTTCCCCCAACCGCTGCTGTCGGAACAACACCGGCCCCGGACTGTCCAGGCGGATGGCCAGGGCGATGAGCGGCAAGAGGGGCAGCGTCAACAGCAGCAGGGCCACCGCCAAGCCCAGGTCCACCAGCCGTTTGAATTTGCGGTAGTACTTTTTCTGGGTGCCCACACTATGGAGAAACAACCAGACCTCGGAAATGTGGTCCACCGGAATCTTGCCGGCCACCGCCTCATAGAGCGTCGGCATGTCCATGAGCTGCACCGAATTGTAGGCCAGGCGAGACAGGGTGGTGAGCAGGGCCGGCGACCGGTCCCGGGTGATGGCCAGCACCACCAGGTCAATGGCCTGAGCCTTAATGAGGGCCGGCAGTTCCTGGGAGGTCCCCAACACCGGCCGGTCCACAATCACCGCCCCGGCCTTCTGGGGATCGTCATCCACCCAGCCCACCAATTCAAAGCCGCTGTTGGGCCGGCTGTGCAGGGCCGCGGCCAGACACTGCCCGGCCTGGCCGGCGCCGATGATCAGGAGCCGCCGGCGCAGCCGGGTGGGCAGGGCCAGGGCGGAGAACCCGGCCCGCCAGAGGGCCAGGCCCACCCCGAAGGCCACCCCCTGCCACTCCAGGAACTGGCGGCCCAGATAGAGCCCGGAGAAATAACGGAAATACAGAACGGCCAGCACCAGGGCCAGCCAGGCGGCAAAAATCAGGCGGCTCAGGTTCAGAGCCGAGGCATAATCCTGATACTGGTCGTAGAGGTCAGCAATATAGAGCACCAGGACCTGGAGGCCCAGCAGCTGCAATACCGCGCAGAGGTTCTGGGCCTGCCACCAGGGCTGCACCATGGCCGCCTCCGACAACAGCCCCAGGACTACTGCCGCCCCGGCCAGCGACACCAGGATATCGCCGGCCAGCAGCACCAGCGTCCAGGGCGAGGTTTGCATTCCTAGGATACGCATCATAAGTTGATCGCACTTTTGGCCGGGAAAAGACCTGCCCCGACCTTGCCTTTATTATAAGATATCAGAAAGGCCGGGGAAGGGGAACCGGGCTAGTTTCTTTATCGACAGCCGGGGCCGGTTTCCTTACAAAAAAATTCGACAGCCGCCTGGCCGTCCCCTGGGCCCGAGGATAAAACCCGTACCGCCGCCCTCCCTGGTTGCGCCGATATCCCTAGTAGCGCCGCTCTCCCGATCGGCAGGCGCCGCTCTCGACCGGCACCCGAGAGACCCCCCCCGCCCCGGTCGGCTGCCATGTTTAGAAATCTGCACACGGCTTTGGGGGCTAAATGCCTTTCTTTCGTTATATCAAAAGGTTAACCATGTTCACCATTCTGAACGCCAAATACAATATTTTGAACATCATTTTGCCGGGGCCGGACCGCGCCCGCAGGGCCAAGCGCGGGCCGTTCTCGGCAAATCTACTAAAATTCCCAAGGACTACCGACTTTTTCCCCTGTTCAGTTCTTTGCACAGATTGCGCCCAGGACCGCCAGCAAGCCTGGTACAGGAATTGCATAATAAACGAAGCGAAGTTGCGGATCAAAAAACCGACCGGGGGTCGCGGCCTTCCGGTCAAAAGCAGGTGGCAGTTTTCAACCGGCAAAATTCATGGCAAAGGAGGTGAGGCGACGGGAGACCGGCACGCAGAGGAGCAGTGGCATATATAAATCACCATAAATCAACATGGAAAAATGGAGGCAATCGTGAAAAAACTTTTACTGATTTTGGCGCTGGTGATGACCCTGGGCCTCTTTGCGGTCAGCGCCCAGGCGGATGTGGTTTTTACGAATAACACGCTGATCGAAACCTGGATTGGCAGTTCAGCAGTAAATGTCAATGTCACAGGGACGAAAGTGGGAACATCAGGGGCAAATAAAACTTGGTATGATGTTATTGGCGCCACCGCTACATACGAAAACTATGGCGGGGTTTTAAAAACCGACGGCACGCTGATTATTGAGACCAATTGGAAAGGAGCCTCTTATTATGACGGGGCCGCCGTCGCGGCTGATCTTTTTATTGACGCCGGCGCCGATGGGAGTTGGGATATTGCCATCGGCACTCGTAGCGGTCGTCAAAATAATGTTTACAGCCTAACCGCCGGCTATGAAACGTCAAAAACATGGAATTCCAATTATTGGCAGAGTGGTGGTTGGGTTTACGGCGGTCGTTATGGCGGCACCATCCAAAGCGGGAGTCCCCCAAATGCAGTGATCAATGATGGTAATGCCAAAGACGTTCCCGTCGAGGCCAAAGCCACTATTCCTTTTGATACTACTACTGTAACTTGGACAAATATAGCAGGCAGTGCACCTGATTACCAGTTGGCAATCAAACTCACCGGCATCACTGGCTTTGATCCCAACAGCGCCTTTGCCTTCCTGTGGGCCACGGCCACCTGCGCCAATGATACGGCCGAAGCTGTTTTTACCGCCGGCAATGTGCCCCTGCCCGGAGCCGTGCTTCTGTTGGGCGCCGGCCTAGCCCGGTTGGCGGCCTATGCCCGCAGGCGGCGGGAAGAGGTTTAATCTTTGCAGCAAACCGCAATTTCAGGGGGCGGCAGCCGCCCCCTGAAACTTGCCCAGCCCTTGTGAGCGGGCGGATAATATTACTCCACCGCCACCCGCCGGTTTAAGAGAAGGAGCAGCAGCAGACCTGCCCCGAAAAGCAGCCAGGAGGGCGCCAAGGGGGTCACGAGGATTTCTCCGCCCTGCGGCCCCTCGCTTGCCCAAAAGGACCCGGCCCCGGCCGGCGACAGCCGGTATTTAAACCCGGAGAGGCTGCCCACAGACCAGCCGCTGTATGACCCGCCCAGAACCCACGCCGATCCATTCCAGGTCAGGGGGTAGTTTCTCAAGGCCGTCACCCCGTCGTCGGAATCAGTGACATAGATACTGGTGTATTGTTTGACCCCGTTCACCAGGTTATACCCGAAGCCCCAGGCGGTGATGGCATGCAGTCCCCCGCCTTTGCCGATCACCAGGCCGACGCCATAGCCCTGGTGCATCCAGTTATCCATGACCCCCATGAGGTCGCCGCTGCCGGCATAGCGGTAGTAGTCGGTAAAATTCGCCGCCGGATAGAAGTTGCCGCCCCCCGGCACATCGGGATAGGAGGCGAAATAATAGGGCGGTGGCGAACCGTTCAGCCACCACTTCCAGGCCCAGCTCATGACGCCGGTGTTGTTGGTCCAGTGATCCTTGAAATGCTGAAAAATCTGGGTGGCCGTGGTGATGGTCGGCGTGTCCCACTGGCCCCACTCCAGGACGTTGGAGGCCGTGGCGGCCCAGCACATGAGGCTGTCATCCACATAATTTTTGTTGGCGTCCTGCCAGGTGCCGCCCCACTGGTTATAAATATAGTAATTATATTTAAGGGTAGTGGGCGGCAAAGCCCAGGCGGTGCCGGCCATGGCACTCAACACCAGCCAGAGGACGATAGGGCTCAGGCGTTTCATACGGTAATCTCCTTCCTTGGATAGTTTCCTGGCTTATCGAATCTGGGTAAAGAAAACTTTAGAAAAAAATATCAGACAATCAGGCATTACCGAAAACGCCCCAAAAAATCTGACAACCTCTTGTTCTTGTTATTGATTTTAAATAAATACAATACTTTTAATTAACTTTTCTCAATTCCGATTTCGATATCCTTGACGAGATGAAAATTCTTTGTAAAATAATATATAGTTTCTTAACAGAGCGCGAGGACAGCGTTGAGGGTGCCTTCTCCCGAGGGGGTATCGGCGGGTAAGGATGAGAGCGATATTTATTTGCTCAGAAAAGGGGCGGGAGCTATGAGGAAATTCACGGCAGGGTTAGTTCTTTTGCTGGTTGGTATGGTCGTCTCGCCAGCGCCGGCGGCTTATATCGAGACGTTTGATTCTAGTAATGCTGGTTGGTATTATGGAACGATCAATAATGCTGGGGACGTTACCACAGGCGTGGCTGCCTGGCAGCAAACCGGGGGCAATGGTTATATCGTCCAGGGGGCGTCGGAGGCAACAAACCGGCTTTATGGTTATCAGGCTAAAAACGCAGCAATTTTCGGTGAGCTTTCAGGTATGATCCTGACGGTAGATCTTCAGTTAACGGGCAGCATAGCGCAATATGAGGGCGCCGACCCCATGGTGCGCTTTTACATCGGCTCGTTGATTGACGAGACCAGCAATTATTTCGTCAGCAATGACCTCGTTAGCTGGAATCCCAACAGGTTTACAGGTTGGCAGTCCCATAAAGTGACCCTTAGCGAGGAAAATTTTCTGCGCTGGCCAAATGCCGACACAGGAGATAAAACATTTGCCCAAGTTATTGCCACTGTCACTGACATCGGCCTGATTTTTACCCATAGTTCAACAACTTTTAATAATTTTGCCTCCCTGGGTTTTTATGGAGATGGTGCTGCTGTGGCCATAGATAACTTCGGCACTGTTGTGCCGCTGCCCACCGCCATCCTCCTCCTGGGTGCGGGTCTCGTCCGCCTGGCCCTCTATAAACGCCGCCAGTAAGAAAAAAGGGGCCAGAGGTAGCTCTGGCCCCTGGTGGAGAAAATTTTTACTTAAGCGCGGCGCCGACCGAGCAGGATCAGCAGAAAGCCCGAGGCGACGAGGGGCCAGGTGGCCGGCAACGGCACCGGGGCCACGCCGACGGCCACATCCAGCTCGTCGGGAAAGGCACCGAAGGGAATCTGGATAAGAGACGCCCGTTTCCTAAACGCCTGCACCAAGCCGATCTGCCAACCGCTGTAAGAGCCCCCTAAGGTCCACCAAGCCCCCGGTTTGGTAATGGGATAGTATTTAAGGCCCAGAACGCCGTCGTCTGAGTCAGTAATATAAATGCCGGAGTAGAGATTCTTTTTGGTTAAGGGATCATAGGTATAGTCGAAGCCCCAGGCGGTTACGGCGTGGGAGCCGCCGGGTCGCCCGATGATCAGAGTGACGCCATAACCCTGGCGCATTAAGAGCTCAGCCGACACCATGAGATCAGGATTGCTGCCAGAACTATAATAACTAGTGAAATTCAAAGTGGGGTAAAAGTTCCCGCCGCCGGGGACATCGGGATAGGAAGCAAAATAATAGGGCGGCGGCGAGCCGTTCAGCCACCATTTCCAGGCCCAAGCCGGGACGCCGGTATTATCCGTCCAATGATCCTGGAAGTGTTTGAAGATCTTGTCGGTGGTGTTATAGGTGGGGGTGCCCCAGCCGGCCCAGGCCAGGACGTTGCTGGCCGCGGCGGCCCAGCACATCAGGTCGTCCTCGGTGTTGGCGGCCGTCTTATTGGCGTCCTGCCAGGTGCCGCCCCATTGTTGGTAGACAAAATAGCTGGCCCCCCAGGCCGGGGCCGCGGCCAGCAGCAGGACCAGGGCCAGGAGCGCCAGCCAGCCGGCCCCCCGCCGGCCCCTCCCCGTGATAGATTGAACCATATTCTCCTCCTTGCTCAAATTTTCCCGAAGTTTAATCGCCTTCTTGTGAACTTGTCAAGGCGAAAAGGAATAATTTTTGATGAGAATTTCAAGGATGTTCTCAAGGAAGAGAGGTGGGGGGGAACAACGTTAAAACCCCGGATGGTAAGGCGTTTCCCCGGCCGCCGACCTGGAGGTCGGCGCCACGAGAGTCAGAAGGAGGTCGGCGCGGCGCGGCGGCCCTACTCCCTTCCTGTGGGCAATTCCTTTGAATCAATCTTTTCCCAGAAGTCTTGAGTTTCTCAAGGGCTATTTTAGATCGTCTTTCGGCCGGGCCTGGGCAGAATTGTTTTGAAAATGAAACACGGTGTTTTATTCTTGAAACATTATGCATTTGGTAAAATCCCGGGATTTTGGCCAAGGAAACGCTTTGGAATTAAGTAGTTCAGAGATATCAACAGGATAAGACATGGTCGCGGGTATATTTTTTTGAACCTGAGGGAAGTTGTGGAGCCCTTTCTCTTGGCGCAGATTATGCATAAGATTATCGGCAGGAATACCAAGGCGGTCGGCCAAAGCTCTGACCTGGTAGAGAAAACAACGGGAGAAAGGAGGCACAAAGCGGTGCGATGACAAAAAAGTTTTTATTTTTAGGGAGCGTCCTCGGCCTCATGCTGGTGGGACTTGTGGCGGGCCCGGGGCAGTGCCTGGAAACTTACGGGGAGGCGATACCCACCGGCTCCTGGTCCCAAACGTTTAAAGAACACAGTGTGGGCCCGTTTGATACCCTGCAGGTTATTATGCTGGAACCCGAAGCTGCCGCCTTTGCAGCTCCGGTGTTTCAATATTTTGACATGAGCGGTTGGCAGGGGGCTGCCGTTGGGGACTATCCGCGGGAGGCCACGGCCACTGGCCCAGAGGCCGAAACTTTGGTGTTTACCCTGCATTTTGCCGGGGTGTTGCATGAGCCCTTGAGCTTGGCGTTTCGGGCTTTTGAGGGGGGATTGGCAGGTATTGTCAGGGAGTCCGCGCTCCTGGCCTGGAGCGGCGGTGCCACCCCCGCCTGGACCATTACCTATAACTATGATGATCCCCACTGTGTGGCGGTGGTGCCCCTGCCCGGGGCCTTGCTGCTGCTGGGCGCGGGGTTGGTGCGGTTGGCGGCTTATGGCCGGCGGCGGGCAGCCTAAGCGGCCGTAGGTAAGGAAACCCTTTTGCAGGCAGGGTCGGGTCGCCGGCCCTGCCTTTTGCATGCCCGGCGGCACCGGCCGGCCGTTGCGACCAGTTCCCCTTTCCCTGCAGGTTCGCCCTCGTGTCGACGTTGCCTTTAAAGAATGCCGGGCACGTCTGACGGGCTCAAGTATCACCCGGGTGCCGGGCCCGGAGGTTTCCGGCGGCTCCGGTTCGGGGTCTAAGCGCCGTCCGGCTTGACAGGCCTCAAGATTGTTGCTAATATAACTATTCAGAATAAAGCGAAAAATCCTCTTTTGCCCTGATCCTGGCCCTCGCCATGAGGTTTGCCGCCGTGGAAGTCAGAGAAGCGGTCGTACCCTTTTATCAAGGAATTGATATTTCCGGAAATCCAGGCACTGAAAAACGGCCAGGGTGAAAGCCAGGCCAGTCTGGTGGTCACGAACCAGCGCCTGGACCGGTTTTCTGAAGTCATCGTTCGGCGGGGGGAGCACCAGAACCTGGAGGCCCGGTGCGCCTGGAACAGGATGTGGCGGTCCTGGAACAGCGCTCGGTGGCCCGGGGGTAATGAGGCGCAGCCATACCCACCCGGGTGCCGGCAAAAAGAGAATAATAGTAGAATTTTTTTATTTTTTCGTTAAAATTTATCCAACTCACTTTTTTTGATCCTTATTTTGATATACCTGGGGCAAGGGGCCCGACGCCGGCGGAACCAGTCCGGCCGGCCACGGCGGGTGGTTAAGGGGCGCAGCGGCAGAGATTGAATCCAGGTTGTTGCCAAACCTCTTTTTTTGTCTTCCTGAACGAGCTGAGCATTACCCAGACATAGAGCGGATAGAGTTTGGGAAATGTCTAACATATTGAGATAACCGATGTTATTAGACCCTCACCCTAAGCCTTGCGCCCCCTGGGGGAGAGGGAATTTCAAGGCTTTCCGGTCGGTTCGCTATTGATGGGGGGCGCTGTGACCGCAGGCTTCAGCCTGCGAAAAATAGCATCAAGCCCGTGGGTTACCGTGGCGCAGCCTAAAGGCTGCGACTAGTGGCTTATCTCTTTTCCCGCGCCACAGGGGGAAGGATTCAAGACTTGTTGGATGGATACTAGAACTTGTTGCAAAACCCTTGGCGGGATATGGTGTCTTGCTGATAGACAGAAAATATCCTGTTAATTCCATAGATTCCTCTCCCTCAGGCAGGGGGAGAGGCCTGAGGTGAGGGGGTTGGCACCAACTTCTAGTCATAGAGGGCGGTCCGGGGCCGCCGGTAACGGCGTGCACGGCACGTCCGCTGATGCCATGGCAACAGATCTTCAACCCTGGTGCCCCCAGCACCGATTAACCCTTGACAAGATATGACAGTCGCTCTCTCTGTCGCCAGGGTGGGGGCAGGAAGGACTTTTTTGGGTATGCAGCAGTTACTCGTTGGGGGGATGTTGTGGCGGCAGATCACCTATTGGAATTTTATGGTACTGAATGTGTCCACTGTAAGAAGGTGGAACCGTTGCTGGCGCGGTTGGAAGAGGAGCTGGGCGTAACCATCACGAGGCTGGAAGTCTGGCATAATCAAGCCAATGCGGCCCTTCTGAAAAAATATGACCAGGGGTTTTGCGGCGGCGTGCCGTTTTTTTATAATACCCGCACGGGCAAATGGCTCTGCGGCGTGCCCAGTTATGAAGCCTTGCAACAATGGGCTCAGGAATAACGGGGGGGTATGGCTGCAGACTTACCGGCTCTCTGGGCAGTGGATAGGGCCTGGTGGCAGGAGTCCCCATGAATCTGGCAGATTTTGACCCGCTGGCCGGCCGGCGGGTGGAGATTCTGGACATCCAGGGAAACGTGGTGGGCCGGGATTTACGTCCGGCTGATCTGAGCGATGCCCGGTTGCTGGATCTCTATGATAGGATGGTGTACCTGCGGGTGGCGGATCAGCAGGCCCTGACCATGCAACGGGCCGGGCGGATGGGCACCTACCCGCCCACCCTGGGGCAGGAGGCAGCCAATATCGGCAGCGCTGCGGTCCTGGAAGAGGGGGATTGGCTGGTGCCATCGTTCCGGGAGATGGGGGCCATGCTCCTGCGGGGGGTGCCTCTGGCGTTGATCTACATGTATTGGATGGGCAGTGAATGGGGCAGTCATTTTCCCGAGAACGTCAGGGTTTTGCCCATCTGTGCGCCGGTGGGGACCCAGATCTCCCACGGCGTTGGGTTGGCCTGGGCAGCCAAACTCAAAAAGGAAGGGACCGTTACTTTGATTTACTTCGGCGACGGGGCCACTTCCAAGGGCGATTGCCACGAGGCCATGAACTTTGCCGGGGTTTTCCAGACGCCGTGTATTTTCTTCTGTCAGAACAATCAGTATGCCATTTCGGTGCCGCGTTCGACCCAAACGGCGGCGGCAACGTTGGCCCAGAAAGCCGTTGCCTATGGTTTTCCCGGCGTCATGGTCGACGGCAATGATCTGTTGGCGGTGTATGCCGCCACCCAGGCAGCCGCAGCTCAAGCCCGGTCGGGGGGGGGGCCGGTGTTCATCGAGGCCCAGACCTATCGGCTGGGCCCCCATACCACGGCCGACGACCCCAGCCGCTACCGGTTAGAAGAGGAGGTCAAGGCCCAGGAGTCGGATGATCCCCTCCGGCGAGTCCGGCTCTATTTGGAAAAGCAGGGTTTGCTGACGCCTGCGGCTGAGACCGAACGCTGGGAGCGTTACCGAGCCTTGGTGCAGGCAGAGGCCAAAAAAGCCGAAGCCGCCATCCCCCTGAATCCTGACGACATCTTTGACTACCACTACGCCACCCTGCCGCCTTATTTAGCCTTCCAAAAAGACTACTTACACCGCATCCTGGCCGGCCGGGGAGAACCGACCGATGGCTAAGCTCAATATGGTGGAGGCCATCAATCTGGCCCTGAAAGAAGAGATGACCCAGGATGAAAGTATTATCATCTTAGGCGAAGATGTGGGTCGTCTTGGCGGGGTTTTTCGGGTGACCGACGGCTTGCAGGCGCTTTTCGGTCCTGATCGGGTAGTGGATACCCCTCTGGCCGAAGCGGCCATCGTCGGCACGTCCATCGGGTTGGCCCTGGGGGGCTTTAAACCGGTGCCGGAGATCCAATTCATGGGTTTCTTGCCAGCTGCGTTGGATCAGATCATCTGCCACGTCAGCCGCTACCGGAACCGCAGCCGGGGTCGATACACCCTGCCCCTCGTAATCAGGGCGCCCTATGGTGCCGGTATCCATGCCCCGGAACATCATTCGGAGAGCACCGAAGCCATATTGGCACACCTGCCGGGTCTCAAAGTGGTGATTCCCTCCACCCCCTACGATGCCAAAGGTCTGTTGCTGGCAGCCCTACGGGACCCCGACCCGGTGGTATTCCTCGAGCCCAAACGGATTTATCGGGCCATCCGGGAAGAGGTGCCCGAGGGCGACTACACAGTGCCTTTGGCAACAGCAAAAGTAGTCCGGGAAGGGGACGCGGTGACAGTGGTGGCTTGGGGGTCCATGGTGCGCGAGGCGGTGCGGGCTGCGGAGTTGGTGGCTGAAGAGGGTATAGCTGCGGAAGTTATCGACCTGCGGACCATAGCACCGCTGGATGACGAGACCATTGTGGCCTCGATCCGGAAAACCGGCCGGGGGGTCATCGTCCATGAGGCCTGCCGCACCTGTGGTTTGGGGGCGGAGATCATGGCCCGAATTCAGGAAAAGGCGTTTTTGTCTTTGGCGGCCCCCCTGGAGCGGGTCACGGGGTTTGATACCATTGTCCCCCTGTTAAAGCTGGAAGATCACTACCTGCCGGACGCCGGGCGGGTCAGCCGAGCCATCCGCAAGGTGGTACGCTTTTAACCCAAAGCACCGGGACCCTGGCCACGCAAGAGGTGCATGCTGGGGAATACTGATCGTGGCCAGGAGGCGCTGGCCGGGCATTCATGTTCAAATAATTGAACAGGAATGTTAGGCGGCGAGGACAAGACAGCGACCAGATAGGAGAAATTCTGCAGTTAGGCAGATACGTTGGCCATGGAAGGGCCGCAAAGTTAAAAATTTTGAATCCGATGTTTATATTTTGGAACATTGTGCCGATGGGATACATAACCCCCCTTGCGTCCTGTGGCCGGATTCACTGGGCATTAAAATTTGGCCACAGATTTTTGGTGGGTATGGTATGATGGGGCAAGTAAGATCGGCGACATAAGGTTTTTTTTGCCATTTTGGCTCATAATTTGCATATTAAAGATTGGGAGTGCGGGCTGACCACGAATGAGACCAAAGGGATGGTTTGGGCGAGCGAGGTGTCTGCAAAGGGGGAAGAACATGAAAGAATGGCAGAGAGTGCTGGTGGTTGTCGTGATCGCTATTTCATGGGGTATCTTGGGTTGTAGCTATCGGGTCAGTCCGATGGTCGAGGCGCAAGCCGCGGCGGCAGAGGTATCCCCGCCGGACCAGGAGCGCTACCAATTGGGGCCGGAGGATGTCATCGAGGTAACGGTCTGGAAAGAACCTGACATGACCAAGACCCTGGTGGTCCAACCTGACGGCACGGTATTTTATCCGCTCATCGGGGAGGTGCGTGCGGCCGGCAAAACGGTAAAGCAGATTCAGGAGGAGATTTCCAAGCGTTTGGAGAAATTTGTCACCGATGCGGCGGTAACGGTCATTTTGGTCAAGGCCCAATCCTATAAATTTTATGTTACCGGCAAAGTGAATAAACCGGGGGAATTTTTGGTGGGCCGGCCGACCTCGGTTTTGCAGGCCATAGCCATGGCGGGTGGATTAACGCCTTTTGCTTCCCCCAAGGCCATCAAAGTCGTCCGCAAGAAAGGAGGTGTCGACGAGATTCATCAGTTTAATTATAAAGAAGTCTCAAAGGGACAGTGGCTGAGCCAGGATATTATCCTGCAACCCGGGGATGTGGTCGTGGTGCCATAGGTGCCGTAAAGGGGAGACGTCATGGTGAGGGGGAGAAGGTTTTGTGGATGCCTGTGGGCCGTGTGTCTGATTTTGGGGGGGAGCACGGCGGGGCTGAGTGCCGACTGGATAGTGACGCCGGCCATCGAGCTGAAAGGGCAGTATTTAAGTAATATTAACAATGCGCCGAGAAATGTCCAGTCAGATTACATTGCCTCGGTCCGGCCGAATATATCTCTGAGCTACAATACCGAAATAACGCTATTTCAGGGAACATTAGCATTATTGGGATTACATTACTTTCATAACAGCGAATTGGATCGGATCAATCAATATTACAGTTTTCTGGCCAGCCACAAGCTGACCCCCCGTCTGGGATTAAACTTGGCCACTGCTTTCATCACCGACTCCACGGCCACGGAAGAGCTCCAGGCTTCGGGGACAGTGATCAATCGGCAGACCAGAACGTCGGTTGCCGCAAATCCGGGACTCTCGTATTTCCTGACGGAACGCTGGTCTACGTCGCTCAATTACGGGTTTAATCTGGTGGATTATCAGGCTCGTGAGGGGCGCAATTATAACAATTACGAAGGGCATAGTCTGACCCATGGTTTTGACTATATCTTGAATGAAAAAACAACACTGTTAAGCAGGCTAACTGCCTCTTTTTATAAATACAGTAATAATAACACCACGGCGGCTTTGGGACCGCAGCTTGGCTTTAGTCACAAGTATATGGAAAAATGGGACATAAACTTCCTGGGGGGGCTGAATATCAACCGGATCAAATCAGACACCCGGGTCTTAGCGGCGAATACTTTTACCGGTTTTTTGGAGTTGCGGCAACAGTCCCAAACCAGTTCCTCGGTATCACCGTTTGTTACTCTGGGGGCCAATTACCGTTGGCAGACCGGTTCCCTGGGGTTGAATTATGTGCGCAGTCAATCGGCCAATGCCTATGGCAATCAATCGCAATACAACAATTTTAACTTGAACGTCAGTCAGGCTCTTACCGAGCGCCTGAATTTATCTGTCAATCCCTACGTCTATACCTCCACCATTACGAATCCCGGCAGCGATTACAATTCGGTGTATTATGGGATCCGGCCGGGACTGAGCTATAAACTGACCGAAAAGGCATCGGTGGGAGCGTATTATGCTTTTTCATATCGAACTGTCTCGGGAACTACCAGTTATAGTTATCCCGTCAACGATGTCTGGTTAACCTTTAATTATGCAACTCCCTTACATTACTAACTTAATATAATTAATTAGCAATATAGGTTTTCATTATGGAAAAGCAAAAGGATATAAAATACTTTTTTAATCTTTTTAAAAATAAGAAATGGTTATTGATCATTCCGGCGGTCCTTATTTTTTTGCTGAGTGTGACGGTAGCCTTGCTTTTGCCGTCGGTATATGAATCGAGTTCCACGATCTTGATTGAGGAACAACAGATCCCGCCGGATTTTGTCCGGACCACCGTCACCGGGTTTGCCGATCAACGTATTCAGAGTATTACGCAGCAGATCCTTTCTCGCACGAGACTTTGGGAAACGATCAAACAGTTTGACCTTTACAAAGATTTGCTGAATAAATACACCCAAGAAGAAATAATCGAAAAAATGCGGAACAATATCAATCTGCAGACCATTAGTGCCGACATGACTGATAAAGGAAAAAAGGGCCGGGGCAAGGAGGGCATGACCATTGCCTTTACCATTTCCTACCGGGGGGATAACCCTGGCAAGGTCCAGAAAGTGGCGGGGCATTTGGCTTCCTTATATTTGGAGCAGAATTTGAAAGACCGCCAGGAAAAAGCCGAGACGACCACGAAGTTTCTGGAAGCTGAACTGCAAGGGTTAGAGGAACGGATCAAGATCATCGGCGAGCAGATCGCGAAGTTTAAACAGGCGCATGAAGGTTCTCTACCGGAATTAAAAGGCCATAACATGGCTCAGGCCGAACGTCTGGAAAACGAGATCAAACAGTTGGAACTCCAGATCAGGGCTGCCCAAGACCGGAAGGCCTACTTGGAGGGCCAGATTGCCACGATCAATCCCGACCTGCCGGTCGTCGGGCAGGAAGCGACCCTGGATCCCAAAGCCCGGCTCTACATGCTGCAAGTAGCACTATCCTCCTTGTCAGCCAGGGTATCGCCGGATCATCCCGATGTCAAGAAGATCAAACGGGAGATCGCCGAACTGGAAAAAGTGGTGAGCGCCCAGGGTGGTCAGGCTTCGGTGCGCCGGCAGAAATTGACGCAGCTGCGGGCGGAGTTGGCCAGCAAAGGGAATCTGTCGCCGGACCATCCGGATATCAAACGGCTGCGGAAAGAGATTGCCAGTCTGGAGGCCGAGGGTGATGCCGCGGCGATGGCACCGCTTCCCCAAGTGCGGGATCCGAATAATCCGGCCTATATCGGCCTGAGAAGTCAGATCCAAAGCATTGACAACGAGATTGCCCTGCGCCTCCGGCAGCAGGAGGAGATGCGGCAAAAACTCCGGATGTATCGCCAACGCCTGGAGGACACTCCTAAGATCGAGTCAGAATATGCGGCCTTGCTGCGAGATTATCAGAACGCCCAGAGCAAACAGATGGAAGTCATGAACAAGCTGTTGACCTCCCGCATTGCCGAAGGTATGGAGGAACATCAGAAGGCTGAAAAGTTCACGCTCATTGACCCGGCCAGCTATCCGGAAAAGCCGGTCTCGCCCAATCGGCTGTTGATTGCTGCGGCCGGCTTACTCCTTGGTCTGGCCTCTGGCGTGGGGCTGGTCCTGCTGACCGATCACCTGGATCATTCCATTAAAGATGCCGATGAGTTGGGTTGGCTCACCGATCTGCCGGTTTTGGGGAGCATCAGTCTGATGCAGTCCCCGACTGCAGCTCAACAGATAAAAAAACGGCGCCGGTTGATCACCGCGGTTACCTGTGGGTCAATCCTGTTTATTCTTGTGCTGGTCCATTTTTTCTATCGGGATTTATGGGTCCTGACAGCCCAATTGCTCCGATTGATCAATAAGTATTCTTGATAAAAACGTGGGTAGGTATGGCCTCCGGAAGCAATGAGCCACCTAAGTGGGAGGAAGCATCTTGAGTTTTATTGACAAGGCCTTGGAACGGGCCAAAGCAACGCGGCAGCAAGAACCCGCCGTCCCCCAAACCCCTGCCAAGCCGGAGGGGCAGAGGCCCCTGCCGGTGGTCGGCAATTTGGGCGCAACGGGTGCATCCTTGGAAATCTGCTATACGGTGACCAAGAGTATACCGGTGGATTTTCAGTTCCTGAAGGAGAAGTATATCATCGCCGGCGATAATTACCCGGCAGTGGCCGAGGAGTACAAACTGCTCCGTACCCACATCCTGCACCGCACCAAAAAAGATCACCTCAACACCATCATGTTTACCGGACCGCGGCCGAACGAGGGGAAGAGCCTGACAACCATTAACATGGCCATCAGCATCGCCCAGGAAGTGGATCAGACAGTGCTCATCGTCGATACCGATTTACGCAATCCTTCCATCCATGCTTATTTTGGCCTGCCAGGGAAAAAAGGGCTGGTGGATTTCCTGAAAGGCGGGGTGCCGATTCCCGAACTCCTCATTCATCCTGAGGGGATACACAAACTGGTGCTGCTCCCGGCCGGCAAACCCATCGCCGATGCCGCCGAATTGATCAAATCCCCACAGATGGTAGAATTGGTGCAGGAGCTGAAACATTGCTATCCCGACCGTTATGTGTTGTTTGATCTCCCCCCCATTCTCAACTTTGCCGATGCTTTGGCCTTCGCGCCGCTGGTGGATGGTATTGTCTTGGTGGTGGAAGCCGGGCGTACCGCCCGGGAGGATATTGAACAGTGCCTGAACATGCTTAAGGACTTTAATATTCTTGGCTTTGTGGTCAATAAAGTTAAGCGTCATACCGATAAAGATTCATATTATTACGAATATTCAGAGGGCAGCCAACCAGATCGCAGGAAGAAATTTTTCGGATAGATAACCTATGTATGAAGATTTTTATGGATTGAAGGAACGCCCGTTCAATCTTGTCCCCGATCCTGACTATCTCTATTTGAGCCCCCAGCATAAGCTGGCCAAGGCTTATTTGGAGTATGGCATCAGCCAGAAGGTGGGATTCGTGGTGCTCACGGGGGAGATTGGCGCTGGCAAGACCACGCTGATCAAGGCCCTGATCAGAAATTACAGCGGCAATCATCGGTTGGGAGTCCTCTACCAGACCTCTGTGGGAGCTGAAGATCTCCTGGAGCTGCTGCTGCAGGAATTCGAGGTGCGGGGCCGATATAGTACTCGGGCGGCTCGGTTGGCAGCTTTTAATCAGTTTCTGTTGACTGCCTATTCCCGGGGTGAGCATGTGGTGTTGATGGTGGACGAGGCCCAGAATCTCGGTTCGGAAGCCTTGGAGGAATTGCGGCTGCTCTCCAATCTGCAAGCCGGCAAAGACCCCTTGTTGCAGGTTATTCTGGTGGGTCAGGTGGGTTTGCGGGATAAATTGAAACACCCAGCGCTGCGCCAATTGGCCCAACGGATCGCCGTGCACTATCATCTCCGTCCGCTTGAGCGGTTGGAAACCAAGGAATATATCCGCTTCCGCATTCACAAGGCGGGCGGCAGCGGCATCTTTACGGAAGCGGCTCTGGATCGTATCTATGAATACACCCGGGGCGTGCCCCGGCGGATTAACGCTTGGTGTGACCTGGCCCTGGTAGCCGGCTTTGCCGAGGGCCGCACCGAGATTGACGCCGACTTCATCGACACCGTGGTGGCGGCCCAGGGGGGCACTTTGGAAGAAGAGGCCGAAGGGCAGGAGGCCAGCGAAACCCGGTTGGTGGCCCAGGATGAGCAGATGACGCTTTCGGGCAACAACAACAATCTGAAAAAAGAAATCGCCGATTTGTCAGGTCGGTTGACCCGGGTTGAAGGTCTGTGTTTGGAAATCAGCAACCATCTGATCCCTCTGGTGACGGAACTGTTGGCCAGAAAAAAAGATGTGTGGGATGCTCCGCCGGCCTTACCCCAGGTTCCGGCTGTAGAACCGCCAGCGGTAGAAGAGATAGATGTGGAAGTTTTCCCAACACCGGCGAAACCGTCGACCTGGTGGTCGCGTCTGTGGCGCTGAACATGGTCCAGGCGACTCCAGAATTAACTCTCTTTCCTGATAAGAAACCACCTAGATGCAAATAGAAACAATGAGGACAGCGCGCCTTGCCAAAGCCTGTTTAGATTTTGCCGGGGCTTGGCTGGGTCTGATGGTCCTCAGCCCCCTCATTTATCTTTTTGCCATGCTGATCCGCTTGGATAGTCCGGGACCGGTCTTTTTCCGGCAGGAGCGCATCGGCAAGAATGGCAAACCATTCATGTCTTATAAGTTCCGCTCCATGGTGGATAATGCTACCGCCTTCGGCTTGGGCCTGAATGTGGCGGTGGACGATGATCGCATTACCCGGGTAGGGCAGTTTTTGCGCAGCACCAGTCTGGACGAGATCCCCCAGTTGTTTAATGTGCTGAAAGGGGAGATGAGCCTGGTGGGCCCCCGGCCGACGCTGCGCTATCAGGTGGAACGTTATAATGAGGTGCAGCGGCGGCGACTTCTGGTAAAGCCGGGCATCACCGGTTGGGCCCAGATCAACGGCCGCAACGCCATCCCCTGGGAAGAGCGGATCCGGTTGGACGTCTGGTATGTGGATAACTGGTCTCTGGGATTGGATCTGAAAATACTCGCCCGGACGCTGAAAACGGTCCTGCGCCGGGAGGGGCTCTATGGTCCTGAGGGCATCAACTATGATTTTGTGGGCACGGCGCAGCAGCCGGCCCAGGAGGAGCAAGCGGAGCGGGCATGATACCCATTGTCAATCCAACGCTGCTGGAGTGGCAGGCAGTCATCGCTGATTTCCGCCAGGCGTGGGAGAGCGGCCAGGTGACCACCGGCACCTTTACCCGGCGTTTTGAGGCGGCGGCAGAGGAGCGTTTGCAGGTGCCTCACGCCGTCATGGTGCAATCCTGCACTGCTGGTCTGATGTTGGTGCTCCGGGCCTTGGAACTGCAGGGGGAGATCATCATGCCGGCCTTTACTTGGACGGCCACGGCCCAGGCGGCCCTGTGGAACGGCCTGACCCCGGTTTTTGCCGATATCCGGCCCAGCACCTATACCCTGGACCCCGAAAAGGTTGCCGCGGCTGTAACGCCTCAGACCGCGGCCGTCATGCCGGTCAATGTCTTCGGCTGTCCGCCGGACTACGAGGCTTTTGAGGCCATCGGCAAGCAATACGGCCTGCCGGTAATCTATGATTCGGCCCAGGGGTTGGGTTCGCAATACCGTCTGACCGATGGGACTTGGCAGTTTTCCGGCAATTTCGGCACTGCGGAAATTTTTTCCATGAGCCCCACCAAAGTGATTACGGCCATGGAAGGCGGCTTGATCACCACCAGCGACGCAACTTTGGCCCAAAAACTGCGACAGATGCGGGATTACGGGAAAACCCCGGACGGTGAGGACATCGCTTGGCTGGGGCTGTCAGCCCGGGTGCCGGAGATTAACGCCATCGTGGCCTATTATAATTTTGGCCATATGGATGAGTTGGTGCAGCGCCGCCAGGAGTTAATGCAGCACTATCGCCAAGGCCTGACCGGCCTGCGAGGGGTGACGTTTCAGGATATTCCGGCGGACCGGCGGACGTCCGGCAATTATTTCACGCTCTTTCTAGACGCCGCCCAGGCCCGGCACAGCCGGGATCAGGTCTATGAGCATCTCAAAGATCAGGGCATTCAGGCAAAGAAATACTTTTACCCGGCCTTACATCAGCAAAAGGTTTATCAAACCTTCGGAGTCTCGGCCCGGACGCCCCTGCCGGTGACGGAGCAGGCGGCAGCCGCGGGGTTGGCCTTGCCGTTGTATTCGCATCTGGAAGAGAAACTGATTTTTAAGGTCTTGAATATAGCAAAAGGATTCCTTTTATGATATCAGACTCTCGAATAGAAGTACTTGCATATGATGATGCTGAACAACGTCAGAAATGGCGGCGATTGATCGATTCTTTTGAGAACATCGATGTTTTTTACTATCCTGAATACTGTAAGTTATTTGAATTACATGGTGACGGCAAGCCATATTTGTTTGTTTATATGGATCCTTATTACAATTTAGTGATTTATCCATTCTTAAAAAGATCATTAAAAGGTTTTTTAATTGATACCAACAATAACTTAAATTTATTTGATATTACATCACCTTATGGATACAGTGGATATATTTGCAATAATGAAAACCTTAATATGGAAGATTTTTTAAATATTTTTCATGATTATTGCAAGGAGAATAATATAATCTCTGAATTTATTAGATTTAACCCCTTGCTTAGTAATGTAAGTTTCTCCCCTAAAAAATTAAATTTTTTTTTAGAGAGGCAAACTGTTGTCATTGACTTAAGAAAATCAAAGGAGGATATTTGGTCATCATTTAAATCAAACTGTAGAAGAAATATAAAAAAAGCATTGAAAAGTAATGTTTCGATAGTGTTGGATGATAATTTAAAAGATATAGACACTTTTTATAATATTTATACAATTACAATGCAGCGTTTAAATGCTGTTCCATATTATTATTTTTCTAGAAATTGGTTTTATGCATTAAAAGAGTTATTAAAAGATAATGTGGTTATTTTTCACGCAAAACATGAGGGAAAAATAATAAATTCAGCTTTGTTTATTTACAATGCAAAATACATTCATTACTTCTTGGGGGGATCCCTTTCGGAAAAGAACGAGTATCGAGGAAATAATTTACTATTTTATGAGGCGACTCTGTGGGCTAAAGAAAGAGGTCTGCAGCTCTTTCATTTAGGCGGAGGATATCAACCGAACGATAGTTTGGCTCGTTTTAAGGAATCTTTTTCACCTTATATCCTTAAATACCATGTTGGAGGAGTAATTCATCATCGATATTATTATGATTATTTAGTTGATTTAATGTTTAAAAATAAGCAGATAGATAATAATATTAATTATTTCCCCTTATATCGTTTATCATCGTGAATATTTTAGAGCCTTATATATTTAATAGAAATAATTAGATCAATTTATTATATTGGTAACTTAATAAATTTAATAAGACGAGACCAGTGTAAAAGGAGATATTTATCTTATCCTTAAATTTGGGAAAAAATATCCATCACAAAGGAAATAGGGCTTCATTGGTTATCTCATAATTATTATTTTATTGCCTCTCTCGATTATTAGGATGCCCTGATTGATAATTTCAACCTTCTTAAGAGATTTTTTTAGGAAGATTTCCTGGCGCATGCAGATTTTTCAACGGAGGTTTGGCATAACTAGAGATTGTTGCAAAACCTCTCTTCTTGTCATCCTGAACGAAGTGCAGGATTTTTATCTAATTGGAAAGACAGGGTGCTTCGCTGCGATCAGTATGACCTGGAATCGGCTTTTAGGGTTTGGCATCAGCTTCTCAACTTTCTGGCCTAGAAACACCGGCAGAGGCGGGATGGCGGCCAGACTACGGACGACAGGGACATGGAGTGGCTGGGCCTTTGGCTCAGGTGCCAGAGATCGACGCCATTCAAAATGTTGAACAAGCCTTCGGAGTATCAGCCCAGGCAGTTCTATCGGTGACGGAGCAGGCGGCGGTTGGGGGGTTGGCCTTGCCGTTGTATTCGCATATACAAGGAAAAATGATTTTCCAGGTTGTGGAGATAGTCAAGGCAGTTCTTTCATGATATCAACCTCTCAGATAGAGATATTATCAATCGATGATCCGATTCAACGTCAGAAATGGCGCCAGTTGTGTGATTCTTTCGAAACCATCGATGTTTTTTATTATCCAGAATATTGTAAATTGTTTGAATTGCATGGTGATGGCAAATCTCTTTTATTTGTTTATTATAATGAATCAGGTGGTATAGTTATCCACCCCTTTTTAATCAGGCCCCTGAGTGAATTTCTTAGAGAGAAGAATAGTGATATAACAATATTTGATATTACTTCGCCATATGGCTATAATGGTTATTTACGCAACAATCCCAAATTAGATATGGATATTTTTTATGAACATTTTCAAAATTATTGTAATGATAATAATATTATTTCTGAATTTGTGAGATTTCACCCCTTATTAAATAATGCCAATTATGCTCCCCGGAAGGTATCTATGATACAGGAAAGGGAAACAGTTGTCATAGATTTAACATTGTCTGAGAAGGACTTCTGGTCTTCATTAAATCCAAAATGTCGCAACAAAATCAGAAAGGCAATGAAAAATAATGTATCAGTGGTTTTAGATGAAAACTTTAATAATATTGATACATTTTATTATCTTTATACAGACACTATGCAGCGATTGAATGCCCATAAATATTATTTTTTTTCAAAAAAATGGTTTTATTCTCTAATAGAATTGCTAAAAGAAAATGTTGTCTTGTTTCATGCTATTTTTAATGGAATAATTATAAATTCATCGCTATGTTTATTTAATGATCAATTTATACATTATTATCTCTCTGGATCACTTTTTGCAGAAAGAAATATGGCAGCGAATAACATACTTTTGTATGAAGTGGCTCTTTGGGCTCAAGCAAAAGGAATCAAATATTTCCACTTGGGAGGAGGCTATCAACCTAATGACAGTTTATCACGTTTTAAGGCCGCCTTCTCCCCTCTCAGGGTAAAATATTATTTAGGTGGAGTTATCCATCAGCCCAAATATTACGAGTATCTTTGCAAGTTGAGAATTAAAACCCAGGACGTTGGGGCGCAGGGAACCTATTTTCCACTCTACAGGATCTCGCCCAATTATTAAGGTTCTATCATGAAACCGGTAATCATTGTGGGAGCATCAGGTCACACTCGCGTTAGTTTAGAAATTCTCGAAACCCAAGGCTATTCGATCCTGGGATTTTGTGACGATGATCCGCAATTGGCGGGAACAAGCCTGCACGGCTATCCGGTGTTGGGGAAAATCCCCCAACTCGTCGAAATCTTAACGAATTCCAACTATGATTACTTTGTTGCCATCGGTAACAACCAGGACCGCGAGACGGTTATCCAATATCTCAAAAAGAAAACAATTAACAATCCAATAAATGCTATACATCCTTCTGCAATTATATCTGAACGAGTTTCTATCGGAATTGGCAATTTTATAGCACCTGGCGTAATTATTAATACTGGAACGGTATTAGAAGATTATGTAATAATAAATACAGGTGCAACAATTGATCACGATAATATTATTAAAAGTTATGCTCAGATGTCTCCAGGATGTAATTTAGCTGGAAATGTAACTATTGAAGAAGGTGCATTTATAGGTACTGGAGCTGTTATTCTTCCAGGGAAAACAATCGGGGCTAATGCCATTATTGGTGCGGGGGCAGTAGTTATCCATGATATTCCACCCTGTTGTACGGCTGTGGGAGTTCCCGCCAAGATTATTAAACAAAGCGAATCGGATGTGTTAAAAGTGAGATTGTATGAGAAATCGTGATAAATTCGTTGTCTATTTCACTCTAGCTGTCCTCTTACTCCCTTTGCTCGGCATTTATTGGCCGACACTCAAAAGAATGTTGAGCTATTTACTTTCAAATGACGATTACTCTTATGGCCTCCTTATCCCTTTGGTCAGTGTCTATATTATCTATCTTAAATGGCCGCAGCTCAAACAGGCGCCGTTTCGGCCATCATGGTGGGGAATTTTTGTTATTTTCGGGGGCCTAAGTCTGGCGATATTGGGGGAGTTGGCGGCAGACCTCTATATTCCCCGGCTGTCCTTTATCGTTGCTCTAGGGGGCATCGTATTGTTGCTGGGGGGGTGGTCTTTGTTGTGGCTTTGGCTGTTTCCTTTACTCCTGTTGATTATGATGATTCCCCTGCCGGAGTTGGTGACCAACAAGCTTACCTTGCCATTGCAGCTCCTCTCCTCCCGGTTGGCCACTTTCTTTTTGCAAGTATTGGGAGTTCCGGTGCATCGCCAGGGAAATATCATCGACCTGGGAGTGCGGCAGATGCAGGTGGTGGATGCCTGCAGTGGGTTGCGCTATATCTTGGCTTTGCTGGCCCTGGGAGTCATTTTTTGCTATTTTTATCAACGTCGCCCCTGGAAGATCGTCGTTCTGCTTCTGGTTTTGCTTCCTGCCACCATCGTCGCCAACGCCCTGCGGGTAGCCGCCATGGGGATATATCCTGCCCTATTGGAAGGGTTTTGGCATTTCTTTTCCGGCTGGCTCATTTTTCTCTTCTGTTTCCTCGTCCTGGCGGGGGTGAATTACCTCCTCAATTGGTGGCGTCCCCCTCAGGGTAAAGAGTTGCCAGCCGAACCGGCTCCTGCCCAAGAAGAGGTTTCCCAAGTGGCGGCGCCAAGCGGCTTTTTGCTGAAGGGAGTGGTGGCGGCTGTTTTAATTCTCATATTTATTCCAATTTCCCAGCGAGCCGCTTCGGCGCCGCCTTTTCCCCTTAAACAAGGACTGGAGAATTTCTCCATGACCATCGGTGCCTGGCAGGGACGCCACGTCTATATCGATCCGGAGATGGTGGCCGCGACGAAGTCCAGCGCCCATCTCAACGCCGAGTTTACCAATCCTCAGGAAGGAACGGTGGGCTTGTGGATAGCCTACTATGAGACACAAAAGAAGGCCGGGGCCTTTGTCCATTCTCCCAAGGGTTGCTTCATCGCCAGTGGTTGGGAGATCCAGGACACTCACGTGACCGAGATTGCAGCCGGGAAACCGGTGAATTGGATGGTCACTAAATATGGCGACGAGAAACTGCTCGTATATTATTGGTTCCTGCAGCGGGGGCGGTGGCTGGCGAGCGAAACTCAGAATAAACTTTATATGGCCTATGACGGTATGCTGCGCCGGCGCACGGATGGTGCCTTGATCCGTTTGATCACTCCCATTCGGGGTAATCTGCCGGCGGCCCAGCAGCGATTAACCTCGTTTGCTCAAGCATTGATTCCGATTTTGCCAAATTATATTCCAGAATGAAATAAATAATATTAAATTTATATTAATGATTAATTCTATTATAAAAAAATATTACGATAATTTTTTTTCTGATAAAATAATACGATATATTATACCATATCGCTATTTTGTGATCATATTTTTTAATATAATATTATTTGCCTCAGCATACTGGCTAGCGTATTATCTGCGGTTTGAGGGTCTCATTCCTGAAGCCTACTTAGAGACGATGATTCGGACCATGCCTCTGGTGATTCTTGTGCAGGCAGGTTTTTTCTTTTATCATGATTTGTTTCGTGGTCTGTGGCGTTATGTCAGTTTTGCGGATCTGCAGAATATCCTGCGTGCCGCCTTAATGAGTATGCTAACGCTTATTGTTTTCGATTTCTTCCTCAATCCATATTTAGGCTATATCCCCCGTTCTATTTTTGCCCTCAACTGCATGTTATTGATTATATTGAGCGGTGGTGCCCGCTTTGCCGTCCGGCACTTCCGGGAGCGGTATCGTCTCCAGGAGGCCGGTGATAATGCCAAACGGGTCCTGCTGGTGGGGCCGGTGAGCGAGACCGAACCCATCATCCGGGAAATGATTGCCCACGGCAATGACTATATCCCCATCGCCATAATTGACCCCAAGACCGATATGAAAGGCTTTCGAGTCTATGACGTACCTATTCTAGGGGGGATCTCGCAGATTGTCAGGGCGGTGGAGGAGAAGCGGGTCCAAGAAATCATCTTTGCCTGGCCGGACGCCCCTGAAGACCAACTCGCGGAAATCATCGATGAATGTAAGCGCTCCCATGTCCGGTTTAAAAAGATCCCATCCTTGAGTGAGGTCTTGGGGGGACGATTCCGGATGGCCGATGTGCGGGATATTGAACTGGAAGACCTGTTGCCGCGACCGCCCATTTATATTGAACGGGAGCAGGTGCGGGAATTTATTCACGAGCGCAAGGTCTTGGTCACGGGAGCCGGTGGCTCCATCGGTTCCGAACTCTGTCGCCAGTTGGCCCAATTCGAGCCCCAGCAGTTGGTTATGTTGGAACGCAATGAAAACAGTCTCTATCAGACCGAAATTGCCTTGCGGCGGCGCTACCCGGAATTACCTTTGGAAGCCCTGATTGCCAGCATCAATGACGCCCCAGGTCTCAATAACCTTTTGCAGCGCTACCAGCCTGACATTATTTTCCATGCCGCCGCCTATAAGCATGTGCCCCTCATGGAACGCTGCCCCATTGAAGCGGCCTACAATAACATTTTAGGGACGCGCAATCTGGTGCAGGCGGCCCTGCGAGCCGGGACGGAATATTTTATTATGATTTCCACGGATAAGGCGGTCAATCCCACCAGTGTGATGGGGGCAAGCAAACGCATCGCCGAAAAATATGTCCAGGCTTGTAATTCCGCCAACCATTGCACCAAGTTTGTCATCACCCGGTTCGGCAATGTCTTGGGCAGCGCCGGCAGCGTCATCCCCATCTTTAAAAACCAGCTGGCCCAGGGCGGCCCGCTTTGTGTCACCCACCCGGAGATCGAACGTTTTTTCATGACCATCCCCGAAGCTGTCCAGTTGGTCCTGCAAGCCGCTTACATGGGTCAAGGCGGTGATATCTTTGTGCTGAAAATGGGGCGGCCGGTCAAGATTCGGGAACTGGCCGAAAAACTAATACTGTTGGCCGGCAAAACCCCATACCGCGATATTCAGATCCAATACATCGGGCTGCGGGAAGGGGAAAAAATGTCAGAGGAGCTCTTTAATGACGGCGAAAGCGCGCAACCGTCGCCTCATCCGTTGATTTATTACGCGGTTGGTTCGCAGGAATCCAAAGATATCTGGGACCGCCATATTGATACCATCCAGACTATTGTCCGGCAGGGGGACAGGGAAGCTCTCCTGGCTGCCTTTCAAAGACTCGTCCCCAACTATACCCCTGCTGCAAATCTCAGCGCCTCTCAGGAAGGCGGTTATTGTAACGTTTAACGCCACCCATGGCATCGAAGAGGTGGTCTATGTTTCCGCCTCTCGCGTCTGGCAAATGATAAAGGATTGCTGTCTGAGATGAACAAAGTGCTCATCACCGGGATCGCCGGTTTCATCGGCTTCCACCTGGGAAAAAAACTTCTGGAGCAGGATTGGCAGGTTATTGGCATCGATAACCTTAATGATTATTATGATGTCCAACTAAAACGTGACCGGCTGGCACAGCTCCAGGGCCACCAAGGATTTGACTTCCATCACCTGGATCTGGCCGATCGCCCCGGTATGGCCAATCTCTTTCGGGCCAACGATTTTGACTGTGTGGTCAATCTGGCGGCCCAAGCCGGGGTGCGCTATTCGCTGAAGAACCCACATGCCTATGTTGAGAGCAACGTGGTGGGTTTCCTGAATATTCTGGAAGGCTGCCGACATCAGCAGGTAAAACATCTGGTTTTTGCCTCTTCCAGTTCGGTTTACGGGGCCAACACCCAGATGCCTTTTTCGGTGCATCAGAATGTGGACCATCCCATGTCCCTCTATGCCGCCACCAAAAAAGCCAATGAGCTCATGGCCCATACCTATGCGAGTCTTTACGGTCTGCCGGTCACTGGCTTGAGGTTCTTCACCGTCTACGGCCCCTGGGGGCGCCCGGATATGGCCTTGTTTCTTTTTACCAAAGCCATCCTGGCTGGTGAACCTATCCAGGTCTTTAATTATGGCAAGATGCGCCGGGACTTTACGTATATTGATGATATTGTGGAAGGCGTGGCCCGGGTCCTGACGCGGATTCCAGCGCCCAATCCCCGGTGGCGGGGTGATGAGCCGGATCCGGCCTCCAGTTACGCCCCGTATGCGCTTTACAACATCGGCAATAATAATCCGGTGGATCTGCTCCATTTTATTGCGGCCATCGAAGCGGCCCTGGGGCGGCAGGCGGTTATGGATCTGCAGCCTCTGCAGCCCGGCGATGTTCCGGCGACCTATGCCGATATCGATGATCTGATGCAGGCCGTCGGCTTTAAGCCCCAAACCCCCATTGAAATCGGCATACGCAATTTTATCGACTGGTATACCGATTATTATCAAAAGAAAAAATAATCTGAGGAGAGTTGCTTGATGACCCTGTTGGAAAAAATCAGCCAGAAACAGGCGCTGGTGGGCATTATCGGTCTTGGCTATGTGGGGCTGCCGCTGGTGCTGCGCTTTGGCGAAGTAGGCTTTCATATCCTCGGTTTCGATACCGATCCCCAGAAGGTGGAACAGCTGAATCAGGGGAAATCGTATATCAAACACATCCCGGCTGCCGGGATCGCCGACCTGCGGCAGCGTCAGCAATTCGAGGCTACCGCCGATATGCGGCGCCTGTCAGAACCCGATGTCTTACTCATCTGCGTGCCCACGCCCCTGGATGCTAATCGGGAACCTGATCTGCAATATGTGGTGAAGACCACCGAGCTTATTGCTGCGGTGCTGCGGCCCGGACAGTTGGTCTCCCTGGAATCCACCACTTACCCCGGTACCACCGACGAAGTTATGCTGCCATTGCTCACTAAAAAACTTAGTGTAGGCAAGGAGTTCTATCTGGTCTACTCCCCAGAACGGGAAGACCCAGGGAACACCCAGTTCGTGGTTCGAACCATTCCCAAAGTGGTGGGCGGCATCACGCCGGCCTGCCTGGAACAAGGCGTGGCCCTTTATTCCCAGGTGATCGATAAAGTGGTGCCGGTCTCCTCCACCCGGGCCGCCGAACTCAGCAAAATTCTGGAGAATACCTATCGGGCCGTCAATATCGCCTTGGTCAACGAACTGAAGATGCTCTGCCTGCGCATGGGCATTGATATTTTCGAGGTTATCGAAGCTTCCAAAACCAAACCGTTCGGCTTCCAGGCCTTTTACCCAGGTCCTGGCCTGGGCGGCCACTGCATCCCCATAGACCCTTTTTACCTCACCTGGAAGGCCCGGGAGTACGATTTCAGCACCCGCTTCATCGAACTGGCCGGGGATATCAATTCAAATATGCCGTATTTTGTGGTGACCCGGGTGATGGAGGTCCTCAATGAATACGGCAAGGCCCTGAAAAACGCTAAAATTCTGGTCTTGGGTCTGGCTTATAAAAAGGATGTGGACGATAACCGGGAATCCCCTGCCATGAAAATTATTCAGATTCTGCGAGAAAAAGGGGCCAAAGTGGAGTATAATGATCCACATATCCCCCGCTGTGGCGGCATGCGCCATTATCCCGGTATCGAGTTGGCTTCCGTCCCTCTTACTGAGGCGACGCTGCAACAGGTAGACTGTGTCCTGCTGGTCACGGATCACTCGGCGTATGATTATGAGTGGATCGCTGCCAAGTCTCCTCTTATTGTCGACACCCGCAACGCCTTCAAGGGGATCAGCGGCCCTCACATCTATCAGGCCTGATTTTAGGCAATGCTCACATATCTGAGGTATTATGGATTTCATTGATCTTAAAACCCAACAAAAGGCGATCCTCCCGGCCATCAATGACCGCATCCAACGGGTTCTGGCGCACGGCCAGTATATCATGGGACCAGAGGTTTTTGAGTTGGAGGAGCGCTTGGCCGCGTACGTCGGGGTCAAGCACGCCATTACCTGCTCCTCGGGCACCGACGCCCTCCTCATGCCACTGATGGCTTATGACGTGGGCCCGGGGGACGCCATTTTTACGACGCCCTTTACTTTCATCGCCACGGCCGAAGTCATACAATTATTGGGGGCGACGGCCGTCTTTGTGGATATCGATCCCAAAACTTATAATCTTGATCCACAGGCCTTGGAACAAGCTATCGCCGGCCTCGGCCAAAATCCACAGACAGCCGCCCTCAGACCCCGGGGCATCATCCCGGTGGACCTCTTCGGCCAGCCGGCCGACTACGATGCCATTAACGCCATTGCTCGCCAGCACCAACTCTTTGTCATCGAAGATGCGGCCCAATCCTTCGGCGCCACCTACAAAGGCCGGAAAACCTGCTCCCTGGCCGATGTCGCTGCCACCTCCTTTTTCCCGGCCAAACCTTTAGGCGGCTATGGCGACGGTGGCGCCGTTTTTACCAACGACGACGGCTTGGCCGAAATCCTGCGTTCCATCCGCAACCACGGCCAGGGTCGGGATCGTTATGAGAACGTCCGCATCGGCCTCAACGGGCGCCTGGACACCATCCAGGCGGCCGTGCTGCTGGTCAAGTTGGACATCTTCCAGCAGGAGGTCGCAGACCGGGAAGAAGTGGCGGCGCGTTATACCGCCGGCCTCAAGGAGGTGGTCACAACACCCTTTGTCGCCCCGGAGTGCACCTCGGTCTGGGCCCAGTACTCCGTCCTCAGCGACCAACGCCAGGTTCTGCAGAACCGCCTCAAGGCCGCCGGCATCCCCACCGCCGTGTATTATCCAATACCCCTTCATCTACAGAGGGCCTTCATACACCTGGGCCACCGGCCCGGGGATTTCCCGGTGAGCGAACAGATCGCCCAGCAAATTTTTAGTGTGCCCATGCATCCGTATCTTGGGGCCGATCAACAGGATGTTATCATCAAGACTGTCAAGTCCAAATAAGATACTCCTCATCTTTCCTGAGGAAATAGATCGTATACCATGATGAAAATTATGCATATTGTCGGGGCCCGGCCCAATTTTATGAAAATTGGGCCGCTCATGAGAGAGATGGGGCTCTATCCTGATAAATTCGAGCAAATCCTGGTCCATACCGGTCAACATTATGATTCCAACATGTCCCAAATATTTTTCGAGGAGTTGGACCTTCCGAAGCCCGATATCAATCTGGAAGTTGGTTCGGGGACCCACGCCTGGCAGACTGCCAACATCATGCTCCGCTTTGAGCCGGTCGTTTTGGAACACCGGCCTGATTGGGTGATTGTTCCGGGCGATGTGAATTCCACCATCGCCTGCGCTCTGGTCTGCAGCAAACTGGGAGTAAAAGTCGCCCACCTCGAGGCCGGCCTGCGGTCATTTGATCGCACCATGCCCGAGGAGATCAACCGCCTGCTCACTGACCAAATTGCCGATCTGCTCTTCACGCCCTCCCGAGACGGTGACGAAAACCTCCTGCGGGAAGGAGTCGCCCCGGAAAGAATCCATTTTGTCGGCAATATCATGATCGACACCCTGGTGCGTTTGTTGCCTTTAGCAAAGGCCCAGTGGCCCAGGTTAAAAAAATTGTGGAATTTAAATCGGTACGTCCTGGTAACGTTGCATCGGCCTAGTAATGTGGACAACCCTGCTGCTTTGCAGGAAATTATCTCGGCGTTAGTTGATATTTCTCGAGAATTTCCGGTCATATTTCCAGTACATCCCCGCACCCGACAGAAAATACCTACCAGCAATCTTGGGTTAGAACAAGAAAACTTGCTTTTGATTGAGCCGCTGGGTTATTTGGATTTTTTGGCATTAGAACATCATGCCAGTCTGGTATTAACCGATTCAGGAGGTGTGCAGGAAGAGACTTCTTATTTGGGGATTCCTTGCCTTACCTTGCGTCCCAATACCGAACGCCCTATTACCATTCAACAAGGGACAAATCGCCTTGTTGTCTGCCAATCTGCTACGATCGTCAAGGAAAGCTTGGAGCGTCTCAACAGCATGCCAAATAATGCAATCAAACCGGAATTATGGGATGGTAAAACTGCATCTCGTATAGTTGAAGTCTTTCAAGTCTACGGTTAATGAAAAAAAATTGAATATATGATGTCTTCCTGACTCGTTGAGGATATTTTGAATATTCTAATAATAAGCGTCGCTTTCCCTCCTCGCAACAGTCCAGGCGCCTTGCGTCCTCATTCCTGGGCCAAATATTGGAGCCGGGCAGGGCACCAGGTGGCGGTGTTAACCACGCAAAAAGAGCTTCATGAAAGAGGTCTGGTTTCTTTTGAGGAGAGAACTCACGAGGACGGTTACAAGGTTTGTGAAGTCGGGGTTGGTTCCGGCCTGAGCTCCCGCCTCGCCGAGGGCTCAAGTCAATCTTCCCCCACTGATCAGAAAAGCGGGTTTTTCCGAAAAATCAGATTAATAAATGACCACATTGCAGGATTGCTGGGGCCTCTCTATGATATTGATCTGCCGTATGTCCCGTTTCTGGTGCAAGCCGGCAAGAGTTTGGGTCGTAAAACAAAATACGATATCCTGATCAGCACTTTCAGTCCAGCCACCTGTCATATTGTGGCCCATGAGCTGAAAAAAATTTTACGGATTCCCTGGGTGGCAGATTATCGGGATTTCTGGAGTGGGAGTGAATTTTCACACGGTGTCTGGCCTTTTTCAGCCCTTGCTGATCAATTGGAAAGAAGGACTATTCAGACCGCAGATCTGCTTATGGCAGTAGCCGAACCCATGCGGCAGGAATTCCTCCGGAGATATTCCCTTCCCTGTGTGACGGTGGAAAATGGCTTTGACCCTGAGGATTATGATTGTCTGAATCCACAACCGTTATTTCCTCAGGACGGCAAACTTCGCTTTGTTTATACCGGCGCCATTTATGGGAAACGAAATCCCGCCCCCTTTTTTGCCGCCGTCCGGGAGCTCATTACAGACGGGCACCTGTCTCCGGACGGCATTGAAATTCTATTTTACGGACGCAGATTAGAGGAGATTTCGCTTCTGGCGGAGTTATCTGGTATCGCAACTTCAGTGAAAATCGTGGGGTTAGTGGACCGCGAGACTGCTTTGCGAGCTCAACGGGATGCAAATGGCTTGCTATTTTTGGAAGGACAGGATTACAGGGTAGATTATGTTTTACCGGCTAAAATCTTTGAGTTTGTTCGGTCTGGGACACCTATTGTAGGAATAGGCATGAATGACAACTCCACAGCAGGACAATTTTTAGTAAAAGCCGGTGCCGGATTTCCCTTGGGCACAGATGTAACTGAGATCAAGGAGTTTCTTTTAAACAATTATCTCAGAGGTAACGCTTTAATTATACGTCCAGATCACAATTTTATTGACAGCTTTAGCCGGGAACGGTTGGCTAATAAGGCCTTGGCTTACTTGGAAAAAACGGTCAGATCAGCATGTCAGGGATAGTGCTGGTGGAAATATATCAATTAATCTTATTCTCATAGCTTGCTGGGACGCAGGGTATATCGTTTGAAAAGGGCAGATGCCTTACGTTGCCTTTAAAAGCCTCTTAACCATAGATTGTCAATAAATCAAAGGATTGGCCAGTCAGTGCGTTTGTCATCTCTTTTTGGCAACAGATCTTTCTTGCCGGCGCGCGGCAGTTTCGCTGCCCATGTGTTATCATTGATGACCAGCAGCTTGGCGGCCCAGGGGTTGGGTATTGTAACTGCGCCGATACTTACGCGCCTATATTCTCCTTCTGATTTTGGCATCATGGCCGCCTTTCTTTCCCTGAGCAACATGATTGCGGTAGTGGCTAGTTGGCGTTATGAAATAGCAATCATGCTTCCTGATAAGGATGATGAGGCAAGAGATGTGGCATTACTTGCTATAATAATAGTAATATGCATGAGTATTTTGTCTCTCGTCGCAGTGGCCTTATTTCGGCAGCATATTGCCAATTTACTGAAAACTCCAGAATTAGCTCAATGGCTTTGGTTGGCTCCTGTAAACATTTTCCTGATAGGTTTGCATAATGTCAATAATTATTGGACTACCCGACAAAAACAATTCAGCTTGCTGGCCATATCCCGGTTAGCTGGTGCTCTAGCTGGTGCGGGCGTCCAGATAGGTTGCGGGGCCTTTATCCGGGCCAGTCCAGCCGGGCTGATTTTCGGTCAAATAGCCCTCTGGGCGACGGCAACAGGTGTGTTAATACAGCAAAGCTTTCGCCAGGGAAAAGCAATTGTTAAGAATCTTAGCCTAAATAATCTTTTATTACGGGGGAAAGAATATTTCCGGTTCCCACTCCTTGATAGCTGGGCAATTTTAGCGAATTTTGGGGCTCACAAATTACCGATTCTCATTATAACCTATTTTTTTGGCAGTATCGTAGCGGGATATTATTTTCTGGGCTATCGGGTTCTCTACTGGCCATTAGGTTTTATTAGTGAATCGGTCGCTCAGGTTTTTTTTCAACGCTATGAGGAAAATAAGTATAGTGACCAAAGAGCTTTTTTCTTGCGGAAAATTATAAAATATCTTGGCATGTTGGCAATAATTCCCTCTGTTTTATTATTGTTCTTTGCTCCCTTTATTTTTAAAATAGCGTTTGGCGAGGAATGGGTTATAGCAGGTGAATACATTCAATATTTGACGCCGGTGCTGTTCTTTCGCTTTATAGTCAGTCCATTAACAAGTGTGCTGTGGTCAGAACAGAAAAATCTATTGAATCTACAATGGCAAACATTATTATTAGGTTCTGCCATAATTAGTTTCTGTATTGGTGGATATTTTAACAATATAAAAATGGGTTTATTGATCTTGTCTATTTCACAGTCTTTTTTATATGCGTTACTTATAGTTATAATTATTAAATTATCTTCGAAGAATAGACAGAGAATATGATTATCATTACTTGAGAGGATGACATGTCGCTAAACTATTTTGAAATAATTTATAATAAGTCTCCCATCTGGTTCCAAAATTTGATGGTTTCCATTAAAGGGTTGCAATTCCGTTACCAGCGGGCCAGCACTAAAATTATGCGGGAGCAGTATAACTTTCTCCTCAATAGTCAGTATTGGCGTCTCGAACAACTCCTGGACTATCAATTGCAAAGAATGCGGCAAACCCTCGATATTGCCTTCCAACACGTTCCTTATTATCGGAACATGAAAAAAGAACTGGGCTGCAACCCTGAGGATTTCAAAAAACTGGAAGACCTTAGTTTATTGCCAACATTAGACAAATACCAACTCCGAGGTAACGAGAAATTATTCTGCAACGAATTAATTGATAAGAAAAAATACCTGAAGGGATCAACCAGCGGCACCACCGGTACTCCCCTGACCGTTTACTTTACCCAGGAATCTTTTTCCCGTAAATGGGGATTTGTAGCGCGCTTGCGCCACTGGGCCGGTCTTCCTGACCCTTTTTTCCCTCGCCGAGTCCAATTCTCTGCTCGTCACGTTGTCCCCCCCCCCAACCCCAGGAGGTCCACAACTACTGCCGTTGGAATATACCGGGCAAATCCCTCCTCTGTTCCGCTTTCCATCTCTCGCCCTCAGCTATTCCCTATTACGTCCATGCCATGAATCACTTCAATCCGGAATTAATCGATGGCACCCCGTCATCCATGCAGGTAATCGCCAGAGTCGGACGGCGCCTGGGGCTGCAGCTGCCCAGACCAGAGCATCGCCACCTTTTAGAAGAGGCCTTCGACTGTCGGGTCTTTAATCAGTACTCGTCTTCTGATCCCAGCTGTTTCTGGTGCGATTGCGAATACGGTATAATGCATGATAATTTAGAATCCGGTATTACCGAGATTGTATCGAGTGACGGCAACCCCCTTCCTGATAACACGCTCGGAGAAGTAGCTTTTACTCCTTTTGCCGACGCTGATACCGTTATGGTTCTTATCCGATATCGCCTGGGAGACCTGGCTGTCAGAGCTGGGCTGGAAAAATGTGCCTGCGGCCGAGAAATGCCCGTCATGAAGAGCCTGGAAGGGCGCAAAGAAGATATTTTGTATTTTCCCGATAGGGGATATGTAACGGGGACATATTTTTTCAGCGGCGTTACCAATCTTATCGAAGCTCAACTTGAGACCGTTGCATAAAGGGTATTTTCAATTTGCCTTTAATTTCGGATCAAATTATCAATCACAAAGGAACTAGGTCTTCATTTGCTATCTCATGACAACCATTTTATGTCTTTCTCGGTTATCAGGATGCCCTGATTGATAACATCAACCCTCTTTGGGCCCTCAGCAGGGCGAT
>DYEV01000016.1 GCA_020725545.1 Desulfobacca sp. | reverse complement strand
GGCGTGCCGGGGATCTCGGCATGGTGGGATCAAAACCCCTACAACCTGCTCGCCGGCCCCAATGACGGCGATGGCGACTATACCATCAACATGGCTTGGCGGATTGGCACCCTGGAGCCCTTCCAGACCTATGAGATTGACTATCAGTATGTCATCTCAGCCGTGCCCGTGCCGGCCTCCCTGCTGCTCCTGGGCTCCGGTATCCTTGGTCTGGTGGGCATCGGCCTGCGCCGGAAATCCTCCTAACCTGACCTTTCTCACCTGAGGGGCAAACCTGCCGCCTCACCTTACGGGCAGAACCCGACTCCGGGTTCTGCCTTTTTTCGTGTGCCGAGCATGCACCGCAGCTTGCCGGTGAGAGTCCTCTCCCCAACCGGAGGAAGGTGCAGGGTTAGCGACGCGCCAGGTCGTCATCCTGAGGTGGGGTCTGCAGGAAGCGGGGCGCCTCACCCGGGGAGTTCTGGCGATCGCCTGGTGCTACCGGCATCGAGAGGTGCCGGGAAGGTTCGCCCCCGGAGACGCAGCATCTGATGGAAGCTGTGGGCGAGCGCGGGAACATGAAAACGGCCTGGTTCCGGGTGAAAGGGAATAAAGGGGCGGCAGGCGTGGACGGCATGAGCGTGGCCGCCTTTTCGGAAATTTTTCCAGGGAGGTTGGGGCAGAAAAGATCCCCGAACGTCGGGGAGACAGATGGGGCAGTAAGTTTTGGGAGATAAGGTGAAAGAAAGATGGTTTGGCCAATTATTATGGCAAGCTATCTGGTAGTCCCAACGGGACTCGAACCCGTGTCTCTGCCGTGAGAGGGCAGTATCCTAGGCCACTAGACGATGGGACCACTGCTTTATGATGTAAGATATTTTTTTCCCGCTGTCAAGCCTTTCACGCCATTGATGGTCCGTTTCTGTGGTATAATTGGACCTGACAAGTCGGCGGAGGGTGTCGGTGCAAGGTGGCAATGGGTCGGGGCCATTCCAGGATGGTGCAGATTGAAGGGGAGGGAAGCGGATGCTGAAAAATATCCTGGTGTTCCTGGACGGCGGCGAGGAATCCCAACGAGGTCTGGCCGCCGCAGTGGGCTTGGCCCGGCTCGGCGAGGGGCGGATCCGGGGGCTCTTTGTCAAAAAAATCGAACTGCTGGAAATGGGTCTGCTCCCGGCCAGCCCGGACTTGGGGGGTATGCCGCCGGTGATTTTAGATCCGGAATTTTTGGCCTCTTTGGAGGCCGAAAAGGATAAGACCGCCCTGCGGTTGGCGGAAATCTTTACCACAACGGTGGGCCCCCTGGCCGATGGTTTGCAGGTCGTGCGCGGCGACGTGGTGGAGGAGCTGGTGCAGGCCAGCCATACTGCAGACGTGGTGCTCATGGGGCGCAACCGCCTGGCCGTGGGTGAGCAGAGCGACTGGTTGAGCGACATTACCCGCCAGGTTTTGAAGCAATCCTGGGCTCCCATCCTCCTGCCGGGCAAGCAGCCCGACGCCCTGTTTCAGGGTCCCTTCCTGGTGGCCTATGATGCCAGTCTGGCGGCTAACCGGACCCTGCGGCAGATGACCCGCCTGGCCTTCCTGGCCCAGGTGCCCCTCACCATCCTGTCGGTGGGCAACCCCGATACCACGGCGCCGCGGCTGGAGGAGGCCCGTTTATACTGCAAACCCTATCGTCTCAAACTGTCTCTGGAGGCCCGGGAAGGCAAAGCCATCGACCTCATCCAGTCCTTTTGCGACGAGCGCCGCTTCTCCCTCATCGGCATGGGCGCCCACGGCCATTTTAAGTTCAAACACCTCGTTCTGGGCTCCTCCGCGGCCACCATGCTGCGCAACCTGGCCCAAGGTTTTCTGGTCTGCGCCCGCTGAGGTCCCGCGGGAGCCTGGAGGTTGTTGCCAAAGTACTTTTCGGAGAAGCCTGGGGGCTGTGCCTCTGCACTTCTTCCTTACCCCTAGAAGAGGCCAAAGGGGTAATTGGCCTCGGTGCCCCCAACAAGTGGGGGGTTGGGAGGGCCGGGGAGCTGTGGCCCCCGGCCCTCATAACTTACTCAGCCGCCGGGATAGACCGCTGCCGGCCGATGCCCAGGTCATGCAGCGGGATAAGAATGTCGGCAATTTCTTTGACTTTTTTGGCACTCTCATAGGCGTCGATGAGGTTCAGGTGCACCCCCGGGGGCACCACTGGGCCGGCGGCCGGGAAGTTCTGGTCGTTGCAACAAAATCCCGTAATCACCGCCTTCCCTTTGGCTGTCTGCACTACCACCGATTGGCCGCCCACCGTGTGACCCGGCGTTAACAAGACGCTGATGCCGTCCACGATTTCCTGGTCGCCATCCACCAGGATCACTTCGTTGTTGTCCAGTAGGTCGGGGAAATAACGGTGATCCACGGGGTGGGGGTTGGCGAAAAACTCGAATTCCCGCTTCTGCACATAGACCCGAGCCTTGGTGCATTTATAATCATTTTCGCAGTGGTCATTGTGCAGATGCGTGTGGATGATAATGTCAATGTCTTCTGGCCTTAGGTCAAAAGTGGCCAGGGCCTCCTCAAATTCCTGGATCTGCAGGCCGTACTCTGTGGCCACCGTCGGTGGCACCACAAACTGCTCCAGCCCTGTGTCCACCAGGATCTTTTCTGGCCCGCCCTCCAGATAGAACACATAGATGGGTATCCAGATCCGTTTGCCGTAGCCCTTCAGATAGGTCATGATCCCCTGATCGGTGGCATTGGCGCCCACCACCAGTGGATGAATGGTATAAGTGGTCATAGTTCCCCCAGAGAGAGACAATCTTCCCTGTATTATACTCCCTGTCCCGGCTTTGCCAAGAGACCTCAACCGTCTTTCTCCTTGACTTAGCGCTGGCAATCTGTTAGGAAAAGAACAAAAGCGGGAAATGAATCCCGCCCGTAGCAGTAAGTACACCATCTTGAATCTCTTCAAAGCCATGAAGGCCGGCGTCCGGCGGCGCCCTTCATGGTTTTTTTTTGTGCCCATGGCGGCTCTACACCGAAACATCCGCACTACAGCCTTTTGGGATGCCCAGGCCCCCTGGCAGCAGGCCTGGCTGGCACATTGCCAGTATCATCGAGATATCATCCCCTTGGTGCTGCAGCAGGCTCGGCCCGGCTGGCAGGTCCTGGACATCGGTGCCGGCAGCGGGGTATTGGCCCTGCCCCTGCACCAGCAGGGCTGTCAGGTCACGGCCCTGGAACCCTCCCGGGGTATGCGGGCCCTCCTGCGGCAGACGCTTAAGGAAAATCCTCCGGCCAGCATCAGCATCGATGGCCGCTCCTGGGAAGAGGTGCCCCTCTCCCAACTCCGGGGCTATGATCTTATGCTGGCCTGCAACAGCCTGCATGTCACTTCGTTGGGATTCTCCCGGGCCCTGGCGAAAATCTTTCGGGCCGCTCCCCAGCACGTCTGTATTATCTCCGAAACGCGCTTTATCACGTCCCCGCCCTACCAGCGCTCTGGCGCCTTCCAATTACGTTGGCAGCACCATCTCGGCGCCGATAGTTCGATAGCCTACCACTCCCTGAGCGAAGTCTGGGAACAGTTCCAACACCACTGGGGGCGGCCCCCCACGGCCGCGGAACAAGCCGCCTTAAAAGCTGAATTAACTTATCAAGATGACCACTATTGGCTCAAACAACAGGCCCACCTGACCATCTGGTGGTGGAGTAAGAAAGCAGCCCAGAAACGAGAAGAGGGCCGACCGGGAAGTGTTATTCCTTTTGAGAATCCGGATATTGGGAATTAACAGCCCCCGCGCTGACCCGCCGCTTTAAAAAAGACGCCATGGCTGCGATGGTTTCGGTCGGTTTTTCTTCCTGGGGGTTATGCCCTGATCCTGGGATCACGACCATTTCCGCCCCCTGGAGGTCGGCCTGCAGCCGCCGGCCGCTGGCCACCGGCAGGATTCGATCCTGCTCACCCCAGATGATCAGCACCGGCATTTTCAGGGCCGCAGTTTTGGCCATCACCCCATCCAGATCCTCCCAATAGATCTCCTTGGCCGTCTCCCGCAGGGCCGCCGCGGCCCCCGGCGTCTGGAGGTAGGCCACATACTGCTGGATCATCTCTGGCGTAATCTTGTCTTTCTCGGCAAAGACCTCTGCCAACATTTTTTTTACCATTATGTCCTTGGGGAGCAGGGCCGGCAGGAGGAGGCCGAGCACCGGCGTGCGCAGCAGGCGCATGAAACCAGGCAGCGGCTGGTCATAAGTGGCCGGATCCAGCAGAATGAGAGCCTTCACCCGCCCCAGCGGCCCCTCCTGCAACCCCGTCAGCAACGCCACGGCCCCACCCAAGGAGTGTCCCACCAACACCACCTGATGCAGATCCTTGGCCTCCAGAAAAGCAGTGACTATCGCTGCCTGATCGCTCCCCCGATAGTTGCCATCGGCCGGTTTGTCGGAATAGCCGAAGCCCTTCAGATCCAGGGCCACCGTATTGAAATTTTTGCCGAAATAATCCTCCAGACCCCGCCAATAATGGGATCCGGCCCCAAAACCATGGATAAATAAGAGGGTATGGGAATGCCCCTGCTGATGCTGCCGATACTTGATGCGGATATTCCCCTGGTAGAGAAATTCCTGATAATCTCCGGGCACCGCCACACCGGCAAAGGCCGCCGGCCAACCGAGGCAGGCCAGTACCAGGAGAACGGCAGGGAGAGCAACGGATTTTCCCAAGCTGACCTCAATTCTCGCGACAGAGCCGCGACCGTCTGGGAGTGCCCGAAGAAACGGGTTCCGCGGCAGGTTCGGCGGGCCAATTCTCCTCGCCTCCCTTGGGAAGCTGAGATATTATCGCCCTGGTCATTTTAATAAGCCAGGAGGTTTATGTGAAAAAGTGTTGCCATCTCAGTCTGGTGCTGGCTTTGCTGTTGTCCACGGCGACGGCCACAGCCGCGGTGCCAAGCAGCGTCTCCCCGGAAGCTACCCTCAAGATGCTCCAGGACGGCAATGGCCGCTTTGCCAGCGCTGGTCCCAAGCGGCCCAACCAGAATGCCAAGCGGCGTCTCGACACCACCGAAAAAGGCCAACAACCCTTCGCCGCGGTCCTGGCCTGCGCCGATTCCCGCGTGCCGGTGGAAGTTCTGTTTGACCGGGGCATCGGCGATATTTTTGTGGTCCGCAATGCCGGCAACATTGCCACCAAAGAATCGATCGGCTCCCTCGAGTTTGCCGTCGATCATCTGGGCACACCTCTGGTGGTCGTCTTGGGCCATTCCAAATGCGGTGCGGTAATCGCAGCAGTCGAAGGCGGCGCCGCCCCCCCAAACATTCAGACCTTTGTCGATGCTATCTCTCCGGCGGTGGCCAAAGCCAAAGCCAGCAACCCCGAAAAGTCCGGAGCGGCTCTTGTCCCCGAAGCCATCACGGCCAATGTCTGGCAAGCAATCACAGATATTTTGACCAACAGCCCCCTGCTGCGGGAAAAAGTTAAAGAGGGCAAAGTCAAAATGGTGGGGGGCAATTATGATCTCAAAACCGGCAAGGTAACCTGGCTGGGACCACACCCCCAACAGGCGGCGTTGCTGGCCGGCGAGGCTCGGTAGCCGCGGCCTCCCGATCGGTGCAAGATTTTTATGGCCGGGGAGACGCAGGCTCCCCGGCTCCCTCGCCTCATGCCTCGCAGCTTTGCCCCCGACTCTACCCCGCCGGCACCACGGTGCGCCTTGGGACATCTTCTTCTAAATACCACTTTTTCTTCGGCACCAGCAGGCGCTGCAACAGGCTCAGGTCCTGGGGCGCTTCCTTGGGGATGGTCCGGTAGTCGATGACAATGGCCCCTTCCGCCTCACTCAGTCGGAAATAGTTGAGGCAGAAGAACGGCACATAGATTTTCGGCAGAAGGCCCAGGCGGGCCGGCACGTCATTGAGGCGCTTCAGCCAGGTGCCGGTGTTGATCACTACCCGGCCGTTGAGGTGCCGCAATGAAGGCTTGTGGGTATGGCCATAGATAAAGATCAGGACCTCGGGCCGATCCTGAAAAATAGCCTGGGCCGCGTCCAGGTAGTTCTGCTCTTTCTCGCTGCTCAGGTCCGCGGGATTAACGACAATCTGAAAGCGCGCCAGGGTGGCCCGGAAGTCCCGCCAGATAAAATAGAGCGGGATGGCCAGAACCAGAAAGTTGATCAACAGGACAGTGTTGATGATCAGGATCAGTTGCACCAGGTTCCCCACATACCCCAGTGAGGCCAACAGCCAATTATTTAGAAAGATATTAGTCTGCGTAATGCCGAAGAATTCCAGGGCCGCACCGCCCAGCACAAAGAATTCCAGACCGGTGAAGAGCAAAAACGGCAGGAGCAGCCAGCGCAGAAACATACTCATTTCGTGATAAAAATAGTTGGAGAGTATCCAGTAGGGGATCTGCTCGGTGGGATAGACCGATTGAATATCCTTCAGCCAGTTGTATCTGCCAAAACGGGAGTGCCGTCCGGCGGCACTGACCACGGTGCTGGTCAAAAAATAACCCACCGGTTGGGCATAAGGGTTGCCAAAGTCCGGGGTGCGGTTGTAGGCGTCATATTGACTGCCGTGTTCGATCCAGATGGTCCGGGTGGCCAGCCGCCGGGTGATGGCCGGGGTCTGGGCCAGCTGAATGTTGTACTCTTGGAGGCGCGTCACATACTCTGCATAGCAGGCAATCTCATAGTCATGATTGCCTGGCAGCATGGTGATGGTGATCTTTTCCCCGGCTTGTTGCAGGGCCAGAAAAAGAGCCGGGAACTGCTCCATGAGCTTGTCCAGCTTGGCCGGGCCCTCCAGATCGGTAAACTCCCAGAGGCCAAAGATATCGCCGATAATGAGAAGTTCGGCCTCTTCCCCCGAGGCGGCCAACTGCTTCAAAAAGCTGATGAACTCCGCCTCGTAATCACAGACACCCAAGGCCTCATCGCCGCCGATATGCAAGTCGCTGATGAAATAATACGTTTTTCCCATCCGCTCCCCTTTGCGAACCGTCCTCGGCTCCGGCCTCCGGCTCAGTTGGGCACCCTTACTCCAATAACACCGCCAGCCAGCGAGTCTTCTCTTGGGAAGCGAAGACGATCTTGGTGATCATGGTCAGAGGCACCGACAGGAGCATGCCGATGGGACCGAAGACCCAACCCCAGAAAATCAGGGAAATAATCACCACTAAGGTGGAGAGCCCCAACTTGCGTCCCAGCAACCGGGGGTCCACAAAGTTGCCGATGGCAATATTTACCACCAGATAGGCCAGCAGGGTCAAGAGGGCCGCGGGCAGTCCGAGCTGCACCAGGGCCCAGACAATGGCCGGCATCGCCGCCAGAATGGAGCCGATGCTGGGGATAAAGTTCAACAGGAAGGCCAAGACGCCCCAGGTGCCGGCGAAATCCACGCCGATAATAACCAACAGGATCCAAATGAGCAGACCGGTAACCAAGCTGATCAAGGTTTTATAGCCCATGTAGCGGTTGATATTGGCGGCCACAACTTTGGATTGCTCCCAGGCCGCCGGATCGGGAAAGGCGTTCTGGATTTTTGCCTGGAAAGTCGAAGCCTCCAGGAGGATAAAGAGGACATAGAGCAGGATAATAAAGAGGTTGGTGACCAAAACCCGCAGGATGGACAGGCCATAGGTGACCAGAGTCATGATAAAACGGGGCGATAAGTAATCAGCCAGGATGACATTCTCGGTCTCGATCTGCAGTCCGTACCTGTTTAGCCAGGCCACGACCTGATTATAAAGCACCAGGAGGCGATCCTGGTAGGAGGGCAATTGCATGGTTAGGGCGGTGAGAGAGCGGCTTAAAAAGATCAACATGAGGACGGCCAGTATCACCAGCGCCATCACGATGATGAGGACGGCCAGGGCATTGGGTACCCCCTGGCGCACCATCCAGAACATGGGCGGTGCGCAGAGGGTGGCAATAAAGACCGCCAGTAAAAAGGGAATCACGATGGCCGAGGCGGCCTGCAAGCCGGCCACGACGATGACGAAGGCCGCCGCCGTGGTCAAAACCACTGGCACTTCGGGCATTTTGGCTTCCATTGCCTTTACCTCACACCGGCCTCTTTTTAGTGAGCCGTAAGCGGTGAGCGGTGAGCCGCTAAGGAGGTCAAGGGTCAAGGGATGAAATTGCTACCCTGCCATCTTCCTTGCACCGGCCCAGGCCATTGACCACTTTTTCGAGAGCCATAAACCCTGACAAGTTTGTTGCCATCAGCTGATAACTGCCAACTGGCAACAGACTGTCGGCCCCTGGCCCCGCCTACAGTTCGCCGTCCCGCTCCATCTTGGCCAAGTCTTGGAAACGGATGTCCAGTCCCAGAATGCCCTGAATCTCATCCTCTTCATTGCGGACAGGCACACTCACCGTAATGCACAACGCTCCGGTGAAGCGTGAGGTATAAAAGTCCGAAACATAGACCTTGCCCGATTTCATGGGGGCGATAAACCAATCCCGGTTGGAGAGGTCCTCGTCCAACAGGGCCGACTCATATTTGGCCCGGTCGGTGATCTGCGTGATATTGCGGGTAATCTTCCGCCCTTCCATGTTGGTGATGTACATAAACTGAACGAAGGGGTTGGCATCCAGGGTTTGTTGCAAGACCGGTTCCTGTTGGGCTGGGTCCATGGTGCGGATCTCATCCCGCTCCGCCAATTCCTCGGCCAGGGCCGCGGCCAACTGTTCGGCTTTGGCCTTGAGCAGATCAAATTCCGAGACAAAGTATTCGGGCAGGTATTTGCGGGCCAACGTCTCCATTTCTTCGTTGGAAATGGAGGTGACCCGACCGGCTTCATACATCTCATTGATCTTATTATTTATCTTGACGACCGCTGGATGCCGTTTATCGATGCGGGCATCGCCCACCAGGTTCAGGCGGCTATTCAGCCAATGGACGATCCCGGCCCGCCCGGTTTTATCCGTAATGGTGATGGTGATGGGCCGCCCCAGGATCTTGTCTGTGTCGAAGATATTATAAATCTCGGGATTTTTCAGCACTCCGTCCGCATGGATGCCGGCGCTGGTGGCATTAAAATCTTTGCCCACAAAAGGATAATTGGCCGGGATGTGGTAGTTCAACTCTTTTTCAAAATACTGGGCAATATCGGTTATGACTGTGGTATTAATGCCATCCGTGTGGCCCCGGAAGCCGATGTATTCGATGATCAGGGCCTCAATGGGGGTGTTGCCGGTGCGCTCGCCGAACCCCAGGAGGGCGCCGTTCACTGCGCCGCAGCCATACAGCCAGGCCGTGGTACCGTTGACAAAGCCCTTATGGAAATCGTTGTGGCCGTGCCATTCCAGGAGATGGCCGGGGACACCGGCGTCCTCAATAAAGGCCCGAATCAGCCGGGGCACACTCCGGGGCAAAGCGGCGCCGGGATAAGGAACGCCATAGCCCAAGGTGTCGCATAGCCGGATCTTGATATCAATCCCTGATTCTTCCCGCAATTTCATCAGCTCGATGGCAAATGGGATGCAAAAGCCGAAGATGTCCGCCCGGGTGATGTCTTCAAAATGGCAGCGCGGGGTAATCCCCAGATTCAAGGCCGATCTGACAATATTTAAATACTGCTCCAGAATGGCGCTGCGGGTGCCGTTCATTTTATAAAAGATGTGGTAGTCGGACACCGATGTCAAAATGCCGGTCTCGCGCAACCCCATGTCTCGCACTAAGGGCAAATCCTCGGCCTTGGCCCGGATCCAGCCGGTGACCTCGGGATAGGTGTAGCCCCGCTCCAGGCAACGCTGCACCGCCTCTTTATCTTTGGTGCTGTACAGAAAAAATTCACTCTGGCGGATAATCCCCTTGGGGCCGGAGAGGCTGTGGAGCATGTCAAAGATATCCACGATCTGCCGCACCGTATAGGGCGGCCGGGCCTGCTGGCCGTCCCGGAAGGTGGTGTCGGTGATGAGCATCTGCTCCGGCGGATTGGGCATGACAAATTTATAGTCAAAATCTATGCGGGCCACTTCCTCATAGGGAAAAATTTCCCGCATGAGATTGGGTTCAGCCACTTCCTGGAGCCGATGCTGCCAGGTCTGGCTGTGTTCGTGATCAAGGAGCCGCCGCTCCGAATTCCAACGAGCCATAATACTCTCCGGTTAATTTTTCAGTCTAAAAATATCTTCTCGGTTTTTTTGCTAGCCGTAATCATTTTCAAGATGGTCTCATCTTTAAGGAATAGGAAATCGCTGCCGGCTACCAGCTTCCCTCTTCCCCCCATCACCGATCCAAACGGATGCCCAATTCCAGGAGCTGGGCCACGTCCACCTCCGCAGGTGCCTGGGTCAACAGGCAGGTGGCTTTCTGGGTCTTGGGAAAGGCGATCACTTCCCGGATGGATTTGGCCCCGGCCAGGATCATCACCAACCGGTCGAAGCCGAAGGCAATGCCACCGTGCGGGGGGGCGCCGTAGTCCAGGGCCTCCAGGAGGAAGCCGAACTTCTGTCTGGCCTCTTCCTCGCCAATGTGCAGGGCTGCAAAGACCTTTTCTTGGATATGCCTTTGGTGGATGCGGATGCTGCCGCCGCCCACTTCCGTGCCGTTCAGGACCAGGTCATAAGCCCGGGCCCGCACCGCCCCGGGATCACTTGTCAATAAAGGGAGATCTTCCCGGAGCGGCGCAGTAAAGGGGTGATGCATGGCCACGTAGCGTTTCTCATCGGGATCGTATTCCAAGAGAGGGAAGTGGGTCACCCAACAGAAATCATAGGTGTCCGGCGGGATGAGTTTTTCCCTCTTCCCCAGATGGAGCCGCAACTGGCCCAGGGCCGTATGCACCACCTGAGGGGCGTCGGCCACGAACATGAGGAGATCGCCTTCTTTGGCCTGGAGACGGGTGTTGAGGGCTTCCTGCTGCCCCGGCGTAAAGAACTTTGCCAACGGCGACTGCCAGCCGGAGGGGGTAAGTTTGATCCAGGCCAGGCCTTTGGCGCCATAAACGCCCACAAAGGCCGTCAGTTCGTCGATTTCCTTCCGGGTCAGGCGTGCCAGGCCCTTGCCATTGATGGCCTTGACCAGGCCGCCTTGAGCCGCCACCTCGGCGAAGGTGCGAAATTCGGTTCCCGCCACCAGGTCGGTGACGTCCACCAACTCCAGACCGAAGCGCCGGTCAGGACGGTCGACGCCAAATCGGGCGATGCACTCATCATAGGTGAGGCGGGGGAAGGGCCGGGCAATCTTGAGGCCAAGAATCTCTTGAAAAAGGGTCGCCATCAACCCCTCGATGACAGAATAAATATCCTCCTCCCGAATAAAGGACATCTCCAAATCGATCTGCGTAAACTCCGGCTGGCGATCGGCCCGCAGGTCTTCGTCCCGAAAACATCGGCAGAGCTGGTAGTAGCGATCCAAGCCAGACATCATCAGGAGCTGCTTGAAGAGCTGGGGCGACTGGGGCAGGGCGAAAAACTTGCCCGGATTGGTACGGCTGGGCACGAGATAATCCCGGGCCCCCTCCGGTGTACTCTTGGTGAGAATGGGGGTCTCCACCTCGATGAAGCCATGCTCATGTAAATAGGTCCGCACCACCTGGGCTGCCCGGTGGCGCAGCAGGAGGTTGTGCATAAGGCTGGGACGCCTCAGATCCAGGTAGCGATAGCGCAGCCGGATGGCTTCGGAGGTGTCCAGTTTAAAGTCTTCCAGCTCAAAAGGCGGCGTCAGGGAGGTGTTCAGGAGGCGTAATTCTGCGGCAGCCACCTCGATGTCGCCGGTGGCCAGGTTGGGGTTGGCCATGCCTGCGGGCCGCAGGATGACAATCCCGCGCACGGCAATGACGAATTCACTCCGGAGCATATCGGCCTTGGCATGGGCCACATCATTGACCTCCGGATTGAACACCACTTGCGTCAGGCCCTCCCGGTCCCGCAGATCCACAAAAATCAGGCCACCGTGATCCCGGCGGCGCTGCACCCAACCCATGAGCACTACTTCGGTATCCACATCCTCCCGCCGCAGCGCCCCACAAGAATGGGTGCGCTGCAGGCCAGCCAACGTATCCAACACCTTAAACTCCTTTTCCCTGCAAAGCTGCACAGATGGCCGCCAGATCGGTTAAGGAAACCACCTGCTGGGCCCCGGTGGCCATATCTTTCAAGGGAGCTTCCCCGGCCGTCAGCTCCTGATCCCCCAGAATCAGCACAAAAGCGGCACCCCGCCGGTTGGCCATGGTCAGTTGGGCCTTGAGAGACCGCTGGCCGAAATCCAGGTCCGCGGCAACCCCCCGGCGCCTCAAGGTCTGGACCAGATCAAACCCCTGGTCCATGGCCGCCGCGCCCAGGACCGCCACATATAAGAGCGGCGGCAGGGCCAGACCCTCGTCCTGTTGGCTCAAGAGGGCTACCAAGCGCTCCTCGCCGATGGCAAAGCCGACGGCCGGGACATCGGGGCCGCCCAATTCTTTGATCAGGCCATTATAGCGGCCGCCGCCGGCCACCGCGTCCTGGGCCCCCAAGTGGGTGGTGACCACCTCAAAAGCCGTCCGGTTATAATAATCCAGACCCCGCACCAAGCGGGGATTGGACCGATAGGGGACCTCATAACGTCCTAACAGCTCCCGCACCCGCTCATCATGCTGCACACACGCGTCGCAGAGATGATCGGCCATGGTGGGCACCTGGGTCAAGATTTCCTGGCACACTTTGGACTTGCAATCAAACACCCGCAGAGGATTGCTGGTGCTACGCCGTTGGCAGTCCTCGCATAGATCCCGCCCTTTGCGGGCCAGCAGGGCAGTCAGTTCCAGCAGATAGGCCGGCCGGCAAAGCGGACAGCCCAAGGAATTGATGACCAGGGCGATTTCGGTCAGGCCGAGACGGGCAAAAATGTCCATGAGCAGCAGGATGAGCTCGGCGTCCACCTCCGGGGCCTCGCCCCCCAAGGCCTCGCCGTTGATCTGATGAAACTGACGATAACGCCCCTTCTGCGGCCGTTCATAGCGAAACATGGGACCGATGGTAAAATACTTCTTCACTTCGGCGCCCTGATCCAGCCGGTTTTCAATGAAGGCCCGCACCACCGAGGCGGTGGCTTCCGGCCGCAGGGTCACCGATTCCCCATGGCGGTCCAGAAAGGTATACATCTCTTTTTCGACAATGTCGGTGCTGGCGCCGATGGAGCGGCTAAACAGTTCCGTCCGCTCCAACAGGGGCAGGCGGATTTCCTGGAACCCGTAACAGGCAAAAACCTGCCGGGCCACAGTCTCAATATGCTGCCAACGGCTCGTCTCCGGGGGCAGAATGTCCTTCATGCCCCGCACCGCCTTGATCATAGGTCCTCTCCAGTTTATGCTAAAAAAACTATTCTATAATGGAAATTTATTTTGGGCAAGCATTATTCCCAGCACAGACGGGATTGACATGGGAGACTAAAAAGGCTTTTGCAAAATTCGCTTGTTCTATTCTTTGTCCTTCTGAGCGCAGCGAAGAATCAAATGTTTATCGGTAATCAAGATCCTTCACTTCTTTCAGGAAGACAATAATAACCATTTTGCAAAAGCCTCTAAAGATAGCCGCTGATAAGAATATCTTGGGCAAAGCGGCGGATGGTCAGATCGCGCACCTGAGGGGCGCTGGCCAGGCGGGCCATGCCCTGACCCCCCAAAACTCCCGGGGCTTGGCGGCCGCCGATCAATTTGGGGGCCAGGAAAAGGTGAAATTTATCAATGAGACCGGCCTCAAAAAAGGCACCGTGCACTTCGGCGCCGCCTTCCACCAGGAGGCTTTGCACTCGGCGCTGTCCCAGAAGGGCAAGCAGCGCCTCCAGATCAACCCGCCCCTGCCGGCTGGGCAGGACCAGGCAGGTCGCCCCCAGGGCCTCGAGCGCGGCTCTCATGTCCGGCGGGGCCGCCTCGGTACAGGCAATCCAGGTGGGCGCCGCTGATTGGAGATGGAGGACCTGCGCGGTCAGCGGCAGGCGCAGCCGACTATCCAAAACAATGCGGACGGGGTCCTTGCCTTGGCCCCGGGGCAGGCGGGTGGTGAGCTGCGGATCATCAGCCAAGATCGTCCCCACCCCCACCAAAATGGCATCCACCCGGTGGCGCAGCCGGTGCACCCAGGCCCGGGCCGCAGGACCGGTGATCCAGTGGGAGTCATTGGTATGGGTGGCAATCTTGCCGTCCAGGGAAGCCGCGGCTTTGGCAATGACCCAGGGGCGGCCGGTCGTCATGGCCTTGAAAAAGGCCTCGTTGAGCTTCTGGCCGGCCTCGGCTAACAGCCCCATCTCCACCTGCAGACCCTGTTGCCGCAAAAAATCGGCCCCACCCCCCGTCACCCGGGGATTGGGGTCGGCATTGGCGATGACCACCCGGGCGATCCCTGCGGCCAACACCGCCTGAGTGCAGGGCGGCGTTTTGCCGTGGTGGTTGCAGGGCTCCAAGGTGACGTAGAGGGTCGCCCCCTGGGCCTGCGCCCCCGCCCGCTGCAGAGCCTCCACCTCGGCATGGGGACCGCCGTAGCGCCGATGGTAGCCTTGCCCGACAATCCGGCCATCCCGGACCACCACCGCCCCCACCATGGGATTGGGGGAAGTGAACCCTGCGCCTTTTTGGGCCAGCTTGAGGGCCAAAGCCATAAAACCGCGATCCGCGGCTGTCCAAGAAGAGGCAGTCTCAGTCATCGAGATATCCTGCGCCGTTGGCTGGCAAGGAACAAAAGGGCCGTCCGGCCTGGCTGGCAGGGGGGACCGGATTTAAACTGCCGGTCATGCCAGGATGGGGTGCCAATCGGAAAAATTGACCTGCTCGGCGCCTGCCGGTGTGCCATCCAACAATCCATTGATTTTACAAAAAATTAAAAAATGAGGCGCCGTCTAATAATAATACATCACCCCGATCAGGAAAAAATTGCTGTTGACACCGGGATTTTCCTTATATAAACCAGCATTGGAGGTATGCCGGAAGCGGTAGGCCAGAGACAGGGCATAGCCGCCAAACAGCTGGATATCAAAGCCGACGCCGACTTGCGGGCTGAAATTAAAGGTATGGGCATAGGTGGGTGAATCGATATTCTCCCAAATCAGGCCGGCGCCGCCCTCGAGATAGCCCAGAACCCGGCCAAAGGGATAGCTGAGTTTGAGCAGCGGCGTCACCCCGATATCCCAGCCCCGGTTGTGGTCGGTGATGCTCCCCAGCACACCCTCCAAAATTAGGGACAGGCGCCATTTCCCCAGAACCGGGTTGTTGGCGTCGGTGAGAAAGAACCCCCAACGCGGGAAAAAGGTGTTAAAATACAACGTTTCATGAGCATTACAGGTCTGGCCGTAGCCATAGCGCAACCCCAGTTCATAACGGGAGGCCTCGGTAAAGGCCTGGGCCTGGTGGGATTGGCCGCTGCCGAGAAGCAGCAGAACAAGGAGCCCCGTGACAAGTAGAGACATTCCGGACCGCCGAAGAGAAGCACGCAGCATTTGTTCCTCTCCTTGATTTACTGCAAGATATTGGCCTGACGTTGGAAAAAAGAGTAGATATAGTCTAAAAGGATATCAAGCGGATGTCAAAAAAAAATAAAAACTATCGGATATTTCTTTGGTTCCTGGGAGGATGTCTGCTGTGCGGTCTGACGGCTTGCGGGGTCAGGGATTTGGCCTCGGGCCGGATTGCCCCGCCGGAGGTTGCCCTGCAGGAAATGGTTATGTATCCCCCGGAAAGCCAATGTTGGCCCTTGAGCGCCCGTCTGCGGGTGACCAATCCCAATCCGGACCCCCTGAGAATTCTGGGGTACGATTTCAATCTGGCAGTGGAGGGTGCGGACTTGGTGCAGGGGCAGAGTGACACTGCGGTAACCATTCCGGCGGGCGGCGAGACTCTCGTGGAAATGCCGCTGTTCGTGCGTTTGCCGGCCATTCCCGCGACCCTGGCGGCCTTGCTCAAAGAGGATACGGTGTCGTATCAATTTTCGGGCGGCCTTCGGTTAGCGTCGCTCCTAGGCGGCTTGCGGGTACCGTTCCGTTTTCAGGGTAAATTGACCAAAGCCCAGGGTTGGGAATACCTCCGCCAGTACCTGGGACCTCAGCCTTTGACCCGGTAATCCACCACCCGCACCGCCTTGCCTTCCCCCCGGGGGAGGGAGTTATGCTCCACCAATTCCACCCTCGGAGTCACCAACAAATCGCTTTTCAGAGCCTCGGTGATCTTTTTCTGCAAGGCCTTGAGGAATTTCAGGTCCTCCCGGAAATAATCCTGTTTCACCTCCACCTTGACGACCATGGTCTCGTTGGCGCCTTCCTGTTTGAGTTCCACCAGATAATTGGCGTCCACTTCCGGCAGGCCCATAAGCACCCGGTCAATCTGGATGGGAAAGATATTGACCCCTTTGATGATGATCATGTCGTCGGTGCGGCCCTGGATCCGGGAGATGCGGCGGCTGTGCCGGCCGCAGGGGCAGGGTTGGTCGTCATAGGAGGCCAGGTCTCGGGAGCGGTAGCGCAGCAGGGGCATGCCCTGCCTGGTCAGGTTGGTGAAGACCAGCTCGCCCACGACACCCGGCCCCACCGGTTCCAATGTTTCCGGATCCAAGACTTCCAGAAGAAAACTGTCTTCCCAGACATGGGAGCCGTTTTGCTCCGGACATTCAAAGGCCACGCCGGGGCCGTTCAATTCCGACAGGCCATAGCAATTATAGGCCTTGAGACCATAAGCTTCTTCAATCCGCTGCCGGGTTTCGGCAGAATACGGTTCGGCGCCGATGTAGGCTAACCGCAGCGGCAGGTCCTGGGGATCGACGTTCAATTCGGCAAAGGTAGTCAGGAGGAACAGGGCGTAGCTGGGGATGATGTGGATGGCCGTGGTAGCAAATTGCTGCATCAGCTGCACCTGGCGTTTGCTGTTGCCGGCCCCGGCGGGAATGGTCATGGCCCCCAGGCGTTCGGCCCCATAATGAAAGCCCAGGCCGCCGGTGAACAGGCCGTAGCCCATCATGTTCTGAAAGACGTCATCAGCCCGCAAACCGGTCATGTAGAGGGAACGGGCCACCAGATCAGCCCAGAGTTCAATATCGGTGCGGGTATAATAAACGACCGTCGCCTGGCCCGTGGTACCCGAAGAGGCGTGCACCCGGATGATATCGCGGAGCGGCACGGTCAGCATGTCCCGGCTATGAGCCCGCAGGTCATCCTTGCTGGTCAGCGGGATCTGGCGGATATCTTCCAGACTTTGGAACGAGTCCGAAGTAATGCCGGCCTGCCGGAGGCGCTCGCCATAAAAAGGACTCCTGCCGGCGCGGGCCACCGTCTGCCGCAGTCGTTCCAACTGTACTTTTTGCAGCTCCTCAAACTTCAGGGTCTCAATACCAGCATCCCAATATTTTCCCATAATGCCACCCTGTGGCCATAATTACCAGAACCGTCGAGGGGTTGTTGGCCTGGCCATAACTTTCCTTATTTATCCGGTTTATCAGCCGGTGTCAAGATTGGGAAGCGGGGTGTGTGATTGACCAGCGGGTAGGAAGTGCGGCCGGACGCAGGGCGCACGCCTGCGGCCGGCTAACGCCAGAAAGGGCTGAGGGTGGACCAGAGGATATCGGAGCGGCAACGGGCTGCGGTGACGATGGCCTGGAGTTGGCGGGTGGCCTGGGACAGATCGTCATTGACCACCAGATAGTCATACCACGGGGCTTCCTGCACTTCCTGGCGAACCCGGGCCAGACGCTGCTGCAGCTCCCCTTCCGGTAGGCTGCCTCGGTTGCGCAAGCGGCCCTCCAGGACCGCTGGCGTGGGAGGCAGGATAAAAATAAAAATTCCCAGGGGGCACCGCTCCTTCAAAGCCCTGGCGCCGTGAATCTCCACGTCAAAGAGGATATCCTGGTGGCCTTTCAGAGCTTGGTCGAGCCACGTTTGGGAAGTGCCGTAATAATAACCGAACTGGTGAACATACTCCACCAATAGGCCTGCCCGGATGAGTCGGTCAAATTCCTCCTCGGAGACAAAACAATAATCCCGGCCGTCCACTTCGCCGGGGCGAGGCGGCCGGGTGGTGTAGGAGACGGCAAACCGCAAGTTGGGATCGTTGGCCTGTAAGGCCCGGACCAGAGTCGTCTTGCCCGCCCCGGAAGCGCCGGAGATAACAAAGATCTGGGCTGCCATTTAGGGATCCTTGGGGCTCCGGTTCGACGCGCCATCGCCAGAGAATCGTTGGGAGAGTGTCTCCGGCTGGATCGCCGATAGGATGATATGATTGCTGTCCGTAATAATAATGGCCCGGGTTTTGCGCCCATGGGTGGCGTCAATGAGGCGCTGTTCGTTTTTGGCGTCTTCCCGCAGGCGTTTCATGGGGGCAGATCCCGGAGTGACAATAGCTACTACCCGAGTACTGACAACAGTATTGCCAAAGCCGATATTGATGAGAGGCGAATCTTTTCCTGGCATGGACGCAATTCTCCAACTAGATAAAAAGAACAATTAAAACTAATTGTTAAAAAATGATCGGGTTACTTATTCAATATTTTGGACCTGTTCCCGCAGCCGCTCCAGATCGGTCTTGACGGCGATAACCGCCTGAGAGATGGCGGCGTCCGTGGCTTTGGAACCGATGGTATTAATCTCTCGGTTCATTTCTTGGAGAAGGAAATCCAGTTTGCGGCCGCTGGGTCCGGCGGCAGCCATGGCCTGCAGGAACTGCTCCACGTGGCTGCGCAACCGGGCCAGCTCTTCGGTAATATCGGCCCGATCCGCCAGAATGGCCACCTCCTGGGCCAGACGCTGGGGGTCCAGGGGCGCGGTCTCGGGCAGCAGTTGCGCCAAGCGGACCTGCAGTCTATCCCGATAGGCCTCCGGCACGGTACTGGCCCGCAGTTCAATAACATCCACCTGGTCCACCAGCCGCTGTAAATGGGTCAGCAGTTCCCCCCGCAGATAGTCCCCTTCCCGGCGCCGCATCGCCTCCACCACGTCCAGGGCCAGTTGACCGGCCGCGCTCAGGACCGACCAGAGGGCCTCTTCATCGCGGGGAGAGGTCTCCTGGAGGGTAATGACCTCTGGGAAGTGTAACAGTTGTTCCCAGCCCCAGGGCTCGGGCAGGGCAAAGGTCTCCTGCAGCTCGTTCAGGAGGGCCGCCGCCTCCTGCAACAGGTGGGTATCGGCTACCAGGGATCGGGGGCTCTGGCCGGTATAGGTCAGGGAGACGCTCAGCTCCACCCGGCCCCGGGCAATGCGGCTGCTGATCAGTTGGCGCAGGCGGTCCTCCAACCCCAGGAGGGACCGGGGCAACCGGAGATGCAGGTCCAGGAAACGATGGTTGAGAGTGCGCACTTCCACGGCCAACCGACAGCCGGTCCCCTCTGCTTCACCCCGTCCGAACGCGGTCATACTTTTCATAGTTCATCGTTCATAGTTTGTCGTTCCGAGAAAATGTCAAGCTGGCGAACCATTGGAGTAGCCAGTGATCAGAAAATGGCCTATGGCAGCAAGGAGCCTGGTGGTTCGGAGAGCCGGAGAACAAGCCCGCCAGGGGCGGGAGTTGCGTTTCCCCGGAAGAATTCATGGGTCTCGGCCAAATTTTATTCAGGCTACTTACTCCGGTCGGCCGAGAGAGTGGCCAATTGCCGCAACTGCCAGAGATACTTCTGCCGGACCGCCTCAAAAAACTGCCGTAGGGGCTCACTGCCATAGTCGGGATAGGTCCAAGGCAGCGTCTGCCAGCCACCCTTTTGAAATATCAGGGTGAACTCCCCATAGATACCTCCCTGTAGATAGAGACGGTGCGTGTAGTTCTTACCGGTGGCCAAAACCAGGCGTTCCCGGCTCAGATAGCCCGGATCGATGTTCACCAATCGGCGGCCGCCCAGAGAGAAACGGTCCTCCAGGCCATTGGTGTAATGCTTCCACTGCCAGAGGGCTCCCGGATCGGCCAATTGCAGAAAAACCGCCAAGCGGCGCTGCAGGCCTGCCCCCATTTCTGGTGCATAATAGTGCGTCTGGTCAAAGGGCAGCCAGCCGCTTATCAGATCCGGCGGTCCCAACACTTCTGCCAATTCCCGAAAGACCGCAGTCTCCAGATTCGGCTGGGCAAAAATCACACTTACCAGGGGTTTGACCGGCACCGGCCGGCGAGGGAGGCTCATCCGAATACGCTCAAAAATGTTACATGGTACGGCAATGCCAGCCTTAAGTCAACCCTTTTTTCAGGGCCATCCCCAAGACGATAAAGGCCAGAGCCGCCAGGGTGCTGACGGCAAAGAGGAGGCGGATGGCTCTGGGAATATCCGCCAGTTCCGGCTGCCGCACAGCGTCGCCGATCCAGGGTTTCTGCACCAATGCTCCATGATAGACGTTGGGTCCACCCAGGCGCAGGCCCAGGGCGCCGCTCATGGCAGCCTCAGGCCAACCGGCGTTGGGGCTGGCGTGTTTCCGGCCATCCCGCCGGTAGATCTGCCAGGTCCGCCGCCAGTCCAGGCCTGTCAGTGTGGCCCCCAGGACAAAAAAGACGCCGCTGAGGCGGGCCGGCAGCCAATTGGCCAGGTCGTCCAACTTCGCCCCAGCCCAGCCGAACTCCCGATAGCGTTCTGTTTTATAGCCCACCATGGAATCCAGGGTGCTGGCGGCCTTAAAGGCCCAGGCCAGTGGCGGCCCGCCCAGAGCCGCGTAAAACATGGGCGACATGGCCCCGTCCACGGTATTTTCTGCGATGGTCTCCACCGTAGCCCGGATGATCCCGGCTTCGTCTAATTGAGCCGTATCCCGACCGACAATAAAAGATAGAGCCTGCCGGGCTGCCGGTAGATCACCTCGCTGCAGGGGTCGATAGACCGCCCAGGCATGGTTTGCCAGGTCCCGCACGGAAATGGCCAAGTAGATGAGAAAGACGCTCATCCCCCAGCCCAACCAGGGATGGCTGGCCTCGGCCAGCCAGACGAGCAAAGAGGCGGTCCCAGCGGCCGCCAGCAGGCAGCCCGCGGCCAGGACCACCCCGGCCAAGCGCGGTGAAGGCAAGCGTCGGCGCAGCGGTTTCTCCCAGGCGTTCATAAGCCGACCCAGCCAGCGGACCGGATGGGGCCAGGAAGGCGGATCGCCCAACACCAGATCCAGGGCATAGGCGGCCAGCAGCTCAAACCCCATGGTCGAGCAGTTCCCGCAGGGCCTCTACCAGGGCCTCATTCTCTCGCTGCCGGCGCACTGCCAGGCGCAGAGAGCGATCGTCCAGCCCTCGATAATTGGAGCAGTCCCGGAGCAGAAAACCCCGCTGGCCCATGAGTTCCACAAGACGAGGAGCGCTGGGCAGCTCCGGCCCCAACCGGCAGAAGATAAAATTGGCCGTGGGCGGCAAGGGCTTCACCCCCGGAATGGCTTGCAAGGCCTCGTACAGCTTCTGCCGGGTCTTGTGGATATACTCCCGGGAATGAGCCTGATATTTCTGATCCCGTAAGGCCGCGGTCCCGGCTGCCTGAGCCAGGCTGTTGATATTCCAGGGCGGCAGCTGCGCGGCCAACTGCTGCACCCGTTCCTTGGTCCCGGCTACAAAGCCCAACCGCAGCCCCGGCAGGGCAAAAAATTTGGTCAACGATCCCAGGACCAAAACCCGGGGGTCCTGCACCGCCCGGGATACTAAGGTCAATGTCTGGTAGTCATCAACAAAATCTATGAAAGCCTCATCCATCACCAGCAGGGCTGTCTCGGGCAGCGCTGCCAGCAATTCCTTAAGATCGTCCCGCGAGAACAGGGTCCCCGTGGGGTTGTTGGGGTTACACAGGAAGATCAAGCCGGCCTGGGCCACGGTATGGCAGAGTTCCGCCATATTCCAGGTATAATCAGGTGGTTTGAGATAGATATAGTGACAGGTCAGGCCGGAGAGGCGCACCCCGTATTCATACTCACTGAACCCCGGTGCCGGCAGCAAGGCCCGTTCCAGGCGAAAGACCCGGGGCAACAGATAGAGCAGCTCCATGGAGCCGTTGCCCAGGGCCACGTTGTCCGGCGCAATCCCCAGATGGGCCGCCAGGACGGCTTGCAGCTCCCGGGCGTACGGATCGGGATAGTGCACGATATTCTGGAGATTCTCCAGTAAGGCCTGCCAGACCCCTTGGGGGGGCCCCAAGGGATTCAGATTGGCACTGAAATCGATGATCTCCGTGCGGTGGAAGACGCTTTTGGCCAAGGTTAAGTCGCCCCCGTGGCGGGGGCGATCGGGAGCAGGAGTTGACATGGCTTGATAGATATCAGTTGTTAGTTGTCAGTTGTCGATTTCCCTCGTTCCCAAGGTTAACTGGGGAACGAGGGGAGACAGTGTGCCAGAGGGGCGAGCCGGCGGCCTGCCTGGTTCTTTTATCTGGCGAAAGGATTGCCAAAGACTGCGGCTTTCCCCAATTCCGCTTCGATCTCCAGGAGGCGGTTGTATTTGGCGATACGTTCGCTGCGGCTCACCGACCCGGTCTTGATCTGGCCGCCGCCCATGGCCACGGCGAAATCGGCCATAAAGGTATCCTCCGTTTCGCCGGAGCGGTGGGAGATGACATAGCCCCAGCCAGCCTGGCGGCAGAGGTGGATGGTCTCGATGGTTTCGGTAACTGTGCCGATCTGATTCAATTTAATGAGGACGGCGTTGGCCGATTTCTCGGCGATGCCCCGCTGGACGAATTTGCTGTTGGTGACAAAGATATCATCGCCGACAATCTGGATACGAGCCCCGATGGCCGCAGTCATAGCCTGGAAGCCAGCCCAATCATTTTCATCCAAACCATCTTCAATGGAGACGATGGGGTAATGCTGGATCCATTCCTGGTAGAGGGCGTTCATTTCAGCCGTGGTTTTGATGCCCTGGCCCGATTTCTTGAGGTTGTAGACGCCGTTTTCAAAAAAGGAGCTGGCCGCCGGGTCCAGGGACAGGGCCACATCCAGGCCGGGTTTATAGCCGGCGGCTTCGATGGCCTCCAGGATCACCTCGCAGGCCTCGTTATTGCTCTTGAGGTTGGGGGCAAAGCCGCCCTCATCACCCACGTTGGTGTTGTAGCCCTTTTTCTGCAGGATCTTCTTCAGGGCATGGAAGACCTCGGCGCAATAGCGGAGGGCCTCCTGGAAGGTGGGGGCACCCAGGGGCATGATCATGAATTCCTGAAAATCCACGCTGTTGTCGGCGTGCTTGCCGCCGTTCAAAACGTTCATCATGGGCATGGGCAGACGCACGGCGCCGGTGCCCCCCAGGTAAGCATAAAGGGGGAGGTTGGCGCTTTGGGCCGCGGCCTTGGCCGTAGCCTGGGAGACGCCCAGAATGGCGTTGGCCCCCAGGCGGGCTTTGTTGGGGGTGCCGTCCAAGGCAATGAGCAGCCGGTCCAGATCGGCCTGATAGACGGGGTTTTTGCCGATGACCTCTGGAGCGATGACCGTATTGACATTCTCTACCGCCTGCAGCACCCCTTTGCCGCCGTAGCGTTGGCCGTCGCCGTCCCGCAATTCCACAGCTTCATGCTCGCCAGTGGAGGCGCCGGACGGCACTGAGGACGAGGCCACAATGCCATTGTCCAGGGCCACAAAGACGCGAATGGTGGGGTTGCCGCGCGAATCAAGGATTTCCATGGCCTTTACCGCACTGATTTTCGGACTCATGGGCAGGTTCCTTTCTGGTCAGAGGGTATTATCATTAACCATACCATATTTCTCCCGGCAGATCGGCAAATTTTTCCAAATGGGGGCGACAGACAAGGAAAACTGTTACCGCCGCACCGGGCAGAAGCTGCGGGCCACCACCAGAATTATGGGGATGGCCAGGAGTTGGCTCGCCACCGAAAAGATGATGAGGTATATGAGGAAGTTATCATAGAGCAGGCCCATGAGGACGCTCCCCAGAAACCAGAAGACGCCGTAGCCCGTCTGGAAGATGCCGTAGGCCGAGGCCCGCCGTTTGCTGGCCACCAGATCGGCCACCGCGGCCCGCATTACCGACTCCTGGGCCCCCATGCCGATGCCCCACAAGACCATGCCCAGGATTGCCCAGGTAAAGCCTCCCAAAAAGACGAGCGGCGCAAAGAGGGCTGACAAGAGGGTGGCGGCCACCATCACTACAATCCCCAGGCGATCATAGGTATAGCCCAAAGCCAGGGCCGCCAAAGCATCGGTGCCCATGGCCACGGCATAGGCCAGGGGGATCCAGGCCACGGGCATCACCTGGGCTTGTTTGAAATGGTAGGCGATCAGGGGAAAATCGGCAAAACCGGCCCCCAGCAGGGCTACCGCCGCCACATAGAGCCAGAAAGAGCGGGACAGGCCCTCGGGCTCCACCGTCAGGACCTTGACCTCCAGGTGTTCCGGTCTGGGGTACAAAAATCTGGCCCAGAGGAGGGTGGCTATGGCGGCCAGGGCCGGCAGAAGCAGGATACCATAGGCCGTGGGGAAGCCGCCGGCTTCCTTGAAGAATAAAACGCCGGACATCATGACTGGGCCGATGAAGGCGCCCAGTTGATCCATGGCCTCATGCAGGCCGAAGCCCCAGCCCCGACCCACGGTGAAGGCGGCGTGGGATAACATGGCGTCCCGGGCCGGATTGCGGATGGCCTTGCCTAGACGCTCCGTCAACATCAGGCCGACCGCAATCTCCCAGCGTCCCACCAAAGCTAGGAGGGGCACAGCAAAGAGATTGAGGCAGTAGCCGATCAGGGTGATGGCCCAATAACGCCTGGTCTGGTCGGTGACCAGGCCGGAGAGCAGCCGCAGGGCATAGCCGATGAGTTCCCCCAGACCGGCCACCGTGGCTACCAGGGCCGCGCCGGCCCCCAACTGTGCCAAGAAGGGACCGTTGATGCTCCTTGCCCCTTCATAGGTCATGTCGCTCAGAAGGCTGACCACCCCCAGAAGGATAACAAATTTTATGGCTGAGGGTGGTTCCAGGTTTCGTTGCACCGCATCCTGCGGAGATTGATCCATGGCTTTAGTACCTCCAGATCTTTTCCTTAGCGGACGATGAGCACGCTGCAAGGGGCGTGGCGGCTGACTTTCTCGGCGGTGGTACCCAAGAAAGCCGCCCAGACCCCGGAAACGCCGCTGTGCCCCACCAGGATCAGGTCATGGTTCTCCTCCTGGGCCACCTTCACGATGGTCTGGGCCGGATGCCCGAAGGGCCGCAGCAATTTTATATCCAGGCCCGCTTCCTGGGCCCTGGCCCGGATTTCGGCGGCGATCTTCTCGAACCGCTCATCCAAAAATTTCTTTTCTTCGTCAATCTCGTCGATGGTGCCGCCATAGCGGGGGAGCCGCTCCTGGACGCTCACCGCCCACAACTCGGCCTGGTGAATCCGGGCCAGATTGAGGCCCGCAGCCAGGGCTTTCCGCGCTCCCTCGGAGCCGTCATACGCTACGAGAAGTTTTTTGAACATAGCCACCTCCTACTGGTTGCCGATTGTTATAAAAGGTTTTTCGTGAACAGTGATTATGAGTTATGAGTTTCGAGTTTCGAGAATGTGCCAAGCTCCTGAACCGGAGGCAGTTGTCAGGGGATCGAGCAGGTTTTGCATCATGACATGTTTGCCGGCTGCCGCTTACCAATTGCGGCGTCACATCTCCTCGGGATAATGGAGAAAATGCTCTAGGGTGCCGTAAACCACCGGTTCCACCACAAAGGGGCGTCTGGGGGTGAACCAGGTGGTGGCAATGAAGGTGGGCACCACCGCCGAGGCGATGACGGTAGTTACCAGCACGGAATATTGCGCCTGATTGATGATGTTGTTGGTGAGGCCGAAGAGAGCGGAAATGCTGCCGAAGGTTAGGCCGGTGGACATCAGGAGGGTAAAGTAGTTTCCTTCCCGGGTGGTCATGCCGTAATATTTGGTCAGCGGCCAGACGGCGATGATTTTGGTGACCATCTTCACGGTCAGGAAGATAAGGATGAGATTGAAGCCGGAGATCAGGGCCGGGATGGAGATAAGGGCACCGGCTTTGATGAAAAAGAAGGGCGTCAGAAGGGTGAAGGTAATGGTGCGCATCCGGTGGAGCAAGACCTTATCTTGCACAAAGACGCCGGCCACCACCAGGCCAAAGAGATAAGCTGGCAGCACTGCCTCGCTGCTGGCCGTGACCGCCAAGGCTCCCAGGAAGCAGAGGACTAGGAAGATGAACTTGACCTCCGGTTCGCTCACCCGGCCGCCGTATTTGGTGAACATATACCGGCTGAAGCGGGGCAGCAGCCACAGGGCCAGACCGGTGACGACCACAAAGACGATCATCCAGCGGTCAAAGCGGGCAAATAGGATGCCCAGGGCCAGGACCGTGCCCAGGTCGGTGACGAAGCAGGCGGCCAGCATGAGTTTGCCCAGGTCCGTTTCATTGAGGCGGGTCTCCACCATGACGGCGTAGACCACGGCCACCGAGGTGGTGGACAGGGCGATGCCGGCGATCTGGGCTTCCCGAAACGTCCAACCGGTGGCATAATGCGCAAAGGCCATGCAACCCAGAAACGGCATCAGGAAAGAGAGCCCGCCGATGATGAGACTGGGCTTAAGGTGTCGGCGGAAGGAGTCCGGATCAATTTCGGCGCCCGCCAGAAAGGTGAGCATCATGGAGCCGAAGGCGGCCAGGACGTTGATCCATTCATTGGGCTGAAAGCCGAGGAAATTACCGCCGATGACCCCCAGAAAGATTTCCACCAGGGCCACCGAAATGCCCAGGCGGATGGAGATGAAGCTGGCCACCAGCGCCATGCCGATCCAACTTGCCGCAGTAAACCACATTTCTTCCATGTGCTCCTCCTTGCCTCAATCTCCCTCTGAGCCGGCGGAAGGCGTCGCCGCAGTTTTGGACGTGGCCCCGGCAATCGGTGCCAAGGAGGCAAATCCGGCCCGCAGCAGGGCTTCCCGGCTGACCATACCCCGCAATTTCCCTTGGGCGTCCACCACCGGCAGGCGTTTAAAGGCGCCGTCCAACATGATCTGGATGGCCGTCTGAATGGGTGTATCTTCTGGCACAGTGATAATCCGGGTGTTCATGACGTCGGCGGCGGTCTGCAGTTCCAGATAACGCTGCAGGTTTTTATCCCGGCGGCGCCGTTCGGTAAAGGGAATCTTACTGACAAAATAGTTCCAGATGCCGGGATGGCGGTCGGCAAAGGCGGCCAAGAGGTCTTTATCCGAGATCAGGCCCAGAAAGGCGCCGTGTTCGTCCACCACGCAGATCCGTTGGATATCATTGGTGTCAATGATGCGGATAAGTTCCTCCACCGGCGTCTCGGGTCGGACCGTCGCCACCTCCCGCCGCATGATATCGGCCACGGTGCTGAGGTTTTCCACTTTAATCTGCTGCCTCTGAAAAGCCTGCCAGTCCGGGCACTCCTGCAGGATGCTGTGAAAAATATCCACTCGGGAGATATTGCCTACCAGACGGCCGTGCTCGTCGATCACCGGCAGGCGTTTCACGCCCTTCTGGAGCATGAGGTCAACGGCCGCGGTAACCGGCGCCTCCTGCTGGATGACCACCGCCGGCGAGGTCATGACCTCTCTGGCCTGCTTTTCGGCCATGGCCTCTAAAACAGCCGCAATCTTGGCCTCTTCGGCCTCTGCCAGCAGACCCAGGCGCATGGGCAGGCCCGCTTTATAGATCAGATCGGTCTGGGAGATCACCCCCACCGGCCGGTTATCTTCGTCCACCACCGGCAGGCCGGTGAAGGTGGAGGATAACAAGAGGCGGGCCACTTCACTGACCGGCGTTGTCAGCTCTACCCTTTTGGGCTCCGGATTCATGACGTCCCGCACCCGGACATGTTTCGGCAGAAGCTTGCCTTTGGTGCGATGGGACACCACGTCCAAGTCCTGCACCGCGACGATGCCGTCGGTGACCATCTTGGCCAGCATGGTCGTGACTCTGTCGGCCTCTGCGGCCGGCAGAATGATCCTGATCCAGACCGGCATGTTGTAGCCCAGGACCTCGATCCCCGGCGTGCTGATCTCGCCGCTCTCGTAAACCCCGGCCACGCCTCGCACGACTAAAAGACGCGCCGGGATCTTCAAATCATGAATGTACTCTCCCACCGCCCGGGAAGTAAGCTTCCCCTGCCAGTGGGCCTCTTCCGAGGTGAAGATGTCAATAATTTTATACGGTTGCATTTCGCCCTCTGGGTGCTGAGCCGCAGGCTACAAAGCCAAGCCCCGAGCGTTAGCGAGGGGTTAGAATGAAGGGGCCAAGATCAAAGTTTTATGCCTTTCCACTAATACCCAGGTGCAATCAAAAAGATATTTTTGCCCCCCTGACCCCTGACTCTCACCGCAGTCGCCCCACGATCAGGCCCAGAATCACCAGGGCCGAGCCGATGAGGTTATTGGCCAGGATATTGGCCGTAGTCACCAGATAACGGCCGCTGCGCAGGGCATTCATGGTTTCCAGACCGTAGGTGGAGAAAGTGGTCAGGGCCCCCAAATAACCGGTCATAAAAAAAAGGCGCATGGCGGGGTTCATCAGGCTCAAACCCCTCTCGCCCAAAGCAAAGGCCAGGCCGATGAGAAAACAGCCGGCAAGATTGACAATGAGGGTGCCCCAGGGGAAGCGGGTCCCGAAAAGCTGGACGGCCAGCAGGGAGACGCCGTAGCGTGACAGCGCCCCCAGGCTGCCTCCCAGCATCACCAGAAGAATTTTCATGGTCCATCCATCGGCAGCGAACAGACGTTGTCGGAGAGTACGGAGAAAAATCGCCAGATCAGAAGATCCGAGGCGCCGGCGCCAGGATCGTCGGGTTGGCAAAGTGCGGTGGGGGGGCAGACGTACCATGGCACAAATATTATACAGCCCGGGAAGATGTCCCGGAGCTGCCGCAAAGGCCAGGAAAGCATGACACCAGAAGTTTAGTCCACTCATGAGCATAATCCCAGCAAAAAAAAACTTCTACTGAAATTTTGAGAATCAGTAGAAGTCATCAGCCCGCGGTCAGGGTTGCGGGCGGTTCGGGCGGACTTCATCGCCTCCGGTTTCATTTTATTATCAGCAAGGCTGGCGGCAAAGGCAAGGTTTTTTAACAAAAATTTTTTTCTATCGGCTTTCTGGTTGACTTGCCGGTGGCGGGGGAGTACTATATTTTAAAATAGATGGTGATGAAGTCCACCGTAAGTGCCCAGCCGTAGCCGCGGCCGGGATGATGACTTCTGCCCCCGCAGGGCAGGAGTTTTTTTTTTGCACCGGAGTGAGGGAATGACACACTATCAGCAATTGCAGAAAGAATTAGCTCAACATCTGACAACGTTGCAGCGCTTCCCGGACATCAATCAATCTTATCTATCATCCCTGTTGACCAAACTGCAGCAGAATCGCTTTAATCTGGTGATGTTGGGGGCCTTTAAGCGGGGCAAGAGCACCCTGATCAACGCCCTGTTGGGCGAACCGCTCCTGCCCACGGCCGTCGTGCCCTTAACATCGGTGGTGACGATCATTGAATACGGAGAGAGGCTCAAGATCGAAGTCATTTTTCAAAACGGCCAGCGCCAGGAGATCCGCCGGGAGGAATTGGCCGATTATATCACCGAGAGGGGCAATCCCCGCAATCAGAAAGGGGTCTGGGAAGTGGTGATTGCCTATCCCTCGGATTATCTCAAGGACGGGGTGCGCATCATTGACACCCCCGGCGTCGGCTCGGTCTATAGCCATAACACCGAAGTGGCCTATAATTATCTGCCCCATGTGGATGCGGCCATTTTTGTGGTCACGGTGGACCCGCCCCTGTCGGCGGGGGAAGATGAGTTTTTGCGTGATATCCGGGAATATGTCCATAAACTCTTTTTTGTCCTGAACAAGATTGACTACGTGGCCGAGGCGGAACGGCAGGAGGCCCTGGATTTTACCCGCAAGGTGCTTACGGACAGTCTGGCCACCAACAGCCTGCAGATCTTCCCTTTAAGCGCCAAGCTGGCCCTGGACGGCAAGGAGCAGCGGCAGCCGGAGCTCCTGGCGGCCAGCCAACTGCCCCAATTCGAGCAGCACCTGCGGGACTTCCTCTACGCCGACAAAGGCCGGGTCCTGCTCCTTTCCTGCCTGCACGGCGCCCTCAAGGCCTTAACCGATTCCACCCTGGCCCTCAAGGTGGAGCGGCAGGCCGGGACCCTCTCCCTGCAGGAACTGGAAACCAAGATCAGGCAATTTAACGGCGAATTGCAGGGGTTGGTCAAAGAGCGGGAAATGTCCCTGCTCCTTTTGGACGGCCGCCTCAAAGGTCTGCTGGAAGAGATCAATGCTGATCTGGCCGTTTTCAAAAAAGACACTCTGGCCCGGCTGCATCATGACGTCCAGATCACCTTTCAGGCCAAGGTCCAGGCAGCCGGCGACCTGCGCCACGACATGGAGCAGTTCCTTTTCAGCGCCCTGCGGGACGTCTTTACCCTCTGGCGGCGCCAGGAGATCGATAAAGTCGTCCAAAAGCTGGCCGACATTCACCAAGAGTTCGCCGACCGCATTAATGCTATCCTGGAACGCCTGACCCAACTGACGGCCCGGATCTTTGATTTTTCTCTGCGGGGCTTTGGCGGCGAAGCAGAAATGATGCAAAAAAGTCAATTCTGGTTCAAATTTAAAGAGGACCCCGTCGGCCTGGAAATCATCCAGATGACCATCACCAATCTCCTCCCCCGGGCTCTGACCAAAGGGCTCCTCCTGAAAAAGCTCCTGGAAAACGTCGATGAGCTGGTGGATAAGCACTGCGGCCGCCTGCGCTACGATTTCCAGACCCGGCTGACGGAGTTGGCCCGGGAATTCCGCCAGAACTGGCTGACCAAGATCGACGACACCACGGCCGGCATCCAACAGGCCCTGGAACGGGCCCTGGCCCACAAACAGGCCAGCAGCCAGGAGGTAAGTCAACGTCTGGGTGAGCTGGATCAACGCCTGGACGCCATTGTCCACGCGGAAAGCTCCTTGCTCTCCTTGCAAGAAAAAATTCACGCAACTTTACAATAAAGAGGAGAGGGATTAAAATAAGAACATTCATAGTTCAGTGTTCGTGGCCATGGTGGCAAATTTCATTGGCAGTGGACTCATTCGAAGGAGTGACAGGAGGCGGCGATGAAAGAATACGATGAAATTATGGCCAAGAAGGGTTTGCCCAATGTGGGGCAGACGGTGCGCAACAAGAAATACGGCACCCTGTGGCGGGTCATGGAAAAACGGGAGACCTGGAATAACATCGATCCCGACCCGGTAACCGGGGAGCCCCGGATGATTCCGTCCATTTACCTTTCCTATTGGAAAATCCAGGAAGGCACCCCGCCCGGGGTGGGTAAAATGATGGGGTATACTTACACGCTGTATGACAACACCTTTGAGATGAATTGGGAGGTCGTCAAGTAAGTCCATAAGGCAAGCACAACTGGACGAACCAAAGGGCCGGAGCTCGTTCCGGCCTTTTTTTGCTCGTCGGACCAGGAATAAAGCAAACTGTTTCTCCCTCTCCTGCGGCCCCTCCAACCCGGCGCCCGAATTAAAGTATATTCGAAAGGGCTGGCATCCTTGGCAAAGCCCTGTGGGCGCAGTTCGCGAACCGCCCCTCTATCCAATGGATGCCGGTTATCTTTAATTCTGCCATAGTATCCAGCCAAGGTTCGGGATGGATACTAAAACTTGTTTCAAACCCCCTTTTTCGGGATAGTATGCATTGCTGCTAGAAAGAAAATGCCCTGTTAATTCCTGATTTTCCTCTCACCCGGCAGCTTATCCCTACCCATAAGTGGGAAGTAAGCCAAGGGCTTTGCCCAATAGATTGATAAGAGCGAATTTCCGGTACTGCTTCCTTCCCAGAAAAGAGGAACACTCGTAGCGCCGCTCTCCAGATCGGCGGCCAACTCCAAATTCACGACCGCCGCTCTCCAGATCGGCCCGCCGTAGCTACTAAGTCATGGCTAAGGGCAGGGAGAGGGAGTTAAAGACTTTCCGGATGGCCACTAAATAGCCCGGATCAAATAATTTCTGGGAGCAATAGTGGCGGCTACTTTCTTGTTTCTGATTGCTCTCATTTTATGATACGATCGTTTAACTTATTTTTACAGCGTCGAAGCAGGATTCGGCATCCCACCCACCGGCAGCTTGACCTATGGATCGTGGCCGCGATCAAGGAGCAGCCCATGTCTGACCCCCGGCGTCTTCTCATCAAACTCCGGCCCACCGCCTCGCTGGCCGCAGTCCCGGCCCGCGCCAATCTCCGTCCCCTTTTTGAGGGCATTGTGCCCAGCGTTGAGTTGGGTCTGACCACTGCGCCGGCCTGGTTTCTGGCCGACCTGCCCGACGGCGGCCCCACCCCCTGGGACCTGGCCCATAGCCAGGTGGCCCTGCAGCTGGGTCTGGCCCCCAGCGACATTCTTTTCATTGAACCGGACTTGGCCCAAGGTATCTATCGGGACGTGCCCGAGCGGGAGGTTCAGGCACCCCTGGCCCTGGACACTGATTGTGCCAAACCGAAGTCCCAGACCAATAAAGGCGGCCGCATCATCGTACCAGAGGTGGCCTGGCACCTGGGCGATGATTTTTCCCAACTCCAGGCGGCCCGGGAGGAGGTGGGAGAATTTCATGATCCCCGGACCATGATTGCCCACATCGACACCGGCTATGACCGCAGCCACGAAGCCTGCCCAGCCCACGTCCGCCACGATCTGGAGCGCAACTTTGTAGACGGCGACGACAACCCCAAGAGTGCCCAGGATAAAGATTTTTCCGGTATTCTGGATAACTCCGGGCATGGCACCGGCACCATCGGCATCCTGGCCGCCGGCGCCTTGTCCCAGTTCGGCAACCTCATCCTCGGCGGCGCCCCCGAGGCGGACATCGTCCCCCTGCGCATCGCCAACCGGGTCATCCTTTTTTATACCAGTGTGCTGGCCCAGGCCCTCCGTTATGCCCTCCAGATCAGAGCTGATGTGGTCACCCTGAGTATGGGGGGCCTGCCCTCCGCGGCCTGGAATGAGGTCATCAACGATGCCTATGAGGCCGGCCTCTGTATCGTCGCGGCCGCAGGCAATAACTACGCCGGTCTGCCCACCCGGCACGTGGTCTATCCGGCCCGCTACCGCCGGACCATCGCCGCCTGCGGCGCCATGGGCAATTACCAGCCCTATTATGGCCTGGCTCCCTCCGTGCTCCAGGGAAATTTTGGCCCCCAACATATCATGGTCTCGGCCCTCGCCGCCTATACCCCCAACATCCCCTGGCCGAAATTCGGCTGCCCCCATATCGTCGATTTGGACGGTCAGGGCACTTCCGCGGCCACGCCCCAGATTGCGGCCGCAGTGGCCCTCTGGTATGAACGCTACAAGAGCGTTCTGCCCCGGGACTGGCGCCGGGTGGAGGCTGTGCGCCACGCCCTCTTCACCTCGGCCCGGACCGGCGATGCCACCTATTTCGGCAGCGGCATCCTACAGGCTAAAAAGGCCCTGGCCATGGGGCCGGTGCTGAACCTGCCCAAGACTCCCGCGGACCGGGATTCCTTTGCCTTCTGGCGGGTGCTCACCGGTCTGGGGATAGCCGAGGAACCGCTGCCGGAGCGGTTGTTCAATCTGGAGCTGACCCAGCGTTGGTTTCTGCGGCCGGAGCTGCAACAGTTAATCCCGGAACCTGAAGCGGAAGTGCCCCTGTCGACCCTCCGGCAGGCCATGGAGGTCCTCCTGGCCGACCCCGGGATCTCCCAAACCCTGCACCGGCACCTGATGGATCGTTACCCGGCGGTGTTCAAGGCACCGGTGCCCGGGGCCGTCTTCGCCGAAACTGCCGCCCCTCAGCCGGCCTTTGCCGAGGTTGCGGCGCCGGGCAAGCCAGCCCTCCGGCGTCTGCGCATTTATGCCATGGATCCCAGCTTTGCCGCCCGCTTTGACACCGCGCCCATCAGTGAAGCGGTGTTGAAGGTCCGCTGGGAAGAATTGGCACCCGGACCCATCGGCGAATATGTGGCCGTCATTGATGAGGAGATGGTTGACGAAGCCTCTAAAACTACATATCCGGCCGTGAACCTCGATGATCCCAATTCCTTGGCCCAGGACGGCTGTCCTCCCTCGGAAGGTAATCCAGCTTTCCATCAACAAATGGTCTATGCCGTGGTCATGAAGACCGTTGAGCATTTTGAACGAGCTTTGGGCCGGCCGGTGCTTTGGCGGCACGGCAGCAATCCCCAGAACGACGCCGATGACAGCATCTTTGTGCGGCACCTGCGCATCTACCCGCATGCCTTCCGCCAAGCCAATGCCTATTACAGCCCCCAGGACGTTGCCCTGAAATTCGGTTATTTCGCGGCCACGGCGGCCGATCTGGAATACCATATCCCCGGTCAGAAGATCTTTACCTGCCTGTCTCACGATATTATTGTGCATGAGACCACCCATGCCATTCTGGACGGCATGCAGCGGCGCTTCCGGGAGGCCACCAATCCCGACGTCCTGGCCTTCCACGAGGCCTTTGCCGACATTATTGCCCTCATGCAGCACTTTACCATCCCGGAAATCCTGGCCTACGAAATCCGGCGCACCCGGGGGAACCTGGAAGCTGAATCTATTCTGGGCAGCCTGGCGGTGCAGTTTGGCCGGGCCATCGGCCGGCGGGGGGCTTTGCGGGAGGCCATCGGCAGTTTCGACGCCCAGGGAGTCTGGCAGCGCTTGCGGCCCAACCCGTTGGATTATCAGACGGTTCTATCTCCACACAGCCGCGGCGCCATCCTGGTGGCGGCAGTTTTCGATGCCTTTTTAACCATCTACAAAAACCGTACCGCCGATCTGCTGCGCCTGGGCACCGGCGGCAGCGGCGTGCTCGCCGGCGGCGCCATCCACCCCGATCTGGTGGACCGCCTGGCTGCGGAGGCGGCCAAGACCGCCGGCCACATCCTCAATATGTGCATCCGGGCTCTGGATTACCTGCCGCCCGTGGATATAACTTTCTATGAATATCTGCGGGGCATTATTACCGCGGACCTGGACCTGGTGAGCGATGACCAATACAACTACCGGCTGGCCTTCATCGAAGCTTTTCGGAAACGGGGCATCCTGCCATATCAGGCCGATCCCCAGGATGCCGCCCCCCTGGCGGTGGAGACCCTGCGGTGGCGGGGCATTGATCTAACTATCTTTCCCAGAGCAGTGCAAACCCATTTTCGCCGCATTGTGGCTCTCCTGAAGCGCTATGCCGATGTCTGTTTCTATCAGACAGACCGTGGGAAGCTCTTCCAAACCACGAGAAGATATCGGCAGCTGCTGCATAAACCCCTGGCGGAACTCTTGCAAAGCATATCTGAAGAGAAGGAGCGGCAGCTTCTGGCGCAAGGTTTTGGTCTGGATGCAGCCCTGCCCATAGAGGTCCATGAGCTGCGCCGGGCTATCCGTATCGGCCCCACTGGCAGGCACCAGCCCCAGATCATGGTGGCCCTGACCCAATCCCGGCCTTTCAATGAACCGGCAGCCGCAGGGAAAATCCTCTTCCGAGGTGGGGCCACTTTGGTGGTGAATCTCACTGAACCGGGCATTCAATATGCCATTTTCAAGAACATTGCCAGCCAGACCCGTGAGGCCCGGACCCAGAGTTTCCTCCAGTTCGCCGCAGCCGATCCCTTGCGCGCCCTGCTGTTTCTGGACCGCCGGGAACCCTTTGCGGCCTTGCACCTCGTTGCCGAAGGCGGCGAGTAGGACAACCCCAAAACTGGCGCCGACTTCTCGTCGGCGCCGCTTGCATCCCTGGAATTCTCTCCCTTCCCGCTCTACCTGGGCAAAAAATCACCGCACCGACGGCCCACCAAAATCGTCTCCCTGCCCCACTGAGGTTTTTTAAGTCAAGGTTTCTAACTGACGATGATCTGTCTTCCGGCTGGTAACGTTAGCAAGTCGCAATTCCTGCTTTCTCAGGTCACTGCTGCCTGCTTTACTGCTGCTTGAACAAGGATTAAAGACAGGGCTGTCCAGTAGACTTTTTCCATGGCTCTCTAAAGTTTTTACAAAAGAAAAACCGGCCAGCGCGAGCTACTCCTTGGGGCGGGGCAGCAAACGGATGGTTCCCAAAAGAAAAATGAGGCAGACGCCGGCGACAAAGCCGCCCACGTGAGCCCAGAAGGCGACGCCGCCGCTTTGGGCCGCCCGAGGGCCCAGGATGGAGAAGGCGCCACTGAAAAATTGCAGCAGGAACCAGACGCCCAGAAAGACGTAGGCCGGCACTTCGACAATGGGAGCCACAAAGAAAAAGGGGATGAAGACCAGCACCATAGACCGGCGAAAAAGCAGGAAATAAGCCCCCATGACGCCGGCAATGGCGCCGCTGGCCCCCACCAACGGCACCCAGGAGGTCGGCGTCAGGACGGCGTGCAGCAGCGTGCCGGCCACGCCGCTGGCGAGATAAAAGAGGAGAAAGCGCAGGTGTCCCAGGCGATCCTCCACATTGTCCCCAAAGATAAAGAGCGTCCACATGTTGGCGATGAGGTGAAGCCAGCCGCCATGCAAAAACATAGTGGTTAAAAACGGCAGATACAGGGCCAGGTGTTGTTCCGGGTGAGCCGCCCAGAGGGCAAAAAAACGGGCCGGGATGAAGCCGAAGGTAGTAATGAACTGCGGCATCAAGGGACCGGTGGCCAAGGCCAGGAGAAAGGCCAGAACATTGACAACGATGAGGCAGTACGTGACCACGGGGCGCCGGCTGGATGGAATGTTATCGCGTAAAGGGATCATGGCGGGGCCTGGAAAAGTTTTCCGTAAGCTAAGGCTTATTCTTTAATGATAAGGGTTCTGACGGGACATGCAAGGGCGCCATCTCCCGAAAAGGCCGGTTGACCACCAGGCGTTTGCCATCTTGCTGGATTACCGTCAGGGCCTCCGACAGATACTCTTCGGGCGCGCACTCATCCATCAGGACAAACACCCGCTGTGGTCCTTGCCAGAGTTGTTTAAGGTCCTCAGGGCTGATCAGGTAATTCTCTCGGACAGCCAGGGGAAAGCCGAAAGCGGGCAGGCCATCCCGCTGGACCATGAGAATGGGGCGACCGGCATAGTAGCGCAGGCTCATGCCATATTCAAACTCTTCAATATTGCCCATGACCAGAATATCCTGCGGGCCCGCCGCGGTTTTGATGATCTTCCCGGCCCAGGCATCGCTGAGATGGGGTGACAGCAGCCAGAGGCTGAGAAAGGTAAAATAGAGGAGGGTGAGGCTGATACCTCCCAGCGAGCACAGGCTGAGGACCGGGCGTCGGCGCCAGCAGCTCAGGATTAATACCACGGACAGGACCGCCAGGATAGGGGCGGCCTGATAGACCAATGGCTGCAACTGCTCGAACATGCCGTTAAATTCCCGGCGGTTGTCGGTGCAGGTCTGCTCCATGAAAGGTACCAGGGAGAGGAGGCCCAGCAAAGAAATGGCGAACAATATCAGACTGACCAGCATGGTCCGAGAAGCCGGGGCGTCCAGATAAAGATCCAGCCGGCGGGCTACGATGAGAGATAGAGCCGGGAGGGTTGGGAGGCTGTAGTATTCAATCCGGGAGGAGGAGAGGCTGAAAAACAGCAAGGTGGCTCCGGCCCAGAGGAGGAGCAGGAGCCCGGCGGCGTCCGCCTTGGCCACTGGCCAGCGCCGCTGGGGCCAGAGGGCGGCCAGGCCGGCGGGCAGAAAGGGTGTCCAAGGCATCAGCCAGACCAGCACAAAGAGCCAAAAGGTCAAGAGAGACAGCGGTTTAATGTCGGGAGGATAACGATGCCCCAAAAAGCGGCTGATCTGTTCATTCCAAACCTGAAAATGTAGAAAGCCGGGATGGCGAATTTCCATGAGAACAAACCAGGGCAGGGCCGCAGCGGCCAGACCCAGCCAGGCCCAGGGATTGCAAAAGAACCGCCGCCACCTGGCCTCCCCACTGAGAAGAGCAAAAAGCCCGCCGATGCCCAGGGGAAAAACCATGCCCAGGAGGCCCTTGCTCATCAGTCCCACCCACATACAGGCGAAAAAGCCCACTATCGGCCAGGGCCGAGGTTGACGCCACCAGAGCCAGAGGAAAATCAAAGACCAACTCAGGGACAGGGTAATCAGATGATCCGCCAGCATCTGCAGGTGCAGGGCAAAAAACCCGATGCTGGTGAGAAGCACCAGCCCGGCCAGCCAACCGGCCCGGTGGGAGAACAGGAGGGTTCCCAAAGTAAAGGCGGCCAGCACTTCTCCCCAGCCGATGAGGAAGGTAGCCAGCCGGAAAGTGTTTTCAGAATGTCCTCCCAGGGACAAGGCCGCCAGGTTGAGCCAATAATACAGCGGCGGTTTGTCCAGATAGCGGGCGCCATTCAGACGGGGCGTCAGCCAATCGCCCGAGGCCAGCATTTCCAAGGGGATTTGGGCATACATGGCCTCGGAGCGGATGAGGGGCAACTTCCCCAGGGTGGGCAGAAAAATCACGGCCCACAGCAGAGCCAGCGTGCAGATGGCCAACATGAGGGAACTGCGACCGGCCATCAGAAGGGATACCCTAAACCCATAAAGACAGAGTTGTTGCCGCCTTCGCCGATGCCCACTTCCACATGGCCCACCACCTGAGGACGCACCACCGCCCGCAGGGCCAGGCCGGCCGCAGAATGCACCTCCCGGAAATTAAACCGTCGGAAGGTGGGAAAGACCTTGCCCGCGTCCACAAAGGGGGCCACCTCAAAGTTGGTGGTCACGCCAAAACGATGAAATTGAAAAACGGTAAACCGTTGTTCCAGGGAAAACGTGACCATGTTCCGATCCAGCCAGCGCCACTCACCCCAACCGCGGTTGGTCCGGTAGCCCCCCAGACTGGGCCAGCGGTAGAAGGGGGTGCGGAACTCCCGGGTCATGAAGTCGCCCTGTAGGTGCACCGCAGTGATGATGCGCTTGGTCTGCAGATCCCAAGGCTGAAACCCCCGCACCTCAAATCCCACTTTGTCAAAGGAACTGTCACTGCCCAAAAAGACCAGGGCCGTTTCGGCGTAGAGCCGGGCCAGGACCCCACAGGTGGGCGTCTCTTTGTAATCCCTGGTGTCATAATTGCAGCGTATGCCATGGATGGAAACGGTATCGCGACGGTTTTGCATGACGGCTGGGAAAAGGTCAACCGTGGAACGGAGATTCGCCAGATGATTATTACTGAGCGACGTGACATTGAACCGCTCGTACCAGGCAATCTCCCATGATTGGCCGAAACGGTAGCCCAGAGAGCCGGCGAGAGTTCGACTCCGAAAGGTGTAGCTGGTCTGGTCGCTGCTCAGGCTGTTGTTGCCAAAGCCGTAAAAGCGGGGAAAGATATCGCAGTCATAAATAAACTGCGCCATATAGAACCATTCCTCGGGTTGATCGGCCGACTTCTCATAGGCCGCCTCGAAAAAACTGTTGATTTTCGTGGACGGGTTGGCAATGAGGCGATAATGGACATTTTTCGAGGGGTAGGCCAGCAGGCGAAAGGCCAAGGAGGTGCCGGCAAAGTCATTATCAATGATCGAAGGGGCCAAGATCATGCCGATGGCTTTGTCGGCACGGGGGAAGACCCAGACCGGCAGGACACCGTAATCATTGCCGCTATTGGGATCAGTGCCCACCACCGGCAGGGGGAAAAGGGTGGCCGCCACCTTCTGATTGTCCCGCTCCACCGGCAGGGGCGGCGGCAGCAAGGCGGCCGGAAAGGTGGTGCTGCAGCCGAACAGATTGGCGCTGAGAAAAATGAGAAGGAGGATTTGGAAGAATTGGTGAGCGGGGTTCATAGCTTTGCCATGCCGCCCGGCTCAGGCGAGGTTCCACCGAACCATTTCCCAGATATCTTTGAAGTTGCGACCCAAAGTCCGGACGATGGTGGGCTCAAAGCCGGAATGCATCATACATTGCCCACAGCGGGGATCACGGTTGACGCCGTAGTTCTCCCAAGGCGTCTTGGCCATCAACTCCTGGAAAGTAGGATAATGCCCATCCAGGATCTGGTAGCAGGGGGAGCGCCAACCCTGGGGATTGCGGGTCGGGTTGGCCCAGGGCGTGCACTCATAGCTGCGTTCGCCCCGGAGGAATTGTAAGTAAAGCGGTGAGTTATAAAATTTATAGGCCGCGCCGTTGCTGGTCAATTGCCGGAATTTCTCTTTGATCTCTTCCCGACTGAGAAAAACCTCCGATTCCACTTTTTCAAAACTAAAGGCCGGCGAGACCAACAGGCCGTCAATGTTCATGCGGGTCAGCATGCTGAAAAGGGTTTTTACTTCCTGGATGTCGGTCTCCCGATAGATACTGGTGTTGGTGCAGACCTGGAAACCCCTGGCCTTGGCTTGTTGGATGGCCGCCATGACCTGTTCAAAGCCGCCCGGCCGGCCAATGATGCGGTCATGGGTGGGGGCCAGGCCGTCGAGGTGGATGCTCAGGGTCAGCCGTGAGGACGGCTGCAGGCGGGGCAGCGCCTTGGCCAATAACAGACCATTGCTGCAGAGGTAAATATGCTTGCGCCGTTTGACCAGTTCAGCCACCAGCTCGTAGATGTGGGGGTAAACCAGCGGTTCGCCGCCGGTTATGGTTACCACCGGGGCGCCGCATTCCTCCACGGCCTCGAGGCATTGGCTGAGGCTCAGCATCTCCCCCAGGCTATCCCGATACTCCTGGATGCGCCCGCAACCCAGGCAGCTGAGGTTGCACAAATGGGTCGGCTCCAGCATGAGCACCAGGGGATATTTTTCCTGGCCGGACAGCCGTTTTTTCATGATATAAGCTGTCAGCGCCATGGTCAGGCTGTTTGGGAACCGCACCTTGTTCTCCTTTTGGCTATGATTCTCTTATGTGGTCATGAGGAGTAGATTGGTCCCTTGGATGTTCAAGGGACTGCTGTTCCGGCGCCGTTTGGCAGATAATCACGCCGTTGACTGGACAAAGCCATGCTGACGGAACCAGGCAACGGCCTCCTCTAGGGCTGCGGCGATGGGCGTCTGGGGCAGACCCAGCTCCCGGACGGCCTTTTGGGAGTCGAAGTACATGTATTTCTTGGCCATCTTGACGGCGGTGAGCGGTATGCGGGGCGGCCGTCGGGTAATCCAGGTGGACCAGAATTCATTGAGATAGGCCAGACCCAGAATGGGGTAGTATGGCAACCGCCAACGGGGGGCTGGCCGGCCGCTGAGTGCCGCCAGTTGGGCGAAGATTTCTGCCAAAGTCAGATTGACATACCCCAAAATGTATTTTTCGCCGACGCGCCCCCGTTCTTCGGCCAAGAGATGGCCGGCCGCCACATCCCGGACATGGATGAGGTTGAGGCCGGAGTCTAAAAAAGCCGGGACCTTGCCATTTAGGAAATCCACGATCATCTGGCCGGTGGGCGTAGGGCGGTTATCCCAGGGGCCCACGGGGGTACTGGGATTGACAATGACCACCGGCAGCCCCCGGGCGGCATATTCCAGGGTCACCTGTTCGGCCAGAAATTTGGAACGTTTATAATGGCCAACCATGTCGGCCAGGGTTACCGGTGTTTCTTCGGTACCCGGCGTGCCGTCTCCGGGATTGCCGAGGGTTCCTACGGTACTGGTATAGACTACCTTCTCCAAGCCCGCTGCCAAGGCCGCCTGCAACAGGGACCGGGTCCCGGTGACATTGATCTCATACATGGTGGCCGGATCGGGTACCCAGAGCCGGTAATCCGCAGCGACATGGAAGAGCCGGGAACAGCCCTGCAGGGCTTGCTGCAGGGAGTCCGGCGCGGTGAGGTCGCCTTTGACTACCTCCACCGACAGTCCCTGCAAGGCCGGGTGCTGGGGCCGGCGGGCCAGGACACGCACCTCCCGGCCCTGGGCCAGGAGGGCCTCCACGATGGCCCGCCCGACAAAGCCGGTGCCGCCGGTAACCAGGGTCTTAGACACGGTCGGTGCGTCCTCGGCGTCTGAGATACTGCCCCAGGGCCATCAGCGGAAAATAATCGCGATAGAGATGGTAACGGATCATGAAATGCTGGGGAAAACCGGTGCCGGTGAAATAGGGTTCATCCCAACGCCCCCGGGCATTCTGAGTGCGCACCAGATAGTTGATGCCCTGGGTCACGGCTGGATTCTGCACTTCGCCGGCCGCCATCAATCCCAAAAGGGCCCAGGCGGTCTGCGAGGCGGTGCTGGGCCCCTGGCCGCGCAGTTCTGGCCGTTTATAGGATTCACAGGTCTCGCCCCAGCCACCGTCATCGTTCTGGTGGGCCAGCAACCACGCGACTGCTTGGCGGATATACGGCTGCGCCATATCTTCGCCGATCCCGGCCAAGCCGCACAATACCGACCAGGTGCCGTAGATATAATTGACCCCCCAACGCCCATACCAGCAGCCATCCGGTTCCTGCGTCCGCCGGAGAAAGGCGATGGCCCGGGCTGCGGCCGGATGATCAGTGGTGTAACCATAAAGCCCGAGCATTTCCAAGACCCGACCGGTGACGTCTTCGGTGGGCGGATCAATGAGGGCCTTGAGGTCGGCAAACGGGATGGCATTGAGCCAGGCCTTGGTATTATCCGTATCAAAGGCGGCAAAACCGCCGTTCTGAGACTGCATGCCCAGGCACCAATGAAGACCACGGGCCAAGGCCGTCCGATGGCGTTGGCGGTCCGGCAATCCTTCGGCCAGGGCCATGAGCACAACCGCACTATCGTCGATATCGGGATACCAGCTGTTATGGAACTCAAAGGCCCAGCCGCCCGAGGCCAAATAAGGGTTTTTCAGGGACCAGTCGCCCCGCTGAAAGATTTGCTGTTCTAAAAGCCAAGAACAGGCCCGCCTTAAAGCGGGGTGGCTGCCGGTCAGCCCTGAGGCTGCCAAGGCCCGCACTGACAGGGCCGTATCCCAGACCGGCGAGATGCAGGATTGCAACCATAAGCGGTTGCCCTCGGAGAGCGTAAAAAACTCCAGGGCCGCCAAACCCCGCTGCATGGCATCGTGCTCATTGCTATACCCCAGACAATGCAGGGCCAAGATGGCATTGAGCATAGCCGGCTGGATACCGCCCCAATCCCCTGATGGCTCCTGGTGGCTGATAATCCAGTCTTCTGCTTCCCGCAAGGCCCACTGGCGCAGCGGCGGATAGGGATAGGATTGATAGATCTTGAGGAGCCAATCCAGGCCGACGAAGAGATTTTCCAGACTCAGGCCGTTTTTTTTGAATGACACCTGATGATCACGGCAGGGATCCTCACCCGGCAAGAAGAGTTCCCGAACGCCTTGAGAAGGTGGCAAGGGGCAGACCGGCTGCTTGGCCATGACCACTGATAAGGGCACGATGGTGGCCCGGGACCAACTGGAAAGTTCGTAAATGCTCAGACCAGTCCACAGGGGCATAAGAACAAACTCCACCGGCATGGTGGGGATGCCCCGCCAACTGAGCTGCCCGAAGAGGGCCAGAAAAATTCGGGTAAAGACCCGGGATTGGAGCGGCCCGCCCCGGTTCTGGATAAACTGCCGGGCTTTCTGCAATGCAGGTTCTTCGGCCCGAAGGCCAGCCAGCTTCAGACCCAAATAGGCCTCCACCGAAGTGCTTAAATCACCGCCATCACCGGCATAGATAGACCAACCGCCGTTGTCCAATTGCTGAGACAGGAGGTAATTGGCCATCCGGATAAACTTGCCCCGGTCGGCGAGCCCCAGGAAATGCAGGAGCATGATATATTCGGCGGTGATGGTGACATTGGCTTCCAGCTCAGCCCACCAATACCCTTCCGGGTGCTGGAGGGCCAACAGGGCAGTTTGTGCCCTTTTTTCGGCCTGTTGCACCTCGTCGCTGATGTAGGCGTCCGCCCAAGAGTATGTCGGCGCCTGCGGTTGTAAGGCCTTTGGCAAACCGTCACCTCCCCTCGTTCTGCAGTTTACGGTGTGATGTGTTCAGTGTTTGATGTTAGTTTTTTATCACGCTATATTACCATGCTCGACGGCAAAAGCAAGACTTTTATAAGTTTTGTTAAGATGTTCCAAAGGTTTGGCCTAACCGCGCCCGTTTCTTTGCTGTTGCCCCTCAAGACAGTGGCCATATCCTCCTTCGAGTTCACTGATCGAAGAGTATTGAATTATTGCGGCGGGTGCAGCGGTTGCTGGCCCAGGGTGCTTGGCCCGAAAGATTTGCCTCCGGCGTCGTCTCCGGCTATAATATCAAGGAAAATGCTCTCCAGAGGCGTTGCTCGGCCACTATTCTTGCTGGTCGCCAGCGCTTTGCCCTGAAGCCTCGAGGTAAATTATGTCCACGGATGTCAAACCCCCGCCCAGGCAACAGCCCTTTGAGCTGCCGGGCAGCGGCGAAAGCAACCATGACGAGGTTTGCTGCGCCCTGCGCCAAGAAGTGGCCGTCAATGAGGCTGTGGCCGCCCTCTACCCCTCTTTGGTGGCACCAGGTTCGGATCTCAAGACCCTGGCTGCCAGTGTGTTGGCCCAGGCCCTCAAACTTACCGGCAGCTTGCACGGCTACGTCGCCACCCTTGATCCCCACGACGGCGCTTTGGTGAGCCACACTCTCACCGACATGCTGGACGGCCAGTGTTCCCTGTCAGCCGCGCATCAGCGCATCGCCTTTCCCCGGAATGCGGATGGCACCTATCCCCAGCTTTGGGGTCATTCTCTGAACACCGGTCAGGCTTTTTATACCAATGCCCCCCAGAGCCACCCGGCTGCCCAGGGGACGCCGCCGGGGCACATTCCCATCCGGCGGTTTCTGTCGGTCCCCGTCGCCTTGGCTGGCAAGCTCGTGGGCCAGGTTTCTCTGGCCAATGCCCACCAGGACTACACCGAACGGGATTTAACTGCCATGCAGCGGTTGGGGGAGGTTTTTGCTCTGGCCATCCAGCGCCAGCGCTACGAAGAGGCCCTGGAGCAGGCCCGCTTGGATCTGGAACAAACGGTGGCCCAACGCACCGCCTTGCTGCGGCAATCAAACCTGGCCCTGATCCGGGAAATCAAAGAGAGGGAAAAGATTCAGGCCGAGTTGACCGCCTCGCAAACCCGCTTACAGGATCTGACCTCCCAGCTCATGAGTGCCCAGGAACAGGAACGGCAACGCCTTTCCCGGGAACTGCACGATGACTTTGGCCAATCCCTCCTGGTCCTGAAATTACAGGTGCGGGCTTTGCAGAAAAAACTGCCCCCTGAACAACCGCTCCTGAACAGCCACGTTACGGCGCTCATTGAGCAACTGGATCACGTCATCGAAAGCGTCCGGCGTCTGGCCCGGGATTTGAGCCCCGCCATTATCCAGGATTTGGGGCTCAAGGCGGCCTTGGAAAACCTTTTTCACACCTTTGGCACCCACGCCCAGGTCCAGGAATTCACCAGTCACCTTGATGATCTCGAAGGGCTTTTTTCCCTGGAAGCCATGATAAATATCTATCGCGTCTTTCAGGAATGTCTCACCAACATCGCGAAATACGCCAAACCTACCCGGGTGGCGGTAACGGTGCAGCGCCAGGAGGGGGCGGTTTCCTTTCTGGTGGTCGATGACGGCCAGGGCTTTGAGGTTCAAAAGGTCCTGGCGCCAGGAGGTCAGCCGCGGGGGCTGGGCCTGGCGACCATGGCCGAGCGCGTCCGGATGTTGGGAGGCCATTTGGAAATCAAATCCTTTCCAGGCGTTGGCACCAAGATCAGTTTTACCATCCCCACTCTCTCGCCAGAGTAATTCCGCCCGAACAAGGCAGGAACCTGGCCGCCGCCTGCAGGACACAGGGTCTCCTCCGGTCCAGTTTCAGCCGGCCATCCCCCCTCTGGGAAAACCGCCTCGCCCCAGTCACAGGTGGTGTCCCGCCGCGGACGGCCTTGGTCCAAAAAAAACTTTTGGAGATGTGAGTTGACCGGCAGTTCTGTTGACAAAAAATGATGAGAATGCTAAAAACCAAAAATTAAGACAAATTGTCATAACAAAAGTGCGCGGCCATGTTTATTTTTTTCCCCAAAAATGACGAAAAGATGGCAGCAGATGCCACATTGCCGCGCAGGCGGTGGAGATTCTGGCGGTCCGTCGCCGTGCTGCAGCCAGGTTGTGATCGACTTGTTGGTCAACAGATTTTTTGAGAGCGAGAGGAGCTGCAAGAATGCACTTAGCCATGATAGGCGTGGGATATGTGGGCTTGGTCTCCGGGGCCTGTTTTGCCGAGGCCGGTCAGACGGTGATCTGTATGGATGTGGATCCACAGAAGATCGAAGGGTTGCGCCGGGGGGAGATCCCCATTTATGAACCCGGCCTGGAGGATTTTGTCAGACGGAATGTGGCGGCCGGCCGGCTGTCTTTTACCACCGATCTGAATGATGCGGTGGACCGGAGCCAGGTTATCTTCATCTGTGTGGGCACTCCCAGCCGGGAGGACGGCTCGGCGGATTTGCATTATGTTGATGAGGTGGCCCGGGGTATCGGCCGCACCATGGATGCGTATAAGGTCATTGTCAACAAATCGACGGTACCGGTGGGCACCGCCCGGCGGGTGCGTCGGTTGGTCAGCAAAGAGTTGGCCCGCCGGGGCTTAGACCTGGAGTTCGATGTGGTCTCCAACCCCGAGTTTTTGCGGGAAGGCTCAGCTTTGCATGACTTCATGCAGCCGGACCGCACCGTCGTCGGGGTGGAGAGCGCTAAAGCTCGTCAGCTCATGGCCGAGCTCTATCGCTATTGGACCGAGAAAAAGTTTCCCTTGTATTTTATGGACGTGGCCTCGGCGGAGATGACCAAGTATGCCGCCAACGCCTTTTTGGCCACCAAGATTACCTTCATGAATGAGATCGCCAACTTGTGTGCCCTGAGCGGCGCTAACATCGACCAGGTGCGGGTAGGCATCGGGTCCGACAGCCGCATCGGCGACCGCTTCCTCTTCCCCGGCCTGGGCTATGGCGGTTCCTGCTTCCCCAAAGACGTCAAAGCCCTGATTTATATGGGTAAGACCATGGGGTATAACTTCAACATCCTAGAAGCCACCAACCTGGTCAATCAGGCCCAGCGGCATCGATTTATTTTTACCATCGGTTCCTTTTTTGACCATCAGCTGGACGGCAAGACCTTAGCCCTGTGGGGCTTGGCCTTTAAGCCCAATACCGATGATATCCGGGAGGCCCCGGCGTTGACGGTCATGGAGCGGTTGCTGGATCTGGGGGCTGATCTGCGGGTTTACGACCCGGTGGCTATGCTCGAAGTGCAAAAGCACTATGAGAACTATCCGTATCCCGAGCGCATTGTCTATGCCCCGACTCCGGAAGCGGCTTTAGAGGGTGCTGATGCCCTGGTAATTAACACCGAATGGGATGTTTTCCGCCAGTTTGATGTCAGCCGCCTCAAAAACCTCCTGAAAGCTCCGGTGGTTTTCGATGGCCGGAATATCTATGATCCGGCGCAAATGAAACAGGCTGGCATTCATTATTTTTACATCGGCAAACCGATTTATTAGAAACTGTGGCAAAACCTGGAAAGCAGAGATACGGTTTGCCTCAACGCCGGTTTTCTTCTCCACCAGCCACGCTCTCCAGGCGGAGTGAGGTAAAGAAGCAATGCCCGTGCAATTAAATGGTATACTCCAAGAGACCTGGGCCTACCGGCAAAACCTCCAGAATCAGCTAAAACTGGCCATTCTGGCGGCTGGTCTGGGCAGCCGGATGGATCCCATTCCCCAACACCATCTTCCCAAACCCATGTTCCCCCTGGGCGGCGTGGTCCCCATGGTGGAAATCTGGGTCAGGCGGGCGGTGGAGCTGGGAATTACGGATATCTCCATGAACCTCTGTGTCCTCAAGGAGACTATCCGATCCTATTTCCGGGATGGCCTGCTCTTTGGGGCCCACATTACGTATGTGGAGGAGAAGGAACCCAGCGGCACTTTAGGCGGAGTCTGCAAACAGGCTCTGGGCGCGGCAGCCAAATTGGTAACTCCTGGAGAAGAGCCGCCACCGCAACCGCCGTTCGGTGGCTCCACCGTTATTGTACCCAGTGGTGATATCGTCACCAATTTCGGCGCGGAACTCCTGCAGCAGATGTATGACATCCACCACCGTCAGGGTGTGGCCTTGACCATGCTCCTCACGCCGATACCTTGGGAGCGGCGCCGGGATTTTGGGACTGTGCAATTAGGCGCCAGCCAACGTCTGGAGGGTTTGCTCTCCGAGTCGGGACCCATCATTGAGTTCATTGAAAAAGATCCCAATTCACCCTCCAACCTGAATAATGCTTCGGTATATATCATTGAGATGGACTTGCTGCGGCAACTTGATCCGCTGCGGACCCCTGCGGCCAGCGATGTCGCCAACCCTTTTTATGACTTTGGCAAGCACGTCTTTCCTGCTATGTTGGGAAAACTTGACTATGTGACGCTGCCCAAGGGCTATCCCCTTTGGGGGGTGCGTTACGACGGCCAATGGTTTGACGTCGGCCGCAAACGGGATTATCTGGGGATCAATCAAGCCATCCTGCAGGGGCAGATCGGCGTGGATCTGCCCTATCAAAAATTACCATGGGGGTTCATCGGCAATAACGTAGTCATTGACTTCGCCGAAGTGACCATCATCCCACCGGTCGTCATCGGCCATGACTGTATCATCGAAAAAGGGGCCACCATCGGTCCTTATGCCATTATCGGCGACGGTTGGACCATCGAAAAGGACGTGCAGATCAGCAACTCGGTCTTATGGAAACGCTACGCCTTTTTCACCAAAAATGGGGAGAAGATCCCGGTGCGGGAGCGCAAATTGGTGGATCGCCATGAAATCCGGCGGGGCACAATCATCGATGCCTGTATCATCATCGGGGGGACTATTACCCCGGAACTTTATGATCCCGGCCAGGACAGTTTGCGGGAAAAGACTGTGGATGTTTTGGAAAACGGCGAACTGCAGCTGGTCTCCATTGATTGGGTGCCCAGTGGGCCCCGCTTATAGTTTTCAGGTTCTCGTGGGAGGCTAGACCGCATGAACATCGCTGTCCTGGGGACTGATTACATTGCCTTAATCACCGCCGCCTGCCTGGCCGACATGGGTAATGAAGTAATCTGTGTGGACCGGGATGAAGCCCTTATTGATAAATTGGATAACTTTCGACTGCCGGTCTATGAACCCGGTCTGGAAGACCTCATCCGCCGCAATTGTATGGGCCGACGGCTCTTTTTCAGTACAAACTTCCGTGCCGCCATCCAAAACAGCTCTATCATCTATCTGGTGTCCGGTCACGGTACCTCGGTCCGTGAAAGTGCCGCCGAGGCCGCAGCCCTGGTGGGCCTGGCCCGGGAGGTCGGCCACTGTTTGAATGACTATAAAATCATGGTCAATAAATCCAATGCGCCGGTGGGGACGACGGCGCAGATAAGGGCCGCGGTGGCCCAGGCCCTGGCCGATCGGGGTGTATCCCTGCTGTTTGATGTGGTGGTCGATCCCGAATTCATCAAGCAGGGCACGGCCATCGATGATTTTATGCGGCCCGATCGCATCGTCCTCGGCTGCGAGAGCCCGACGGCAGCGGAGCTCATGAAAGAGCTCTATGCCCCATTCGTGCGCACCAATCGCCCCATCATCGTCATGGATGTGGTTTCGGCGGAGCTCATCAAGTTTGCCGCCAATGCCTTTTTGGCGACGAAAATCTCCTTTATGAACGAATTGGCTCATATCTGTGCCGCCCTGGGGGCTGATGTCAACCTCATCCGCCAGGGGCTGGGCTCCGATTCCCGCATCGGGCCCCTTTTTCTCTTCCCCGGCCTGGGTTACGGTGGCCTGCGTTTTTCCCAAGGCATCCAGGGGTTAATCCAGACTGCCAAAACCGTGGCTTATACTCCCAGGCTCCTGGAGGCCACCGAGGCCATCAATCGGGAGCAGCGCCGCTATTTTCTGCATTGCATCAAAAACCATTTCCAAGGCCAGTTGGCCGGCCGGGTACTCGGCGCCTGGGGGCTTTCCTTTAAACCGTGGACCGATGATGTCCGGGAGGCCCCGGCTTTGGAGATTATCTCGGCCCTGGTGCAAGCCGGGGCCCATATTAAGGCCTATGATCCCCAGGCCGTGCATGCCGCCCAACAATTCTTCGGCCCCACCAATCCCGCCATCACCTATGCCGCGGATATGTATGAGGCCGCCGAGGGCGCCGAGGCCCTGCTGATTCATACCGATTGGACCATGTTTCGCACGCCGGACCTGGAGCGTCTGCGGGCCCGTTTGCGCGACCCGGTGATCTTTGATGGCCGCAACCTCTATAACCCGAAAAAACTGGCCGAGCGGGGCTTTGTCTATTACTACATCGGCGGCCGGATGCCTTGTGCCCCCCTGACGGGCACTACGTCGTCCTGATCAACCGTTCAGGGCCTTGCCCAGGGTCAGCAAGCCCAGCAGAGTGATCAAGCCGACGATCACCTGCCGGTAACGATCGGTAGCCAACCGGCGGTAACACCACAGCCCCACCATGACGCCCAGGAAAATAAAGGGGATGGAGAATAGGCCGTACCGCAGGACCGTCCCCGTGAACAGACCATCCAGGGCCTGAGCCGCCAGGATCAAAAGGCCGGATAAGGCGAAGTAACCGGTGAGTGTTGCTTTGATGGCGTCCTTGCCCCAGGGTTGCAGGGCCGTATACATAATCACCGGCGGACCGCTGGCCGCCAGGCTCCCCCCCAGACAGCCGGAAAGAAAACCGGCGAGGTATTCCCATCCCCGCCCCAGAACCCGGGTCTTGCCCTGCGATAAAATAAAATATGCGGCAAAACCGATGAGGACAAGGCCCAGGAGGAGTTCCAGGAGACGCACCGGCACCTGCGTCAAGAGGTAAACCCCCAACAAGATCCCTGGCAGGGCTGCCAAGGTGAGCGGCAGAATGCGGGCCATCTGGATCTGGCGCCAGAGCCCCACGAGCAGCATCAGGTTGATGGTCATCCCCCAAATGCTGACCAGGGGCACGGCCGTGCGCAGGTCCAGGAAGAAAACCAGCAGCGGCAGAGCGACCAGCACCGAACCGAAGCCGGACAGACCTTGGATCAGACCGGCCAGCAGCGCGGCCAGACAGACGGGGACAAGATGGTCGAGATAGCTAAGCAAGGGAATGGTCAGGGGTCAGTCGCCCAAAGCGGTTTTTGGTATGCCGCTGGCAAGAGTGCCACTAGCCAGTCGGTGCCGCCAGACAGTCATAAATTTTTTCCCACCTGCAGCCGCACCTTTTTCAGGCCGCTGCATACGGTATGGGATCCCGCCGGCCCGCCTGAGCAAAGCCTTGGAGGCGCAGGCGGCAGGAGGAACAACGGCCGCAGGCAAGATCCTCGTTCTGGTAGCAGGACCAGGTCAGATGGAAGGGCGCTCCCAACCGGAGCCCCAGGCGGACGATGCCGGCTTTGTCCAGTTGGATCAAAGGTGTATGCAAGCGGATATGGGTCTCCGGGCCGGTGCCCAGTTCGATGAGGCGATTATACGCCTCGTAATACTCCGGCCGGGTGTCGGGATAGCCGGGGCCGTCAATCATGTTGGCACCGATAAAAATGGCCGTCGCGCCGATAACCTCGGCCCAGGCCACGGCCGCGGCGATGAGGATGGTATTGCGAAACGGCACATAAGTGGACGGCAACCCCGGGGGCTCATCAGGGCTTAGAGGAATGGGCAGGCTGGCATCCGTGAGACTGGACCCCCCCAGGGAGCCGAGAAAGGCCAGGTCTACTTCCAAAGTCCGCTCGGGCTGAAAATAGGCGGCCAGGTCCCGAAAGGCCCGCCGTTCCCGGCGGAGCGTCCGCTGACCGTAATCGGCGTGAAAAAACGACAAGGCAAAATCCTGGTGGGCCACCGCGGCGGCCACGCAGCTGTCCAAACCGCCGCTGACCAGAACCACGGCGCGCTTGGGTTCGGTCATGGAATCCACCTAGTTTGCTTCATACCCCTCGGGCCTCCGGATGCCAGATGTATTTATGGATTTGCAGGTTGAGGCGGAGGGGGAGTCTGGTCGCCAGGATCCAAGCCGCCAGCTTGGCTGGGGGCAGGACGCCAAAGACCGGCGAGAACAAAACGGGGTGGCGCTCCCAACTCTGCCAGGGGCGGATAGTCGTCAGGGCCCAGTCAAAATCCCGGTGATCGCTGACCACACATTTTAATTCATCCCGGGGCGTGAGATCATCTAGATTTTTCAGGTAATTATGGGCCGCCATGCCGCTGCTCGGGCATTTCAGATCAACAATGCGATGCACCCGCTGGTCCAGCCCGTGAATGGGGCGGGAGCCATTGGTTTCCAACAAAACCGTAAAACCCCCGTCGGCCAGGGCCTTCAGGAGATCGGGGCAGTCCGCCTGCAGGAGAGGTTCGCCGCCGGTGACCAGGGTATACTGCATCCCTGAGGCTTGCGCCTCGGCCACCAAACTGGCCACGGTGCGCTCCTGACCATCGCCGTAAGCGTAGATAGTATCACAGTACCGGCAGCGCAGGTTGCAGCCGCTCAGCCGGATGAAAAAGGCGGGCAGGCCCACACAACTGGACTCACCCAAGATACTTACAAAAGTTTCGCACACCAGCAGGGACACGCCAGCTTAATGCTCCCGTTGCCCCATAAGAGCCGCGGTCAGTTTCTCCGGCTGCACCCCGGGGAACAGATCCTGCCAGGCCTCCTGCAAGGCCTGTTGGGAGGCTGGTTGGCTCAGTTCCCATGGCTGATAATAAAACACAGCAGTGCCGGTCACCGTACTGGCTTGAACGCCCAAAATGCCTGGAACCATGGCCAGGCGCGCCATCAAGTCATTGGTCAGAGTGACATTCCACTTCAGCATGGGAATTTTCAACCGGGTGCGGCCGGGGACGCAGTGCAGAATCTCGATACCCCACGTCCCCAGCGACCGGCTCTGAATCGGCACCCCGGCTTTGGGGGGTGTCGGTGCCGCAGCACTGGCTTCGGCTGCAGGCCCATAAGGGGCGGTCTGGGGCTGAGGGGGAGTCGGCCTGGCCCGGGGGGATCGGGGCGAACGTCGCTTCTGGGGAGGCTGGCTCGGCCCGGTTGGTTCCACCTGTGGAGTCCCCGTGGCTGGCTCACTGGCCGCAGACATTGGCAGCGGCGCAGTCGCCGGCTCGGCTGCCCCTGAAGACTGGTCGGCCTCGGTGGCAGCATCCACCAGGCGGCGAGCCTCCGCCAGCATCTTGGGGACATTGTTGAAGCCCTCCATAGGGGTCTTCCGTCTGCGTTTTTTGCCGGATTCATTCGTCATTTTTCTTCCCTCTCCGACCCCGTCAACGACAGGGGCAAGATGGCCAGCAACTCCCGGGCCAAGTCATGAAAAGCCCGGGAGCCGCTGCTTTGGGGGGCAAAGGCCAGAATTGTCTGTCTGGCCATTTCAGCCTGTTCAAACAGGGTGTTCATGGGTATCGAGGTGGCGAAGACCTGATCGGGGCGAAAAGCTGCGGCCAGCTGCGCGGCAATGGTCTTGCTGATGCTGGTGCGGCGATCCACTTGATTGATAAGCAGACGCAGCAGGCGCAGATCCAGGTTGCCTTGCCGGCGGATTTCGTTTATGAGGCGCACGGCCTTCAAGAGTCCCTCAACACTGAAAGCACTGCCGGCTTTAACAGGCACCAGGACAAAATCTGCGGCGTGCAGGGCGCAGAGGACAAAGGTGCCAATATTCGGAGGATTGTCCAGCAAGGTGACATCAAACTGCTGTCGGGCCTGATCCCGCAGACGGTGGCGCAAACGCAGGAAGCTGGCCGGCGCCTGCAAAATGAGTTGCGGCTCCAGACCCGCGGTCTCGGGCACGTTCGGCAAGCAAGAAACTCCCTCATACGCCGTTGGCACCAGACATTCGTGCCAGGATACCGTCAACTCATCGCTGGCCATAAACTCATAAAAACTATGCTGCGGTTCCAGCCCCGGCGGCAGCAACATCTGGGTGGAGTTGCATTGACTGTCCAAGTCCACCACCAGGACCCGACAGCCCGCTAACCCCAGGGCGTGGGCCAAATTACAGGTGACCGTGGTTTTCCCTACGCCGCCTTTGTTGTTGACCACTGCCACGATGCTGCCTGCCATCTCTGCACCTCAGCAAAACTCAGTCATTTGCAGCCAGGTCATCCTTGCTCCTACCCCGCCGGGAGCCAGTGCCTGGAAGGGCAAGGGGCAAGCCGTGAACCGCTTTTAAGAGCTGTCTTGGCTAGTCCCTGGCATTTTCTTGTCAATTTGGGAGTCTAACCATCGTTTCCGGATAAATACTAATTGCTTTGTAAGCTTTACGTTTCATTTTGTCAAATAGAAAGTTATACGACAACCCACCCTCTTTCAGCAGCCTGCCGATAGGGGGGAGGATGATTGTCAATTGGCCCCGTCGCCTGGCCTTGCTATAATACAGATGTATCCCTGAAATCGTCAGACTGGAGGTTCATCATGTCTGCTATCCCGTTGTCCTCTTTTTGGAGTGGGCTCACTGTGTTTACCCTTGTGCTCCTGGCCCTGGTCATGTTTCCCCCGCGTCCCCAAGCCGAGACGTTCATCTCCCTGCCGGCGCCCTCCCGGCAGGGTGGCCTGACAGTGGCCGAGGCTATTCAGAAGCGCCGGACCATTCGTCGGTTCGCCAATAAACCCTTGAGTCAGGGACAGGTAGCCCAGTTGTTGTGGGCCGCCTACGGCATTACCGATCCCCGGGGCTTGCGGTCGGCGCCCTCGGCCGGGGCCCTCTATCCTCTGGACGTCTATCTGGTGGTAGGGGAACGGCAAGTGCCAGGGCTGGCAGCCGGCGTCTATCACTATCGGCCGGAAAAACACGCCTTATCACCCCTGCGGGACGGGGAACTACGGGGGGCGGTGGCCAGAGCCAGCCTCCATCAGACCTGGCTGGCTGAGGCCCCCATAGTCTTGGTCATCACCGGGGAATACCGGCGCTGCCAGGTGAAATATGGCAACCGCGGGGTCAGGTACACCCTTATGGAAGCAGGCCATGTGGGCCAGAATATTTTTCTGCAAGCCGAAGCTTTGGGGTTAGGCGTCGGCATTATCGGGGCTTTTGACGATGCGGCTTTGAGCCAGACTCTGGGTCTGCCCGGTGCCCACGAACCGTTGCTGGTCATGCCGGTGGGGTATAAGTAGGTGGTCGGATTTCGGTTTTTGGTTTCTGAGGCTTTGGCAAAATGCATTTGTTCTATTCTTGGTCATTTTGAGCGCAGCGAAGAATCTAATGTTTATCGGTAATCAAGATCCTTCACTTCGTTCAGAATGGCAATAACAACCATTTTGCAAAAGGCTCTTCTGTCTTGGAAATATTGAGAGCTGCCGGAGCGCGAGTGTTCTTTTCTAGTGGGGCGGGCCTCCGTGTCCGTCCACACTTGAGCCTGGCGGCAACCGTGAAGTTTCTTGATGCATCGCGGCAAACATCCAAGTTTTATTATAATTTCCCCGGAGTGGCCGGTGAGATTGTTGCCGGCAGCACGGCGGCTGCCTGTATCTCCAGTTGGCCCATGCCGTCATTCTGAGGCAGCGACGCGACTGAAGAATCTCAGAGCCTGCGCTGTGCTCAGCATAACAAAATAAGATTCACCTTCTGAGGAAAAAATTTTCCCCGCTTGGGGCAGGTTATAACCTCGTGCCAGAAGTCTACCAGACCGCAGGATAATTTTCATAATTGCGGTTGGCCCTTGGGTCCATGTTTGGGTGGTTTTTGGGTGTTGGTTGGGACTTTTCTTACCGTTCACAACTCACGGCCCATTACTATTTTTAGCTCAACCAACTCCTGATTTCCCGGAGAGTGTGGCCGATAATCTGGAGGGCATAGGAAATGATATCCGGAGCGGGCAAGATCTTGGCCGAGGGTTCGAGCCGGCGGGGGCGGGGCGGCACTTCCGGGGCCCGGAGGACTTCCCGGATATCTTCCAATTCTTTGATGACGGCCAGATAGTGATGGGTGGCGGCCGCCTCTGGGGGGGTGGCCGGGGGACGGTCTGCAAAAAGGGGAGGATGATGGGGCAACTGATCGTGGCGCAGACTTTGCAGGGCTTGGGCTAACGTCCCCACTGCCGTTAGGGGCGAAGTGGCAGTAGCGCCCTCGGACCGCTCCTGCTCCAACGCCTGGGTTAAGGCATGTTTCGCAAGCTTTGTCTTTTTTCCGGCAAATTTTTTCTTTTTTGGCATAGGTTGAGGAATTCCTGGGTCAAAAGATAGTAATCCCTCGCCCCGGTACTGCTATGATCATAATCAAACACCGCTTTCTGGGCTATCTGGGCTTGATTTAAGGCTTCATTTTTCATAATTATCGCGCCAAACGTCTTTTCCAGATAGGGTTTTAATTGTTCCATGATAAATTCATTGGTGATCCGGTTGCGCCGGTCATACATGGTAAGCAAGATCCGGAAAAAATCTTCTCGAAAAAGGTCTTCGATGCTGATATTTTTCACCTCTTCAATGGTGGTCAGCAGGTCGGCCAAGCCATCCAGGGAATAGCGAGACATCTGACAGGGGATAATGATAAAATCCGCCACATACAGAGAATTGGTGGTCAGAACGCCCAGGGCCGGCGGGCAGTCGATGAGGATATAATTATAATTGGTATGTTGTAAGGCCTGGTAGAGAATGGTTTCCCGATACATTCGGGAATAAAGGAGTTCTGCCGCCCGGGCTAATTTGATGTGGCTGGGCGCCACAAAAAGACCGCGAATATACGTGGCCAACACTACATCTTCAATATCCTTGCGAGGGATGGTCATGACCTCAGACATGGATTCGCTGAATGAATCTGGGTCAATGCCGATCCCCAAACTGGTATGCCCCTGGGGATCCATATCTACCAGCAAGGTCCGATGGCCCTGATAGGCCAAGCCGGCTCCCAAATTGATAGTCGTGGTGGTTTTGCCGGTACCGCCCTTTTGATTGATGATGGCAACGACGAAAGGCATAGAGGATTTCCAGTTGTCAGGTGTGTGGGTCGAGCTGCATATATTCGGCTTGAGCAGAGTCCCGATTAACCCGCTGAAACATCTTAATGGAAAAGCTGGGAACACGTCAAGCTTAATGTGGGGCCCAAGGCCGGGATGCAGATAATCCTGTTATTTCTCAGGATTAACCGGATGTTAATAATTCTGGTCCGCTTGGCCGATGCGAGCAGGCAGAACAGAGAAGATCGGTTGGCAAAATGCCGGTGGCGATGAGATGCTGTCGCATGGGGGGGGAAATGTTAAAGAATCATACCTTAGGGGTTATTGGCGTCGGCAATATGGGGACAGCCCTGATCAAGGGGTGGCTGGCGTCCGGCCTGGTTAAAACGCAGGACCTGCTTATCGCCGATGCCGACGCCCAACGTCTTCAGAAGGTGGCCGGGAAATTTGGTCTGCAAACCGGCACGAATCGGGAGGCGGCCGCGTTGGCGACAATCCTGCTCCTGGCCGTCAAGCCACAAATCCTCCCCGCGGTCCTGGCAGAAATCCGCTCGGCGGTTGATGCCACCAAACTGGTTATCTCCATCGCCGCCGGCGTGCCCTTGCAGTTCTTGGCCGAGCAGCTGCCCGGGGTCCGATTGATCCGGGTGATGCCCAATACACCTACTTTAGTTCAGGCGGGGATGGCGGCGCTGGCGGCGGGGCCGAATTGTGACCCAGACGATTTGACTCTGGCTCAGCAGCTTTTTGAGGCGGTGGGCCGGGCGGTGACGGTGCCGGAAAATCTCCTGGACGCGGTCACCGGCCTGAGCGGCAGCGGCCCGGCCTATGTCTTGGTCATGTTGGAAGCTCTGGCCGACGGCGGTGTCAAGATGGGATTGCCCCGGGTGGTCGCCTATGAGCTGGCGGCCCAGACGCTGCTGGGGGCGGCCAAACTTTACCTGGAGACCCGAGACCACCCGGGCGTCCTGAAGGATATGGTGACCTCGCCGGCCGGCACGACCATCACCGGCCTGCATGTCCTGGAGCAGGGGGGTTTTCGGGGGGTGCTCATGGCTGCGGTGGAGGCCGCCACTAAGCGCTCGGCGGCATTGGCGCCGCCTCTGCCTCCCACGTCCTGACAATCTTCATATGGATATCCACGGCCGGGGCGCTGTGAGTGAGGGCACCCACAGAGATAAAGTCCACACCGGTGGCGGCCACCCGGGCCACCCGGTCCAGGCTCATGCCCCCGGAGGCCTCCAACCGGACCCGGCCGGCGGCGAGCTGGACGGCTTGGGCCAGGGTAGCTTCGTCCATGTTGTCCAACAGGACGATATCGGCCCCGGCGGCGATGGCTTCTTGCAGACCCGCCAGGTCCTGCACTTCCACCTCGATTTTCAGGGTATGGGGCGCACCGGCGCAAGCCCGCTCAATAGCCGGGATGATGCCGCCGGCCGCGGCGATATGGTTGTCTTTGATGAGAATACCATCGAAGAGGCCGAAACGGTGGTTGGCACCGCCGCCCAACCGGACTGCGTACTTTTCCAAGACCCGCCATCCCGGCATGGTCTTGCGGGTATCGACGATGCGGGCTGGATGCGGTTGTACAGCCATGACAAAGCGCCGCGTCCAAGTGGCGATGCCCGACAGGCGCATGAGAAAATTCAGGGCCACCCGCTCCCCCAAGAGCAGCAGGTTTGCGGGCCCGGTCACCGTCGCCAGTATGGTTTTGGCCGTCACCAGCTCGCCGTCCTGCACTTTGGGGATAAACTCCACCGCACCATCCAGCCTGGCGAACACCGCCTGGGCCACGGGCAGGCCGGCCACGATGAGCTCTGCTTTGGCCCGGATATGGGCCTCGCCCATAACCTCCGGGGCGATGGTGGTGCGGGTGGTAATGTCGCCCGGGCCGATATCCTCTTCCAAGGCCAAGTCGATAAGATGGTAGACGGCTGGGGTCAAAAGCATGGGGGTCCCCTTCAGGGTGCGGGCTGCTTCCTTAAGAAATATCCTGTTTCATCTGCATGTACTCTTCCCGGGTCAGCTCACCCCTAGCGTAACGCTTCTTCAAGATATCCAGAGCCGATTCCGACTCGACGCCACCCCGGCCGCCCCCAAGTAAGGGAAAGCGGCGACCTTCTCTGCTGAAGAAATAATACATACAGAAAATCAAAGCAATCAGGATGACAACAGGGATGAACATGGGGAAAAACCAAAATGGTCCCCACCACATCGTATTTCCGGGCATACAGCCTCCCCCTTGATTATCCCGCGATAATCATCTCATATTCACTCGGGCCCCGTCAGCCTGACCGGTTAACAGCTTCTCTGATCTCTATGGATAAGGGAATCAGAAAAGAGACGGGATAGTTGCCCCTGCCCAACCCGAATGCTCTCCTGAGGACGTTATCCTTTATCAAACCTTTTTGCCTGCTGCCTGCGGCAAACGGCCCAACGCCTTGGTCATCTCCACGGCCACGCCTAGGCCCTGCCGGGCATCCTTATGCATCATCCGGAACATCAGCCCCACCGGGTCGGTAGGTTTGGCCTGGGCCAGATCAATGCTGGTTGGCAGGTTGCTCAACTTCTCCAGAAAATCGATCATCTCCGGTTCCGCCAATTTTCTGATAAGGCCGTGCATGCGCACAAAACCATCGCCGATGGCGTCGATATCTTCGGCGGTGTAGGTGGCGGCCAGTTTGGCATACATGCCGAGCATGGCTTTATTAATGCGGAAGATGCCCTGCTGCTCCATTTCGTCCAGCTTGTCAATAAGGTGCGGCACCGCCACTTTCAGCAGCGGCTCCAGGTCATGCCACAAGTCAATGAGATTTTCCAACTGTTCCAGGGCCCAGGTCAGGTGGCGGAAGCTCAGGAGCAACTGTTTCAACATGGTCAGAATATCTTCCAGTTGGAAACCGGTCTCTACCTCCGCCAGCTCTTCGGTCAGCAGTTTTGCGGCCGGACCGACGAGGAGGCTGACATCCCGGCCCAAATCGGCCAGGCTGTCCCAGGGGCGGGCAAACTCATCCAGGCGTTGTTCCAGGGCCGCCAGCCGGTCCAACTTCTCCTCAATTTTGGCCAGACGCTCTAGGATCAGGTCTTCACCGGGCATGTCCGACTCCTTTGCCGTAAGGGCAGCTCAATATCAGGGGAGAGGATACCTCGCACCTTGCCGGCCAGGACAAATTGGGTCTCCAGGGGCAGGTGGCTGCCTTTAAGCATCAGGTTGTAATAGACCCACCGGAACATCATCTTGCCGACGTAATTGGTGAAACTCACCCCCAAAAGATCAAAGGGGCCCAGGCCGGGGAAGGGAAATTTGCCCGGCAGCGGCTCAATCTTGAAGTTGAAATCCAGCAACGTCCCCTTCTCATAGCCGGTGACTACATAACAGGTGGCATGGCCGTCATAGGCCGGCCGCGGCGGCTGCCCATCAATCTCCCGTTTGAGATTATCAGTCAGGACATCGGCTTCATAATGCGCCACCGAACCGGCCTTGGAGGTAGGCAGGTTGGCCGCATCACCGATGACATAGATGTTGTCAAACTTCTTGGACTTCAGGGTGTGGTTATCGGTATCCATATACCCCATGGGGTCGCCCATCTCACTGTCCAGGATATATTTGGCCCCGAAGTTCGGCGGAATGGCCACCAACAGGTCATAGTTCACCTCCCGGCAGTCATAGGCTGTAATAAGCCGTTTTTCCGGATCCACCGCCGAAAGCTGAAAGTTGGTGGTTACCTGGATATTCTTCTCTTCACAGATCTGCCCCAGAATTTCCGCGGCCTTGGGTTTAGTGAAGGCCCCGGGCAGGGGGGTGACCAACTCGATCTCCACCTTCTCACGGACACCGTTGACCGTGAAGAACCAATCGGCCATGAAGACAAATTCCAAAGGCGCCACCGGACATTTAAAGGGCAGCTCGGCGATGTTCAGCACGACCCGGCCTTTGTCAAAATACTTCAGTTTTTCGCGCAGGGCCAGGGCGCCGTCCAGGGTATAAAAATTGTGAATCTCCTTGCCCCAGCCAGCCCCGGCCATGCCCTCCACCTCTTCGGGAACGATCCGGCAGCCTGTGGCGATGACCAGCCAGTCATAGGGGAAGGTGTATTGCCTGGTCTTTACCTGCTTTTTTTCCGGATCTACACCCTGGATCTCGTCCAGGACAAAATTGACTCCCGGCGGCACAAATTTGGTCTTGGGTTTGACACAATCCTCCCTGGTGTAGATGCCGAAGGGGATGAAGAGCCAGCCGGGCTGGTAGTGGTGCTGCCAGTCCTGGTCGATGACCGTGATCCCCCACTCCCGTTCCGGCAGCAGCTGCCGCATCTTGGTGGCCACGATGGTGCCGCCGGTGCCATGCCCCAGGATCACCAGTCTTTTCATGCTGCTTGTCCCTCCTTGTCGAGGTTTGCACAAAGTTTACAAGAACGGCCGGCAATCTTCCAGAAGAAAAAAGGTACAAACAGTAGGACGGCGCCGCACGACCCAACTTTCTTTTTTATTTGCAATACTTAGATGTTGTCGAGCAATCCTTTGCCGCGCCGATCGCTGCGCCACGGCGGCAAAAAAAACCGGTCCTGGCGGGTGCCAGGGCCGGCTTTAAGAGCCAGCAGGGGCTGGCCAGGTTTAATGCGGTGAATATCCCCGGATCAATGCCAATACCAGTTTAAGGGCCTCCAATTTAGAGCCGACTGTCCAGCCCCAGTCCCCGGCGCTTGCTTTCCACCTGCCGGATCAGGAGCGCGGCGGCTTTTTCCGGATCTGGTTCTACCGCAAATTTGGCGCCCACCACTCCCTCCAGACCGGTGAGGAGCAGGTCGGTGACGGTTTTGCTGCCCAGGACCGGCGGGGTGACCCCCAGGACCGTATAAATGCCGCTGGCCACGGCATAGGCGGCGATGGCTGCGGCCTTTTCCGAATACCACTCCGGAGCCGCCGCGGCTATCGGCAGCTTGTCCACGTCCACGCCCAGGGCGTTGGCCAAGGCCGCGGCCAGGGCGATGATGCGGGTATTGTCCACGCAGGAGCCCATATGCAGAACCGGTGGGATCTTCAAGGCCTCGCAGATGGCCTGCAGCCCCGGCCCGGCCAGGGCTGCGCCGCTCAGGTCTTTGAAGCCGGCCTTGGCATTGGCCACCGCGGTGCAGCCCGTGTCCAACACCAGGATATCACTGGCGATCAGGGTGCGGGTGATGGTGGTATGGCCCAGATCCTGGCAGATTTTCGGGTTGTTGCAGCCCACCACGCCGACGGCCCCCCGGATCTGCCCGGCTTTGATGGCATCTAACAGCGGCGTCGGCGTACCGCCCAAGGCCCCCAAAATGGCCTCCACCGAGAAGCCGCTCACCTGTTGGACCGGCTCCACCGGAATAAAGACCCGCTCCGGACGGCGCCGGGCAAAGTTTTCCACGGCCAGGCGGACGACCTCGCGGCCTTTTTCCAGGGCGTTTTCCGGCGTGAACTCATGATGTTGGGCCAAGGGGAACTTGGCCTTGGGCGACGTGGTGATGAGATGGGTGTGATAGCAGGCAGCCACCTGCCCCACAGACGGCATGATACACTGATAATCCACCACCATGGCTTCGGCGGCGCCGGTGAGGATGACCAGCTCCTGGAGGAGGTGGTTGCCGGCCATGGGGATGCCTTTGCGCATCAGGACTTCGTTGCCGGTGCAGCACAACCCTACCAGATTGATGCCGCCAGCTCCCAGGGCCTTGGCCCGGTCGATCAAGGCCGGATCGTGGGAAGCCCGATAGATCATTTCGGAGACCAACGGGTTGTGGCCGTGCAGGACAATGTTCACCTGGTCTTTTTTCAAAACCCCCAGGTTTACCTGGGAGGCCACCGGCTGGGGTGTGCCGAAGAGGATGTCGGAGACTTCGGTGGCGATCATGGAGCCGCCCCAGCCGTCACTCAGGGCGGTGCGCAGGGCGTGGAGGAGGATGTTCACCGCATCGTTGTCCACGCCCATGTGGGTGCGGTGCATGGTCTCCACCACTTCCCGGTCGATGCCCCGGGGGGCAATATTCAACTTCTGCCAGAGGTCCAGCCGAGCCGCGGGCAGACGTTTGGCAAAGGTGAGGTGGCCTTTGTGGATACCGAATTCGGCCATCATGGCCAGGGCCAGCTCTTTGGCCTTGGCCTGGGGGGGCAGATCGGCGGCGATGCCGAATTCGGCGGCGATCCGGTCCAGTTTGGCCAGATCGGTGAGCTGGTACCCCGGAGCCAGGCCTTCGGCCACGGCCAGCAGGGTTTCCACCAAGTCACGGCCGTGGTCCGAATGGGACGCGGCCCCGGCCGCGATCATGCGGGCCAGGTTGCGGGCGACGATGATGTCGGCGTCGGCGCCGCAGATACCCTGCTGCGGCCCCTCGCCAAAGGGGTCCAGCCGGCAGGGACCCATGACGCAGTTGCGGCAACTGAGCCCCAGGGAACAGAAGCCGCATTGCGGTTCCTGGGCCTGGGCCCGGTCCCAGACCGTTTCGATGCCTTCCTGGCGGGCCCGCTGGACCATGGCCAGGGTATCGGGGTGTACGGAACATTGCTGCTTGGGATCGGTATGGTCCGCCATAACGTTAGTCCTCCCACATGCGGCTGGGGCACGGTTCGCCATGCTCCCAGGGAATGTATCTAATGCGACGTATCAGGAAATCCCGTCAGCCAGCGCCGGGATCAGGATGGCAGACGGCGTCTGTGCCGAGAAGCTGTGGAAAACCCTAAAAGACTATTGCAGGTCATGTTGCGCGCCGCGAAGCATCTTGTCTTTCCAGATATAGAGAGCCTTCCCTTTGTTCAGGATGACAAGAGGAACAGAGGTTTGCCAACAACCTCTAGTTGGTCTAAGGCACCGGCCTGGTCCATGAAGTTGTTGAAAAAGTGCTTGGCTAGGAGAGGGCAGGGGTAGAGGCCCCTGGCCCCTCCCCCAACGCGGCCTTTTGGTTACGCCAAAAGGCTAGCGCAGGGATTTTCTCCCACCTAAAGAGACTGCCGGGTTTTTTCAACAGTCTGTTAGAAAATAGGGGGCTGCCTGTCGCCGCAGTCAGGTGCAATGGTGGCGCCGTCCGGGGTCTGAGGGATGCCCTCCCTGGTCCACAGCCAGCGTCAGTCGCCCTTTGCCAGTACATTTAAGCCTTTGCTAACAACCCTGTCAAATAAAAAAAATATTCTCTCCTCTCAACCCTTTAATTCTGACCAGATCCTTGATCAGTTCTTCACATATAATATCTTCGGTTCACAACGGCCCAGGCTTCGGCAGCCTCAAAAAAACGCATCTGAAAAGCGTTTGAGCAATGAAATAACAGTTGACAAAAACCTTTTTTCCCTTTATAAGAGGGAGTCAATGTGAAAAAAGGCATGAAGTCTCGGCGGCCGGATGGCCCCACCCCGCAGGGGTTGAAAAACCCAGGAAATTTAGGTGAAAACATAATCGAGGAGGAAATGTATGGCGAAGTATGATCCGGTAAAAATGAAGGACTGGCAGATTGCTGAAATTGCCGAAGCGGAGATGATCCCCTTCGATGGTATGTGCGACCAGTTGGGTATCCCCAGAGACGAGCGCATCCCCTACGGCCAGAAGATCGGCCGCATCGACTACCTGAAGTGCCTGGAACGTCTTAAAGACAAGCCTGACGGCTATTACATCGACGTTACCGCCATCACCCCCACCCCTCTGGGCGAAGGCAAATCCACCACCTCCTTGGGCCTTATCGAAGGCTTGGGCAAACGGGGTGTGAATGTGGGCGGCGCCCTGCGGCAGCCGTCCGGCGGCCCCACCATGAACATCAAAGGCACCGCAGCCGGCGGCGGTATTTCCCTGCTGATCCCCATGACCGAGTTCTCCCTGGGGCTGACCGGTGACATCAACAACATCATGAATGCCCACAACCTGGCCATGGTGGCGGCCACTTCCCGGCTGCAGCATGAGTTTAACTATACCGACGAACAGTTGGCCAAACGGAATCTGCGGCGCCTGGATATGGATCCGAAGAATTTTGAAATGGGCTGGATCATCGACTTCTGCGCCCAGGCCCTGCGGAACATCATCATCGGTATCGGCGGCAAAATGGACGGCTTCATGATGGCCTCCAAGTTCGGCATCGCCGTGTCCTCGGAAGTCATGGCCATCCTGTCGGTGACTACCTCCTTGGCCGACCTGAAAGAAAAACTGAACAACATCACCGTCTGCTACGATAAGAAGGGCAACCCGGTCACCACCGGCGACCTGGAAGTGGGCAATGCCATGACCGCCTTCATGGTGCCCTCCATCAACCCCACCCTCATGCAGAGTGTGGAAAAACAGCCCGTGCTCATTCACGCCGGTCCCTTCGCCAACATCGCCGTGGGGCAGTCCTCCATCATTGCTGATCAGATCGGCTTGAAACTCTTTGATTACCACGTCACCGAGTCCGGCTTCGGCGCTGACATCGGCTTTGAGAAGTTCTGGAACGTCAAATGCCGTTTCAGCGGTCTGAAACCCCATGTGGCCGTGCTCACCACGACGGTGCGCGGCCTCAAGCACCACGGCGTCAACGCCGGCGCCCTGCCCTGCCCGCCGGGCAAACCCGTGCCGAAGGAATACTTCTCGGCTTCCAAAGAAACCATGGCCTGGCTGGAAGACGGCGTCCAGAATGCCGTGCATCACATCCGCACCATCAAAAAAGCCGGCATCAACCCGGTGGTCTGCATCAACGCCTTCCATTTCGACTCCGATGAGGAACATGCCCTCATCCGTCGGGTCTGCGAGGCCGAAGGCGCCCGGGTGGCCGTATCCAAACATTGGCAATTCGGCGGCGAAGGCGCCCTGGAATTCGCCGATGCGGTCATCGATGCCTGCAAAGAGAAGAACGAATTCCGCCTGCTCTATCCCAATGACATGCCCCTGCGCAAGCGGGTGGAAGTGATCGCCAAAGAAGTTTACGGCGCCGACGGCGTCGACTTCCTGCCCGAAGCCGCGGCCAAAGCCGCCCGTTTCGAGGCCGATCCCAAGTACAACGAATACGCCACCATGATGGTGAAGACCCACCTGTCCCTGAGTGCCGACCCCACCAAGAAGGGTGTGCCCAAAGGCTGGCGGCTGCCGGTGCGGGACTTCTTGGTCTACAGCGGCGCCAAATTCATCTGCCCGGTCTGCGGCGCCATCTCCCTGATGCCCGGTACCGCCTCCGATCCGGCCTACCGCCGCATCGACGTGGATGTCAAGACCGGTAAAGTCATGGGTCTGTTCTAACCAATAACCCTAGATTCCAGGCCCCCCCGGGTTTGGAGCCGGCCAAGGCCTTCAGAGCCACTCGTCTCTGGAGGCCTTGGCTATTTGGGAAGATGGGGGGAAGGGTGCAGGGGCTGCGGCCGGATTTTCGCCATCCCGTATCTTGACATCTGGCTTAAAATAGTCGATATTATATTTTTATTTTCCGTCGGCAGGTTGTTATTGAGACGATTAGGGAGGGAAAGACGTTGGCAAAACATCCTTCAGTGATGAAACGGGACCGGCAGAGCAAGGTCCGCCGGGTCCGCAATATGAGTCGCAAAACCAGAGTAAAGAAGATGGTCAAAGGGGTGCGGCTGGCCGTGGCCCAGAATCAGCCGGAACAGGCCCAAGCCGCCTTGCAGCAGGCCGTGCCGATCATCCAACGGGTGGCTGCCAAAGGCACCCTGCATTGGAAGACCGCGGCCCGGAAGATCTCCCGCCTGACCCGCCGGGTCAATGCCCTGCTGGCCCAGTCCTGAGGGCCGACCGCCGGCACAATTCCATCACCACCTTTTCCAGCAGTAGGTGGGGGGCGGCCATGCCGGTCTTGATCTGCTGATCCACTTCCTGCAGGCGGAGCAGTTGCTGCTGGAGCTGGTCCGAAGAAAACTGGGCTGCCTGGCGCTGGAGTTTTTCGGCCACAAAAGAAGGCACCCCCAGGTCCTTGGCCAAAGCCGCAGCATCCAACCGCTGGGCTAAGGCCTCTCGGGTGCGCAGCAACAGGCGGATCTGCCGGGCCAACATCACCACAATGACGCTGGCCGGCTCCCCCAGTTCCATGAGCCGGTACAGGACCTTAAGGCCCCGCTCGGGCCCGCTCTGGCCCAAGGACTCCACCAGCTCAAAAATCGTATGCACCCGGCTGTGGCTGACCATTTTTTGGGCCGTCGCGGCAGTAATAAGGAGCTCGGCGCCGGTCGAGAGGATCAGTTTTTCCAGTTCCTGGGCCAGGTCCGCCAAGTTGGGCCCCACCGTCTCCACCAACACCCGGGCCGCGCCCGGCCCCAAAGTTTTCCCCTGCTGCTTCGCCTCCTGTTCCAGCCATTTCAGCACTTCCCCCTCCCGCAGGCGGGGAAAGGCCAAGGCCGCCTCCTGGTCCAGGAGACGCCGCCAGAGGTCGGAGGCCTGCACCTCTTTGGCCTTGAGCCCTACGCCCACCAAAACCAGACAGGTCCACGTGGAAGGCGCGTCCAGATAGTTGGCCAGCGGGGTCAAGTCCTTGGCCTTATAGCGTTCCACCCCCCAGAGGACCACGAATTGCCGCCCGCCCCAGAGCTGGGGCGAACGGGCGGTGTTCAGAGCATCGGCCAGCGGGGTTTCAGCCGCGTCCAGGAAGAGTTTGGCCGCCAGCTCATCGCGCTGCGCCAGCCAGCCCGCCAACCGCGCCAGGGCCCGCCGGATGAGGAACTCCTCCTCGCCGTAGCACAGATAGACGGGCTGGACAGTACCCTTCTTCAGGTGACGCTCTAAGATCGGCTGGGACATTCCTCTTTCCTCTTCCCTCTTACCTACTCCTGCGGCCGGTGGCCGTCCCAGCATTTTAGGCAGAGGTCCGTGCGGGGCAGGCCCAAGGCGTTCACAAAGTGATCCATACTGTTGTATTTGACGGAATCCGCGCCGATCTGGGCCGCCACCCAGGCTTCCAGCTGCCGCAGGGCGGCCAACGAGTCGATATCGCCCTGATAGAGGTATTTCCGGGCCATGAGTTCTTCGTAGGTGCGGGTGGAGATGCCAAAATCACAGGGGTACATCAAGGGCGGGCAGGCCACCCGGACGTGCACGGCTTTGGCCCCGGCCTTTTTCAGATCATCGACCTTGTTCAAGATCTGGGTGCCCCGGACGATGGAGTCGTCGCACAGGACGATGCTCTTGCCCTTGACCGCATAGTGCAGGACGGAAAGCTTGCGTTTGGCCATCTTTTCCCGGGCGATCTGGTTGGCCTGGGTATAGCTGCGGTCGGCGTAGCGGTTGTAGAGAAAGACCTCCTGATAGGGCAGGCGGGAGTGGAGATGGTAGCCCAGGGCGTGGCCGATGCCGGACATGGGCACCGGCGCCACTAGATCGGCCTCCAGGCCCCCGTCTGCCTGGTCCCGTTGGGCCAGGGCCGCGCCCAGATGCTGGCGGGCCGCCAGGACCGGCAGGCCGTCAATGATGGAGTCGATGCTGGCGGTGTAGGCCCATTCAAAGGCGCAGTGGGCCCGGCGGGGTGACGGCAGCTGCCGGACGGTGGTGAAGCCGGAACCGTTCACCAGGACAATTTCCCCGGGCTGCACATCCCGGACGATCTCCAGATCCAGGTTCTGCAGGGCCCGGGATTCGGAACTGACCACCCATTGCCCCGGCCCTTGGCCCAAGATCAGGGGGCGGAAGCCGTACACGTCCCGGGCTGCATAGATGCCCTCCCGGGTCAGGACCACCAGGGAGTAGGCCCCCCGGATCTTGGCGGCCAGGTCGGCAATGCCGCTGACGGTGTCAGAGGCCTCCAGAATAATCTTGGAGATCAATTCCACATTATAGCCCCGCCAGAAGGCCTTGCCCCGGTGCATCATCTCCTGCTTTAGTTCTTGATCGTTGATGATGTTGCCGCTGAAGGCCACCGCGATCTCCCCCTGCAGGGACTGCCATTTCACCGGCTGGCGCTCCCGCAGGCTCACATGGCCGATGCCCCAGGTGCCGGGCAGGTTCTCCAGATCCTGGTCGGTGAACTGGTTGATGACCTTGCCGTGATGCGTAATCTGGCGCACCCCGCCGTCATAGGTGGCGATGCCGCAATATTGCTGGCCCCGGTGCTGCAAGAAATCAATGCCCTGATAGATGGTGAAGGCACAGGGCGCCTGGCCATAGACGGCAAAAATGCCGCAGTTATCGCGGATAGATTTCATGGCCTTGCTCATTCTGGCCGGGGGGCGAAGATCAGTGCCCTTGGCCTTTGATGTTCATCTTTTGGACAATTATCCCCGCTCCCAAGTTGCCCTTGGGAAAATCAGGTAAGATTCCATGTCCCAGGGTAACGTGGACGATAGAATAACACTTTAGACCTTCGACTTATTCTAGCGCCTGGCGCCCCGCTTAATTGCCTACTGCCTTCTGCCCCTCCTCAGCTGATGGCCCGATGATACGCCTGGAGCGACTTGACCTGCCCCCGGCCCTGCCGCACCGCGGCGATGCCCCGGGCCGCGGCCAGGGCTCCGGCCAATGTCGTAATATAGGGAATCTTATACTTAATGGCGGCCTTGCGGATGTAGGAGTCGTCGTGTTTGCCCAGTTTGCCGCTGGGGGTGTTGATGATCAGGTCGATCTCATGGCTTATGATGGCGTCCACGATGTGAGGTCGGCCTTCGTGGAGTTTGAGGATGGGTTCCGCGACAATGTCATGTTCGGCCAGGAATTTGTGGGTGCCAACGGTGGCCCGGATCTCGAACCCCAGGTTGGCGAACTGGCGGGCCACTTCGAGGACCGCGGGGCGGTCTTTTTCGGAGACGGTGATCAAGACCGAGCCTTCCAGGGGCAGGGTCTGGTTAGCCGCTTCCTGGGCCTTGAAATAAGCGGCCCCAAAGGAGTCGGCCAGCCCCAGAACTTCACCGGTGGAGCGCATTTCCGGCCCCAGGAGGGTATCCACTTCCGGGAACATGTTGAAGGGGAAGACCGCCTCTTTGACCCCGAAGTGGGGGATGTTTTTAGTGCTCAGATTGAGGTCGGCAAGCTTTTTGCCCAACATGATCTGGGTGGCCAGCCGGGCCATGGGGATATTGCAGACCTTGGAGACCAGCGGTACGGTGCGGGAGGCCCGGGGGTTGGCCTCCAGGACATAGACCGTATCTTGGGCAATGGCATACTGGATATTCATTAGGCCCACCACCTTGAGGGACATGGCGATGCGCCGGGTGTAATCGTAGATGGTCTCCAGATGTTTGGCCGGGATGCTCACCGGGGGGATGACGCAGGCCGAATCGCCGGAATGGATGCCGGCCAACTCAATGTGTTCCATGACGGCCGGCACAAAGGCGTCGGTGCCGTCGGCGATGGCGTCGGCCTCGGCTTCGATGGCGTTTTCCAGAAACTTATCGATGAGGATGGGCCGTTCGGGACTGATTTCCACGGCTCGCGCCACGTAATGGCGCAGCATCCACTCGTCGTGGACCACCTCCATACCCCGGCCGCCCAGGACATACGACGGCCGCACCATGAGGGGATAGCCCAGGCGCCCGGCTACCTCCAGGGCTTCCTCCAGATTGCTGGCCATGCCGGCCTCGGGCATGGGGATGCCCAACTGGCGCATCATCTGCCGGAAACGGTCCCGATCCTCGGCCAGATCGATGATATCGGGGGGGGTCCCCAGAATCCTGACGCCGGCTGCGGCCAGCTCATTGGCTAGGTTCAGCGGCGTCTGCCCTCCGAATTGGACGATGACCCCTTCCGGCTTTTCTTTTTCATAGATGCTCAGGACATCTTCCACGGTCAGCGGCTCAAAATAGAGCTTATCCGAGGTATCGTAGTCGGTGGAGACCGTTTCCGGATTGCAGTTGATCATGATGGACTCAAAGCCCGCGTCCCGCAGAGCAAAGGCGGCATGCACGCAGCAGTAGTCGAACTCAATGCCCTGGCCGATGCGGTTGGGGCCGCCGCCCAAGACCATGACCTTGCGCCGGGAGCTGGTGCTCACCTGATCCGGGGCGTTGTAGGTGGAGTAGTAGTAGGCGGCGTTTTCCACACCGCTCACCGGCACGGGCTCCCAGGCCTGGCCCATTCCCAGGGACAGCCGGTGCTGACGGATCTTCTCCTCCGGCACCCCCACCAGTTGACTCAGGTAGCGGTCGGCAAAGCCGTCCGTTTTGGCCCGCCGCAGCAGCTCATCAGGGAGTTCCCGGCCTTTATACTGGCGGATTTCCTCTTCCAGCTGCACCAACTCGCGCATCTGCTCAATGAACCAGGGTTTGATATGGGTCTTGCGGTACAGGGTCTGGGTGTCGGCGCCTTTGCGGATAGCCTCATACATGAGGAATTGGCGTTCGCTGGTGGGCTCGTTGAGCTGCTCCAAGAGTTCGTCCAGGGGCATCTCATGGAAGTTTTTGGCAAACCCCAGGCCGTAGCGGCCGATCTCCAGGGAGCGGATGGCCTTCTGGAAGGCCTCCTTATAGGTCTTGCCCAGGCTCATGACCTCGCCCACGGCCCGCATCTGGGTGCCCAGTTTGTCAATGGCGCCGGGGAACTTTTCAAAGGCCCAGCGGGCGAATTTCACCACCACATAGTCACCCCAGGGGGTATACTTGTCCAGGGTGCCTGCCCGCCAGTAGGGGATTTCGTCCAGGGTCAGACCGCCGGCCAGCAGGGACGACACCAAGGCGATGGGGAAGCCGGTGGCCTTGGAGGCCAGGGCTGAAGAACGGGAGGTGCGGGGGTTGATTTCGATGACCACCACCCGGCCGGTCTTGGGGTCGTGGGCAAACTGGATGTTGGTGCCGCCGATGACCCGGATGGCCTCCACGATGGCGTAGGAGTGCTTTTGCAGAAGCTGCTGCAGTTCCGGGGCGATGGTGAGCATGGGGGCGGTGCAATAGGAGTCGCCGGTATGCACCCCCATGGCGTCCACGTTTTCGATGAAGCAGACGGTGATGATCTGGTTTTTGGCGTCCCGGACCACCTCCAGTTCCAGCTCCTCCCAGCCCAGAACCGATTCCTCCACCAGGATCTGGCCCACCAGGGAGGCGGAGAGGCCCCGGGAGGCGATGACCCGCAGTTCTTCCAGGTTATAGACCAGCCCGCCGCCGGTGCCGCCCAGGGTGTAGGCCGGGCGGATGACCACGGGGTAACCCAGTTTGTCGGCGATGCGCTCCGCCTCTTCGACGCTCAGGGCGATTTCGCTCCTGGGCATGTCGATGCCCAGTCGGTTCATGGTCTCTTTGAAGGCCAGCCGGTCTTCGCCCCGTTGGATGGCATCCACCTCCACGCCGATGATCTTGACGCCGTATTCGTCCAGGACGCCGGCCTTGGCCAGTTCCGAGGAGAGGTTCAAGCCGGATTGGCCGCCCAGGTTGGGGAGCAGGGCGTCGGGCCGCTCGACCTTGATGATTTCAGTGAGCGCCGCCACATTCAGCGGTTCAATATAAGTATAATCGGCCATCTCCGGGTCGGTCATAATGGTGGCCGGGTTGGAATTAACCAGGACGATTTCGTAACCGAGTTGGCGCAGGGCCTTGCAGGCCTGGGTGCCGGAATAGTCAAACTCGCAGGCCTGGCCGATGATGATGGGCCCGGAGCCGATGATCAAAACTTTCTTGATATCAGGGCGTCGCGGCATAATCAACTCCTTATTGAGGCTGCACGGTAATATAGAAAAATGGTTGATGGGTGTCAAGCAGATAGGGTCAGGTTGCAGCCAATCGGTTAGCCCAGACCTGCCCCCAGGGGGCGAGCGCAGCAGATTGAAAGTGGTGATAAAAGTATGTATTTGGGTTAAGCCGCATAGTCCTCGCCATGCTGGTGATGCTCTTACCGCCGGCAACAACTATATGGGGTCATGATATTTCTCAATCACTCCGGCAAACATCGGCTGCCAAAGCCTCCCTGATTCTCCTCTCCGGCTGAATCGGGTGGAAGAAAATACTGATTTTTTGGCGATCACGGGGCATCTTGGCTCCGTGGTGGCTGTGGCAATTGAGCACTATGCCAAACTGCCACGATCCAGATTGTCTGTCCTTGCAGCCGGTAAAAAAAAACGATAGGGAGCAATCACCACCTTGCGATAGAACAATTCTGAAAATTCAGGAGTTAATCTGCCGGATTCTGGGAACTTTTCCAATCTCCTGAGGATCTTTTTAGCCCGGCGACGTAAACGCCAAGCGTCTTCGGGATTGTCCCGGCGAATGTGGTCCGGGGCAGCTAAAAATTGCTTAGGCGTTGAGGAGGTAAACCTCAGTTTCACGGCTGGTTAGCACTCGGCAAAGCGTCGGCCTCCGCCGGTTTCCCTCTCCCTTTCTCCTCTGGCCTAGAGACGCAGCAGTTCTTTCTCCCGCTCGTTGGCCTCATAACTTCTGAGGCTTAGCAGCACCGCCACGGCGCGCCCCCGTTGGGTGATGATCAAGGGAACGTGGGAAGCTTGCACCTGCTTTAAGACCTTGGCGGCATCCTCTCTCAGCTCACTTATGGATATGAAGGCGGACAATCGTCCCATTATTGTACCTTTAATAATATTTTTATTGTATTATAGAAAGGCATGGCTGGCAAGGGCGGCTTAGAAAAAGTTCTTGTCAACGTTACCCCTGCCCTTTTATCTCATCTATCCCCTCTAGCCCTTACCCTTTATGGGCAGGCGCCGCAGTCGTCGGCCGGTAGCGGCGCCGACGGCGTTGGCCACGGCCGGGGCGCTGGGGGGGACGCCGGGTTCGCCGACACCGCCCGGTGGAGCGCCGCTGGGGGCCAGGTAGACTTCGAGGCTGGGGGTCTCCTGGATGGTGAGGAGAGGATAATCGGCAAAATTCCGGGTGGCGACGCCGCCTTGGGCAAAATGCACCTGTTCATGGAGTGCGGCGCTGAGGCCGAAGAGGATGCCGCCTTCCATCTGGGCCACCACCGTATCGGGATTGACCACCGTTCCGCAGTCCACGGCACAGACGACCCGGAGGACTGTAATGCGGCCGGAGTCCTGGTCCACCGAGACTTCCGCGACCTGGGCCACGTAGCTGCCGAAGGAGAAATGTTGGGCCAGCCCCCGGCCCCGACCCGAGGGCAGGGGAGTGCCCCAACCGGCCTTGTCGGCCACCAGGGTTAACAGCCGGGCGGCCCTAGAGTCCGGGGGCAGGTGGGCCAGGCGGAAGGCCAGGGGATCCTGTCCGGTGAGATGCGCCAATTCGTCCAGAAAGCACTCCACCGTGAAGGCGTTGTGGGAGTGGCCGACGGAGCGCCAGAAGCCCACGGGGATGGGGGTGTCGGTCCGGACTGCGGTCAGGCGGAAATGGGGGCAGGCATAGGCGAATGGCTGGATGCCATCCACGGTGTTGGGGTCATAGCCCTTTTTCAGGGCAGCGGGGTAGAGGCGGGCCAGGATGGACGGGGCCGCGATGGTATGCTCCCAGACGGTCAGGCGGCCTTGGGCATCGAGGCCGGCCCGGAGGCGGCTGGCGGTCATGGGGCGGAAAAAGTCATAGCGGCAATCCTCTTCCCGGGTCCAGACCAGCTTGACGGGCTGGCCGGCAGCTTGGGAGAGCCGCACGGCTTCGGCTACATAATCCACCTCCAGGCGGCGGCCGAAGCCCCCGCCCAGGAAGGTGGTGTGGATCAGGATGCGCTCCGGGGGCAGGCCGGTGAGCTCCTGCACTATTTCCAGGGCGGCCGTCTGGTTCTGCAGGGGCGCCCAGATCTGGCAGCCATCCGGCCGCACGTCGGCCAGGCAGTTCATGGGTTCCAGGGTGGCATGGGCCAGATAGGGTAGAACATAATCGGCGGTGTGGACCAGGGCACAAGAGGCCAGCGCAGCCTCGGGGTTGCCGTGCTCCTGCACCAGGACGCCCGGCTGAGCCAGCTGCTGCTGGAAGAGGGTGGTGAGAGAGTCGTCAGCGAGATCGGGGCGGCTGCCGGCACTCCAGGTAATCTGGAGGGCTTCCCGGGCCTGCCAGGCCTGCTGCAGGGAGTCGGCGACCACGCCCACGTTCTGGTCCCAGCGGCTGATCCGGCGGACGCCTGGCTGGGCGGCGGCCCTGCCGGTGTCCAGCGCCACAATCTCGGCGCCGTAGTGCGGCGGCCGGGCCATGACCCCGAAGAGCATGGGGGTGGTTGCCTGATCTAAGCCGAAGATGGCAGTGCCGTTGACCTTGAGAATGAGATCGGGGCGGGCCTGTCCTTGACTGAGGAACTTTTGATCAGCAGAGAGACGGCGGGGCGGGGTTTGGGGAACGGGCAAGGTCGCCGCCAGGTGGCAGACTTCCCCATACGCAATCTGCCGGCCAGAGGGCGGATGGCGCACAGTGCCCTCCCTGGCGGTGCAGTCGGCGGCCGGGACACCCCAGGTCCGGGCTGCCGCGGCTACCAACATTTCCCGGGCGGCGGCCCCCAGGCGGCGGTAAACCTCGTGGAGATGGGCAATACTGGTGCTGCCGCCGGTGACCTGGCGGCGCATCAGTGGGTCGGCATAACCGGGAGCGGCCGGTGCGGCTTCCAGCCGCACCAGGTCCCAGGGATGGTCCAATTCAGCCGCAGCCAGGAGGGGCAAAGCCGTATACACGCCTTGGCCCATCTCCGCTTTGCTGAGGATGACGGTCAGCAGATTATCGGCCGTGAGCCACAGCCAGACCGGCGGCTCCAGGACGCTGCGGCGTTCGGCTACGGCTGCCAGGGAAAAACCGGCCTGGGCCGGCACCACCAGGAGCCCAAACCCCCGGCCCAGACGGGGTTCCGGGGAGAAAAAAGTGGGGACAGGTGGGGCAGGGGCAGCACTTGCCCCGGCCAGGAGAGCTGCCAAGGCCTGTTTGATGCGAGGGTAGGTGCCGCAGCGGCAAAGATTGCGACGCAGCCCGTGAAGCAGGTCCGCCAGGGTGGCCTGGGGATGCTGCTCAAACAAGCCGATGGTCTGCATGATCATCCCCGGCTGGCAGTAGCCGCATTGGGGCACCTGGGCTTGGAGCCAGGCTTGTTTCACCGGGTGTTCGGCCGGAATACCTTCGATGGTGGTGATTTTTCGGCCCACGACGGCGTCTATGGGAGTGATGCAGGCCCGTTGAGGTCGGCCATCCACCAGCACGGTGCAGGCGCCACAGACGCCCTGACCGCAGGCATACTTGGTACCGGTGAAGTGCAGGTGATCCCGGAGGATCCAGAGCAGCGGGATATCCGGGGCAGCCACCACCTCATGGACTCGTCCATTCACTATCAGCTTCACCATGGCAGCCACCCCATCAGATGGTGAAAAAATCCTGTAGCCGCTTCCACCACCCCGACTTTGCTTGGCCTTAACTCCCTCTCCCCGCAACGGGGGGGAGAGGGTCGGGGTGAGGGGTAAAAATAAGTTTTCCTATAAGTGAGGTTGTGCCGGTGTCCTTGCTTTCGCCTCACCATTGCCCCTGAGCCTCATTTTCTGATGAAAACCCATTTCGTCTTTGAACGCAAGCCAAAAAGCCAAGAATAGGAATTTCTCCCAGACAAGGTGACTGGAGAGAGTTTTCCCTATCTTCCGCATGAGGCGTCCCATTCCTTAGATTAAGCATGTTCTGACCCCAAACTCCGCCGCCGCCGGAGCAGGCTCCGAACCTTGAAGCCGCCGAGAGCCAAGAGCAGCAGGGACAACGAGGAGGGCAGGGGCAGAACTGTGCCATTCGTCCCCCGGTCGCCGCCGCAAAGATCCGAAGCAACCTCCAGGTCATGCCCCTGAAACTCCCCTTTATCATAGTCGATTGGAAAATTTACTGGTCAGGTTGATCGGCAAGACTAAATCATTCCCAGGTCCTAAGGGCGCATTGATATCCAGATAGTTTTGTTCGCTCTGGTTTGGTCTCCATTTCTTTTGGACGCCAACTAAGGTAAAATAGTATATCCCAGCAGGTGCCCCAATGGATCAAAAGGGTTATAAAGGATCGGGGGCATCGGCGGGGCTCGGAGAGCAAGCAGAGATGACCTGGCATGATTGGGAAAGGTTCCCGGAGGATTTCGCCCCGGGGAGAGGTGGAAATCGTTCTGCTGTTAATCAGGATCCCGAGTGATTTCGTGGGGCTGTTTTTGAAATCTTAGAAAAACATGGGGTGGGGCAGATATTCTCCCAAGGGACCTGGTTGCCGCTTTTGAAAAAACAGTATAGGAAATCGGGTGGGTGAGTTTTTCTTGCCGGCCAAGGATGTAGCATGAGGTTGCTGACCCCCCTCGAGATGCGCTATGATGAGCCCTATGCAGTCCATCGCCCCATATAACGTTCCATGTAACACTTCAGTTCACTGAGAGCTTCGCCTCAGGTAAATGAGGTAAGGAACCTGTAACCACATAAATTTTGAGAGCGCTGACGAAGGTATCCAAAGGATCGAGGCCCCGCAATTTGAGGGTACGATAAACCGACATTAATATGGCTTGGGCGTTAGCGCCGTTGCCGCTGCGATTCCCCTTGGAGTTCTTCCGCATGATCACGGCCGGGCGAATCTCCCGTTCAGCATGATTATTGTCAGAGGGCACCTCGGGATAATCCAGAAAGGTAAAAATAGTCTGTCGATACCGGCGCAGGCGTTTCACCAGTCTTTTGACATC
>DYEV01000003.1 GCA_020725545.1 Desulfobacca sp. | reverse complement strand
CGCCGCTCCCCAGATCGGCAAGCAGCGCCGCTCCCCAGATCGGCAAGCAACGCCGCTTCCCAGATCGGCGTCTTCAGGCCTTACTTGCCGGCCCGCTCGACTTGGGGTTCCGCCTTGGGTTGGTCTCGATCGACATACCGGGAAAAAAGTCCCTCCAATTGGCGGCGCCAATCCTTGCCAAGGGTGTTATACGCCCGCAGCAGCCAGGAGCGCCTCCCCAGATCCCAGAGAATGACAGTCTTGTCCTGGCTGGCAGAGGCCAGAATCTGGCCATCGGGGCTGAAGGCCAAACTTAAGACTGCGGCGGCGTGTCGGCTCAGAGGAGGGCCGATGATCTGCTGGCTAGCCACATTCCACAGGAAAATAGTTTCCTGCAGGGTCCCCACCGCCAGCGTCTGGTCGTCGGGACTGAAGGCCAGGCTGAGGACCGCGGAGCCGAATTCCGGGACAATGCCTCGGATCTGCTTGGCTAAGCTATCCCAGAGGATGACCCTCTGGTCATCACCCCCCGAGGCCAGGAGAGCGCCGTCCGGGCTGAAGGCTACCGACAACACCGGACCGCGATGGCCCTGCAGGGGAGCCCCGAGGCGCTGTCGGGAGGCCACTTCCCAGAGGATCACCAGACCATCACCGCCGGCCGAAGCCAGGATTTGGCCATCGGGACGGAAGGCCAACGCCGCCACCCATTGGCTGTGACCCTTGAGTGGCGGCCCGAGGGGCCGGCCGCTGGGAAACTCCCTCAAGATAATGGTGCCGTCGCCGCTGGCCGAGGCCAGGATCCGGCCGTCTGGACTAAAGGCCAGGTGATAGATGGCATCGGTGTGACCGGTGAGGGGAGATCCAGAAATCTGTTTAGTTTTGGCATTCCAGAGAAGGAGCGTACCATCCCAGGATCCCATTACTAGGGTGGTGCCATCCGGGCTGAAGGCCAGACTGGCGATCTTGGCAACGGGTGTCAACATCGTCAGAGGCCGTCGCGCCGTGACGTCCCAGAGGAAAATGTTCTTATCCGCCCCTGCCGAGGCCAGAGTCTTGCCATCCGGGCTGAAGGCCAGGCTGTAGACAGCGCTTTCATGGCCCAACAGGAGATTGGTCAACAGGCTGTCTTTGAGGCGGGAGAGAAAGGTTGACTCTGCGGTTCGCGCACCGGAATTGGGAGAGGACGCGGCCTGGAACAGGAGCAGGGCCACAGGGGCGCAGGCCAAGAAAATTCCCCGGATGAGCCAGAGTCGGGCGCGACGTCGTCTGGACGGCGGCCCAGAAACCACGGAACTAGGCGGCAGCGCTCCGTCCGCCAGGCAGGCAGCCGACGGGCTCAGCTCCTGGCGACAACGGTCACCCGACGGCGATGAGATGTCGGTCTTGCGGATGTTAAAGGGCATAAAAATAATTTAATCATTTCATAGGGGTTTCTCCACTTTATCGCAAAAAATCACAAAAAACTCAAATAATATTGCCGCGCCTCATGCCAACGGTCTGATCCAGGCCTGCCAGGGAGAGTCCGGGAACTCGTGCAGCCAGGCCAGTTTGCCGAAGTATGCCAGGCACCAGAAGCAGGGCGTCGGCGAGAGGCTGTGGGGGCGGCTGGGAGACTGCAGGCGGGCCGTCAGTACCTCCGCCGCCTTATGAAATTGTCTGACTACGGCCTCGGCCAGGGGAACCTCGTGCAGGTCGGCGAGAAATTCTCCGCCCGAGGTCGTGGGCCGGCCGTCCCCTTGGTTAATATGGGAAAGGGTGCAGCAGAAGACGACCTTTCCTTGAAAATCCACATTGAGAAAATCCACCAGATGGCCACAGTTCAGGGGCGGCCCGTTGATGGCATACCCCTCGATGACAACCGCCTGGCGGGTGATGCCCATGAGCTCTTCCTGCAGCCAACGGACCGTGGCCTCGGCCTCAGCCGGCTCCGGCAGCAGCCCGGACCGGATGAAACCGGGAGTGGGGTAGGGGTAAAGGAAGGCATGTTCTCTCGCCCCCAGCCTGGCGCTCAACAACACCAAGTCGGTCAACTCCTCCCGATTGGCTGTCGTCAAAACCGTTTTCACATACAAGGGCAGCCCACGCTGTTGACATAAGGTCATGGCTTCCAATACTTCTCGAAAAGACCGGGGACCCCGCAGACCGTCATGCGTGGCGGCAGTGGCGCCATCCAGGCTGAAAGAGACGCTGCCAAGCCGCGTCCTCGCCGCGGGTTCCAGAAGCAAGGGCAGAACCGCTTCGGGAAACCGGTAGCCATTGGTGACCAGGGAAAAGGTCAAGCCTTGTTCGGCTAGAAATCCCAGCACGTCCGCCAGGTGGGGATATAAAGCCACCTCGCCGCCGGTGAGGCAGACCATTTTGAAACCCAACGCTTTGGCCTGGGCCAAAATGTTCTCAGCCACTGCCAACGGCAATGACCCGGGGGGGTCGGCCTTGTTGCGAAAGCAATGCTGGCAGGTCCGGTTGCACTGATTGGTCAGTTCCAGAGCCAAAATCCTCATAGCGGCAACTTAAACCCCCCTAACACCAGCAAGTTGACCCGAAAGTTTAGCTCATAGACTCCGGGGTGGGGTTTGTACTGCTCGTCTATGGCAAGATTTTCCAGATTTACCTCTGGGATGCGGGTCGAGCTCTGATAAGGCCTGACAGTCTGCCGTGGCCTGAGAAAATTGCCGATGAGGGCCAACACGGATTGCACTTCCTGGACTGCCTTGGCCACCGTCAGGCTGTATTCCGAGGCAATGATCTGGGGCAGGAGACATTCCGTCTCTACGCCCTGGACGATAAAGCGGGTAATAAAACCGGCCACATCATCCAGTTCCAGGCAAACCACCGGCAGTCGGCGTTTGTCCAGGATATGGGGCGCGGGGGTAATCTCGGGGGCCCGTTCGAGGTTGCCCAAATCCAATTTCTCCAGGTTAAAGGCATCCACAAAAAGACAGTTGGGCTGCAATTCATACCGTGGCATAGTTCTTTTCCTCCCTGTGCCGGTAGCAACGGTTGGGGGGCAGGATTGCCGCAAATCGTCCTCTACTGGGTCAGGCCGCAGCCGGAGACCGCACCTCTTTTTAAAAAAATAGACCCACCCTGACCAGGAACCGCCGCTGATTGGCAAACTCCAGATCCCGGTAAGGCTCCAGGGCATAAAAGGGTCGCCGGTTGAAGACATTCTGCACTTCCACCAGGGCGAAACCCCGTTTCTGGGGAAATTCTCGCCCCAGGGTGAGGTTGAGAAGCACCGCCGGACTATCGGCCTGGTGGCCGGGATTGTTGCCATACTGCTGGATAATCATAGGTTTCAGGCGGGCCAGCCACCCCTGCTGGTGCAGGTAGGCCAGACCGAGAAAAGCATTGATTTCAGTGAAGGCCTTGAGCCCCTCGTCCTCATAACTGCCGTCTGGGAGCACCCGTTTTCCCAGAAAGCCCGCGGACAACCCCAAGGAACCGGCCAGGATGCGGTTGACCACGACAGACGCGGCATATCTCCGCCAAGTCCGGCAGATGGGGAGGGCGGTGTCCGAGTCGAAGGTCGGCGTGGCGATCCTCAGGGCTTGCAGGCGCAGGACGGTGAAGGTGCGGCTATCCCATTGGGCCTCCCAGGAAGCCCCAGACTGGCGCATCTCAGCCCCGACCTGGGTATCCAGCGCCCAGGGGAAGCCGGCCACCAGGGCGGGGAGCAGCAGGGGCTGCGTGATCAGGTGGGTATTCAGGCTGCGGCCCACCATGCCGGAGAGGACGTGCAGGGTACCGTTTGCCCTGAACTGATAACTGATCCCTAAACTGGGATTCCAACTGGAACGATAAATATTTTCCTGGTAACCGAAGCGCACCCCTTTTAAGAAGTCTTTGACCAGCCGCATCTCGACCACCAGATTCGACCACGGCCGCCAATAATCCAGAAGATAGAAACTATAATTCCAATGGGGGGACTGGTAATCAAAGGAAGTCGCCCTCAAGGGGTCGCTGAGCTGGCGTCGCTGGCTGACGCCCGGCACGGTAAAGTAATCAAACCCGGCGATCAGGTTGTGGCGCCCCAGCCAGGAAAACTGCTGGTGCTGCTGCACCTGCACATTATGGCTTTCCAGGTCATAGGTCTGGCTTAAGTACTGATCAAAAGCAAAGCCCGGGAGAAGCAGGAGCGCGGTATTATTGAAGTGAATGGGATAGTTGCGATGGGTATAATAGACCAGCGAGGCGGTTTCCGGCCGCCAGCGATGGTAATAGGCCATTTCATAGAATTGGGTGCGCTGCTTGACGCCGGCCGCAGTGTATAGGGGCAGGACTCCCATGCCGGGGTCAAGGAGATGTCCCGCGATTCTGGCAGTATCCTGGCCGGCCATCTGTTCAAAAAAGCCGGTGAAGGTGCCATGCACGGTGGGTTCCCATTTGCCGCCCGCTTCCACATCGGTGAGGCGATGGGCCCCGTGGAAAGAGGTGGTCTGGGGGTTGGTGGGCCAGTTGAGGCGTTGGTCGTCGATAAACTTGCCGAAAACCTCCCCGGCCAGCCCCGGGGTGCCGCCATAGGCAAGCGCCTGGTAGTTTTGCCCGAAGGTGCTCCCCTCGCCAGCCCCGATACCGACGGCGCCCCCCAAACGCAGATAGGGCATTTCGAACATGGGCGTGAAATCATTGGTCAGGCCCAGAGCTTCGGTCCCCTCCAACTGCAGGTGGCTGAAGGTGTTCTGGTTGGCCGGCGACAGAAGGCGATACAAGGCGCCCTCAGCCACTTGCGTGGCGAAGAGCAGGCCGCCGGTCAGGAAAGGGGCTTCGGAGCTGGCCCGGGCTGCCAGAATCACATCCCGCAGGAAGAGATGGGCCGAACTGTCAAAGGGTTTGTGTTGCACCGCAGTGACGGCCTTGCTCCAGGCCCATTCGGTCAGCCCCAACTGTTGATAGGCCTTGGCCAGACTGGTGTTGCGCACCGCCAGGTCCCGATCCAGCAGACTACGGGACCGGAACATGGCCACATTATCATTGAGTTCGATGGAGCGGTTGAGTTCCTGGATGGCCTCCCCGGGGCGGTTCAGGTCCGTCAGGGCCAACCCTTTGTAAAGATAGGGCGTGGGGTCCAGGGGATCCAACTTTTTGGCGTAATCATAGACATCCAGAGACTTGCCAAAGGCCCGCACCTGGTAGAGGGCCCGGCCCAACTGGCTCTGATACGCCGACACCCGGGGGTCCAGGAGCGTGGCCGTGAGCATGGCGGTGAGTGCCTGGTCGCTCTGGCGGTAGCGGAAATGGTAAATGGCCAGGCCGATGTGAGGTTCGCCCAATCGCGGGCTGGCCGCTACGGCCTGCTGCAATAAGGGCAGAGCACCGGTAAAGTCCCGGAAAGCCAGGCGCACCATCCCTGCCAGGGAGAGGACTTCGGCTTCCTGGGGTGCCAGGCGCAGGGCCGTGCCGATGGTCTGCCAAGCCAGGCGCAGGTGGTCACTGCCCAAGGCCAGCCGGGTCAGATAGAGATAAGCCTCCACGAGATTCGGATCCAGGGCCACTGTCCGCTCAAACTCCCGGCGGGCGGCCTGCTGCGCAAAGGAGGCCAGATGCACCAAGCCCAGGGTGAGATGGGCCAGGGGCGAGTCCGGGGCCTGGCTTACCGCCCCAAAGGCCAGTCGCTGGGCGGTTTCTTTGTGGTTTTGGGCCAAGGCGATCTGAGCCAAGAACGAGTTAGCCACGGCCGCGGCGGTGGTCCCTTGGGCCGCCACCCCGCCCAGCAGACTCTGGGCTTCGGTCACCTGTCCCACCATGAGGCTGAGAAATCCGGCCACAAGGCGAAAAGAGGCGGGGCTGGGTGACGGTAGCTTGGCCTGGCGGACCAACTCATAAGCGCCCACGGCATCGCTCAGGCGATAGCGGGCCAGGGCCTGCCCGGCCACACCCCGCCAATCGGGATTGGCCACCCGGCTGAAATACGTCGAGGCTTCCTGGGGTCGATGACGCTGCAGGCTGATCCAGCCCAAGAGGCTAAGGGCCAGGCCGGAATCCCGGTGGGACGCCGACACCTGCTTGGCCAAGTCTTCGGCCTCCGCCAGCCGTCCCTGATCATAAGCGGCAAAGGCCGCACCCAGACCGCCGGTCCCGGGCCCGGAGAGGGGCAGGTCCCGATAGCTCAACACTCCCGGGTAGGAGAGGACCCATTGCACCGCATCGGTGGGCTGTACCAGCAGACGCTTGGCGGGTGCCTGCCCCAGGCGGGTAATCCCTTCCTCACCGGCCGTCAGGATCAGCTCACCATGGGCATTAGACAAGAACAGTTGGCCATCCAATAAGGCGATGACCGTGGTCCCATCCGCCTGCACCCGGGCCGTGAACTCGGTGCCGCGAATGGTGGCGGTAACCGCCGGCGTCTCCATCTCAAAGCGGAATTCCTCTTTGTTGTTGCGCAGCCAGATCTCACCCCGCAACAGGCGGTACAGGCTGCGCGGGATCCGTTCCAGGGCGCTGGGAATGGTTTCTCCTAAGCGCAGACGGGGCGAGGGCACGACGCTGCGGAAGGTCAGGATGGTATTTTCATGAAGGTTTACCTGGCTTTCGTCCAGACTGAGAATGGCGGCCCGGGAAGCCGCGCCGGTCTTGACTTCGTCTCCCTGGTAGATGGCCTGCTCCACTTGGGCCGGCTGCCAGTCTCCCACGCCGCCGCGGCGCATGGTTACCGCCCCCTGCACAAAAACCAGCTTTCCGGCCAGAGGCGGCACGGCCCAGGCTGCGTTGGCCCAAGCCACGCAGATGACCAGGAACACGCCAACAAGGCATCTGACCCCGAGCCTAACGTCCATAATGCCCACCTCGCTGGCTCCTGATGCTCGTTGCCTAACGTCCGGTTAAGATGTTGCCCAGAATAACGGTTGCCTACCGCTGATTTTATGATACTGCCAGGAGTGCAATGCAATATCTGCTGGGGGGCAACAGCCTGTTTCCAGAACTTTGGTCTGGCTGGGGTCTGGCCCTGTCATCGGCGGCATGGTACGGCCCTTGGGTGCGCAGTTGCCCAAACGGAGCTGGAGGCGTCAACAGGAGGGAAAAAACCTCGCCTGGGAAGCTGCCGAAAGATCTTTCGTCAAAAAAACTCTCCGCGGCTGAGCCTTCCGTGGCTAAAAGAATTGTTTCTATAATATAATAATAACTATATTCAAACAAGATGTTAACATAAAAAAATTAACTTAAATTTTATAATTTGCTTTTTCTATTAATCTTAATATGTTTGCCAATAATATGGTTATAATTATAAGCATTAGATATAAATGAATGTTGTGCCAACCCCTGCGGGGAGAGGACTGCGGTTGCTGGCAGGCCGATCGCAGCTAGACCGTCCTGCTGTTTGGCGTCACGCTTGGCGATTGACGGGCTTGTTGCCTTGGAGGTGCACAGAGATCTATGCCGCACTATCGGGTTGTCTTGGCGGATGATCATGCCCTGTTCCGGGGCGGGGTGCGTCGGATCCTGGAAGAAATGGAGGGTGTGACAGTGGTCGGTGAGGCTGCCGATGGCCTGGCCCTGCTGGAGTTGCTGAAGACGGTCACCCCCGACTTAGTCCTGCTGGATATCTCTATGCCCGCTTTGCGGGGGCTGGAGGCCATCCGGGAGATAAAAAAGCTCTGCCCTCAGACCCAGATCCTTATGTTGACCATGCACAAGGAACCGGCATATCTCTCCCAAGCCCTGGCCGCGGGCGCTGCCGGCTACCTGCTGAAACAGGAGGCCGATCCGGAGCTGGTCCAGGCGGTGCAGCGCCTGCGGGTTGGCCGCAGCTATCTCTCTCCGCAGATCGGGGAAATCGTCCCTGATCTCCTGCGCCGCCGCCAGGAGCCGGGGGGCGAGGCCAAAGAGGTTCTGACTCACCGGGAAAAAGAGGTCCTCAAACTCCTGGCCGAGGGCAAGACCAGCAAAGAAATTGCCGAAATGCTCTATATTAGCCTGCGGACCGTCCAGAACCACCGGGCCAACCTCATGCGCAAATTGCATATCCGGCGCACCGCCGATCTGGTTAAGTATGCCTTGCAGCAAGGCTTTCTCTAACCTCTGATAAGTCCCTGCCGTACCATAAGATTTCCATCAACGGAAACAACTCCTTTCGGTCTGTGCCTCTCGGCTGCCAACCTGGAGGTTGGCGCTGCCAGTTTTTCCTTCTCTCCTGGCGGGCAATCGGCTCACCCGCCATTTGAGTATTTCTACTCAAAGACAAATAATCAGTTCCTGCCGTCGTCAGCAGACCCAGCCCTGATATAATCCTTAGCAGGTTGCCCCTTAAAATCGCGATGGCCGCCCGTCCCGAGGTGTTATGAACCCTTTCACCATTATCATTGCTGAGGACCACCCGGCCTTTCGCCAAATCCTGCGCCGGGAGTTGCAGAACATTGCCGGTGCAACTATTATTGCGGAAGCGGCAGATGGCCGACAGTTAATCGATCTCTTGCAGGAGATAACCCCGGATTTGGTCATCTTGGATATTTCCATGCCCCATCTGGGGGGGCTGGAGGCGGCCAGAATTATCAAAGAGGGACACCGCCATGTCAAGGTGTTGTTCCTGACCATGCACAAGAATCCGACCTATGTAGCCCAGGCCCGCCGTCTCGGCGCCGAAGGCTACATTCTGAAAGAAGAATTGGATGAGGCCCTGCGGTTGGCCATCGACCAAATCAGGGCCGGCAAGACGTATGTCTCGACCGCCTTGACAGCAGAGTAAATCTGGCCTGCTAGCCAGATACCTGTCGTCGTCTCCGCTTGCCGCAACGAGGTGGAGATGAGATTGTTTCGCACCATTTTTCTGCGAAGGAGAATACCATGGAATCCCCTGGAGTATGCCAGTTTATAGGGGAGGGCAGCACCGCCGCTGCCGGTCTTCTGACCGACATCCTCCCCGAGGCCTGGCTCTGCGAAATTCTCGTGGTGGCAGACGGTTCCGGGATCTTGCCAGCCATCGGGGCCATGCTGCAATGCCGGGGTTTTCAAGTGATTCTGGCACCTGATAGCCAGACGGCCCTGCAGGAGATGGGGCATTACAACGTGGCCGCTGTTATCGCCGGGGCCTCTCAGGAGCAGGAAAACGGTCTGGATGTTCTGGCCGCGGTAAAAGAACTGCGCGCCGACGTCAAAACCCTCGTGGTCACCCAGCTCCTCAATCCTGTCCTGCCGACCCGGGCCTATGAAATGGATATCGACGACTATCTCCATTGGCCCTTGAGTGGAGCCGAATTGAGTAATCGGTTGCGAGATCTGTTGGAAGAGGCAAAGGAGCCTCCGGCCGACGCCCCCATCAGGCCGTCCACGAGGCAAGACGGCCAAGGGGCGCAGGCCATCCTGGATGTCCTCCTGGCCGACTGCACGCAAGCCCTTTCCAAAATTTCCCAGGCAGTGCAGGGGCTGCACACACAATATGTTCAGGAAATCTCACCGGCGATGGCGCAAGAACTGCAGGGGTTGGCAGGTTCGGTCCAAAGCCTGAGCCAACGGTTCTGTCAGGCCTGGTCCCGGGCGAACATGCTCCAGGCAGCCTGCCGATGCCGTCCGCGCCGGTTTCATTAATGCCGGCAAACCGAGCAGCGGGGCGTTAGCCCCTGGCAATTCCTAAAATCTTGGGGAGGAAACCATGATCGACGAGAAAGTCAAGTATCTAAAAGTAAAGGATGCCGCTGGCAATGAGTATCTTTGTCCTCTGGATGCCTTGAAAACCCTGGACAAGGCCACCGACGAGGAATTGGCCAACTGTGTGGAGGCCGAGGTGGTGGGTCGCTACTCCAGCGATCATGAGGTGGTCAGCCGTTAGCAGGGTCTGGTGCCTTCGAGTTCTCCGGGCCCGGCCCTTTTACCTCGGCGAGAGATTTTCTCTGCCGGGGAATTATTTGTCTGGCTCGGCAATCGCCCTGCCGCCGGCCTCAGTTGCTCCGGCCTGCTGCCTGCCGTTCTTCCTGACAGCGGCGTTTGGCCTCCTTGCGGCAGTTCTCCCAGATAATACACCCCTGGCGAAACTTGCAGTAGGCGCAGGGGTCGGTACAGGCCTGGCAATTGTCCAAACATTCCTGGCAGTAGTAATAATCCATCTTTTGACAATGAATACGGGCTTCCCGGTCCGGATGAAAACGGCATTGCATAGATAATCCTTTTTTTGTTCCTGTTTTCCCTGCTGCTCTAATTTTCCCAACCTTTCCCTACTGCGCCGCTGGCCGGACTGAGGGGATCAAACCCAGGATGAAGGCATGCGAGGTTGGCATTGGCTCAATCATATCACGTGCGAGGCTCAACAAAAAAGTCTTTCCAGAAGGTGGCTAATCGTAATTTTCCAGGTGCCGAATCTGCCATTCCTTGATATAGTGAAAAGCTAAACGCTTATTCTCACATCCATCGTCTCTCGTGTTTTCTTAAGATGCCTCTCGGGCCGCAGGTGGACCGCCTCAGACTGGCCCGTACTGAGTTGACACCAGCCGCGCCCGGCTGAAAAAGGAAGACCAGAGTGTTTATTTTGAGCGCCTTGGGCCGCGTCACCGGCCGCTTGCTGCAGGAAATGGGGGGAATGGCGGTACTTTTGGGCCAAAGCCTGCTCTATCTGCCCCGCCGGCCGTATCGCTGGCGCTATTTTTTCCGCCAGCTGGAATTTATCGGCGTCAATTCTCTCTTTATCGTCATCCTGACGGGATTGTTTACCGGTATGGTATTGGCCCTGCAGGCCTACTACGGGCTGCGGAAATTCGGCGGCGAAAGCATGTTGGGCGCCGGCGTTGCCCTGTCCATGACCCGGGAACTGGGTCCGGTCTTGACCGCGCTCATGGTGGCGGCCCGGGCCGGCTCCGCCATGGCCGCGGAATTAGGCACCATGAAAGTCACCGAACAGGTGGACGCCCTCCTGGCCATGGCAGTCCATCCGGTGCACTATCTGGCCCTGCCCCGTCTCCTGGCCAGCGTCATTATGGTGCCGCTCTTGACGGTAATCAGCGTCTTCATTGGCATTGTCGGCGGCTATTTCGTCGGCGTGATCCTCTTGGGGGTCAATCCTGGCACCTACATGCAAAAGATGCTGGAAGTGGTGACCGCCGACGACCTCTATAACGGCCTGTATAAATCCGTGGTCTTCGGACTACTGTTGGCGGTTATCAGCTGCTATGAGGGCTTGCAGGCCAAAGGCGGCGCCGAGGGCGTGGGGCTGGTTACGACCCGGGCCGTGGTGCTGTCGGCGATCGCCATTTTAATTTTTGACTATATTATGACGGCCATGTTGTTTTAGAATAATTTCCGGAGTTCAATCTCTTCGGCAAGTCGGCCCTCGGCAAGCAAGGAGAAGGCCGGCAGGAACGGCGAGTTCCCGCTCCGAAGGCAATGCTCCCTGCTTCTCACAACTGACAATTACCAACCGGCCACCGGCCACTGGCCACTTCTTGAGATCGGGCCATCATGACAGACAAACGCCACATTATTCGCTTGGAGCAGGTCTATAAATCCTTTAACGGCCTGAAAGTACTGCGGGGACTTGATTTAGTAATCCCCCAGGGCGAAATCACCGTTATTTTGGGGCGCTCCGGCGGCGGCAAGAGCGTCCTCCTGAAGCACTTCCTGGGGCTGTTGCTGCCGGATCAGGGGCATGTTCTGGTGGACGGGCAAAATTTGGTGGCCTTGGCCGAACGGCAATTATTCCAGGTCCGGAAACGCTTCGGCTACCTCTTTCAAAACGGCGCCCTCTTTGACTCCCTGACCGTCGGGGAAAACGTGGCCTTCCCTTTACAGGAGCACACCAACTGGCGGTGGACCAAAATTAAAGCAGTGGTGGAAGAAAAATTACAGCAAGTGGGTTTGCAAGGCATCACGGAGAAGATGCCCGGCGAACTGTCCGGCGGTATGCGCAAACGGGTGGCCCTGGCCCGGGCCTTGGCCCTGGACCCCGAGATCCTGCTTTTTGATGAGCCTACTACCGGCCTGGACCCCATCATGACCACCACCATCGGCGACCTCATCGCCACCACGGTGCGCCGTCTTCAGGTCACGGCGGTCATCATCAGTCATGATCTGAGTCTGGCCTTTTCCTTGGCCGACACCATCGCCTTCCTGCACCGGGGGCGCATCATTGCCCACACCGATCCGGAGAGCTTCCGGAATTCTCCCCTGGAGCCTATCCAGCAATTCATTGCCGGCCGTCCCGACACCACCGTCGACAACACCCAGAAGGATGAGGATTAGCAGGTTGTTACCAAACAGCCCACTCCTCTTTAGGCGGGCGGAAATCCCTTTGCTAGCCTGTTGGCGCAGCCCAAAGGCCGCGTTGGGCTTGGGGTTTTAGGGGAGGGGGCAGGGGGTTGTGCCCAGCCAGGCCCTCCCTGGAAGGAATTTTTTGCACCAGCCTGCTAAGGCTTCTTGGTCTCTTTGGCAGCGGCCGGTTTTTTGCCTGCCTTGGTTTCCACTTTGGTGGCCGTCATCCGATAATAGATAGTCACCTTGTCACCCACCTTGAGATCGCCATCGACGGCAGTATCCTTGTCTCGGGCCAGCTCCCACCGCTCCTTGCCTTTTTGTACCACAATGGTGGCATCGGTAACCTCAAGGACCGGGCCAGTGACCTGGTAGGTCTTGACGGCGGCGGCAGCCAGACTGGGGATCAGGGAAGCAAGAACCAGAATTGCCAGCATCTTTTTCATGGGCATTTCCCCCCCTTGAAAATGGTTGTAAAAACAACTTCGGCCATATTGCCGCTGGCGCCCCAGGCCGCGGCCGCTCACGGTCCTGGATTGCCGCTTTTGCTGATTTTGTTGCGTAGCAGTTCAATGTTGCTATGAATTATCGCAACAATGCTGCTGTTCGAGCTTTTGTCGGCCGACGGCAGCACGGCCAGGCAGAGGCCGCCACCTTCGCAGATTTCCTCCAGTCGGTGGCAGTAGGCCGCCGCATAGGTCTCGGCCGTCAAGAGATAGGCCATAGCTTCTTTCAGTTTTCCCTGCCGCTCCGCCAAGACGGCCAGGTTATTCAGAGCGTAAGGGTTAAAGCCATCAATGGTCAGCACCTTCTCAAATTCGGCCCGGGCTTTGTCCGTCTCGCCGGCCCGGAGGGCGGCATACCCGGCGGCCAGGGGCGGAAAGACCTCATCGGTGCACAGGTGGGGTTGCGCGATGGCCGGGAAGCCCCCAAGGAGGCCGAACCAGGTCCAGAGCACGCCGAGAATAGCCAGCGTTGGCCAGAAAAGTCGTTTCATCCTCATCCTCCTGAATGGGTCGGCCAACAGGGCAGACATGGCCCGAGGCCCAGCGGCTGCCTGTTCCTGCGGCTGGCCCCAGTATCCCACGATCAGGATTCTCCGCCTGCTGTCTGGTCCTCAGCCGCTGCCGCCACAGCGGGTTCGGCCGGCAGCCGATAAGAAGTGGCCTTGATCTGCACCCGAATCTCCTGGATGACCTGGCGGCGGCCGTCAATATTATCTACCTGCGCCTGAATGGCAGCCAAGAGATCTTTAACCTCTTCCTGCAGGAGGGGGTTGACATCGCCGGCCGTGTATTTGCTATAGACTTCATCACCGAGTTTCCGGAACTGGTTTCCCAAGCGGCGTTTTTGCCAGTATATCCCCAGATGTTTCACCAAAATGAGCAGACGCCGATATAGGTTGGTGAGGATATTGCGAAGATATAACAGCAACAGACGGAAAGTTTTATTGGCCAGTGCGGCGAAATCAGCCATGACGTCCTCCTTGTCAACAAAATAAGGTTATCATTTCGTGGCGCCGGCATTCCTGTAATGGGGCGGGCCTCTGTGCCCGCCCGAGACAGCCAATTACAGCCGCCTCGATTTTCCTGCTGCACATATGCCCAACAGGTAATGAATATTAGTCAGTTATTGGGGCTGGTTCTCCATGTCCATTAGCCAGCATGCCATTGTCTGGAGGGCACCCTGTCCTGGGCGGCCGCGGCCAGACATGCTCAGCAGCAACCCCCAAGCCCGCCACTGGCTTAACGGGGGGTCTGGCGGTGCGATAATTCTTCCAAACGACGCCGGATCCGGCGCTGGTGACTACCTTCCCAGAACACCCGTTGGCACTGGGGGCATTCAAAGAACTGTTGATGTCTGACCGCAATATAATCGGGAACCCGGTCCTCCAGCTGGTCAGGGGGCAGCGGCTGGAGCGGCAGGTTGCAATCACTGCAGCGCTGTAATGGCTGCCAGGTATCTGGGGGCAGGGACAGTCGCTGACAGATTTCTGCCAGTTGGTCTTCCGGGTCCTGGGAGGTCAGGATAAGCAGATCAGGCCGTTGGCGCCGGGCCGGCCAGGACGTTTGCTTGGTGAGAACATAAACCCCCGGTTTCCAGGGAGGAAGTTGGGCCAAGTCTTTGGGGCTAAGCTGCACCTGGACCGTATCAAATCCTAACAGTCTGAGCCATTTTATTAACTTGCCCAGGGTTTGATCTACATAAAACTTCATTGGCCGAAGGGCACTTCCCGGATCGTCCCCGATACCGGCAAGTTGAAGGCTGTGGCAGTCAAAGGCGCATTAAACGTGACATCCCGGTAACGCACCCGCACCTGATTTTCCCCATCGCCGGAAACTAGGCGAATCTCGCTGGGACCGGAGATGCCGCTGTTTGACAGGAAATTGCTAAAATCAGCCCGCAGGGTTTCCGGCCCCTGGGGGGAAAACCATTGGACCGTCAGCAGCTGCAGAGTTTGGGCGTCAACGGTCAGTTTCACCTTCTCCGGGAGGTCCCGGCCGGTGAGTTCCAAGAGATAGACCGCCGGATCAGGGCTCGACAGCAGCACCGGTTTTCCATAATGCTGGAAAGCGATATGACCGGTAAGGGCCGCCAGAAAATCTTCCTGAGAGACCACGACGGGCAGAAAGCGGCGCAAATTCTCGGGGGTGGCCGGCCCTTTATACAGTTTGCTGTCGCTATAGACCAACAAATTCATCTCCTGGCCATCGCTCAGAAAAGTGACCAGCGACTGGCCCCAAAAATTCAGGATGTCGACGCGCAGCTTGGCGGGCTTGGCAGCTGTCAAGAGGATATTGCCGGAATAATTTTTTTGGGGCGACGTAACCGCCACATTCCCCCGGGCTTTGAGACCGGTGACCGCCGCGGCCCGAGCCTGCAACTGTTTCAAGAGCTCATCGGCGGAGCCGACTGGGAGACGCTCAGCCACCGGTGCGGTCGGCAGCCGGGCGCAGGCGGCCAGGCACAAGAGCAAGAGGCTGAAAAAGAAAAAGGCTAACCGTCTGACAGGGTGGCTCATAGCGGCATTCCTTGCAGGAGTCCCTCGATATATTTGATTTTACGTCGCAACTCGTTGACATTGGGATTCTGCAAGGTCAGGGCCTTGCGGTAGAGCCGCAGGGCATCGTGGAAACGGAATTTTTTCAAATAGGCATCCCCCAGGTGCTCGGCAATGGTGGCGTCTTTGGGCATTTTGGCGTGGGCCTGTTCCAGATAGACGATGGCCTGATCGTACAGGGCCTTTTTGTAATAGACCCACCCCAGGCTATCGATGATATAGCCGGCATCTGGTTTGAGGGCCAAAGCCGCCTGAATCAGGCGCTCTGCTTCGGCCAGGTTCTTGCCCTGCGTGGCGTAGGTATAGCCCAAAAAATTTAGGGCATCGGGATTCTGTGGCTCCAACTCCAAAACTTTGGAGATATATCGCTGACTTTCCTCGGGCTCTTTTTTCTTTTCATAGATAATAGCCAGGCGAAAGTTGACTTCCACGGGGTTGACGCCTTGCACCAAGGCTTCCTCCAGCGTGGCAATGGCCTTGGCAAAGTCGCGATTTTCTTCGTGTAAGGCGGCCAGGGTAAGGTATAGTTCAGCCTGTTGAGGAAACAGGACCAGAGCATCTTGCAGGACTTTGATGCCCTGGGCCAGTTTCTGGTTTCGGGCCAAGAGAATGGCCAGACGCAACCGGGCCGGAATGTAACTCTCAGACTGACGGCCGATCTGCTCGTATTCACGTTGGGCCGCGGCCAGATCACCCTTTTCTTCCAAGGCCGCGGCCAGGAAAAATCTGACTTGCTCAGGGCCTTTCCGGGTAATCAGGACTTCTCGGAACTCCCGGATGGCATCGTCAAAGTAGCCCTGTTCAAAATAGAGGAGCCCAATTTTAAAAGGGGTTTCCGGTTCATTCTTGCCGATGGTTTTAATGGCATTGAATACTTTGACGGCCTCAGCATGGCGGCGGGTGCGGAGATAGATCCGTCCTTGGCTGGCCATGGCCCGCAGATTCTGGGGATCAAGCTGCAGGACCTTGCGATACCACACTAAGGCCCGGGGAAATTGGTTCTCCAGTTCATATGCCGTGCCCATCTCCAACATGGCCGGCAAAAAGTCAGGCCGCAGATCCAAAGCATGGCGGAATTCTTTTCTGGCTTCGGCCAACTGTCCCTGCTCCAAGTAGATCTTGCCCAAATAAAATCGGGCAATAAAGTGCTCCGGCTCTTTTTTTAATAAATTTTTTAATAAGGTCGTCGATCTGGCATAATTTTTCTGTTGGGCATGGAGGGTGGCCAAAAAAATCACGGCCTCCTGGTTGTTGGGGTCCAGGACAATGATTTTTTCATATTGGGCCGTGGCTTCTTGCAGTTGATTCAGACCGGCGTGCAGGCCGGCCAGGAGTTGGTGGGCTTCCAGGTAGTTGGGATCCAGACTGATGGCTTTTTCCAGATTGGCCAGGGCCTCGGTCAACTCCCCCTGGCGAATGAGAAGGGCTGCCAATTCCGTGGCCAGGTGGACCGAAGCAGGATCAACCTGGCTGGCAGCTTTATAGGCCGCCACGGCTTCGTCTAATTCACCGCGGAAAAGATGATACTGGGCGGTGAGATAGTGCTGATAGGCCAGCGGCAGAGTCCTTCCCAGCTCTCGGGGAGCCGCCGCGGTCGGGGGGCTTTGCCCACGGGACTGGTGATGGCAACCGGCCAGGGCGAGGATAGCCAGCAGGAAGGCAGCCAGCCAGAGCCCGGAGGAAAATTTAACCAAAAAACCGCTTTTGGAAAGGAAAATGGCGAATAGCACTGGTTTCTCAGGGTATTAAGGGATAAAAATCACTTCTGCGAGAAGATTGATCATACTATAAGCATACCCTAACAGGGCGCCAGAGGTAAAGAACTATTCGGTCTGAAAAAGGGGTCCTCCTACCAGGCTGGACCTTTTTCTGGCCGGGCTGCTCCTCTGCAGCAGATGTTACCCTTGCCTCCGGTTGCAGCCGGTCACGTTATCTTTGCGGCTTTGGCCTGCCAACCTTTTCAGAGACAGAAGCATGGCAATAATGCAACAATACGTAATGAGAAATAAAATTTCTTTCCCAAACATTTCCCCGGCAGCGGCGCAGGGTTAGCATGAAGAAGGAAAAAAATCATACGTGTCCGGTAAGATTCTTACTGGGAGGCGAGTACGGACTCATTTTGCTTGCATCGGCGTCATGCTGTTATCCTGAGGGAGCGAAGCGACCGAACCAGCCCAGGTCCTCGTTTCGCTCCCAATGCCGGAGAGATTATCCTTCTTAGGAAACCGGTTTTATCGCCCGAGGGGATATTGGAGTCCCACGGGAAGTCTTCTGGACATTCCTGAAAAAGCATATTTATTTCCAAGAAAAGTAATCAATCTGCTTCTCGCCACTTTGGGGAGGGAAGGCTGGGGGCAAACCGGAGCGGCCGGTTCAGCCGGACAGCTTCGGCTTTGGCTCAGACCTGGCGGATGACTTCCAGGCCGCCCATATACGGCCGCAATCTCGGGGGCACGACCACGCTGCCGTCTTCCTGCTGGTAATTTTCCAAAATAGCCACCAGGGTCCGGCCCACCGCCAGACCCGAGCCGTTCAGGGTGTGGACCAGCTCCGTCCCCTTGGCCCCCCGCCGCCGGAAGCGGATGTTGGCCCGCCGGGCTTGAAACGCCTCAAAATTACTGCAGGAGGAGATCTCCCGATAGGCGCCCTGACCGGGCAGCCAGACCTCGATGTCATAGGTTTTGGCTGCGGCAAATCCCATGTCGCCGGTGCATAAGACCACGACTTGGTAGTGCAATTCCAGTTCCTGGAGGACCCGTTCGGCATTGGCCAGAAGTTTTTCCAACTCCTCATAGGAAGTTTCCGGCGTGGTAAACTTGACCAGCTCCACTTTATCGAATTGGTGCTGGCGGATCAGACCCCGGACGTCTTTGCCGTAGGAGCCGGCCTCGGACCGGAAGCAGGGAGTGTAGGCCGTGTAATAGATGGGCAGATCGTCCTCCGCCAGGATCTCATCCCGGTGGATGTTGGTCACCGGCACCTCGGCGGTGGGGACCAGATAGTAGTCCCAGCCCTCCAGTTTAAACAGATCCTCCTTGAACTTCGGCAGCTGCCCCGTCCCCAGGGCACTGGTGCCGTTGACCATGAAAGGTGGCCAGACCTCCAGGTAACCGTGCTGTTGGGTATGCAGGTCCAACATGAAGTTGATCAGAGCCCGTTCCAGGCGGGAGCCCGGACCTTTGAGAAGGGCGAAACGGGAACCGGTAATCTTGGCCGCGGTCTCGAAATCCAGGATGCCCAGATTTTCGCCGATATCCCAATGCGGTTTGGGGGCAAAGGCAAACTCCGGGCGGGTGCCCCAGGTCTTGACCACCGGATTATCATCGCTGGAGGCCCCCACCGGCACCGAGGCATGGGGGAGGTTCGGCAGATTGTAGAGAAAATCAGAGACCATGGCTTCCTTATCCTGCAGTTCCGCCTCCAGGTCTTTCAATTCCTGGTTAATCTCCCGCACCCGTTCCATCAGGGCCGTGGCATCCTGTTTCGCCTTTTTCAGCCGACCCACCTCTTCGGAGAGGGCATTGCGTTCCTGGCGCCGGGCTTCCACCTGGGAGAGCAGCAAGCGCCGCATCTCGTCCAAGGATTCAAAATCGTCCAACAAGAATTCCTGGCCCCGATTGCTCAGGGCCTGTTTCACTTCCGCCAGATGGGTTCGCACAAATTTCAAGTCTAACATCGCAATCACCGATTGTTCTTGGTTGAGCAGGGTTCTTGGCCGACTTGGTCAGAGTTCTGCCACTGTTCAAAATAGCGCTGATTTTCTTCCAATATCTGCATGAGGGCGGCGGCATCGCCGGCCAGGACGATCTGTCGGAGCTGCTCCACGGCCTCGGCGAACGCCGCATGGGTCAGGCGATTCTGGGGATTGAGTAGCTGAATATGGGCATACAGCGGAAAATTCTGATTCACCAGATGATGCACCTGATCATACACGGCCCGGAACGTCGGCGTCGCCAGGGTCTCCATGGCCTGGATGTCGGCCTGCAGGCGCCGGAAGGTGGTGCCCAGGGAGATGAGGGTGAAGTGGGTCAGGCCTTGTACCAACGACATGAGGCGGTCGTGTTCCTCGGGCGTGGTGATCTGGATCTTGGCCCCGCCGGCCGCCAACAGGTCATGCAGCCAGGTAAACCAGTCCTCTCCCCGCCCCCGACAGAGAACCACATTCTGTCCAGCCAGGGTGGCCTCCCCGGGGCCGAACAACGGGTGGGTCCCCACCACGGCGCCGGCAAAGTGCCGGAGCATGGCCTGCATGGGACCCTGCTTCAGGGAGGTGAGGTCGGTGAGCAAGGCCTCCGGGCGGATGTGCGGCGCCAATTCGGCGATGACCGCCTCGGTCAGATGCAGCGGCACGGAGATCACCACCACATCGGCTTGGGCCGCCACTTCCGCACAGGTAGGGGTCAGACCCGGTTCGCCGATGAGGACGGTAAAACCCTGTTCACGAAAAAACCGGCTGAACCACCGGCCCATTTCCCCCAGACCGCCGATAATGGCAATAGCCGGCTTCATGTTACCGCCTTCTGCCGCAGGAGGAAATCAGCTATGGTCAATTTGACCATAGCCGCGGCCACGGGGACAATACGGGGGATGGCGCTGATGTCGTGACGGCCGCCGATGCTGATCGTCTGCGGCTGACCGTGTACATCAACGGTCTGCTGGGGCCGGGCAATGGACGGGATGGGCTTCACCGCAGCCCGGACGATAATTTCGGCGCCGTTCGAGATCCCCGCCAGGATGCCGCCGGCATTGTTGCTGGCAAAGCCCTTGGGGGTGAGCGGATCGTTGTGCTGACTGCCGGTCAGCGTCGCTGCCGCAAAACCCGCGCCGATCTCCACGCCTTTGACCGCGCCGATGGACATCACGGCCTGGGCCAGGACCGCGTCAAGTTTGTCAAAAACCGGTTCGCCCAAACCGGCCGGGCACCCCTGCACCCGAATTTCCACAATACCTCCCACAGAATCTCCTTGCTGTTTGACGGCCTGGACCCGCGCCGCCATGGCTGCGGCTGCTTCTGGATCCGGGCAGAAAAAAGGATTGTCGTTGAGCTGCTCCCATACAAAGTTCTGAGCCCGCACGCCCCCCAGTTCCAGGGTAAAGGCCAATACCTGGATGCCCACAGTATCCAGGATCTTCTGGGCCACGGCCCCTGCGGCCACCCGGGCTGCGGTCTCCCGGGCCGAAGCCCGGCCGCCGCCCCGATAATCCCGGATGCCGTATTTGGCCTGATAGGTCATGTCGCCGTGGCCGGGCCGGAAGATCTCTTTGAGGGGTTCGTAGGCCTCGCTCTTGACATCCCGATTATAAATAATCAGGCTGATGGGCGTGCCCGTCGTCCGGCCTTCGAACACTCCCGAGAGGATTTCCACCCGATCCGGCTCCCGGCGAGCTGTGGTGTGGATGGAGGTGCCGGGCCGGCGGCGGGCCAATGCTGCGTCGATGTCGGCCGGGCTTAACGGCAAACGAGGCGGGCAGCCGTCAATGACCGCGCCCAGGGCCGGGCCGTGTGATTCACCCCAGGTGGTGACCCGCAAAACTTTGCCGAACGTATTGCCGCTCATGGGGTAGCCTGCTCCCAAACTGTTACCAGGTTAAGAATTTCTTGGGCTAATTGATCCGGTGCCGCCGTATCCACGGTCAGGGTCACCGTGGCGGCCGCCTCATAGAGCGGCTCCCGGGCCGCCAGCACCTCTTCCACTTCGCCCAACGTCCCCTGGGCCGTCAGGCCGGGGCGATTGGCCACTTGCGTCGCTTCCTGCTGGAGGCGGGTCTTGATAGTGGCCGGGGTGGCCTTGAGCCAGATCAGCCGGCCCGAAGCCTGGAGCTGGGCGATATTCTCAGGGTCCAGAACCACCCCGCCGCCGGTGGCCAGAACCAGGCCTCGTTGCGCAGCGTAGCGCCGGACGGCCTCTTTTTCACGCCGGCGGAATTCCGGCCAACCGGCCCGCTGGACAAGGGCGGGGATGGATTCACCGGCTTCTGCTTCGACCTCGGCGTCCAGATCAACGAAACGCCGGCCGAGCCGCTGTGCCAGCAAAGCGCCGATGGTGGTCTTGCCGACGGCCCGATAGCCGATGAGAACGATGTTCAGGGGAGCCTGTGCCATAGAGGTTCGGAGTTTCCGGTTATTCTCAACAAGTTACGGGGATGGCCGTCCCATTTTACTCTGGCCTTAACTTGGTGACGCCTTGTAGAAGACAAAAACCATGGAGCCAAAGTCATTCCCCCGGCAACTTCGTTATCTCCTTAACCTTTGCCCCTGGTCTCCTCACAGCAGGATTACTTGTCCCTCCCGGGCTGCGGCAACTTTGAGGGTACTTTTTCGGGTTTTGGCCAATTTCCGGGCCCGGGCCTCAATTTCCTGGATCTCCCGGTCATTCCGGGCCGGGTCATGGTGGAAGAGGATCAACCGGGGTACACCGGCCAGGATGGCCAGTTCCACGGCATCCACATAGGTGGAATGCCCCCACCCCCGGTGGCTGGCAATTTCTTCCGGCAGATATTGGGCATCATGGATCAACAGGTCGCAGCCCTGGGCAAAAGCAGCATAATCCTCCGGCTGCTTGCCTAACGGCGCCTCGTTGGTCAGTTCATTGTCCGTCAGGAAAACCAGAGAGCGATCCGGTTCTCGGAGGCGAAAACCCATGCCGCCCTGGGGGTGATGGGTCTCAATACCGTCAATGGTCAGGTCGCCCAATTGCAGCGGCCCGCTCGGCAGCCGCTCCAGATGCCGGATCTTGGCCTTCAACTCATCGAAGGCCACTGGGAAATATCCATTGCCCTTGCGATCATCAAAGACATTGGCCAACCCCCAGAAGGCCTTGGGGCAGCCGTCGATGGTGATCACGGTGGATTCCAAGTACACGGGCTTGAAAAAGGCCATGCCCAGAATATGATCCCAATGGGTATGGGTCAGGAGCAGGGTAAGGTGCACCGGCTGTCCGGTCTGGACCAATTCATCGCCCAGGGCCCGGATGCCCGTGCCGGCGTCAATAATCAGACGGTGGCCCTTAGTGCTGACTACTTCCACGCAGGAGGTATTGCCGCCGAATTTTACCGTATCGGGACCCGGAGTGGCGATGGAGCCGCGGGTCCCCCAAAATTTTATATACACGAGGTCTTGCTACCTCATTGCCAGGAGGGCCGCAGCTTCTCCTGGCCAGGATCACCCGGGCTGCTTCAGACGATGGCTTCCTGCCCGGCAGCCGCTACCAGACCGAAACAACCGGTGAGCATCATATCCCCAAACGGCGCGGCCTGGATGGCCGGTAGGTGGGCCCCCAGACGGCGCTGCGGGCCCGTCATGACCAGGGTCGCAAAAGGCTTGCCATAGCCGGGATAATCCGGCCGGAGGCAACAGCCATGTCCCATATCGTCATAGACCTCCTGGTTGGTTAATAATCCGTCCTGAAAGCGGTGGAGATGATCAGCTAATTTGGTCGGGTTGAGCAGGCCAGTATGGTGTTCATAGACGCCCCAGACGAGCCCCTGACGTACTAAAACCGCAAAGGTGTGTTCGTTGCCGATGTTGACTACCACCAGACCTTGCTCCTGGTGCTTCTGGATCTGGGGATCCAGGAGCGCCCCCCACACACCGGCCGCGCAGGTGTCCATGACCAAAGCCCCAGGCAGCACTTCCTGGACGGCGGCCATCCTGGTCAGGTCGGGCGGAGGCTGCCGGTAGGCCAAGCGCCGCAGTTCCCCTCCCTCAGCCAGAAACCGCTCCCAATGCTGGAAGCGGTGCCGCCGGTTGCTGGCCTCGGGGCTGAAACCATGATCCTGGACCGCCACGGCAAACTGGGTCGGCAGATCGACGGCAAATTCACCCAAAGCCCGCTGCAGGGCCGGGAGATCAATATCACCCAAAACCACGGCGCTGGTCCCAGGAGGCTGCGCCTCGACCATCCGGATACCCCAGGCCTCGAGTTTGGCCAAGTTATCGTGCAGGGTCCGGGCCGGTCCAGGTTGGGCAAAGACCCTGAGCCCCCCCTGTAAATGGCGACGCACCGCCTGGGTTACTGCCCCGCCGCCCATGAGCCGACCGGTGAGAAAAATATCCCCCCCGGCCCTGGTCTGATCCTGAATCCGCCGGGCCACGATGCGGGTGGGGGAGGGCACCACAAGTTTGACCGCATTCTCCACCGTATCGGCCGGATCCCATAATAGGATATCCTGGGTGCCGCCGCCGATATCTATGGCCAGGAGGCGAGGCGCGGTCATCTGCCAGGTAACACGATCATTCATGTCTATTGGGCCGCCAGGACATCAAGGGCCACCCGGATAGCCTGCCGCCGGGCCTCATGAAAACGCTCGTCCCGGAGGCCGTGGCGCCAGGCCAGGGTAAACAACTCATCGGACACCAGCAACAATCCGGCCAAAGCGACGCCCCGGTAGCGGGCGACGTTAAAAAGGGCCGACATCTCCATCTCCACCGCCCACATACCTTTGGCGCCGTAGGCCGCCACTTTGCCTCTAGTTTCCCGATAGATGGCGTCGGTGGTCCAGATGGTGCCGGCATGAAAGCCGAGGCCAGCCTCAATCAGGGAGCGACGCACGGCCTGGCAGAGGCCGGGATCCGGCCGGGAGACCCCCGCGGCGCCCGGATAGTGGCCGGATGTGCCCTCTTCGCTGTAGGCCGCCTCGGGGAGGATAAGGTCCCCGATGACTGCCTCCGACCGCAGGGAGCCACACCATCCCAGGGCTACAACGGTGCGCGCCCCGAGGGCAACGAGCTTTTCCAGCACCATGACTGCGTAGGGAGCACCGGGGGCCGGGCCGCTGACGCCGATCACCCGGCCTTGCCAGGTGATTTCCCGAAACGGGCAATCCAGAATATGGCGGCTGCCCGCCGGTCCGGCTGCCAAGACCTCGATTTCCTGAAAATCAAGGCGGGTAAAGGTCATGAGCAATCGGGCCGGCGCTGCCGCTTCCCTGCGCCCCCGCCGGGGTTGAATGACCGCCTCGTCACTTTCTACGGCATTCTGGCAAAATAATGCTGCTATTGTAACAGACCTATCGTTTTCGTCAAATAATGTCCCTTTATCCTACTCCCTGGAGCGCTGGAGGCAAGGAAAAAAACAGCTAGCGGCCTCGGCCGTCAGGATTCAGGATCAAAGGCAGCCCATCCCGGCCGCCGATGACGATCACCTTGGCGTTGGGAGACTCGGCCAGGGCTCTGGTGGCCTCAATCCCTTTCCAGCGCAGCAGAGTTTCGGTCAACCCCTGAGAGACGATATTCTGAAAATCCTGAATACCTTGGGCCTCAATGCGTTTGCGCTCCGCTTCCTGAGATTCTTTGGCCAGCACAAACTGCATCCGTTGGGCCTGCTGCTCCGCGGCCAGCTTTTCGTTGATGGCCGCTTCCACCATCTGGGGCAATTGGATGCGCCGCAGCAGCACCTGCTCCAGGATAATCCCCCGATCCGCTATACTCTTCTGCAGATCTTGGGCGATCTGCGTGGCCACCACCTCCCGTCCGGAGGTATAGAGGGCTTTGGCATCATGCTGGACCGTGACGCCCCGAATCGCCGAACGGAAGGACGGTTTTAACACCACGTCGGCGTAATAAGGCCCGATGCGTTGATAGATCTGGGCCGCGGCTTCGGGATTCACGTGGTAGAGGAGGGACACCTCCACCACCACATTTAATCCTTCCCGGGAAGGGGTTTCGGCATGTTCAAACAATTCCTGGGTGCGGATAGACATAGTATGCACGGTCACCAACGGATTGATGACGTGCAGCCCGGCGGGCAGCACCTCAGGATAGACATTGCCGAAGAGGACCTGCACCCCCACATACCCGGCCGGGACCACGGTAAGACAACTGGCCAGGAGCAGGAGCACCGGAATGGTCACAAGGGGCAGCCATTTGGGAAAAGGCAGCGATCCGGTGAACTTCCAGACAGCCACCGCGATGATTCCTAAAACCAAAAGGAAAAAGATCAGAAAAGGCAGCATTGTTTTTTTCTCCTGGGGCCACCAAGTTAGGCCACTCATTGGCCGGCGGTGGTGGGCGCAACAAAAAATTTAGACCTTGCCTCTTTCTTTTTCGGCATTGCCAACCAATTAGAAAAATCTCGGCAGCCGCCGGGCGGCCAATGTCTCGTCCCACCGGGGGAAGTACCAGATTCTCGAAACGGGAGCCCAGCAAGGCCTTTGCGGCCCCAAAACCTTGACCATTTCTCAAAATGACGGCCAACGTCTGGGTTGTGGGCGCCCGTTTATCACCCCCACGGTGCCAGGCCTGTTCTTTATCCCTCCCCAGGGAGCCAACCCAAGCGCGGCGAGACCCGGTAACTTATAACCTGCTGAAACTCCTTAGCTCTTATTTTTCGGCGAGTTGGCAAGCCACTTGCAATAAAGAAAAACAAGACGGCACCAGCAAGCGCCGCCACCAAAAAATGAGTAGAGAGGAAAGATCATGAAAAAAGTATTGACCACTGCTACCGCCATTGTCTTCGCTTTGGGACTGACGGTCTCGGCTCAGGCCGGGGCTGAAAAAGCCAAAACCCTGCCAGCCCCCCAGGTCGCGTCCAGCACGCAGCAGATTGACAAAGACGCGGCCAAAGCCAAGACCCAAAACGTTGCAGCTGCCGAAGCCAAAAAGGCTGAAGCCGGCACGGCCAAGACAGTCGAAGTCGATAAAACCAAGAAAGACGTGAAGGCTCCGGCGCCGGCAGGACAGGAACCGGCCAAGGACGTGAAAGCGGCCGACCCTGAAAAAAAGGCGGCCCCGGAAGCCCCCAAAACCGACAAAAAGTAATCTGAACCCGGCTAGACCGGTTACTTCCCCCGCATAACCGCAAGACCCTGAGAACACCGGGGCGGAGAGCATCTCCGCCCCGGTTTTTGTTTGGCGGGCTGTTGCCGCCAGCCCGTGACGATCTCCGCACAAGGCGCCGCTGTCGGAAAAATCCGCCAGCTTTATTGGTAGGTAGAGGTTTCTCCGGCCAATCGGTCGAGTTCGGCGCTGGTAAAGAGGTACTCCTGACCACAGAACTCGCAGGTCACGGTGGTAGCTTCTTCCTGCCTGGCCATCTCCTGTAATTCCGCCGGTCCCAAGGTCAATAAAGCCCGCTCCACCCGCTCCCGGCTGCAGGAGCATTGCCAGGCCACGGCGTATTTTTCCAGGATGCGGTAAGGAAGTTGGCCATAGATGGTGGCCAGGATGTCTTCCGGGGACCGGCCCCCACGCAACAGATCCGTAACCGGCGGCAATCCCCGGATGCGGCCGATGAGCTGCTCCAAGACTTCTTCCTGCATCGGCGGCAGGGTCTGGATCAGAAACCCGCCGGCCGCGGACACCCGACCGTCGGTCTCCACATAGACTCCAAGGGCCACCGCCGAGGGCACCTGCTCCGACTCCACCAGATAAAAAGCCAGGTCCTCGGCGATTTCACCGCTTACCAACTGGACAATGCCGGTGTAGGGCTCTTTTAACCGCAGGTCTTTGCTCACCGTCAGCACGCCGGTGCGGCCGAGGGCCCCGGCTACGTCCAGTTTGCCGTTTCTGGGGGGCAGATGCACCCGCGGCCGGGCCACATAGCCCCGGACGGCGCCGTTGCTGTCGGCCTCCACCAGAATTTTTTTTAAAGGGCCATCGCCCTCAAACTTCAGGGCCAGGCGCTGGCCGGTTTTCAGGCCGGCCCCCAGCAGGGCGGCGCCGGTCAAGGCCCGGCCCAGGGCCGCGGCGGCGGTGGGCCAGGCATCCTGGCGCTGCCGGGCCTCTTCCACCAGGTTGGTGGTGACCACTGCCAGGCCCCGGATGCTGCCATCTTTGGTGAGGCTGCGGACCAGGTAATCAGGCATAAAAATACTCTTTCAGAAAAGGCACACATCCCCCCAGCGCCAGTATCCACTTACTGACCACTGACCACCAATCACTGGCCACTTCTGAGCGGCGCCTTCAGTTCGGCGATAAAATCGCCGATTTCCTTGACCATGGCGGCGTCGGTGCGGCAGGCGATCTTCTGGACAATGGCACTCCCCACCACGACGCCGTCCACCAAGGGGGCCAGATCCCGGACCTGCTCCGGGGTGGAGATGCCGAAGCCCACAGCCAGGGGGCAGGTGACCAGCTGCCGCACTTCGGCCAAAGCCGTTTTTAGGTCCTCGGGCAGGCCAGCACGGGCCCCGGTGATGCCGGTCACCGAGACATAATAGAGGAAACCCCGGGTCAGGGACCCGATTTTGCGGATGCGGGCCGGGCCGCTGGTGGGCGCGGCCAGGAAAATGGGGGCCAGACCAGCGTCGCAGGCAGCCCGGTGCCAATCCCGGGCTTCCTCCCCCGGCAGGTCCGGGATAATGAAGCCGTCAACGCCGGCCTCGGCTGCGTCCCGGGCCAAGCGGTCCAAACCATAGGCCAGAATGGGGTTATAGTAGCCCATGAGGACCAGCGGTATCTCCGTATCCTGGCGCAACGTCCGCACCAGGTCAAGGATTTTGGGGAGGTTCACTTCCTGCTTTAACGCCCGTTGGCACGCCGCCTGGATGGTGGGACCGTCGGCCAGCGGGTCAGAAAAGGGAATCCCCAATTCAATGAGGTCGGCGCCCCGCCCGGCCATCTCCAGAACCAGCTCCCGGCTCAGGGCCAGGCTGGGGTCGCCGGCCGTGATATAGGGTATGAGGGCTTTCTCTCCCCGAGCAGCTAAGCGTTTGAACATGGCATTGATCTTTTTCATGACTGCTCCAATATCTCTGACACCGCCTCCACGTCTTTGTCGCCCCGGCCGGAAAGGTTGATGACCACCAGCTCGCCGTCTTTAAACTCTTTGGCATGTTTCTGGACGTAAGCCACCGCATGGGCACTCTCCAAAGCCGGCAGGATACCTTCGGTGCGGGCCAGGATCTTGAAACCCTCCAGGGCTTCCTCGTCATTGATGGCCACATACTCCGCCCGCCCGGTCTCCTTGAAATAGGAATGTTCCGGCCCGACGCCGGGATAGTCCAGACCCGGGGCCAGGGAGTGGGCCTCCCGGATATTGCCCCAGGGATCCTGGAGCAGGTAGCTGCAGGCGCCGTGGAGCACCCCCACCGCGCCGGCCACCAAGGTGGCAGAATGGCGCCCGGATTCCAGGCCGTGGCCAGCCGCCTCCACGCCGATGAAGCGCACCGGGTCCTTGAGGAAGGGATAAAACAGGCCCATGGCGTTGCTGCCGCCGCCCACACAGGCCACCAGACAATCAGGCAGTCGACCCTCGGCCTGGCGCATCTGGACTTTGGCCTCCCGGCCGATGACCGATTGGAAATCCCGGACCAACCGGGGATAGGGATGGGGCCCGGCCACCGAACCGATGACGTAGTGGGTATGCCGCACATTGGTGACCCAATCCCGGATGGCCTCGTTCATGGCGTCTTTCAACGTGCAGCTTCCCGACTCCACCGGGATCACCTGCGCGCCCAACAATTTCATGCGGATGACGTTGAGGCGCTGGCGGCGGATGTCCTCGGTGCCCATGTAAATATCGCATTCCATGCCCAGGAGGGCCGCTACCGTGGCCGTGGCCACGCCGTGCTGCCCGGCCCCGGTCTCGGCAATAACCCGCTTCTTGCCCATGCGCCGGGCCAGCAGTCCCTGCCCCAGGGTGTTATTGATCTTGTGGGCCCCCGTATGATTCAGGTCTTCCCGCTTCAGATAGATCTTCGGCCCGCCCAGAGCCTGGGTCAGGTGTTGGGCAAAATATAAAGGTGAGGGCCGGCCCACGTAGTCTTTGAGCAGCCCGGCCAACTCTTTTCTAAAATCCGGGTCCCGGCGGATGCGGCTGTAGGCTTTCTCCAGCTCCAGCAAAGCCGGCATCAGAGTCTCAGGCACGAAACGTCCGCCAAATTGGCCGAAATGGCCGTGTTTATCGGGTAGCAAGATATGCCTCCAGGGATAGTTGTAAGTTGATAGTTTGTAGTTTATAGCTCATGGTTAGTGGTCATTTGGAAAATCAGGTATTCCTTCACGCCGCTGGTGGGGGGAGGGTTAGAGCCAAGGCTGTTGACGTAAGCAAGGCCTGCCTTTCTGTTATCCTGAGCCGCCCCAGGGGGCGCAGGATCTTTGCTATCATTCTGGCTTAGATGCCTTCGCTACGCTCAGCATGACAAATAATGGTGGCACAGGCTTTCCAGCCGGTGGTCTAATGAACAGGCTGAAAGCCGGCCTGGGCCACCGCTCTAAAGTCAATAATATTGCAGGTTAAAGCCTGCCCAAGGTTCTGTTGGCAAACTAGCTGATCTGGCCCAACCCGGGCCATCGGTGCCCCTCCGGCTCCAGAGCCTGCACGGCGCGGCAAAAGGCCCGGAGCTTCTCCGGATCCTTCTTGCCGGGCGCCGCCTCCACGCCGCTGGCCACGTCCACCGCCTGGGGCGAGGCCTGCTGGATGGCGGCAGCCACATTGTCGGGTTTCAGCCCACCGGCCAGCACCACCGGGCCGTATGCCTGGGCCTGTTTGGCCAGGGACCAATCAAAGCTCTGGCCCGTGCCGCCCTTTTGCCCGGCGGCATAGGTGTCCAATAGGAAGGCTCTGACCCTGCCCTGGTATGGCTCCATCTGGACTAAGGAGTCCCGATCCTTAACCCGGATGGCTTTCATGACATTGCGGTTCAGAAAGAGGCAATAATCCGGCGGTTCCTCGCCGTGCAACTGCAGCCAGTCCAATCGGACCATTTCGGCCACCTCCAGTACCATGGCGGCGGGTTCATTGACAAAGACCCCAACACTCAGAACAAATGGCGGCAGTTGGGCGATGATCTGCCGGGCCGCCTCCGGGGTGACGGCCCGGGGGCTTTTGGGATAGAAGATGAACCCCAAAGCCCGGGCCCCCAGGTCGGCGGCCAGCCGGGCATCTTCCAGATTCGTGATGCCGCAAATCTTAATGTGAACCATGCTCCCCCTAAAAGGTCAATACCGTATCCGCCTCCGAAATCAATCCGTGCAAGTCATCCATCCAGGCAATGGGGCAAGAACTTGATCCCTCCAGACCGTGGGATTTAAGACAAACCCCTCAGACGTAGAAGTCGCCCTGAAATTTCTGGATTTCCCCCAGCACGTTGAACTGCGGCGAGCTGCTCTGTTCAAAACACACGCCCTGGCCCAACATGAAGACACTGACATCGTCTCCTTTGGCAACCGCCACATTAGCCAGACGCAGCGCATTATATATAGTTTCACCATCTTTCACCGAGATAATAATAAGAAGATTCATAAAATTCCTCCTCTCCGTACGGCTGAAATTGGGTAAGAAGTCGAATCATCAAAAAAATTATCCTGAATCTAACCCCGTCTTTTGCCCAACACTCTGTTAGCTTCCTAATAACTCCCGCAATTTCGCCCCTGGCTGGCCCGATTTCACCAAGGATTCGCCGATGAGAAAGGCCTTGAGGCCGGCCGCCTCCAGACGGGCCAGGTCTGCCCGCGTATGGAGACCCGAGGCGGCCACCACGGTTACTTCCGGCGGGATCAGCGGCAGCAGCTCAATGGCCCGATTCATATTCATCTCGAAAGTGCGCAGGTTCCGGTGGTTGATGCCGATGAGGGTGGCGCCGATGTCCAGGGCCACCTGCAACTCCTCCCGGCTGGCCACCTCCACCAGGGCCTCCAGTCCCAGGGATTGGGTCAGGAGCAGCAGCGCCCGCAGCGCCCCCATCGGCAGGGCGGCGACGATGAGGAGGAGGGCATCAGCCCCCAGGGCGGCGCTCTCGTAGACCTGGATCATCTCAACGATAAAATCCTTGCGCAAAATGGGGAGGTGCAGATGGGGACGCAGTCTGACGATGAAATCGGGAGAGCCCTGAAAGTAGTTCTGCTCTGTTAGGACGGAAATTGCCGCGGCGCCGTGGGCCTGGTACTCCAGGGCCAGGGCCAGGGGGTCCAGATCCGGAGCTAACGGCCCCTTGGAGGGTGAGGCCCTCTTGATCTCGGCGATGATGGCCGGCGTGGGGGCCTGGTCCAGGGCAGCTTTCAAGCTCCGGGGACGGGGCTGACCGGCGATGCGGGCCTGAAATTCCTGGAGCCGCCCCGGCCCGAACAGCCGGACATTCTCCCGGACTTTATCGGCGATGATGCGATCCAAAATATTTGTCATGGCTGCGGTCCGAAGGATTTACTCTTGGCGATGAGGGCCTCCAGCTTGTCTTTAGCCTTGCCGCTGGCAATAACCTCTTTGGCCAAGGCAATGCCACCGGCAAAATCCGGGACCAAACCGGCGCCGATAAAGGCCGCCGCGGCATTCATGGCCACCATATCCTGCTTCGGCCCTGGCTCGCCTGCCAGGACGGCCCGGACAAGGGCGGCGTTGGCAAAGACGTCGCCGCCTCGGATGTCCTCCAGGGTCCCCCGCCGCAGGCCGAACTGCTCGGGTGTTATGGTATAGGCCCGAATCTCGCCCTGGTGCAGCTCACACACCCGGGTAGGCCCGACGATACTGATCTCATCAAAAGACCCCTCACCGTAAACCACAAAGGCGTGTTGGGTGCCCAATTCCCGCAGGACCCCGGCCAGCAGCTCGGTCAGGCGCTCTTCATAGACCCCCACCACCAACACATTGGCCCCGGCGGGATTAGTCAGCGGACCCAGGATATTGAAAATGGTGCGGATGCCGATCTCCCGGCGGGGACCGATGGCATAGCGCATGGCCCCATGCAGCTGCGGCGCAAAGAGAAAGCCGATGCCCACCTCCCGGATGCACTCCGCCACCTGCTCCGGCGTCAGGGCAAGATTGATGCCCAGGGCTTCGATGACGTCCGCGGAGCCGCAGCGGCTGGATACCGCCCGATTGCCATGTTTGGCCACCTTCACCCCGGCCCCGGCCACCACAAAGGCGGTGGTCGTAGAGACGTTGAAGGTGTTGGTGGCGTCGCCGCCGGTGCCCACCGTATCCACGATGGTCTCCCGGTCGATATTGATCTCATCCCGGTCCAGGTCCACCACCGGCTCGGCCACCGGGATGCGGGTGGCCTTAGCCCGCATGACCCGGGCCGCGGCGGCAATTTCGGTGACGGTTTCGCCTTTCATGCGCATGGCCGTGATAAAGGCGCCGATCTGGGCGTCGGTGGCCTGTCCGGTCATGATGGTCTCCATGGCCTGGGTCATTTCGGCGGCCGTCAGATCCTGACGGTTCACCACTTTATAAATAATTTCTGGTAACATACCGCTAGCCTCGCACGTTTTGACAAGATTGGCAGCCTGGTGCCGGCACCGCCTCCCCGCTCCTATCGAAAACGGGCATACACGGCGATGAAAAAGATGGACAAGAACACCTTGCCCATTAATTTGTGCGCATAAAGGAAAAACTGCTGGAAACCCGACAGGTGCGGCGGCTGCCATTTATCTTCCAGGCCGAATTCCAGCAGTTTCGGCGTAAACTTATCCACGCTCAGGAGCAGTCGGCCTGCCAGGTTGCAAAAGAGATTCTTTTGCGGCCATTGTATGCCTTGCAGATAACGGGGGTCCAAGATGATGGCGCCCAAGAGAATGAAAGGCAGCGCAAACCAAAAGATACTCTGGGGTTTGCGGCCATAGCCCACCGGCCAATCCCAACAGAGGAGCAGCGGCCATTTAAGGGGATTAAGCCGCTGCTGCCAGGTGTCCACCCCCCATTCCCGGCGCTTCATGCTAATAAACACTGCATCAGCCCAATCGCCGCGGCCGATCCTTTCCAGATAGGTCTGGTAATTTTTATAATTGCGGGTGTCAAAGACAGCCTGGTTGAGCCAAGCCAAGACGTTGGCCACCGATTCTCCGGTGATGCTTTGGAAGGCTAAACCGCTCACATCAAGGCCGTCAGGCGTGGTCGGCCAGGTGGTCTGGTTGATTTGCAGGGCCGCAAAGCTGCTATCCAGAAAATTCGCCTTGTCGGTGACTCGAACATTCTGCAAGACGGTTTCCCCTTTTCCCGTGAACCGGCGGGCGTTAAACGCCCCGATTGCCACGTCCTGCAGTCTGCAGTCCCGGTTAACGAGCACCCGATCAAGATTGAGACGGCTGATCCCTAAAAGCCGTTCTGGAGTGCCGCGCATCAGGAGATCGGACAACTGGGCGTCCTGCAAAGATACCTCTTTCAAAAAAATAACCTCTTCGAACAACGTGCCTTTTTCCACCTCCTGGGCATCGGCCCGGAGCTGCCCTCCTATCTTTACGCCGGTAAAATGCAACGGCCCGGCAAAAAAGGCCTGCGATACCTTTACCAGTTGGCCAACCTTCATGCCGGTGGCCAGCAGGCCATCGGCGTGTTCGAATCTGGCCCGGTAGGCATTGATCTGCCCGCCGATTTCCGCATCAGCCAAGGAGACCGGCCCTTGACAGACCGTTTCCTTTAAGGAAACGATGTTTTGCACCGTTAAACCATTAGCATGCAACTCATTCCCGAAAACAACCCGGTCGGCGATCAGGGCATCGCCCACTATGACTCCATTTAAATCCACCGGTCCGGCAAAGTGGGAACCTTGCAAATTGGCAACGTGACCGATGCGCATTTCCGGGAAGCTGGCGAATTTCTCTTTATCGGTAAACGTCAGATCAGTGGCCAGAAATCCCTTGCCCACCGTGGCTCGAGAAAATGAGGCGCCGCTGACAAATAAGGCGCGATGGCTGCCCAGGTTGCCGTTGACCTTGATTTCGCTGAAATTGACATTTTTACTGAACGCCGCGTCATTGCATTCCAGGTTGGCGCCCACCGCAGCCCGAAAGAAGTTTACCGGCCCGCTGAAAACAGCCCCATGGGCTATGGCATTGGAGCCGACTTCCAATCCCTCAAACTTCGCTTCCATGGAGTTGAGGAAACTGGCGCCCATCAGACTGAATTCCTTGCCGATGCGCCCCCAGGCAAGATTCAGGGTTCCCTGAAAGATGCAGCCGTTCAGGTAACAGTTCTTGTCGATTTCGATCCTGAGACCGTCGACATCATGTGCGAACGTGGAACGAAAAATCCAGAGGCTCCGTTTGAACCGAGATTCTTTCAAGATGACCCGGTCAGTAAAAAGACAGCTGTAAAGCTTGACGCCAAAAGGAATCTCCCCGCCTTCCAGGTCTACTTTTCCTTTGATCGTGGCGTTCCTGATCTGCACCCCGTGCCAATGGATCTTGAAATTCGGGAAATCATCGTTCAGCAGGGCCTCTAAGAATGCTCCCCGCAGAACCGCAGCATCCTCTTGGTGCGGCTTGGCGGCTGCCAGAGTGTTCAGATCGGCGGTTTCACCCAGGCCCAGTCTGGCCAGCACCCACTTTTCCGAAGCGGTCAAAGGCTCCTGGGTGCGCGGCAGATTTTGGGGCAGGGCTACCTGGGCTGAGGACGGCCGGGGTGCCAACCATGTGCTGCCCAGAATCAAGAGACTGATGATCAACAGGCGTGTGCGCATCTCGCCTCCCCGCCACCCTGGTCAGGTGGCATAGGTGCCTTGCCATGGTCAGAACATTAAAGCATGGTTTCTTCTGTGGTCCCCAGAGGTTCATCCAGACAGCGCAGTACCTTGCCCCGCAGAAAATCCTGGGCCGCCGCCACCCCCGCGGCCAGGGCCCGGCGGTTCAGCTCCTCGGTGCCCGGCGGCACCCGGGCCAGAACGGCTTTTTCCAGGTTGCCCAACGAGACCACGCCCGCAATCTTAGCCAAGGCGCCCAGGGCGACGATGTTGGCCACCATCTCCTTGCCCAGTTCCTGCCGGGCGATTTTGGTAAAAGGCAGGGCAATGGCCTGGCGGGAGGGCAGGTCGTGGACCAGGGTGCTGTCCACTACCAGCAGGCCACCCGGCTTGAGATCATGGGCATAGGTATCGCAGGCCTTCTGGTTCATGGCCAGCAGCACATCGGGCTGGATGGCCTTGGGGTAATCAATCTCGGCGTCGCTGATGACCACTTCCGCCTTGGAGGCCCCGCCCCGGGCCTCCGGCCCATAGGCCTGGGTCTGGCAGACCTCCTTGCCTTCATAGATCCCGGCGGCCTCGGCCAGGATGATGCCCGCCACAATAATCCCCTGGCCTCCCGAGCCACTCAACCGCACTTCGTATCTTGCCACCAGCTGTGCTCCTCCCACCGCCCGCCAGGGCTATTCGCAGCCATGGGGACTTTTGGCCCTGTCCTTGGCCGCCGCCTGCGCCTTGGCGGCCTCCCGGATCTTCTTCAGTTCCTGGGTGTAGATGGGCAGCTCCCGGTCCGCCAGGACGCCGATGGTGATCTTGCCGGCCAACTCGGCCTCGCTCATTTTTTGGGCTTTCTCCACCCGCACCGCCACTTCCTTCTGCCAGAGGAGCATCTCCACCGGGCCGCCCAGCTTATTTTTGCGGCCATAGAGGGTGGGACAATGACTCACCGCTTCAATGACCGCAAACCCCCGCTTTTGCATGCCCTGCTCAATCAACTGATCCAGGAGATTGGCATGAAAGACGGTGCTCCGCCCCACAAAAGCGGCGCCGGCCGTCACCGCCAAATCCGCAATGGCGAACGGGTGCTCAATATTGCCGTACAGGGCCGTGGTCGCCAGCGAACCATACGGCGACGTCGGGGAATACTGCCCGCCCGTCATGCCATAGGTGTTATTGTTGACGATGATGGCCGTCAGGTTCAGATTGCGGCGGGCGGCATGGATGAAATGGTTGCCGCCGATGGCCGTGGCGTCACCATCCCCCATGATGACGATGACCTGCAAGCGGGGTTTGGCCAACTTGATCCCCGTGGCAAAGGTCAGAGCCCGGCCATGGGTGGTGTGCAGGGTATGAAAATCCACATACACCGGCATGCGCCCGGCACAGCCGATGCCCGACACCAGAACGATGTCATCCTTCCCATAACCCGTCCGGTCGATGGCCCGGATCAAAGCCCCCAAGACAATGCCGTTGCCGCAGCCCGGACACCAGACATGGGGGAACTTCTTGTCATGCCGCAGATACTTGTAGATCAGTTTGGTGGTCTCAGCCATGGTTGTTCCAGTGGTCAGCGAGCAATGGTTAGTTGTCTGTTATGGTCTATCGGGAAAGTCCTGACAATCGGTTATCCTGATTCCTCTGACCTCTGACCCTTTACTTTTCAGCCGTGCCCTTATTCCTCATGTCCCGGCCATAATCCTAAAGAGTAAGCAGCTTCGCCAAAATCTCCCCCGGCGTCAGCAGGTTGCCGTCGATACGAGAGAGCAGTTCCACCCGCGTCTCACCCTGGTTGACCCGGAGCACTTCCCGGTAGACCTGCCCGAAATTCAGCTCCGGCACCAGCACGGCCCGTACCTGCGGGAGGTAAGGTGCCAAGAGCCGGCCGGGAAAGGGCCACAGGGTTTGGAGCTGCAGGAGTCCGGCCCGGAGGCCCTGAAGGCGGGCTTCCCGCACGGCCCGCCGGGCCGAACGGGCCACCGAGCCGTAGGCCACGACGAGAACTTGGGCATCATCGGCAGACTCTGTCTCCAAGAGCTGGATATCGTCCAGATGCTGCTGGATCTTCCGGAAGAGGCGCTGCCGGAAGGCCGTGATCTCTTCAGGCTGCTGGGTGGGGAAGCCCCGGACATCATGGATCAGGCCGGTGACGTGGTAGCGGTAGCCATCCCCGAAAATCCCCATGGCCGGCACCCCGTGGGGGGTATCTTCATAGGGAATGTACCACTCCGGCGGCACTTCCGGGGTCTCCCGGTTGACCAGGGTGAGGCTGGCGGGGTCAGGGACCACGAACTTCTCCCGGGTGTGGGAGACGATCTCGTCGGAGAGGATAATCACCGGCGTGCGGTAGGCTTCGGACAGATTAAAGGCCTTCACCGTCAGGTGAAAGCAGTCCCAGACATTGGAGACCGCCAGGACGATGATGGGGTGGTCGCCGTGGGTGCCCCAGCGGGCTTGCATGACGTCTTCCTGACTGACGTTGGTGGGCAGGCCGGTGCTGGGCCCGCCTCGCATGACGTTGACGATGACGCAGGGGACCTCGGCCGCGCAGGCAAGGCCCAGATTCTCCTGCATGAGGGAGAAACCCGGCCCGCTGGTGGCGGTCATGCTCTTTACCCCGGCCAACGAGGCGCCGATGACTGCCCCCAGGCTGGCGATTTCATCCTCCATCTGGATAAAGGTGCCGTCCAGGGCCGGCAGCCGGGCCGACATGACTTCGCTGATTTCTGTGGCCGGCGTGATGGGGTAGCCGGCAAAAAAACGGCAGCCGGCCGCCAGGGCCCCCTCGACGATGGCTTCATTGCCTTGCAACAATTGCGGTTTGGCCACGGTTTGCTTCTCTCCCATCGTTGGTTCTGCCTCTCCCACTGCCCTGGCCATTTTTCCTTACTCCTCTTCTGCGCCGGCCACCGTACTCGGCCGCGGTCGCACGCTGATGGCGAAATCCGGGCAATGCAGTTCGCACCAACCGCAGCCGATGCAGACATCCGGGTCCACCACCACCGGGCCGCCTTCGTTGTTGCGGGCGAGCACGTGCTTGGGGCAGAGGGCCGCACAGATGCCGCAGCCCTTGCACCAGTCGCGGTAGACGTGGACGTCAAAAAGCTTCTGCGGCTTGCTTGCTGAGGATTCCTCCGGGGGTGCGGTACCGACTGGGGATTCTGTTCTAGTCATCAAGCCCTACCTTAGCCGGGAATCTTCCGTTGCGCCGGGGCAACCGGCTTGGGTGCTTCTCAACCCCGCCGCCGCTTCAGAAAATTCCTCAGGATATTCATGCCCTCCACCGTCAGAATGGATTCGGGATGGAATTGCACTCCAAAGATGGCATACTGCCGGTGGCGCAGGCCCATGATCTCGCCCACCGCGGTTTGCGCCGCCACCTCCAGACAATCCGGCAAGGTCTCCCGTTCCACAATGAGAGAATGATAGCGGGTGGCCTCAAAAGGCGAGGGAATCCCCTGAAAAATATCCTTGCCATCGTGGTAGATCAGCGACGTCTTGCCGTGCATGAGCCGGGGCGCCCGGATGACCCGACCGCCAAAGGCCTCGCCCAAACACTGGTGCCCCAGACAGACCCCCAGGATGGGGATACGGCCGGCAAAATGCAGAATGGCTGCCACCGAAATGCCGGCCTCCTTGGGTGAACACGGCCCGGGAGAAATGACCAACTGGCTGGGCTGCATGGCCTCCAGGCCGTCCAGGTCTATGGCATCATTCCGGTAAACCGCCAGCCGAGCCCCCAACATACCCAGGTATTGTACCAGATTATACGTGAAAGAATCGTAATTATCTATGACAACGAGCAAATCTGTATCACTCAAAACCGCTACTCCTCAGTTGTATAAGGCAGCCACAATATATGACCATACCTTTAGCCCCCTTTTCCCTAACCATCTCCCGCCGCAAGCGGGCAGAGAGGGAACTATAAGGAAAGTCTGCCGATTTGGAATTTGCGGACAACTTATAACTGGCATTTCTTTTCGGTAGCCCCTAACCCCTGGCTCCTAATCCAGCCCCCCGGCTGCCATCTCCAGGGCCCGCATCATGGCCATGGCCTTGTTCACCGTCTCCTGGTATTCGCTGGCCGGATCGGAATCGGCGACGATGCCGGCCCCCACCTGCAGGTAGACCTGACCCTCATGGATCGTCAGACTGCGGATGGTGATGCACAGGTCCATATTGCCGCTGAACCCCAGGTAGCCCACCGCCCCGGCGTACGGGCCCCGGCGGGTGGGTTCCAGCTCTTCGATGATTTGCATGGCTCGCACCTTGGGCGCGCCGGAGACGGTGCCGGCCGGGAAGGAGGCGGCCAGGACATCCAGGGCGTCCTTTCCCGGCGCCAAGCGGCCTTCCACGTGGGAGACGATGTGCATGACATGGGAGTAGCGCTCCACTGCAAAGAGTTCCGTCACCTTGACGCTGCCGATCTCCGCCACCCGGCCCACGTCATTGCGGCCCAGGTCCACCAACATGATGTGTTCGGCCCGCTCTTTGGGATCGGCCAGGAGTTCCTCTTCCAAGGCCTTGTCCTGCTCGGGCGTCGCCCCCCGCCGCCGGGTGCCGGCGATGGGGCGCAGTTCCACCTTATTTTCTTCCAGGCGCACTAAAATCTCCGGAGAGGCCCCGGCCAGGATCAGGTCCGCCAGATTTAAATAAAACATATACGGCGACGGATTAATACAGCGCAGGGCCCGGTAAAGATCAAAGGGGTCCCGGCGCCAAGAGGTGCGGAAACACTGGGACAGGACGATCTGAATGGCATCCCCGGCGGCGATATACTCCTTGGCCTGGCGCACCATCTCCTCGAACCGTTCTCGGGTCACGTTGGCGGATAATTCTACCTGACCATCCGGAGAATCAGGAGGGGGAAAGGCATGGGGCGCCCGCAGGTCGGCGATGACCGCGCCAATGGCGGCCACCCCCTGCTCATAGAGACTCTCCAGGGACTGGGCCGGATCAATGTGCACCAGGGCCACCACCTTGATGGTATGGCGAACATTATCGAAGATCAACAGCCGATCGGTAAGCAGGAAGATGGCTTCCGGCATGCCCCGGTCGCTGGCCAGGTCGGGCAGACGCTCAATATAGCGCACCATGTCATAACTCAAATACCCCACCAGACCGCCAAAGAAACGGGGCAGTTCCGGCAGCCGCACGGCCTGATAGCGGTTCATGAGGTGACGCAGCTTTCCCAAGGGATCGCCCCCATGGGCCTGGCATTCTGTGCCGTTTTGAGTCTGCAGCATTAATTCTTCCCCCTGCACCTTGACCACCAAGGAGGGGTGCAGGCCCAGAAAACTATAGCGGCCCCATTTCTCCCCGCCTTCCACGCTCTCCAGGAGGAATGAGGGAGAATTGCCGGCCAGCTTGATATATGCCGAAACCGGCGTCTCTAAGTCGCCTAAAATCTCGCGGTAAATGGGGACCACGTTCCCTTGCCGGGCCAAGGCCACAAACTCACGAAAATCCGGTGTTACCATGCCATACCTCAAAAAGTTTCCGGTTTCTGCTTGGTAGTTTCTCATTTTTGGGGGGCGGGCCCCTGTGCCCGCCCACCGAGTGCTCCTGGGGCACCCCCCGCAACAAAAAAGCCGTGTCCTCTACTCGGGCACGGCTTCGGAAAAAGCAAAAAGCCGCGGCCCCCCTCGTGAGGGCCACGGCTCGGAGCAAACATCAGTATCTGTTGTCGGAGCGGCGGCGTCACCTCACGAGCACAAAGGGCACCACCAGCACCAGTTCTGCAAACGCGTTTTCATAATTTGTTCATATCCAAAAGAGCCGCGGCTGTCAAGATTTTTCTATGGCCCGGCTTGCGAGCCGGCCGGCCGCCGGTTCATTACATTTTGCTGAGATTGTCGCCGATCTCCCAGGCCGCGGCCATGGTTTCGGGACTGAGATCATAGGGGGCCGCCCCTTTCAGGTCGGCCTCAATGACTTTCTCATCAAACGGCATAAACCCCAGAAATTGAAAATCGGGCAAGCTTTTCAGGAGAAATTCTTTATCCTGCGGCCCCCGGATCTTGTTGCCCACCAGGACAATGCGGGTGACGCCGATGTCTTGGGCCAACTCCTTGACGTGCTGCGCCGTTTCAATACTCCGCCGCCCCGGTTCCACCACCACAATGAGCTTATCCACGCTCCGGGCTGTAGCCCGCCCCAAATGTTCGATGCCGGCCTCCATATCCATGACCACCACCTCATCCCGGAAGAGCACCAGATGGGTTACCAAGGAGCGGAGCAGGACGCTCTCTGGACAGATGCAGCCGCTGCCGCCCTTCTTGACGCCGCCCAGGACCATGAGCTTGACGCCGTTGAGATTATAAGAGAATTTATCAGGAATATCATCAACTTTCGGATTCAACTTAAAAAAACCGCCCATCTTGCCGGGGGTGGATTCGGTCCGTTCGGCGACCAGCTCCTTCATTTCGGAAATGGGGGTAATCTGCTCCGGATGGGGGATTCCCAGGGCCGAGGCCAGGTTGGCATCCGGATCGGCGTCGATGGCCAATACTTTTTTCCCCTGATCCCGGAAATATTTGATTAATAGAGCTGAGAGGGTGGTTTTCCCCACCCCGCCTTTACCGCTGACGGCAATCTTCATGACTGCTTCCTTTCTTCCCAACTATTTCAGCCCGTCTGGGTTGCGAACGGTCCTGATCTTGTTATACCCTAAGAACCGCCGGGCAGTTTTTCAAGGGGAAACCAGCTGTTCCGGCCGCAGTGTGCCATTCCAGGCAAACCTCCCGTCATCTTGGCCCACGGCGCCAGGCAGCAGCACGGTGCCCAGGCCTCAGCAACAGACAGAGGAGCTCAGCATGCATACTCCCTATGAACCCCTGACTCCGGAGCAGGAGGCTGCGGTCCGAGCCCGCATAACCCACAACCCCTTCATTGCCAGCATGGGTATCCAGGTGCCGACCCTGGGGTTAGGGTATGCCCACTTCGTCATGCCCTTTCAGCCGGGTCTGGCCAATTCCATCGGGCTCTTGCAAGGCGGCATGATCGCCGCCTTGGCCGACGAGGCCGTGGCCTATGCGCTGTGGTCGTTGGTGCCGGAAGGGGAATTGATCAGTACAGTGGAGATGAAGATTAATTTTTTAGCGCCGGTCCGCCAGGGCCCCATTGAGGCCAAGGCTTGCATCGCCAAACGGGGCCGGACCATCTCCTTGGGGGAAGTGGAGGTCTGGGAGCAGGCCCAGCTGGTGGCCAAAGGTCTGTTTACCTATATCCACCTGCAGCCGCGGCCGGCAGCTTAATCGAACTGATAGAAGGTGCGGTCCTGATTGAGGAGGCGGGCGCCCTCTGCGTGGATTAGAACCATGTCCTCGAGACGGACGCCGCCCCACTCCGGCAGATAGATCCCGGGTTCCACCGTAGTGATCATGCCCGCCTGCAAGACCACGGCCCGTTCCTTGACCGGGCTAAGGCTTGGGTGCTCGTGCACTGCCAGTCCGACGCCGTGCCCCAGAGAGTGTCCGAAGGCCTCCCCATAGCCGGCCGCAGCGATCAATTCCCTGGCCAGGCCATCGGCCTCGTCCGTCCCCATTCCGGCTTTGATCCCGGTCTCGGCTGCCAGTTGGGCTCGCCGCACGATCGTATAGACTTCTTTGAATCTGGCGTCCGGTTCGCCCAGATAGAAGGTTCGGGTCATATCAGAGCAGTAGCCCTGATAGACCGCCCCCATGTCAATGATGATGGGCTCACCGGTCTGCAGCCGGCGCTCGCCGGGATGATGGTGCGGCCGGGCCGCATTGGGTCCCGCCGCCACCATAGGCGGAAAGGATGGTCTTTCCGCCCCGGCTTCCCGCAGGGCCTGCTCCAGGCGCCAGGCCACCTCCCGCTCGGTCAGCCCCGGCCGGAGGGTGGCCCCCACCTGTGCCAGGACCCGTTCGGTGATGGCCAGCGATTTGCGGATCAGGCTGATCTCCTCCGGGTCTTTGACCGCCCGCAGCAGTTCCACGAAATTTTCCAGCGGCCGCCATTCTACCTGCAGACCGGCGGCCTCCGCCTCCTGGACGATCTTCTGATACGTGGCATACATGAGAAACGGCCCTTCAAAGCCTAGGCGGCGAGCCCCCATCTGCCCCACCAGCTCCGACAAGAGCTTGGCCATACCCTTGGTGTAAATCTGCACCTCAAAAAGGGGGGCCTCGGCCTGGGCCCACTCCCGATAGCGGAAATCGGTGAGCAGGAATGCGGCGTCCGGGCTGATGAGGAGGAAGCCACTGGTTTCATGAAGATGGCTATCCAAGGCCGAAAAACCACTCAAATAACGGCGATTTTCCGGACAGGAGACCAATAGTCCGTCCAAGTCCTGTTCCTGTAGAAGGGCCCGCAGGGCCGTCAGCCTGTTCTTATATACCACCGGAGTCATGGCTCAACTCACCCTCTAGCGCGGCACAAGATTATTCCTTGTCTCGGCTTCGTTTACTGCTTCACGAGCTCAGCGATCAGCAGATCGGCTTTCGCCACATATAGGCCGGTATGTTCCGCCGCAATTTCATTAAAGCGTCGCGCTGAGCTGCTGGACTGCCGCCGGGAATCGTAGAGCACAAAGGGCACCGGTTCCGGGGAGTGAGTCCTGAGGCTCAGGGGCGTCCGGTGGTCCGGCAACAGCAGGAGGCGGTGCGGCCCCAACAACTGCAAGCCCTGCAGCATGGGACCCACCACCCGATAATCAAAGTCCTCGATGGCCTGTAATTTATTCCGCAAATCGCCGCTGTGCGAGGCTTCATCAGGAGCCTCCACATGGAGATAGACAAAATCCATGGTCTCCAGTGCCTCCAAGGCCGCGGCTACCTTGCCGGCATAGTTGGTATCCAGATATCCCGTGGCCCCAGGGACCAGGATGGGTTTGAGGCCGGCGTAGATGCCGATGCCCCGCATCAGGTCAACGGCTGAGATGACCGCGCCGGTGAGGCCGAAGCGCTCCCGCAGGGTCGGCATCCGGGGAGCCCGGCCCTGCCCCCACAACCAGATGGAGGTCGCCGGTTTCTGGCCCCGCTCCCGGCGCATCTGGTTCACCGGATGGTTGGCCAACACCGGCCAGGAGGATTTCATCAGCTCCAAGAGGGGCTTTTCCTTCCCCTGACCCGCGAGATAGTCCCGGACACTCTGGCCAGACAGGTCATGGGGCGGATAGGTCCGCCAATTTTCCTGGCCTCCCTGCCAGACCAGCAGGTGACGGTAGCTTACCCCTGGATAAAACCGGCGGGAGCCGTTGCCCATGGTCTGGTTGATGCTGATAATCAGCTCCCGGGCCTCATTGCTGTCAATATGCCCGGCGCTGTAATCATCCATAAAGATGTCACCGTCTGGGGCATGCCGCAAAGTCACCAGATTGCAGCGAAAGGCCACCTCATTGGCAGCCAACTGCACTCCCATGCTGGCCGCTTCCAAGGGTGCCCGGCCTGTATGGTAAACTTTTGGGTCATAGCCCATAATGGCCAGATTGGCCACATCACTGCCCGGTTCCGAACCCTCAGGGATGGTGCGCACCAACCCCAGATCACCATGGGTGGCCAGAAAGTCCATATTAGGGGTCTTGGCCGCCGCCAAGGGTGTGCGGCCGTTTAGATCATCCAGAGGATAATCGGCCATGCCATCGCCGATGAGAATGGCGTATTTCATCTCAGCCTCAATTCAAACCCTGCCGCCGCCATGTAGAGATTTACCGCGCGTCGGGATAACTCTTTACAGGTCAACAATCATATCCGCTTCGTTGCCGCATTGGGTGCAGGTAATCGTCCGTTTTACCTGCTTCGCCTCAATTTCAGCCGGCGGCGTCGGCTGGCTGACCGGCGTCCCGACAATTACCTCTTCACATTTTATGGTCATCTCGGCCTCATTGCCACAATTCTCGCAGGTGCAGACCATGGTCTTTTTCGGTTCCATAATTTTCTCCCTGAATTCGATTGTAGAAATTAGAGGGTAACCCCCTCCTACGGATAATTATTTTATCAGAAATTTCCTGATGGCGACAGATTATTTGGCCTACCCACCCTCCCGCCACCTGACAGGCGCAACTTGACAGCCGCCAGCCCCGACGTTACATTAGTTACCAACAGTTGCAAGAAGCAACTGCTTTGCCTTTTTTTGCTCAATATGCCATGAAGGGAGGAAGATCATGAAGATCAAGAAAGTGGCCAAAGCTGCCAGCGGTTTGTGTAAGTGCAAAAAATCCTGTTAACTTTGCGATAATATCAGACTCCGAGGGGCGCCTGGGCGTCCCTTTTTTAGTGTCAAACCATCCGAAAAAATCGATAATGTCAGCGAGTCCGAGGCTCGTCATGATAACCCAGACCGTCTGCCGACCGTTTTGTGCTTTCTATAAACCAGAGCGCCGCGAGGCCGAAAAGTGTCTGGCCGCAGCACTCCTGGCCTCCTGGTGCCAACTTGACCCCAACCTCACCGAGGCTCTGGCCATAACCGCTTTTACGGCAGCGGCGAACCACACTGCTCCTGGGGCTCAAGGAGGGGAATTTGCCAGGGAGCACCAGCATAGCGCATTCCTGGTGGAGCAGGTCTGTGGCCGCTGCGTCTTCCGGCGCCATGGCTGCGACTTTGCCGCCGGTGAACCCAAGGCGCCGCCCTGTGGCGGCTTCGTGGCCTTGGGCCGCCTGCTGAGTGCGCATGTCATAACGTCTGCCCAATTGCGGGCAGCCTGGGAGCACCACCGCCGCCATAGCTATCTGCGGCTGGCCGAACACGTTTCCCTGCGACTCTTGGAGACTCCCCATCTTTATGACCGGCTGGCCGATGAACTCTACGAAGTGGACGAGAGTGGCTTTGCCTGGCTGGCCCGCTGCGACGGCACCACCCCCGGCCTAGCCCCCCTGGCCGATCAGGAATTTGTGGACTTCTTGCTGGCCGAATCACTGCTGGCTTGCCTGGCCGGCCCCGCGCCCCGGCCCCTTTCCTGGGGTCAGTCCCCCATCCCTTCTTGGCGCTATCTGGAGCTGCTCCTCACCGAACGCTGCAACCTGCGCTGTCGTCATTGTTATTTAGGGGAGACGGGTGAGGCGGAGCTGCCTTTGGCTACCGTCTTGGACACCCTGACAGAATTTCAACAGATGCAGGGGCTAAGGGTCCTCCTTTCCGGCGGCGAACCCTTGCTCTATCGACAATGGCGGGAGCTGAATGAGCGCCTGCCCGAGTTTGAGCTGCGTTTTGTCCTGTTAACCAACGGCCTCTTGCTCACTGACGCGCTCGTCCGAGATTTAAACGTTCATGAGGTCCAGCTCAGCTTGGACGGTCTGGCCCATGGCCATGATCTCATCCGGGGACCTGGTACCTGGCAGAAGACCGTGGCGCGGTTGGAAGCCCTGATCAAGGCTGGCATGCCCGTTTCGGTGGCCACCATGATTCATGAGGGCAATCTGGCAGAACTCCCCCACCTGCATGCCTGGCTACAAGGATTGGGTATTCGGGAGTGGAATTTGGACATCCCCTGTGCCAGCGGCCGGCTGGCAGAGAAGTCGGATATCTGGGTGGAGCCCCTGGCCGGGGCTCCCTATCTGGACCTGGGCTTCGGCGGCGCCGACCATGGCGCCAGCGGCGATTATGCCTGTGGTCGGCATCTGGCCGCGGTCTTGCCCAACGGCACTGTGGCCAAATGCGGGCTCTATGGCGACCAACCTCTGGGGCGGCTCAGCGAGGGCTTGGAAACCTGTTGGCGACGGCTGCAGCATATCCCGTTGCGCGATTTGGCCTGTGCCCCCTGTCCCCATATCCGGGACTGCCGGGGCGGCTGCCGCTTCCGGGCCGGCCGCGGGCTGGACCCCGATCCCGTTATGTGTGCCCGGTACGGTGTGGACCCAGAAACCTTGTGGTCGAAAAAGAGCTTATAGGGGCGGGACCCGAGGGCACAAGCTCCCTACTCCCCCCCTAAAACCCCTTCCCCAACCCCTACTTGGCCTTTTGGCTGCGCCAAGAGGCTTGCAAAAGGAGAACAAATATGGTGCAGACCTTTGATTGTTTGATGCGGGCTAAAGCTGAAGGCGGCGAAACCGTCCTGGGCAGCCAGGAGCTGGAAACCCATACCTGTTATCTCATTTATGGCATTCTCGAGCCCGGCCAGAAGGGGCGCCAGCTCAACCCCGGCCCCGGCCACGAAGAGATCTTCTGCGTCGTCGCCGGGGTCGTCACTCTGATCGGTCCCGAAGGCAGTCAAAATATCAAATTGGGAGAAGCCTTTTATCTCAAAGGCGACGTCACCTACATCTTGGAAAATAACCAAAAAATGCCGGCAGTGTATATTGCCGCCGGCGGCCACAGCGAAGGCGGGCATGAACATTAACCTCAGCAGGCGGCGCGGCGCGGCCAGGCCGGCCCCGGGCCGCTCACCTCAAGGGTGCGAACACCATGTCCAGCATCGATTATAGCCGGTTTGACCGGCCGGAAATCCTTCAGGTGCTCTTTCATCCCCGCCCCGAGTTCAGCGGCCTCTTCGGCGGCGGGTCCGGCTCCGGCCTCGACGTCATGATCCCGGTGGAAGGCGAGATCGCCGTGGGCGGCCGCTTCCATCTGACTGCTGCCGACGCTCCCAATATCCTCTTTTTCCACGGCAACGGTGAAATTGTCGCCGATTATGACGACCTGGGGCCTGTCTACAACCGCTTGGGCCTCAACTTCCTCCCTGTGGATTATCGGGGCTACGGCCGCTCCGGCGGACAGCCCACCATCACCGCCATGATGCAGGACTGCCATACCATCCTGCGGTTTGTCACCGGCTGGCTGGCCGAGCACGACTATAGCGGCCCCTTGGTGCTCATGGGGCGCTCTCTGGGGAGTGCCTCCGTGTTGGCATTGGCCGCCAGCCACCCTGACCAGGCAGCCGGACTCATCATCGAAAGCGGTTTCGCCTATGCGGGCCCATTACTGCAGCTCTTTGGCGTCGATCCCCTGGCCCTGGGTTTTACCGAGGAGGCGGGCTTTAATCATCTGGCCAAAATTAGGACCTGGCACAAACCGCTTCTCATTATTCATGCCCAATTTGACCATATTATCCCCTATACCGACGCCCAGGCCCTCTATGACGCCTGTCCGTCCCGGAAAAAAACCTTGGTGCAGATCCCCGGGGCTAATCACAACGACTTATTTCTGGTGGGCTTGGAGCAATACCTCAAAGCTATTACCGAATTCGTGGCCACGCTCAGATGAGGGGAGAGGAGCACGTAGGGGCAGAAGAGTTCGCCAGCGGTCTGGCCGCAAACTCCCGGTGGCTTAGGTTACTTGCGGGTCGGAATCAAAGAGATGGCTGAGCCGGCGGAACCGCCCCCGGCGGGAGACCGGCAATTCCAGGCCTTGAGCCACATAGACGGCAGAAGCGGCGGTATCAAAGATGACGCTATTGATATCGCAGGGATTGGCAATAATCGGATCCCTTAAAATCTCTTGGGCTCGGGGAATATCCAAATCCTGGGTAGCGAGGAGCTCCTGCAGGCGTTGATTGCGAGCCAGGCTATAGTCGGTGGAAAAATAGTAATTGTCTAAGGGGGAGAATAGCGGCCGGCGAAAGGCCGCGCCCCGCCACGATTGCATGCCTGGAGATTGGTAGTGATTGGTGGCCGTCAGCCTGCCCTTCTGGGGCAGGCGCACCTGCCGCTGACGCGCCGAAATCTCCAAGAGTAGGGCCTCATTAGGCGAAGCCAGAATCAGGTTCGCCCCCAATGTCCCCGGCAAACTGGCAATCCGGGCCGCTGCTGCCAGCACAGTGTCATGGTATTGCAATGCCAGGCGGTTGCGCAGCGCCGCCGGCACGCCGTCCAGGGAAACATCCGACGTCGCCGCCGTCAACTGGCCCAAGGCCACCTGGGACCGATTCATGCCTGTATAGACGCCAATGTACCCCGGCCACGCCACGGACAAGAAAGGCTGACCGTCGGTCGGCATGAACACCTGGACCGTATTATACCGACACATGGACTTGGCAAACAAGGGATAATCCAGGTTCCGAGCCAAAATAAAGGTGGTCGGGCCACTGGCATGTAACGGGGCCGCAAAGGTGGAGCAGCGGGGGATATTATTGAGCAGGTCATCCAGAACATTAATGAGGAGAATAAAGCTGACCTGCACCCCCGAACCCTGAGCCACGGCCTGCATCTCCTCCCACAGGGCCGGGGGGATGAAGGGCCGGAACCGCCAGGCCAGGCTGCAGATGAGCAGATACAAGGGCAGGGCCCCAAGCCCCAAGGAAAGCTTCCCCAGATAGCGCAAAAATTCCCAGCGCAGTCGGCGGATTTGGCTGCCCAACAGACGGCCGTGGGCCTGACCCATGGCGGCTGGCGAGCCCGTCAGACGGATGATCTGCAGGCCCGGTTCACTCAGGAGCAAAGCGGCGGCAGGCACAATATCTTCCCTTATTCTGGTTGGCATTCATGGACAGGCGCGGTTGGGACAACAAAGCAGCAAGCGGATGACTGGCAAGAATCGAGAAAGAAGATGGTCGGGACGACTGGATTTGAACCAGCGACCCCAGCGTCCCGAACGCTGTGCTCTACCAGGCTGAGCCACGTCCCGACAGATTGTTTGTATCCCAAAGTTCGCCGCAGGGCAAGCAAAATCTAGCACCGCCGCGCCGGGCAAACAATTATGGCAAAGTCTGGCCGCAAACCATGGCCTCGGCGCCAGCCGGATAAAAGCCCCACACCCCCATTCTTCAGGACAAGAGTTTAGGAAATATATCTTAATTTGTCAATTATAATTCCAAGACAAAATACTTAACGAATAAATACATTGCGATCCACTCATGTCCGGGGAGTTTTTGTAAGGCAAAGGACCAACGGCGACAGAGGTTGTTTTGTGGCTAGGCAGCTTTTGGGGGGATGGAGGATAAGTAACCCTTAGATAGTCTGCATTTGGATTGCTTTAGCCCTCTCTCCTCAGGGAGCAGCAGTATCCGGTAAGGTTTTTGCGAGCGGCACGGAGCGCTCCGAAATTATCTCAAGTTGGCCCATACTGTCATTCTGAGGGAGCAAAGCGACCGAAGAATCTCGAATCCTTCGCAGCGCTCAGGATAGCAAGATAAAATTTCCCCCCTGTAAGAAGTCTACCGGAGACGCATGCTCAAGGGGGAGAATGAAAGAATGTTTTCGGTAAATTAAAAACTTATGGGAAAGACAGGGTTGGGGAGATGGAACCAAGAGCTGTGCCCCCTGGGTTTTCTTCCCCAAAAGCCGTTAGGCAGCAACCTGTTAGATCTGGGCGGCATCCAGGTTTGGGTCTTCGATGCGGATAAGTTTGGCCGCTTCAGTCACCACATCCAGGTGCTGGATTTCCGCCAGCGCCATTTGAACATTGGCCTCCCGGGCTTCATGGGTGATCATGACGATGGGCACGGAGCCGCGCTGTCCCCGTCCTTTTTGGATGACCGCGGCGATGCTGATGTCATATTTGGCCAGAATACCGGAGATTTTCGACAACACTCCGGGCCGATCCTGGGCGGCAAAGCGGATGTAGTAGTTGGTGATGATATCGGTCAGGGGTTTGACGGCCCGCCGCTTACTGGCCGCGTCCGGCACGCCCAAGGGCGGGATCCAGCCTTGGCGGCCGTTGCGGACGGCATAGGCCAATTCAATGAGATCAGCCGCCACGGAGCTGGCCGTGGGCATCATGCCGGCTCCCCGGCCATATAAGAGAATGGACCCCACTGCATCGCCGGTGATATAAACGGCGTTGTGCACCCCCAAGACGCTGGCCATGATATGGTCTTGAGGAATCATGGTGGGATGGACCCGGGCTTCCACCTGCTGGCCGTCGTCCCGAGTGATGGCCAGGAGTTTGATCTGATAGCCGAATTCTTTGGCAAACTGGATATCCAGTGGTTCTAGGTGGGTAATGCCTTCCACATGGATGCTGTCAAAATCGATCTGCGCGCCGTAGGCCAGGGCCATGAGCAGGGCCAGTTTGTGGGCGGCATCGAGACCCTCCACGTCCAGAGTCGGGTCGGCTTCGGCAAACCCCAGGATTTGGGCTTCCTGCAAAGCCTCCTGAAACGAGGCGCAGCTGGCGGCCATTTTGGTGAGGATGTAATTGGAGGTGCCGTTCAGGATGCCAAAGATCTCGTGAATGGCATTGGCCGCCAGACCCTGGCGGAGGGTCAAAATGATGGGGATCCCGCCACAGACGCTGGCCTCGTAACCGATGGCCACGCCGGCCGCCGCGGCATTCTGGAATAACTCATTGCCATGCAATGCCAACAGGGCCTTATTGGCGGTGACCACATGTTTGCCCCGGGCAATGGCCGCCCGGACCAGCTCGTGGGCCTCGGTGGTGCCGCCCATCAATTCGATGACGATATCGATCTCAGGATCGTCGATGATCTCCTGGGCCCTGAGCGTCAGGAGTTCTGCGGGCACGGCCACCGGGCGAGGCCGTACCAAGTCGATGTCGGCAATCTTTTTGAGAACCAGGGGGCATCCCAACCGGCGCTGAAATCTCTCCTGCTGCTCCAGCAACAGGCGGACGACGCCGCTGCCCACGGTGCCAAAACCGATCAAACCGGCGTAGACAGGCCTCACGCTTTCTTTCCCTGCAACACTTGGCGCATGCCGCGGATAGCCTGATTAATCCGATGGGAATTCTCCACCAAGGCAAAGCGGACGTATTCATCGCCGTATTCGCCGAAGCCCAAGCCGGGCGATACGGCTACTTTGGCCTCCCGGATGAGCATTTTGCAGAACTCCACCGAGCCCAGGTGCCGGTAACGGCGGGGGATCTTGGCCCAGACGAACATGGTGCCTTTGGGCGGCTCCACCTTCCAGCCGATGCGGTTCAAACCCCGACAGAGGGCATCCCGCCGCTCTTTGTAGGTCGCCACGATCTCCTGCACACAATCATAGGGGCCGTTCAGTGCGATGATACTGGCAATCTGAATGGGTTGGAAGACGCCGTAATCCAGATAGCTTTTAATGCGGGTGAGGGCGTGCACCAGCTTTTTATTGCCGCAGACAAAGCCCATGCGCCAACCCGGCATGTTGTAGCTTTTGGATAGGGAGAACAATTCCACCCCCACCTCCTTGGCGCCAGGGACCTGCAGAAAACTGGGGGCCACATAGTCGTCAAAGACCAAATCGGCATAGGCAAAGTCGTGTACCACCAAGATCCCGTGTTCCTGGGCAAACGCCACGATCTTTTTAAAAAACTCCAAGTCAACGACCATGGTCGTGGGGTTATGGGGATAGGAAATGATCAACATGGTCGGTCGAGGGCGGATGAGCCGGGTGATGGTGGTCATATCCTCAAAGAAATCCCGGTCCGGATCCAGGGGAATGCTCACTAGATCAGCCCCGGCAATGACCACCGAATAGGCATGAATGGGATAAGTGGGATTGGGCACCAACACCACGTTGCCCGGCCCGGTGGTGGCCAAGACCAGGTGCGACAGACCTTCTTTGGCGCCGATGGTGGCGATGGCTTCGGTTTCGGGATCGATGTCTACAGCAAACCGGCGTTTGTACCAATCGGCGATGGCCTGGCGCAGCTTGGGAATCCCCTTGGAGGCGGAATACCGGTGGTTATGCCCTAACCTGGCCGCCTCGATTAATTTATCCACGATATGCGGCGGGGTTGCCAGGTCGGGATTCCCCATACCCAAGTCGATGATATCCTCGCCACGCCGCCTGGCCTCCATCTTGAGGGCATTGACCGTAGCAAAAACATATTCCGGCAATCGTTGTAAACGGGGGAATTCTTCCATGTGTTCGTCCTTTCCTGGCCATGCTGGGGCCGCGCCTGCAAATCTTAACGGCATCATTACATCAAAAATACCCTTCTTTGTCAAACGGATAAAAAGCTGGAGTTGGCGGCGTCAATTGTATTAACTCAAGAATATTTTTCGCAAATTTTGCCGGATTGGCAGGACTTGAATAATGTTTGACATTTCCGCTTAAGTGTGCTATTGATGGGCTGTTTCGGCGGTTTGGCTAGAGATTACTGGAAGTAATAGGATAAACTGACAAAATTGGGAGAGGCAACTCCCTTTTGGCAGCCCACGGCCCCGACCCTTCCCCTAGCCAAAGATTTGCAGGCGGTATTGGTATTACCGAGGAGGAGCAATGAAATACAGAGGTAAAGTGAAGTTTTTTAACGAGAGCAAAGGCTGGGGTTTCATCAAACAAGATGACGGGCCGGAAGTCTTTGTGCACTACTCCAACATTCAGGCCCAGGGATTCCGCACCTTGAAGGAAAATGATGAAGTGGAATTTGAATTAAGCCAGGGAGCCAAAGGGCCGCAGGCGACCAATGTCGTCAAAGTTTAAGGCAGTGAGCTGCCTCAGGAAAACCCAGGGCGCCAGGCGGCGCCCTTTTTTTTACCAGGGCCAGTGGCTGGCCAGGTACTGCAAGGACGGCTTTAAACTGTTCTCCTTATGGGGTTCCAGCGTTACCACGGGTGGCGGCTGACACGGCGCGAAATAGGATAAGACCTGCTGCAAGGGGATGATCCCCTGCCCCAGGGCCAGATGCTCATCTTGGTCACCGAGATTATCGTGCAGATGCAACTGCCCCACCAGATCGCCCAGCTCCTGGAGCCAGACCGCAAAATTCCCACCAGCAAAGGCCTGTAAATGGCCGACATCCAGACACAGCCGGATATTGACGGCTGTCAGCCGGGAAAACAAGCGGCGGATCAGGGTCGGATCGGTTTCGTAGACGTTTTCCAGGGTCACCAGAGTGCCGTATTGCGCCGCCTGTTCCGCCAGAGGTTCCCAGGTGCCCAGACTATGGGCCAGCCAGCGGTCCTCCATGCCGTTGTAATGTCGGGATTCAAAGCCCAGATGGCAGACAATGGTCCGAGGCTGGAAGATGTCCAGCAGGTCAAAGGCCTCTTGCAGGCGGGCTCGAGTGGCCGCCAGAATATGACGGTCCAGGGCGCCGGGCAACAGGTCCTGAAAGGGGGCGTGGAGCGTTATCCTCAGGCCGGCCTGATGCAGGCGCTCGGCCACCTGGCCGAACTCCTGCCGGGTGAACCGGTCCAGACTGGGGCCGTCCAGACCGATCTCCGGGTTCAGGCGTTCCTCCAGAAAGAGGGGGAGGTAACGCTCCCACAACATGCCGAATGGCACATTGACGTGGACGTTGGCCGGCATGCCGGGCAGCACCTCCTCCCCCGCTGATGCCTCTCTCCGGACCGAGGTTAATGGCCGGCGGTGTGTTGGCATAATTCGATGAGGACCCCATGGGTGGATTTGGGGTGAATAAAGGCGATGCGGGCACCGTGGGCCCCTTCCCGGGGTTTTTCGTCGATCATGCGCACGCCGGCTGCCTTCAACTCTTCCACTGCGGCATCGATATCCTCTACCTCAAAGGCGATGTGATGGATGCCCTCGCCGTTTTTTTCCACATACTTGGCCACCGGGCTATCAGGGCTGGTGGCCAGCAGCAATTCGATGTTGGTCTCCCCTACCTGAAAGAAGCTGACCTTGACTTTTTGGGATTCTACCACCTCTTCGTGATGGCCGTGCAGTTTGAGGTTGTCGCCATAAAGTTTTTTGACCGGATCCAGGTCCTTGACGGCAATCCCGAGATGGGCAATACGGGTTATCTTCATGTTTTCCATCCTCCTCCATTCTTCTGGTGCTCAAAAGATGTTGTCGCAACCTGGTTAGCGAGCACGAGCGGCCACTGGCTGGCAATGGCACTAACCTGGACGGCTGCTTGCTTTTTCTTGCCAGCCACCCTATCTTCATAGTACAATTTCATAAAGAGCACTGGCGAGGCGGAGGCACCCGCCTCGATTCCTGATTACCAGGAATTATATACAAAAAGGGGGCAGGTTTCAGCATTAAAAAGACGTTTCAACAGATTTGCCCTCCCTGAATTGATTTTCCGACCCGTGTATTATCCCAACCGATCACTGATGCAGTTGGCAGAGGCTGTAGGCCGAGGCGAAACGCCGTTGGAGCTCTATGGCCTGACGCCATCGGCGGCGGCCTGGTCTCTGGCCAGGTTGTGGGCGGAGTTGCGCCGTCCCATCCTGCTGGTAACCCCCACGGTGAGTCTGCAGACCAGCTTCTTCCGGGATCTCGGTTTTTTCCTGACGGCGGCAGGGCAGGGCGGCCAGGACGGCCGGCCCCAGACTCTTTTCACTTTCCCCGGTTATGAGAATCTGCCCTTTGTGGAATTAGCGCCGGATCTGCAAACTGCCAGCGCCCGACTGGAGGCGGCCTCTAGCCTCTCCAGCCGCGCTGGACATCCCATCATCATTGCCACGGCCCTGGCTTTAGCTCAGCCCCTGCCCCCCCGGGAGCGGTTGGCCGCGGCTACTGAATATCTTGTTACTGGCATGGAGTTGGACCGGGAAAAATTCATCGCCCATTTGCAGGCGGGGGGGTATGCTCGGCGGCCGTTGGTGGAGGAACGCGGCGATTACAGCGTTCGGGGCGGCGTCATTGATTTTTTCCCGCCGTTAAGCCCCGATCCCATCCGGCTGGAATTCTGGGGCGACACGGTGGAGTCCATCCGGACCTTTAATCCGGCCAGTCAGCGGTCTGCAAAACACTTGGAGGACGTCGTGGTCCTCCCGGTGAGCGAAGTCTTCCTGGACCCCCAGAGCCAACGGTTGGCTAGCCACCGCCTGCGCACCGTGAAAAACGCCCGGGTGCTGGAGTTTCTCCAACGCCGGGAACATTTTGCCGGCATCGAACGTTACCTGCCTTATTTTTATGAAAAAACCGAGACCTTGGCAGATTATCTGCCGGACGCGGCGTTGTTGGTCTGCTGGGATCCTCTGAATATCCACCAGGAACTGGACGCGGTTTTGCGGCAGGAAGACCCGCAGGGCAGGGGTGTAGAAAACCCACTCGTCGATTGGCGGCCGGCCTTGGCCCACCGGCAGACCCTGAACTGCCAGGTGACGCCCTTCACTGCCGTAGACGGGTCGCCGGCACGTGTCTTTAACTTTGACGTCAAGGGCAATGTCGATGTGGCCACCACCCTAGCCGCAGCCGGGGCTGAACCCGGTCGGCTCCTAACACCATTGGCGACCCAATTGCAGGACTGGCTGGCCAGCGGTTTTCAGGTCGTCCTGGTCTGCCGTAGCCGCTCTCAGGCCGAGCGGCTTAGCCTGCTCCTGGCTGATCGCCGGGTGACCGGCGAACTGATGGACGCGCCCCGCTGGGGCCGCCCCGGCACGCTCCAGCTGACCTGGGACGGCCTCTCCGCCGGCTTCCAGTGGCTGGCAGAAGCCCTCATCGTCCTCACCGAAGAAGAAGTCCTGGGCGCAGCCAAAGCACTCCCTAAACGCAAGACCGCCCGCCCCCTGCAGTTTTTCACCTCACTCAATGACTTACAGGTGGGTGATGCCATCGTCCATGTGGACCACGGCATCGGTCTCTATCGGGGGCTGGTGAAACTGACCCACGGTCAGGAAATCAATGACTACCTGGCCCTGGAATATCTGGGCGGCGATAAACTCTATCTGCCGGTGGATCGCCTCAACCTGGTCCAAAAATATCTGGGGACGAACGAGGCTATCCCGCCTTTGGACCGGTTGGGGGGCAAGGCCTGGGAAAAGACCAAAAAACGGGTCCGCAAAGCGGTGGAAAAGATCGCCCGGGAACTGGTGGAACTCTATGCAACCCGCCAAGTAGTCCCAGGATATCAATATTCACCGCCTGATCCAGTCCTGCGGGAGTTCGAGGCCACCTTTGAATTCGAAGAGACCCCGGATCAGCTCAACGCCATCCAAGATGTCTATGAAGATATGAGCCGCGACCGCCCCATGGATCGGTTGATCTGCGGCGATGTGGGCTATGGCAAGACCGAGGTGGCCCTGCGGGCAGCATTCCGGGCCGCCATGGACGGCCGCCAGGTGGGGTTCCTGGTTCCTACCACCGTCCTGGCCGAACAGCACTTTGCCCTGTTCCAGAAACGGCTGCAGCCCTATCCCCTGACGGTCCAAGTACTGAGCCGCTTCAAAAGCCCCAAAGAGCAGAAGCAGATCCTGGCCGATCTGGCCGCTGGCAAGATCGATATCATTATCGGCACCCATCGGCTCTTGCAAAAAGACATCCATTTTAAGGACTTGGGACTGTTAATCGTCGACGAAGAACAGCGTTTCGGGGTCAGCCATAAGGAGAAGCTGAAACATTTGCGGCAAAATATTGATGTCCTGACCCTGACCGCTACCCCCATCCCCCGGACCTTGCAGATGTCCATGACCGGCTTGCGGGAGATGAGCATCATCAACACGCCGCCGGTCGACCGGATGGCCATCCGCACCTACCTCTGCCGACCCGATGACCGCATTATCCGAGAGGCGATACAGCGGGAGTTGGGCCGGGGCGGCCAGGTCTTCTTTGTGCACAACCGGGTGCAGAACTTGGCCTCCTATGCCGCCTACCTGCACCGTTTGGTCCCGGCCGCGAGGATCGCCATGGCCCACGGACAGATGCCAGAAAAGGACCTAGAGGACGTCATGTGGCGGTTCTGGCGGCGGGAAGTGGATGTCCTGGTCTGCACCGCCATCATCGAGGCCGGTTTGGACATTCCCGCAGCCAACACCATTATCATCAACCGGGCTCATACCCTGGGGCTGGCCCAGATCTACCAGCTCCGCGGCCGGGTCGGTCGCGGCCGGGAACAGGCCTACGCCTATCTCCTGGTCCCGGAAGAGGAACATCTGAATCGCGAAGCCCAGAAACGGCTCAAGGCCCTGATGGAGTTCACCGAGCTGGGCTCCGGTTTTAAGATCGCCCTCCACGACCTGCAGATCCGCGGGGCCGGCAATATGCTGGGCGCGGCCCAATCAGGACATATTGCCCAGGTGGGCTATGAATTGTATCTCCAACTCCTGGAAGAGGAGATCAATCGCCTCAAGGGTCAACCCCAGGACCTGACTCCCGACCCCGAAGTCCACCTGCCCCTGGCGGCTTATCTGCCCGAGAGCTATATCCCCGATATCGACCAACGGCTCATGCTCTATCGGCGGCTCAGCGGCCGTTTGGCCCAGGAGGAGATCGACGCCATTGCCGAGGAATTATTGGACTGCTACGGCCCGCTGGCCCCGGAGGCCGCTAATCTTCTGGAGGTGGTCCGGGTCAAAGGCGTCCTGCGGCATCTGGGCATTAAACGTCTGGACATGAAAAATGGCCTGATCACTGTGAAATTGGCCGAACAGCACCACCTGGACCAGGACCGCCTGATAGCCGAGGTGCTGAAACGACCCCGACGCTATCAATTAACCCCGGACAATCAGCTCCGGGTCCATTCTCAGGATTCCGGCCCCCCTTTGCACCGTTTGAAAAATTTCTTGAAAGAACTCCATTTATTTGTTATGGGGGAGAGGACAACCTCCAGCCCAGGCGCCCCAGCGCCCAAGGAACTGCACTCATGAACAGCATTGTGCTACTCGGTTTTGTCGTTTTGCTCCACACCTTCTGGTCCATCCCTGCTGCCGGCAAAATTGTCGACAAAATTGTCGCACAAGTGAATAACGAGATTATCACTTTGTCAGAATTGGAACAGGCCATGAAATATCTACGGACGTCGGCCGGCGGCCCGGCGACGCCCGACAATGAAGCCTATCGCCGCCAGACCTTGGATATGCTCATCGACCGCAAGCTGGCCAAAGAAGAGGCCAAGCGCTATGGCATGACCGTGCCTGAAAAAGAACTGCGCAAAGCTCTGGACGATATCAAACAGCGCAACGGCTTTGCTGACGACGAAGCCCTGAAACGGGCACTGGCCAAAGACGGCATGACCATGGAGCAGCTGCGCCAACAGCTTACCGAGCAGATCCAATTGGACCGGCTCATGGCCGTCCTGGTCAAAGAGAAACCCAAAGTCACCGAAGCCGATATCAAACGCTTCTATGAGGCCAACTACACTACCCCGGAAAACCGGGTGCATGTTAAAATCATCGCCCTGCCCGTAGCTGCCGACGCCACCCCGGAACAACAGGAAGAGATACGGGCTAAGGCCGAACAGGCCCTCATCGCCGCCCAGAAAGGGGAGGATTTTGATAAACTCATCCAGGAATATTCCAAACCAGGCCCTGGCATGCCGGGGGGCGATCTGGGGTTTATCCGCCAAGCCGATCTTGATCCCAAGTTCTTTGAATTTTTGGCCAACCTCAAGCCCGGGGAAGTCGTCCCCCTTAAAACCCCCCAGGGCTTTCAGATCATTAAACTGATCGAAACCAAGATGAATCAGGTAGTCGGTCTGGACGAAGTCAGGCCGCAAATCGTTCAAATCCTGGAGCGGGAGCAGATGCTCAAATTCTTCTCGGAACAGATGAAGGACGCGCGCAAGCGGGCCTTGATCAAGATTATGCTCTAGGACGCTGTGGGGCCGACTGCCAGCTGGGTCAACAGTGGTGTAATTTTCAATGGTTAAGCAGATGCCACCATACACGTACATCGAAAATCTGCCCAGTCAAGTGGGGCAGGAGGTCACCCTGCGGGGCTGGCTCTATAACAAGCGCTCCAGCGGCAAGGTGCGCTTTCTTATCCTTCGGGACGGTACCGGTCTGGTCCAGGGGGTCATGGTCAAGAATAAAATCCCCGAGGAGGATTTTGCCGCCTTTGATCGCCTGACCCAGGAATCCTCCCTGAGTGTCAGCGGTGTTGTCCGGGCCGAGCCCCGGGCCCCGGGCGGCTATGAATTGGACCTGACCGCGGTCCAGCCCCTGCACCTGGCCCAAGAGTATCCCATTGCTCCCAAAGAACATGGCATTGATTTTCTCCTGAACCACCGCCACCTCTGGTTGCGCAGCCCCCGGCAGCAGGCCATCCTGCGGGTGCGGGATGCAATCAGCCGGGCCTGCCGGGAGTTTTTCAGCGGGCGACGCTTTATCCTAGTGGACACCCCCATCTTCACGCCCACCGTCTGTGAGGGCACCACCACGCTTTTTGCCACCGACTATTTTGGCGAACGCCAGGCCTACCTGACCCAGAGCGGCCAACTCTATCTGGAGGCTGCGGCCATGGCCCTGGGCAAGGTGTACTGCTTCGGCCCCACCTTCCGGGCGGAAAAATCCAAGACCCGGCGACATCTGACGGAATTCTGGATGTTGGAGACCGAGATCGCCTTTGCCGAACTGCCGGATATCCTGGAGCTGGCCGAAGCTCTTATCTGCCACCTGGTGGGGCAGGTCCTGGCCCACCGTCGCACCGAATTGACCCTACTGGAGCGGCCGCTGGCGCCTTTGGAGGCCATCCAGCCGCCCTTTCCCCGCCTCACTTACAGCGAAGCCCTGGAGCGTCTGGCCGCCGGCGGCCATGAACTGGCCTGGGGCGACGATCTGGGCGCACCGGAAGAGACCTTCCTCTCCCAAGCCTTTGACCGCCCGGTCATGATCACCCACTACCCCAAGGAATGTAAGGCTTTCTACATGAAACCGGATCCGGCCGACCCTCGCACGGTCCTGTGCGTGGACGTCCTGGCGCCGGAGGGGGTGGGAGAGATTATCGGCGGCTCCCAACGTGAGGATAACCTGAGCGCCCTCCAGGATCGCCTCCGGGAACATAACCTGCCACCAGAACCCCTGGAATGGTACCTGGACCTGCGGCGCTATGGCAGCGTGCCCCACAGCGGCTTTGGCCTGGGGCTGGAACGCCTGGTGGCCTGGATCTGCGGCCTGCACCACGTCCGGGAGGCCATCCCCTTCCCCCGCCTCATGGACCGCCTGACGCCGTAACCGTTTGTTGCAAAAGTGCTTTCAGGGGAGGGGACCAGGGGGCGCTGCTCCCTACCCCCAACTCCAACGCAACCTTTGGGCTCGGCCACCAAGGGAGATTTGGGCCTGGCTACACTGTTTAGCCGGGATTGGGCGGCAGGATTCGCAAAGAATAGCCCGGGGGCAGGAGGATGCTGCCCGGTGTCTGGCGGGTGGGTTGGGCCACCGGTCGGGGCGGACCGGGCTGGGCCGAGGGACCGCCCGGGATGACTTTGGGAAAGGGGATTTTAAAGTTGAGATGGCTGCGGGGTTGGGCCAGAGAGTCGGACCAGGGGCGGGCCGCGACCTGGAGCCATTTATCCGATTGCCGCCCTTGGACCTTTGCCAGGCGGACGGGCCGACGTTGGCCCAGATCAGCTACCCCGATGCCCCCACTCAACTGTACCAGGAAATCATAGGGATTGATTAGACTGTCTTTGCTGAAGCGGTGATCCGGGTAGACCTCGAAGTGTAGGTGTGGGGCCGAGTTCACGGTGCCGGTGCGGCCCACATAGCCTATGAGTTCACCGGTCTTGACGACTTTGCCTTCGCACAACCCTGGGGCGTAGGCCATGAGGTGCATGTAGGCATAGCCCCGGCCGTCATGGCCTCGCAACAGAATGGTGTTGCCGGCCCGATTGAACGTCCCCATAGTCTGGATGACGCCGCTGGTCACCGCATAGACTTCTGTGCCCTCCGGCGCCCCGATATCCGTGGCCCGGTGGCAGCGGCCACCTCCGTCCCGGGGATCACCCCAGGAATCCCGGAAACCAAAGGGGTGGGCTACCGGGAAGCAGTATGGACCGACAAACGGCACCCGGGAATTTCCCGGCGGAGGCAGGAGGGGCTTGGCCAACTGGTCGCCGCCGCCCGGCTGCAGCCAGATCCGGCGGCCGGAGCGGGACAGGAGGACTTCCCGGCCGACCGCAAGGTCTTCGGGCTCCAGCCTCAGGTTCGCTCCAGAAAGCACCATTTCAGGTGCTACCATGGTTGACTCGTCGTTGGCCGGGACAGCCTCTGGAGGTCCATTTTCCAGGTCAACCGGCCGGGGCAGGTGGAAAAAACGCAATGCGGTGAGAAAGTTGCTGAGGCGCCAGAGCGGAGGTTGGTTCTCAGCCGGGAGCGCAGCTGCCCAACCAGCCGGCAGGAGCTGCCAGAGAGGCACGGCCTCTTCCTGGAACTCGGGGACTGCGGCAGCCGGCTCTACCTTGGCATGGCCCCGGCGGCCGGAGGGAGACTGCAACCCGCGGCTGCCAGCCTTCGGAGACTCCTGGCGGCTGGGCTCACGCTGGTTAAAATAGTAGTAGACCACCCCCTGTTTGGTCACCCGCAGATAGGACTGCCCCCCAACAGGGCTGGATCCCATCAGGAGAACGGCGGTAATGAGCAGGCCGATGGTTGACCGGAGCATGGGGACTCGCAGCAGGGCAGCGACTGGATAACGGTTGATAACATTTAAGAATTTTCGCCAGCTTACCATAACCTAGTCGACAGGTCAACCCGAAAAGGTTAATATTCTGTTAATACAATAAGTTATTAGAAGGCAACCGCAGCGCCGGCGCCAATTCTGGAAAAAGGCCGCCGTTCGGCCGGTCCCCACACTCCTGGCCGAAGCTCCCCTGATGCTTTCCTCCAGCAGGCAGGAAGCTGCCGGGTTAACGCCCGGCCCAGCACCCCTCTCTTACCGATGCAACTCCCCCCAAACCGTCACAATTGTACATAATTGTCAACCCATGCGCATCGTGTTACAATTTTGAAACCTGACTATTTTATAACTAATTGATATATTAATAGTTTATAGATGGCATCGATATTGCTACCATGGAGGGACAAGCATGGAATCATAATTTTTCAAAAAACTTAAGGAGGCAATTCCATGAATTCGGGTGACACAGCTTTTGTCTTGGCCTCGGCAGCCCTGGTCTTGCTCATGACGCCAGGTCTGGCCCTCTTTTATGGTGGGATGGTGCGCAGCAAGAATATTCTCAATACCTTGATGCAGAATTATATCATCATCGCCATCATCGGCATCCAGTGGGCCTTATTCGGCTATAGTCTGGCCTTCGGTCCATCCCAGGGAGGTTTTATCGGCAGCCTCAGTTATCTGGGACTGCAGGGTGTGGGGGCTGAACCCTTCAAGGCTTATTCGGAAACCATTCCCCATCAGGCCTTTATGGTCTTTCAGGCCATGTTTGCCATTATTACCCCGGCCCTGATCATCGGTTCGTGGGTAGAGCGCTTCAAGTTCGGCACCTTTTTGGTCTTCAGTCTCCTGTGGGCCACCTTGGTCTATGACCCCGTGGCGCACTGGGTCTGGGGCGACGGCGGCTGGCTGAAGGGTCTCGGGGCCTTGGATTTCGCCGGCGGCACGGTGGTCCATATCAACGCCGGTATTGCCGCCCTGGCTGCGGCCTTGGTCATCGGTCGGCGGAAGGGCTATGGGACTGAAGCCATGATTCCGCACAATCTGCCTATGACGGTCCTGGGCGCCGGTTTGCTGTGGTTCGGTTGGTTCGGTTTCAATGCCGGCAGCGCCCTGGCGGCCAATGGTCTGGCGGCCATCGCCTTTGTCAACACCCATTTTGCCACCTGCGGCGCGGCCTTGGGCTGGATGGTCGTGGAATGGTTGGTGCGGGGCAAGCCCACCATGTTGGGTGTGGCGTCTGGCGCCGTGGCCGGGTTGGTGGCCGTGACCCCAGCCGCCGGTTTCGTAGGCCCCATGTCCGCGATTATCATCGGCTTCCTGGCCGGGGTCTTCTGTTACCTGGCGGTCTTGGCCAAACCGAAGTTGGGCTATGACGACTCGCTGGACGTGGTGGGGGTGCACATGGTGGGCGGCCTCTGGGGCGCCTTGGCTACCGGTCTGTTTGCCTGCAAAGCGGTCAATGATGCCGGCGCCGATGGGCTCTTCTTTGGCAACCCGGCCCAGTTCGGCATCCAGGTCGTGGCTGTCGTGGTCACCATGGTCTATTCTTTCGTCATCAGCGTCATTTTGCTGAAGATCCTGGATGTCACCATGGGTCTGCGGGTGGAGGCCGACGAAGAAGTGGCCGGTCTGGACCTTTCGGAACATCAGGAAACCGGTTACAGCCTATAACGGCATTAAGGAGGATGAAATCATGAAGAAGATTGAAGCGATTATTCAGCCCTTTAAGCTGGAGCCGGTCAAAGATGCTCTGCACAAGATGAGTGTCCAGGGGATGACCGTTACCGAGGTCAAAGGATTCGGCCGCCAGAAAGGCATCCGGGAAGTTTACCGGGGCATGGAATATCAGGTGGATTTTCTCCCCAAAGTCAAAATTGAGGTGGTGGCACCCGATGAGAAGGTGGACAGCATCGTCAAGACCATTACCGAACAGGCCCGCACCGGCCGCATCGGCGACGGCAAGATCTTTGTCTATCCGGTGGCGGAAGTCATCCGCATCCGCACGGGTGAGACGGGCGACGCGGCTGTCTAAAGGATATTGCCGGGGTCCGATTTCTGGTTAACGTAGGGGACGCAGGTGGACTTGATCTTAGCCGGTAAACGCAGAAGTTCTTACCGGGTTTGAAGAGCCCATCCCGAAACGGATCATTCCTGAATCAAATTTTCAGCTAACTCATACCACATTCCCTTCGCCGGAGGGCAGGTATTCTCCTTCCAGACCTGCTGTCCGGCGAAGTTCTTTTCTGGCCAACCTCCCGGTTTGCAAGTATCGTGGCCTCAAAATCGTTGGTGCTTGCATTCCCGTGTTGAGATACGTACCTTCAGGTTAAGAGAAGTTGGGCTGGCCTCGGCCAGGTCTGCGATGGATCCCAGTCCGGCGGTGGTTGCACCGTTGGGCCAGCAAAGGAGCCGATTATGAGTGCCGAAACAAAACCGCCGTCCGGACCAAAGACCCGGAGTGCCATCACGCCGGAATTCATCGAAGAAAACCTCAAAAACTTTATCCGTTCCGAAGGTCGACGTTATCTGCAGGATCCTAACATCACTTCTGTCGGTATCGGCTACAAAAAGAAAGACGGTGAGGATACGGGGGAGATTGCCATCCAGTTCACCGTGGGCCGCAAGGCTGCGCCCGAGGCTCTGGCGGCAATGGGGACGGAATTGATCCCGGCCGTCATCATGGTTGACGGCGTCGAGGTCCCCACGGACGTGATCCAACGCCGGTTTGAACCGGATTTTAAAGTGGTGGCCGAGACCGCCAGCAACCCGCGAAAAATCCGGCGAGACCCGGTCGTCCCAGGGATCAGCGTCTCGCATGTGGCCGGGAGCGCCGGTACTATCGGCTGCATTGTCTATGATCAGCAGGACGGCACGCCTTATGTGCTCAGCAACTGGCACGTCCTGCATGGACCCACGGGGGCCATCGGCGACACCATTGTCCAGCCCGGACCCTATGATGATAACCGGGTGCAGTATAACCGCCTGGGCAAACTGGTGCGCTCCTATTTAGGCGTAGCCGGCGACTGTGCCCTGGCCAGCCTCGAGGATCGGGGTTTTGACCCTACGGTCCTGGAGTTGGGCGTCAGAGTGGAGAAGTTGGGAGAAGCGGAACTGGGTGACAAAGTCGTCAAAAGCGGCCGCACCACGGCCGTGACCCATGGCATGGTCACCCGGATACATACCCTTACCAAACTGAATTATGGACCGCCGGTGGGGGAACAGACCGTAGGCGGCTTTGAAATCGGCCTCGATCCAGACTATCCGATCGACCAAGGTGAAGTCAGCATGGGGGGCGACTCCGGCTCGGTCTGGTTGTTTAAGGATGCCCACGGCCAGGTTACCACCGTCATGGCCGGCCTCCACTTTGCCGGGGAAGGGCCCGGCAATCCCGACGAATATGCGGTGGCCGCCTATCCGGCGTCGGTCTTTGAGAAACTGGCGGTAGTGCCCAAGCCGGTAACGGTGCTGCAGGCCGGGGGCCGGGATCAGGGGTTTGCCCCGGATTTCCTCCGGCAGCGGGTGGACCTGCCCCGCTTGAGTGCGGGGCTGGCGGCAGAGGTCCATCGCCTGGACGGCAGCGACGTTATCCATTACACTCATTTTTCTCTGGCTCTGAGCTGCACCCGGCGCCTGGCCTTTTGGGTGGCCTGGAATATTGATGGCAGCAGCCTGAGAAAACTCAGCCGCAAGGGTTTGAAATTTGTCTTCGACCCCCGTATCCCCGCGGCTTTGCAGGTGGGCGATACCGTGTATGCCGATAATCGCCTGGATCGGGGACACATCGCCCGGCGGGCCGATCTTTTGTGGGGCAGTGAAGCGGCGGCCCGTCAGGCCAATAAAGATTCCTTTTTCTTTACCAACATCACGCCGCAGATGGATAATTTTAACCAGAGCAGTCTGGGCGGCCTCTGGGGGCGGTTGGAAGATGCGGTCTTCGCCGAAGTGGATGTGGAGGATGTGCGGGTCAGCGTCATTGGCGGCCCGGTCTTCCATGACGATGACCGGGAGTTCCGGGGAGTCAAGATTCCCCGGGAATTCTATAAGCTCCTCGCCTATGTGGAAAATGGGCAACTGCAAGCCCGGGCCTTTCTGTTGACCCAGAGTCTGGATCAGCTGGAGCTCCTGGATTTAAAAGAGTTCAAGGTGTATCAGGTGACCTTGGCGGAGCTGGAACAGCGCAGCGGTCTGATCTTTCCTGAAGCCTTAAAAACCGCCGATGGCTTCGCCGCCCACCTGGCCGCGGTGCCGGAAGCGGCGGCGGTCCGGGAACCGCTGACGTCCCTGGAAAGCATTGTCTGGTAGGCGGAAGGGCTTGAGGGGGTGGCCCCTCGGGCCTGCTCCCCAAGGTTCGGGCAAGCACCCCGGAAGTCAGCCAGTTGGGAGGCGGCTGGTCCAGCCTTATCCAAACCTTTGATTTGGCATTGCCATTCAGGCTCGGCGGCGCTATAGTAAAAAAAAAGCCCCAGAGGTATGGTATGACAAAACGGGCTCTGGTAATCACGGACATGCTCAACGATTTTCTGGACCCGGCCGGGGCCCTGTATGTGGGGGAGCCCGGCCGGGCCATTATTCCCTTTGTGGCGGCCAAAATTCAGGAAATGCGCCAGGAGGGGGCAGTCATCATTTTTCTGGCCGATGCCCATGACCCCGATGATCCCGAATTCCGGCGCTTCCCTCCCCATGCCGTCAGCGGCACCTGGGGGGCGGCGGTCATCCCCGAACTGTCAGTAGCCGCCAGCGATCATCTGGTAACCAAGACGACCTTCAGCGGTCTGTTCGGTACCGAACTGAGGGATATCCTGCGCCAGGAGGGGGTGACGGAGGTGCATTTGGTGGGGGTCTGCACTTCCATCTGTATTATGGAGACGGCCCGGGACCTAGACCTGAACGGCTTCCGGGTGGTGGTCTATCGGGACGGGGTGGCGGATTTAGACCAGGAAGATAATGAGTGGGCTTTGGAACGGATGACCCGCCTCTTCGGGGTGCAGGTGCGGTAATTGGCAGCACGTTTACCCTATACGGCGATCAGCGCTTTGGCCAACTCCCTTTGGCCAGGTCCCTGATCCTTTTTTCCATATGGATTTGCATCGCTTAGAGATATTCTGCAAGGTTGCCGAACTGAAGAGCTTTACCCTGGCGGCAGAGGCCCTGCACCTGTCCCAGCCCACGGTGAGCGAGCATATCCGCTCCCTGGAAGAGATGGCCGGAGACAAGTTGGTGGACCGGCTGGGCCGGGAATTGCGGCTGACCCCGGCCGGACAGATTTTACTGCGCTATGCCCAGAAACTTTTGCACCTGCGGGATGAAGCCCAACAGGCCCTGGCGGACCTTCGGGGTGAGCTCTTGGGGCGGCTCACCATCGGCGCCAGTACCATTCCGGGCAGCTACCTCTTGCCCCAAGTCATCGGGGCTTTCAAGGCCCAACATCCGGCCATGCATATCACCCTGAAGATAGCCAACACCACGGCGGTGGCCGACCTGGTGTTTAAAGGTGAAATTGGTTTGGGCCTGGTGGGTTCCCGGTTGCCGGAAAAACGCCTACAGTTTGCAGAGGTGTATTTGGACGAACTCACTCTGGCTGTCCCTTCCCAGCACCCCTGGGCCCAACGGCGGGAAGTGGTCTTAGGCGAGCTGTATGGCCAACCCTATATTCTGCGGGAAAGAGGGTCGGGCACGCAAATGGCCGTCAAGGAGATCCTGGGCGCCCATGGCCTGGATTTTGGCAAATTAACGGTGGCGGCTGAAATGCCCAACACCGAAGCAGTGCGCCAGGCCATCAAGGCTGGCGTAGGTATCAGCATCCTGTCCCGGCTGGCGGTAGCCGCGGAACTGGCCTATGGTGATCTGGTGGCGGTGAAGATCCGGGATGTGGAGCTACGCCGCCCCTTGTTCCTGGTCCAACGTCGGGGTCGCAAGCTGCCCCTGGTCTATGCCACCTTCAGCACTTTCCTGCGCCAGACAGCCGAACGCCTCAGCGGCCCTGAGCTCTGAGCCCCTCCCTCAACCTGCCGATGCTGCCACCTCCCGGACGGCGACAGGCGGGCGGAGCGATACCATCAGCAAGACCCGGCGCCTGGCGATGCCAGTCCAAACCGCTCACCAGCAGCCAGTAACTGACAACTGATGCCTAGCAACTGAGAGATTATGGATACAGCAATTAACTTGGTAAAACCTCGTCGGCCGACGCGTGCCATTAATGTCGGTCCGGTCCAGATCGGCGGTGGCGCTCCGGTTTCGGTCCAGTCCATGACCAATACCGATACCTGTGACCGGGACAAAACTCTGGCCCAGATCGAGCGGCTGGTACGGGCCGGCTGCGAAATTATCCGGCTGGCGGTGCCCAATAAAGAGGCCGTGGCGGCCTTCCGGGAGATCAAGGCTGCCTGTCAGGTGCCTCTCATCGCCGATATCCACTTCAATTACAAACTTGCCCTGGGCGCCCTGGAGGCCGGAGCAGATGCGGTGCGTATCAATCCCGGCAATCTGGGCGGCGCGGCCAAAACCCGGCCGGTGGTGGAGGCCTGTCGGCAGCTGGGCAAATCCCTGCGCCTGGGGATCAATGCCGGATCCCTGGAAAAAGACTTGTGGGACCACTACGGCGGCCCCACCCCGGAGGCCCTGGTGGCCAGTGCCCGGCGTTGGATCCGGCAATTTGAAGATTGGCAGTTCCAGAATTTTAAAGTCTCTCTGAAGGCCTCCGATGTCTTGGTGACCGTGGCCGCCTATAAACAGTTGTCCCAGGAGGTGGATTATCCCCTGCATATCGGGGTGACCGAGGCCGGCGGTCTCATCGCCGGGACGGTGAAATCGGCCCTGGGTCTGGGCTGGCTGTTGGCCGAAGGGATCGGTGACACCATGCGGGTGTCTTTGACCCGGGATCCGGTGGAGGAAGTCTGGGTAGCCTATGACATCCTCCGGGCCTTGCACCTGCGGCAGCGGGGGCCGGAGATCATCTCCTGCCCCACCTGCGGCCGCTGCCAGATTGACCTCTTCGGGCTGGCCGAGGCCGCGGAAAAACGGCTCAGATATCTGACCAGCCCCATTAAAGTGGCCATCATGGGCTGTGTGGTCAACGGGCCCGGCGAAGCCCGGGAGGCCGATGTGGGCATTGCCGGCGGCAAAGGAGCGGGGGCCCTCATCAAAAAAGGGGAAACGGTGCGCACCATCCCTGAGGATGAATTGCTGACGATCTTACTGCAGGAAGTAGCGGCCCTCACCGGCGAGAGCATACCGGACCCGGAGGAATGTTCCGGCGAGAGCCGCGGGTCCAAGCTGCCAGGACGAAGAAAGGAGTCCTCATAACCCTGGAAAAATTAAAGGGAAGGAACCAAACAGCCGATTACTTAATTGAATTGCGAAGATGAAGCGGCCGCCGACCTGGCCGCAGTCCGGTCTGAGGGGAACACGATCCGAGGGGAGGAAAGGATGAAATTAGGGAAAGGCTGGCCGGTTTTTGTGCTTCTGGCTGGATTTCTGGGGGGATGTTGCGGTCCAACCCTGGTCTCCCAGGATGTCCTGCGCGGTCAGGAGATCCGACCCTACGTGGGTTTGGTGCGCAATTTCGCCGAGGTGGATATCGCGGTGCCGTCGGCTAACAGCGCGGCCACGATCATCGTGCCGGCTCAGAGTGCGGTGGAATACACTGTCTGGCAGCCAAACTTCACCCTGTTCGCCTATGCCCGGGGCAAAGAGGTCTACTGCCGGAGAATGCAGGTGCAGCCGAAAAAATATAGTGTTTTTTGCAAAAAATATGATTTCTTAGCTGAAATCTATCCCGAATCCACCGTTCCCAGTGCGGCCCTCCCCCGCTGGGAATCGTCATTTCCGTCCGAACCACCGGTCCAGAGCATTCATCAGCCCCAAAAGTCGTCATCAGGCTAAGATTAGCATTAGAGGTTTGTGTAACCCAGGTTCATCCCCAAACACGCCAACGGGCGGGCCAGCGGCCCGCCCTATTTTTTCCGGCAAGAGCGGGGGAGGCGCCAACACCGTAGCTCCTGACCTCTGGCACTCCCACAAATATCTGATCAATTGACATTACTAATTGCCATTATTCATAAAAGCTACCTGAGAACTGCAATTGGCTGACCTGGGCGGGCACGGCCCGCCCTAGAAAACTGGTTTTCTCGGAACTCGGAACTCGGAACTTGGAACTCGGAACTCGGAACTTTATTCCCATGATACAGTTACTCCTCCTTTAAAATCGCCGCGACATGGGGCTGCATGGCCCGCCAGGCCGGGTAGGCGCCGGCGGCCAACCCCAGGGCCAGGACCAGGAGCAGAGTCTGCCAATAGACGTCCGGGGCGAGAAATACCTGGATGGTCCAACCAAAGGCCTGCTTGTTAATCACCAGGATGAGAAGCAAAGCCAGGACCGACCCGGCCAGAGCACCCAGGAGATAGCTGAGAAAGCTGGCCAAACCCGATTCCACCAGGACCATCCCCATAATCTGCCCCCGGGAGGCGCCCAGGGCCTGCAGCAGGGCCAATTCCCGTTCCCGCTCCATGATCAGCACCAAAAAAGTAGTAATGATGCCGAAAACGGCCACCAGGATAGCCACCCCCTCCAGGGCATAAGTCAGGGCAAAGGTCTCGTCGAAGATTCGCAAAATGCCATTTTTCAGGTCCTCATGGGAGAGGGCCACCAGGCGATAGCGGCTCTGGTAGGTCTGCTGCAGATGGCTGAGGACCTCGCGGCGCTGGCCTTTATCGTGCAGGAAGACCCGCACTGCATTGATCCGTTGATCCTGCCAGAATTTCTGAAAGAGCTGGATATCCATCCAGACCGCGGCGCCATCGGTGCGGTAGTCGTAAAACACGCCGGCCACCTGGAGGCGCTGCGGTCCCGAGGGCGTGGGCAGGGTCAGCCATTCTCCTTCTCTGACCCCGAAGGTTTCGGCAAAGGGTTCCGTGACCAACACCCGGCCCTGGGTCCGGGCCTGGGCCACCGTTTCCTGCTGATCCCCCTGCCGGAACCAGAGGCCGCCATGGCGGGCCAGGACATCAAAGCTGCCGCCAATGACCAGGATATAGCGGTCCCGGAAGGGCAGACGGACGCAGCGGTAGTGATACAGGTCGGCGATGCGGGGGTCCTGCTCCAGCTCCCGGAGCACTTCTGGGGGTAGGAATTGGTCGTAGCTGGAGGTGGAAAAGACCGCGGGGCCGAAGAAAATATCGCCGCTGATGGCTTTGTGCACCCAATTTTCCACGGTCTGCCGGAACGAGCCGATCATGACGACCACAGCGATGACCAGACCCAGGGCCGTGGCTAAAGCGGCGATGCTGACCGCCGTGCGACTTAAGGACCCGGACAGGTAGCGACAGCCCATGTCCCCGGCGAAACCAAAGAGGCGGCGGCAAGGTGCCATCATGAGCCGGCCCAACCACCAGGCCGTCAGGGGAGTGAACAGGGCGAACCCTAAAAGGATGAGGAAGGCGGCCACAAAGGCAGGCCAAGGGATGCCATGACCGCTTTTCAGAAAGGCCCCGACCCCGGCCAGGGCCAACACCAGCAATCCCAGATAGGCACTGGAGGCGGCCCAACCCTCCAGCTTTTCCTCCAGTTCCTCTTTGTACCACACGGCTCGGACCCGGGTGTGGGAAGCTTCCCGGGCTGGGAGATAAGAGGCCGCCAGGGTGGCGGCCAGAGCCAAGAACCAGGCATGGACAAAAACCTTGCCTTCCAGCCAGATTTCCTGCGCCGATACCGGTTGATAGAGGGAAGTAAGGTTTTGGGCCACCATCTGGAGGGCCACCTGGGCCATGGCGCCGCCCAGGACCAAGCCCAGGAGGCCGCCCAGGGCACCGCTCAGGGCCCCTTCGCTCAGGAAGAGGAGCATGACTTGGCCGGGCGTCATGCCCAGGGTGCGCAGCAGGCCGATCTCCCGGCGGCGGCGGACGACCGACAGGGTCACCGACTGATAAATGAGGAACATGCCCACAAACAGGGCGATGGCGCTCAGGACCGAAAGGTTCAGGCGATAGGCGGCCACCAACCCTTGCATATATTCGGCCTGGGCCCCGGGCGTCGTGACCTCCACGCCCGGCGGCAGCACTTCCCGCAGCTGCCGGGCTGCTGTATCCAGATCGCCGTGGACCAGGAGGTCCAGGTAATCCAGCCGGCCGGTGCGGTCCAGCAGTTCCTGGGCCTGCCCCACATCCATCAGCATGAGGGCGCCGTCCAGGGGGTAGAGATCACCGGCAGTGCGGAAGGTGCCGGCCACTGACAGTGACTGGATCCGGGCGCCCACGGCCGCAGTGAAGCTGTCACCGGGGGCCAGCTTTAAGCGGGCCGCCAATGGGGCGCTGAGCATCACCCAGCCGGGTTGGGTCAGAAACTTCCGGAAGGTTTCCTGATCCAGACCAGTGGCCGTGAGGAAACGGTATTCCCGAAACGGGCCTTCCACAAAGGGGTCAACGCCCAACAGGAGAGCCGACACGGTCTCCGGGCCCCGGATTTCCACCATGGTTTCCAGGACCGGGGCCGCGGCCCGGACCAGCGGCAGTTGGCGCACCGCGGGAAATAGCGTCTCGTCCAGGGAGGTGCCGGGGCTTTGCAGGCGCAGCTGGGTTTTGCCGGCCACCGCGGTTACCCCGGCCTGGAAGCTTTGCAAGGCGCTGTGGGACGCCAAGGCGATGCTCAGATAGACGGCCGTGCCCAGGGCAATGCTGAGAATCCCCAAGAGACTGCGGCCGGGGTGCTCTTGCAGATGACGGAACGGCAGACGCAGCAGCCAGATCTTCATGGCAGCAGCCGTCCATCCTGCATGCTGACGATTCGGTCGGCATACTGAGCGGCTTCCAAGGCATGGGTGACCATGATGACGGTGAGCCGCTCCTGCCGTTGCAGTTCGGCAAACAATTGCAGGACCTGGTGGGCATGGGTCGAATCCAGATTGCCGGTGGGTTCATCTGCCAGGAGGAGCGCCGGTTGGTTGATAAGCGCCCGGGCCACCGCCGCCCGCTGCATTTCGCCGCCGGAGACCTGATGGGGTTTATGATCCCGCCGGTGCCCGAGATTCACCCGGTCCAGCCAGGTTTCGGCCAGCCGCAAAGCTTCCTGGGAGGGGGTGCCCCGCAGGATCTGCGGCAAGGCCACATTCTCCCCAAGGGTCAGCAGGGGCATGAGATTGAAGCTCTGAAAGACAATACCCACCTGGTCCCGGCGGTAACGGGTCAACTGCTCTTCCCGGAAGCGGCTCAAATCCTGCCCCTGGAAGAGAATATGGCCGGCGGCGACGCTCTCCAGGCCGCCGATGACGTGCAGGAGGGTGCTTTTGCCGCAGCCGCTCTTGCCGGTAACCGCCAAAAATTCACCATCGGCAATGTCCAGGTCCACATTCTGGAGGGCCTTGACCTCCTCACTCCCCTGGCGGTAGGTTTTGGTCACGCCCCGCAAGACAATGAGCGGGGCGGCCGGTTGCTGTCGTTGCGAAGTTCGCTGAGATATGCTTGAATGTACCATAAACCTTTCTTCCCTGCTCAGGGTTGCGGTTGCCGGTTTCCTGTCCGGGCAAACGCCTTTTTTCATCATACCATTCTTCCTATAATAAGGTGTCAAGTTCTTTTTGGCCAGAGTGAGTCAAGGATTTCCCATAACTGCCGATATCTACCTATAACGAGCTCTATGGAGATGGTCGAGACATGATGGCTTGTTCCTTGATACCGACAGATTACTGGGCGTTTTGGGCTGGCTTGAACGGCTTTTTCCTGTTTCTCCTCTGTCTCGCCCTGACCGACCAGCCAAACACTCGGTCTTTCTTCACCTGGCTGGGATTTTTTGCGGTATTCCAGTGTGTCCAACAGTTTCTGAACATGGTTCGGCCGGTTATGGGATCAGCCGTGCACTGGACCGAGGCCGCTGTTATCCTCTTAACGTTGTCGATGGCTTGCCTGGGCATTGCCGGCCTGGTCGCCCTGACCCGCAAGCGGCTCCAACTTAGTCTGCTCGCCCTGCTCCTCCTGCTGACCGCCGTGGCCCTGGCCACCGGGGTGCGGGAGCAATTCTCGTACTTCGGTCCGGTATTGGTGATTCTGGGGCTGATCAGCAGTTTCCTGGCCGGCGTCGGACTGGCTGCAATGGCCCGTCGGCTGCAATCTGCTGTCCTGCGGCTGGCGGCCCTGGCCCTGACGGGCTATGGCCTCTCCTTATTGCTCACTTGCCCCCCCGAATTTTTGGCCCTGGCAGAAAACCAGTCCACGGGAGCCATCTGGACTCTCTCGCAGGCCTGTTTACCGGCTTTACAGGCAGGCTTCGGGTTCCTCAGCACCGCGCCGTTGTGGATGTATTATCAGCGGGAATGGGGGGGCCGTCAGGGTGGCACCACCGCCGCGGCCCGCCTGGGCCAGGCTTTGGTGTTCCTGACGGCTTTGGGGATCCTGTTGGCCTTGGGAGGTGTCAGCGTCGGTCTCTTCGAACGGAGTTTGGATCGTGATATGCGGGAGAGCCTGGCACAGCAGGCCCGCCTGCTGGGGGCCGTACTGCCGGCAAAGACTATCCGCCTATTGACCGGTACCGCTGATGATGAGGGCACCCCGGCGTATGGCAATCTGAAGCAGTTGTTGGGACGGGTCCGGGCGGCCAACCGCGACTGCCGCTTCCTCTATATCCTCCGCTTCCGGGACGGCCAGCCGGTTTTTCTGGTGGATAGCGAACCGAGGGACTCCACCGAAGTCTCCCTCCCCGGCCAGGTCTTTTGGGAGGCCAGTGCGCAGCTCAAGGCCATGGCCCACTGTCCCCAGGCCTTTGTGGAAGGTCCGGTGACCGACCGCTGGGGGACTTGGATCAGTGCCTTTGAGGTCTTGCGAGATCCCAGCGATGGCGTTTTCCTTGGCCTCTTGGGCTTAGATATTGATATTCGGGATTGGCAGCGGCAGATCGCCCTGCACAAACTCCTGCCCATGGGCATCATCCTGCTCATGGTCATGTTATGGACGGCTTTTTATTTTTTCCAACAGAGGTTAATGCTGGCCGCGTTCAGGGTGGCTCAGTCCGAGGAACGTTACCGAAGTCTGGTGGAGGGCAGCCCCAACGGCGTCGGTCTCTTTGACCCGGCAGGGCGCTGCCAAGCCATGAACCGCAAGGGGTTGGACATGCTGGACACCTCGGCGTCGCAGGTGCTCAACCGGCCTTTTGTCGAGCAGTTTCCCCCGCAGCAACAAACACAAGTTCTGGAGGCCTTTGACCGGGTGCGGGAAGGCCAATTGGTTGAGTTGGAAATGGAAATCACTGCTGCAGGCGGCCCCAGCGGGTTCTGGCAGGTGGTTTTAAATCCCCTGATCGACAAAAAAGGGAGGGTGCAGGGCAGCGTCGGCATCCTTTCGGACATTACCCAGCAGAAGCAGGCTGAAGAGGCCTTGCGCACCTCCCGGGCCCTTTTGCAGAGCCTGTTGGAAGCCATCCCCGATCTGTTGGTGGTCATCGACCGGGATTATCGGATAATCTATAGTAATAATCAGGAACAATGCTTCCTGGGGACCACCCCAGAGGTAATCTACCCCACCTGCTATCAGACCTTTCATCACCGGCAGGCCCCCTGTGACGATTGTCCGGTCCAAAAGGTTTTCCATACCGGCCAGATTTTGGAACGGGAAGTGGACAATGAGTTATTCCACGGGAGTTATGAGATACGCACCTTTCCGGTCTTTGATAGCGCTGGTCAGGTGAACATGGTGATTGAGTACATCCGCAACATCACGGCGCGCAAGGCAGTAGAAGAGGCTTTACAGACCCGGGAGGCCAAATTGCAGAGCATCTTCCGAGCCGCGCCGGTGGGGATCGGTTTGGTGGAGAACCTGGTCTTCAAAGAGGTCAACGAGCGGGTCTGCCAGTTGACCGGCTACACCAAGGAAGAATTGGTGGGGCAAAACTCCCGCATTCTCTATCCCACTCAAGAGGATTACGACTTTGTGGGCCGGGAAAAGTATCGCCAGATCGCCCAAAAGGGCTTGGGTAGCGTGGAAACCCGCTGGCGGCGCAAGGACGGTCAGATACTTGAGGTGCTGCTCAGTTCAGCCCCGCTGTTTCCGGGGACCCAATCACCCGAGATCCTCTTTACCGTCATGGATATTTCCGAGCAGAAAAAATTGGAGGCCCTCCGCGCCAACCTGGACAAGATGGAATCACTGGGCATCATGGCCGGCGGCATTGCCCACGACTTCAATAATGTCCTGATGGCCATCCTGGGAAACATCAGCCTCCTGGGCATGGCCAGCGAGCCTGGTGAGATCCGGGAAGGCCTGCGGGAGGCGGAACAGGCCTGCCGCCAGGCCATGCTGCTGGCCAAACAGCTTTTGACTTTTGCCAAAGGCGGTGCGCCGGTGAAAAAAGCCTGCGATCTCAAAGGAATCGTCGAAGAGAGCGCCCGCCTGGCTCTGAGCGGCTCCAAGGTCAAAACCACCTTTGCCTGGCCGGCGAAGCTCTGGCCGGTGAATGTGGATGCCGGCCAGATGCATCAGGTGTTTACCAATCTCTTGATTAATGCGGACCAGGCCATGCCGGCCGGCGGGCAGATACAGGTTGACGCAGAAAACTTCCAGATTGCCGAGGGCTCACCCTTGCCTCTGCCGCCGGGCAATTACGTCCTCATACGGGTCACCGATGCAGGTGTGGGGATTGCCCCGGAGCATCTTGACAAAATCTTCGATCCCTATTTTACCACCAAACAGAAAGGCAGCGGCTTGGGTTTGGCCACGGCCTACAGCATCATAAAACAACATGGCGGTTTTATCACTTGTGAATCACGCCTCGGCCAGGGCACGACCTTTGGCGTTTATCTCCCGGCGCTGGAGCGGGGCCAATGCCGTATGCCAGATAGAGGTGACACCCTTTTCCACGGGCACGGGCGTATCCTGGTCTTGGAAGATGAGCCCGCGGTCCAGACCGTTATGGCTAAGATGTTGGCCAAGCTGGGCTATGAGGCGGTCTTTGCCCAGGAAGGCCAAGAAATCCTTAACCTCTATGGCGAGGCCCGCCAGCAGCACCAGACCTATGCTGCCGTCATCCTGGATCTGACCATTCCCGGTGGCATGGGTGGCTTGGAGGCTTGTCAGAAGCTCAGGGAACAGGATCCCCAGGTCAAAGCCATCGTCTCCAGTGGCTATGCCGATGACCCGGTTATGGCTCATTATCCCTCCTTCGGATTTGCTGGGGCGATCGCCAAACCCTATCGTCTCACCGATCTGAGTCAAGTTTTATATCAGACTTTATCCTAAAGAACCGTTCCTCTTCCCGGCTGTGTGCTTCCCTACGGCCAGACCTCTGTGGTATAGTAAGGCCAGGCGGGAAATGACCGGCAGACCGGTGGTTACCCGCTTGCCGCCCCATCGGGCCGCAACCTGTGAGCGAATGGTCCAGCAGATGCGCACCGTTTTATTGATAGCCGGTTCCGACCCCAGCGCCGGGGCTGGTATCCAACAGGATTTAAAGGTGGCCACCCTCCTGGGGGTTTATGGACTGACGGTTATCACTGCCATCACGGCCCAAAATTCCCTGGGAGTCCAACGGTGGGAGCCCGTGGCCGCTGATCTGGTGGCGGCCCAGTTGACCGCCATCTGCAGCGATGTCCAGGTGGCTGCGGTGAAGATCGGTATGTTGGCCACGGCCGAAATTGTCCGGGAGGTGGCCGGGGCCTTGCGCCAGATACGGGCGCCCATCGTGGTGGATCCGGTCCTGGCGGCCAGCGATGGCTCAGCCCTCCTGGAAGAGACCGGCCTCCAGGTCTTTCGAGAGGAATTGCTGCCTTTGGCCACTGTCTTGACCCCCAACTTGATTGAGGCCGGGCGTTTGCTCGGCCGGGAGATTGCCGATGTCGACGCCATGGCGGCCGCGGCCCGGGAGTTGCTCCGGTTGGGCCCCCAGGCCGTCCTGGTCAAAGGCGGCCATCTGGCCGGACCGCCGGTGGATGTCCTGGCCTATGGCTCGGAAGTCTACCAACTGCCGGGAGAGCGCCTGGCCTCCCCCCACACCCACGGCACAGGCTGCACCCTGGCCTCGGCCCTAGCCGCGCATCTGGCCCAAGGGCGGACGCTTCCTGAGGCGGTCAATCAGGCCCGGGCCTTGGTGGCCGAGGCCATCCGCTGGGGGCTGCCGTTGGGGCAGGGCCGCGGCCCGGTCAATTCCGCCGCGCCTTTCTTCCGGGAACAGGAGCGCTTGGCAGTACTCCAAGCCTTGCAGGACGCCGCAGCGCGTTTGCAGGCCAGTAACATCACCGACCTTATCCCGGAGGTGCAGAGCAATCTGGGCTATGCCACCCTCTATCCCCGGGGCGTCGAGGACGTAGCCGCCTTCCCCGGCCGGCTGCTGCGCACCCCCCAGGGCTTGCTCATCCCCCGGGAGCCGGCTTTTGGTGCGTCCCGTCATATGGCCGCCGTCATCCTGACGGCCCACCAGGTCCATCCTCATATCAGGGCGGCCATGAATATCCGCTTCTTGGCGGCGGTGGAGCAGCTGGCGACCCTGTTGCACCTCACCGCGGCCCATTTTGACCGAGCCAAGGAACCACCGGAGGTGAAGGCCCGGGAAGGCAGCACCTTGGCCTGGGGCGTGGCCTCGGTCCTGACGCCCGGCGAACCGCCCCCCGACCTGATTTATGACCGGGGCGATTGGGGCAAAGAGGCCATGATCCGGGTCCTGGGGACCGACCCCATGGACGTGGTCACCAAAGTCTTAGCCCTGCAGCAGGCCTGGCTGGCCGGCCAGGGCGGGGGGTAAGCCTGTGCAGGTATTGGTTACCGGCGGCAGTGGCTTTGTCGGCCGGCAGGTGGTGCAGGAGTTGTTGGCCCGGGGTCATACGGTGCGCTGTCTGGTCCGGCCCGGCGCGGAAAAAAATCTTTTTCGCCAGGCGGGGCTTAGCTTTGCCTATGGCGACGTCACCCAACCCGAGACTTTGGCCGAGGCTGTCGCCGGGTGTGCGGCAGTGATACACCTGGTGGGCATCATCCGGGAATTTCCAGCCCGGGGCATCACCTTCGCGCGCCTGCACTTCCAGGCCACTGCCAACGTGGTGGCCGCGGCCCAACAGGCCGGTATTGACCGGTATCTGCACATGAGCGCCCTGGAAGCACAGCCGGCGCCCGTGGCCGCCTACCATCAGACCAAACTCCAGGCCGAAGAGTTGGTCAAAAACTCCGGCCTGGCCTATACCATCTTCCGGCCCTCCATAATTTATGGACCGGACGACGGCTTCATCAATCTCTTCAAACAACAGCTGGAGTCCCTGGGGATGGTGCCCATCATCGGCGACGGCCGCTACCACCTTCAGCCCGTGCCGGTCTGGCAGGTGGCCCAAGGGTTTGCCCTGGCCCTGGAGAAGCCCGCCACGGCCAACCGCAGCTATGATGTGGGCGGACCGGCACCGGTGTCCATGAATGAGCTCATTGACATCCTGGCCCGGGTGTTGGGGAAAAAGGTCTGGAAAGTGCACCTGCCGGTCTGGCCCCTGCGCCTAACGGCCCGGCTGCTGGGGGGCTTTGCCTGGTTTCCGGTGACGGCGGACCAGATTAGCATGCTCCTGGCCGGCAATACCTGTGATCCCCGGCCCTTTTATGAGGATTTCGGCCTCACCCCCATGAGTTTGGCAGACGGTTTGGCCTCCTACTTGCGACCTGCCCCGTAATTCTTCCTCAGCCCCGGGCAAAGACATCGGCCCGGAGATCCAAGCGTTCGCCGGCCTGGAAGAGGTGGTAGCCCAGGGCCGCCACCATGGCGGCGTTGTCAGTGCACAATTTTAAGGGCGGCAGGAACACCTCTATCCCTGCGTTCTTAGCCTGGTCCAGCAACTCCTGGCGCAGTCGGCGATTGGCGGCCACCCCGCCGGCCACCACCAGACGGGGGCAGGCATGGGCCTGGACGGCCAGCAGAGCCCGGCTGACCAAGGAATCCACCACCGCGGCCTGGAAACTGGCGGCTAGATCCGCGACTGTCTGAGCAGAGGCGAGGATCTCCGGGTGCTGGCGCAGGAGGACCGCCACCGCAGTTTTGAGGCCGCTGTAGCTAAAGGTAAGGGGTTCCCCGACGATGCGGGGCCGAGGCAAGGCAAAGGCCTGGGGATCGCCGGTCTGGGCCATCTTTTCAATGGCGATGCCCCCGGGGTAGCCCAGGTGCAGCAGTTTGGCCACCTTATCAAAGGCCTCGCCGGCCGCGTCGTCCCGGCTCCGGCCGAGTAGGGTAATATTTTGAAATCCCTCCACTTTATAGAGATTCGTATGTCCTCCCGAGACCACCAGGGCGATGAAGGGAAACTCCGGCGGCGTTTCCAAGAGAAAGGGCGCGGCCAGATGAGCGTGCAGGTGATGGACCCCCACCAGGGGTATTTGCAAGGCATAGGCCAGTGACTTGGCCACGGCAAAACCGATGACCAGGGCACCGATGAGCCCCGGACCTTGAGTAACGGCAATGGCCGAGAGATCGGACAAGCCTAAACCGGCCTGGGCAAGAGCCGCCTTGATCACCGGCAGGATATTTTCCTGATGGCGGCGGGCCGCCAACTCCGGCACCACGCCGCCATACTGGGCGTGCAGATCAAATTGCGTCGCCACCACATCGGCCAGCACTCGGCGGCCGTCCACGACCACAGCGGCGGCCGTTTCGTCACAAGATGTCTCTATCCCCAAGAAAATCATGAGCACTCTTTCCCGCCAGACCCCGAGCCGGGACCATCGCCAACCGGCTTGTTTCGGGAACAAGCCCGAACCTTGAGCAGGTCGTTGAAAAAATGAGGAGTGTCTTGCAACAGCCGGCTAAGCGGACAGTAAAATTTTCTCCAAAAAACCCCAGGATCGCAATTCCCGACCAATGACCTGACGCAGAAAGGGCAGCAAGACGGCCCAGGTCTCCTGGCGGGCCAGCTCTGGGAACCGCAGCCTGGCCAGATGCTCCAGGGGCAGGTGTTGGGCCGCCAAGATCAGTTTCCGGGAACCCAGGTGCAGAGGGTAGAGACGCAGCCCCGCCACCCGACTCATACAGCTCTGGCAAAGAATACCGCCCTGTTCCGGGTTGAACCAGACCAGGCTGCCATCGGCCTGACCACAGAGGCGACAGCTCTGCCATTGGGGGCCAAAACCCGTTTGGGCCACCAGCCGGAGGAGGTGGCTCAAAAAAAGCGACCAGGGAGGCTGACCCGCGGCCAGGTGACCCAGGGAATTCTTTAAGGTCTCATATATGTCCGGCAGTCTATCCTTGGCCCCCACCAATTCCCCGGTGGTCTCCGTTAAGACGGCGGCCAGAGCCAACGGCAGGAGAGAGCGCCGCAAGCCTCGAAAAGCCGCCACCAGCTCGCCGCTTTCCAGGCGGGCCAGGTCCTGCTGGGGTTTTTCGGTATACATGAACTCCACCAATGAGAAAGGCTCCAGACAATTCATAAAGCGGCGCTTGCTCTTGCGGGCGTGTTTGGCCACGGCCGTCACGCGACCGGCTGCGGGAGTGAGGAAAGTCACCAGACAGTCGGCCTCGCCAAAATCACGGACGGCCAACACCAGAGCCTGTGATCTTTTCTGGGGCACTGAATCACCCCAGAGCGATCCGGACCACGCAGTCAGCCCGGGGAACTACTGGACTTGAGGGGTGGGACATAGCTTTGACGGCGGCGCAGCCTTCACCAGACTGCCCAAGGAGACGTCTCGACGCAGATAAATATCATAATAATCGATGGTGGCAATTTTGCGATAGTATTTTTCGATCTCGGTTTGTGGATAATTCTGGCGGAAAACGCTTTTGCCGAAACTTCCCAGGATCAGCAGCTCCGCCTGAACGCTTTTGAAGTCATAGGAACACTGGGTCGGATCCAAGAGCACGACGTTCTCGCCGTCGGATTCCACAAAGTAAAATTCCGGCATGAGGTGAAAGCGATGCACATCATCCAGAAAAGTCAGTTCATACTCCGGCGTTTCGATCAACACACTCTCCGGGATATGCTGGCGCAGATATTCCACCAATTTATGGGGACTATCAGTACATCGGGACAGCACCGGCTGCAAGTAATCGACGCCTGCCAGTGGGAAAAGCATGACCACCATCAGAAGCACGCTCCAGGCCTGTAGCCAGCGGCGCCGGTAGTTGACCGAGGCTTTCTGGAGGGCTCCGTCCAAGAGCGTCACCAGAAGATAACCGGCCCAGGGACTGGCCAGCAGCAGGGCCGGCAGGGCAAAACGGTGCCAATAAACCGCAGTCAGATAAAAGAGGCTCCAGGCCAAGAAGTTGGCCAGCCAATAGCCCCACGCGAAAGAAGCACCCTGGCGCCGCCGGTATAGCCATAAGCCCAGGATACCGCTGATAAAGAGGGGATGGCTGAGCAGGTAGGCGCTACTTTCGGGATAGAGACGACCGATGGTCAGGGGAGTGAAAAATTCATGACAGAGGAGTTTTTTCTGGAAATAAAAGTGGGACAAGGCTGGCAGCAGACCGCCCAACACCATGGCCTTGGCAGCTAAATAAATGCCCAGGGGCAGGGCCGCGCCCAGGCTCAGCAGACCGCTATGCCAGATCAGCACCCGCATATGGCGGCGCTCCTCCCAGACCAGGGCGGCCAGCGCCAGGATGATGGTAAAACCGTAAAATTCCTTAGCGCCTACCGCCAGACCCAGGCAGAGGCCGGCCCAGAAAAAGTGACCGGGCCGCCGTTCTTGGCAGCCCCGCAGCAGCCAATAGATCCCTCCGAAAAAACAGGCCAACGCCGGTACATCTCCCAGGACGCTGCGGCCCCAATAGATAATATCCGTGGTCAAAAGTCCCAGGAAGACGGCCAACAAAGCAGGACCTCGCGGCAGGAAACGGCGGGCACCGAGATACAGCAGCACAAAGGTCAGCACCAGAAAGAGGCCAGCAACAAGTCGGCCGCTCCAGACGCTGACCCCAAAAAGCCGATAGGCCAGAGCCACCGGCACAATCAAGACCGGCCCGGCACTGATGCGGTAGTCAAAATCATTGATGACGTCGGGACTTTGCAGGGTAAAGGCGTAGCGGCCCTTCTGGGCTAGATTGGCTGCGGTCTCCGAAAAGATGGCCTCATCCCACCAGATGGTGGGGCAGTTATTCAGGTTATAGAAACTGGCAAACAGCACCAAGGCCCAGAGGAGGCCGGCCATGAGCGTGGAAGTGCGGGGGAGGGAGGCCACAGGTCTTACCTTTTCTTCTGGAAGGCGGATTGCTGGCGACGCAGTAGGAGATATAGGGCGCCGGTGCCGCCGTCATAGGGTTGGGCGGAGGCAAAGGCCAGCACCTGCCGGCGGAAGCGTTTCATGGTCAGCCACCCGGCCAGGTGTTGTTTCAGCACCGGCAGATGGCCGGGTGAGTTGTGCCCCCGGCCGTGCACCACGAGGACTGTGCGATATTGGCAGACTTGCGCCTGGGCCAAAAATTCCCGCAAACGGACCTGGGCCAGGGCGACGCTGAGGCCGTGCAGATCGCAATAATCCTGGATGGGCAAGGCCCCGGCCTTGAGGGCCGCCATCACTTGGGGGTCTAAGTAGGGCACCTGGCCCTCCACATACTCATCGGTCAGGGAGAGATCAAAGGGAACCCGTCCTGCCACCAGATCCGTTAACTGGCACAAAGCCTCCCACTCTTCGTGGGCCGGGGTCAGCGGCGGACAGGGGCGGGGTTGCCAGGGCACGCTAAACGCCCCCTGGGACGGCAGGCGCACCACCTCCTGCATGGCTGTTTGGAATAAAGCAGCCTCGTCTTGACCGGGGGCGCACCGGGGGGGACAGGGTTTGCTGATCAATGTCCCAGCCAGTGGGCCGAGCTGCTCCCGGAGCCGCTGAAACGGCTGATAAAAGGCCCGGCCGTGTTCCTGCACTTTAGTCTGGGGCGCTTTCATGGGGCACCCTCCAAAAGAAAAGCCTGTCCCGCAAGACAGGCTTCCTTTCCTTATCGGCTGGGTGAGAGCTTACAGCCCGACGATGTGTCGGTGCAACTCCCGGGTTTTTTCCCACCGGGCCCGATCCCGTTCGGCCACCAGCTCCTGCAGGGTATCCTGTAGGCGCTGGAACATGGGGCTGTTAATATCCTCACCTTGGGCATGAGCATCAATGAGTTTCCGGTAACAATTAACCATGCGGCCGATCATACTGACGGCGTATTCCCGGCCCTGCATCTTCACGGTGGCCAGACCCATATCCAGATACGCCTTCAGTTCGTCACCCAAGATGGCGAAGGCCACATTGGGATTCGTGCGGATGCGTTCGTTGATGGCGTCAATTTCCTGCCGGGAACGCCCCCGTTTGCCCAGCACCTTCTGGCGTTGCGCATCGGTGAGCAGGCAAAGACGGAAACAACTGCCGCTGCGATCGGGCCAGCCTTCGTATTCGACGATCTCATTGCCGTCTTCGTCATAGTATACCTTGCGGATATAGGAATCGGCAATAAGTTCGTGAAAAACACAGTTGCCCACACCGCCGATGCAGCGGTTGCCGTGGATGAGCACCTCGGTTTTGATGCCCAAACTGTCGGCGTCGGTCTTGAAACGCCGTAATTTTTCCACCGTATTGATTTCGGTGGAGGCGACGATCTGGGTGACGCCCAGGTCCCGGTAGCGGGCCATTTCCTCTTTGGTCTGGATGTTGCAACCGACGCTGGCGTGGATGACCAAGTGCGGAAAGCGCTCATGAATCAATGCCATGAGGGCCGGGGTTTTAACGATTACCCCTTCGATGCCGGCCGCCGCGTATTTCTCTACTTTGCTCAGGACCAGAGGAAATTTTTCGTCAAGGACTTCGGCGTTGATGGCGACCCGAATTTTGGCCCCGCCCGCTTGGGCCAGACAGACGGCCTCGGCGATCTGACTGTCTTCGAGTTCCCAGGCGCATTTCCGGCGGCTAAAGCCTTTGGAGCCCACATACACGGCATCAGCGCCGTTTTTTACTACTTCGGTGACCATTTCCAGGCTGCCGCCCGGAGCCAAAAGTTCATTTATCATGGCGGTTAGGCCTCCCTAAGGTTTAACGGTGTCGGTTCCCGGGCCCAACAGGGGGCTGCCCGGGTGCCTGTAAACCTAGGGCCTTGTAAAGCGGGACAAGTGTCCTGGTTTCCCAAAATTCAAGGTAAGCAAGGAACCACAGTTGTCAAGGTTGGGCTGCCAAGTCGACCTGGCAAGCGGCAGAAAACCGCCGGCACCTGGACCGCCTGGCACAACTGCCCGCCCGAGATCTGTTTACCGGCGGAGATAGGTTAAGGCAAAGACAAACAACAGGCCGATTTCCACCCCCCAGGTTAACAGATAGATGAGGAGTTCCAGCGGGGATTTGTAATCATCTTCATACAGGATCCGGTTGGGCTCCCGCAGGATGTCCCAAGAGGATAATTCTTTGGCTGCCATTGGGTTTCCTCGTGCGTGTAGTTCGACGGAGGGCGCATTGCCCCAAACTTCTTGCTTGTGAATTATATCATAAAGACCATAATCTCCCAAGAGAAAAAAGCAAAGAAAAGAGTGCTCCACCCTCTGGAGAAAAAGACCGGTTATTTGGTGAAGGAACTGATAAAGTCCCAGGCTTTTTCCAGCCAGCCTTTGGCCGGCGCCGGTTTGGCAAATGTCTTGGTCGTACCTTCAGAGGCAGCGAACTGCTGCAACAGGTCGCGCTGCCGATCGGTAAGGTGCCGGGGCACCACCACATTAACCTGGACCTTCAGGTCGCCTCTGCCATAGCCTTTGAGGTGCGGTATCCCCTCTCCCCGTAACGAGATGGTCTCGCCCGGTTGGGTTCCGGGGGGAATGGTGAGTTCCCGGTTGCCGTTGAGGGTGGGAATGGTAACCACCCCGCCCAGAGCGGCCTGGGTAAAGGAGATGGGGACCGTCAACAGCAGATCGTCCCCGGCCCGGCGGAACAACTCATGGGGCCGGACATGGACCACGATATAGAGGTCCCCCGGGGGGCCCCCCCGGACTCCGGCATCGCCTTCGCCGGCCATGACCAAGTGGACGCCATTGTCCACCCCAGGGGGAATTTTCACGGCAAGTTTCTTTTTTTCCACGACCCGGCCCCGACCGTTGCACGAGGGGCAAGGATCGCCGATAAATTCGCCGAGACCTTGACAGCGGGAACAGGTAGTGCTGATGCGCAGAAAACCGTGGGTCTGGGTCACCTGCCCCCGACCGCCGCAGACCGGGCAGATGGTCTTGCGACTGCCGGGCCGCAGACCGCTGCCGTTACAGGTGCCGCAGTTGACGTTCCGGGGGATCTCCACGGTGACCTCGGTTCCCCGGGCTGCGTCCAGAAAATCGATTTCTAAATCAAAACGCCGGTCAGCACCAGCCTGGGGACCAGACCGGGTCCGGCGGCTATCCCGGAACCCGAAGAGGTCCTCAAAAATATCGCCAAAGGCCCCAAAGATATCGCCAAAATCCCGGAAGCCGGTGAAACCCGAATCCCGCAGGCCCTCATGACCATACTGGTCATAAAGGCGGCGCTTTTCTGGATCCCGCAAGACTTCGTAGGCTTCCGAAGCCTCTTTAAACTTTTCTTCCGCGGCCTTGTCGCCGGGATTGCGGTCGGGGTGATATTTTAAAGCCAACTGGCGGTAGGCTTTTTTAATCTCCTCGGCGGTGGCGTTCCGGCCAACGCCGAGAATCTGATAATAATCCTTGTATGGCGGCATGTTCTAATCTTTGGGTTAACTCAACCGTTGGCTGACGGCCTTGATCTTGTCCTGCAGATGGACCTTTTTATCCCGGCGGTCATCTATGGTAATGTGCGTGACCACACGCCAGACCTGGCGTTGAAAGGGCATTTCGTGCAAGGTCCGGGCCAGCGCCAACAACTGCTCGACCTCTCCTTCGATAATCGTCCCCATATCCGTCAGGGTATGGGGAATCTGCTCTTTCCTGAGGTGTGCGATGATATCAGCGACAAAATCGCCCACCCCCGGTTGACCGGTGCCCAGCGGCACAACACTAATTTCCATGAACGCCATTACAACCTCCTGCACCACAGCGAGAAGAAAACCGGGGGGAAGGCTTTCCAGCAGCAGGCACGAACCGCCGCGTTCCTAACAGACCCTGAACTTTCTGTTTTAAGGGTTCCAGGTCATGGGTTTTCAAGACAATCCCATCCACCTGGCAATGGTGGGGCTGTTGCGGCAACCCATAGGTAGAGTGAAAAATCACCGGCGTCTGCCGACAGGTACCTTTGATAATTTGGAGCGTTTCAAACCCAGACATGTCTGGTAGCATGATTTCCATGACCACCAGGTCTGGACAGGACTCCTCCAACAGCCCTAATACCTCCCGGGCATTAGAAGCCACCAAGACCTCATACCCCTCTTCCTGCAATTCATCCCGACAGAGGAGCAGGACATGGGGATCACTATCGGCAATCAAGATACGTCCCATGGGAGACACCTCCCTTCCGCCGATATCAGGCCGTTAGTTTAAAATTAAGCATCGCCCTGCCCCATGTCCATCGGTGGTTTTCTGGTTGGGGGCTGCCAGCAACGGAAATCTGTAAATATTCTATTTTATCATACTATTAATAAAAGGAAAATTTTTTTCTAAAGCAAATTTCTCCTCGGAATATGGATGTATGCCTTCCTCAGCCCTCATTGCCAGTGGCCTGGTGAGGCCGGGAATCTTAATCGGGTTCGGAGGTTAGGGCCTGATAGTGGTGAAAATCAGGGATTTCGTGCTGCATAAACTGTCGAAGTTTTTTCAACAGTCTTTCCTCGATCTGGCGCACCCGCTCCCGGGAAATATTATGTCTGGCCCCAATTTCCTGGAGAGTCAGCGGATTCTCGGCCAACAACCGGCGGTCCAAGATATCCCGTTCATTCTCCTTCAGGGTTTCCCGAAACTTATCCAAACGCTCATGAAAAATGCTGCGCATTTCCTCTCGGGCCAAGTGTTCATCGGCCGCCGTATCGCTGGAAGTGAGAAAGTTAATATGCAGCTCTTCAGAGTCATTTTTCAAGGGTGAGTCCAGGGAATACTCCCAGCTGCCCAGACGCTGATCCATCTCAATGACTTCCGACTCTTTGACGTTGAGGCGGGTGGAGATTAATTTGGGATCGGCCTCAAAACCTTGGGCCCGCAGCCGTTCTTTTTCCTTTTTCAGACTGAAAAAGAGCTTGCGCTGGGCCTGCGTGGTGCCGATCTTCACCAGCTTCCAGTTATCCATAATAAATTTCAGGATATATGCTTTGATCCAGAAAGAGGCATAGTAGGAAAGTTTTATCCCCCGATACGGATCGAATTTTTTGATGGCCTGCATGAGGCCAATGTTGCCTTCCTGGATAAGATCCAGGAGGTTGCGCATCCAATATTTTTGAAAATCCATGGCGATCTTGACCACCAGCCTGAGGTTGGCAGTGATGAGCTTGTAGGCCAGGTCACGATCGCCGGTTTCGGCGTACAGAGTGGCCAAACGCTTTTCCTCTTCGGGTTGCAGAAGGGGATAGCGATTGATTTCCCGCATATACCGTTGCAAGGCATCAACCTCCACCAGGCCCGGTTCCGGGGTTTCTGGTAAGGCCTCCTCCTCCTCGAACAACGGGGTCTCCAGCTCAACTACCGGCTCGGAATAGTCGTCGCTGAGATCGTCGTTCAAATCAATAATAGGCTTGGTTTCTTTCATAGGTAACCACACGAGGTGCACTGGGCACCGACTGAGATACCTGTCGTCGCCGTAAGAAGACAGAACTACGGAGAGGCTCAGGCATCATTGTCGGCAAGTGTTGTTTGGCCGACAGAGACTTACCACAGCAGACGCATTTTGATGCCCTTGGCCTGGAGATGCTGTTTGATGGCTGCAATAGTATACGTGCCGAAGTGGACCATGGAGGCAATCAGGGCAGCGTCGGCATGGGCCTGGCTGAAGACATCGTATAAGTGTTCCGGCACCCCCGCACCGCCCGAGGCAATCACCGGAATGGGGACGGCCTCGGAGATCAGTTTTGTCAGGGTGAGTTCATAACCGGTCTGAGTGCCATCGGCGTCGATGGAATTGAGACAGATCTCGCCGGCCCCCAAACGGACAGCCTCCTGGGCCCACCACAAGGCGTCCAGACCCATGGGGGTGCGCCCGCCATTGATGACGATCTCATAGCCGCTGGGGATCTTGTCAGAAACCGGCACCCGCTTCACATCCATGCCCAAGACGATGCATTGACTGCCGAAGGCCTGGGCCCCGTGGGCGATAATTTCTGGATTTTTCACCGCGGCGGAATTGACGCTGATCTTTTCCGCACCCGCTAACAGAACCGCCCGCATATCTTCTAAGCTGCGGATACCGCCGCCCACGGCAAAGGGAATAAAGATCTCCCTGGCCACCTGTCGCACTACCTCAATCATGATCTCCCGGCGGTCGCTGGAAGCGGTAATATCGTAAAAGACGATTTCATCGGCCCCTTGTTCATAATAATACCGGGCCATCTGGACCGGATCGCCGACGTCGATATTGTCTTTAAATCTGATCCCCTTGGTGGTCCGGCCATCCCGCACATCCAAACAGGGAATGATCCGTTTACTCAGCATAGGTGCCGTCCCAATTCAGGAAATTTTGCAGGAGCAGCAGACCGAATCGACCGCTTTTCTCCGGGTGAAACTGGGTCGCCAAGAGGTTGCCGGCCCCGATTATACTGGGAAATTCCTGGCCATAATCCGTAACCCCTAGGACCAGGTCTGCAGACGCCGGGCTCGGGTAAAAACTATGGACAAAATAAAATTCAGCCCCCATGGGAATACCGGTCAAGACCGGATGGTCCTTTACCACCCGAACTTGGTTCCAACCCATGTGGGGAATTTTCAGTCTTCCCTCCCCCGTCCTGGCATTGGGGTTTAAACGCCGCACCTCGCCCGGCAACAGCCCCAAACAAGGGGTATCGCCCTCGGCGCTGTGCGCCAAGATGATCTGGGCCCCCAAACAGATGCCCAGAATGGGTTTACCGGCAGTCCAAGCTTCTTGGAGGGCCTGGTCCAGGCCTAAACGCCGCAGGTGGGCCATGGCCTGCCGGGCGGCACCGACGCCCGGAAAAACAAGTCTCTCAGCCCGGGCGACGACGGCCGGATCCTGGGTGACGACTACCTGTGGTGCGAGAGCTTGAAAGGAACGGGCCACACTGGCGAGATTACCCGCCTCATAATCAAGTATTGCGATCACCTGCCACCAGATACCTTGCAAAGAATATTTCTATTTCTTTAAAGAATTTATCAATAACCGCGTCTAGAGTCAACGGAATTCCACGGTAAAGCGGCAGGCGGGAGGTTTCCAGGATGTGGCGGCGGGATGAACAGCCATCCAACTGCGAGAAAAGAGGCACCGACGTTAATGTTGGTGCCTCCTGGATATAGGCCTGCCAGGTTGTTATAACAGTGCTTTGCGGGAAGCGGGAAGGGGGCCGACGGCCATGCCGCCTCCCCTTAAACCCCAAGGCTGTTGACGTCAGGAGTTGCCTCCCATTTGTCATCCGGAGCCGCCGCCGGCGGCGAAGCATCTCTCGATGCCAGGTTCGATGCTTCGCGGCGCTCAGCATTCCCAAAAAGCGCCTTGTTTGATCAATGTAAAGATAATGGCGGCCCAGGCTTGCCGGCCGGCTAGGGCTTCAGTTCCTGGACCTGGCCGCTCATATTCGCCTCCCGTAATTTTTTGGCGACTTTTTCGGCCTCGGCCTTCGACTGATAGCGCGGGGTTTGAATGACATAGGTCGGTCCGGTCTTATCCTTGCTTTGCTGCAGATTGACTTTAAAGCCTTTTTTGGTCAGGTCGGCCAAGGCTTTTTGGGCCTCGGCAGCGCTCCGATAGGAAGCCACCTTCACCTGGTAGGCCGCCGCCTTTTTCTTTTCCGCGGCGGCGTCGGTCTGCGCGTCGCCGCCGGAGATCATGGTGGCCGTATGCACTGACTTGTCTTTCGGGGCCGTTGTTTTCGCCGGTTTGCGCGTCTGCGTATCCAGACTATTCTGGAAATTCAATTTTGAGGCAATGCTGGCCTGATGTTCGGTCTTGGCGGCAGCCCCGGCCTTGCCTTTTTTGGCCTCGGGCCGACCATGACCCTCGGCTTTTTTCGAGGTCTCTCCCGAGGAAGCAGCAGTTACCGGGCCGGCGCCTTTGTCTACGGGTTTGACCTCGACAGCGGCCGTAACCGCAGGTTTGCCCTCCGCAGCCGTCGGTTTGGCCGGCTCGGTCTCAGTTTTTGGTGGTTCGGTCACTGGCAGGACCGGCTGGCTGGTAGATTCGAAATTTGCCGGGACCACGCCGAAGCGGGCCGCCACCTCGGTTTTATAGAGGCCGAGACGTTGCAGCCACCGATGGATATCGCCCCGACCGGTGAGCACCCCCAGGACAAAGACCCAGATCAGCAGGAAGATCAGTAGAAAACCATACCCCAGGGCTTTGGCGGACCCCTGGGGCACCAGTAAGGTTTTCTTCCCTTTGTCTTTATGCTCTGAATTTGCCACGGCTCCCCCCTTTGGCTCTTGCCCCTCCCCCAATATCAGTCCATGATCCCCTCGCCCCGAGCGGCCAAGGTGGGTTAGGGGGTTGATACTTCCGGATGCTTTTGCCACCGTGCCAACCTCCGGTCAACGGCTTCGGAGGCTGTTGAAAAACTTCTCTCCTTCCCTGCAGATGGGGGAACCCCCCTTTTTCTTGTCTGCTAGCGCAGCCAGCCAAAAGGATTCATCGGGGTTGGGAAAAGTTTTCAGGGGAGGCATCAGGGGGCTAGGCTCTCTGGCCCCCTCCCTTGAAAGAACTTTCTCGGCAAGCTGGTCAACGTCGGGACAAGCTGCCGACCACACCACCGGCTGCCCGTTACATACTCTCCGGCGCCTCAACCCCTAATATCCGTAAGCCATGGTCCAGCACGGTCTGGATACCCCGGACCAGGAGCAGGCGGGCCTGGGTGAGCTCCAGATCATCGGACAGAAAACGATGTTTATAGTAATAAGCGTGCAATTGCTTGGCCAATTCCGTGAGAAAATACGTAATCCGATGCGGTTCCAGATGCCGGGCCGCCGCAGTCACCACATCGGGGTAACCGGCCAGCACTTTTAAAATGGCCAATTCCTCCGGCAGGGTCAAACGCTGCAGCACGGACCGGGCCGCGCTCTGCCAGGCAATCCCCCGTTCGGCCGCCAGGCGAAAGACGCTGGCCAGCCGGGCGTGGGCATACTGGACATAATACACCGGATTTTCGCTGGTCTGTTTCTTGGCCAGCTCCAGATCAAACTCCAGTTGGGCGTCGGCCCGCCGGCTGAGAAAGATGAAGCGGGCCACGTCTTTGCCCACTTCGTCCATGACCTGCCGCAAGGTGACAAAGGTCCCCCCCCGGGTGGTCATGGCTACGGGTTGGCCTTCCCTCAGAAGGCTGACCAGTTGCACCAACAGGACCTTCAAACGCTCCGGGGCAATCCCCAGGGCCTGGACCACGGCCTGTAAACGGGGAACATAACCGTGGTGGTCCGCACCCCAGATATCGATCACCTGATCGAAGCCCCGTTGGAATTTGAGCCAATGATAGGCAATATCCGAGGCAAAATAGGTGGTCGCCCCCGTTTGCCGGCGGATTACCCGGTCTTTTTCATCTCCGAAGGCGGTGGCCCGAAACCACCAAGCGCCGTCGGCCTCGTAGAGATATCCCTGAGCCTGCAGGGTGGCCAGGGCCTTGTCCAGGATCTGGTCCTGGAACAGCCGGGTTTCGGAATACCAGTGGTCAAAGTGCACCCCAAAATCGGCCAGATCCTGCCGGATTGCCGCCAGGATGGCCTCCCCGGCAAAACGGCCGCAACGCTCCACGGTCTCCGGATCCGGGTCCCCTGCCGGGACGGGGCCATGCTCGGCCAGATATTGCCCCGCCAGTGTTTTGATATAATCGCCCTGGTAGCCGTGTTCCGGGAAGGTTACCGGCAGACCCTGGAGTTCTTGGGCCCGTCGGAACAGGGACAGACCCAAGGTCTGCATCTGCAGACCGACGTCGTTAATGTAATACTCCCGTTCCACTTCATGGCCGGTGGCTGTCAGGATGTTGGCCAGGGCATCCCCCAAGGCCGCGCCTCGCCCATGGCCGACGTGCAAGGGACCGGTGGGGTTGGCGCTGACGAACTCCACCTGGACCCTTTTCCCGGCACCGAAAGTGCTGTCGCCATAGGTGCCTTGGGCTGCTTCGATATCGGCCAGGACCTGCAGCCAGAACGAGTCCTCCAGAAAGAAATTAATAAAGCCAGGGCCAGCAATCTCAACCCGGGCCAACATGCCCGGAGGCGGGCTGAGGGCCGCGATGATCAGTTCGGCCACCTGTCGGGGGGCTTTCCGGGCCAGCTTGGCCAAAACCAGGGCGACGTTGGTGGCAAAATCGCCATGTTCCGGAATTTTTGGTATATCCACCTGAAAAACCGGCGCCGGCGCCGCCCCCAGGACGCCTTGTTCTTGTAATGCCAACACCGCCGCCTGCACGAGATCGACGACTCGCCTGCGCATACTCATAATAGCGTCTGTAGTTGCCTCAGCTGAAGAGAACGAGTTTAAGGTTTCTGGTTCTGAGTTAAGTGAAGAAATGAAAGAATTATTATTCAAAAAATAACGTCATCATTTTGTAACACAGGCATTCTTGCCTGCATTAGCCATCCAACCGCCGTCACCGTGCAGTTTCATACTTCACGGATTACTTATATTATAAATGGCAGTTACCAAGGAAAGACGGTTTTTGGTTTCTCGTTTCTGGAAAATTTTCTTGCTCCGCTGCCGGCCAAGGGGCTGATCAGTAGGGTGGACATGGCCAACCCCATAAGACTAACTATCCCGGCAGCAGGTTTGTCGGCCAGCAACTGTTGTTGGCCTCCCGACCTTGAAACAATGTAGACGGTTAGCCAAAACGTTGTCAAGAAGATTATCCGGGCCCTGAAGTTATTCCGAGGCGGTGGTGCTGATTCCCTGTTCTGTGGCCTTTTCCTCCGGCAATTTGATGGTTACGTCCCGGCAGAACTCCAGGCATTGGTTGCCGGCAAGGGAATACTTTTTTAGGCACGTTTCCCGCCAGGCACAGACCAGACAGATCAGCGGTTCCTGGCGGAGGTCTTTTTCTTCCATGGATTAGGCTCCCGTATAACGGCGATAGTTGCTATTGCCCAGGAGGCAATAGACTTCATAGTTAATGGTTTCGGCCCAGGCGGCCACTTCTTCGGCCGTCAGACGCGCCGGCCCGTCCTCGCCGAGCAGCGTCACTGGATCACCAGCCTGCACTTCGGGTAGGTGGGTCACCTCTACCATGGTCAGGTTCATACATACCCGGCCGCGGATGGGGGCCCGTTGGCCGGTTATGAGAACCTGGCCCCGGTTGGACAACAGGCGGCTGTAGCCGTTGCAATAGCCCACTGGCAGGGCTGCCAGGCGAATGGGCTGAGGGGCGATATAGGTCCGACCATAGCTGATACTGCTCCCCGCCGGCAGGTCTTTCAGCTGCAAGATCTGGCTGCGCAGGCTCATGACCGGCCGCAGGGGCACTGGCGGCGGCACCTCCGCGGACGGCGGTGAGCCGTAGAGGGCAATCCCCGTCCGCACCATATCGAGGTGGGTATGGCGGAGGGCCAGGATAGCGCCGCTGTTGGCGATATGACTGGCCGGCACCGACCAGCCCCGATCCCGCACCTGACGGAGGAGGGCGTCGAACTCCCGGACCTGCTGCAGGGTATAAGCCTGATCCAGCCAATCGGCGGTGGCCAGATGGGAGATCAGGCCAGCCACTTCCACTTCCGGCAGACCGGCGAGAAATTCCAAAAAGGGCAGGACTTCCCCAGGCAGGATGCCCAGGCGGCCCATGCCGGTGTCGATCTTGACGTGGACCCGGGCCTTCTTCCCCTGCTGCCGGGCCTGGGCTGCCAGAGCGGTAGCAATATCCCGACGGAAGAGGGCCACTTCCAAATCAGCCTGGACCGCCGCGCCCGCCTCGCTAGGCAGCACCCCCATAAGCAGGAGAATGGGGGCGGTAATACCAGCCTGACGCAGCCTTTGGCCTTCCTGCAGATAAGCAACCCCGAAGGAATCGACCCCGGCGTCCTGGAGGGTCTTGGCCACCGGCACCAAGCCATGGCCATAGGCATCGGCTTTGACCACGCCCATGATCTTCACCTCGGGGCGGCACCACTGCCGCAGCTGCCGGAAATTGGCGCGCAACGCGGCCAAGTCAATGACCAATTCCAGCATGTCCGAAGGCCATTGGGACAAAGCAGCCGGAGGCGACGCGCAGAACTCGTCCTTACTTGGCAATCTGCACCTGCAGTTCTTGGGAGGACTGCGCCACCCCTTGGGCCAATTCTTCTTTATAGTCGTGCAGCCGTTGCCGTAATCGAGGATCCTGCCGGGCCAGGATCTGCACGGCTAAAATTGCCGCATTGCGGGCCCCGGCCGCTCCCAGGGCCATGGTGGCCACCGGCACCCCGGCTGGCATCTGGGCCGTTGACAACAAGCTATCCAGCCCCTGCAGCGGCGAAGAGGCGATGGGCACGCCGATCACCGGCAGGATGGTTTTCGAAGCCAATACCCCGGCCAGATGGGCCGCGGCCCCGGCCACCGCGATGATCACGTGCAGCCCCCGGCCTTCGGCCTCGCTGGCATAGGCGTGGGCCCGGTCCGGGGAACGATGCGCCGAAGCCACCACTACTTCATGACCCACCTGCCAGCGCTGCAGCAACTCCACGGCCGGCGCCACCTCCGGCCAATCCGAGGCACTCCCTAAAACGATCCCGATCTGCACAGTTCTATCTGCCAAAGCAACCTCCGTGGTTTCATGCTGAGCCGATACGAGGTCTAAGGTTTTTGTCCTTGGACCCAAGTTGTTCGTGGGCGCGCCATTCCGCCCCTAATATAACTTATTCGCCAGACTGGAATTTTCTAGCCACTGACCGCTAAAATGCGGCCAAACCCTGAAAGCCGATTCCTTGTCAGGCAGAGGACAACAAAGCATCTTTACTTTCCAAATAGATAGACAACGATCCTTCACTTTGTTGTGAATGTCAAGCCAAGAGGTTTGGCTGCAATCTTTAGCCACTGGCCACTGATTCCTGACCACGCTACTGATACTGAATATAAACGGGCGTTGGCACGAAGCGCAAAATTTCCTCTGGCGTCATCAGGGGGTCGCCCTTTTTCGTGTCGTTGTGGTAAAAGAGCTTAAAACCGGTGAACTGCACCGGTTCGGCGACAATGTAATCCCGGTATGAATCCCGCTTCAGCCAGGGCGCCCCCCAGCCGTCCATGTTCATGACAATCTGGACGTTCGGTCGTAATATGATGTTTTTTGAGTTGGTTACCATTTTGCGGGTAAAGCGATGGACCACAAAGACCTTGGGTGGCAAATTATACTTTTCCACCAGACCCTGGAGAAAGCCGGAGGCATAGTTGATATCCGCAGCGTCGTAAGTACCGATTTTGGTGCCCGGCCGCCGGCCGCTGGGGCCCATGTTGAACTCTGGATCCATGCCCAAATGCACGTCCGGATTTTTCAGGATCCACTCGAAGCGCGGCAGGATGTTGCGAATATTGTCCATCCCGGTCTGAATGTCAAGGAACAGTATGGCATTGATCTCTTTGGCCCAGTCATAGACCATGTTGACGATGTGATCGGGCATGACCATACGGTAGAGGCCAGCCTTCCCCGGTTCGCCTTGAGCCACCACCGTCACCAGATGCAAAGCGGGCTGCACCGGTTTGCTGGGATCAGCTTGTTCCCAGCGTGCCACTTCCCTTTTGAGGCGGGCCAGCATTTCCTCCTTGGGATATTCGCCCAGAGCCCCCATGCGTTTGGACTGCGGGTTGCCGTAGTAGGCGACGATGCGCTTCTCGGGCAAAATTGCTCCGGGGGGCGGGGCTGGACCGGTCACCGGCCAGCCCTTTTGGCGGGCAAATTCCGGATCTTCGCCTACACCATACTTGATTTTGGGCTGATCTGTCGATGCCTCGCCCGCCTGGGGCGCCGCGTCCGGTTTCGGCTTAGGTCGCTTGGTAGCCTGGACCTCGGTGTGCCACAACCCCAGACTGCAAAGCAGAACCAAGGGCAGCAGAAGTTTTCCGGTGATTTTGACTGCCGCAGTTTTACCGGCTGACCAGCCACTCCTAAACGGCATTAGCAACTCCTTGTAAATAAGCTCTCATGGGGATAGATCACCGGCCGGCAGGGTGGGGTAAAAAGGCATTGCGGCCGGGCGACAATCCGCTGCTGCCCGAATCCGCCTGTCCGACGGGCGAGCCCAGATTGCCTGAGTTTACCACAAAAATGGTAAGGGACAAGAGGAGAAGAAGGGGTAGCTGCTTTTTTTCGGCACCGTGAAATGGGTTAGTCAGCGAGTTTCTTCTGCTGCCGGTGCTCTTATTCTTCCGCCGGCGGCTCGGCCAAGGCCGCCCGGATGGCCTGCAGCTCCTGGTGAATGAACTGCACCAGATCGGCGTCGGTAATTACGCCCGGCGGAGCCGCGGTGGCCGCCACCGGCGGTGCAGCCCGACGGGCCGCCAGATACTGTTTAACGCCCGATAGAGTATACTTCTCCTCCTCCAAGAGGCGTTTAATCTCTCGGATCAGATCGATATCGGCCTGGCGGTAGAGACGCTGTTTGGAGAGGTGCCGATTAGGAGAGAGAATGTGAAATTCCTCCTCCCAATAACGCAAGGTGTGAGGGTTAACCCCGGTGAGTCGGCTGACGGCACCGATACGCCAAAGCTTCGGCCTGCCTTTGTCATTTGCCATGGCTCAGCTCGAGACTTCAGGCTCGCAGTCGGGCCCCCAGTTGTTTGGCCAGCCCCTGGATGATGGCTTCGTGCCAGGGATTGACGTCCTCTTCGGTGAGGGTGCGGTCCGGGTCCCGATAACAGAGGTGAAAAGCCAGACTGCGTTCGCCCGCCGGGACCGGCGGTCCGGTATAGACATCAAACAGCTGCGCTTCCACCAACAGGGGCCGGCCACAGGCAAACAAGACGTCCTGGACCTGGGCCGCCGGAATTGCCGCCGACAGAATGATGGCCAGGTCCCGAAAGACCGCCGGGTATCTGGGCAGAGGCTGGAACCGGGGGCTATCCTGGGCCGCAGCTGCCAAGTGGGCAAAATTCAGTTCAAAGACCCAGGCCGGCTGTTTGAGTTCGCAACGTTCGGCTGTTTCCGGGTGGAGCTCGCCCAAGAACCCCAATTCATGGCCGGCAGCCACAACCGCCGTACCATGGCGCAGAAAGGCTTTGGCAGCGGGCTGATAGGAGACGTCTGTCACCAGCAGTCCGGTCAAAAGATTTTCTACCACGCCTTTGAGGTCAAAGTAATCCACCGGCGTCTCCGCCGCCAGGTTCCAGGCCGGAGTTTGCCGGGCCCCGGTCATGAGGCCGGCCAATAACAGAGTTTCCTGGGGAAGTTGCTCGCCAGGCCGGGGCCGAAAGACCATACCCAATTCAAAGATTTTCAGATCCCGGCTCAGATGCGCAACGTTGCGCCGCATGGTCTCCACCAAACCGGGCAGGAGCGCCACCCGCATGACCGCCTGCTCCTCGCTGATGGGGTTGGCCAAACGTACGAACTCCGGCCCCTCGGTAGTTCCAAAGAGTTGGGCGGTGAGCCGCTCCGGTTGAAAGGCGTAGGTGATTACTTCAGCAAAACCCATGCCCACCAGCAGCTCCCGGACCTGTTCCCGCAACCGCGCCTCTTTGCTAGGCCGGCGGGCCCACATCTCCACCCGGGGCAACGTTACCGGGATGTTGGCAAAACCGTGGAGGCGGGCCACTTCTTCAATAAGATCGATCTCCCGGATGAGATCACCTCGGTAAGAGGGAACCTGGACGGCGAGATTATCCTCATCTTCGGCTAACGGCGGCATCTGTAAACGCCGGAGGATATCCCTGACCTGATCCTTTACCAAGGTCGTGCCGAGGACGGCATTGGTGCGGCTGAGACGCAGCGTCAGTCGGGGGCTGCGCAGCGGCCGGGGACAGGCATCCAGCAAACCCCGCAGGATCCGCCCGGAACCCAGTTCGGCCATCAGCTGGGCGGCGCGATTGAGGGCCGGGATGACGCCTTCCGGGTCAACCCCCCGTTCAAAACGGTAGGCCGATTCACTGGTCAGCCCCAAACGTTTGGCAGTCTTGCGGATAGCCGGGGGGTGAAAATAAGCGCTTTCAATGAGGACCCGCTTCGTGGCGGTGGTGACCTCGGAGTCCAAGCCGCCCATCACCCCGGCAATGGCCACCGGCTGCGCCGCGTCGCAGATCAGCAGGGTCTCGTGGACCAGAGGCCGGGATTGACCGTCTAAGGTGGTAAAGGTTTCCTCGCCCAGCGGGCGGCGGACTACAATGCGCCCCTCGCGCAGACACTGGAAGTCAAAGGCATGAAGCGGCTGACCGTATTCCAACATGACATAGTTGGTGACATCCACCAAGTTATTGATGGCCCGCAGGCCGCAGACCTGGAGACGCCGGCGCAGCCAAAATGGCGAGGGCCGGACCTCCACATCAACCACCATCCGGGCGGTATAGCGAGGGCAGTTTTCCGGGTCCTCAATAATCACCTGAGCATACCGTTCCACCGGCTCCGGGTCTTCCACCAGCTCTACTTTAGGAAGGTGTAAAGGCAAATCATACAACGCCGCCACTTCCCTGGCCAACCCCAGAACGCTGAGACAATCGGGCCGATTAGGGGTGACGGCCACTTCCAAAACGATGTCGTTGAGGCCCAAAACTTCCGCCAGGTCAGCCCCCACCGGCGTCTGCGGCGGCAGCTCCAGCAAGCCGCGGTGATCGTCGGACAGACCCAGCTCATCTTCGGCCAGGAGCATGCCTTCGGAAAGGATTCCTCGTATTTTTGCGGCTTTCAGGGGCTTGCCATCGGCCAGGACCGCACCCACCGGGGCAAAGGCATAGCGGCCGCCGGCCTGAACATTAGGGGCGCCGCAGACAACCCGGCGCTGCTGCCGACCGTCGTTCACCACCACAACCTTCAGCCGATCGGCCTGCGGATGAGGCTCCACGGTGAGGGCCTGGGCCACAATGACCCCGGCAAAAGCCGGAGCAAAGGTCTCTAGGGCATCAATTTCCAGACCGGCCAGAGTGAGTTTCTCCGCCAATTCCTGGGGAGAGACCGGCAGAGGGACAAAATCTTTCAGCCAATTGATACTTAAGCGCATGATGAATAGGAACTTCTCTGTTTAGGAGGATTGCTCCATTGCTGGGTAAAGCACGCCAATAGTAGATTGAGGAGCCAAATGCAGAACACTTTGGGTGACGCTGCCAATGAGAAGCCGGCTGAGGACCGAATGGCCAATGCTGCCCATAAACACCAGAGGACAACGCTGCTCTTTGGCTTCCTGGGCGATGACCTGCGCTGGCACACCGCTGACCAGCTTTTCTGCCACGCCTTCCGTGAGCCCGGCTTCATCCAGGATGGAACGGGCGGCCACCAAGGCCTTGTGACCTTCTGCCACCAGAAGCTGAGCGTCCACCGTCATGGTCTGACCCAAAAGGGCCACATCGACGACGTGCAAGAGCTCAATGCGGGGCGGTCCCGCCTGCCAAGCCTGGACCAAACGGCCGGCCTGCCGGACGGCGGCCAGCGAGGTCGCGGAGCCGTCCACCGGCAACAACAAGGGGAAAAGGGGAGACGCGGCTTCTTCGCCATATCCCTTTCCCACCACAAACACTGTGATCCCTTGGGCATGAGTCAGAACGTATTGAGTTGCGCTGCCCAGAAGTAATTCTTTTATGGGGGATAACCCGCGGCGTCCCATAATAATGGCAGTATAGCCGCCTTGCCGAGCCATTGCCAACAGCTGTTCGCCGATCCTGCCTTCGCCCACCTGGATGTCATTAGGCACTTGGATGCCGGCTCGGCTGAGGATTTCCTGGCCTTCGGCCAGGAGCGGCCGGATATCCCGATCAAGCCGCTGTTCCTTAAGCCGCTGCCATTCCGCGGTCTGCTCCAGTTTAACCACCCGTAAATCCACGTTTTGCAAGTGTCGGGCTAAATAGCTGCCGCTGATCACATAGACCAGGGTTATCTGCTGGACCGGCTCGCTGCTGCCCTGCACCAGGGTGGCAGCATACTGGACAGCCAGCCGCGCCGACGGACTGCCATCAAAGGGGATCATGATTTTCGTCAAAGGATGGCTTGCCTGCATGAGTAATCCTTTTATCTGTTTTGGCCAATTTTTTCAAGACGGAAATATTTGCTGGCTTCAGCATCGGACCGCCCGGGGCCAAGGCGCCGGCGCAACCCATTGGGGCTCATCTGAGGAAATAATTAGCCACACTCCCCCCGGCCGGCAGGTCTTCAGATCGGCCACGGCCGGGTGGCTGAGGTGCCACGGTACGCTGCACTGCAGGTTGGCGGCGACAGCTAACCCACTTAAGCCTTTTTGGCCCGGCGGAACTCGCCCAGACCTTTGGCCTTGGCCAACTGCCGACGCTGTTCGGAATAGTTGCGAGACACCAGATGATATTTCTTCGGGTCCAGACCAAATCGCTCGCAATAATCCACCGGCGTGAGATTATGGGCCCGCCGCAGATGGGCTTTCAGGGTCCGGAAGCGCTGGCCGCACTCCAAACAGACGATATATTCATCCTGAATGGATTCCTCAATGGGAACGGCAGGCTTGGGTTGGCCCGTCTCTTGACCTGCTTCCGGCATTGCCCCCATCTCCACGGCAACGGCTTTTTCTCCCGCCAATGCCGCCAGAGTATTGTACACCGAGGTTATTTCATTGATTAATTCTTGGGGGCTCAGTTCATTCATGGACGCATGGGATGTGACTATCTGGGCAGTCATCTTCAATAATTCTGTGGCCATAAGCTTTTCTCCTCCACGATAATAATTAGCAATTGCACGCACCTTACATCCATATATCGCCAAAACTTAAAAACGAAGCGTTATTAAATTTATATAGACTTAATTTTATCATGTCAAGCTAACGCCTTTAAAAAAACCAATGTTTTTTATAATTAAAAATTTTTCCACTGGTGCTTACATCATCTATAAAACTTTCACCGAGAATCGTAGGCTCTATTAAGCCTATTCTGTCCTGCGACATCCCCGCCACAATGGCAACAAAGGAATTTTTCCAAAAACAGGAACACCACGTGTCGATTGCCGCTTTCTGTCGATACCTAAGTGTCTTGAATGGCCAGTATTGTATCAGCCAAATTTATGCGGCTTGTTATGGACAGGAGGCATTATCTCTAAAAAGTTTGATTAAGGAAACCGGTCAGTGCTTCTCAGTGTTTGTATGCGTAATTGTGCCGATTTCGGCCACCGGCTTCAAGTATCGTTAATTTTTAGCATTGACGCTAGCAACATTTTTCTGGTAGATTGCCTTGGCGAATGGTGGCAGAGCAGGGTTGGCATGGCCAGGCCAGCTTTCGCCGGCTGGGTCAAAGGCAGAAGACAGGTCGGGCGGACCTGTCTGTGAACAATTACCCTCGTTATTGATAGGGAGGAGGATAAACCGTGCTACAGAGGGGAATCTGGCAAGTGGTCAGGGTGCTCAGTTGTCTGGCCCTGATTGTCGGGGCTGTCGGCTGTGGGGCCAAATCAGAGCAAGAGGTGCGTCTTGGCGTGAATGCCGAATTGACCGGCAGCAAGCCGACCGTGGGCGATTCCTGTAAAAAGGCCATGGAACTGTTGGCCGAGCAGATCAACCAACAGGGTGGCCTCAAAGTGGGGGAAAGGCAGATCCCCCTTAAATTGTTCATCGAAGATAACGAAGATAAGGCCGAGTCGGCGGCCGCCGCCGCGCAGAAATTAATCAGTCAAAACAATGTGCTGGCCGTCATCGGTCCCAACGCTTCCGGCAACGCTATCCCGGCCGCCCGCATCTGTGAAGACAGTGGCGTCATTATGATCAGTCCGTGGTCCACCAACCCCAAAACTACGGAGGGGAAAAAGTATATCTTCCGGGCCTGTTTCATTGATGATTTCCAAGGGCAGGTCATGGCGAAATTTGCCCGCCAACACCTCAAGGCCGACACCGCCGCGGTGTTGTACGACGTGGCCAGCGAATATAATAAAGGTATTGCCGAATTTTTCAAACAGTTCTTTGAGGCCGATGGCGGCAAGGTGGTGGCCTTTGCCTCCTATACCACTGGGGATAAAGATTTTTCCTCCCAACTGACGACCATTAAGGCGGCCGCGCCTCAGGTCCTGTTTCTTCCCAATTACTACAATGAAGTACCGCTGCAGGTGAAGCAGGCCCGCAATCAAGGCCTGTCCTGTGCCATTATCGGCTCGGATTCCTGGGGTAGTCAGGAGCTCCTGACGCTGGGCGGCGCCGACCTGGAAGGCTCTTTCTTTAGCACGCATTATGCTCCCGACATTGCCACCCCCAAAGCCCAGGAATTCATCAAGGCCTATGAAGCCAAATACGGGAAAAAACCGGATGATGTGGCGGCCCTGACCTACGATGCCGGTCTGCTGCTGTGCAACGCCATCACGCAGGCCGGGTCCCTGGACCGGACCAAAGTGCGGGATACCCTGGCCCAGGTCAGGGAATTTGAGGGCGTCACCGGCAAGATGACCTTTAAAGGAGGCGGCGACCCGGTGAAAAGCGCCGTTATCCTCCAGGTGCAAAACGGCCAGTTCAAGTATTTCGCCAGTGTCCAACCTTAGCTTTGCTTCCCCGAAAGCGGTGGCCGGCCCTCTGGGTCGGCCACCGGCTCGATGAGCTGTCCCGTGGCTATAGCTCTGCAATACCTCCTCAACGCCCTGCAATTGGGCAGCGTCTATGCCCTGATCGCCTTGGGCTACAGCATGGTCTACGGTATCCTCACCATGATCAATTTCGCCCATGGTGATATCTTCATGGTAGGCGCTTATTTGGCCATGTGGGCCACCCTGTTTCTCCTGGGCCTGCCCCTCAATCTGCCCATTATTTTCATTTTTTTGGGGTCATTGCTATTTACCATGACCCTGACGGCGGCCTTGGGGGTCAGTATCGAACGTCTGGCCTACCGCCCCTTGCGCCAGGCTCCCAAGGTCTCAGCGGTCATTACCGCCTTGGGGGTGGGGCTGTTCCTGGAGAACTTTACCCTGGCCACTATCGGCCCCGAACCCCGGCAAGTGCCGGCCATTATCCCAGTGCAGCAATATTCCTGGGGCGGCGTCGCCTTTACCAATGTCCAGCTCCTGATCCTGGTGGTGTCGCTCATCCTGATGGTCCTCTTGGATACTCTGGTACGGAGGACCTTGACAGGGATGGCCATGCGGGCCATCTCTTATAACCGTGTTATTGTGCCTCTCATGGGGGTGTCGGTGGATCGCATTATCTCCCTGACCTTTGCCATCGGCTCGGCCATTGCCGGGGCTGGCGGCCTCCTCTACGGCCTGGCCTATCCGGTCCTGGATCCCTATATGGGGATCCGCATCGGCTGGTGGGCCTTCATTGCCGCTGTGGTCGGGGGCATCGGCAATATCCGGGGGGCTGTCTTGGGAGGCTATGTCCTGGGCACGGTGGAAATTTTTACGCCGGTCCTGTTGGCCTCCTCCACCTACCGGGACTCGGTAGCCTTTTCCATGCTCCTTATTTTATTAATCTTCAAGCCCACAGGGCTCTTGGGACGACCCACCGTTGAAAAAGTCTAATCAGGCCTCAGAGCGCGGCCGCCTTGGGGGATGGTACTGGACGCTGGGATCCCTGGCCCTCCTGGCCTTGGCCTGGCTCCTGCCAGCCTCTGGGATCATGAATCTCTATCTCCAGCAAGTGTTGATGTATGTGGGCATCAACATCATCCTGACCTTGAGCCTGAATCTGGTCAACGGCTACATGGGCGAATTTTCCGTGGGCCATGCCGGGTTTATGGCAGTGGGGGCCTATGTTGCCGCCATTTTGACCGTGGCCGTCTTTCCCCGGGCCTGGGGTCCCGTTGTCTTTCCCCTGGCACTCATCATGGGAGGTCTGGCCGCAGCCCTGGCCGGCCTGGTCGTCGCTTTCCCTTCCTTTCGCACCCGGGGCGATTATCTGGCCATCGTCACCTTGGCCTTCAACATGATCGTCAAAAGCATCCTGGAAAATATCAACGCTGTGGGCGGACCGCGAGGCTATATGGGTATGAGCAAGCTTTCCAATCTGGTCTGGGTCGTCTTCTGGGTCCTGGTGACCCTTTTGGTCCTGCGCAACGTTATTTATTCCAATTTGGGCCGGGGGATCATCGCTATCCGGGAGGATGAGTTGGCCGCCAATCTGGTGAGTGTCAATACGCCTCGCCTAAAGATTTATGCCTTTTGTCTGTCCGCCTTCTTTGCCGGCGTCGCCGGTGGCCTGTATGCCCACCTGCTGCAGTTTATCAACCCGCGCAGCTTTTCCATCCTCAAGTCCACCGACATGTTGGTCATGGTTTATCTGGGCGGCATCGGCTCCCTGGCCGGTTCCATTCTGGGGGCGTCGCTGTATACTATCCTGATGGAACTGCTCCGTCCTCTGGAACTGTGGCGCTGGGTGGTTGGGCCATTGCTCCTGGTCCTCCTCATGATCTTCCGTCCCACCGGGATTATGGGGCTGAAGGAAGTACGGTGGCTGCAGCCAACGGCTTCTGAGGAGACCGGCTGGGGCAAAGTGGCCCGGCGCAGCTGAAAAGGGAGAAGGTGAAGAGGGAAAAGGCAAAAGGATGAATCAAACCCCGATATCTTTAATCGCTCTGGGCTGGCAGAAGTTGGCATGATGGCCCTCTTGGAAGTCACCAATATCTCCCATACCTTCGGCGGGCTCCAGGCCCTGGCCGATTTCAACGTCACTTTAAACGACGGCGATTTGGTGGGCTTGATCGGCCCGAACGGCGCCGGCAAGACCACGGTGTTTAACCTGATTTCAGGGGTCTATCGGCCGGATCAGGGCCGCATTGTCTTTGCCGGCCAGGATATCACCCTTTGGCCCAGTTATCGTCGCATGGCGGCGGGAATGAGTCGTACCTTTCAGAATATCCGCCTTTTTAAGGACATGAGCGTCCTGGATAATGTGCGGCTGGGGGCCTTTGCCCACTATACCTATTCTTTCTGGCAGATTGTCGGCCGGACCGCTTCTTTTCACCTCCAGGAACGCCGCCTCACCCAAGAGGCCCTGGCCATGCTGGCCCGCTTTGGCCTGGCAGGGTCGGCCCAGGCGCCGGCCCGCAATCTCTCTTATGGCGAACAGCGCCGCCTGGAGATTGCCCGGGCCCTTATCAGTCGGCCCAAACTCCTGCTCTTGGATGAACCCGCGGCCGGCATGAACCAGGCCGAGACCCTCGAGCTGGTGGCCCTGCTGCGGGACCTGCACCGGGAGTTTGCGCTGACCATTATGCTCATCGAACACCACATGGGTGTAGTCCTGGACCTCTGTCAACGGGTGCAAGTCCTGGATTTCGGCTCCACCATCTTCGCCGGCAACCCCCAGGAAGCCCAGCAGCATCCCCAAGTCCTGGAGGCCTATCTTGGGAAAGAGGAGAATGGCGAGCACGGCCATGCAATTGCCGAACCTTAGCCTGTCGGGCATCTCATGCTGTTAGACATCGCTGACCTGTGGGTGATCTATGACCGCATCCAGGCGGTGCGAGGGGTGGACCTGCAGGTGGCCGAAGGGGAGATCGTCACCCTCATCGGCGCCAACGGGGCCGGCAAATCCAGTATCTTGCGGGCTATCTCCGGCTTACAGCCTTTGGCCCAGGGGACCATTCGCTTCGCCGGCCAGGATTTGGCAAAATGGCCGCCCCAAATCCGGGCCCAACGGGGCATTGCCCACGTCCCCGAGGGCCGGGGCATCTTCGGTTCCCTGACGGTCCAGGAGAACCTGCGTCTGGCCGCCTATGGCCGGCGGGACGATCAGATCCAGGCGGACCTGGACCGGGTTTACGCCCTTTTCCCCCGCCTGGCCGAGCGCCGCCAGCAATGGGGGAGCACCCTCTCCGGCGGCGAACAGCAGATGCTGGCCGTGGGCCGAGCCCTCATGCGCCGGGGCCGCCTGCTGCTCCTGGACGAACCCTCCATGGGGCTCGCCCCCTTCCTGGTCAAAGAGATCTTTCGCATCATTCAGGACATCAACCGTCAAGGTACCACCGTCCTCTTAGTAGAGCAGAACGCCAACCAGGCCCTCAAAATCGCCCACCGAGGCTATGTCCTGGAGACCGGCGAAATCATTCTGGCCGGGGCCAGCACCGCACTCTTGGGCAACCCCATGGTTCGGAAGGCTTACTTGGGGCATTAAGGGTGGGCTCACCGGGCCGGTATTTGCAGGGGCCTTGGCCGGCGGTTAGCAAGGCCTAAAGTTATGGTAAAAATAATGGTTATCTGCTATTCTGATTAAAGAGGCTCTATTTCCCAGCCTGTCAGCCGCCAAGCGAGGATACCGGCAATTTCCTGCTAACTATGAAAAAAGGGTCCAAGACCAGCCGCTTTGGTACCAGTGTCAGGGTCAATCATGACGCCTCGGCATACTATGGCTCGCGGCTGTATACGGAACTTGCTGACCAGGACGATGGCCAGATCGGTGGGGAACATGAGTTTCCCCGGGAGTTTGAAAATGCCATCATCCTGCACAGTTCAGAGATCATGCCGGAACTGCCGGATAATTGCCTCCATCTTATGGTCACCTCGCCGCCGTACAATGTTACCAAAGAGTACGACGAAGATTTATCACTGCAAGAATACCTGGAATTATTACGGCGCGTCTTCACGGAAACGCATCGGGTGCTGGTGCCCGGCGGCCGGGCTTGTATCAACGTTGCCAACTTGGGCCGCCGCCCCTACCTGCCCCTATCGGCTTTCATCGCCACCATGATGCTGGACCTCGGCTTTCGGATGCGGGGGGAGATTATCTGGCATAAAGGGGCCGGGGCCGGTGTCTCCATGGCCTGGGGCAGCTGGCAGTCCGCGGCCAATCCGGTGCTGCGGGATGTGCATGAATATATCCTGGTCTTCTCCAAAGGACCTTTTTCCCGGCCGAAACCGGCGGACAAGGAAAACACCATTGCCAAAGAACAGTTCATGGCGTGGACCAGGTCGGTCTGGACCATGAACCCGGAATCGGCCAAGAAAGTCGGCCACCCGGCCCCCTTCCCGGTGGAGTTGCCCTATCGCCTGATCCATTTGTATACTTTCAGCGGCGATATTATTTTGGACCCCTTCATGGGCAGCGGCACCACCGCCGTCGCCGCCCTGCAGGCCGGCCGCCGCTACGTGGGCTATGAAATCAATGCCGACTATGTGGCGCTGGCCGAGAAAAGGCTGGCGCCCTATAAGGCACAGGGGGAGTTGGGGCTTTGAGGGAAAAATATCATCATTGGGTTGGAGGGAAGCCGCATTCTCAGAATCTGTCTAACTGATCAATATATCTATAGTTTTTTACAGAATACTCCGAGGCCAGCTTAATTTCGAGAGTCACCGTTGACTGACATATTTTCTCATCAGCCACTCATATCCTCCTGGGATGGAGACAATTTCCAGTCCTGTCATCGCCACTTCCTCAGCCAGCATTCCCTCAGGCCTTCATTTCCCCCCGAAATCGAATCACGTTGGGAAGTGGTAATCGTGGGCGCTGGACTCTCCGGACTGACCGCCGCCTATCACCTCAAGGAACGACAAGTGTTGGTGCTGGAGGCCAACAGCGTCCCTGGAGGTGTATGTCGGCAAGGTTCTTTTCGAGGACTGGCTTATCCAGCCGGTTCTGCCTATTTCTATTATCCCGGCGACCCTGCTTGGCAGGCCTGGTACCGTGAGTTGGGGCTGCCGCTGGCCGACGCCCTGGTAGACGAGCCGGTTAGCGCCTTATTATACGAAGGCCGCTGGTACCCTGACTGCTTTTCTCAATCTGGTTTCCGGAAGCTGCCTTTGCCAAGCCATGCCAAAGACGGCGTGATGAAGTTGATTGACAGGCTGGCAGCCTGGGAGGAAGACTGGGACCTGATTGGGTCTGATAGCCTGCCAAATCCTGAATTGGATGCAATCTCCCTGGCGCATTTCTTGGAAAGAGAGCAGGGTTTGCCGCCTCAGGTTACCAGCATTTTTGCTCCTTATTGCCGCTCCTGTCTGGGCGCCGGTCCTGAAGCCGTCTCCGCTCTGGCCGGCCTTTTTTTTCTGATGGCGGAGTTTTCCAAAGAATCCAGGATTGCTGCCTTCCCCGAAGGAAACGCCAGGCTAGCCCAAGCCCTGGCTCAGTCACTGTCGCCACCGGTCTGTTGCGGTCACACTCTGGTGTCGTTGGAACCCAGTCTTGAGAGCGTGGATCTGTTGGTGTGGGATAGCCTCAGTGAGCGGGGCTATCGTATTCAGGCCGGGGTGGTGATACTGGCGCAGGGAAAATTTTCCGCCCGGCATGTCCTGCCATCCCAAGCGGGGTGGGATATTGACGTTTTTCAAAGGTTCCGCTATAGCAGCTACGTGGTTGCTGCCTTATGTGGCAGCATCTCCTTGGAGAGCCGGGGCTATGAAAACTGGGTGGCAGGAGATGAGAATTTCTCAGACTTTATCCTGTCTCCCCGTATCCCCAAGGCCGGAGAGCCCAGAGTGATGACAGTTTTCGCCCCCCAGCCTTATGCCCAAAACCGGGCGGCCTTGCTCCGGACCCCGCCTGAAGAGAAGGCAAAAGCAATCCTGATTGCGGTTGACAGGCATTTCCCGGGAACGGCCCGGGAGGTGGAAGAAATCCATCTTTATCGCTTCGGGCATGCCCAAATCGTGCCCTATCCAGGATTTCTCTCCGCCCTGAAGGGCAATATCGACCAAAGGCAGGGACGAATAATACTGGCCAACTCCGATCTTGAAGGCCTCCCTTGCATCGAGGCAGCCATTGTTCAAGGGCAAAAGGCGGCGCATCAGGCCCGAATTCTCCTTATGGGTTAACAGACAAGAATTAGGGGAAATTTCTCTAATGGAAGAGAGTGATGGCCACCCTGTTGTTGGCCTCATCGATGAACCGATAACTTGTAAAAATCCACAGTTTGTTAAATATCTTGAAAGTCTAGTTCGGACGGCCAGAGGGAGGGCCTGAAGTTGCTCCTGGCGCACCTGCGCCGGGACTTTGAAGCCAGGGCGTCAGAAGGTAATGTAAGAAAGGTTCTGCAAAAAGGGTTGCCATAAAAAGCCAGATTCAAGCAGCCAAAGAATTGGGAAAAGAGCCCCAAATCCCGTTTTGACATCAAGCGGGCATCAGAATAGTCGGCCGCAGGTAATCCCGGCGGTGGAGCCAAGGCCTTTTTGGCCTGTGCCAGGGCAGAGTGGATAAATCTTTTGATATCTATGGCCAAGGCTTTAAAAAAGATTGACAGACGGACGCATTTTTTGCTGCGGCTCCAGTCCCTCTTGAAACCCGTGAGCCGATTCGTTGCGAAGATGGCTGTCGATCCTCGGGGAAATAATTGCCATGGTCAAGAATCGTCTTTTTCTCCCTTTTAGGTCTAGACAAAGCTGATCTCCGCTAGATGCTAATTATTGTAAAATCATATAGTTATTATCTAGCGCCCCAAAAGAAGGTCAAGCCCAAAATGCGATTATTATTAATAAGATTTCTATGTTAACTCTATAAAGAGGTTTTTGCGAACTCAGCAATTTTGGGGTAATGAAAAAAAATGCGGGCAGGATGGACCCGCCCGCATTGTGATGAGACTTAATCAGACCACTGGCATGGTCTGTTAAGGTTTTTCAGGGACCTCCAACACGACATACATAGTTTTGCCCTGGCGTTTGACCAGGAACCGGATAGTGCTACCGGCCTTGGCCTGACTGAGGGCGCTGTGATAATCTTTCATGGTTTGGATGACAGCGCCGTTGATTTCCATGATCAGGTCGCCGGGGCGGATACCGGCCTCAGCCGCCGGGCTGCCCTGTTCCACCTGCACCACCACCACCCCGGAAGTTTCTTTGAGTTGCAGGCCCCGGGCGATCTGCGGATTGAGTTCTTGCACCATCATGCCCAGACTGGATTTTTCCGGTTCTCCTTCAGGTTCCATAAACCGGGACATCTGCTCCGGCTTCATTTCGGCAATGGTGACGGTGAAGTTCTTTTCCTTGCCTTGGCGCAGAACTTTCAGGCTGACAGACTTGCCAGGCAGCGTATTGGCCACCAGGCGGGGCAATTCGTGCATTTCCTTAATGGGGCTGCCATTGAATTCAATGATAATGTCGCCCCGCTGCAAACCAATCTTGGCTGCCGGGCTGTCGGGATTAACTTCGGCCACGAGGGCGCCCATGGGCTCTTTCAGACCGAAGGACTTGGCCAATTCGGGAGTTACCACTTGGATCTGCACCCCCAACATACCCCGGACCACCGTGCCTTTTTCTTTCAATTGGGGAATGATGCTTTGGGCCATATTGCTGGGAATGGCAAAGCCGATGCCTTGTCCGGAAGCGACAATGGCACTATTGATGCCCACGACCTCGCCGTTGAGATTAACCAACGGCCCGCCGCTGTTGCCGGGATTGATGGAGGCGTCGGTCTGGAGAAAATCATCATAAGGCCCGGCCCCGATGACCCGGCCCTTGGCGCTGATGATACCCACGGTGACGGTATGGGACAGGCCAAAAGGGTTGCCCACGGCCATGACCCAATCGCCCACCCGGATGCTATTGGAGTCGCCCAAGGGAAGGGCCGGCAGATCGTGGGTCGGAGAGTCGATTTTAATGAGGGCCAGATCAGTCATGGGGTCCCGGCCTTTGATGGTGGCCTTAAATTCCCGGCCGTCCATTAATTTGACCTTGATCTTATCAGCGCCTTCAATCACGTGATTGTTGGTGATAATATAGCCGTCTTTATCGAAGATGAAGCCCGAACCCAGACTGCGGCTCTTAAATTCTTTGGGCATGTCGCCAAAAAACCGTTCGAAAAACTCCCGAAAAGGGTCTTCCGGGCCAAAGGGCGAGGGGCCGGGACCTGGCCCCGGCATACCGGGCATGCGGCGGGTTACCTGGGGACGTTTGACGGTTTTTTCGGTGCTGATATTCACCACTGCGGCGGAGATTTTTTGGGCCAGATCGGCGAAAGTTTCGGGCGCCACAGTGGTGGGAGTAGCCCCTTGGACCATTTGCCAGGGACAGAGCAGCAGACCCAGACAAAGGACCAGAATGGTCAGAGGGGCGGATGCGGAGATTTTTCTGAGTTTCACAACAATTCTTCCTTTCACGGAGTTGGTGTTTCTTGCCGCCAGGCGGGCGGCAGATTGAGATTGATTTCTTGCTGGCGTCCCACCACCACCAGGACATAGCGCTCCGGGTCCAGATACTTGCGGGCCGCCTGCAGGACATCGTCCCGGGTGACCGCATTGATGATCTCAGGGTAACGCCAGGGGTAATCCAGACCCAGACCGAACATTTCCACATACCCCAGGAGCGCGGCCCGTTTGGCGTTGGAGTCCATCTTCATGGGGAGGGAACTGATGAGATAGGTTTTGGCATCGGCCAATTCCGACTCACTCACCAGCTCCTGGCGGATGCGGGTCAATTCCTGGAGTACCTCGGCCACGGCCTCGCCGCCCGAAGCGTTTTTGGTTTCTAAACTGATGTCAAAAGGACCGGCCACCAGACCGGGTTCGAAGCCGCTATGGACGTTGTAAGCCAAACCCCGATTATCGCGGATATTATCCATGAGCCGGGAGGTGAAGCCGCCGCCTCCCAGGATATAGTTCAAGAGCTGAAAGGCATAGAAATCAGGGTCAGACCGGGATAGGCCAATGAGGCCCAAAATAATATTGGCCTGAGTAATATCTTTGTCGATCTTGACCACGGTCGGCTGCGTCTGTTTGGCCGCAGGGGCCGGGGGGGCCGGCGGCGATTCGCCGTTTTCCCAGCTGGCGAAGAATTCCTCTGCCAAGCCTCGGGCCTCTTCTAAAGTGAGATCGCCGACAATGGTCAGAATGGCATTGTTGGGACGGTAGTAGCGGCGATGGAAGGTTCGTAGGTCATACTGGGAAATCTGGGGCAGACTGGCCAAAGTGCCGATGACCGGAAACCCATAGGGATGATCGCCGAACACCGTGCGTCGGAAGGCCCGCTCGGCCACAATCCCCGGTTCATCCTCCTGGCTTTTCAGCGTGCCTTTGAGGCGCTGGACCATGGCCTGAAGTTCCATGGGCGCAAAGCGGGGCTGCAAGAGGACCTCCTGGAAGATTTTTAACCCAGTCCGCAGGTCCTTTTTCAGAATGGTGAGCTTGACGGTGGCGGCATCGCGGCCGGCGTTGGTGGCCAGGGCGGCCCCCAACAGATCAATCTCTTCGGCAATCTGTTGGGCGTTCTTGGTGCGGGTGCCATAGCGCAAGAGGGAGGCCGTGAGATTCGCCAACCCCGCCTTGCCGGGTGGATCAAAGAGGGCCCCGGCCTTGATAGTCAAATCCACGGTCACCAGGGGCAGATCGGTCTGCTGACTGAACAGGCACACTAGGCCGTTGGGCAAAACAAAGCGTTCTCCCAGGACCGGTTCCGCGGCCTGCCCTGTGGCCGTCCACCCCCAGATCAGGAGGAGAAGGATGAGCCAGAAAACTTGCTTACCTGATTTGTTCATGGGGGACAAACCTTTCGGTGGTGGGACGGCTGGGTTTCAGGGGATTGAGGATACCAACGGTGCGGTTGGTCTTTACTAAATATTTCTGAGCCACCCGCTGGACATCTGCGGCGGTAACCGCCCGGATCCCCGGGACGATGTCATTTAATTTCTGCCAAGAGCCGATGGTTTGATACCGCCCCAGCAGCATGCCGCGATAAAAGAGGGAATCCTGCCCCATGATAAAGGCGGCTTCCGTCTGATTTTTGGCCTTGAGCAGTTCCTGCTCGCTCACCGGCTGATTTTTAATCTTGTCGATTTCGGCCTCCAGCAACTGTTCCACTTGGGCTATGGAGCGGCCTGGCAGGGGCTGGGCGTAAAAAATAAAGAGGGCAGGGCTGGCGGTGGCAAATTCGTATTCCGCGCCGGCATCCAGAGCCACTTTGGCCTCATAGACCAGACGGCGGTGCAGCCGGGAGCTGCGGCCCTGAGCCAGAATAAGGGAGAGGACCTCCAGCGGGAAGGCGTCTGCCGCCGTCAGATTGGGGGTATGATAAGCCATGAAAATGGCCGGGAGTTGCGCTTCCCGGGTAATCTCGGTGCGCCGTTCCCCTTGCTGAGGCGGTTCCAAAGCCCGAAACGGCGGAGGGTCAGGACCGCGAGGGATCTGCCCGAAAGTCTCCCGGATGGCTTGTAAGGTCGCAGCCGGGTCGATGTCGCCCACCACCACCAAAGTGGCATTATTGGGCTGGTAATAACGGTCATAGTGTTGCCGCAGGTCTGCCAGGGTGAGGGAGGCGACGTCGTGCATCCAGCCGATGACGGGCCATTGATAAGGATGGGCCTTGAAGGCGGTGGCCACCAGCTCCTCATAGAGCGAGTTAACCGGGTCGTCTTCGGTGCGCAGGCGCCGCTCTTCCACCACGACTTTTTGCTCCGTCCGGAACAGGTCTTCGCTCAACTTCAGGTTGCGCATGCGGTCGGCTTCCAATTCCAGGAAGAGGCGCAAACTGGCGGTCGGCCCGGTCTCAAAATAGGCGGTGTAATCTTTGGAAGTAAAGGCATTGTTATTGGCCCCGGCCTGCTGGAGCAACCGAGAGAAGGCTTTGGGGCCGTATTTTTCCGTCCCCCGGAACATGAGGTGTTCCAAAAGATGGGAAAGACCGGTTTTTCCCAGGACCTCGTTGCGGGACCCGACCCGATACCAGACCTGGACGCTGACGATGGGAGCCCGATCCTCGGGCAGCAGCAGCACGGTCAGACCGTTGTCCAACTGATGCTCCTGCACCCGAGAAAATAAATTGCCCTGGTCAGCAGCGCCGGGGACCGTCAAGGCCAGCGCCAGCAGGCAGATGATGCTCAGGAAAACAGTGAGTTTTTTCATATTCTTTAAGTATAAGTCAGCGGCTTTTTTTTGCAAGCGGTTGTCAATGGTTTAAATGTCCCTGCGTTTGCTTGGGCCGACGGTTGCTGCGGATTCTTGTCGGAGAAAGGGGAAGAGGGCGATGGCTGCCGTTAAAGCGCCGCTCATGTCGAGCAGGACATCTCGGGGGCTGCCGGTACGGGATAAAAACAAGGTCTGCCGGCCTTCGTCGGCAGAGGAGACCAGGAGACAGACAAGCAAAGCCAGAAATATTGCTTTCCATCGCCCCAACCCCACATGCCAGCGCCAGGCCCGAGCATAGACGGCAAAAAGGGCGGCATATACCAAAAAATGCAGGACCTTGCGCAGTTCTGCATACAATTGATAAATTTCCTTGGCAGACAGGGAAGGCAAAAGGAATTCCAAAATTTTTATAGGCAGTCGGAATTGTGAGATCGACCCCCAATCTCCGGCCATGACCAGGATGCCGATGGTAAGGAGGCAGGGGGGGAGCCAATACCATAAAAAGGGCAGGAACCAGCCGCGGGCGGCAGTGGGCTCTTTGGCCAAAGCAAGGCATCCAGAAGGTTTTATGGATTTCATATTAAGGTTGTGCTATTAAGATCGGACCCTAACCGTCCTAGCCGATGATGGCCTCGAGATACGCTTCGGGATCGAAGGGGCGCAGATCGTCCATCTGTTCGCCGACGCCGATGAAGGTTATGGGCAGACCGGTTTCCTTCACGACGCCCAGAGCCACGCCGCCTTTGGCGGTGCCGTCCAGTTTGGTCATGACGATGCCGCTGACGCCGATGGCCTCGTGAAAGAGACGGGCTTGACTGACGGCATTCTGACCGGTGGTGGCATCCAGGACGAGGAGGACTTCATGGGGGGCGCCCATGATCTTTTTTTCGGCCGTCCGTCTAACTTTCTTTAATTCTTCCATGAGATTAACTTTGGTGTGCAGGCGGCCGGCGGTATCGATGTAGACCTTATCAATCCCCCGGGCCAGGGCGGCCTGCAGGCCGTCAAAGACCACCGCAGCCGGATCGGCCCCGGTTTTCTGTTTAATGACCGGCACCCCCACCCGTTGGCCCCAGATCTCCAGCTGTTCGACGGCTGCGGCCCGAAAGGTATCCGCCGCCACCAACAAGACTTTCTGTCCCTGCTGCTTATCATAGTGGGCCAGTTTGGCAATAGTGGTGGTCTTGCCGACGCCGTTGACGCCGATAACCATGACGACCCATGGTTTGGCCGTGGCCGGTGCAGCCGCCGGGGCCACGCCGGTCAGCAGCGCCAACATCTCTTCCTTGAGATGGGCCTTGAGCCGGGCCGGATCGGTCAGTTCCCGGCGCTTCACCTTTTCCCGGGTGCGGTCGATGAGCTCGATGCTGGTTTCTACTCCCAAATCAGCGGTGATGAGCAGTTCTTCCAGTTGATCCAGGAGGTCCAGATCGATGGTCTTGTGCCCCAGGAAGAGGCGGTCCAGGTTGGAACCGAGGACCTGACGGGTCTTGCTGAGACGTTCCCGCAAACGCCGGAAGAACCGGGGCCTGGAGTCGTCTGGGAGGTCCTCCGACGTGGCGGCAGATTCTGTGGGAGGGGTTCCTGCGGTGGATGGAGCCTCGACGGCGACATCCACCGGTATCTGGTAATCCGGCTCTTCGGGTGCCGGTTCAGGCTGCAGCTGCTCTGCGAGAGCCTGAGGCGGCCAGGCTGCCGTCTCTTGGTCGGCCTCGATTTCGATCATTTCTGCAGCCGAGGTTTCGAGCTGCTCCTGCTCCGGCTCGTCTGGCAGGTCCGGAAGCTTTTTTTTCCTTTTAAACCACTTTATCATCGTTTCTCAGGGGGCTGCCGCCGGAAAAGCGCGGCGCCAATAGAGCCATACGTTCCTCTGCACAATAATAACTCATAATATAACAGGAATCGGCGCCAGCTGCTGCTTTTTTTCGCCTGCAGGCTGAACCGCGGGTTATGCCAGGAAAGGAGGAATGCGGACGTCTGTTGGCGAGGTTGGGAAGCAAGAAGAAATTTTTTCATTAACCTTGGGCGGGCTTCCTGGCCCGCCCAAGAGAAGAGTCTTTGGGAGTGGCAAGCGGCTGCCTTGGCGGCCAGAGGCTATCAGATAGATATCCTTGAAAAATCCGCCAGCTGCAAAAACGTCTGGCTGATGCGGACCAGCAGGGCCAAGCGGTTGGCCCGCACCGGCAGGTTGTCGGTCATGACCAGCACGGCATCAAAAAAGTTGTCCACCGGGGTTTTGAGGGACGCCAAGGCTTTAAAGACTTCGGGATAGTTGCGCACCGGCAGGGCCTTGGCGACGGCCTCTTCCATAGCCACGGTGGCCGCCAGGAGATGGTGTTCTTCCGGTTGTTCGAACAGCTCCGGCTGCACCGGCGCGGCCGGGGTTCCCCGGGAAATATTGATAACCCGTTTGAAGGCCACGGCCAGGGCCGGGAAATCCAGACCGCGACGGACCTCGTCCAGGGCGTGGGCTCGTTGCATGGCCTCAACGATGTCGGTGAAAGACGTGCTCAAAACTGCTTCCACCACTTCCGCGCTCAATCCCTCGCCGACCAGGAGGTGATGTAAGCGGGTGCGGAAGAACTCCATTACCTCGTTGTGTGTCTTGTCCAGCGGTTCCGATAATTTCTCTTGCAAGAGAGACAGACTGTGCTGCACGGCGGCGCTCAGGTCCAGATAGAACTTCTTGTCCCAGAGAATATTGATGATGGCCAGGGCCTGGCGCCGCAGACCGTAAGGATCGGCAGCGCCGGAGGGGATGAGCCCGACGCCGAAACAGCCGCAGATGCTGTCCAGCCGGTCGGCCATACCCACCATGGCACCCACCAGGTTATCGGGGAGTTGATCGCCGGCATGCCGGGGGAGATAATGTTCCCAGATGGCTTCGGCCACTTCCGGATCTTCGCCGGCCAGGCGGGCGTATTCCCGGCCCATGATCCCCTGGAGGCTGGGGAACTCGCCCACTAGACCGCTCACCAGATCGGCTTTGCACAGGGTGGCGGCCCGTTGGACTTTGTCCACTTTCCCGGGGAGGAGCCGTTCGGCCAGATAAGTGGCCAGAGCCCGGAACCGGGCCATTTTCTCATAGGAAGTACCCAACAGGGAGTGATAGACCACGCCCTTTAATTCCTCTACCCAGTTGTCCAACGGTACTTTGCGATCTTCCTGGAAGAAGAACATGGCATCGCTCAGCCGGGCCCGCAAGACCCGTTCATGGCCTTCCCGGACCACTGCCGGGTCGCGAGCCATGGTATTGTTCACCGCGATAAAATGGGGCAAAAGCTTCCCTTGGGCATTCCGCAGGGAGAAATAGCGTTGGTGTTCCCGCATGGAGGTGATGAGGACCTCGTCAGGCAATTGCAGGAAACGGTCGTCGAAGGTGCCCAGGGTGACGTTGGGATGTTCCACCAAAAAAGTATTTTCCTGAAGCAGCTCGGGGTTGGGCACGATCTGGCCCTGGACCGACCGGGCCGCTTCCTCTAATTCCGCCACGAGCCGGTCCCGGCGTTCCTCCGGGTCCACCAGGACATGGGCTTGACGCAGGGCCTCGACATAATCCGCCCCTGCGGCCGAGCGCAGGGGAATAGCTCGAGGGGCCTGAAAGCGGTGGCCGTAGGTGACCGCGCCTGAGGCAATATCCCCGATGGTGAAAGGAATGACGTCCTCCCCGTAGAGGGCCACCAGCCAATGGATGGGGCGGGCAAACGTGATGCTCAAAGACCCCCAACGCATGGATTTGGGAAAGGATAATCCCAAGATCCACTCCGGCAGGATTTCCGGGAGACGCTCCAAGGTCGGCAGACCCGCAGCATGCTTTTTGACCGCCAGGTAGGGGCCTTTTTCTGTTTCCAGCACCACCAGATCTTCTACTGCAACTCCCTGGGCCCGGGCAAAACCCAGGGCTGCCGGCGTGGGTTTCCCAGAGGCGTCATAGGCCACGGCCTTGGGCGGACCGATGATCTCCGCGGTGCTCTCGGCCTGGCGGGGTGCCAGGTCAGCGGCCAGGAGGGTCAACCGGCGGGGTGTGCCCATGGTCTTGATGTCCCCCACGGCGATACGTTCTTGCTCCAGACGCTTCTGGAACGTTACCTTCATCTCTTCCAAAACAGGCGGAATAAATCTGGCCGGGATTTCTTCGGTCCCGATTTCTATGAGCAGATCAGGTGCCATGGTATCCTCAATGCAAAGACTGCCTTGGTGGCATCGGTTAGGAATTTCTGATTGCCGGTTCCCCGTTGCTTATCTCACGCCAGCATACGGGCCCGCACCGCCCTGCCCGCACTTCTAGCTGGAATCACTCCTTTTCCACTCCTCTTCTTTAAAAATCACGCAGCATTCTTCTTTAACAAGGGAAACCCCATAGCCTCCCGTTGTTTCAGGTAGCCTTCGGCGCAGAGGCGGGCCATCTGGCGGACCCGGCCGATGATCCGGCTGCGTTCCGCGACGCTGATGGCCCCCCGGGCATCCAGAAGGTTGAAGGTATGGGAGCATTTCAGACAATAGTCATATGCCGGCAGGACCAGACCGACGCCGATGAGCCGGTGTGATTCTTTTTCATATTTCTCAAATAGATCAAAGAGCATGGCGACGTCGGCTTGTTCAAAATTATAGGTGGAAAATTCCACTTCGCCCCGATGATGAATGTCGCCGTAGGTAATGCCGTCGGTCCAGATCAGGTCATAGACGTTGTTAATGCCCTGGAGGTACATGGCGATCCGCTCGGGGCCATAGGTCAATTCCACGCTGATGGGATGCAGATCGATGCCGCCAGCCTGTTGAAAATAGGTGAATTGGGTGATCTCCATGCCGTCCAGCCAGACTTCCCAACCCAGTCCCCAGGCGCCCAAGGTCGGGGATTCCCAATCGTCTTCCACAAAACGGATATCATGGGCCAGGGGATCGATGCCCAGGGCTTTGAGGCTGTCCAAATAAAGCTCCTGGACTTCCAGTGGTGACGGTTTGAGGATCACCTGATATTGATAATAATGTTGCAGCCGGTTGGGATTTTCGCCATAACGGCCGTCTGTGGGCCGGCGGGACGGCTCCACATAGGCCACGTTCCAGGGTTCGGGACCCAAAACCCGGAGCATGGTGGCCGGGTTAAAGGTGCCGGCGCCGACTTCCAGATCGTAGGGTTGTTGGATGACGCAGCCCCGATCAGCCCAGAATCGTTCCAAGGTCATGAGCACATCTTGGAAATGCATGCCCGCTTCTCCTTTGTGAGCGCTGAGAAGGCTAAAAAACTAAATATTCGGAAAAGTTACCATCAACGCGGTCCCCTGTCAAGTTCAAATCTGCCTAGCGCTGGCAAGGTTGGCGGCTGGAAGTGAGATAGTCCCGGGCTTCGCCGATGGTAAAAAGGGAGCCGGTGACCACGATTAGGTCGTCTTGCTGGGCCAGGGTTTTGGCCGTCTGGATGGCCGCCTCTAAATCGTCGATGACCAAGGTCTGGGGGGGGAGGTCTTCGGCCAGGGATTGCAGGTGCTCCGGGGGCGCGGCCCGATCATAGCGTGGCCGGGAAAAAATCACCACATCCGCCAAAGGGAGGAGCCGGCGGAGGATGCCCCGGATGTCTTTATCGGCCATAATCCCCAACACCAGGATAAGGCGGTGATAGGTCAGAACCTGGCGCAGGGCCTGGGCCAGGGTGGCGGCCGCCGCGGGATTGTGAGCGCCGTCCAGGATGACACGGGGCTCGGTGGCAACCAGTTCCAGACGGCCGGGCCAGCGGACCTGCTCCAGACCCTGGCGCAGGTCCGCCTCAGAAATCTCCAAACCCTGCTGCTGCAAGAGTTCAATGGTGGCCAGGGCTACAGCGGCGTTCTGGTACTGATGGCGCCCCAGGAGGTTGGTGCGCAAGCCAGAAAGCCTGGCGTGCAGGCCTTCGTAACGGAATCGGCCCCGGCCTTGGCCGCGCACCTGAAAATCCCGATTATAGAGATAGAGAGGGCTGTGCAAGGCTTCAGCAGCAGCCCGGATGGGGATGAAGGCCGTGTGCTGACGGACGGCCGTTACAACCGGCACCCCGGGTTTGATGATGCCGGCTTTTTCCGCGGCGATGGCGGCCAGGGAATTGCCCAGATACTCCCGATGGTCCAAAGCGATGTTGGTAATAACGGACAAAAGGGGGTGAACGATGTTGGTGGCGTCCAGGCGGCCTCCCATGCCGGTCTCAAGGATCACCGGATCGGCCTGCTGTTGGGCATAGTAGAGAAAGGCCATGGCCGTGACAAACTCAAAAAACGTGGGCAGTTCGTCAGGATCGACCACCGCCCTCACCTGATTGATGAGCGCCAGGACAGTGGCATCGTCAATATCTTCATCCCTGAGGCGGAAGCGCTCGTGAAAATGTACCAGATGAGGGGAGCTATACAGACCTACCGGGTAACCGGCCAGAGTGAGGATTTTGGACAGCATGGCGGCTACCGAACCCTTGCCGTTGGTGCCGGCCACATGGATGAAACGACAGCGCTCCTGCGGGTTGTCCAGTCTGGCCATGAGCCTGGCCGTGGAGGACAGGCCGAACTTAATGCCGAATTTCTGCAGATCATAGACCCAATCAAGGGCTGCCGCCAGGGTCTGGAATTCCCCGGCCAGGGGCGGGGATTTTTCTTGTTTTGTCTTCATAAGCTCTTCATCTTCCGGACAGAAGCGGCTGTCCGGCCTCCGCAGGCAGGGATTCCGGGCGCGGCCAGCAGAGCTGACTGGCTGGCCGTGAGGCGCCGCTGTTTCTTACCACAGCATCCTATTATACTCAAAAACGCCGCCTTTGCTACAGGTAGTTGCAAAACCTCGTTGCTTGTCGGCCGGAACGGAGTGAAGGATCGTTATCTACCTGGAAAGACAAGATTCTTCGCTGCACCCAGAATGACATGAAATCGATTTTCAGAATTTTGCAACAGCTTCTCGGGAGTTTGTTGTGACCAGGCCGACCGCCGAGGGGACCGCGGCCGGATGGCAAAGGCAGGAGGGGTTGACCGCGTGAGGCCGCCTCATCATTGACAAGATATTAAACCTATGCTAAAAGTATAACTTTCTTAATTTAAAAGATCTTGCTGCAAGGCAGATTCGGCAAGGAGGTAGCCATGGGTACGAGAGAAGAAAAACTTATCCTTTGGTATGATGAAATCGGCATGGCGGATGTCCACCTGGTCGGGGCGAAGAATGCTTCTCTCGGCGATATGATCCGCAACCTGGCTGCCAAAAGTATCCTGGTACCCAACGGTTTTGCCATCACGGCAACCGCCTACAGATATTTTTTGAAGACGGCCGGGATTGAAAAGAGCATCCGTCAGGTCCTGAATGGCCTGAATCCCGCTGATCTGCATGATTTGGTCCGCAAAGGCCGCCGCATCCGCGACTTGATTCTGGACGCGCCGCTGCCTTCGGCGCTGGTGGCCGAGATCGGCAAGGCCTATGAAGACCTGGAGGATTTGTACGGCGTCTCCGGCACCGATCTGGATGTGGCGGTGCGCTCCTCGGCCGTGGCCGAAGAACAGCCGGAGGCCATCTTCGGCGGTCAGCAGGAGACCTTTTTAAATATCCGGGGCAAAATCTCCCTGATCCAAGCAGTCAAGCGCTGTTTTGCTTCATTGTTTACCAACCGGGCCATCAGCTACCGGTATGAAAAGGGTATCGATCAGTTTGCCGTGGCCCTCTCCGTGGGCGTCCAGAAGATGGTCCGTTCCGATGCCGCCTGTTCCGGCGTCCTGGCCACCGTCGACGCAGCCACAGGCTTTACCGAAGTGGTGGATATTACCGGCACCTATGGTTTGGGCGAGACCATCGTCCAAGGCCAGGTGACCCCCGATGAATATCATGTCTTTAAACCCACCCTGAAGATGGACAAATATCCCATCATCAGCAAAAAGATGGGCGACCATAAGGTCAAGATGATCTATACCGATGACGAGACCCGGCCGGTGCGGGTCTTAGCCACTTCCGAAGAGGAGCAGCGCCGCTTTGTCCTGACCGACGCTGAGATCATCACCCTGGCCCGCTGGGCCTGCTACATTGAGGATTACTATAGCCAGGCCACCGGCGTATTCCGGCCCATGGCCATTGAATGGGCCAAAGACGGCGACGGCGTGCAGGTGGGCACCGGCCAGATGTACATTGTCCAGGCGCAGCCCGAAACGGTCCATGCCCGCCGGGATGTCAGTGTGATTGAGACCTACCGCTTAAAAGAAAAGGGTCGGGTCATCATTCAGGGGCAGGCGGTGGGGGCCAAGATCGGCCAAGGGCCGGCCCGTATCATCGAGAGTTCCGCGGCCCTGGCCCAATTCCAGCCGGGCGAGGTCCTGGTTACCGATATGACCGATCCTGATTGGGAACCCATGATGCGCACGGCTGCGGCCATTGTCACCAACCGGGGGGGCCGCACCTGCCATGCTGCCATCGTCTCCCGGGAACTGGGCATCCCCTGCGTCATTGGCACGGACAAGGCCACCAGTCTTATCCAACCCGGCCAGAAGATTACGGTGAGCTGTGCGGAAAGCGAGGCCGGCCTCATCTACGACGGTCTGCTGGCCTATGAGGTGGACCGGGTCGACCTGAAGAGCCTGCCGACTACCCGGACCCAGATTATGATGAATGTGGGCATGCCGGAAAAGGCCTTCCTGGATTGCCAGATCCCCAACCAGGGGGTAGGGTTGGCCCGTCAGGAGTTTATTATCAACTCCCATATCGGCATCCACCCTCTCGCCCTGATTCACTACGACCAACTTCAGGAGGCGGCAGCCACTAATCCTCGGGTAGCCGAAGCCCTGAGTCAGATTGACGCTCGCACCCGGCTGTACAGCGATAAAAAAGAATACTTCGTAGACCATCTGGCCCAAGGGATTGCCCGCGTCGCCGCGGCCTTTTATCCCAAAGACGTCATTGTGCGGCTCTCCGATTTCAAATCCAATGAATATGCCAACCTCATCGGCGGCTTTCTTTTTGAACCTGCGGAGTCCAATCCCATGTTGGGCTGGCGGGGCGCCTCCCGCTATTACGATCCCAAGTTCCAACCGGCCTTCGCTTTGGAGTGCCGGGCCTTGCGGCGGGTCCGGAATGATATGGGCCTGACCAACGTGAAAATTCTGGTGCCCTTCTGCCGGACGCCGGAAGAGGGCGTGCGGGTGCTGGAATTATTGGAGACCATGAACCTGGTGCGGGGCCAGGACGGCCTGGAAGTCTACGTCATGGTGGAAGTCCCCAGCAATGTTCTGTTGGGCGAGGAATTTGCCAAGATTTTCGATGGCTTCTCCATCGGCTCCAACGACCTTACCCAGCTTACCCTGGGACTGGACCGGGATTCCGAGCTGGTCTTCCACCTCTTTGACGAGCGCCATCCCGCCATATTGGGCATGATCAAGAACATCATTGATTTGGCCAAGAAACACGGTCGCAAGATCGGCATCTGCGGTCAGGCCCCCAGCGATTATCCGGAATTCGCCGCCTTTTTGGTGGAGTGTGGCATTGACTCCATCAGCCTGACCCCGGATACCGTCATCAAAACCATGCTGGCCATTGCCAAAAAGGAGCAGGAGCTCGGTATAACATAGGGAAAAGCGGGATAGTGGTTAGTGGGCAGTGGCCAGTGGCCAGTAAAAAGAAAAGGTTATTCTTTTTTCGGCTCACTGCTCCCCGCTCACGGTTTACCATAGAGGGGTTCGGGTGCAACGGGATCGGCTGATCAGGTGGTTCTATCTGAGCATGCGCTGGCTCACCGGCCAGACTTTCCAGCGCTATTTCCGCCTGCAGGTGGAGGGCCTGGAGCACTGGCCACAGCAGGGCGCGGCCATCATCTGCCCCAAGCACCAGCGTTGGGAAGACGTGCCCATCGTCGGTCTGACCTTTCCCCGGCCGCTCTACTATGTGGCCAAGGTGGAGTTATTTCACTCTTTGGCCAGCCGCAAGCTCTGCGAAGCTTTGGGCGGCATCCCCCTGGACCGGCGCTGCCCCCAGGCGACTTTGTCCACTTTTCGCACCTTGCTCACCCTCTTACACCGCCGGGAACAGCTCGTGCTCTTCCCCGAAGGGACCTATGTCCCCGGGGAAGTGGGGCCGGGCAAACACCGGTTCATTCAACTGCTGCTCCGCCTGCAAAAACATCTGCCCGAGAAAAAGCTGCCGTTTTTACCGCTCGGTATTTCCTACCTCCCGGAACCGCCGGGCTACCAGGTCCGGGTGCGTCTGGGCCCACCCTGCCAGGCCGCCCGGCCAGAAGAGGCCGCGGCCCTGACCGGGGAGATTATGGCGGCCATTGAGCGTCTGCAAAGGTAAGGGGCAAGTGGTCAGTGGCCGGTGGTTAGTGAAAAGCTGTTTTTGGGGGCACATCACCTTTCACATCTCACCTTTTACTCTTCACCTCGTACCCCGTAAAAGAGACTGACGATCCCCATCGTTAAGGTCTGCCAACGCACTTCTTGAAAGCCTGCCTCTTCTATTAATTGGGCAAAGACCGGGGCCGTCGGAAAGTGCAGAATGGACTCGGCCAGATAACTATAGGCAAAAGAGTGGCGGGAGAACAACCGGCCCACCAACGGCAGCAACCGGGTAAGATAGTTCTCATAGAGTCGGGCCGGCAGGCCGCCGCTGGGCGGTACGAACTCCAAGATGGCCACCATGCCCCCCGGCTTTAAAAGGCGAGATATTTCCTGGAGGGCTAATAAGTGGTCTGGTAAATTGCGGATGCCAAAGGCCATGGTCAGGGCGTCAAAGGTCCGGTCCGGGAAGGGCAGGGCATAGGCATCCCCCGCCACCGGCACAATGCCGCCCTGCTGCCGGGCCAGCAATTTTTCCCGGCCCTGCTGCAGCATGGGCAGGCTGAAGTCCACAGCCAGGACCCGGGCTTGGGGGTGTTGCCGGACGATCTCCAAAGAGACGTCCAGGGTGCCGGCCGCCAGATCCAGGACCAGGGGCCGCCGCGGCAGGCGCAAACCCTGGACCAGAGCCCGACGCCAATAGACGTCCCGCCGGAGGCTGAGGCAGCGGTTCAGGAAATCGTACCAGGGAACGATGCCAGAGAACATCTGTTCGATGCGGTCCGCGGTTGCCAGTGAAGGGTTATGCTTGGCCATACCGCACATTGTGGGGCGCCCCGGCCTTTTTGTCAAGAGTCCCTGAGGTGGACCGGCCGCCGGCAGAGTAGCCAGGAAAAGAGCAACTTCGCAGCGGCGGCTTTTTTTTCATTGACTCTTGCCCGGTTTATTGCTAATTAATGAAAAAATGCACAAAGGTTTACATCACAATTCCAAAGGAGAGGTATATGTCTGCCAAATTAATCAAAGGAGCCGAGGTTGCGGCTCAGATCCGGGACGAGTTAAAAAAGGAAGTGGACGAACTGAAGGCCAAACACAATATTACTCCTGGCCTGGTCACCATTCTGGTGGGTGAGGATCCGGGTTCGGTGAGCTACGTCACCGCCAAACAGAAGACCGCCCATGAGTTGGGCTTCTATTCGGTGCAGGACAATCAACCGCCCACCATTGCCGAGGCCGAACTCCTGGGTCTGATCGAAAAATACAACAAGGATCCCAAGATCCACGGCATCCTGGTGCAGCTGCCCCTGCCCAAGACCATCGACACCAATAAAGTCCTTTATGCCATCGACCCCAACAAAGACGTGGATGCCTTCCACCCGGTCAACGTCGGCCGCATCCTCATCGGCCAGTACGCCTTCCTGCCCTGCACCCCGGCTGGCTGCCAGGAACTGATCGTGCGCAGCTTCGGCGACCCCAAAGGTAAGGAAGTAGTGGTCGTCGGCCGGTCCAACATCGTGGGCAAACCCATGGTGGCCATCATGCTGCAGAAGCTCCCTGGCGCCAACGCCACGGTGACCTGCGTGCATACCGGCACTCCCAAAGACAGGATGATCGAGCACTGCCGTCGGGCCGACATCCTCATCGTGGCTGCCGGCGTGCCCAAATACGTTCAGGCTGACTGGGTCAAAGAAGGTGCCTGTGTCATCGACGTGGGCGTCAACCGCATCGGCATCAGCGAAAAGACCGGCAAGGCCATCCTGGCCGGCGACGTGGATTTTGACGCGGTCAAAGAAAAGGCCGCCTTCATCACCCCGGTGCCCGGCGGCGTCGGCCCCATGACCATTACCATGCTCATGAAGAATACCGTTATGGCCGCCAAATTGGCCGCCGGCCTGATCAAAATTTAACGGCTGACGTTAAGATACTGACAAGGGCGTTCCAGTGGGGGGCGCCCTTTTTTAATGCAGGGAAAAGGAAAAAGGGAGAAGGGGACTGGCGGTTATTTTTCCACAACCAGTTTAGCGCCCAGGCGCAGATTAGTGGCGGCCACGAAGCCGGCCGGCACTTCCAGGACCAGGTTCACCGGCCCTGGCGAGGTAAAAGAACCCGGGTCTTGGGGCTGCAGATTTTCGTGGAAACCGATGACCCGGTTCTGGTCGATCCAGATGATGTCGATGGGGATGAGCATGCCCCGCATGCAGAAGGTCTGCACCTCCCGGGTGGGCAGCAGGAAGAGCATGCCGGTGCCCCAGGGCAGGTGCTGGCGTCCCCCCAACCCCAGGTAGAGTTTCTCCGGCGTTGACACCACTTCGGCCTGCACCACGGTTTCCCCGAGACGCAGCCTGACCATGGGATTGTCGGCCGCGAGACAGGGCGACGGGGCCAAGGTCTGCCCCAGGTCTGGAAAAGAAAGCCAGATAAGTAAAAAAAACCAAAGGCTCATAGTTCTGAGGTGTGAGACCGGAGGTGAGTCAGTGCCGCACTCTTCCTGGGCTCCTGTGGGCCAAGACATGGATCCCAGAACTGCAAACTACAAATGGCACTTGCACCCCTGGGCCTCCCAAGCCGCCACCAGTTGTTCGGCCGCGGCCAGGTCATGGTCCTGATCAAAGGTTTGCATCTGCTTCACGAGGGCCTCTTGTTCCGCCGGAGAAAAATAGGCCATGACCGGCAGGAAAAAATCCTGGTCTTCGGTGGCGATATGGGCCGGGTAAAAGCTCACCAGGGCCTCCAGACTGGCCAGGATGTCGGTCAGGGCGGCTTCGTGGCCCTGATTGAAGCGCTGGGTGGCGGCCGCAAATTTTTTGGTGGCCTCCCGGCCCCAGCGGTGCTCCGCCTGCAGCTGCTCTAGAATCCGGCGGTGCTCTGAAGTGAGCGGTTTCTCCTGCAGGGCCGCAAAGAGGATATCTTCTTCCTTGCCATGGTGCCAGGCCCCGACATAATCCCGGAGCAAAATCACTGCCGCCCGGAGAAAGCGCGGTTCTACGAAGGCAAATTCCGGACTGACGGCGATGTTGGCCTGCAGCCGTTCTTTTTCCTGGGCCATTAAACGGATCATTCTCTCGATCAAACGGTGTTCAATCAGGAGCGGCGCAATGGGGAGCATGGGATGGGCCTTCTGAGCGGTGGCGGCGAAGCATCGGCAACCGCGGCAAGAGGGGAGCTGGGCTGGTCGGGGGAGAAGAGGTGACAACCTCCTCTCCCGTGGTTGGGAAGCGGGTTTAATGGCACGTACTGCAACTGGTGGCGGCACAGCCGGTGCAGGAGGCGCCGCCGCCACCAGAGGTGGCCGTTAATTTGGTGCCGACCTTGGCATTACAGGCACTCATGAGGCGAGCGCAGTTGGTTTTATGGCATTCGGGACATTCCACGGCGGGATCGCTGCCGAAGACCAGCTTTTCAAAATCAGTGCCGCAGTCATTGCAATGGAACTCAAAAATGGGCATGGGCGAAGGTTCTCCTTAGAATTCAAAAGATCTGCCGAAACAGCAGGACTGGCATTAAGCCGGCAAGATTTCAACCTTTATTATAATACCGTCTGGGACCTCGTGCAAGCGCCGGATATCGCCGGACAATCTGCCGACGATATTGACGGCGCTGGCCGGCCGGATCTCGCCCGGACCACTGATGGGGGTGGGGCCGAAGAAGAGGCAGAGGGCCGGGCCCCTGGGCCAGTAGCCAATATCCCCGACTTCTACCACCTCAGTGGCGGTCTGATCCAGAGGCTGGCGGACTGGGATAGGAAAATAAATTTCCTCGCCCCAGGTGTGCACCGTGGCCTCCAGCGGCAACGCCGCAGCAATGGCCTGAGCCGTCGCGGTATCGTGGAGCTCACCCAAGACTTCCACAGCCCCGGCCTGAATTCGTATCGTCACTCCCATGTTGTCTGTCCGCTGTTCCACAGCTCCGTGACCAGGGCGGCCAGGAGGGGGAACATGATCTCGTGGTGGCCGGTGAGGGCATAGCCCTGGCCCGTTCCCAGGGTGGGACGGCGCACCACATTGGTCAACGGCCGGTAATGTTGAATGAAGTCCATATTGACGGTGGTCAGGGGGTCAACGGTATGGCCTAAATTCCGGGCCAAGGACAGGGCTTTGAGAAAGACTTCGGGGAGGAGCACCGCTGACCCCAGATTAATATACATTCCCCCGGCCAAGCGGCTGACCAGGGCGGCAAAGAGGCGGAAATCCAGGTGGGTCGTCTGCCCCAAGGCCGCCGGGTCCACGGAGGGATGCATGTGGATGATATCGGTGCCGATGGCCACATGCACCGTGGCCGGGACCTGGAGGGCCGCGGCCTGGGCCAGAACACTGAGATCGTTATGGGGAAAGTCGGCGGCCAGGAGCTGCCGGCCTACTGCCTCCCCCAAGCCCAGGTCATGTTGGGCTCCCCAGGCAATGGCGTTGTTCAAGAAAGAGGCGGTCTCCTCGGCCATGCCGAACTGACCCGCGCCCAGGACCGCCTCCACTTCTTCGGAGGTCTGGCCCACCATGGCGATCTCGGCGTCGTGGATGATGCCGGCGCCGTTCAGGGCCACGCCGGAGAGCAGCCCTTGGCGCAGCAGCGCGATGATAACGGGACTCAGTCCCACTTTCAGGGCGTGGGCACCGAATCCCAGCAGGACTAGATGGCCCTGGCGGCGAGCCGCCACCCAGGCCGCGGCTATCCGCCGCAGATCAGCTGCGGCCAGGATCTTGGGCAGGCCGGCGACGAAGTCCGCTACCGACCCCCCGGTTTGCCAGGGGCTGCCGAAATCCCGAAAGTTTACCTTGCTGCACCGGCCTTTGAGGCTGTAGGTCTTAACCCCGGCCAGAGACAGGGGGGTGAGTTTGGGGGGCTTGGTCATGACAAGTCGAAGCGTTCCGGAAACAGGAGGAAGTCCACCAGATCGACGAGGATATGGCCCATGGTGAGCTGCACCTCTTGAATGCGGGGCGTCTGCGTCGAGGGGACAATGAGGGCAATATCCGCCAACGGTGCCATTTTCCCTCCATCCTGGCCGGTGACCGCCAGGGTGTGCATTTTCAGATGGCGGGCCGTTTGCAGAGCTTTGATGACATTGGGAGAATTGCCGCTGGTGCTGATCCCCCAGGCCACGTCGCCCGGCCGTCCCAGAGCCTGGATCTGTTTCACAAAAATATCGCTGAAATCGTAGTCATTGCCGACCGCGGTGAGGATGGAGGTATCAGTGGTCAGAGCCACGGCAGCCAGCGGCGGCCGCTCGATCTGAAAACGGTTGACGAATTCCGCGGCCAGATGCTGGGCATCCGCAGCGCTGCCGCCGTTGCCAAAGATGAGGACCTTCTGGCCAGCCTGCAAGGCCTTGGCCAACAGGCGGGCCGCCGCAGTCAGAGGCTCCAGATGCTTTTCGACGATCTCGGCCATGAGCTGCATGGTGGTAGTAAAGGCGGCGCGGGCCCGGTGTTGCAGCAACATACTCTTTCCCCAGGTCAAAATGGTACCACTCTATCGCGAAAACCTGCAAGGGTCAAGAGGTTTTCCCGGCAGAGGCGCGTGGCCGGCTGACCAGGTGCGACCTGGCCGAGGTCCCAAAAAAGGTTTTGGCAAGGACCTCTTATGGTATAGTTCTTTATTAGCGCCCGCACGACCTGCAGTGCCTGAAAAAATTTCCCTTAGGATTGGTCTTGATCTTATGCGTGTCCTCATTATCCAACCGTCGCGTTATCGGCACGGTCTCCTGGAAAAACGGCGCCAGCGTTGGCTGCTGGGGATGACCCTGCCTTATCTGGCAGCTTTAGTGCCCCGGGATATTGCCGTAGAGCTGAAAGACGATCTCCTGGAAGAGATCACCTTTCAGGAACGGGCCGATCTGGTGGCCCTGACCTGCATGTCCCATCAGGCGCCTCGGGCCTATGAAATCGCCGCAGGTTTCCGGGGCCGGGGTATTCCGGTGGTCATGGGGGGTTTCCATGCGACCCTGGCCCCAGAGGAGTGTCAGCAGCACGCCGACGCCCTGGTTTTGGGGGAGGCCGAGACCGCCTGGCCGCAACTCCTGCGGGATGTCCAGGCCGGCCGCCTGCAGCCCCGCTATCAAGCCCAGGAACTTTCACCGTTGGTCAACCTGCCGGTCCCCCGCTATGACCTCCTCAATCTGAAAAAATATAAGCTTCTCAACATCCCCTCCCAGACGACCCGGGGCTGTCCCTACAATTGCAATTATTGTGAGGTGACCCAGGTCTATGGCGGCAAGTTCCGGCACCGGCCGGTGGAGGAGGTCATTGAGGAAATCAAGGCCATCCGCCAGCTCACCGGCAGCGATTTCATCTATTTTGTGGATGATAATTTTGTGGCCAACCGCCGGCATGCCATGGCCATCATGGAACGCCTCATCCCCTTGAAACTTATTTATGGCTGTCTGGCCACGGCCAATGTGGGGGACGACCCGGAGGTGCTGGACCTTATGGCCCGGAGCGGCTGCCTGCATGTCAATATCGGCATGGAGAGCATCAGTCAGGAAAGTCTCCGGGCCATCAATAAAAAGCAGAATAAAATCAAGGATTATGAGCGGCAGTTCAAGGCTTTCCGGGATCGGGGTATTGGCTTCTCGGTGAACGTCATGTTCGGCCTGGACGGGGACCGGCCTGATATCTTCCAGACGACGGTGGATTTTCTCATCCGGGTCAAGGCGCCGGTATCTTTCATGTTTATTCTGGCCCCCCGCCCCGGCACCAAGATCAGGGAGCAGCTCCTGGCGGAGGGCCGGATCTTTGACCATGATTGGACCAACTACTGTGGTTTCAAGGTGGTCTACCACCCCAAACACATGACCGCCCAGGAGCTGGCCGAGGGCTACTGGCAGGCCAACCGCCGGTTCTATGCGCCCTTGTCAATTTTGCGGCGGCAGACCACGCACCTCTATTCCTGGCACATGCTGCCCTTCAACCTCTACTTTGCCTGGAGTGTGCGTCGTCGCCGGCAACCGTTGGATTATTATTTCTGAGTATTGTTTAATAAGAAATTGACTGCAATAATAATGATTTGCCCACAGAAAGGCTTCTCCCTTGCGGCCGCACTCTTTAACCAGCCAGGCATATTCATTGCTCTCCCCCTTCCTACTTTCCTTGAAACACCGGTGGCCGCTTTTCCAGGAAAGCCTGCTTGCCTTCGATGTAATCCTCACTGTCCCAAACCAGGCGCCGCAATCCCTGAATGCGCTCAAAGGTTTCCGCGCTCACCGGCAGGGCATTGGAGAGGACATGGATCTGTTCCTTGATAACGGCAATGCTCAGTGGTGAGTTTTGCGTGATGGCCTGGGCCATCTCATAGGTGAAGGCGTCGATCTCGTCGCTGGGCACCAGGTGATTGAGGATACCTAAACGCAGGGCCCTCTCAGCCGGAACTGGACGCGCCGTAAAGAACATCTCTTTGGCGGCTCCCAGTCCACAGAGGTTAATGAGATGCAAAATCCCCGTGGGATTATAGGGAATGCCGATTCTGGCCGGAGTAATGGTAAAGGAGGCGGTGGGGGCGCCGATAAGGATATCACAGACAAAGGCCAATTCACAGGCGCCGCCCCAGACGCCTCCTTCAATCAGAGCCAGGACCGGCACCGGACAGGTCTGGATGGCCCGGATGGCCTGCTCCAAGGGGTCATAGTAACTCAATGGGTCCCGCCCAGGCCGCTCCAGCTCGGTGACATCGTGCCCCGCCGACCAGACTTTGGCGCCGGGATGGGCTCGGATGACCAGGACCCGGATCTTTTCCAGCAAGAGGGTATTCACAGCCACCATGAGCTCGGCAATAAAGGCACGGCTCAGGGCATTGCGTTTCTCATAGTTATTAAAGGTGATCGTGCCGATCTGATCCTGGACTTCATAAAGCACCAACGGCATAGGCTCCTCGACTCCTTGGGATTTTTTATTTTACCTTATTCAGGATCCAAAAGCATCGTAGACCAAACCACTAGTTCAAGAAGAGGGCACGGCCCCAGCGCCCCGTGCCGTCTTTTCATTCCAGCTGCTGCCTCCAACCCCCATCGGCGGGTCAAAGGGGCTCTGCCCTATCTTATACGATACCTTCGGGTATTGCAGCGTATCACCAGGTTGGCAAAGTCCCCTCCACCCTTCTCGCAAGCTCTTCCTCCGATCCCAATATTGCCTCTGGGCGGTGCCAAAATAAGAATAAGGATTTTTCTTTAACGGCAGAGCCGGCGGCGTATTCCTCCACAGGCTGGGCGGCAAGCCTTCTGGCAGTTGGTAAAGCGGTGGTGCTAATGGAAAGGGCGGCGGCGCCCAAATGGCAGGATCTGCAAAGGCTAACAAGAAAAATGGCGTCCCCACGGGGATTTGAACCCCGGTTGCCGGCGTGAAAGGCCGGTGTCCTGGACCAGGCTAGACGATGGGGACGCTTGTCATCTGGTGGGCCGTGTTGGACTCGAACCAACGACTCTCTGCTTAAAAGGCAGATACTCTACCGACTGAGTTAACGGCCCACCGCAATAATCATCTATATATAACGGCTTCCTCCAAGCTTGTCAAGTTTTTGCGCCGCGTCTTAAGGAAAAATCCGCCCTTTTTGTATGCCTCCGCAGAGCCCCGGCTTTTTTCTTTCCCAGGATGTGGCCGTCATGATATCATAGGGTTGGAAGCAGCTGTGCGGGCGAGACCAGCAGCTTGCCTGTCCCGGAGCCACAACGCGGCCGTGCGGGCCGTTTTCGGGTAGCCATGCCATATCATTTACCAAAGGAGGACCCTGATGACCTTGACGACGAAATCAGCCTTGCTTATGATGTTAGCCATTCTTTTGATTACCACGGCCGCACCGGTCTCGGCCAGCACCGCGCCCTATGCGGCCAAGGATTTCAGCAAACTCAAAGGCATGCCCGGATTCAGCGACAAGGCCTTGGACCTGCACTTCACCCTCTACCAGGGCTACGTCAAAAACACCAACGAACTGCTGGAAACTTTAAGTAAGATTGCCGCCAATACTCCGGCCTATGCCGAAATTAAACGGCGTCTGGGCTGGGAGTTTAACGGCATGCGCCTCCATGAGCTCTATTTCGGCAACCTGGGCGGCGATGGCAAACTGGATCCCAACAGCAAAATCGCCAAGCGCCTGAGTGAGCAGTTCGGCAGTCTGGAAAACTGGCAGGCTGATTTCAAAGCCAGCGGCGCCATCCGGGGCATCGGCTGGGTAGTCTTGTATGAAGACCCCAGCAACGGTCGCCTCATCAATACCTGGATTAACGAACACGATGTAAGCCACTTGGCCGGCGGGCGGCCCCTTCTTATCATGGACGTCTTTGAACACGCCTTTATCCCGGATTATGGCCTGAAGCGGGCGGAATATATCGAGGCCTTTTTCAAGAACATTGACTGGAAGGCGGTGGAGTCCAGATTGGGGCAGTAAAGGAAAAAGGGAAGAAGGAGTGGTGAGCAGGAAAATCTTTTTTACCTCCTGCCTCTCATCTGCGGACAACGAACGGCTCACCTGAGCACGGGGCTGGCGGCGTGCCTCCCCAGGAGGAAAATCTATGGCAACCTTTATTCTTTTTGGCAAGTATTCGGCAGAAGCCCTGAAGGGCATGAGCCCCGCCCGCACCGGGCAGATTGTGGACACCATCAAGAAATTCGGCGGCGACGTGCAGGGGATGTATGCTACGTTAGGGGATCAGGATCTGGTCTTCATCCTCAACCTGCCGGGGATCGAACAGGCCATGCAGGTTTCGGTTGCTTTAAACAAAATGACCGGTATCGCCTTCGCCACGGCGCCGGCGGTCACTGCGGCGGAATTCGACCAGATCATGGCCGGCATCTAAAGCGGTTCAGAATAAAGGCAATCGGCAGCGGCGATGCCGGCAATATCTTCGTTAGCACCCGGTGATAAGCAGCAGTTGTCTTGTCCCGGGTGCGGCCGTCTCCTGGACCTGGAGAAGCACGCCGACTTGGTCTGCGACGGCTTGGTTTGGTGCTGTTCCTGTCGGCGTTATGGTTCTGAGCTTGAGGCCACCCGTGACCTGACGGAACTTCAGGACTGGGCGGTCCGGTTATGCACCGCCTTTGGCCAGGAACCGGTGACGGTTCTGGAAAATCCTGCCGCCCGGTCTGACTGGCGCCTCTATTGGCAGGGCGATATCTGCCTCCTGGCCGAAGCCTACCATAACCAGCGGGCCATTCTTCTCTATCCACCGGGGCAGCGGCTTACCACGCTCTGCCACGAGCTGGCCCACCTCTTCACCCGCCAGGATCACACGCCAACCTGGGCCCAGACCTTTGCCGACCTGATCTCCTGGGCGAAGGGCCATCTCCCTTAAGAACCTGCCCTTGCAGCCGCCCAGCCGTTATGATTCGCCGTCATGGGGCTGACAAGCCGGTATTGCCTCATTAATCCGATCCGGCAGATTGTAGCCGCAGAAATAATAGGGCAGGGCACAGGCCGCTTCCTGATAAACCAGATAGTGGCAGCGCCCGCAGCATTCGGGAATCTCGTCCACACAGGAAAAGGGCACACCGCTGCGGCCCAGGCGAAACTCCTCCACATCTAGCATTGCATCATCCCCCCTAACGCCTTCCTATTCTGTAGGCCGCATCGGCTAGGGCGGCCCTCCAGACCAGCTTCAGTATAACCCTCCAAAGCCGTTTCGGAGCGGGTCTTCATTGCCCGAGTCGGGTTCCCTCTGGGGTTGCGCCGCTGTTCTCATGGGGCGCGGGTGATCAACAAATTATGATATTGCTAAAAGCTCTTTAGTCACTTTTAGCCGCACTGTCATGGCCAACGATGCCGGGTCCACTTCCTGCATTTGGAGAATATGGAACCAGGGCCGCCCGGGATACGGCACTGCCCTGCCCCCAATGCGGCCAGCCGCTGAGGCTCAACCCCTTGGTCATCAAGGCCCACTGAAAGCCGGTGGCCGCCTGGCCGGGCAGGACAGGGAGATGGGGTAGTTACCAGAGAATGTGTCTAAAAAGACGATCCCTTTAAGTTTTCTACATTTCCAACGAGTATAGGCTTAGGGGGTCTTTCTTGTCAAGTCCGCCGCCTAGGGGCATTCAGCAACGATCCAGACTAATACCGGAGAGGGGATTTATGGCATCCCTGGAAACTACCAAAGATTTTACCTCAATACATGATGATTATGCTTTTTTTTGGAGCACGCTTCTGAAGCTGCCGCCGATCTGGAAAGCTACCTGTCCTACCTGGCGCCGCTGGCTGGAACCAGCAGATCCATACACCTGCTGGATTTTGGTTGCGGGGATGGCAGTTTTCTGGCCGGATTGCTCTCTCGGGCCGGGTTTGAGCCCCAGCGGCTAATTCTCTCGTTGGTGGAACCGGATGCCGTTTACCTTGCCCAAGCAAGCAGTCGGATCAAAGTTTTTTCCCGGCATCCCGTTTCAGCCTGGCGGGTCCTGCCGACGGCCCAGCACCTGGCCTTCGACCTCATCCTGTCCAATCACGTCTTCTATTACGTTAAAGATATCCGCGGGACCCTGGAGCAATTATTGCGTACTCTCGCCATTGACGGCTGCTTGCTCATCTCCATGGCGGACAGGGACAATCTCCTGGCTCAGATCATTGCCCGCGGCTTTGACTCGTTACAGGAGGCCGTACCTTATTACTACGCAGCCGATCTCGAATGGGCCTTAAAAACCTTATCCCAGGATTACAAGAAGCAGGAGCTGTACTATCAAGTGACGTTTCCGGACCTGAAAGAGAACCGCCTCAAGCTGCTCAGATTTTTATTGGGAGAACATCTGGCGCGGATGGAACAAAAAAAGAGTCTCTCTCTGCTCGATCCATACGCCGCGGGGGGACGCATCAGCATCAATACTTGGCACTACCAATTCGTGATTAAGAAAAAAGCTGCGTAGTTTTTAAACAATAAAAAAGCAGCAAGGCGAAAGGCGTTGATTTGCGCGATTGCCAGGAGGAGTGGCTTGGCTATGAGCGTGCCACAACTCCACATCTGGCCGACATCAGCAAGTCGGCCAAAAAGATCAACATTCAGGCGGTTTATGATGGGCACCGCCCCCCTTCCTTGCCTTGTCCAGGCAGCTCAGGCACCTATGATAATGTATCTTAAAGTATTCGTTAACTATATCGTCAAAACCACACATAGGCACAAGGGGGAGACAGGGCCTCGGCCCCGGCAAGACCGAAGCACTGGGTTACCAGCGTTCGGGGACATGGGTTACCCTCTCTCGGCAGAGGGGATAATGGTTCAGATCAAGTTTGTTGTGGCAAGGGGAGCCACCTGGTCGGGGGCAACGCCCCGGCCCAGGTCTGGGTGGGGGGAGGGGGGCAGGAGGCGGCGCTCCCTGGCCCCCTCCTCCAAGAACGTTCAACTGCCCACCTGATCAAGAGGAACGACCGGGTGGACAGGGTACAGAAAGCTCTCGTCGCGGCGCCGGTCCCGTATTTCGCTCCGGAGGAGGTGCCAAAACTCACCGCGGCCTGCCAGGGCTGCCACCGGGTCCGGAACGCCTTGCTCACCCTGAGCTCTAACGGTGCGATCTGTTTAACTCAACGGTGGTCGCCTTACCCCCCCGGGGTTGTGAAAAAGAACTCCCCAAAAACCCGCATGATCATCCGGGGCCGTTTTGTCGAGGTGGTGAACAGCTCGATATTGCCGGAAAAATTCCCGGCCTCCCGCATCTTGTTGCTGACCTCCACCACATAAATGCGCCCCGGCACTTCCGGAATTACCTTAATGTTGATCTCTTGCGGGATATTGGTCCGCACTTCTCTGATTTCCCAGGGTTCTTGCAGATGCGAGACAAAGCGCACCTGTTTGCGGATCTCCTCACCAGGTTTGCCCTCCAACCGGACAATATGATTGGGCAGGATCTCGATAAAGGGTTTGCCATACCCCTGCATGGTCAGGACAATGGCCGGGTTGGCCGGATCATTGAGGAACAGGGTGGTTTTCTTGGCGAATTGGCGAAGCACCGAGTAAGGTTCAATGGTGAGCTGAATCCGTCCTACCCCCCCCGGGGGGATGCGCCGGTCCGCTTCACTGGTGGTGCAGGCGCAGTCCGAATCAATATGTTTGATAATCAATGGCGCGTCGCCGCTGTTTTTGAGTTCAAAGGTGTGGGTCAAAGCCTGATCTTCAAAGACCTCACCGAAATCATGAACGGTGTGGCTGACCTCGGCCCGGGGTCCGGCGCTGGCAACTGCGGCCAACGGGATCCAGAGGCAGAACACGGCCAGCCCCAGCAGCCGAAGGAGTTTGGTTGGTAGATGCATGGCTCTCTTTGGGGAGGGCTAGGAAGCCCTGTTAAATAAATTTAGCGATTTCTTCAGGTTTTAGGAGCTTTCCCACCGCCTTCACCTGGCCGTCGATGACCAGGGCCGGCGTCAGCATCACCCCATAGGAAGAAATCGTCTTGATGTCAGTGACCTTTTCCACTTCCGCCTCAAGGCCGGCTTTTTGCAAGGCCTCTTTGACATTCTCGGTTAACTTTTCGCACTTGGGGCAGCCGGTCCCCAAGACTTTGATATGCATAATATATCCTCCTTTAATGACTGGCACGGCTTGTTTGCCGATTTAGAGTTTCTCATCGCAAAGTTAGAATGAATTGCAGCCGGCCCCGGCGCCCGGGGCTAACTTTTTAATATACCATACCGAATACCCAGCCCACCAGGGTGGACTGGAGGACTACCAGGCTGATGAAGACGGCGGTCCTTTTAAAGCCCATGATGCTGTTAATGACAATCATGCTGGGCAGACTCAAGGCCGGGCCGGCCAGGAGCAGGGCTAAAGCCGGGCCGTGCCCCATGCCCGAGCCCAACAGACCCTGGACAATGGGGACTTCGGTGAGAGTGGCAAAATAGAACAGGGCGCCGGAGAGGGCGGCAAAGAAGTTGGCGCCCAGGCTATTGCCGCCCACCAGGGCGGTGACATAACGGTCGGGGATGAGGCCGGCATCACTGCCCGGCCGCCCCAAGAGCAGGCCGCTGACTACGACCCCGCCCAAGAGCAGGGGAAAGATCAGCTTGACAAATGTCCAGCTGGCTTCCAACCATTCGGTTATCTCTTCCTTAGTGAACCAGATTTTGAGCAGGATGGCCAAAGAAATGAGAAAAGCAATGGTAAGATACCATTTAATGTCAAACACCGCCTGATAAAACCCCACTGGCAGACTGGGCTTGGCCCAGGCGGCAAAGACCAGAATGGCCACCAGGTTAAAGAAAAAGGCCGCCTGCTGGCCCAAGGTCTTGGCCGGTTCCTCGGCTACCAGGGCCAGACCGCCCTCATGCCGCTCCTGTTCCGACTGGCGGAAGATCACCGCCATGAGTAGGCCGCTGACCACCGCAAAGACTACGGCGCCGATGGCCCGGGCAATGCCGAAGGGCATGCCCAGAACCCGGGCCGACAGGATGATGGCCAGGACGTTGATGGCCGGCCCGGAATAAAGAAAGGTCGTGGCCGGTCCCAACCCGGCGCCCCGGCTATAGATGCCGGCGAACATGGGCAGCACCGTGCAGGAGCAGACCGCCAAGATGGTGCCGGAGATCGAAGCCACGCCATAAGCCAGGACCTTATTGGCCCCGGCCCCCAGATACTTGATGACCGACTGCTGACTGATGAAGACGCCGATGGCCCCGGCGATGAAAAAGGCCGGAAGCAGACAGGTGAGCACGTGTTCCCGGGCATATTCCTGCAGCAGGTAGAGCGATTCCACGACGGCCTGCGGCAAGCGGGCTGAATCCACAGGCATATAGTAGATGATGACAAAGACTACTGCGAGAAGGAGAAGTTTATAGCGTTCTGGCAAGACCGTTCCTCTCTATGATATACAGTTATGGGTATATAACAATTTATTTGCATGGCGTCGAATTTTTAGCTGAGACCACCAAGAATGATCGCCTCAGAAGCCCCGGTTAACCCTCCAAGGTCAGGCCGACCGCAGGTTCGGCCGTGCTGGCGCGCGTGCAGAGGCTGCGGCGGTCGATCTGGGCGGCCCGGAGGCTGAAGGCCTTAAGCTCTGGATCGTCCTGCAGCCAGGGGATCAGGTGGGTCATGAGGGCAGCCCGGGCGTCGGAGGGATGGGGTGCGGGGACCAGGCGATAGTCGATAAACTGGCCGCTGCGTTCTTTGTCTACCAGACCGGCCTCTTCCAGGATGCGTAGATGTTTGGAAACGCTGGGTTGGCTGATGCCCAGGGCTTGTTGGAGTTCACAGACACAGCGGGGCCGGTCTAGCAGCAACCGCAGGATACGCAGCCGGTTGCCATCGGCCAAAGCCTTCATGACCTTGAGTAAGAGTTTCATAATAGTTTCCAGTTACTGGTTGAGATGATCGACAAAACAACTCTATAGTCACAGGTTTGAGCCTGGGCCTGCACTATTTTTTAGGCACGGCCGTCAGCCATAATTGTTTCAGCTTCAGCCGATTGGGGGCGCGCCCCACGGCCTTGAGCTCGTCTTTGATCGGCAAAGCCGGCGTGGTGACCACCCCCCAAGCGGGCGATCTCGTTGATATGGTTGACGGGCTCGATATCGACCGGCAGGCCCAATGCCGCCACCACGGTCATGATATGCTGCTCCAGTTGACGGCAGGAGGCACAGCCCGGCCCCAGGACCTTGATGGACAGGCCCCGGCGTCCTCCACCACCTGCTCGCCCCGGGCCTTTTTATCTTCCCGGAAAAAGGCCTGGCGGTATTCCGCCGCGGCCGAGCTGGGGAAATAATTCTTGTTTTTCAGGGTAGCGAACAGAAACTGGGCAGTATCCTCTTCCGAAGCGTTCGCCAGGGCCTGAGCCGCCGCAAGGGCCGGTTGCCAGCCCATGATGCCGACCTTCAGACCAGCAATTGCTATCTGCGAAATTTCTGCCGTTGACATACGTGATTTATCCTTAAACCCGGCGGTCAGGAAATTGGGAGCCTACGACGATGAGCGACGCACAGTGGCGGGCCGCCACATCGTTCAGGGAATAACCCGGCAGCCCCAGGGCATCTCCACGATGACCTCAAGACCTTGGCCCTCAAGGAGGCGCTTCCCAACCTCTAACTTCGACTCGGCCTCCTGGCGCCAGACCGCCTCCAGTCCCAGGGAAAATTGATCGGTAATGATATGCGCCAGGATGACCTGGAAGCAGGCCAAGGCCAGGAATTCGGCCCCCCAGGCGACAATTTCATCCCAGGCCGGGGAGAGATCCGTAGCTAAGGCAATCTTTTGGAACAGCTTTCTATCCTCAAAGTGAGGCGGCCAGCGGCCAGAGCCGGTAAGCTCGGAAAATAGCCAACAAGCCAGCGCCCGGCGACAAGTTACCTGGCCAGGCCCTTTGCGGGCGCTTTCTCGCCCCTCTATATATATAACTATATTCCTATATACTTATTGTCAAGATATTTTTATCGGAAGGCAAAGACCGGGGCAGATGCAGGTTGGACCTCCTAAGGGCCCAGTTCGTGTCGAGTTCCACCTGTCGAGTTTCGTGTGAATGCCAAGATGGTGACCCTTGTCAGTGGCCGGAGGTCTGGGGTCAGGGGCTGGAAAATTTCAGCAGTGGGGCGGGCCTCCATGCCCCCCACGCCAGCCCTGGGCGACAAGCATTAATTTTCAGGCCTTGCGTGTGAATTATTTAATGAAAATTAGCAAAGAAGTATACCTATGTAGTTGTGGGCTTTAGCCTGCGAAGATGAGGGGAAATCCAGGGGATTGAAGCGGCACAGCCTCCAGGCCGCTCCTCCTGCTTTTGCTTTTGCCAGGAAAATAAGGGTTCCCGCTTTGTGGAGGGGCGGACCCCCTGTCCGCCCGATCATGCTGCGCCTTGCACCGGAGCGGTGCCAGCCGTTAACTGCAGCGGGAGAAACCGCAGGCCCGGCAGACCACGCAGCCGCCTTCGTGTTCCACGGCGCCGCCGCAGTCAGGACAGGAGCCCATGGCCACCCCTTCTTCCTTCTCCTGGGACACCTGGACCTGGGCTACCGATGCCAAGACCTTGGAGATGGCGTCCGGGCAGGAGAGGACCTGGCCGCCGTTGCTCCAATGGGGATTGGGACAGCGGATGCCGCTGATCTGCTTGATAATGGCGTCCAATTCGACGCCGGCCCGCAGGGCCAGAGAGATGAGCCGTCCCGTGGACTCAATCTGAGAGGAGGCGCAACCACCGGTCTTGCCCATCTGGGCAAAGACCTCGCAGAAACCGATTTCGTCTTTATTGACCGTGACGTAGAGCTTGCCGCAGCCGGTATGGATCAATTCGGTGACGCCGAGGGTCCGGGTCGGTCGCGGGCGGGGGGCGATGGGATGGGTTTCTTTGGGTTTCTCCGGGCCAAAGCTCAAGACCTGCTGATCCCGGCTGCGATCCCGGTAGATGGTAATGCCTTTTAGTCCCAATTCATAGGCCATGAGGAAGACCTGACGGACATCGGCAGTGGTGGCCGAAGCCGGGAAATTCACCGTCTTGGAGACGGCGTTATCTGTATGCTTCTGAAAAGCCGCCTGAATGCGCACATGCCACTGGGGGGTGATGTCGTGGGCCGTCACAAAGAGCCGGCGGATATCCTTGGGGATTTCTTTCAGGTCCCGGATGGAGCCAGCTTGGGCGATGCGCTTCATCAGTTCATTGCTGTAAAACCCCCGTTGTCTGGCTACTTCTTCAAAATAGGGGTGGACCTCGACCATTTCCGTGCCGTCCAAGACCCGGCGGACAAAGGAAATGGCAAAGAGCGGTTCGATGCCGCTGGAGCAGCCGGCAATGATACTGATGGTGCCGGTGGGGGCGATGGTAGTGGTGGTGGCATTACGCATGTGCCCTTTGCCGTTGCCGGTATCATAGATACTCCCGGGGAAGTTGGGGAAATTGCCCCGTTTCTCCGCCAAGGCGGCAGACGCCGCTTTGGACTCCCGTTGAATAAAGGCCATGACCTCTTCGGCGGTCTGTTCCGCTTCCGGGGAGTTGTAAGGGATGCCCAAGTACAGCAGCATATCGGCAAAGCCCATGACGCCCAAGCCGATCTTGCGATTTTTCAGGGTCGCCTCCTCAATCTGGGGCAGAGGGAAGCGGTTGGCGTCGATGACATTATCCAAGAAATGGACCGCAGTCCAGACCAGGTCTTTTAACTTGGTGAAATCAATGGCCTTATTTTTCACTACTTTGGCCAGATTGATGGAGCCCAGGTTGCAGGATTCATAGGGCAACAAGGGTTGTTCGCCACAGGGGTTGGTGGATTCGATGGCGCCGACGTGGGGAATGGGGTTAGCCCGGTTGATGACGTCTATGAAAATGAGGCCCGGCTCGCCGGTGGCCCAGGCGCTCTTGACGATGAGATCAAAGAGGGCCGAGGCATTCACCTGGCGCACCGGCTGTTGGGTGCGGGGGTTGATCAGGGCGAATTCTTTGCCCTGACGGACCGCCTCCATGAAGGCGTCGGTGACGGCCACGGAAATATTAAAATTGGTCAACTTGTCCGTCTGATTCTTGCAGGTGATAAATTTTTCGATGTCCGGGTGATCCACCCGCAGGATGGCCATATTAGCCCCCCGACGGGTGCCGCCCTGTTTGATGGTCTCGGTGGCCACATCGAAGATGGTCATAAAGGAGATGGGGCCCGAGGCCACGCCTTTGGTGGACAGGACCCGGTCATTCTCCGGCCGGATGCGGGAGAAGGAAAAGCCGGTGCCGCCGCCGCTCTTATGAATCAGGGCGGTATGTTTGATGGCCTCGAAGATGCTGCTGATATCATCGTCCACCGGCAGGACGAAACAGGCGGACAACTGGCCCAACTCCCGGCCGGCATTCATCAGGGTGGGAGAGTTCGGCATGAACTCTAAAGAAGCCATCAGGTCGTAAAACCGGCGGATGAGGGCGTCTAGATCAGCATCCGGGTCGTAGCGCCGCTCCACTTCGGCGATGGTCCGGGCCACCCGCAGAAACATATCCGCGGGCGTTTCGCAGACCTCCCCCCGATCATCTTTCTTTAAGTAGCGCTTTTCCAGAACAGTCAGGGCGTTGGGAGTCAATGGTATTGTTTCGGACTCCGGCCTGACGGCCATCTCTGCCTCCATGGCTTCCTCCTTGGCAATGATTAGCTTGTGGGAATACAATGAATTGGACACAATATGTAGTATTAAATATATCTTAATATACTATATATTCTAATGTCAAGCTTTTTTTCTCCCCATACTTGACAAAACTTCTCAGTGCTTATAAGGTGGATAAAATTCCTTAAAAATTCTTTCATTCAGCCAAAGTTTACCGTGCCAGAAGACTTCCCATACATCAAAGAAGGAGAAGGGGAGAGAGTGGTTCTCTGCCTGCCTGGCATGTTTGGCCGGCCGGAGCAGTGGCGGCCGGTATTGACGCGTCTGGCGGCCGAGTTTTCTATGATCTGTTTGGGGCTGCCTCTGGATTATCGTCAGGGCTGGCTTAATCCGGAAGCTCCCGATCTGGAGGGACTGATCGCCTATGTGGAAAAATTCCTAGCAGTCTACGGCCTGGACCGGGTGGTGTTGTGCGGCAATTCTTTGGGTGGACAGGTGGCGGTGACGTTTGCCGGCCGTTATCCGGAGCGGGTGCAAGCCCTGATTTTGACGGGCAGCGCTGGCTTGTTTGAACGCAGTCTGGCCAACGGCAAGTTTATCCGGGTCGATCGGCAGTTTGTGGACCAACAGGCGCAATTTATCCTGTATAATACTGCTGTTCTGGACGATGCTTATCTCGATGAGGTCGTAGCGCTTCTGACTGACCGGCGCCAGCGCCTGTTTCTGGTGCGGCTGGCCAAGGCCTCCAGCCGCTTTGACCTGCGGGCCCATCTGCCCGGCTTGCATCTGCCAATTTTATTGGTGTGGGGCCGTCAGGATCGCATCACGCCGCCAGAGGTGGGGGTTGAATTTCAAACCTTGTTGCCCCAAGCGACGCTGGCAGTGCTCGAGGCCTGTGGCCATTCTCCGCCCTTGGAGCAGCCGGCGGCCTTCAGCCTGGTAATGCAAGATTTCTTACACAGTTTGGCTGGCCGTGATGGGCTTCAACCAGGAGCAAAGGCTTCGCCATGACATGAGAAAGTTGGGACTTCGTCTGCAGCCTGAATCGTCAACCGAGCTGAGCATTCTTGCATTTCGCAACCCTGACCCGGGGTTTTCTTGGTAGGATATGAATAAGAAAGTCGGAGTCATACTGCTGGTCCTCTTCCTGGCGGCTTTGGCCGGCGCCTCCTGGTGGTTCTGGTGGCCGGCCCATAACAATAAAGATCATCTCCGCCTGATGGGGCATATTGAGGCGACGGAGACCGATCTGGCCTTTAAAGTCCCCGGTATCATTACCAAGATTAATTTTCAGGAAGGGGACTCCATCAAGGCCGGCGAGGTGGTGGCCGAATTGGACGCCCAGGACTTGCGGGATGAGGTGGCCGCAGCCCAGGCCCGGGTCAAGGCCGCGGAGGCGGTGCTGGCCAGGCTCCTGGCCGGTTCCCGGCCCCAGGAGATCGCCGAAGCTCGGGCCGCGGTCCTGCAGGCTCAGGCCGATCTGGAGAACAAGCGACTGGATTATGAGCGCATGGAAAGTCTTTTGGCTCGACGGGCGGTGGCGGTCTCCCGCCGGGACAATGCCCGGGCTGCCTATCTCATGGCCCAGGAAATGCTGCGCCGGACCCAGGAACAATACAGCCTGGTAAAAGAAGGCCCCCGCCGGGAGGACATCGACCAAGCCCGGGCCGAACTGAAGCAGACCAAGGCCAGCCTGGAGCTGGCCCGGACCAGACTGGACTACGCCACCCTCCGAGCCCCGGTGAATGGCGTCGTCCTCACCCGGCCGGCCGAACCCGGGGAAGTGGCGGCGGTCGGTTCCATCGTTCTGACCACGGCAGACCTGGACAACGTCTATGCAGAGGTGTATGTGCCGGAAAGCGAGTTGGGGCGCGTCCGCCTTGGTCAAACGGCCACCGTCAGCATCGATGCCTACCCCGATAAAAAGTTTCCCGGGTGGGTTTCTTTTATCAACTCCAAAGCGGAATTCACCCCGAAGACCGTGGAGACCTATAAAGAGCGGGTGGCCTTGGTCTATCGCACCAAAGTCCGGGTGGTTAACCCCCGCTATGAACTCAAGCCCGGCATGCCGGCCGAGGTGGTCATTAATCTGACGGATGAAACCAGCCGCGATCGCCATCCGCGCTGAGGGCTTGGTCAAGCGCTTCGGCCAGCTCACTGCGGTGCAGGACATGAGCCTGGCCGTGGCCGCGGGTGAGTCCTTTGCCCTGGTGGGGCCAGACGGGGCCGGCAAGACCACCACCATCCGCCTCCTCTGTGGCATCATGGACCCGGATCAGGGTCAGGCCACGGTGTTGGACTATGATACGGTGCATGCAGCAGAACAGATCAAGGACCACATCGGCTACATGCCGCAGCGGTTCGGGCTCTACGACGACCTGACCGTAGCGGAAAACCTGGCTTTCTATGCCGATGTCCATCGGGTGCCCAAGGCCGAGCGCCAGCAGCGCATGCCGGAGTTGCTGCATTTCGCCGATCTCGCCCGGTTTCAAGACCGCTTGGCGGCCAACCTTTCCGGGGGCATGCGTCAGAAATTAGGCCTGATCTGCACCCTGGTGCACCGGCCGCAGATCATCTTCCTGGATGAACCCACCTTCGGCGTCGACCCGGTCTCGCGGCGGGAGTTTTGGCAGATTCTCTATCAATTACTGGTGTCCGGGATTACCATTTTTCTTTCCACGTCTTATATGGATGAGGCGGAAAGGGCCCATCGGGTGGGCCTGCTGCACCGGGGCCGGTTATTGTTGGTGGATACCCCCCGGGGGATCAGGGAAAACTTCCAGGGCGAAGTGCTGGAGGCCCGCCAAGGCGATTTACCTGCGGCCAGGAAGATTCTGCACGGCCATCCCCTCGTGCACCAGACTCTGCTCATGGGCGACCGCCTGATGATTACGGTAGCCTCCAGCCGGACGGCCTTGGCGCCGCTGGCCCAAGCTCTGACCGCGGCTGGGTTGACCGACGTCTCTTTAAAGGAGGCCTCCCCTGGTTTGGAAGATGTCTTTGTCCAGGTTATCCAGCGCCAGGAAGGTCTGGCCATGGGTCCCGATACCGGGGCCGCGACCTCCGGGTCAGACTGATGGTGATGGTCCAGACAACCTCCACCTTGCCAGCCACTAAGGCGGCGCCCGCCGCGGTCGCCATTGAAGTCCGGGAGTTAACCAAAGTCTTCGGCAGTTTCCGGGCTGTGGACGGCGTCAGTTTCACGGTACGGCGGGGCGAGATTTTCGGCTTCCTGGGACCCAACGGCGCCGGCAAATCCACCACTATCCGCATGCTCTGTGGTCTGATTAAGCCCACCGCCGGTCAGGGGATGGTGGCCGGCTGGGATATTGTCCACCAGACCGAAGAGGTCAAACAGCACATCGGCTACATGTCCCAACGCTTCTCACTCTATGAGGACCTCACCGCCCTGGAAAATCTGACTTTTTTCGGGGGTATCTATGGATTGAGCCCTGAGCGGTTGGCATCCCGGGCCCAGGAGACCTTGCAACAGGTGGGCCTCTGGGAGCGCCGGCAACAGATAACGGGGACCCTGTCCCTGGGGTTGCGGCAGCGCCTGGCTCTGGCCTCGGCCCTGCTTCACGAGCCGCCCATCCTCTTCCTGGACGAGCCCACCAGCGGCGTTGATCCCATTTCCCGCCGGAACTTTTGGGACATGATTTACGGTCTGGCGGCCCAGGGTGTGACCATCCTCGTGACGACGCACTACATGGAGGAGGCGGAATTTTGCGATCAGTTAGTGCTGATCTACCAGGGGCGCATCATCGCCCAGGGGGCCCCCCGGGATCTGAAGAAAACCATGCCTGACACTATCCTGGCCGTTTATCCAGACCGCCTGGGCGACAGTCTGGACCTCCTGAAACAACAGCCCCAATTCTCCGAGGTGGCCGTCTTCGGCGATGGTCTCCATCTCAACGCCCGGTCGCCGGAGACCGCCATAGCCGATGTTCGGTCTCTCCTAACAGCCCACGGCATTGCCGTCCGGGCCATCGAACGCATGCAGCCGACTCTGGAAGATGCCTTTATCTTTCTCATTGAACGGGCCAGCAATAACAACAGGGAGAAAGGGTGAGGGAAGGGGGAGGGGATCTGGGCAGTAGAAATATCGTGGATTTGACCGGACTGCGGGGCCAACCAGCAGGCAGTCCCACCATATGCAGCCGCTCTCTGAGCCATAGTATTCCTCAGTGAAACTCGGAACTCGAAATTCGGAACTCGGAACTCGAAACTGACAATTCCCATGGACTTCATCCGCACCTGGGCCATCTGTCGCAAAGAGCTGATTCATATCCGACGGGATCCGGTGAGTCTTATCCAGGTCATCCTGATCCCGGTGGTCCTGCTCCTTATTAACGGTTATGCCCTGACCCTCGATCTGAAAGAGATCCCCCTGGCGGTCTATGATCAGGACGGCAGCCGCAGCAGCCAGGATCTGGTGCGCCGGTTCCAGGCCAGTCGGTATTTCCACGTTAGCCGACATGTGGCCGAGTATAGCGAAATCGCCTGGTTAATGGATCGGCGTCGGATTATGGCGGCCATCGTCATACCCTATGACTTTTCCCGGAAATTGAAAGCCGGGCAACCGGTATACCTGCAATTACTGGTGGACGGCACCAATGCCAATACCGCCAATCTCATTATAACCTACACGCAGGGGATTGCTGCGGCTTTTAACCGCAACCTGCTGGTCGAGCGTCTCCAGGAGCATGGTTGGACCCATCTCATTGCGCCGGTGGCCAGCGAACCCCGCCTCTGGTTTAATGAGGCAATGGAGAGCCGCAACTTTATTGTGCCCGGCCTCATCGCCATCATTATGACCATGGTGGGGGCCTTGCTGACCGCCCTCTGCATCATCCGGGAGAAAGAAAGGGGCAGTATGGAAGGGCTCATGGGGACGCCCCTGAAAAAATCGGAACTTATTTTGGGCAAACTCTGCCCCTATTTTGTCATCGGCATGGTGGATATGTTCATCGCCATGGCCATGGGACAGATCCTTTTTGAGGTGCCCTTTCGGGGCAATCTGCCGCTGTTTATCGCCCTGTCCGCGTTGTTTCTCATCGTCGTCCTGGGCCAGGGGCTGCTCATTTCGGTGAGCGCTCACAGCCAGTTGGAGGCGTACCAGATGGCTATCCTGACCACCTTTTTGCCATCGTTTCTGCTGTCGGGGGCCATCTTTCCCATACGGCAGATGCCCGAACTGCTGCAGTGGCTGTCGTACCTGGTACCGGCCAGGTATTTGGTCACGATCAGTCAGGGTATATATTTAAAAGGCCTGGGTTGGCAGCGCCTCTGGCCAGACGCCCTCATCCTGGCCCTGTTTGCCCTCTTTTTTCTCACTGCGGCCGGCCGCAAATTCGTCAAAAAGATCGTCTAAGCGTATGTGGCAGCGTCTGCGTTATATCATCATGAAGGAATTCATCCAGGCGATGCGGGATCCGCGCCTACGGATCTTCATCCTCCTGCCCCCCATCATCCAGTTGCTCACCTATGGCTATGCCATCAACTTTGATTATCGGCAGATTCCCATCGCGGTCTGGGATGAGGCCAACACCCTGCAAAGCCGGGAATTTATCCGCCGCTTCAGCCAGAATGAGTATTTCCGGCTGGAGTATCTTATCCAGAGCCAACAGGAATTGGCTGACCTCCTCGACCGCAATAAGGTTACCATGGCTTTGCATATTCCTTATGATTTCAGCACCAATCTGGCCAAAGGCAAGAAGGCCGCGGTGCAGCTGATCCTGGACGGCACCGACTCCAATGCCGCCCTGATCACCAGCCGTTATGCCAACACCATTATCTTTGACTATGCCGTAGAGGTGTTAAGGCATCGTCTCAACAGCCTGGGCATCGGAGGCCAAAGCAGCGGGCCTCTCTATATTAAGGACCGCACCTGGTTCAACCCCAACCGCATCAGCTCCACGTCCTTTGTGCCTGGGGTGGTGGCCATGGTGGTTATGCTGGTCAGCCTGCAGTTGACCGCCCTGGCGGTGGTCCGGGAGAAAGAGATCGGCACCCTGGAACAGCTCCTGGTGTCGCCTATCCGTCCCCTGGAGCTGCTGTTGGGCAAAACCATTCCCTTTGTCCTCATTTCGCTTTTTGATGTATTTTTGGTTACTATCATCGCCATATTCTGGTTCGATGTGCCCTTTCGAGGCAATCCTTTGGTCCTGCTCCTGGCGACCCTGCTGTTTCTCTTCTGCACCGTGGGCGGCGGTCTACTGATTTCCACGGTCAGCACTACGCAACAGCAGGCCATGATGATCAGCGTTTTTATCTTCATGCCGGCCATTCTCCTCTCCGGGCTGGTCTTTCCCATCCACAACATGCCCTGGTTGGCCCAACTGGTCACCTACATCAACCCTTTGAGCTATTTCATCGTCGTAGCCCAGGACGTCTTTCTGAAAGGCGTCGGCCTGGATGTCCTCTGGCCGGATTTTTTGGCTATGGCAGTTTTGGGCCTCACCCTCCTAACCCTGTCTGTCCTGCGTTTCCACAAAAGACTGGCCTAAATCGCGTTGGCAATGGCATATGGCCGCTTGCCGGCGTTTGTTCTCCTGGCAAAGATGCTTAACAGCCGCCAGGAACAGTCAAATTGTGTGAAAAAAGGAATATGGGGTCAATTATCATACATTTCTGTTTTCTTTCTTAATTTCCAAGTGATATTGCCGAAACTTCCGTAAAAGAGTCGATTTTTGGACATATACCATTGAGGTCTAACTAGCGTAAATCTCTACATTACTAAGTGTGTTTACCATGGAAACAATCCTAAAGGCCGAGAAGCCAGAGTCATTGCCTCGCACTCCTGCAGATTGGCATATAGTTTGCTGATTATAAAATTAGGTTTTTTCCCTGCCTTGCCGGTTTTTCAGACGAGACCGGAGTGATTATGGGCCCCTGGCTCGGATCCACAAAGCCCGTCGGGCAAGGGGGTGGACCGGAAGCCTAGGCCTATGCTTTATTATGGTTTCCCGCGGCCCAGCGTGGCAGTAATACTATGACGACTCCTGCCAAATCGACGCCGATCAGCCTCCTGGTGCTCAATGAGGGCATTCGCCAACATGTGCTGAGTATATTAGAGCGCAATCATTTCACCCCGGTGGTGATTTCCAATCCCGGGGAGTTGGCCGCAGAACTGAAAGAACACCCATCCCCCGTCATCTTCATTGACTGGGAAGCCGAGACTCAATACGGTCCGGCCATTATCATGAATATCAAGGCGGCCCTCAAGGAGGGGGGGATCATTTTCCTCTATGATCGGGAGCACCGCAATCTCATCCAAGAGGTCATGCAATTGGGGGTCTACGGCTGTGTCCTGGCCCCCTATGATGAGTGGGAAATCCTTACCATGGTCAAACATCTGCTCAGCAAAAAGACCATAAAACCCGAACGCCGCCGCAAGAAACCCCCGGCCGACTGTTAACCACACCCCCCATTCCTACCCGGCCAGCCTGGCCTGACCGGACAGTGCCTTTCCGGTCTGGTTGCCCTTCGGTTTAAGAATTCATGATATTTCCACTAGTTGGCCGAAAATTGACAGCCAACAACTGGCCGCTGACCATTGGCAACAGTTTATCGGCGTGGCATGCTGCAGAACTGAACGTGTGGTTTTCTGCCCAAGATCAGAAATGGCTTACAGGGAGAGGCGCCGCCACAGTTGGGTAAAGCGTTTTTTGGTGCGGTCATTCTTGATGCCGATGGCCAGGGCTTTTTTGCTGCCCACCACTACCACCAGTTGTTTGCCCCGGGTCACTGCGGTATAGATGAGGTTGCGCTGCAAGAGGAGGAAATGTTGGGTTACCAAAGGGAGGACCACCGCCGGGTATTCCGACCCTTGGGATTTGTGGACCGAAATGGCGTAGGCCAGGACGATTTCGTCCAGTTCACTGAAATCATAGAGGACCTCCCGGTTGTCAAAGGCGACGCTCAACTCTTGGAGTTCTTCATCAATCCTGACAATGCGGCCGATGTCGCCGTTAAAGACCTCCTTGTCGTAATTATTCTTGATCTGCATCACTTTATCATTGACCTTATAGAGGCGGCCGCCCCGATTGAGGCCGACGGCAATGGGGTTGAGCTCCTGTTGCAGCGTCTGATTGAGGCTGGCCGCGCCCACCACGCCCCGGTGCATGGGCGTCAGGACCTGAATCTGGTTGACGGGATCAAAGCCGAAGCGTTTGGGGATGCGCTCTTTCACTAGTTCCAGGATGATCCGCAGGACTTCCTGGGGGTCATCCTGTTCCAGGAAGTAGAAATCCGCCAGATTTTCCGGTCCGGGTTTCCACAACGGCATCTCCCCGCGATTAATACGGTGGGCGTTGACGACAATGAGGCTCTCCTGGGCCTGGCGAAAGATTTCGGTGAGTTCCACCACTGGGATCACTTCAGAGACAATAAGATCTCGGAAGACATTGCCCGGCCCCACCGACGGCAATTGGTTGGCATCCCCCACGAAAATCAGGGTGGTACCCCGGGCCACCCCTTTGAGCAGGTGATGCAGCAGCAGGGTATCGACCATGGAGGCCTCGTCGATAATGAGCAGATCACAGGGCAGGGTGCGGTTTTCACTGACCTGGAAGCCGCCCTTCTGCTGACTATACTCCAGCAGCCGGTGGATGGTCTTGGCCTCCTGACCGGTCACCTCGCTCATCCGTTTGGCGGCTCGGCCGGTGGGCGCCGCCATGAGGATATTGCCCCCGAGGCGCTCCCAAATCTTGATGATGGCATTGATGATGGTAGTCTTGCCGGTGCCAGGCCCGCCGGTGATAATGAGCACTTTCTGGCGCAGGGACATGAGCACGGCTTCGGCCTGTTGCGGCGCCAGGGTCAGGCCCAAACGCTCCTGCACCCAGGCCAGAGCCTTGGCCGGGTCCACGAAGGGGAGATTCTGTTGGGCCTGCAAGAGGGCTTGCAGGCGTTTAGCCGCATGGGTTTCGGCCAGATAAAAGGCGGTAAGATAAACGGCCCGCGCCTCCGGGCCGGCGTCCCCCTCCCAGGGCTCTTCGACAATGACCTCCTGGCGAAATGACAGCCTGCCTAAGGCAGCTGCCAGCTTCTCCTGCTCAACTTGCAGCAACTCCTGGGATTTTTCCAAAAGCGGTCCATAGGGATAATAGACATGCCCCTCGTTGCTGAGCTGTTGAAGGGTATAAAGCAGACCGGCCTCCAACCGGGCCGGGTGGTCCTGATCAAACCCCAGCTTGGCGGCGATGCGGTCGGCGCTGACAAAGCCGATGCCGTAAATGTCGCTGGCCAACTGGTACGGATTTTCCCGCATTACCTGAATGGCCTGATTGCCGTAGGTCTTGAAAATCTTGGGGGCAAAGGCCGTGCTGATGTCGTGGGACTGTAAAAAGAGCATCACTGCGCGGATCTGCTTCTGCTCCTTCCAGGCCCGGCCGATCATCTCCAGGCGCTTGGGGCCGACGCCCTCCACTTCCGTCAGCCGCTCCAGCTGTTTATCAATGATCTCAAAGGTCTCGCCGGCGAATTTCTGGACGATGCGTTGGGCCATGACCGGACCGATGCCTTTGATGAAGCCCGAGGCCAGATATTTTTCAATGCCGGAGATCGTGGCGGGGAAAAGGGTTTCGGAATCGGTGAATTTAAACTGCTCGCCGTATCTGGGATGCAGGCTCCATTCCCCCCGCAAGCGCAGCCGTTCACCGGGTTTGGGCGAGACCAGGTGGCCGACGATGGTCACGAGCTGGCGTTGGCCCCGCACCTTAAGTTGGGCTACCGTAAAGCCGTTCTCTTCGTTGCAGAAGGTAATGCGTTCGATCTGCCCCTGGAGTTCCACCGGTCGGTTCATGGATTGATTCGGCGAGGCGGCGCGGTCGTTATTTGTCATGGTCGGCAAGCGGTTATGGCTAAAAGTTGTCAGGTGTCAGCAAAATATTAGTAGGGCTGGCAATCTTGCCAACCCAGGCCCGCCAAACGCGGCAAGGGAGAATTTTCATGGGGCGCAGATGACTTTAGATAAGAAATAAAAAATATTAATTACTTATTTTTATCATGGCCCACGGTTAACGTGTAGTCCAGCAGGACCTCCCCCGTCTTGAGAGCCAGAATCTGGACCCCGATGGCTGGAGGGGTCAAACGCAAGAGCCCATAGGACTGCGGCCAGCCCCGATTGTCAGAGGCTTTCAGGTGGCCGGGATTGATCCACCAGGCGCCATGGTGCCGATGGATTTTGGGGATGTGGGTGTGGCCATATAGCACCATATCCACCTCCCGGGCCAGTTCCTGAGGGTCACCGTCGCCGGGCTGATCATAAGGACTGCACTTGGGGCTATGAGTCAGGAGCAGTCGGAGACCGGCGATCTCTGCCCGACGCCGGTTAGGGATGGCCGGGTCCCGATACGCCGGGCAATACAGGCCAGGGACGGCCACCACCTCCATTGGCTCGTCCTGGAGAAAGAGAATATCTTCGTAATCATCTCCCAGATGGAAGATTTTGTCCACCTGTTCCCGGCGGAAGATGGCTGCCACCGCCTGGATGGCCGCCCCATCGCCGTGGCTATCACTGATGAGACCGAGGAGCATGGGAGTGGTATCCTTCTTGGCATCGTTATCAAACAAGCCCACGGCCATTCGCCGTGAACTTCGAGCAGTGAGCCGACCGAGGCGGGGGGCTCTCTCGAACTGCTCATCCCTTTCCTGCTTTCCGGCTCACTACCCCAGACGGGCCCGGAGGCGCAGGTGCGGGCCGCCGTCCGAGACTTTGACCCATTCTTTATGGCCTTTGCCGCACATGCCCAGTCCGGAAATTTTGACCTCCGATCCCACCATGGTGATGGAGTGGAGTAGGTCAGGCACATAGCCGGTAACAATGACCGGCGAACAAACGTTGCCCGTAAGTCGGCCTTCCCGGATCTCTTCGGCATAGAGGCCTTCTAACTGAATGCCCCAGCCTTTGGGGTCTTCCATGCCGTTGGCGGGGTGGTCCAGGAAGTAACCGTGCTCAATATCCGCCAACATGTCTGCGAAGCTGTACTGCCCGGGACCGAAATAAGTATTGCTCATGCGGGTGTAGATCTTACGGGTATAAGACTCCCGCCGGCCGTTGGCGCTGCGGGGCAGGCCGCAGCACAGGGCAGCGTGCAGATTGGTCAGGGGACGCGTCAAGATGCCCCGGTCGATGATCTTGGTCTCGGTGGCCAATTGGCCTTCGTGATCGAAAAAATAGCTGGCCGCCTGGCCGGGCCATGCCGGCGAATCGTAGAGATCGACCAGCGGGGAAGCCACCGGTTTGCCGAGATAGTGTTGACCCCGGGAGCGGCGCTGCAGAAAGAGGTCGGCCTCGGTGCCGTGGCCAAAGGCCTCGTGGGCAAAGATACCGGCGAAATCTGGCGAGAAGATACAGTCATAGGTGCCCGGGGTTAAGCGGGGAGCGCCCAAGATGCGGCCGGCATCCAGCAGAAGACGCTCCCGTGCCTCGGCGGAGAATACCGCATGCTCAAAACCGCCCTGATAACAGTGGCCGCCGTGCAGCCGCGCCGTCTTCTCACCCTCGCGCAAGACCACCTGAGCCACCATCTGGGTGCGGGGCAGCTCCTGATACAGGCAGCGCTGGCGATTGACAAACAACTCGCAGACCTGCACATGGCCATAGGCAACCAGGGCATTCACCAAACGGGGTTCCCGGCCCTGCAGGTCGTCCCGGACCTCTTGCAGCCGGGCCATTTTGCCGGCGAGGGGCACCTGCCAGGGGGAGACTTGCACTGCCACCGCAAAAGACTGCGTCAAGGGCGTTCCCGGATCGATGGTCAGCCCCTGGTCTACGATGCCTTCGGCCAGGGCCGCTTTGATCAAGGCTTCGGCGCCAGCCTGCAGGCGTGGGCAAAAGTCAGTGGCGTCGATGCCATTGATGGCATATTCCAAAAAAGTGCGCCCGGTAAAGACCGTCAGCACCACGCCCCGCTGCCGCTCGAGGGCTTCGGCCCGAGCCTCCCGGCTGTCCATCCACAGACGCTCCCCAAAGGTGTCCTGGGCCCAGGCCGCGGCATAGGGGACGGTTTTTTCCATTTCCTGGACGAGATGTTGCAGCAGGGGGGTAAGAATTTCGATGGATGCCATAATGAATTGCTATCCGCAGATTCTAGCCTTTTGGCGCCGCCAAGAGGCCGAGTTGGGGTTGGCGGAAGGGTTTTAGGGCAGGGGGGCTGTGTCTCTTGGCCTCCTCCCCTAAAAGCACTTTTTCAACTATCTGCTCTCATGGGATGGCCCTGCAGTGCCCATTCAAGCCTGCAAAAATTTTCTCTGGCCTCGGGCGCCAACCCCTGCCAAGAAAGAGTCGGCGTCTGTGGTTTCGAGGGGCGAGAGCGGTTTTTCTTTGCTATAATACTAATTTTCTGATGGGGCTGCCTATCAGAGAGCTTGGCAGACGGTCGCGCGCGCCCGGCTCGGTTAGGTTTTGACTGCACCAGAAAACACTCATAGAAAGGTATGCTTATGTCCTCTTGTATATTCTGTCAGATCGCCGCCGGCCAGGCCAAGGCGGAATGGCTCCTGGAAACCGAGCGGGTCCTGGCCTTTCTGGATATCGCCCCGGTGCACTACGGCCATACTTTGGTCATTCCCAAACAGCATTTTGAAACTTTTTTTGACCTGCCCGATGACCTCTGGCTGGAGATGGGTCAAGTGAGCCGCAAAATTGGCCTGGCTCTGCGCCGGAAGTTATATGCCCAGGGCATTAATCTGGGCATGAACAATTTCCCGGCGGCCGGGCAGGTAGTCTTTCATGCCCATCTGCATGTTATTCCCCGGTATAATGATGACGGCCTGCACCTTTTTCCCCAGGGGTCTTATCAGGGGCAGGATCTGGCCAGCGTCGGCCGGCAGCTGCGGGAGGTCTTAGCCGACCTCTGACCAGAGCAGGTCATTGAGCCAGGACGTGGCCGGGGATAGGGCCAGGGGTTGGCCATCGAGCGCGGCCACGGGCATTAGGCCCATGAGGGAGTTGGCCAACCAAAGCCCTTCAGCCTGGAGCAAGCGGGCGACCGGCCCTGTTGCCCGTTGAATCGCCAGACCCTGGCGCCTCAAGATATCTTCAAGGACCGTCAGAGTAACGCTGGGGAGGGCGCTGGCCGCCCGGGGAGTAAAGTAGCCTCCTCCTTCTTGCCACAGGACGCCGGCCGCCGCGCCTTCGACCACCGTGCCGTCGGGCTCCAGGATGAGCGCCTCCCGGCCGCCGTGGTCCAGGGCATATTGTCGGGCCGCCAGGGAAAAAAGATAGTTTAGGCTTTTGTGAGAGCCTAAAAAGCAGTGCCGGCGCTCCGGAAAACAGACCACCGGCCACCCCTGGCGATAGTCTGCCGGCGGGGGTGGGGTATATTCGCGTGCCGAAATAATAATGGTCGGCTGGTCAGTGGCCGGCAACCCCAACGCCGCAGCTTCGCCCCGGGTGACCAGAATCTTAACCGCGGCTATCCCCGTGGCCATGCCATTGCGCTGTAATAACTCCTGAATAACCGCGGCCCAGGGGAAGTTATCCGGTAGGGTCAGATTCAGGGCCGCGGCCGACCGGGTCAATCTGGCCAGATGCTGCCGCAGCCAGAATGGCTGCCCAGCTGCGGCCCGCAGGGTTTCAAAGAGGCCGTCGCCATAGAGCAAACCCCGGTCCTGGACTGACACGACGGCTTGGGAGGCCGGCCGAAATTGGCCGTTCAGGAAGACTTCCATGATGGCACCCCCTTCTAGGCACAAGATGAATGTCCATTAAAGCACGCCGTTGGCGTGGAGCTTGGGTAGGCCAGCGGCCTCTCCCACCATTAGAATTTCTGACCACGGCCACTATATTTTCTTGTAATTGCCATTAGTTATATAATTCGTCCACGGCCCAGGAAAATCGAGGTTGTTGGATTTGGCTAACTTCGGCGGGCACGGAGGCCCGCCCCAGTGAAATTAAGGAGTCAATGGCGGGCACGGCCCGTTAGGTAAGGCCGACAACTGCCCACTGGCCACTGCCTATTATATCCTTGGTCTGAGGCGCGCCCGGAAAAGACTAGCCTGCCAATGCCAGGGCGTTCAACTGCAGCGAAATGGGCTTGGCATCAGCACTGGGGCCGGAAAACTGAATGGGACCGGGGAAGCGATAGTGATCCTCCAGGGCCCAGCGCTGCCGTTCCCGAGCCAGGATTTTAAAGGCCGGGCTCTCCAGGTCCACTTTCTGTTTGGCAATGACCAATTCCAGCCGGCCTTTGCGTTCCTCCAGGTGCATGAGCGGCGCCAGCGGAATGCCGATGGGTTCCCAGCACTCCACGGGAAGGTGCAGATGCCGAATGGCCGCCATGTAGCCGGTGCAGCCGTTGGCCAGCAGGCTGTAGGCTGTCACCCCCAAGTTATAGCCGTAATCGCAGTCGAATTTGGTGGGGAAGGTGCCCCGGCCGTCATAGCCGTAGTAGTGGTTCTGGGACCGAAAAGTCCCTTTATAGATGCCCCGGCCCCGCTGTTTGCGCAAATAGGTGGCCACCATATCCAGGAGGATGCGATCGGTACGCACCTGGGCAAATTGGAAGTTGCCGTGGCTGTCCCGGGGCAGGAGCAGACCCCGCTGCAGTTCCGTGGGCAAGCCCATATAGACCCGGCTATCATAGTCCCGCCAGATATCATGGTTGTCGATGAGCTGGACCTGATCCTCGATGGGCAGGGCGTGGAAGGTTTCGCTGTTGGCCGCCTCTTTATCATAATTGGCGATAATATAGCTGATCTTTATGATCAACATATTGATTTCATGGATAAATTCTAAAATGCCCTCAGGAATCAGGACGGTCCCGTAATTCATGCCCCGCTTGGCGCGTTCCACAATGACGTCGGCGATGAGGCGGACCACGTTGTGGATGGTCAGTTCCTTTTCCTCAATCTCTTCGCCGATGAGGACCACGTTGGGATGGGTCTGGAGGGCCACTTCCAGAACGATATGGCTGGCGCTGCGGCCCATGAGGCGGTTGAAGTGCCAATATTTCAGGTCGGATTTGCAATCAGAGTTGAGATTGCCCACTTCGGTGGCAAAACTCAGGCAGGCCGAGTGGTAGCCAAAAGGTATCTGGAGCAGGCCGGGCACCTGCAGGTCGCCGTCGATGGTTTTGGGGATGCCGATGACCTGGACGCCGATATCCCGCATATTTTCGGCCAAGAAGGCGGCGTTGGTGTTGGAGTCGTCGCCGCCCACAACGACGAGCCCGTCCAATTCCAGGTGTCGGCAGGTCTCCCGGCATTGCTCCATCTTCGTTGCGGTGTCGATCTTATCCCGGCCGGTGCCCAGCATGTGAAAACCGCCGGAGTTTTTGTAGGTGCCGATCAACTCAGCAGTAACCTCTTTGTACTTATTCGTAATAATACCTTTGGGCCCGGCCAGAAAACCGATGAGGACATTATCGGGATGGGCCCGTTTGGCCGCCTCAAAGACGCCGGCAATGACATTGTGGCCCCCCGGGGCCGGCCCGCCGGACAGAACAATACCAAGGCGGCGGGGGTGCTCCTGGAGGACGTCGCCGGGAACAATCTGGACCAGCTTATTGTCACTGACGTAAGGCAATTGGTCGCGGGCGGCTTTCAGGACTTCCAGATTGAACCCCTCCAGGGGCCGCAGCGCCCCGACCCCCTCCCGAAAAACCGGGATCAAGGGCGGCTGATAGGCCAGCCGTTCCAAGCGTATGGGACTGTCGTCCTGCAGCAGATCGTTAATGATGGCTTGTGGGTCTTGGGCAACGGGTGATTCTGCAACCATAGCGGGGACTCCTTCTGCTTGGCGTGAAACCGGGCGGATATGAACGTGTGTGCAACTGCCTCTTATTGCTCACAGATGGTCATCAGGGTCTGCCAGAAGACCTGAAAACTCCGGGAACGATTCCGGGACGGTTCCAAAAAGGGCGAGATAGTCCTGGCTACCTCTCTTTTGCCGCCGATGTCATAACCGGCATTTTGCAAGATTTTCTCCAGCTTTTTCCATGGAGAGGCAATGGCGTCGGGCTGGCGATATTTCTTCTTTTGGTCCGGTTTTCTTGACAGGCGAGGATAAGCCTGCCACAATGCTTCATCATCGCCAAAAAACCAAGCTTCTATTTCTTGAATGGCCAATCGAATAACAATAGCGCCTTCTTTATGTATATCAGTATTGCTAAAGATCGATAATTTTTCCCGAGCAACAATAGTACGAATATTTTCTTTTAATTCACTGCAATCCTGTAAATCATCATCACACAAGATCACGATCTTCCAATCTGGCGGCAGCCAGACACGATAGCCGCGTAATCTTGCCCATAATTTTTTCATAAGATTGCGCTTGCCTTGAAAGGCATGAAGGGTATACGTCACTCCTTCTGGAACTATTTTCGGTAAAAGAGCCGCCAACACGACTTCGTCTGACTCTCCTTCCAATAAGAATTCCAGATGGGCCTTTGCTGCGGTCATTTTTTCGATACAAGTTTCAAATGCTTGGGGGTACCTCCGTCAGCAAAAGGGTCCCCCACCGAGAAATAACCCTCCAGCCATAGTTCCCCCAACGACGCGCCTGCTTTGATATGGTCGTCAATGCCAGGCATATTATTGGTACGTACGGCTTTGCTATAGCCGTGCTCGTCACGATACAGAACCCATGCCTCCTCGGGTTTGAGGCCGTTGACAAAATAGGGGGAGTGGGTGGTGACCATGATCTGGGTGCGACGCGTGGCTTTGCGGCATTCTTCCACAATATCGGGCAGGAGCCTGGGATGCAAATAGTTTTCCGGTTCCTCAAGGCCTACTAAAGGTGGAATGTTGGGATCGTAGAGGAGGGTCAGATAGGCCAGCATCTTCAAAGTACCGTCAGAAGCAAACTTGGCCAGAATGGGCCTTTCAAAAGGGGCGTCTTGGATCTGCAGCAATAAACGGCCGTCTACCAACATCTCAGCGTCGACCCTCTCCAGGCAGGGGACGCGGCTGGCAAGAACTGTGAGGATATGTTCTAAGCGCTCCGGATGTTGTTCCTTAAGATACTGAATGACATTGGGCAGATTGTCGCCGGTGGCGGAGAGACGTTCCTGCGGTCCGGCCTCGGGCAGGCCCCGGGTGGCATCGGCCGAGAGATAGGAAAGATACCAGCCGGTGATAAAACGCCGCAGGGCACTGACTCGGGGATGTTTGGCGAACTGTCCCAGAGTATTGACCGCCAGCATCTCTGGTGAATCGAGGGTTTCATCTATGCGGGCATCATCATGCTCCGGCATATCTCCGGTGATGACCTGGCCCTTGCCCTCCCGGAAGTTGAGAAAATAAAAGGGCTGTCCCCGTTGCGCCCGTCGCCACTTAAGCCGTTCTTCTTTGACATAGGGGCCGAGGCGGCTTTCCTCGATGGCAAGATGATAGGTGATCAGAGGCGTAGCCGGGCGTTCCCGATACTTGAGCTCAAATTCGATGGGTCCGGTGGCGCCCCGAGTACGCAGTTCTTTAAAGCGATTTCTTTTATCCCAAGCCCGACGCAAGCCCATGGTAAATGACTCGGAGAGAAAGGCAAAGACATCAAAAATGGTGGATTTGCCGCTGCCGTTGGGGCCCAGAAAGACGGTTAGAGGTGTCAGGTCAGCGAGTTCGAGATCATAGAGGGCGCGATACTTCCTGACCCGCAGGTATTCTATCCGGGGCACGCTCGTGCCGTTGGCAGCAGCATGACTTGTCATGAAATTACCTGGCACCATTGATGTTACCGACTCAATTCGATGGGTCTGACTCAGGGTCTGTTTGCTGCTCTGAGTCCATGGGAGCCGTCTCTGCTATTATAACCACATACGGCCTAATTTTTTCAAGCAGTTTCGGTCCGATCCCTTTGATCTGGAGCAGATCGCTGCTTGCCAAGAAAGGGCCGTGTGCTTTGCGGAACTCGACGATGCGCGTCGCCAGAACCGGCCCCAGACCTGGAACGGCTTCTAAGTCGGCAGTGCTGGCCCGGTTCAGGTCCAGAGCCACGCTGAGGGTAATCAGGTCGGGGCCGGGCATAGCCTCAATGGTCACGCCCCCATCGGAGGCAACCGTGAGCTTGGAGCCGCTTCTGAGGGGGTGGCTGCCATCCGAGATCTCGCCCTGGCCTCCGGCGGCCTGCCAGACCGTCGCCACGGTGGGCGGGGCGGGGAACACCCGCACGCCCGGTTGGGGGACGGCTCCTTGGATGGCAACGAAAGAATAGGGTAGGGTGGGAAGGGTTGTTGGAGCCGATGAACCGGGCCAACCTGCCCGCCAGGCCAGGAAGCCGGTCAGGCAGAGGCCCAGGATCAGGATGATGAGCTGTTGCGTCCGGGGTAACATATCGCCCCCATACGACTGCCGGCAAGTTCAGCATAGCCCCGGGAGGTATTGCCGGACTAAACCGGCGCTATTTTCTGGCAGCCCCTTCCCGGGTGGACTGCTCGTCTTTGTAGAGTTTATAGTTGATGCTGTCCACCAAGGCCTGCCAAGAAGCTTCAATGATATCGTGGGAGACGCCGATGGCCCCCCAGCGGTCGTGGGCGTCCCGGGATTCGATGAGGACTCTGACTTTGGCCGCGGTGCTGCCGGTGGTCCCGGGCAGGACCCGGACCTTGTAGTCGTCCAGACGCATTTCCACCAGCCGGGGATAGAATCGGATCAGGGCCTTGAGCAAGGCGTTGTAGAGGGCGTCCACCGGACCGTTACCCAGCGCCGCAGTATGCACTTCATGGGCCCCCACCCGCACCCGCAGGGTCGCCTCGGGCACCGGCGTATCCAGATCGCCCACCTTCTGATCCACCACCCGATAGCTGAGCAGGCGGAAGAAATCCGTCCCCTTGCCCAAAGTGGCATACATCAGGAGCTTCAACGAGCCATCCGCTTCCTCAAAACTGTAGCCCTGGGCCTCCAAGTCCTTCACCCGGCCGAGGATGAGCTGCAGGACATCGGTGTCTTTCAGGTGGTGGGGGCCGTGGAGCATTTCCTGAATCTTTTCCGCCGCCTGGCGGACCGCCGCTTCGTGTTCCGTGGGTTTGAGGCCCAGGGCCTGGGCCAGGAGGAAGATGTTGCTTTTCCCGGACAGGTCAGAGACTGGGATATTGCGGAAATTCCCCACCAGCTCCGGCTGAATGTGTTCATAGGCCCGAGGGTTGAGCTTCACTGCGGCGGCATGGACGCCGCCTTTGTGGGCGAAGGCGCTGCGGCCCACATAGGGCTGGTAGCGATTGGGATTGATATTGGCCGTTTCATAGACGAAGCGGGCCAGCTCGGTGAGGCGGCGCAGGTTGTCATCACTGATGCAATCCAGGCCCAACTTCAGTTTGATACCAGGAATGATGGAGCAGAGGTTGGCGTTGCCGCAGCGTTCACCGAAACCGTTGATCGTCCCCTGGACCTGGTCCGCGCCCAACTCCACCGCGATCATGCTGTTGGCCACGGCCATTTCTGCGTCGTTGTGGGCATGGATACCCAAAGAGGCCTCGGGGAAGCGCTCCCGCACAGCCTGGAAGATCTCCGTCACTTTGGAGGTGATGGTGCCGCCGTTGGTTTCGCAGAGCACCAGGCAATCGGCGCCGCCCTCCAGGGCCGCAGCCAGGGTCTGCAGGGCATACTCCGGATCCGCCTGAAAGCCATCAAAGAAATGCTCTGCATCGTAGAACAATTCCTGGACGTGAGGCTTGAGATACCGCAGGGAATGGGTGATCAGTTCCAGGTTGCGGGCCAGCGACGTGCGCAGCACCTCTTTGACATGCAGATCCCAGGACTTGCCGAAGATGGTCACCACCGGCGCCTTGCTGATGAGCAATTCCTGGAAAACGGGGTCGGACTCCGGCGGCCGGTCCTTGTGATGGGTGCTGCCGAAGGCCGCAATACGGCTGTCGCCCAGATTATAATTGCGAATTTCCGCGAAAAAATCCCGGTCCCGGGGGTTGGCCCCCGGCCAGCCGCCTTCAATATAATGAATGCCGACCTGGGACAGCTTTTCGGCAATGCGGATCTTATCCGCCAAGGTCAGGCTGAAATATTCCGCCTGGGTGCCATCCCGCAAGGTGGTATCATAGATTTTGACCAGCCGCATACCTGCTCTCATTCTGCCTGCCAAGGCATGGTTAGGTTAACTCTTTCCGGGGGCGGGCCTGTTCCAGATGGAAGGCGTCGTGCAGGGTCCGCACCGCCAGTTCAGTGTACTTTTCGTCGATAATGCAGGAGACCTTGATCTCGGAAGTGCTGATCATCATGATATTGATATTTTCCGCTGCCAAGGACGAAAACATGCGGGCTGCGACGCCGGCGTTATTGCGCATACCAACCCCGACGATGGAGACCTTGGCAATATGTTCGTCACTGGTGATCTGCCCACCACCCAGTTCGGCCACCAGCGGCTGGACGATGTCCAAAGTATTCTTCAGATCGGCCTTGGGCACGGTAAAGGTAATATCGGCCCGGCCATCCTGACTGGTATTCTGGATAATCATATCCACCACGATGTTGCCTTCGGCTATCTTATTGAAAATCCGGGAGGCAATGCCAGGCCTGTCGGGCAGTTGGCTGATGGTCACCCGGGCGTCGTTCTTGCTGTAGGTAACCCCTGATACCAGAATATCTTCCATATCTTTATCCTCCTGCATCACCAGGGTGCCGGGATGATCATTGAAACTGGTCCGGACACAGAGCGGCACGCCATAGCGTTTGGCGAAGCCCACTGAGCGGATTTCCAAAACCTTGGCCCCGAGAGACGCCATTTCCAGCATTTCATCATAGGAGATCTTGTCTAGTTTGCGGGCTTTGGGACAGATGCGGGGGTCGGTGGTGTAGACCCCTTCCACATCCGTATAGATCTCGCACAGGTCGGCTTTCAGGGCCGCAGCTATGGCCACGGCGGTGGTGTCGGAACCGCCCCGGCCCAACGTGGTGATATCGCCCACTTCGTCGACGCCTTGAAATCCGGCCACCGTGACGATGCGGCCTTTTTTCAATTCTTCCCGTATACGGGCGGTGTCAATACCAACGATGCGGGCCTTGCCGTAAGCCCGGTCCGTATAGATGCGGGCCTGATGCGATAACAGTGAGGTAGCCGGAATCCCCTGGGCCTTAAGGTAAATGGAAAACAACGCCACCGTCACCTGCTCCCCGGTGGCCATGAGCACGTCCAATTCCCGGGGATCGGGATAGTCGGCCAGTTCCCTGCCCAATTTGATCAACCGGTCGGTCTCCCCGGCCATGGCCGACAGTACCACCACCATTTTATTGCCCTGGCGCCAGCCCTTGACCACCCGATTGGCCACGTTGGCGATGCGGTCGGGATTGGCCACCGAGGTGCCGCCATACTTCTGGACGATTAAAGCCATGAGTCCACAACTCCCTTAACAGCCATATCTTAAAAAATTAGGGTCCATCCGGAAAGGGCGTATTTTCAACTCACATTAGTTCTGAGCGCCGACTAAAGCCTGGGGCTACCAAGCGATTTCTGCAATAATCGCTCAAGGATAAAGTAAGTTATCCCCTCACTTTGCCCCTCTCCTGGCGCTGCGGGGAGAAGGAGTTAAGGACTTTTCGGATGGGCACAAATTAAAAGATTATTTTATCATAAATGTCAGAAAGCCAATATTTCTTTTTCCCCTGCCTGTCCGGCCTGCCATTACCCTCTGTCAACCGCCCTCTTGGCCGGGAGCTAAAACCCCCACTTCCCGGGTCCAGCGCCGCCCTTGCTCATCCACATAAACGACAAAAAAGTATTCACAAAAAGGGCAGTTGATTAGATTAAATCCTGGCCTCACAGATACAAAAGCCTCCTCTTGGCAACAGGGGCAGAGCATGAATTCTTCTTGTTCTTTGCCAGCCATTTCTTCTTAATGCTCATTAAAGCAGATGATGCTCCGCCATACTGTAATACCCTTGTTTGGCGATGATCAGGTGGTCGTGGACAACGATGGCCAGGGGTTGGGCCGCCTGGATGATGGCCCGGGTCAATTCCCGGTCGGCGGCCGAGGGCGTGAGTTTGCCGCTGGGGTGGTTGTGAACCAAGATCAGGCCCGTGGCCTTGTGTTTCAAGGCCGCTTCCAGGACCTTGCGGGGATAGACCACCGTCTGATCCACCGTGCCTTCCTGGATGGTCTCCTCGGCGATGATCTCATTCTGGGAGTTGAGAAAGATGACCCGAAACTGTTCATCTTTCAGACCCCCCAAGGAAGTGCGGCAATAGTCCACCAGAACCGGCAGGGAGGGAATGCTGCGCCGCTGGATGGCCTGCTCCTTCAGGTAATATTCGGCACAGCCTTTCACCAGCCGGATGAGGGTGGCCGAATACTCCCCCAAGCCCATGACCTTGACCAGCTCCTCGAAAGAGGCGTCCAGGACCCCGGCAAAGGAGCCGAAATGGGAAATGAGCCGTTTGGCCAACGGCTTGACGTCCGAGAAGGGGATGGCAAAGGTGAGCAACAGCTCCAAGAGCTCGTAATCCTGCAGACTGTCCAAACCGCCCGTGAGGAAGCGGGCGCGCAGACGCTGACGGTGGCCATGATAATGCGGCGGTGCCGGTTTTTCCGCTTTCATATCGGTATATAATCTTTTTCCGAGTTTATTGTCAACATTATTCACATTGACACAAACAGTGCCGGATGCTATTATTTCTTATCATTCTCTAACGAAGTGCCACACCGAGAAGAGGCTTGCCATGGATTATACCAAATGGTTAACCATAGAGGAACTGGCCGAATACCTGAAAATGGGGCGGACCAAGTTATACCGCCTGGCCCAAGAAGGGGAGCTGCCTGCTTCCAAGATTGGCCATCAATGGCGTTTCGACCGGGACGAAATCGACCAATGGATGAAACGACAGCGCCCGGCGGCGCCGGTTGGCAGCAGGAAGGTCTAGCCTGAGCTTGGCATTTTTGCCAACGGACGGCGCCGGTGAGAAGAGAGGAGTCAAGCCATGTGCTCAACAGCCAAAGTCCATCCAGGTGTCTGCCTGCCTGTCCTCATTGTCCTCGTTTTAGGAGTGGCGTCGGGGGGCTGGGCAGCCAACCCGCCGGCCAAAAAGACAGCCCCGCAACCCCATCCGCACCAGGTCGCGTTCCTGCCCTGGGGGCAGGGGCCGGGGCAGGCCGGTAAGCTGATCCGGCAGGAGGGCGCACCCGAAGGACCGCAGAGCTTTGCCGTGGCTGCCAACGGCGAGGTATTTCTCCTGGATCAGCTCAACTCCCGGATCATTCACCTGGCCGCCAACGGCTCGGTGTTGAATCATCTGCCGGTGCCGGTGTCTAAACCAGAATGCCAGGAGGGTGCCGCCTTTATGGATATCGCCGTGGGTGCGGACGGCAGGATTGTCTTACTCGATAACCTGGTAGATCATTACTTCATCATCCTTGATCAAGCCGGCACCCTGCGCCACCGCTATGATCTGGCCGCTTTCGGTATCCCCGTGCGGCGGGGGGAGCAGGCCGTGGGTCATATGGCGTTGGTGGATGATGAACTGTATATCGAGGACCTCAGGGAGGGGGGCTATCGGCGGGTCTTCGACCGGGCAGGTCAACCCGTTCACAATGACAGGTTTCCGGGATTGCCGTACAAGCAGCGGCAGCAGTTTATCCTTACCCATTTTGAGTTCGATCAGCAAAAAAAGGCTGATCGCCTCACTCTCAGTATCAAGGACGGGCAGACGCAGCAAACCGTCGAGACCGTGTCCTGGCACGTAAAAGATTATGCTTATTTGTTGGCCCTGAGTGCTGACCGGCAGAACCATCTCCATCTTGTCTATGCCAGCTTCCCGGAAGGCCAAAAGCCGCCAGCCACTTCCGAAACCCTGACCTGGTTGCGGTTCGATGCAAATCTCCGGGAAATTTCCCGGAAGACCATGGTCCGGCCAGAGCAGTTGCCGTTGGACATGAATGTGTCGGCCCGGATCACCCCCCAAGGGGAGTTGTATCTGATGAATTTTACCAAAAAGGGTATGCAGCTCTGCCGTTATGAGTAAGCGTGGCAGAAAGGTAGCGATCTTCTCGGAGCGGGAAAAGCCATCAGGGTTGCCTGAGCTCGCAAAAGTCCACCTGGCCGGCGTTGCCGACTCAGCCACCTTGACCCGACCGCGCGTCCGCCTGAAGCGGGTGCCCTGGCTCCTTCCCACCTGGGCCCAGGCCCAGGCTTGGCCGCGTCTTATTCTCATCCGCCGGGGAGTGCCGCTCACCGAGGCCCTGCTGGCCCATGAACTGGCCCACGTGGACCAATGGCGGCGGCTGGGCCCGGTAGTCTTTGTCTGGCGCTATTGCCTGGACTTCTGGCGCTATGGCTATACGGACCATCCCTTGGAGGAGGAGGCCCGGGCCGCGGCAGCCGATCCAATATATCGCCGTTGGGCCCGGCTGCTGTTGCAGGAACATGGCCGGGATAGTTCCCTGCAGACTACCATCCTGTCCGGATCAACTTGAGAACCCCTGATAAAACTGCCTCTCCGGCCTGCGGAGGAGAGAAAAGAGTGGATTTCCCGGGGTGAGGCGAAGCCGCGCCTGCCGAAGTTGGCAGCAGGGGAGGGGGCGGGCTGCCGTAAGGGGGAGAGGCCGCACTCCTGAACAATCACACCAAGATGGCTTGCAGACGGCTCACCTCGGGAGGGGGCCATGGAGCGCAGGCCGTTTTTTTTCGGAAAAAACTGGACACGGCCTTTACTCAGGTCTTAATTTGTTATAAAACCGTTATCCTGATCCAAACAGGAGGTTTGGCTTATGATGCCCTTAAATATTTTCATCGAAGGTCGAAACCTGGAAATTTTGCCGGAATGGCGAGACAAGATTGAAACCGAGATGGCCCGGTTGCAGAAACGCTATTTCGATCCCATCGTCAATGCCCGGGTGGAAATCATCGGTTCCGGCCACCATCGCCAGGGCCAGTTTGAGATCCGTCTGGTGGCCACTGTTCCAGGGCATGTCCTCACCGTCACCCGCCAGGGGGAGTTGGTCCACCCGCTCATTATCGAGGCTTTTGATGTGTTGGATCGCCGGCTGCAGGAGGTCTCCGATACCAGGCAACAAAAGGTCAAGAATCATGTGGAAACATCACTGACGGGCAAAATCGTGCGCCTTTTCCCGGATGAGGATTTCGGTTTTATCGAGACCGGTGACGGCACGGAAGTTTATTTTCATGCCAATGCCGTCAAGAAGGGCAAATTTGAACATCTCCAGGTGGGCCAAAAAGTGAAACTGGCCTGTGAAGAGGGTCTCAAAGGCCCCCAGGCAACCTGGGTCCGGGCCCTGGACTGATTATCGGGCGACGGCCCCCGGATCTCTCCCATAAGTTTTTGGCAGCAGCCTCGTAAGAAGCTGTCGCCGTCGCTGCACCGCGGGGGCAAACTCGGTGCACACTTGAGTCCGAAACGACGTAACGCAACTATGGACGCTATTCAGGAGGAAAACACGTGGCGGAAGATATTCTGGAAAAAGGGGCAATTTTACAGCGGGATAAGGCGACTTTTGCCATCGCCCCGCACATCCCTGGCGGCATTATCACGGATTTTGATATGCTGCGCCGTTTGGCAGATGTGGCCGAAAAATATCAGGTGAAGGCCATTAAACTGACATCGGCGCAAAGGATGGCTTTAGTAGGTTTACAGGAGGCCGATCTGGACCAGGTCTGGCATGAACTGGGGATGATGCCGGGCGCGGCCATCGGCCTCTGCGTGCGCTCGGTGAAGATCTGTCCAGGCACCGATTTCTGTCGGATCGGGCTTCAGGATGCCGTCAAGGTCGGTCTGGCCCTGGATAGTAAATATCACGGCTTTGAACTGCCCTATAAATTAAAGATCGGGGTTTCCGGCTGCCCCAATTCCTGCTCCGAAAGCGCCGGCAAGGACATCGGCCTGGTAGGGTTCAAAAACGGCTGGCAGGTCTCGGCCGGCGGCTTCCTTTCGGGCATCAAACCCAGGCTCGGTGATGTCATCGCCGCTGACCTGGATGACTATCAGGCCATGCAACTAGTGGACCGGATCATTGAATGGTATATAAAGGTTAATAAGAAACGGCGTCTGGGCAAGATCATCGACGAAGTGGGCTTGGAGACCTTTAAACAGGAGCTGGGCCTGTAGCTTACTTTCCTTTTGGGTGAGTTTTTCCGTCCCAGAGCTTGTCAGGACACGCTTGGTTTGATATATTAATTTTCTGTGTGGTGGGCGTAGCTCAGTGGCAGAGCACCGGGTTGTGGCCCCGGTGGCCGCGGGTTCAAATCCCGTCGCTCACCCCATTTTTATGAGTAGGCCCCGCACCTGCAGGTGCGGATCAGGTGCGCCTAAGCCTCGGAGCCAGGAAAGCTGCGGGGCTTTTTATATTCCCCTTTTTCCGGTGCCTGGGCCAAAAGAGGTGGGCCGCCTCCAGATTGTGGTTGGGGAGGATGACGATCAGGTTGCTGTTGCCGCACAGGTATAATACTGTTTCCGGTTTCTGGTTTCCAGTTTCTGGTTTAAAAGCGCGAGCTTTTATCGTGGTTTCAGGGGCAGTTTGTTTTATCTCATCCTGAACTTGGTATAACAATATTCCTAAAACTAGGACAGGGCAGTGACCACTCCGGCTGCCATTACCGGTGCACCAACAGGCAGCGGTGGTCCAAGAGACGATACATGCAGACCTTCAGGGGATCGGTGAGGAGCATTTCCATAATGGACCAACCCCAGACGAGCAGGATCAATTGCCAAGAGATGGGGCTCATGAACCACCCGGCAAAAGCCAGAACAGAGGCCAGCAAGCGGGTCATAACGCCAGAGAACACCAGGAGACCCCCCGGCCTTAAAGTCCAGAAGAAGCTGCGCGTCCGCCCGATGAAGATATCCAGATAACCGGCGATGGCCAATTTGAGGAAGATCAGGGTTTGAATTTGGTCGGCCGGCAGGGACAATTTCTCCCGGGCCAGGAAAAGCAGGACAAAGGACAGGGCCATCCCCATAAAACCTAAGTAACTGCTGATACTGAGAATCTCCCGCAGATCCCATTTGGCCGGCATTTCCCCGGGTTCGGCGTTATCATAGGCGATGGCCAGAGTCGGCAGGTCATTGAGGAGCATCTGCAAGATGATCATGATGGCAGTGACCGGATAGAATTGAAAGATCAGGATTGATAGGGTAATAAACAAGAGGATGCGCATGATGCCGCCGATCCGGTAAATGGCATAACTCTGCATCCGTTGAAAAATTTTGCGGCTTTCCCGGATGGCATCAATAATCACCGCCAGGCCGGGTTGGGTGAGGACGATGGCCGCGGCAGATTTGGCGGCATCGGTGGCGCCGGCTACTGCGATGCCGGCATCCGCCTTTTTCAGGGCCGGGGCGTCATTGACCCCGTCGCCGGTCATGCCCACAATATGCCTGCCCATCTGGAGGAGTTCGACGATATGGAATTTGTGTTCTGGAAAGACCTGGGCATAACCGTCGGCCGCTTCCACCAGGGCCAGGGCCTGCCGATCCGGTTTATCCAGGAAGTCCCCCGGCGTCCTGATATTCGTGCCCAAATGGACCTGTCGGGCCGTTTCTTTGGCAATGGCCAAGTGATCGCCGGTGACCATTTTGATGGTCACCCCTAAGGCCTGGGCCGCCTGGATAGTGGCCCCGGAATCCTCCCGAGGCGGGTCGTATAGGGCGATGAGTCCGACATACTGCCAATCCCCGGCCTCTTCTCTTTTGGCCACTCCCAAGGCCCGGTAGCCTTTGGCAGCCAACTCCTGGACAGACTGATCGATCAGAGCGGCTTGATCGGTCTCGGCGGGCAGGAGGGCCAACACCGCCTGGGGTGCCCCTTTGCTCAGGGAGATGGTGCGGCCGCCGGCATCGGTCACCGTTGCTTCCACCCGTTTGGAGACCGGGTCAAAGGGTTTAAAGGCCACCACCTGGAAGTTGGTCAATTGGTCCGGCGGTGCGGCGTGCAGGACGGCCAGATCCAAAGGATCCTGGTCTTCGGCCCGAGAGGCCAGGGCCGCTAGGGTCAAGACCTGGTCTGCCGTATAACCGGCCAAGGATTTGACCTCTTTCACCGTTAATTTATTCTGGGTAATGGTGCCGGTTTTGTCGCAACAGAGGATATCCATACCGGCCAACTCATCGATAGCCAACATCTTGCTGACAATGGCACCCTTCTGGGCCAGGACACCGGCACCGATGGCCATGGTCACCGACAGCACCGCCGGCAGGGTGGCCGGGACCGCAGCCACGGTCAAGACCAGGGCAAACTCCAAGGTCTCCCAGATATTCTCATGGCGGAACAGAGCTGCCAGGAGGATAAGAATCACCAGGGAGAGGCCCACCAGAATCAGGTAGTCGGCCATCTTTAGGAGGGCTTGCTGCAGGTGGCTGGTTGTCCGGGCGGTGGCCACCAACCGGCTCGTCTGGCCGAAATAACTGTTCATCCCCGTGGCCACCACCACCGCATCCATCTCCCCCTGCCGCACGATGGCGCCGGCGTAGGCCAAAGCGCCCACAGATTTGCTCACCGGCAGGGATTCGCCCGTCAGGGCTGATTCATCCACCAGGAGGTAATCGCCGGCCAGCAGCTTTAGGTCAGCCGGCACGATGTCCCCCAAGCGCACCCGGACGATATCGCCCGGCACTAATTCCCGGGCCGGAATCTGCTGCCAACTCCCTTCCCGTTGGACACGGGCGGTGAGGGCCATTTTCTCTTTCAGGAGTTCGATGGCGTTGTCCGCCTTTTGACGCTGCCAAAAACCTACCCCGGCATTGAGGAGCAGCATGGCCATGATGATCCCGAAGGTCTCCCAATGGCGGATGACCGCCGAGAGGATGGCGGCAACCTCTATCATCCAGGGGATGGGCCCCCAGAAGAAACCCAGGAATTTGAGCCAAGCCGAAGCTTTCTTCTCTACCAGTTCATTCCAGCCATAACGCTCTTGGCGTCTGACCGCTTCCTCGGCCGTCAAGCCTGTGGCGGTGGTCTGCAGGGCGGCCATGACTTCTGCCGGCGACCTATCGGCTAACGGCGCCGCGATAACATCTCTCTCCATAACTTTCTTCCCCCCTCGCGGCGGTTGCCCGAAATTAGAAACTCTTTGCCAACCTCCAAGGTAAGCATATTGTAGAACGGGGAATTTGTCTATGCCAATACCAAAGTTGGCTTGACTGGACTGTCTTGGTGGGCTGAGACAGGATAAGGGCTGGCCGAGCCGTTCCCTGCGAATCCGACTGATTGTGCAAGTTGCGGTGAAACTCTTTCACCCATGTTCAATGGCCAATAAACAGCGATTTCCCTCCAGGGCGCAGCGAATCGCGGCGATTGGCAAGATGATTTGTTGTTGCCCCATTTTTCATGGCCTGCTGAAATGCCTTAATAACCTCCCGTTCATAGGCCGGGGTAGATTCGGCATTATACACTCGCAAGACCTGCAGGAGATTACCGTTATACTTTTCGAGCAGCCTGGCCAGGACCGCGGCTCCCCCCATGATGTTCTCCCGGGGGTTGTAAGGGTTAACCCCATATTTTTTGGCGGTTGACCGATGCAATTGCATAAGCCCGAGACATTGTCCCCGTCCGGAAGTCGCCTGCGGGTTATACCTCGATTCAATGGCGCACACCGCCTGGATCAAGTAAGGGGAGACCCGGTATTTCCGGGCGGCCTCCTTCATATAATGCCAATATTCCTGTTTCAATACAAGCTTCCCGATTTGCGGCGGGGTGGCGGGCCAAGGATCGACCATCTTACCAGGGGTAATACTGTTCCTGTTCTGTTTGTCTCCCTGGCATGACCCCGATTCCTGAGCTAATAATGAGGGGTCCGGATTGACAACAGCAGTCTGAAAATTGTGATGAGACGGACTGCATGAATGCAAAAGTAGACAGGGGACAGTTAACCATAGGAATAATAAGCATTTTTTCATGCCAAGATACCTCCGGGGATGCAGGCGTGGCAGCTTCGGGCGGTTTATGGGCTGGAACAAAGAGGCTGAGAGCGGCAAAGGAAGAATGCCAAAGGGTGGCCCAGCAGGTGCCTGCGAATGTGCGGCTATGTCATGCGGCTTTGTGATCTATATCACAATTTTCTCAGAAAGGCAAGACCTTTATCCAGAACTTCCCGAGAGCCATAACCGGCCGGCGACGGCAATTGCCGGCGCCTGACGGGTCGGCGGCTCTCTCTGGTGGCCTTGCTTGGGTCAGGCAACTGCCGGAGACATTTCCATGAGTCGAAAAAATCCCTGTAATATTTTAGAGTTCTGATATTACCCCGAAGGGGGCCGTAGGTCGGCGGTCGGCTGGACTTCTTGGCCGCCGCCCAGCCAGCCGACGCTAAAGGTCAGCAGGGTGCCCAGCAGCAACAGCCAGGTCCAGCCCAGGGGGAGGAGCTTTTTTTCCGAGAGGATCAGGAGGGCCAACATGAGGAGGGCGGCCAGGATCATGGCCGCGGCATTTATCCGGTTGCCCCGCCGCTTGGTAAGCAGCCCCAGCAGGAAAACGCCGAGAAGGGAGCCGTAGGTGACGCCGCCGATTTTAAAGGCCAGCCACAGGAATTTTTCGCCGGCGCTGCAGGCGTAGGCAATCACGGCCAGGAGCAGGCCGAAGATGATGACCCCCAGACGGGAAATAAGGAGATAATGGCGGTCGCTGCCGTGCGGATAGAGGACCGGCCGATACAGATCGGTGACAAAAGAGGTGGTCAGGGAGCCGAGGGGCGAATCAATGCTGGCCATGATGACCGCCGCCAACATCAGTCCCCGCCAGCCGGCGGACATCTGCTGGCCGATAAAATAAGGGAAGATAGTATCCCCTTTGACCGGCAGGGGCAGCTCGGGATGTTGGGCATAAAAGGTATAGAGGCAGGAGCCGATGAAGAGGAAGATGAACATGACCAGACCGCTGCCCAAAGGCGTCAGGAGCATGGTCTTCTGGCTGATCTGCCGGGTTTCCACGGTGAGCAGGCGCTGCATGATCTCCTGGTCAGTGCCGAAGGCCGCCATGGAGCCGAACAGACCGTTCAGGGTGGCCAAGACAAAAAGGTTGGGGTCGGTGGCCAGGCTGGCCAGAAAAGGGCCGAGTCCGGCTGTGGCCGGGTTGGGCCCCCAATTAAAGATGGTCATCTTGCCGGCGCGGCCGGCTATAGCCAGCACAGCCGCGGCGCCGCCGTCGATGGCGGCCAGCAGCCAGCCGACGGCCGCCAGGCCGGCCACGGTAAAGACCAGCGTTTGCACGACATTCGTCCAGATGATGGCCTTGATGCCGCCCCAGGCGATATAAAGAATACTGATGCCGGTAAAGAGGGCGATGGTCCAAGTCAAGGGCAGCCCCAAGAGGACGCTCACCGCCAAGGCAGCCACCAAGAGGCGGACCCCGGAGGCCAGCAGGCGGGTAATGAAAAAGAGGAGCGAACCGGTGATCTGGGTGGCCGGACCGAACCGCTGCCCCAGAAATTCATAGATGGAAGTACACTGATAACGGTAAAAGGCCGGGATAAAGAGCAGGGCGATCACAAGGCGGGCCAGGAAGGAGCCCAGGAAAAACTGGGCATACTCCCAGTTTTCCAGAAAGGCAATGGCCGGCACCGAGATCAGGGTGACGGCGCTGATCTCCGTGGCCACAAAGGACAACCCGGCCGCCCACCAGGGAATGCGGCGGTTGCCCAGAAAGAAGTCGGCGGTGGATTCTTCCCGGCGGCCTGCCCAGAGCCCCACCAGGAGCAAGAGGGCCAAGAGGATCAGGACGACGGCGTAGTCCGGCCAGGTCAGGCTGCTGCCTGGCCAAGCGGCTTGGATCTCCATGGCCAATTAAGGTATCACAATTTTCTCCTTTTTGATACAATAGCGGGCTATGGAACTCAGCGATTTAATCGGTCAGAAATTAGTCTTCGGAATTCCCGGGACCACCCTCACGCCCGAGATTGTCGAGCATTTCCGGGAGCTGCGGGCTGGCGGCTTAATCCTCTACCGCCGCAATTTTGTCTCTCCCAGCCAGGTGCGCGCCTTGATCACGGACCTGGAAGAGGCCTTGGGCCGCCGTCTGCTGGTCCTGGTCGATCACGAGGGCGGCCGGGTCATCATGTTTCGGGAGGGCGTCACAGTTTTTCCCGACAACCTGGCGGTGGGCACCACCGGCCAGGTGGAGTATGCCCGGCGGCAGGGCGAGATTGAGGCCAAAGAGCTGCGCCGCTTGGGGGTGGACGTCAATCTGGGGCCGGTCCTGGATGTCCTTACCGAGGCCTATAGTCCCAACATCGGCATCCGGTCTTATGGACAGGATCCACAGATGGTGGCGGCCATGGGTGCGGCCCGCCTCGCCGCCATGCAGGCCGGGGGGCTGTCGGCCTGTGCCAAACATTTTCCCGGCAAAGGCCATGCGCCGGTTGATGCCCACTTGGGGCTGCCGGTTATTACCTCCACCTGGCAGGAGATGGCTGCGGTGCACCTACCGCCCTTTGTGGCAGCCATCCGAGCGGGCGTCGATCTGATCATGTCCTCCCACCCCTATTATCCCAACTTAGATCCCGGTCAGCTACAGATCGCCACTTTTTCCCGGCGGCTCATTGATGAGTGCCTGCGCCGAGAACTCGGCTTTGGGGGAGTCATTAGCAGCGACGATCTGGAGATGGGGGCGATTGCGGCCGTGTGTCCCATCGGCCTGGCCGGGGTTCTGGCCACGCGGGCCGGGCACGACCTGCTGCTGATCTGCCATACCCTCAGCGCCCAGAGGGAGGTGCAGCAGGCGCTGCTGGCGGCCTATGAAAAGCGGGAACTGTCCTGGGCGGAACTGGAAGCCAGTGTCGCCCGCCTCGCGGCCCTGCGGGCCAAACGCCAAATCAGGTTCGCACCCGGTGAACCCGTCCCGGAAGCGGACGGCGCCGAACTGGCGGCCACCATCTCCCGGCAGGCAGTGCGGGTCCTGCAAGACCAGGCCAGCCTGCTGCCCCTGGGGACTCGCCACCAGAGCCTGGCAGTCATCTTCCCCCGTTTTGCCGAACTGGCCGACCGGATTATGATCGAACGGGAGATGGTGGCCGGTAAAGAATTTCTTGAGGAGGAATTCGCCCAAGCGGCGCGCCACCCGGAGGTGCTGTTGGTGAGCATGGAGCCCACCGCTGATGACCTGCAGACCGCCGAGCAGTTGGCCGCTCGGGTCGAGCTAACCATCCTCTGCTGTTATGATGCCCACCTCTTCCCCACCAATAAGGCCTTATTGGACCGGGTGCAGGCAACGGCCCGCCAGCTGATCGTGGTTTTGTTAAGGGATCCCTATGACGCGGCGTTTCTCCGGCCCGAGGTCACCTGTCTGACGGCCTTTGGCTGGCGGGTCTGCCAGCTGCGGGCCCTGCTGGCAGCCATCTGCGGCGGAGCGGGTTCCTAGAAGTTATTTAAAGACCCCTTCACCTCAATTTAGTAACCGTAGAGAGAGGGTTCATCTCTGCGGTAGGGTCTACCGGCTGCCGATCTGGAGATCGGCGCTACGGGAAGCCGTTGCAAAACCTTGACAGCCGGTTCCAGGTCATTCTGGGTGCCGGGATGGATCTTGTCTTCCAGAT
>DYEV01000015.1 GCA_020725545.1 Desulfobacca sp. | reverse complement strand
GTTACAGCGATAAGTAGAGCCTTCGGGCGATTGCGACGTAAATAATTCGAAACATTTGAAATTTGTGTTTTTGGTAATTCTGTTACAGCGATAAGTAGAGCCTTCGGGCGATTGCGACGAGAGGAGGGGCATGATGCATCGTGCCCCTACCAACTGTCTTCAGGGAAAAGCCAAGGGCCAGCATTTTGCTGGCCCTTGGCTTTTTTCCCATGTTTGCTGCTGACTATCTTTTGCTGGCGCCGCTCGTAATCCCTCTGCCGAGCTGCCGCTCCCCCTCTTCATTCCTGCCCCCTTGCCATTCCCGGTGACGCTGAAGGTCTGCACCTCAATCCGCCTTGGGGCGAAATTAACACCTATTAAAATATAATATCCGTCTAAACAGGTGTTAAAAGATCAAGGCGCCGGAGCGTCGGCAAGCAATTTCCAATATCTATTAAATACAATATGTTATGAAAGATGCCGCCTTTGGCCTGTTCTTTGCAATAAGGGGAAAGTAACGAATACTTCATGAATGCCTTGACGCATTGCAACAGAAAGGAGAACAACCATGGCAACAGTGGATCTAACGACGATTAAAGCCGCGTCTGTGGTGGATGCCCGGGGCAGTGCCTGCCCAGGGCCTTTGATGGAGGCCAAAAAGGCCATCGGCAAGGTGAAGGTAGGCGAAGTCCTGGAGGTCCTCTCCAATGATCCCGGCACGAAGAATGATATTCCCTTGTGGGCTAATAAGGTCGGTCACGAATGCCTGGGGGCTTTGCCCGGGGATGGATACGACCGCATTTTTGTGCTGCGCAAAAAATAGACGGAGGCCACCATGGCGGCCGGAAAACCAGCGGGGAAGATCCTCATCCTGGCTACGGAGAGCTGTGCCTACCCAGGTGCCGATGCTGTCGGCCAGGGCCATATGAGCTACCCGGCCAATACGTATGTGTTGCGGGTAAAGGCGCCGGTCCTTTTTCCGGAGAAATTTTACCTGGACTGTTTTGACAAGGGAATCGCCGGCATCATTATCATGTCCTGCGGGGTGGAATGCCCTTATGAAGGGGCCTATGAGGCCCTGGCCAAGCGGATTGACCGGGTTTACGAACTGATGAAGGAGCGGGGGTGGGATATCCGGCGGCTGCGTCTGACGGCCATTTGTACGGTCTGCACCCGCGCCTTCATCAACGAAGTGAAACAGATGCATGACCTGGTGGCCGAATTGGGCCCGCCGGGCCAGGAGCAACAGTTGGCGGCGGCTGGTTCGGCTTGAACTGTCTGGAGGAGAAGCGGCCATGAAACTGCTCTTCATCATTACCAAAGGCATAGAGAGGGCCGGCAGTGCCCTGCGGACCATTCAGCTGGCCGCGGTGACGGCTGAAGCGGGCCACCATGTAGAGGTTTTTCTCTTCGATGAGGCGGTCCACTGGGCCCAAGGCATTGAAGCTGCGGATGGGGAAACCTTGGAGCATTACTTGGAGATGTTGCAGGCGGACAAGCATCCTATCATGGTGTGCAAGTCCTGTCTGGCCAAGCGCCGCATTCCCAAGGATAGTCTGATTGCCGGCACGGTGATTGTGGAAATGCCCCAGATGGCGGCAAAGCTGGCCGATCCCGATTACAAAGTTTTTACTTTCTGAGGCCTGTCGTCGGCCGCGCCGTGCGGCGGCAGACAGGTCTGCAGGTGGAAAACCCATGGATAAACCATCAGCGCATGAGTATGACGCCCTGGTCGTGGGAAGTGGCATTGCCGGGCTGGAGGCAGCTCTGAATCTGGCAGACCAAGACTTTAAGGTAGCCATTGTGGAGCGGGATGCCTCCATCGGGGGGAAGATGATCCGCCTTTCCAAGGTCTTCCCCACTCTGGACTGCGCCAGCTGTATTACGACGCCCAAGATGGCGGCTGCGGCGCATCATCCGAATATTACCATCTATACGTATTGTGAGCTGCGCTCTCTGGAGCGCCAGGATAATCGCCTAGTGGCGCGGCTCCGGCAGAAACCGCGTTACGTCAGCGTAGAAAAATGTATCGGCTGCCGCCAGTGCGAGTATCAGTGTCCTGTCATGGTGCCGGATGCCGAACAAGGCGGTTTCGCAGCCCGCAAAGCCATTTATATCCCTTTTTCCAATGCCATCCCCCAAAAGGCTTTGATTGATGCCGATCATTGCATTCTGTGCGGCCGCTGTGCCAAGGTCTGCCCTACCAAGGCAGTTAATTATCTGGAAATGCCTGAAGATCTGGTCTTGCAGAGTGACGCCGCCATCATTGCCACAGGCTATGAAGTTACGCCTCTGGCCAATAAGCCCCAATACGGCAACGGTTCTCTGGCCAACGTCATTACGGCCATGCAAATGGAACGGTTGCTGGCTCCCCATGGGCCCTATAACAGGCTGCTGCGTCCCTCGGATGGCAAACAACCCGATGCGGTGGCCTATATTCAGTGCGCCGCCTCCCGGGACCAAACCGTCGGTATTCCATACTGCTCCCGGGTTTGCTGCATGTATACCATTAAACAGGCCATGCTTATTTCCGGTGCCCTGCCCTTGGCCGATGTCACCGTGTATTACATTGATATCCGGGCGTTTGGCAAGGGCTACGAGCAGTTTTTCCAAAATGCCCAGGCCATGGGCATCCAATTCATTAAGGCCAAGCCGGCCATTGCTGGCAACGCCGTCGACGGCAGCGTCGTCCTGCGCTACGAAGCCCAGGAGGAGGATGGCCGGATCGTTACGGCCCAGCATGATCTGGTGGTCCTGTCGCTGGGACTCGTGCCCGGTTGGTCGCCCCAGGGAGTCTGCAGCCTCGCCTGCGGGGCGGACGGTTTCATTAAGACGCCGCAGCCCAAAATTGCTCCCAGCCTGACGGAACTGCCGGGCGTTTTTGTGGCCGGGGCTGCGGCGGGGCCCAAAGATATCGTTGATTCCATCGCCGAAGCTGGGGGTGCCGCTATGGAAGCGGCCAATTATCTGGCCACCCGGCGCCGGGGGGGCTCAGCCCTGGTGGCTGCGGCCTGAGGTAGGAGCAGGAGAATATCTATGTCCACACCAGAATCTCCCAAAGAGACCACCGGGACCGGAAAAGTTGGCGTGTATGTCTGTTATTGTGGCGGCAACATTTCTGATCAGGTGGAAGTGGAAAAAGTCTGTGAAAGTCTACGCCAGCTCCCGGAAGTGGGCGTGGCCCGGTCCAACATGTTCATGTGCTCGGACCCGGGTCAGGAGCTGATCATCGAGGATATCAAAAGCGGCAAGGTTGATCGGGTGGTGATCGCTTCATGTTCCCCCCGTTTGCACGAGACTACCTTCCGAAGCGCCATCAGCCGGGCTGGCGGCAATCCTTATCTATATGAACATGCCAATGTGCGGGAACAGGTAAGTTGGGTGCACCACGGCAGCGAGGCCACCGCCAAAGCCAACCGACTGGTGGCCGCAGCCGTTGCCAAAGCGGCGCTCTCCGAACCCTTGCAGCCCATCCGTGTGGACGTGCAGCAACGCGCCGCGGTGCTCGGCGGCGGTGTCGCTGGCATGAAGGCCGCCCTGGAGCTGGCGGACCGGGGTTTGGAAGTAATCCTCATTGAGCGCAGTCCGTTTCTGGGTGGCCAGGTCGCCCGGCTGCGGCACCTGGCTCCCTTTGGCGAAGACGCCGCCGCGGTCATCGCCGAGCTGGCCGGTCGGGTGCAGGAGCATCCGGCCATCACTGTGCAGACCTGCGCCCAGGTGGAGGGTTTTGACGGCTATATCGGCCAGTTCCGCCTGCAAGTCCGGCGTCGCCCGCCGGAGGCGGAGGAGTATGCCGACCAGTTGGCCGCCGGCAGCGCAGCCGGAGCCCAGCTCGGCGACGTTGTCCCCTTTGTCGGCATCATGCCACAACGCCTGCCAGAGAACTTGGAAGAGCAGGAAATCACCGTAGGGGCCATTATTTTAGCCACCGGTATGCGGCCCTATCAGCCGCTGCGGGGTGAATATGGCTACGGTGACCTGCCGCAGGTGCTGACCCTGCCGGAGTTCACCCGGCTATGGCATGCAGCCCGGAGCCAGCGGCAGGGGGACCTGCTGGTCGTCCAGGGCCGCCGTATCCGCCATCTGGCCATCATTCATTGTGTCGGCAGCCGGCACATCCCCGGGGTCCATGACGAAGGCGGGCGGGGTTATCTGAACGAATATTGCTCGCGCACCTGTTGTACTGCATCTCTCTATACCGCCAACTTGATCCGGCAGACCTATCCCAACACCCGGGTCTATGAATTTTATCGGGATATGCGGGCGTTCGGTCGGGGTCAGGAGGAGCTCTACGCCCAGGCCAGCGATAGCCAGGTAATGTTTTTCCGCTTCCGGGCGGGTGAGGAACCCCAGATTAGTCCGACCAGTGAGCACCCCACCGCGCCGGTTCTCATCCGGGTGAAGGACGTCCTGACGTTCAACGAAGAATTGGAGGTCATGGCGGACCTGGTGGTCCTGGCTGTGGGGCAGGAGGCCAATCCTGTCCCGGGTCTGGTGGAACTTATGAAACTGCCGGTGGGGGCGGATCGTTTCCTCCTGGAAGTGCATCCCAAACTGCGGCCGGTGGAGGTGGCGGTGGCTGGCATCTATCTGGCAGGCACCTGTCAGGCCCCCTTTGACGTGGGCGAGACGTGCAGCGCCGCTGCCGCGGCGGCGGTCAAAGCTGCGGCCGTGCTCACCCGGGGCTATGTGGAGCTGGACCCCTTTGTGGCGGAAGTGGACTTGAGCAGATGCCAGGGAACCGGCGCCTGCGTCGAGGCCTGCCTGGCCGATGGTGCCCTGACCATGGTGGATATGACAGTGGACGGCCAAAACGTCCGCCGGGCTCAGGTCAACCCGGCCCTCTGCCTCGGCTGTGGCGCCTGCGTGGCGGTCTGCCCTCATAACGCCATTAACGTCAAAGGGTGGACCCTCAAACAATATGAGGCCATGGTGGATGCCATTGTGGCAGAGGACCTGGCTGCTTAGAGGTGGAGACAATGTCGCAAACCAAACCACAAGGCAAAACGGCCGGTGAGGATTTGAAGAGACTCCGCGACAGCCGGAAATCTCAAATCGCCGCGGCCACCGCCAGGATGAAAGAGCAGCGGCAGACGGTGCAAGCCCTGGAAGCCGCCCTGCGTCAGGGAGATAAGACGGTGCCGGAATTGGTTCAAGCCACCAGGATTCCCAGCGCCCAGATCTTGTATTACCTGGCAACCCTGAAGAAATACGGCAAGGTGGTGGAAGGCGAGGCTGCCGGCAGTTATTTCCGCTACCGTTTGGCCGAAGCCACTACGCCGGACCAGGCGGCTGCCTCTGACCAGGAGTAAAACTCTCCTGAACAGAAGCGGCCGTGGCTGCCGGCAGACGTCATAACAAAGGAGCTTGCCATGAGTTCCCGGGTTAATCCCCAGATCAGAGATGAATTGACCGCCTTTGGCTTCAAAGACGGCGATAAATGCTACAGTTGTTCCACCTGTACGGTGACCTGCCCCCTGGCAACGCCGGAGAATCCCTTTCCCCGGAAGATCGTCCGCTACCTGCAACTGGGTCTGCAAGACAAACTCCGGCAGTCCCCCGAACCCTGGCTCTGCTATTATTGCGGCGACTGCTCCACCCAGTGTCCTCGGGGCGCCGACCCGGGGGAAACCATGATGGCTGCCCGCCGCTACCTGACCGCTCTCTATGATTGGACAGGCTTTGCCAAGAAGTTCTATATGTCAGAAAAATTCGAGCTCATGGCCGTGGGCTATGTGGCCCTGCTGGTGGGCCTCATCATGCTTATGTTCAATACCGGCCAGCCTGATTGGCAACATGCCGACGTCAACTCCCTCTGGCCGGCCCGGTATGTGGAGCTGGCTGACCTGGCCATGGCCGCAGTGTTGTCCTTCCTGCTGCTGAGCAACGTTTGGCGGGCATACCGGGCCGTTCTGGGCGAGCTCCGGGGCAAGATCCCGATGCGTCTTTATCTTGGCCAGCTGAAGGAGCTGTTGGTCAATTTCCTGACCCAGAAAAAGTTCGCCGGCTGCAGTGACCGGATGCCCTGGATCATTCACCTGTTGATTATGACCGGCTACACCACCGTCTTTATCCTGGTGGTGGTGCTTCTCAACGGCCTGACCTTTGATAACCTGCGCTTTCAGCGGGGCTGGCCGGAGTATCCGTTGCTCCATCCCATCCGGCTGCTGGGTTATTATGCCACGGTGGCGATCCTTCTCGGCACCAGTTATGCCCTCTGGGGGCGGTGGAAGAGGACCAAACCGGCCTACCAGCATTCTCATCCCACGGACTGGATGTTCCTGATCCTCCTGCAGCTTACGACCCTGACCGGCATCTTCATCCATTTCGGGCGCCTCCTGGATTGGCCACTGTTCACCTACGCCTTGTATGTCATCCACATGATGGTGGCCGTCCCCATGTTGCTCCTGGAAGTGCCTTTCGCCAAATGGGCCCACTTGGCCTACCGGCCCCTGATCCTTTATCTCCTCAAGGTGAAAGAAGTGTATCAGGCCCAGAATACCGCTTCATAAAGAGAAACAGGGCGAGCCTCCGACTCGCCCCCATCTTGCAAGCAAAAAACAGCAGACCGGCAACCCTGTCTGCTAGCAAATCCATCCCTAACGCTCAAGAACAGGAGGTCCCCATGTCAGAGGAAAAACACGAAAAAATGGTTTTCATTGCCACCCATGGCCCGGAGCATCCAGAAAAGGCTACCTTCCCTTTCCTGATGGCCACTGCCGCCCAGGTCATGGATATTGAGGCCGTAGTGGCCTTACAGGGCGTGAGCGTCCTCTTGGCCCGCAAAGGTTGTGCTGAACATGTCTTTGCGGCCGGTCTGACGCCGCTAAAAACGTTGTTGGACAATTTCTTGGCCAACGGCGGTCGCCTGCTGGTCTGCATACCTTGTATCGAGGAACGGAAGATTTCCCCGGACGATCTGATCCCCCAGGCAGAATTGGTCAAGGCCGGGGCCCTGATCCTGGAAGTGAACAGCGCCAACTCCACATTGGTCTATTAGTTCGATGCCATCCGGAAAGATTCCATTATACGGTGAGGCCTGGGAGGGGCGGGTCTCAGATTCGCCCCTACCAAAGACCTTCCTTCTCTCATGTTATTGCTTGACATGGCAAAGCAATAGCTTCCGGTTGGACACGAGTTCGGCTCCACTCGGCCAGTTTTTAGCTCCCTCTCGCCCCCGCGCCAGGAAAGGAGGGGATGCAGGCCGGCCAACAGATTGTTTGGAGGCGGAAAACCCTAGTTGGTCGGGGCGGGTGCAAGTCCCGCCCCGATCACACACCGGTAACCTTTAAGGCCTTGCCGGAGGAGCACTGATTAATTTCTGGACGTCAATGCCATAGCGCTTCATCCGATGCCAGACGGTCACCCGGCTTACCCCCAACAACGCGGCGGCTTGGGATTGGTTGCCGCCCGTTTGCTGCAGGGCATTAATCAGAGCGGTTTTTTCATCATTGGCAGGAGGAGCGGCACTAGCACCGACAACCTCCCTGGTGGGCCGCGGCACCGCTGGCACTGAACGCCTCAGAAGTTTCGGGGGCAGGTGGGCCACGGTGATGGGACCGCCATCAGCCACCACCACGGCGTATTCCAAAACCCCTTTGAGTTCCCTGATGTTGCCGGGCCAGGAATAGGCCAGGAAAAGGTCCAAGGCGTCCCGGGATAGGCTGGAGATATGTTTGCCATGGCGCTGGCTGATGGTTTTGAGGAAGTGTTCCACCAGCAGGGGCACATCTTCCAAACGATCCCGTAACGGCGGTAGATGGATGGGAATGACATTGATCCGGAAGAATAAGTCCTCTCGGAATTTACCCTCGGCCACCAAGGCTTCCAGGCTGCGGTGCGTGGCTGTGATGATCCGGACATCCGCAGTCAGGGGACGATGGTCGCCCACTCGTTCAAACTGCTTGGTCTCCAGCACCCGCAAGAGTTTTACCTGGATCGCGGGAGGGAGATCGCCGATTTCGTCTAGGAAAAGATCGCCCCGGTGCGCAGCTTCGAACCGGCCTTGGCGGTGGCTGTATGCGCCGGTAAAGGCGCCTTTGACATGACCGAAGAGTTCGCTTTCCAGCAAGGCTTCATTAAGAGCCGCGCAGTTGCAGGCGATAAAAGGCCCTTCTCGCCTGGGACCGAGATTATGGATGGCATGGGCCACCAGTTCCTTGCCGGTGCCGCTCTCTCCCAAGATAATGACCGGCGCTTCGCTCTGGGCGGCTTTGCGGGTCAGTTCAAAGACCTGCCACATCCCCTGGGATCGACCCACCATACCGTAAAAATCACCGCTGGTGTCCACCAGTCGGGAGAGATGCTGGATGGTTTCATCCCGCTGACTGAGCTCAGAAAGGTCCGTCAGCGTCTCCACCGCGCCCAATAACCGCCCCCGCTCATCCCGCAGAATGGCAGCATTTTTCAGGACTGGTATATACAAGCCATCTTTGCGCATGAAATAACAGGGTTTTCGGGTCGCAGTTTCCTGGTCAAAGAGATCGCACCACTTTTCTCTCCCCCCCGATCGGGCCGCTTCACAGGTATCACACCGCAGCCGGGCGCAGGAAGAGCCGATGAGCTCTTCCCGACTGTAACCGATCATTCTCTCAAACGCCTGGTTCACCATGAGGATAGTCCCATCCGGACTGACCACCATGAGGCCGTCGTTCATGGTATTGATGATCTCATGCCAATAATTGTTGATCGTCTGTTCATCCATGGCTGAACCACCGGAGTAAATAAGTGTTTAATTCATTATTCTACCGACCCCGGCCAAATGCAAGGGAGAAGCCGCCATGGCAGAAAAAGACACTCAGACACCTAAGAACTCACGGCAAGCGAGGGTTGATCTCAAAGCTGATGCTATTCTGGACGCTTCCAGGGTAGTGTTTCCTTTCGGCCTGATCCTGGGCAAGGCTACGCTGGACCGCCTCGCGCCTGGACAGATTCTGGAACTGCTGATCATGGGCCGGGAAACCTGCAACAACCTGCTGATCATTTTAGCCCGTTCCGGCGACCAGGTCCTTGCCCGGGAAGCCCAAAGGGAGGGTATCCGCCTCTGGGTGCAGAAAGGGAGCGGCCACTTCAGATGAAGGCCTAAGGAGAGCGACGTGATGAGGGGGGAGGGGCCCGCCCCGGTTGCCCCCCTGGCAATGTTCCTTATGGAATATTATGCTGGAAAACAAGCAGCGGTTTTATTTGGTCAGTTCATAGCCCGCATCAAACCAGGCACAGGTGCCGCCGGCCAGGGAATAGACGTTGTTGTCTCCGGCCTGTTTGAGAAACGGAGCGGCGATGTTGACCCGCTAGCCGATGCCAACCGCAGGCGGGGCCGGTCCAGCTCCTCCTTACCGATGTCGTCCTGCCCGATATGAACGGCCGCACCTTGGCAGAGCGGTTGAGCCAGCAGCATCGGGAGATGAAGGTAATATTTATGTCGGGCTATACGGCCAATGCCATCGT
>DYEV01000014.1 GCA_020725545.1 Desulfobacca sp. | reverse complement strand
GGCGGCCGCACCCCTTTGGCCGCAGGACTGGCCAAAAGCTATGAACTCATCCGCAACTACCTGCTGCGGGACCCCAGGGGCCGCCCCATGGTCATCCTTATTACCGACGGCAAGGCCAACGTCGCCCTGGGCGATCAGAAGCCCGTCTCCGAGGCCCTGGCCCTGGCCCGGCGCCTGGCCCAGGAGGAGCGGGTGCGCTACATCGTCGTGGACACCGAATCCCAGGGGCTGGTCAGCTTCGGCCTGGCCCGGGAGCTGGCCCAGGCCATGGTTGCGGATTACTTTAAAATCGAAGACTTGAAAGCTGATACCCTCGTCAATATTGCCAAGGAAAATCTCACATGAAAAAACGTCCCGTCTTTCCCTTCGTGGCCATCGTCGGCCAAGAGAAGATGAAACTGGCCCTTATCCTCAATGTCATCAATCCCACCCTCTCCGGCGTGCTCATCCGGGGGGAAAAGGGCACAGCCAAATCCACCGCGGTCCGGGCCCTGGCCGACATCCTGCCGGCTATCGAGGTGGTGCAAGACTGCCCTTTCCAGCTTTACCCCGGCGAAGAACTGGAGGTCTGTCGGGGCTGCCCCCAAGTGGAGTGCAGCCGCATGATGCTCAACCACGAGCCGGTGCCCACGGTGACCCGGGGCATCCGGGTGGTGGAGCTGCCCGTGGGCGCCACCGAAGATCGGGTGGTGGGCACCATGGACCTGGAACATGCCCTGAAAAAAGGAGAAAAACAGATCGAGCCGGGGCTGTTGGCCGCGGCCCATCGGGGCATCCTTTATGTGGATGAGGTCAATCTCCTGGATGATCACGTGGTGGATGTGCTTTTGGACTCTGCGGCCATGGGGGTGAACACCATCGAACGGGAGGGGGTGAGCTTTTCCCACCCGGCCCGCTTTACCCTGGTGGGCACCATGAACCCGGAGGAAGGCGAGCTCAGGCCCCAACTCCTGGACCGCTTCGGCCTCTGCGTCCACATTGAGGGCATCACTGCCCCGGCGGATCGGGTGGCCATTATGGAACGGCGCCTGGCCTATGACGAGGACGCCGAGGCCTTCTGCCAGCAGTGGGAGGAGGAATCCCGCCAGTTGGTGGCCCGCATCGAAGCGGCCCGCCAGCTCTATGCCCAAGTCACCATTGACCAGCCCCTGCTCTACGAGATCGCCGCCTACTGCCTGGATGTGGGCGTGGACGGCCACCGAGGGGATATCATTATCCTCAAGGCCGCCAAGACCCTGGCCGCCTTGGCCGGGCGCACCCAGGTGAATAAAGCCGACATCGACACCGCTGCGGAACTGGCCTTGCCGCACCGGGTGCGGCGCCAACCCCTGCAGGACATCGTCGTGGACGTGCGTAGCCGCCGGCAGCAGCAGGTGCAAAACCGGGCATGATCCACATCCAGGCGTTGGTAAAAAACTACAAGGGGATCCAGGCCCTGCGAGGCATCAACTTACGGGTCCATCCGGGGGAACTGTTCGCCTATCTGGGCCCCAACGGCGCCGGCAAGACCACCACCATCCGCATCTTGGCCGGGCTGACCCGGGCCTCGGCCGGACAGGCCTGGCTCAATGGCTATGAGATCACCACTGCGGCGTTGGCCGCCAAGAAACAATTCGGCCTGGTGCCCCAACACCTCAACCTGGACGGCGAACTGACGGTCACCGAAAACCTCCTGATCCACGGCTTCTTACACCGTCTACCCTATGAGGCCATCCGCCGGCGCCTGGAATATCTCCTGGATTATGTGGAGTTGGGTGACAAGCGCCAGGCTTTTGTCAAACATCTGTCCGGGGGCATGAAACGCCGCCTGATGATCGCCCGGGCCCTGCTCCATGAACCCCGGATCCTCTTCCTGGATGAGCCCAGTGTTGGTCTTGACGCCAACATCCGCCGGCGCATCTGGGCCCTGATCAAGAAGATCCAACAGGAGGGCGTCACCATCTTCCTTACCACCCATTACATTGAAGAAGCCGAGTTCCTGGCCGACCGGGTGGCCTTTCTGGACCAGGGCCGCATCGTGGCCCTGGATACGCCGGCCAATCTCATGGCTGATTTGGGCAACTGGGCCGTGGACCAATTCAGCGATGACAATCTCCAGGCCCATTATTTTCACAGCCGGGAGGAAGCCCAGCGGTTTGCTGCGGGCACGGCCGCCAGTTTCACCCTGCGGCGGGTCAATCTGGAGGACGCCTTTCTGACCCTCACCGGCCGAAAGGTGAGCTGATGCCCGGCTGGTTGGCGGTTTATGCCCGTGAACTCCTCATCCTGCGGCGGCGCCTGTCCCGTCTGCTGACGGGCTGGGCCGTGTCGCCGCTCCTCTACCTCATTGCCTTCGGCTACGCCATGGGCCAGACCGTCATCATCCAGGGCCATACCTACCTGGAATTCCTGGTGCCGGGGCTGGTGGCCATGGCCAGCATGACCCAAGCCTTTGCCATCGGCAGCGACATCAACATCTCCCGGTTCTATTGGCACATCTTCGAAGAGATCCAGGCGGCGCCGGTGAGCAGCGCCAGTTATGTCCTGGGCGAAACCCTGGCCGGCCTGACCCGGGGCCTCCTGGCCAGCGGCCTCATCATCCTGCTGGGGGCCCTCTTCGGCGTCGTCTTGTCCTATAACCCCTCTTTCTGGGCAGCGATGCTTCTCAACAGCTTCGTCTTTGCGACCCTGGCGGTGGCGTTGGCCATGCTGGTGGAGTCCCATGCGGATCAGGCCCTGCTTAACAGCCTGATCATCACCCCCATGGCCTTTCTGGGGGGGACGTTCTTCCCGGTGGAGCACCTGCCCTGGTGGGCGCAGCCGCTCCTGCAGCTGCTGCCCCTCACCCATGCCACCCAGGCCCTGCGCACCGCCGCCTTCGGGCAGCGCCCGCCCCTGACCCCCTACCTCATCCTGGCCGCCCTGGGCGGCCTGACCTTCCTCTTCGCCGTCCTCACCGTCCGCCGCGCCCAGGACTAAAGGGACTGTCAAAAGCCAAGTCGGGGTTGAGGGGTTGGGAGATCGGGTTGACAACGGTCCGGCTCCGTTGGTGGTCAACAGCATGGCCGCGCAAGCTGTTGCGGCGGCAATCCGGTAGATATCCTGATGGGCGAGGTCGGCCCCTGGTTTCTTTCCGTCTGGTGCAAGTTACCTTTGGATCGGGCAGGGGGGGCAGCGCCGGGCCTCTGTGGCTTACGGTTTGCAAACCCGACCACTATGAGGGCACGCTCCCCAAAGCCCCCGTGGGGGACAACGGTTTGGTACCCCGGCACCTGACCCTGGTCCCGCACCTCGCCCCCCGAGGAGGTGCAGACGCTGGCCGCGGCCCGGGCCGGCCTCCCCAAGAAGGTCTGGCCGCACCTGCGGCGCCACCCCGATGCCGGCGAGGGCCGGCGCCAGACCGGCAATCCCAGACCCTCAGGTCCCATCCTTGCAGTTAACCAACCAGTTACCGATTATATTCCCCCGGAGCGGCTTAGCCCTCCTTTACCAACCTGATCAAGGCGAACGCCTGGCCAAGGGGCCGCCCCCCGACCATGTACCTTCCCTCTGGAAATCCACCAGGCTTTGAATCTGCTGCCAACCCCTCAAAACCAAGACAACGCCAGCTTAGCCGGCTGTTGCAACCAGAAATTCCCTGCCAAAAATCTAACAACTCGACCTGACGTCTTTACCTTTCCCCACCCCCTGCCCCCTAACCCCAAACCCCTTTTTCTCTGGGCAAACACCATGTTCTATGCTATCAGTTGCCATATCCCGGATGACCGGCGGCGGTGGCAGAGAGCCAAGATCCTCAAGAATCTCGGCCAGCGGGGAACCTGTCGGGGTGCGAGGCCGATCTCGATGCCCAAGCCCTGGCCGGTCGGCCCCAGATCATGATCCCGGGTCAGGGGGGTTGCGCAGCACCCTGAAGTCATTACTATTTCGGGCGGTATGAAGGTCGGCCCAAACCGGTTGGGGGAGAGGTCACCGTTTTCAGGTCTGCCAAGGCCCATGCCTCCTATCTCCCAGGAGGGCAGGGTTACAGCGATAAGTAGAGCCTTCGGGCGATGGTAACACCAATAGGGGCATGAGGTATCGTGCCCGTAGCACTCTTTTGCCGGTCGGGCCGCGACGTAGCCAACGTAGGGCGTCCCGAACGCCAAAGCCCGGCCGGGGGGCGGCGGCCTGGAAACAGGCCGCAATGGCCTGGACGGCGGTTGAAGCAGAATTTTTCCCATGCCATGGCATCCGATTCGTTAGCATATCTTTTAGGCCTGAATCTCCTGGCTGCGGTCGGGTTCATGGCTTTGGTCTGGCTTCTCAGTCTGCCCACCAAAAATGCCAGTCTGGCCGATATCTTCTGGGGACTGGGGTTTGTATGCCTGGCTTGGCTGAGCTTTGTGGAGACCGGCGGCTATCTGGGGCGGAAACTCCTCCTGACCCTCCTCACCAGCGTTTGGGGGCTCCGACTCTCTCTGCATATCGCCTGGCGCAACCGGGGCCAGGGCGAAGACCGCCGCTACCGGGCCTGGCGGGCCAAATGGGGGGCCAGCTTCTGGTGGGTGAGTCTCTTCACCGTCTTTCTGCTCCAGGCGGTGCTTCTGTGGCTCATATCTCTGACCGTCCAGCTGGGACAGATATCGCCCCATCCGGCTCACTTCACCTGGCTGGACTGGCTGGGGGTATTGTTGTGGACCATCGGCTTTACCTTTGAGGCGGTGGCCGATTGGCAGCTGGCCAGGTTTAAGGCCGATCCCGCCAACCGTGGTAAGGTCATGAATCAGGGATTATGGAGATACTCCCGCCACCCCAATTATTTCGGGGAATCCCTCATCTGGTGGGGCCTTTTCCTCATGACCCTGGCCACTCCCCAGGGTTGGTGGGCCCTTATCAGCCCTCTAGTCATTACGTTCCTCCTCCTCAAGGTGTCCGGGGTGACGCTTTTGGAAAAAGACATCGTGGAACGCCGCCCGGAGTATCGGGAATACCTTGAGACCACCAGTGCCTTTATTCCCTGGTTCCCTAAAACGCGGGCCCGATGAAATCACTCCTGAACCTGGCAGAATCCGGCCTTATACCTGACCCTCTGGTGCGACTGGGCATCCGTGTCCTGACCCGGCGGCGTTTACTCAAAGAGGCCAGGCGGGAGAGGGCCGGACAAGGGGAACTACTGCAGCGGTTTCTGGACGATATCCGTTCCGGTCCCATTGCGGTGGACACCCGGGCTGCGAATGTCCAGCATTATGAAGTGCCCCCGGCCTTTTTCCAGAAGGTGCTTGGTCGGCGGTTGAAATACAGCTGCTGTTTGTGGCCGCCGGGAGTAAAGACCCTGGACGGCGCCGAGGAAGCCATGCTGGCCCTAACTGCGTCCCGAGCCGAACTGGCCGACGGGATGGATATCCTGGATCTGGGCTGCGGCTGGGGATCCTTTACCCTCTGGGCGGCGGAGAGATTTCCCCACGCTCTGGTTCTGGCAGTTTCAAACTCCCGATCCCAGGGAAACTTTATCCTGGACCGGGCGGCAACTCGGGGCCTGGATCAGGTAGAGGTGGCCACGGCCGATATGAATGAGTTTGTCCCCGGGCGAACCTTTGATCGGATCGTCTCCGTGGAGATGTTGGAACACCTGCGCAACTGGCCGAAGTTCCTGGAGCGCCTGGCCGGCTGGCTCAAACCCGGGGGCAAACTCTTCGTCCACGTCTTTAGCCACCGGCGGTTTGCCTACCTGTTTGAGACCACCGGGGCGGGGGATTGGCTGGGACGGGAATTTTTCACCGGGGGGATGATGCCTTCGGACGATCTGCTCTTACACTGCCAGGATGACCTGGTGGTGGAGGGTCACTGGCGGGTCAACGGACGGCATTACCAGCGGACGGCAGAGGCCTGGCTGGCCAACCTGGACGCCCGGCGGCCGGAAGTTTTGGAGATTTTCCGCAGCTTTTACGGGAAGGAGGCGGCCGCACCCCTTTGGCCGCAGGACTGGCCAAAAGCTATGAACTCATCCGCAACTACCTGCTGCGGGACCCCAGGGGCCGCCCCATGGTCATCCTTATTACCGACGGCAAGGCCAACGTCGCCCTGGGCGATCAGAAG
>DYEV01000013.1 GCA_020725545.1 Desulfobacca sp. | reverse complement strand
ATACGTTTTGCAACAGTCTCAAATTATTCATTGCTGGCATCAGCCTCGACCATAAGATCGATGGTAATATGATTCACTTTACCATTGATCTGGTCATGGAAAATGATGTTCCAAACGGAGAGCAACTGCGACAGAAAATGCTAAAAAATCTGCAACAAGAGTATGACCAGGAAAACGCAGCAAAGATTCTTCAGGATGCAGGCATTGTCTTGCGCTATGGCCGGCATCCGGCTTGATGGGCAAAAGTATCTGGAGGGGCCGGTCTTAGAACCGCCCTGCACGGCAGCAGTAATGATACCCAATTTTCCCCCATGAATTGGAGGACCCTATGGCCCCTGTTTCTGTAACCGCCCATTGCCGGGCTCTCACCCCCATGCTGGCCGGAGGCGCCGACCCCTGGAAACACTTTGAGCTCCGGGCCAGCGAAGCGAAGAGCGCCCTGCGCTTCTGGTGGCGGGCCTTTCATGATTTTTCTGACCCCAAAACTATGTATCTAGCCGAATCCCAGGTGTTCGGCGGCAAATACCAGGAAACCACTCCGGATGGCAAATCGGTGGAAAAGGCCCTGGCGGCGCCGTTTCGGATAGAAATCAACGCGACCTCGGCGATAGAGTTCTTCAATCCCGGGGAGGGGAAAGAAACGCAGCGTCAAAGGGATGGTAGCCTACAAAAGGTGGATGTCCTTGGCGGAGACGTCACCAAGGACTGGGGCGACGGCGTCCGCTCTATCTTCTACGCCATCCTGCACCATACCGGTAAAATTCAGAATATTGGCGCGAAAACCAAGGGCCGTCAGGTGGCCAAGCCGGGATTTACCTTTGACCTGCGCTTTACCTTCCGGCGGCCGAACAAAGATCTCGTCGCCAATGTCCTGCGGGCCCTGTGGCTCCTTGCGAACCTGGGTGGCTTGGGCGCCCGCAGCCGCCGGGGCGCCGGCTGCTTTGCCATCACCGGCTTCACGCCGGCCCTGGAAAGCCTGGCGCTCACGGATGTGCCAAAGTTCTCCCGGGACGGCTTCCAAAACCCGGCGGACTACCTGCGGGCCGGGCTGCAGGTCATCCTGAGGGCTTGGTATCCGCAGCCCGTGCCGACGTATACGGCCGAGCCCCCCTACACCGCCTTCCGCCCCGGCTTCTCGGCAATTCGCGTCCTTAGCAACCCCACCCTTGGCCTGGGCCAGGGGGCCTTGCGGGCCGTGGATGCGGTGGGCTGTATGATGAAGAAATACCGTTACATTAATCCTTCTGACGAAGCCAAGGAGATGCACGCCGCCTTGCACGGCGGCACTACCCCTTCGTTTTCCGAACACACTAAGGCCCAACTGGGCCTGCCCATTATCTACAACTTCCGGGGGGCCGGGCAATTCGGCACCCCCGGGAAACCGGCTATTTTTGGCGGTTATACGGCGCAGGGGATCAAGGTAATACCCGGATCATCTCCAGATTTTGCTAAGGCAGCCAAAGACAAAAACAACGCCGATCGCCGGGCCTCGCCCCTACTGATTTCCTGTCATGAATGGACCGACGGCCGCGGCTACGCCGTGGTCTGCCACTTTCCCGCGCCCTTACTGCCCGACGGCCAGAAGATCTGGCTAAAGGCCAAAAACGGCTACAGCGCCAGCCATAAGGTGTGCGACCCGCCCACGACGTATACTTTTACTGATGAGCTCATCCAGGGTACGGATAAGTCGTTGGATAAAGGCTTTGCCACCCTGACCAACCTCTGGACCCGGACCTGAGCGGCCGGCCCGCCCCCTGGCAGCGGCGGCGCGGCCCCGGTGCCGCCCACGTTTAAGTGTAAAAAGCAGGCCGGGTTATTGCGGTATTGTTTGCTGAGGCGTGGGGGCACGAGGCATCGTGCCCCTTTCAGTTCCTTGGCGGGGGAATGAAGTTTGAATGATTTTGTTGGCTGCACCGGCACAAAAGACCAGCCGCATGTAGACCCTATGGCTGCGAAACTATGCGCTGGTTCCGCCTCTAGTGCGAATAGGTTGACAAGGCTCACGCTTTGTCAACCCTGAGAGAAAGCCATGGCCAACATTCTTTGCCATCGGGATCACATCCTACAGCAGATCCGGGAACGCTATAAACTAGATAATCCTCGGCCCCTGCTGGACCGGGTCATGGCTGCCCTGCAGGAGCAGGCGCCTGAGGACTGGCGCTTCACCCAGAGTCCGGCGGCCCGGTTTTTTGTGGTGGATCTGGCGACCCAGGTGAAGATCTTAGGGGTGAGTTATCGGGATTGGGGGCGAGAGATCGTGCACCAAGTGCAGCAGGCGGTTCGGGCAGATCAGGTGGCTGAGGTTATCGGGAAGCTGTCGCAGTACAGCGAAGGTTATGTGCAGGGTTTTTATCTACCCGATTTAGCTGTTTACCATGAATTAATGACGGCTTATCCCCGTCAAAGAGGGGAGATCGGCGAAAAGAAGCGCATGCTCGCGGCATCCAAAGAACAGTTGGAGCACGCCGTGCCCTTGCAAAGCAAAAAGTTGGCGGCCCGGCCCAATGCCATCGTGGTCAGTGCGACTGAGCTTTGGGTGCGCCAGCACCTGAACTGGGTCAACCTCAGCAATCCCAACAAAGAATATTACCTTTGCGAGCGCCTCACGCCCCAGGGCATCAATAAGTGCCGGCGCCGGATATTTTCCTATACGAGCAACGGCGACGTCCGGCTGGAGGACATCCCCGTGACCGGCTGCCCCCAGCCCAGCTCAGAGTGTTATCTGCACCTGGCCAAACCGCCGGAATTCAGCCAAGCGTATCGTACGGACGCCTATTGGACCCTGCCCACCTATCTGGACCGGCGCCTGTTGGACCTGGACTTTCGGGAACGCCAGCCGGACAAAGCCGACGACGGCCCCTTAAATCGCGATGAAGTCGTGGAACTCTATCTTCTCCGCCGCCTGGTCCAGGCGGCCCGCAGCCATTTTAAATAGGGGGCAAATTTTCAACCAGCGCTAGGGCCGGCTGGCGTAAGGTCTGGCGCCCAGGGATCATCACCCTATCGCCTACCGGCCCATAATCAGAAATCCATCCCCTTGGCGGGCGTCGGGATGACGATATCGTAGCTCAGGACCCGGCAGGTTTCCGTATCCACGTATTGGGCTTTGACCTGCCGGTTATAGGTAATCAGGGCCGCCGCCACGCTGATGACCTTCTTCCCACCGGTAAAATCAATCATAATGTCAGATTCCAGAAAACCTCGGCCCTCAAATTCGTCCAATAAATCCCAGAGAGCCTCCGAGAGGTGATCAAACCTTTCAAAATCCCATCCTTGCCAGGCTCCAGCAATGTCATCCTTGTCGTTCCAAGCGATTAATTGGCCGTTATCCGCGAGGCGCACCAGGACAAAATAGGTTAAGTTGACAAACTGTGGGTACCTCTTGCAGTTCTTGATAAACAGCGGCAGTTGCGGCAAAGATTTGCTGGAGCAGATGAAGGTGACGTCCTCCAACGTGCCCCCTTCGGCATGCTCCCACATGGCCCGCAGCGGCATTTCCCAGGCCCAGAAGATCCTGGCGGTTTTTTTCTCTTGCTTCATAATATTTAAATCTTCGCCAATTTCCTGAAATTTGAGGGGAAGCTGAGCCGACACGCCGTTCGTCTTGGTCAGCTCGGTAAGTTCACCGGCCAGATTGGACAAAAACAGGACCAGGTGCTTGCTGGGTCTGGCAGGCTCATCTCTCAGGGACCGGGTGCGCGGTCGAAACAGCATCTTCCCTTGTTGGTAGAGCCAACTTGTCAGCAATAAAAAAAGTCCAATTAGGATCAGTCCGGGCCAATGAATATTCACCGCTTGACCTTGCCACCATAGATTCAGGCTGTCGTAGAGCAGACTGGCGACCATGTCGCCCAATAAGACCGCCACTAGAGAGGCACTAAAGAAGAGCCAGGGCGGCAGCTGCCATTGACGCCATCTTTGCTTCCTCATAAGCAAGTCTCTCTATCGCTCTATCGGTAAATACTCGGTCAACTCGCTGGGTTGACGGCGACGTAAGGAGATCGGTGGGGAGAGGGGCTCCCGATAATTTCCCGATACCTTAAAAAATCGTTACCCCTAAACTGAGGCTCTTGAGGCCTTGCTGAAACCGATGACCTAGGCATATCCCAGATGGGGCAGGACAATCAATCCCGTGTGTATACTTAACCTTATTTTGAAAAGATTTCAAAAAACAAATTCATGGCGTCAAGAGGCCGGTGACCCCTAGCGGGATAGCCTTGCCGCAACTGGCCATGATTGTATTAAAGGAGCCAATGGTCCAAATCCTCCTGGAGGGCATGAACCGGCTTTTGGCGAGTCAGGCCGCTGGCGATAAGGGAAAACGGCCAACTCATACCGGTGGAGATTAAATCCGCGGCAACCTTTCCCCCGATTTCGTGAAAGGCCGGGAACGGTTCAGAGCTATGAGGCTCCAACAGGTTGCCGCGGGCGCCGTTCTTGACAACGGCGAGCAGCGGTTCAAGGTGCGGGGTATCCAGATCATCAACCCTCTCCACGTCGAAGACTTGCGGCAAGCGTTGACTTTGTCAAGCATTGAGAGGATATCATGATGTTGCCAAAAAACGCCGTCCGACGCTCCTGGCAGTCTGGCACACCTCCGGCCTCTCTTCAGCCTCGCCGTTTTATTAAGTTATATGGAATACTTCTTAGTGTAAGCATACCCCCTTTCCACCCTTTGCTGCAGGTTGCAAGGGATACGCAGTTTTTAAAAACTTGCAAAATTATTTACATTAGATTAAATCAACCTAACAGGTGGAAGAACCAGTCTCGAACAGTGCCAGACGCTTGGGGGCCATCGCGCCCGGCAATCTTGACGAATTACTTGGAAAATACCGTCAAGAATGTATGGCTAACTGGTTGCCTCTCTCTGTCTCAGACCCGAAATCTGTTTTCCGGATGAAAACGCCGTACTCAAGGCCGTCTATTTCTCGGCTGCCGTTAATCCCCTCAGGAAAGCAGTTGTATGTCCGACTTAAGTGAAAAAACAATCCACCGAGATACCACGGCAAGCGGTGATTTAGACCTGCAATGGCGACTGGTTTTCGAGACCCTTGATCAGGTGGGTTTTATTTTGGATACCGAGTTCCGGCTGCTGGCGGTCAATCCTGCCGGTTGCCGGCGGTTGGGCCGGGAGGCAGGAGCGCTCCTCGGGCGTCGCTGTTATGAAATCATGCATCAGACCGGGGCGCCGCCGCCCAACTGTCCGGTGCTGGAACTGCTGGAAAAAAGTGGCCGGGCTACTTTGAGTCGGGAGATGGAGGCTCTGGGAGGGCTTTTCCTGGTCAACTGTGCCCCGGTCCGCAATGCAGACGGCCAGATCCAGCAGATTATTCATATGGCCACCGATATTACAGCCCCGAGGCAGCGGGAGGCCCGTCTCCAGAGTCTCCTGCGCGTGGCGCCCATTGGGATCGGAGTGGTGGTGCAGTGGCAGATCAAGGAGGTCAATGATTACCTCTGCCAGATGCTGGGCTACACGCCGGTCGAGCTAATCGGTCAGTCGGCCAGGCTATTGTATCCCAGTGATGAAGATTATGACTATGTGGGGCGGGAGAAATATCGGCAGATGCAGCTGTTCAATCAAGGGGGGGTCGCAACCCGTTGGCAGCGGCGGGATGGCAACATCATCGAGGTCCTCCTGAGTTCCAGCCCGGTAAATCCTGGAGATCTCCAGGGAGAAATTATCTTTACGGCTTTTGAGATTACCGCGTATAAGCAAGCCCTGACCGCACTGCAGGAAAACGAGGCTTTCCTGCAGAGTGTCTTTAACAGTATTCAAGACGGCCTCTGTGTTCTGGATCGGGAGCTCCGCATCGTTCGGACCAATCTGGCCCATGAGCAACAGTTTGCCGCGGCCATGCCCCTGAGCGGCAAACAGTGTTACCGGGTGTTCCATGGGCGGTCCCAGCCCTGTGAGGAGTGCCCCAGTCTGACTACCCTGGCTACCGGCCAGCCGGCCCAGAAGATCTGGCAGTATTGTCCCCCCGGCGGCGGTCCTCCCGCCTGGTTGGCAATCAATACCTATCCATGGCGGGAGGCCCAAACTCAGGAAATATTGGGAGTTATTGAATATGTCCGGGACATCACGGCCAAGCGCCAGGCGGAGGAGTCCTTTATCAATCTGGTAGATACCGCCCCCATCGGCATCCATATTATTCAGGACGGCTGTTTTAAACTGATCAACCATCCTATTTTTGAGGAGATCACCGGCTTCCAACGGGAGGAGCTGCTGGACCGGCCGGCCATGTTCCTGGTAGCCCCGGAATATCAAGAGGAAGTCCGGCGCCAGGCCAGGAGCCGTCTGCAAAGCGGGGACCGTCGTCCCTATGAATATGAGATTATTACCAAGAGCGGCGCACGGAAGTGGATTCTGGAGTCAGTGACCACCGGCTACTATGACGGACGCCGGGCGACCTTGGGTTATTGGCTGGATATTACCGAGCGCAAGCAGCTCGAACAGCAGGTGCAGCAGGCGGCCAAGCTGGAGGCCATCGGCCTGCTGGCCGCCGGTATCGCCCACGATTTTAACAATCTGCTGGCAGTCATCAGTGGCTCCAACGAACTGCTGAGGTTGAGTCTTCGTCCTGACGATCCTCTGGCGCCATATGCCGAGGAGATCCACAAGGCTACGGCCCAAGGGGCTGCTTTGACCCGCCAACTGCTGGCCTACGGCCGCCGGCAATTCATGCAGCCGGAGATCCTCAATCTCAACGAAGTCTTGCTGGCCATGCAGCCGCTCCTCAACCGGGTGTTGGAGCAGAATATAAAAATCTTCTATGATCTTTCCCCGGATCTCCAGGCTGTCAAGATCGATAGGGTGCAGATCGAACAAGTTATTATGAATCTCGCAGTCAATGCCCGGGATGCCATGCCGACCGGGGGCCGTCTGACCCTGGAGACGGCCAACGTCTGTCTGGACAAAGCCTACGCTGCCACCCACCTCGAGGTAACGCCGGGGCCCTATGTCAGATTGGCTATGAGTGATACGGGAGTCGGGATGGATGCCGCCACCCAGGCCCGGATATTTGACCCCTTCTTTACCACCAAGGAGCTGGGCCGGGGCACGGGCCTGGGTCTGGCCTCGGTGTATGGCATCATCAAGCAGAATCAAGGCCATATTACGGTTTATAGTGAGCCTAGACAAGGCAGCACTTTTGCCATCTATCTCCCCGCCTATGCAGAGACGGCGGTGGCCCAACCGGTCGTGCCGACGGCGACCGCGGCGGTGGGAGGCGAGGAAACCATCTTGGTCGTGGAGGATAACCCGGCCTTGCGCCAGGTTATTGTCCAAGCGCTGAAGCGGTTCGGCTACCAGGTCTTCAGCGCTAGTCAGGCCCATGAGGCCATTGCGCTCTGCCAACAGCAGGCGGGGCCGGTCCAGCTCCTCCTTACCGATGTCGTCCTGCCCGATATGAACGGCCGCACCTTGGCAGAGCGGTTGAGCCAGCAGCATCGGGAGATGAAGGTAATATTTATGTCGGGCTATACGGCCAATGCCATCGT
>DYEV01000002.1 GCA_020725545.1 Desulfobacca sp. | reverse complement strand
TGCTGCTTACCTGGTTAAAATTTAAAAGCACCATAAATATCGGCATCTTGGAATTGACCCGGCTTGTTCAAACCATGTTAATGGAGCGGCGTAGCCTTTGGGAGATCATCTGTCCTAAAAAACGTCCTCCGTCTTCTGCTGACATCCAAATACCTTTATTCAATTTCTGTGCCGGACACTAATGACTCACCATAATAGACTTGTTGAATTGGCTAATAAACTTGCCCATGATAACGTAATAATCCATAAAATCAGCACACCTTGATGACGTGTATTGAGTTCCACAATTGCGGATAAACCAATCCTCTTAATCAAAAGGATAGCCTATGTTCAAAGGATTGTTTCGCTGGATCTCGGGCATTTTGGGGCGTCGCCAATATGAGATTCACCTGGAGAGACATGGGAATTGCCTTCTGCTTAAAGCTAACAAGGGGAAGAAAGCTATTCCGATTGCTCACCTCGCTGAAAATTACGAGCAACTAAGGATGATTTTTAATAGCCTGCAATCATTCGAAGATATCTTAATTGTTCCAATTTCCATGCTTTCGAATACAAAACAGGTCTTGAGCAATCTTGACGATAAACGGTTTAAGGTTCTAATCAGCGAAGGTGCCGATAATCTTCAGGCTGTATCGATGCCGGAAGGCTTTGAAGTGAGGTATGTCTGGGTAGATGATTTGAATTACATAAAGCAAACGCTGCCTGATGGGGTTGCCTACTTGGGAGAAGGCTGGTTCCTCGAAAAGGACACTTATTGGCAGGTCGAGGGAACGACCGAAGAGGACGACAAGTGGCTCAGAATGGAGGCGATAACTGGCGAGGACATCGTCACCCTTGTAGCTCGAAAGGATTTGGAATGGAAACAGCTTGGGCTTCCATACGTATCTGCAGTCAAATACTCCGATGAACCACTTTTCCGAATCACGATTAAAGAAGTGAATGAAGGTGCAGTTGAACTCCACGTCACCTTCAGAGTCGATTCAGCTTCAGCAAAAGAAATTCCCTCGCTTGGCAACCACATCATGGTGGCTGATACCATCATGCCAGGCTTGGCACCAGCAAAACTATTCGGCGGAATGTTCACCAAAACTGGGACTTATCGTCTTTGCGGCGAACTCATCCCTAACTTTTTGATGGATATACTACCGAAGGTCCTCAAATGGACAGATGGGAAAAAGGAAGAGCTTCGGAGCAAACACAAGCTCATACAAGATGAGTGTGAATTGATACTATCCCTTTTGAGGGAGGAGCACAATGGGATCGGGGTTGTTTCCGCCCTGCCTGAATTTGTCTGCGGTAGCTTTCGCAGAAAAGCCGAGGAAATCTCCCGGGAGATATCAAATTATAAGAAGTTCATGAGGATTGATCCGGGCTGGGTTCCTCTTGAGAAGCTGAGACAGATAGGCATTGGGCCTCTTGGATTAGCCGATGATGGAAGCTCCCTCAGCCCTATCCTACTCACTCCCGCTGAGGTTCTCAATAGGGGCTCCGATCGGCTGAGGGGACCATGCTCCAAGATTGATGCCCCAGAGCTCAGATTCCCCCAGGGAAAAGATGCTCAGGATACCTCCCGGCTGCATCTCGAATTCCTCAGAGCCTGGGGGCTTCCGGGCGGAATCGTTGGAGAGCGCGATGTTCATGTGGATGCATTCTATGACATGTTCTCGACCATTCTCAGCAAGTCACCTCACGTGAAGGTACTTGTGATCGCGGCCAAAAAGACACTCGACAGCCTTGGGGAGGAATGGAGCAAGATTATTGCGGCTCGCTTTGAGGGAACCAGAAAAGACCCTGAATTTAAGGCCTCTATCCAGGGAATTGTGCTCGCTACGCCAAAATCCTTGGAGGTTATTCCAGCAATTACCAGTGTTAAGTGGACAGTGCTTTGCCTCCTCGAAGCTGATTCACTCGTTAAATCGGGAACATCCAAGCTCTTCAAAAGCCTCCTTGAATGCCGGAAGACCTTAACCATTGGCTTGTTTTCAGGAATCGATTTCCTCAATCGCACCTCAACAAGAGAGGCACTCTCGCAAGTCTTCGGAATTTCATCGCGCGACGGCAGCTTCCTTTGGAAGTATGGGTTGCGCGATCCTGGAGGACACGCATCTTCGGCCCCCCTTGCTTATAAATTGCCACCAAGACAGCAGATTGGAACTGGAGCAAGTGGACCGGCGGAATTTACCATCGGGACTCCATCGGGATCAAAGTCGATTCCGATTCCTCCCCGCCCCGTCTATGTGGAACCCGCTGCTGTACCCACAGAAGCAAAATCATCAGTCGATTTGAAGGATTTGGGAATCCGAATTGAGATCAGCTATTCGCTTGGCCATTCCGGCGGCGCCGATAAATTCATCCAAGATGCGAAAAAAGCCGTGAATCATCGCGGGATGGCCGTAGCACATGTCCCCTTCATGAGCTACTGGCCAACCTACGATTCCATGACAAGCTCACAGCTCAAATGGTATTTCTACTGGCGGAGCATGGTCCGCGAGGGGAAGTATCCGGATTCGGATCTCTCTTACATCTTTGTCTTCATTTATGAACTCATCAACAATGTCGGCGTGAAGGATGCTAGAGATGGCTACGAGCAGCTCAGACTTGTCTGGCTAAAATATCGTGACCGGCAACCAAAGCTCGATAATTACCTCATAGATTGGATCTTTGACTATGCTCTAATCAATAAGTATCCTGCCGATCCTATGGAGGTTTTGCGAGAAGCGCTTAAAGTGAACGCTTTACCTCGTTACAATTATATCGACCTAGTTTTGCCAGGGTTCATCACCGGATCACTCGTTGAACTACCGCTCGTATTGATCGATTCTATTTCAAATTACAGAATTCTCAAAAGCAAGTTCTTCAACGAGGGCTACCAGAGCGTTGTGGAGGATTTTGTTCCACGTAGTCTTGATGAAGTGAACAGGCACATGGCCGAGAAGTTCGGGACAGGCATCTTCGGCCTCTTTAAACCGACAAGCTACTCGCCCGTCGAGCGTCATCCATATCAAAGCGCCCTCTACAGCGGAAGGCTCGGCACGATTAAAATGGGCAACATCGTCTCCTACTCACAGCATGCTCCTTTAAGGGATTTCATTGCATCTAGCGTCAAACACACTGAAAATCGGCTGCGCGAAGCGAATAACTACAAGGGAAGGCTGCGCGGATATATTATTGAGCCCGAGATCCAGAGAATCATCGACAACCTCATCCCCTCCGCTTCTCCCAAGGCAGTTTCTGTCTGCCCACCCAAGCCTGAAATCGTAATCGACTTCTCAAGGGTCCAGGCCCTGATTAAACAGTCGGACCAAGTGCTGCGAATGCTCCAGACCGACGTGGAGAAGGGATCGGAGAAACCCCCGGAACACCTCATAGTGGACTTACCGATTACTGCGCGGCACGACTGTGTCGAGACGATCGTTCGCCCTGGAGGTACTCCTGATCATCTCCTGACCGATCTCGATAGTGTCAACAAGCTTCTTACGAGGTTCGACAATGATGAGAAGAATCTCATTAAGGAGCTCATATTGCATGGATGCGAGGTGGAAGCTAACGTGCTTAGCGAGGCGCTACCGGGAACACTCATCGAATTGATGGTGGACCGCATTAACAGTCTATCTCTCGAGATCCTTGGTGACCTTCTCATTTTGGACGAAAACCAGATAAAAGTGGTGGCCGAAGATTTTAGAGATGAACTCGAGCATCTTCTTTTGACAAACACCGGCGCTCCCGTTTTTAGCAGTCTAGAGTCAGAGCAGGAGCAAAGGACCAGTGATGACCTTCCCGAGGAATGGGCCCAGTTTCGATCAGCCCTTAAACAACATCAGCATCAGGCCCTCAGAGCCATTCTCACAATGGAAGACCCAAGTGAAGAGCTCGCCAGGGTTGCCGATGAGAGCGCAATAATGCCTGAATTTTTGATTGATTCGATAAACGAACTGGCGCTCGATACGATCGGTGACATCATTATCGAGCCAGGGACCACCCCTCCCGCCATAGAGGAGGAAAATTTGGAGTTCGTCCGAAAACTTGTACAAGCCTAAATGAGGTGGAAGCCTATGACTTCTTTGAAGATCCCGAAGAGGATATCGACCGCACTGATGAATTCACTAAGCGCCGGTGTGGTCCCGAGGATCGGTTTGGAATATGTGGCGGTAGATCGAAAAGAAGAAATTGCCGCTCTCCTCCAGGACCTCGAAAACATCTCGGAGGCAGGAGCGGCATTTCGATTCGTCGTCGGCCGATATGGCTCCGGAAAAAGTTTCCTTTTACAGCTCATTAGGAACCATGCGATGGAGCGGGATTTTGTGGTCGGTGACTGCGATCTTTCTCCCGAGCGACGCCTTACCGGGAGCAATGGGCAGGCCCTCGGCACTTACCGGGAAATCATGCGCAACCTCTCAACGAAGACCCGGCCAGAAGGGGGAGCTTTAGCTGCAATCCTTGAGCGCTGGTTCTCAACGGTCCAGGCGCAGGTTGTAAAAGTGACCGGAATGCGACCGAGTGATCACGGTTTCAGTGAAGCACTGGAAGGAAAAATCCTTGAAGTTGTGAACGACATGGAAGGCATGGTCCATGGCTTTGATTTTGCTGCCGTGCTCAAAACCTACTGGCAAGGCTACCGTGCAAATGATGACACCATGAGGGATTCGGCACTTCGCTGGCTTCGTGGTGAATATTCGACAAAGACGGAAGCGCGCAACGCACTCGGGGTGCGGGTGATTATCGATGATGACAGCTGGTATGATTACATTAAGCTTTTCGCAAAGCTTGTCTCAGATATCGGCTACAAGGGGATGATAGTGATCTTGGACGAGGCGGTTAATCTCTACAAGATCACCCACAGAGTCTCCCGGGAAAGCAACTATGAGAAGCTCCTTTCCATATTCAACGACATCTTGCAGGGGAAGGCGGAATCCCTTGGCTTTCTCATAGGAGGGACTCCTCAGTTCATAGAAGACCAGAGGCGAGGCCTCTACAGCTATGAAGCCCTGCGCTCTCGCCTGACTGAAAGCCGGTTTATTAGGGAGGGGTTCAGAGATACTTCAGGGCCGACCATACGGCTTCAGACATTGAGCCACGAAGAGATTTTCGTGCTATTGACCCGCCTCATCGGTGTATACTCGGCTCACCATAAGCATGAGAACAACCTGGCTCCCCAAGACCTACAGGCCTTCTTGCAGGAGGCCACTAAAAGGCTGGGTGCGGAGGATCTTCTGACCCCCCGGGAAATAGTTCGTGATTTCATCAGCATCCTCAACATCCTGCGCCAGAACCCGCAAATAAGCTTTGGGCAATTGATCCATGGAGAAGACTTCAAACCAACTGCAGCAGGCACCGACCCCGATACGGTAGAAGCTGGAGAGTTTTCGGAGTTCACCTTGTGAGCACGCATCCATTCCACAGACTTTCTCCCTTTATTCAAGACTACATCTATTCGCACGGATGGACTGAGATGCGGGCCGTCCAAGTCGAAGCTTGTAGGGTCGTATTCGATACGAATGCCCATCTTCTATTGGCTACCGGCACAGCATCCGGAAAGACCGAGGCTGCCTTTCTTCCAATCATAACTCTTCTTCATGAGTCCCTTCCTGCAACGATTGGAGTCCTCTACATTGGCCCTACTAAAGCCCTCATAAACGATCAGTTTTTGAGACTCGGGGACCTTCTCAAAGAGGCCGACATTCCTGTTTGGCACTGGCATGGAGATGTGTCACAGAGCCACAAGATAAAGCTTCTTAAAAAGCCGAGTGGCATCCTGCAGATCACCCCCGAGTCTCTCGAGAGCCTTCTCATCAATAAATCCGGCGAGTTGGTTAGGCTGTTTGGAGACCTGCGGTTCACTATAATTGATGAGGTCCACGTGTTCATGGGCTCGGACCGCGGCCGTCAAGTACTCTGTCAACTGATGCGGCTTTCAAGGTTTGTTCGGACAGAGCCGCGCAGGATCGGCCTTTCCGCCACACTCGGTGATTACTCCTTTGCCGAGGAATGGCTCCAGTCTGGAACAACGAGCAAAGTCATTACTCCTAAAATCGAGGGCGGTCAGCAAAGGATACGCCTTTCAGTTGAGCATTTCTTCATCGAACCACAGCAGAACCGAAAGGAAAGTGATAGTTGCAAGAATAGCAAGGGCGCAGCCGTGCAAGCCGATCAATCCAAATCTGCAAATGCGGAAGAAAAATCCATAAAGCCTGCCGGAAGTCCTTACTACAGTTACATATTTGAGGTGAGCAAGGCCAGAAAGTGCCTGATTTTTGCAAATAACCGTTCAGAAACTGAATCAGTGGTAGCCAGCCTGCGCCAGATCGCCGAGGCGGAAAAGTTTCCCGATATCTATCACGTCCATCACGGGAGCATAGCAACTCCGCTAAGAGAGGCCGCCGAAACCGCCATGCGCGAATCCATGAGCCCGGTGGTTACAGCAGCAACTGTTACCCTTGAGCTTGGCATCGATATCGGGCAGCTTGAGCGTGTCGTACAGCTCGATGCACCCCATTCGGTGTCAAGCTTCCTGCAAAGGCTCGGGCGCTCCGGAAGACGCGGGAACCCTTCAGAAATGTGGTTTGTATGCTCCGAAGAGACTCCGACCGGAAAAGAATTGCTCCCGCTCCATATCCCCTGGCACCTGTTGCAGTGCATCGCCATCATTCAGCTCTATATCGAGGATCGCTTCATCGAACCTATCCATCCCGTGAAGTACCCGTTCAGCCTCCTCTACCACCAGACGATGAGCACTTTGGCATCAACAGGCGAGCTTTCACCGGCAGCATTGGCGCAAAGAGTCCTCACGCTTCCCCCATTCCGGCATATTTCTCAAGATGATTTTCGCGCCCTTCTTCTGCACCTCCTTGAAATCGATCACATCCAGAAAACCGACGAGCGAGGACTTATCATCGGACTAGCCGGCGAAACCGTGGTAAGGAATTTCCGTTTTTATGCTGTATTTCCGGACAATGAGGAGTATTCGGTTAGAGAGGAATCTAGGGATATCGGAAGCATCGTTATGCCCCCGCCGCCGGGAGAACGTTTCATTCTCGCAGGAAAGAGCTGGGAGGTGCTGGATATTGATCTCAAAAGAAAGACTGTCTTCGTGAAATCTGTAAAAGGGAAAGCCAACATTCATTGGCACGGAAGCGGTGGAATAATCTGCACCAGAATTCTAAAAAGGATGAGGCAGGTCCTCTTTGAAGACATTGAATACAGCTATTTACAGGAGCGAGCACGAGAACGGATTTTATCAGCTCGAAAGCTGGTAAAAAACGCAGGACTTGACCAGAGCAATATCCTTTCTTTGGGTCAAAATACTTATACTATTTTCCCCTGGCTGGGAACAATCGCCTACCGCACCTTAGAACGATGGATTCGCTATGCCATTAAGGAAGAGGTGGGTATAGTAAGCACAGGTGGCATATCACCATACTTTTTAACGGTCCAGGTCCGAACAGCTGCCATCGAAGAATTTCGCCAGCGGATTATCTCCATGCAGGATGAGGAAATTGATGAAGAGGACCTAGTTAGTGAAATAGAAGCTCCGCAGCTTCAAAAATACGATGAATTCGTTCCCCTGGAGCTTCTCCGCAAGGCCTTCACAGCGGATTGCCTAGATATCGAGGAGATGAAAAGCGAAGTGAGCAAGTGGCGTTAAGGACATCTGATGAGCGACAATTATAATTCCCGGCTGACGACAATTAAAATTCCCGTTTGCCTGTAAAGAATATTAAATCATCCAGATGGAGGTAGGTCTGGATGGTGACAGATCAACAGGTGAGGAAGTTAATGAAGCTGATACAGAGTGACATGACCTTGGCGGTAGCAGCCGCCAAAGCGGGAATGGATGAAAAAACAGCCAGGAAATATAGAAACTTAGGGAAGCTGCCAAGTCAGAGCCAAAAGGAACGGACCTGGTTAACCCGCCCTAACCCCTTTGAGGAAGTGTGGCCGGAAGTTGTTGTGTTATTGGAGGTCAATCCTGGTCTGGAAGCCAAGACCATTTTCGAGGAATTGCAGCGGCGATCCCCAGGAAAATTTAGCGACGGTCAACTCAGGACCTTACAACGACAGGTAAAACGCTGGCGAGTATTGGAGGGTCCGGCCCAGGAAGTATTTTTTCCCCAGGTCTACACTCCGGGGGAAGACTGCCAGTCGGATTTTACCAGTCTCAACAAACTCCGGATAACGATCCAGGGAGAAGCTTTTCCCCATCTCTTGTATCATTTTGTGCTGCCGTATTCCAACTGGGAGACGGGCACGGTTTGTTTTTCCGAGAGTTTCGAGAGCCTCAGTGAGGGCTTACAGAATGCGCTCTGGGAGTTGGGCGGTGTGCCAAGGATACATCGATCTGATCGTTTGACGGCAGCAGTGAATAATTACCGCAATGCCGAGGTCTTTACCCGTCGTTATGAAGCGTTATTGTCGCATTACGGCTTGGATGGTCAAAAAATTCAAGCCAGGCACCCCCATGAGAATGGTGACGTGGAGCAACGTCATCATCGTTTCAAGCGGGCCTTGGAACAGGCGCTCCTTTTGCGCCACAGCCGGGATTTTGACAGCCGTCGGGAATATGAACATTTTCTACAGCAGCTCTTTCGGCAGTTAAACAGCGGCCGACAAGAGCGGTTGGCCGAAGAACTCCAAAAACTCCATAGGTTGCCGGCGAGGCGCCTGGATGACTGCCGGAGGGAGCGGGTGCGGGTTGGTCCCAGCAGCACGATTCGGGTCAAGAACAATGTCTAGAGTGTGGCCAGCCGACTTATTGGTGAGATCGTGGAGGTGCGCCTCTATGCCGACCGTATTGAAGTCTGGTATGGCCAACAGCAGGTCCAGACCATGGCCCGGCTTCTGGGGCAAGGGAAGCATCAGATTAATTACCGCCACCTGATTGATTCGCTGGTCCGCAAACCTGGGGCTTTTGAACACTACCGCTACCGGGAGGAGCTCTTCCCCAGCAGCTACTTCCGGATGGCCTATGACCTGTTGGTCCGCCAAAATCCCCGGCGGGCCGCCAAAGAATATCTTCAGATTCTCTATCTGGCGGCAAAGGAAACGGAGACTGGAGTGAACGAGGCTTTGCGATGGCTGGTGCGACACGGCGAATCCATCAGCGCCGTCGAGGTGCAAAAGATCATTGCGGCGGGCCGAGACATTCCCCCGGTGACTGCCGTGGAAGTTTCCAGGATCAATCTGGCCCTCTATGACGGCCTGCTCTCCCAGGGTATGATGCCGAACGAACGCCGCTCTCGTCTCGTGGGCCACTTAAAGGAACTCCACCTGCCCACAGTCCGGGCCTGTTATGAAGAAGTGGCGCGCCAAGCGCAGCAGGAGTCCTTTTTTCAGGGGCTGATGCGGCTGACCAGACAGGCCCGGCAGGAGCCGGAGCGGAAGCGGGCCGCGTCCGAGAGCGACAAGACCCCCACCAGGGTTTCGGGTCGGTCTTTAAACACGAAGATGCGGTGCAGGTCCCAAAAGATCAGGCGTTGAATGACGTCCAGCAGGAGTTCATCCTGTTGACAGGTCAAGACCGGCGTGCTCATGATGGTCCGGGCAGGGACGTCTGGCGAGAGGGCATGGAGATAGGCAGTGATCAGGTCAGTCTTGGAGACCACCCCCACCGGCCGGCCATCGGCTCCGACCATGGGCACGGCGCCGAATTTATAAGCTGCCAGGCCGCCCATAACCTCCCAGAGACTGGTCTCTTCAGGCAAAATATAAACATCGGGCGTCATAACCTCCCGCACCGAGAGCTGCTCGGACCAGGCGGTTTCCTCTGCTTTTTTACCCCGGGACAGCAGGCTTTTGTCGCACCGATGGCAGAAGCGATATAATATGCCGACAATATCGGGAAAGGCTAGGATGCCGGAGACCGGCTCCCCCAGGCCGAGGGTCACATACAAACGATGGATGCGGTATTCCCGCATCTGGTCCAGGGCCGCATCCAAAGAATCTTGGGGGTGACAATAGCGGGGCGGTCCCACCATAATCTGGGCGACCTCGGTCCCCAGGGGCAGGCCGGCATAATAAGCAGTCATCAGGTCAGTCTTGGACACCACCCCCACCGGCGTCTGCTGGTCTGCAGTGATCAGTATGGCGTTCACCTTATACTTGATCATGGTCCGGCAGGCTTCCGACAACAGGGCCGTGGTGGGCAATTGGGTCACCAACCGCCGCATGGCATCCTGCACCCGCAACCCTTTTAACACCTGCCGATGATCTTGGCCGGTCATGAACATCCCCCCTCAGTCAGCGGTGGTTTGAAAGGTCTCCAGGAGATGATCAAAGACCCGGGAGATGTAGACGATGCCGAGGATGCGACCATCTTCAATGACCGGAATCCGGCGCACATGTTTTTTCAGCATAATATCTATGATGTACAGCAGGTGGGTATCAGGGACAATGGTAATCAAATCCGTGGTCATAATATCACCCACCAGCATGCGGCTGGCCTTCTGGCAGGCATGGGCGATCATCCCGGTGAAATCCAGGTCTTTCATCTCCCCCCAGATATGAATGTGTTTTGGACGGATGAGCAGAAAGATATCATACATGGATAACATCCCCACCAGCTGCCCCCTATAATCGGTGACCATCAGGCCGAAGACCCGCCGGCCGGTGGCCTCCGAGGCGTGCCGAAAGACGGTCATCGCCTCCCCAATCGTCATATCCGGCTGTATGGTCATAAACGTCCGTTCCATGATATCTCTGGCAGTATGTCCCATGGCTGTCCCCCAACGCAGAATGTCACGGATAACTGTACTCTGTGACCAGGGCTTTGGCAACCCGAAGCTGCAACGCCGGCTGGAGAGGCCCATCGCTGCCGTCGGCCAGTCTGCCGCATCAGACACCGGCTGCTTGCCAGCCACCTACCTGATCAGGCCCCCCTGACGGATCATGTCTTTCATGTTAAACGTCACCTCTCTGGTCATAGCACCCATCCTCCCATGGAGAGAGGTGAAACATTTTTTACCCGAGGGGGTGACATAATCATATTGCAATCACAGCAAGCACATTTGATCTTGACAAAATCGACATCAAATGGATATCATAATGCTACTGAAGATTGAGCTTGGATCCAACCTGGGTGGACTGAGACTCGCAGCAGGAATTGCGGTGACAACCTCCAGAGGACCAGTCTGGAGTTTTTTTTGGCCGGCTTTTTATGCAGATCGTAACTGATCCGGCGGCGATGCAACAATTGGCCCTGACCTGGCGGGCTCGGGGGGAACGCATTGTCTTGGTACCCACCATGGGCTATTTCCATGCCGGTCACCTGAGCCTCATGGAGTATGGCCGCACCCAGGGCGACCACCTGGTGGTCAGCATCTTTGTGAATCCCACCCAGTTCGGTCCCCAGGAAGATCTGGACCGCTACCCCCGGGATCTGGATCGTGACTGCGAGTTGGCTGCGCAGCAGGGCGTCGATCTCATCTTTGCCCCAGCCGCTGGCCAGATGTATCCCCCGGGGTATCAGACCTTTGTGGAAGTGACCGAGGTGACCCAGGGATTGTGCGGGGTCTCCCGTCCCACGCATTTTCGAGGGGTGGCCACGGTGGTCCTGAAACTCTTTAACCTGGTACAACCCCAGGTGGCGGTTTTTGGCGAAAAAGATTATCAGCAACTCATCACCATCCAGCGGCTGGTGGCCGATCTGAATGTTCCGGTGGCCGTGGTGGGGCGGCCTCTGGTGCGGGAGGCCGACGGCTTGGCCCTCAGCTCCCGTAATGTTTATCTCAGCCCGGCAGAGCGCCAGGCCGCTCTGAAATTGTCCCAAGCCCTGTTCCGGGCCCGGGATCTGGCGGCCCAGGGGGAGCGGTCCCGGGAGCGTCTGTTTGCTGCCATCACCCCCCTCTTGCAGAGCGAACCGCGGTTGCGCCTGGACTATCTCAATCTTTTAGATAATCAAACCCTGGCAGAACTGCCGACGATCCAACACACCGCCCGCTTGGCCATCGCCGCCTATGTGGGCCAGATCCGTCTCATTGACAACATTCTCCTCGAGGTGCCCTGACCATGGTCCGCACGATGCTGAAGTCCAAAATTCACCGCGCCACCATTACCGAAGCCAATCTGACCTACGAAGGTTCGCTCACCATTGACTCCCGGCTCATGGAGCTGGCCGATATCCTGCCCTATGAAATGGTCTATGTGTATAATATCAACAACGGCGAACGGTTCGAGACCTATGCCATTGCCGGAGAGCCCGGCAGCGGCGTTATCTGTCTGAATGGCGCCGCGGCCCGCAAAGGAATGCCGGGAGACCTGATCATCATCACCACCTTTGCCACCTATACGGCCGCCGAATTGGCAGATCATGAACCCCAGATCGTCTATGTGGACAGCGCCAATCGGCCCAAGTTGCCCATGCCCAAAAAAGTCTTGTCTCTTTAAGAAAAACTGTGTAAATTAAATCGATTTAGAAAAGGGATGGGTGCGCCTGGCCAACAGCAGGGGCTGGTGCCGCCAGAAACTCCAGCGGCAGCGTTCATAAGGAAGATTCCCAAGCTAGTCTTAGCCGTTCTGCAACCGGCAAGCCCCGGTCCACACTATTTTTGCCTGAAGGAGCCAGTGTTATGGCCATAACGGATTTTCTCTTTACTTCCGAGTCGGTAACGGAGGGACACCCTGATAAAGTTTCTGACCAGATTTCCGATGCAGTCTTAGATGCCATTATTGCCCAGGATAAATATGCCCGTGTAGCCTGTGAGACATTGGTGACCACTGGCTTGGCCTTTATTGCCGGTGAGATAACCACTACGGCCGTGGTGGATATCCCCTCCATCGTGCGCAATACCATCAAAGACATCGGCTATTGCGATTCTTCCATGGGTTTTGACTGGGAGACTTGTGCCGTGGTCGTCTCGTTGGATAAGCAATCTCCGGATATCGCCATGGGTGTGGATGGCCGGGGACTGTTTCCGGAGCAGGGGGCCGGCGATCAGGGGCTGATGTTCGGTTTTGCCTGTGATGAGACAGAAGAATTAATGCCCATGCCCATCTGGTATGCCCATCGCTTGGCCGAGCGTTTGGCCAAGGTGCGCAAGGAAAGCATTGTGCCGTTCCTACGGCCCGACGGCAAAACCCAGGTGACGGTGCGCTATGAGAATGGCATTCCCAAAGCCATCCCCACGATTGTGGTGGCGGCCCAGCACAATCCCGATGTCACCCATTCCCAGGTAAAAGAAGCAGTGGTCGAAGAAGTGATCAAAAAGGTCATTCCGGCCCATCTTTTAGAGCCTGATACCAAATTCCTGGTCAACACCACCGGCCGGTTTGTGGTGGGTGGCCCTCTCGGGGACTGCGGCGTCACCGGCCGCAAGATCATCGTGGACACCTACGGCGGCGCCGGCTACCACGGCGGCGGCGCCTTCTCCGGTAAAGACCCCTCCAAGGTGGACCGCACCTCGTCCTACATGCTGCGCCATGTGGCCAAAAATATTGTGGCGGCCGGCTTGGCTAAACGTTGTGAGGTGCAGGTGGCCTATTCCATCGGCATGCCGGAGCCTTTATCCATTATGGTTTACACCTATGGGACCGGCAACATCCCCGACAAGCAAATTTTGGAAATAATTAAGAATACCTTTAGCTTTAAGCCAGCTGCCATGATCAGCTATCTGCACATGCTCCGGCCCATCTTCAAAAAGACCGCGGTCTACGGCCATTTTGGCCGGCCGGACCCGGATTTTACCTGGGAGCAGACTAATCGCGTCGAACTTTTGAAAGAAAAAGCGGGACTTTAATCTTGCGGGCGCCGCCGGCGCCCAGCATTCAGCACGAGGTTGAGAATGCCAAAAACCGCCTGTTTATCCTCCCAACCGGTCTCCCTGCCGTTGGGATATGATGTCAAAGATCTGGCCCTGGCCGACCAGGGCAAGCTGCGGGTGGAGTGGGCCCGCCAGGATATGCCGGTTCTCCGGGGCATTGCCGAACGTTTTCAGCGGGAAAAACCGCTGCAGGGCATCCGCCTGGCGGCCTGTCTGCATGTCACCACCGAGACGGCCGTGCTTATGGCCACCTTAAAGGCCGGTGGGGCCGAGGTCTGTCTGTGTGCTTCCAACCCCTTGAGCACCCAGGACGATGTGGCCGCTTATCTGGTCCGCTACGAAGGCATCCCTACCTTCGCCATCAAGGGCGAAGATAATGACACCTACTATCAACACATTCAGTCGGCCCTGGATATCAAACCCAATATTACCATGGACGATGGCGCCGATCTGGTCTTCACTCTGCATACCACCCGCCAGGAATTGTTGGATGGAGTCTGGGGTGGAACCGAAGAGACCACCACGGGCGTCATCCGGCTGAAGGCCATGGCAGCCCAAGGGGTATTGCGCTATCCGGTCATTGCGGTCAACGATTCCCAAACCAAGTACTTGTTTGACAACCGCTACGGCACCGGTCAGAGCACCGTGGACGGTATTCTGCGGGCCACCAACCGGCTGCTGGCCGGCAGCGTCGTGGTCGTGGCCGGCTATGGCTGGTGCGGCCGGGGCTTTGCCATGCGGGCCCGGGGTATGGGCGCCCGAGTCATCATCACCGAAGTCGACCCCCTGAAGGCTTTGGAAGCCCTCATGGACGGCTTCCAGGTCATGCCCATGGCTGAGGCCGCGCCCCTCGGGGATGTTTTCTGCACCCTCACCGGTGATATCAACGTCATCCGCCAGGAACATTTCCTGGCCATGAAAGACGGGGCCATCGCTTGCAATTCCGGCCATTTCAACGTGGAGCTGGACCTTCCCGGCCTCGAGGCCGTCACCGTGGCCAAACGCACCATCCGCGAATTTGTGGAAGAACATACCCTCACCAATGGTAAACGCGTCAATATCCTGGGCGAAGGCCGGCTCATTAATCTGGCCGCAGCCGAAGGGCATCCCTCCGTGGTCATGGACATGAGTTTTGCCAACCAATCTCTGGCCGCGGAATTCATCTCCAAAAATTATCAGCAGTTTGAGAAAAAAGTCTACATGCTGCCGGCCGATGTGGATATGGAGATCGCCCGCCTGAAGCTGGAGTCCATGGGCGTGGCCATTGATGTGCTCACCGAAGAGCAGATCAAATACCTGGCCTCCTTTGAGATGGGCACCTAACCATTTTCCCAGGTAGGTCCTGATGGGAAAAAGGGAAAAGACCAAAGTATGAACAGGTCTTTTCCCTTTTTCCATTGACGGCGTCGGGTCGGCCCTGCTGATCTGACTTGATGAAGAAACTACTTCTCTGCGGCTGTTCCTTGGGAACCTGGTCCGCTGGGTTCGGGAGCGCCAGGATTTTTTCGGATCCATTCTTCAAAAAATAACTGCTAAAAGGAAGAGCATGGCTGAACTGAAATTTGGCACTTCGGGGTGGCGGGGCATTATCGCAGCAGATTTCACCTTTGCCAACGCCCGCCTCGTCTGCCAGGGCATTGCCGATTACCTGAAGCAGGCGGCAAACTCCTCCCAAGGGATTGTCATCGGTTATGACACCCGCTTTTTATCCGAAGATTTTGCCGCTTTGGCTGCCGAGATCATGGCTGGCAACGGTATTCCCAGTTTTCTGGGGGTCCGCACCATCCCGACGCCGGTAGTGACCTTTGCCATTCTGGCGGGCCGCCATGCCGGTGGTCTTACCGTCACGGCCAGCCATAATCCCGGCGAATATAACGGCATCAAGTTTTCCCCGGCTTGGGGCGGGCCGGCGCCCACGGCGGTTACCAAGCTCATCGAAAACCATATCCGCAACCTGCAAGACGAGCAGGTGCACTGGCTACCGTTGGCAGAGGCGCGGCAGCAGGGGCTGGTCCATGACCTTGACCCCCGGGAGGCGTATCTGCGGGATCTGGCCACCAAAATCGACATCAGGGTCATCAGCCAGGCCGGCCTCAAGATCGTGGTGGACCCCCTTTATGGCACGGCCGTGGGCTACCTTGACACCTTCCTGGCCGAGGCCGGGGTGCAGGTGAGCCTGCTCCATGATTGGCGGGACCCGTATTTCGGTGGGCAAAAACCCGAACCGACGGCAGAGGCCCTGGCGGCACTGAGCCAGGAAGTGCAGGTCAGCCACGCCCATCTGGGATTGGCAGTCGACCCTGATGCCGACCGTTTCGGCGTCGTGGATCATCAGGGCCAATACCATCCGGCCAACTTGATTCTGGCCTTGTTGCTGGATTATCTGGTCAAGACCCGGGGCTGGCGACAGGGCGTGGCCCGGAGCGTCGCCACCACCCACCTCATCGACCGGGTGGCGGCCTACCACGGCTTGCCGGTGTATGAAACCAAAGTGGGTTTTAAACATCTGGCCGCATACCTCCTGGACGGCCGAGCTGCCATGATCGGTGAGGAGGCCGATGGCTTCTCCATGCGGGGGCACCTCCCCGAAAAAGACGGCATGCTGGCCTGTCTCCTTATTGCCGAGATGGTGGCGCGCACCGGCAAAGACATCCCCCAACTGCGGGATGATCTTTTTGCCCAAGTGGGGCCATCATATACCCGCCGCCTGGACCTGCGGCTGTCCCGGGAGGCGAAAACCAGGCTCATGGACCGCCTGGCCCAACCGCTCACCAGCCTGGCTGGCCAGCTTGTGGTCCAACACGTTACCCTGGAAGGCCATAAATTTATCCTGGACGACGGCAGTTGGATCTGCCTGCGCCCTTCCGGTACCGAACCGGTGGTGCGCGTCTATCTGGAGGCGGCTAGTCCGGAGGACTTGGACAGACTGCACCAGGCTGCGGCAACATTCCTGGAAAAGGTCTAAGATATGGAATATATGATTATGGTAGTGGTGCTGTTCTTTTCGGTCATCGTCCACGAAGTCTCCCATGGCTATGTGGCCCTGCTGAACGGCGATCCCACTGCCAAACTGGCAGGACGTTTGACCTTCAATCCCCTGCCGCACGTCGACCTGGTGGGCACCATCATCGTTCCTGCCCTGTTGTTGATTTCCCAGAGCGGCATTCTCTTCGGCTGGGCCAAACCGGTGCCAGTGAACCCCCGAAATTACCGCAACTATCAACTGGGAGAGATCAGCGTCAGCGCCTCAGGGCCGCTCAGCAACTTTTTTCTGGCCGCGGCCTTCGCCCAACTCCTGCCCTGGGCCGATACCAACCCCGGTTTTTTTCTGTTGTGTAAATACGGGATAATTATTAATCTGTACCTCATGTTGTTCAATCTTATCCCCATCCCGCCTTTGGATGGCTCGCGTATTGTTATGCCCTTATTGCCCCGGGTCCTCCAGGAATTATATGCCCAACTGGAACCGGTGGGTTTCATTCTGATTCTGCTGTTGCTCTACAGCGGCATCTGGTCGGCGCTGGTCAGGCCCATCTTCCGGGTATTAATGAATCTTTTGGTGGGGTGAGGCCGGGAAGGATTGGCCGCGGCCGGCGATGCCCATTCTGCCCTTTTGAGAGAAGGAGAGAGCGATGATTTCCTGCAACCTGAAGGAATTTATGATTAAAAATAATCTCTATGATTACGGGAAGTTATCCAAGGAGACCGGGGTCCCCAAAGAGACTCTGGAGCATCTGGCCGAAAACCAATGGCACCAGATCAAACGGGAGCATCTGGAGGCCCTGTGCCGCTATTTCAACTGCAAAGTCGGAGAGTTGCTGGAATATGAGTTGATCGTCGGCGGGGAATTGCCGGCCTGAGCCCCGCTGGGCCACGCCTCCAACTCTTGCGGTGGCAAAAAGCCTTTTTCGAGCTTTTTGGCATAGCCAAAAGGTCGCGTTGGGGTTGAGGCAGGGGGGCAGAGGGCTAGGCCCCCTGGCCCCCTCCCCTCAAGGCACTTTGGCCCCAACCTGTTAGTGTTCCAAAGGTGCCTGTCGCCTCTGCAGCATGATCAGGTAGAGGCCGGCGGTGCCGATCAAGTTGATAAGGGCGGCAGCCAGGAAGCCGATCTCAAAGCCCAGGCGGCTGATGACCGGTCCCATGCCGGCTGAACCGAGCATCATGCCCAGGTAAATGGCGGTATTGTAGCCGCCCATGGCCAGGCCGCGGGAATCCACCGGCACCACTTCCGAGATCAGGGCCCCCAGGGGCGTAAATCCCACTCCTTGCACAGCTCCAGACACCATGGCCAGCAGGAGAAAGGGGATGAAGCGCTGGCACAGGGCAAAACCCGCCAGCACCACACTGAGCCCCAAAAAACCCCACAATGATAACAGGGTCTTGTCAGTCCGGTCGCTCACCCGGCCCAAGGGAATCCGGGAGAGGGCATTGACGATGGCCTGCGCCGCAAAGATTATGCCGATCTCGCCGGCATTGAGGCCGAATTTGAGAGCGTAGAGCGGGAAAAAGGTGAAGAAGACCCCCAGGGCGATACACGAGCCGAGGGTGACGGCCCAACAGCCCTGGAGGGCCCGGTTGCGGCCTCCTTCCTGCAGCAGGCTGGCCCAGAGAGCCTGGGGTGACAGTCCGCCCATTGGTTTGATAGTCGGGAGAAAAAGGGTCACCGGCAACAAGAGGACAAATAAAGCCCCGGCCACCACCAGGAAGATGGACCGATAGCCCAATACCTCCGCTAACAAGCCGCCCGCCGCCGGTCCCAGACTCATGGCCGTATAGATGGCTGTGGTATACCAGCCATAGGCTCGCCCTAAATGGCTGGCTGGAGAGATATCCGCCACTTGGGCCATCAGACTGGGTCCGATCATGGCCAACCCCACCCCGAACCCCAAATAAATGGCGATGAGTTGCCAGGGGGTCTGGCTCCAATAGAGCAGCAGGGAGGTAAACGAGGCGATGACCAGACCTAAGTTGATGATCCGGCGCCGCCCCCAACGATCCCCCAAGAGACCCAGGGGCAAGGCCAGCAGGCCGCACATCAACAGGAAACTGGAATTGATCAAGCCCACTTCGGAGGTGGTGGCCCCCAGAGAGACGGCAAAGAGGGGCATAACCGGCATCCTGAGACTCGTGGCGAAATAGCTGGCAAAGGCTATGGCGCAGGTGAGGCCCAGGAGAGCTCTATAAGAAGACGACGGTTCGGCAGAATGAGACAGGGGCGGCAAGGGGCGTTGGCACCTTTTCGGTTTCGGCAATCTGGCTCAACCCTCGGCGGTTAAGCCAACGGATATTCCAGCAGAAGGGAGTAGAGCGGTTTTTCCCGGCCGGCAAAAAAATGGCTGGCGCCGGGGACAATTTTAATTTCTGGGCGTGGTGCCGTGGGGTGCGCGGCATACACCTTTTCCAGCTCGGGCAGGGGACAGAACTCGTCCCGGTCGCCCACAATAATGAGGCGCAGTTTGGGCACCTTGGGCAGAAAAGACATGTCCAGGAGCGCAATGGGCGGGGCAATCATGATGAGACCGGCGGCTGACACCCCGGTATAGAATGCCCGGCCAGCCACTGCCGCACCGAAGGAATAACCCACGATAAACCTGCTGCCGGTCAGGCGGGCACCCAGAAAAGATAAGGCCGCCTGGACATCCGCCACTTCCGCCAGGCCATCGCCGAAAGCACCGGTGCTCAACCCGACTCCGCGAAAATTAAACCGCAGGGTGGTCCAACCCCGGGCCTGAAAAGCATGCACCGCGGTCCAGACCACATTATTATCCATGGTGCCGCCATAGAGTGGATGGGGATGGGTGATGACCACGCCATGAGGCTCGACGCCGACTCCCAACCGACCCTCGAGATTGACATCGGCGCCGGCGATGGTGACCCGTTCCTCTTGGATGGGGGGTGAAGTTTTGGTTGCAGCCATAGAATATCCTTTGGTGAAAATTTACTGCCATCTCATAGGGTTCAAATAAGATATAATATCATAAAATTCTGCCTATGCAGCCAAATAGTGGCAGATAGCCAAATACAACAGGCTGTCGCAAAACTCTTTTCTTGTCATCCGGAGCGAAGTGAAAGATCTCTAGCTAGCTGGAAAGACAAGATTCTTCCCTGCACTCAGAATGACCTGGAATCGGCTTGCAGGGTTTTGCAACCGCTGCTAATCTCTGCCCAGACATTTTCAGCCGGTTGGCAAGAGTCTTGGGATAGCCGCAAGGTGCAACCAGTCCCGATGTTCATCAAAAATAAAGTCGGCTTTAAATTGATGGGGGTCAATCTGGCCTCCCTGTTACTGGCCCTCCTCAGCCTGCTGATTGTGATCCAATATCTGGCCAAAAACGAGATTCTGGCCTGGCACCGCAAGCAGGTGGAGTTGGTGGCCAACCTGGTCCTGGCCGAATATCAGGGCAAAAACCAGCGAGTAGTGCAATATGCTGATATTTTGAGCAATAATTATAACTATGGTGAACTTTTAAATAATAATGATCTGGAGAGATTGGCTCGCCTGGCCGGTCTGCAGATGCGGGATGCCGGCCTCAATATTCTCACCATCACCGATCGCCGCGGGGTGATAGCCGTTCGGGTTCATGCGCCCGAGGCCGTGGGGGTGGACATCTCCGGCAATCCCCTGGTAAGAGCGGCCTTGCAAGGCAAGCGCAGCAGCCGCATGACGAAATGGCAGGACAGCGTCTTCCTGAGCGCCGCGGCGCCGCTCTATTACGGGGATGAAGTGGTGGGCGTGGTCCTGACCGGCATGCTGGTGGATAAAAGCTTTGTGGAGTCTCTCTCTCAGGGCACGGGTGCGGAGGTGGCCCTCTTTTTTGCCGACCATCCTGTGGTCAATTCCTTCCAAAATTTGCCGGAGGACGCCTATCAGGTGATTAAATCCGGCAAAAATCGGGCCGCCGTCGGTCTGGATCGGGTCCAAAGCCTCTCGTTGGGGGAAAAAGCCTATACCTTGAAATTTCTGCCGCTGGAGCAGGAGGAAAAACCCTGGGAGAACCTGTTGGTGGTGGGAGTGAGCCAGGATGAGGTCAGTGCGGCCCAACGGGCCTTGCATCTGGTGATTGTCAGCGTCGGCGGCGGGGCCGCCTTAGTGGGCCTGTTCTTTAGTTTTCTGCTGTCTCTAGGTATGCGCCGGCAGATCGCCCACTTGGCCGAGGGCACCCGGCAGGCGGCCCGGGAAGAGTTGGCCGGCGACATCCCGGTGACCAGCAATGATGAGTTGGGAGAGCTGGCCGAATCCTTCAATACCATGACCAGGTCTCTGCGGGAAAAAACCCGGCTGTTGCAGGAGGAGCGGGACCGGATCGCGGCCAATGCCGATTTCCTCTCCATGATCGTCCATGATATCAAAGCGCCGCTCACCGGTGTCCGGCTGACCATTGAAACCCTGGAAGATGAGTCCCTGCCGGCCGAGATCAACCATAAACTGCAGGGAATCATTGACAGCAGTGAGGGTTTGCTCCTGCATCTCCAGAATGTCCTGGACATTTCCCGCCATGAGCTGGGGCAATTGATCCTGCAGCCCGAAGAAGTCCACATCGCCTTCACTATCCAACGCTTGATCAACCATTATCTGGAGATGGCCAGACATCAGGGGATTTCCTTAACAGCCAGCGCACCGCCCGATCTCCCCCCGGTGTGGGCCGATGAACGCTACCTGGACCGGGTCCTCTTCAACCTGATGGCCAATTCCTTGGAGGCGACCTCGGCCGGTGGGCAGATCACGATTACGGCCCAGCCCGCCTCTCTCAAGGGCCGGCCGGCCGTGGAAATTGTCGTGGCCGACAGCGGTTGCGGTCTGCCCCCGGAGGATGTGGCCACTCTGTTTGAAAAATACCGCCGCCACGGCAGCCACCGCCTCGGTGGCAGCGGCCTCGGTCTGCACATCTGTAAGACCATCATCACGGCCCATCAGGGTTTGATCTGGGCCGAAAGTGAGTTGGGCCAGGGCACGAAAATCCATCTTCTCCTGCCCCAGGCGCCGGCTGATCAGGCGGCTGCTTCGGGCCACCAGACGGCTTGACTGGTGCCGCTGGTGAGAGATTTGCCATAACTACCTCGGACATCTTGTCCCGGAGATAATTTTGTCATATGATGTCTGCAAAAAAGGGGGGGAGCATGGCGTTGGGGCAGGTGCTGATCATCGATGATGACCAACGGACCCGGGAGGCCATGGGGGAGATCGTCTCCCGGGCCGGTTACGAGGTCACGGTTTTGTCGTCGGGAGACGGCTTGGAAGAGCTGCTGGCTCGGCACGCCTTTGCTGTAGCCATCATTGATTACAACCTGCCCCAACGCAATGGTCTGGAAATCGCCCAGAGTGTGCGGCAGCGCCTGCCGTCCTGCCGGATCATCCTCATCTCTTCGGAATACCGACCCCAGCGCCAGCAGCTTGCCTGGACCGGGCTGGTGGACCATTTTTTGGCCAAGCCTTTTTCCAAGACCGTCTTGCTCAGCACCCTGACGGCCTTATGCCCAGCGGGAGAACAGACCCCCGGGGGATGACGGGGACCGCCATTGGCCTCCTCCTTGCCACACCAGGTCTTAGCCTTTATCCGAATCCAGAACTTAATCCAGCCCCAGGACCGGATCCTGGTAGCGGTTTCGGGCGGCCCCGACTCTACGGCTCTGCTCCACCTTCTCCACCGCCTTGCCGGCCATTGGGCCATCGCTTTGGGAGTCGCCCACTTTGACCATGCCTTGCGGGGAGAGGCCTCTCAGGCCGAGGCCGCTTGGGTACAAGACCTGGCCGCAAGTTTGGGTCTGCCCTGCCATGGCGGCAGCGGCGATGTCCGGCGGTATCAAAAAGATCAGAAGGTCTCCTGCCAGGTGGCGGCCCGGGATCTCCGGCACCGTTTTCTGCGGGAAGTCCAGGAAAAATATGGCTATCAAAAGATCGCCCTGGGGCACACCGCCGACGATCAACTGGAGCTGTTTTTCTTGCGGCTGCTGCGGGGCACAGGGCCGGAAGGCCTCAAAGGTATGCGGCCCCGGGAGCGGGGGCTGATCCGGCCGCTGCTGGGTATGAGCAAGGCCGCCCTCCTGGCCTGGCTGGCCAACGAAGGGCTGCCGTATCGGCAGGATGCCAGCAACCTGGACCGCCGCTACCGCCGCAACCAGATCAGGCTGGACCTGATCCCCCGCCTCCTGGCCTATAATCCCCGCCTGCCCGAGGCGGTGGCCCGCCTGCAGGCCTTGCTGCAGGAACAGGAGGACTATCTGGCCCAGGAGGCCCAGCGCGCGTTTACGGCAGTGCAACTGCCGGGGGAAATGGCTGGCTTTGGCCTGTCCCGGCCCGGTCTCCTGGAACTCCAGCCGGTTCTCCAGAAACGGGTGCTGCTGCTGGCCTGTGCCGCGGCCGGGGTGCCCAGGCAAAGGCTGACGCAGCACCATCTGACGGCCCTCGGGCATCTGGCTCAACGGCCACAAACCGGCGGAGCCGTCTCTCTGCCAGGTGCCTGGCAAGTGCAGCGGACCGGAGACCAGTTGTGCTGGCTGCCGGCTTCCCGCAGCACCGTGCCGGCGCCGCCGTTGGCACAGGAGGTGCTGCTGGCCCCAACGGCTGCCGGGACCTGCACCTTTCTGAATTGGACCTTGACGTGGGATACTTTTTGCCGCTCAAATGGTCCAGCCGCCGGCCCTGAGGATCGCACCACGGTTTGGCTGGACGCCGACTGCCTCCAGTTCCCCCTGAAACTTCGCCAGTGGCGGCCCGGCGACCGGTTGCAGCCCATGGGGCTGCGCGGCACCAAGAAGCTCCAGGATCTTTTCGTGGATGCCAAGATTCCCCGAGACCAACGGCCGTTTATGCCCATCCTTTTGAGCCGCGATGAAATTATCTGGGTAGTCGGTCTGCGGCAGGCTGAGGGGGCGAAGGTGACCCCGCAGACCCGGCGGATACTGCAGGTGAGAGCCCAGCCGGCGGCTTGATCCTTGCCGAAACGCCGGAAACGTGTTTTAATGATGACGTTATAGGCAGACAATACAGTTCTTAGTTCTCGGTTCGCAGTTGTTAGTTTTCCGTGGTCAGTTACTGGGGCGGGCCACCGTGCCCTTCCAATGGTGGGTTTGGCAGCCCATAGGGGCGGATCCGCGTCTCCGCCCGGTCTCGGGCCTCACCTTTTCATGGTGCGCGGGTGACCGCAAGGCATAACCATTACCACTAGACCGTAGAACCTATGCTCCATTATCTTCTTAGGCGCCTGCTGTTGCTCATTCCCATGCTGTTGGGGATCACGTTGATTTCCTTTATTGTCATTCATTTGGCGCCGGGCTCCCCCACGGATATGCAGACCATGATGAATCCCAAGGTCTCTTTGGAGGCCCAGAAGCGGCTGCGGGAGCTCTACGGCCTGGACAAGCCCCTGCATGTCCAATACTTCGACTGGCTCTCCCGGTTGGCGCGCCTGGACCTGGGGCGTTCCTTTGCCCCAGATGGCCGGCCGGTGTGGGACAAGATCAAAGAGCGGCTGCCGGTGACCATCTCCATTAATCTCATGGCGATGGCTCTGATCCTGCTGGTGGCTATCCCCATCGGCGTCATCGCCGCCACCCATCCTCATTCCTGGTTCGATCGGGCCACGACCATCTTTGTCTTTCTGGGCTTTGCCATGCCCGGCTTCTGGCTGGCCCTCCTCCTTATGATGTTTTTTGGAGTATATTTGGACTGGCTGCCCATTTCCGGCCTGACCTCATTGTTTTACGAACACATGACCTTTGGCGAAAAGGTCGTGGATCTGGCCCGGCACCTGCTCCTGCCGGTGCTGGTCTCGGCTTTCGGTGGCTTGGCCGGCATGTCCCGGTATATGCGAGGCAATATGTTGGAGGTGATCCGCCAGGATTATATTACCACGGCCCGGGCCAAGGGGTTGGCGGAACGGACCGTCATCTTCAAACATGCCATGCGCAACGCCCTCTTGCCGGTGGTGACCATTCTGGGGTTGTCAGTGCCGGGCCTCATCGGCGGCGGGGTTATTTTTGAGTCCATCTTTGCCATCCCCGGGATGGGCCAATTGTTTTATGGGGCGGTCATGTCCCGGGATTACCCGTTGGTCATGGGCTTGCTGGTCATCGGCGCGGTTTTGACGCTGTTGGGCAATCTCTTGGCTGATATCTCCTATGCCCTGGTGGATCCCCGGCTGCGGGTGCATTGAGTGAGCCGTAAACCGCAAGTCCCTGATCCACGCATCGGGCGTCAACGAGGGGTAAAAACGGGCCGCAGTGGCAATGGGAAATTTCTTTTGCATAACCCACAACCTTTACCCTTATCGCGAGGTATGGTATGCGGGCTGTGATAATCGGCAACAGTGCTGCCGGATTGGCCGGGGCCGAAACCCTGCGCCTTCTGGACCCCCAGGCCGAGATTGTTATTATCAGCGATGAGCCATATCCACCCTATTGCCGCCCGCTCCTAACCTACTTGCTGGGGGGGGAGATTCAGGAGAAAGCTCTCTGGCTCAAGGCGCAGGATTATTACCAGATCTGGCGGTTCCGGGCGGTGTTGGGCCGGCGGGCGGTGCAGGTGGATCCGGCGGCCAGGACCGTGGCCCTGGATAGCGGCGAGAGCCTTTCCTATGACCGGCTGCTGGTGGCCAGCGGCGCCCGGCCGCTCCTGCCTGGGATTCCCGGGGAGAACTTGCCGGGCGTCTTTACCATCCGCACCCTGGGGGAGTTTCAAGCCATGCAGCAAATGCTCCGGCCCGGGCTGCGGGTGGCGGTGGTGGGCTCCGGTCTGGTGGGCATCAAAACGGCCCAGGCCTTGGCCCAGGCGGGTTTTAACGTCACCCTGGTGGCCCGCAAAGCCCAGGTATTGAGCAACCTGCTGGATGCCACGGCTGCGGCGCTGTTGCATGAGGCCCTCCAGGGCATTGGAGTCAACCTGCGCTTCCATGCTGTCCCCGCCGCTCTCTCCGGTCAAAACGGCCGGGTGACAGGGGTGGTCCTCACCGATGGCTCGGAAATCCCTGCGGATCTGGTCATCTTTGGCATAGGCGTCACCCCGAATACCGAATTTCTTGAGGCCGCCGGTCTCAGCGATCCCCGGGGCCTGCCGGTAGATGGGCAGCTCCGGATCGGTCCGGCGGATATCTTTGCCGCCGGCGATTGCGTCCTGCCCTGCGACCGCCTCACCGGCCAGCCCGCTTATTTTGCCATCTGGCCGGCGGCCGTGGAGCAGGGCCGCATCGCCGGGGCCAACATGGCTGGGTATGAACGCACCTATGGCGGCCTGCTGGCGCAAAATACCTTTGCGGTGGGGCCGACCCGGATTATCGCCGGCGGCCGGGTCCGGGCCGATGAACCGACCTCTGAGGTGTATGTCGACCATGATGCCAGGCAGGGGCGCTACCGTCGCCTGGTCATCCAGGACGGCCGCCTGGTGGGGGTCATTCTGGTGGGCCGGGTGGAAGATGCCGGCGTTTACCTCAGCCTCATCAATAACAAGACCCCTTTGGCGAGCCTGCCGGAGGATCCCCGCCGCCCGACGTTTCACGTGGGCCGTTTGTTGGGATGAATAGGTGAGAGGGCAGAAGGCAGTCAAAGGAGAGAGGATTATGAAATTTCTTGATATGACTCCCTACCAGCCCTATCGCCCCATGGGGCAGAGCTGCCGACGCCGGTCCATTCGGGAAAAACGGGTTGTCTGGGTGCTGCCGCAACCCTTAACCGCCAAAGACGGCCGCTTCCTGGTCCGGCCCTTGCGGACGGCTGATTTCGAGGCGGCGGCAGAGCTCTGGCGGCAGGCCTATCCCGAAGTCTATGGCTCCATCCACGACTTCATCCTCTATCCGGAGGACTATCCGGCGCATTTTATCTGCGAAGATGCCTGGGAGGCCGGCCAGGACCAGCCCTGCTGCCTGCTCCTGGCCGAAGAAACGGCCAACGGTCGCCTGGCGGCCGGCGGCATCATGACCAAGTTTGAGCGCAACCTGCAGATCGAATTTTCCTTTGCCGGCACCCGCCCCGAATTCCGGCGGCATGGCCTCATGGCCCTGATCGGTAAGGTGATGTATCAGATGGCCGTGGCCTCCGGCGCCGAATACCTGACCACCTTTCTGGAAACCTGGCACACCATTACCCAGGCCGCCACCCTCAAGTGGGGCCGGCGCTGGCGGCTGGCCGGCATCTTCCCTGGCAATTTTACCCGCTGGGCCGGGGGCCAGGAAGAATACCGGGCCTGCGAGGTCTATCTGTACCAGTTTATCAACGACGGCGAGGCCTATGCCAGCCAACCAGAGGAATGGCACCTCCATCCCCAGGTGCGGCGTCTTTGGCACTGCCTGGAAGAGATCAACCGAGAACTGGCGGAGAACGAGGCTGTTACCCGGGGCTAGTGAGGGACGGGTCCAGGGCAGGGTTCCCCCCCCAACTCAATTACCAAGAAAATAAAATTATCATTTCGTAGAGCAGGCATTCTTGCCTGCGCCAGCCCTCCAAAATCGGTTGTCGGAAAATTCCTGGCGCGGGGCGGGCCGGTGGCTCGCCCACACCCCTGAAAAAGTTTTCCCCCGGCAGTTAACCGTTGCTTAGGGAGGTTCTGGCCAGGGCCTTGGCCTCGGTCAGTTCCTGGGGTGTATTAATATTGAAGAAAGAGCGCTCCAAGGGATCGGAGCGGTGGACTTCCTCCGGAGAGAGGATGGCGGTGCGGCAGGCGGCGAGCAGGGCCCGCACCGGCAGCACGCCCTCCCGAATCAGGGTCTGGACTCGGGGCTGCAAACGACTCTGAAACAAGCCGGGAAGCGGCTCCAGACCTCGGCTGGACTGACAGACCACCGCATCCCAGCGGCCGCTGCGGGCTGTCTGCACCATGGCCCGCAGCAATTCCGGCTGCAGAAAAGGAGTATCGCAGGCCGTGAGCAGTATCCAGTCGCCCCGGGCCACCAGCATAATGCTGAGCAGGCCCCCGAGCGCCCCCCGTCCCGGCCAGAGATCGCTGAGACAGGGATACCCCAGAGAAAGGTGCTCCAGGGGTTGATTCGTAACTAACCAGGCTGTCGCGGCCACCGACCGGACCGCGTCCATCACCCAGGCAGCCAAAGGTTTGCCAGCCAGGCACAGCAAGACCTTATCCTGCCCCAAACGGCGACTGCGCCCCCCTGCCAAAACGGCTCCGGTAATCAACATTGGCGCCAGGACAACAGAAAAGCAAGAATGGCCGCGGCCGCCTCCCGGCTAAAAACCGGCAGGCGAGTCTCTATCGGGGTATCACTGATATAGGCTATGATGTTGCTCAAGCCGCTCAGGGAGGCGGCAGCAGGGCTGATAAACACCAGTTTGGGCAGGTCGCTGTGCTTGTAGCCTTCGATGAAAATAAGATCCAGGTCCTGGGGCAAAGCGGCCAAGACCATACTGAGGGGGGGGTCGGCTTTGAGGGTGTGGTTCACCTGCAGGAGGCCGGGACCGGCCAGGACGACGGTCTGGGCTCCGGCCTGGCGGAAGCGCCAAGTATCCTTGCCGGCTGGTTCCGGCTCCAAGGCCTTGTGGCTGTGCTTCACCGCCGCCACTCGCAGACCCTGGCTGTTGGCCAAGGTCAGAAGCCGGCAGATGAGAGTAGTCTTCCCGCAGTTGGCATAGCCGACGACGGCGATGGCAGGCACCGCCTGGCCAGGAGAGCTGGCAGATCCGACAGAGAAGGCGGTGAGGCTCACTTTTCGTGGGGGAACTGCTCCAGGACCGGGGTTTTCGGGACGTTGCGATTGAGCCAGATGGCGCAGCGCTCGCACGGACCGTTGCAGCTGGTATCCCGATATTCCCGCACTTCATAGCACGGGCGCCAGGGCAGTTGATAGGCGGCACACTGTTCCTTCACCTGGCAGTCGAAAATGTTCCAACAAGGTGCCAAAACCATGAGATTTTTCAGGCAGGCCAGGGTGAAACCGCGATCGTGAATGAGGGAGTTGATGCGCTGGATCTGGGCGATCTCAAACTCGGAATACAAACGGTTGTTGGTGCTGCTCTCCCGGATGGGCTTGACAAACCCTTCTTTCTCATACTCCCGGATGCGTTTTTGCGAAAGATTGACGATGCGGGAGACCTCGTTGATGAGATATAGCTTATTTTCCTGCAACTGCTTGCGTTGGTATCGGTTGCGGCGCATAGTTTTCTATAACTAAATTTTTCTAGACACAATCACCGGTGAGTATGCCTAATTTGTAGCATACAATCCAGTTGCTGGCAAGGAATAATTCCAGCAACTGCGCTCCTCCCAGCGATCCGCCGCCCCGAGCCTGGCTGGGGTTGGGAGGGTAGGGGCCCCGGGCCCCTGGCCCCCCGCCACAACCTTGGGCAACCATCTGTTACAGGCCTTTTTCCGTCTCCTGGATGGTGCGTTCGATGTCATCTTTCAGGGCCTGGGGCAGGCCTTCAATTTCCACGTTGAGGAAGCCCCGGACGATAGTAGAGGCTGCCTCTTCTTCGGTGAGGCCCCGGGCCATGAGGTATTCGATCTCCTCCTGGGCGATGCGCCCCACCGCGGCCTCATGGGACATTTCCACGCCGGCCACTTCGCCGGTCAGCTCCGGCACCGCATACATAATGCCCTGTTTGGCCAGGATGAGGCCCCGGCATTCCAGATGGGCCTTGATGTTGGGGACCTTGCCGATGAGGTGGCCCCGGGCGATGGCAGTGCCGCCGGTAGTCACGGTGCGGGCGATGACCTCGGCCCGACTGTAGGGGGCCTCCAGAACCACTTTGCCTCCCAGGTCCAATTCAGAGCCCGGGTGGGCCACCACCACCGAGTTGAGACGGGCCACTGCGCCTTCCCCCACCAGCCGCACACTGGGATACATCTGGACGGATTTCACCGGTTTGAGGACGATATAATTGGACAAATAGACGCCGCCCTCTTCCACGATGATGGCCGACCGGGGCCGGACGTGGACATTTTCCGCCCAGTTATGGACCATAGTAAAGGTAAGGTGGGCCCCTTTTTTGACATAAAATTCGGAAATGCCTAAGTGCAGGCCCGAGGTGACGCCGGGATGGGTGGTGCAGCCGGTGATGATATGCAAATGGGAGCCGGGTTCGGCTACCACGATATTATGGACATGTTGGGCCAGGCCTTCGGTGCGGATATAAAGACAGGCCTCCACCGGTTGCGTAATCCGGGCCCCGGGCAGGGCCCGGATAAAATAGCCGTTGTCCAACTCCAGTTCCGCCGCGGCGGTGTATTTGTCCGCATCCACCGGCACCAGACGCCAGTAATAGTCCGGCAGGCCGTTATATTTCTGCAGGGCTTCTCTAATGGGCAGGATTTCCAGACCCGGTTGACTGGTTTTGCAGTGCATGATGGAGCGGTCGGCTTGCAGAAAGGTCCCGGCGTGGTCGGTGTCCGTCAGTTCGATCCCGGCCCGGAGCAGCTGCTGCTTTTCCATCTCCTCAAAACTGGTGTATTGCTCGTCATAGGACCAGTCCTGGGCCTGCCGGCGAAATTGCTGTAGATCGAGATCGGATCCGAAAGCAGCCTTCTTGGTTTTACTTTTAACGGCCGCCTCTTTTATTTCTGGAAGCACAGGCATCGCACACACTCCTCATAGCCGGATTTTTTCACATGTTCCAAAATATCCATGGGATGGCCCTGACAGGCGATCTGCCCGTCGGCCATGACGTGCCCCATGTCGGCATTCAAATAATTAAGAATATAGCCGGTATGGGTGATGATCAGACCGGCCTTCTGCCGATCCACTCGCCGCAGGTCCTTTTGCAACACCCGCCGGATGATCTGCCCCACCAGTTGCAGGCTCTCCAGATCCACCCCCGATTCCGGTTCGTCCAGGAGGACCAGTTTGGGGTCCTGGGCCACCAGCTGGAGCAGTTCGGATTTTTTGATCTCGCCGCCGGAGAACCCCAGGTTGATTTCCCGATCCAGAAAGCCTTCAAAGCCGTATTCAAAGGCCAGGGCTTCCACCGGCATCTTGCCGCCGGCACAGACCCGCAAGATATCTTTGGTTTTGACGCCGCGGATGGTAGGCGGCCGCTGGAAGGCAAGACCCACCCCCAATTTGGCCCGTTCATAGGTGGGCATATGGGTGATGTCGTACCCCAAGAAAGTGATGCGCCCCTGGCGCACCTGATAGCGGCTGAACCCCATGATGGTCATTAATAAGGTGGTCTTGCCGGAGCCATTCTTGCCAAACAGGGTGTGAGTTTCCCCCTTTTTGATGTGCAGGTTGATCCCCTTCAAAACCGGTTTATCATCGATACTGACCCATAAATCTTCAATCTGAAACATGGCTAACTCCTTTGGCCAAAAAAGAGGGTCCGACTTGGGCGCCCTCTTACCTGAGGCGGGAGCCTTTGCCGCCCCACCTCGCAAGCGGCGTTGTTTACCGCCGACCGGGCCATGCTGCGAATTTTTTAGCATATTTTTTGTATCATTCCGCCCCTAGCAAGTCAAGCCGCGACGGCGCCGCCGGCAGAGGCGGTGGCGGTATGCCGGGTGATTGTCCCTGGCGGGGATAACCTCATGATATCTAAAGGCTAAATTAGGAGAAAAGGTTCGGCCCCACGCTGGGCCAATGCCTAACATGATGATATATCTGCAAGATAGCGGTCTTTAGAAAAATTACTTCTATCACATATTCTGCTTGACAAATCCGCGTGACACATTATAAAAACATGATGAATTATGGCTAGAGCGCCAAAGTAGGTTGCGGCTTTGTGTTTTTTTTCATTTACTCCCTAATGAGACATTGAGGCTGGTACCATGGCGGAAATCAAGAAGCCGGTAAGTGCGGAACTGACGGCGGAGCAGGTTAAGAGCATTCAAGACGTGTGTCAACAGTTGGGGCCGGTAAAGGGCAAGCTGTTGCCCATCCTGCATGCCGTGCAGGATATCTGCGGCAATTGGCTGCCGTTGGAGGCCCTGCAGCTGGTGGCCAAAGAGTTGGATATCCCCTATGGATATCTCTATGGGGTGATGTCCTTTTATACCATGTTTTCGGTGACACCCCGGGGCAAATACATTATTCGCTTGTGTGAATCGGCGCCTTGTCATGTGATGGGCGCCGAAAATATTCAGGAGGTCCTGGAAGAGGAGTTGGGCATCAAAGTGGGCGGGACCACCAGTGATGGTCTGTTCACTTTGGAGCACACGGCCTGTTTGGGCACCTGTGAAGTTTCCCCGGCCATGCAGATCAACGAAGTGGTCTTCGGCAATCTGACCACGGCCAAGGTCAAGGAGATCTTAGAGAACTACCGGGCCGGCAAAACGGTGGATTATCGGAGTTTGGCCCGGACCACCATTCCGCCTTTGGCCTATCCCCTGCCGGCCGAGGAAATGGTTCTTTTCCCCAACCTGGACCAGATCAATCCCATGAGCCTGGATGATTATGTGGCCCGGGGCGGGTATGAATCCCTGAAAAAGGCGGTCACCAGCATGGGGCAGGTGGACGTCATCAACGAAGTGAAGACGGCCAACATCCGGGGCCGGGGTGGTGCCGGCTTCCCCGCGGGGTTGAAGTGGTCTTTTACGCAGCCCAGTCCCATTACTCCCAAATATATCGTCTGCAACGCCGACGAAGGTGAGCCGGGGACCATCAAAGACCGGTATATCATGGAGGGTGACCCCCATCGGGTCCTGGAAGGCATGGCCATTGCCGGCTATGCCATAGGCGCCTCCCATGGCTATATCTATGTCCGGGGTGAATATTATCTGTCCATGCTGCGGTTGCAGAATGCCATTGACCAGGCTACGGCCAAGGGTTACCTGGGCAAGAACATTTTCGGCACGGATTTCAGCTTTACCATTGAGATCCAGACCGGTGGTGGCGCTTATGTCTGTGGGGAAGAAACCGCGCTCATCGAATCCATCGAAGGCAAACGGGGCAATCCCCGGGTCAAACCGCCCTTCCCCGGTCAGGTGGGGGTTTGGGGCAAACCCACCATCGTCAACAACGTGGAGACCCTTTCCAGCATCCCGGTGATCATCGCCAAGGGCGGGGAATGGTACAAGAACAAGGGCACCGAGGATGCCGCCGGCACCAAGATCTTTCAGGTGGTGGGCCATGTCAACAAGCCGGGGGTCATCGAAGCCAATCTGGGCATGACCGTCCGGGAGTTGATCGAGAAATACGGCGGCGGCGTCCGGGGCGGCAAAAAGTTCAAGGCCTGCCAGACCGGCGGCGCCTCCTTCGGCTTCATCACCGAATCTCAGTTGGATACCCCCATGGAATATAAGGCCCTGGGAGCCATCGACGGCGCCCTGGGTTCCGGGACCATGTTGGTGATGGATGAAGACACCTGCATCGTCGACGTGGTCAAGTGTATTCTCTACTTCTTCCAGCATGAATCCTGTGGCTTCTGCCTGCCCTGCCGCCGAGGCACCAGGGTCCTCTACGATCTGATCTGCAAGATCGCCGACGGCAAAGGCACGGAAGCCGATATGGACAAGATGCTCAAGGTGGGGCAGGTGATGTTGGACAGCGCCAATTGCGCTCTGGCCATGAGCCCCATTTTCTTCATAAAAACCACGATGGAGCGCTATCGGGACGATTACCTGGCCCACCTCAACGGCACCTGCAGCCGGTGTAAGAAGTAAGGTTGGCTAGGCGGTGGCGCGAACCCACCGGTTCGCAGGCCGGCTGACAGGGCCGGTGAGCTCTCAAGAGGAAGGAACGGGCAATGCTCATTGATTATTTACCCATCTTAGTGTATTTCGTCATCGCCCTCGGTGTGGCCGTGGGCATGGTGGCCTTATCCGAGGCCGTGGGCAAGAAAACCCATTCCACGGTGAAAGACCTGCCGTATGAGTGCGGTATGGTGCCGGTGGGGGATGCCCGCAGCCGCTATTCGGTGAAATTTTTCGTCATCGCCATGTTTTTCTTGGTGTTTGATATTGAAGCGATTTTCCTCTATCCCTGGGCCGTGGTCTTTAAACAACTGGGCTTGTTCGGCCTCATCGAGATGGCCATCTTCATTATCGTCCTGGCCGTGGGTCTGGCCTATGTCTGGGGTAAGGGCGCCCTCCAGTGGGAGTAGAACGCAAAGAATACAAAAAGCCTGATAACAGGTTGAGATAAAGAGGAATTTTGGCATGGGTATCGAAGAACAATTAGGGAACAATGTTCTCACCACAACGTTGGAAAAGGTGGTGGATTGGGCCCGGAAAAATTCACTCTGGCCGGCCACCTTCGGTCTGGCCTGCTGTGCCATCGAGATGATCGTCACGGCAGCCAACCGGTGGGATATTGCCCGTTTTGGTATGGAGGCCTTCCGGGCCTCTCCCCGTCAGGCTGATCTGATGATCGTGGCGGGCACGGTTACCAAGAAAATGGTGCCGGCCGTGGTGCGGATCTATGAACAGATGACAGAACCCAAATGGGTGATCGCCATGGGTGCCTGCGCTTCTTCCGGGGGTATTTTCCGCAGCTATGCCGTAGTCCAGGGGATCGATCTCTACCTGCCGGTGGACGTCTACGTCCCGGGCTGCCCGCCCCGGCCGGAAGGGCTGCTCTATGGCATTCTCAAGCTGCACGAGAAGATTCTGAAAGATCCGTTTCTGACGGCAAGATATCGCGATCAGATCGCTCCGGCCAGGAGGAAGCATGGACACGGTCACTGAGAAACTGCAGACACAATTCCCCGAGGCTATCGTTGCTATCTATGAATTTCGGGGGGATACCACGGTAACGGTCAAACCCGAACAGCTGGTGGCAGTGTGCCAGTTTTTGCGCGACGATCCGGAGACGTCATTTAAATATCTGTCAGCCGTTTCCGGCGTTGATTACTACCCGGCCTCGCCCCGGTTTGCTGCGGTCTACCATCTCTATTCCCATCAGTATAAAAAACGCTTTGCCCTGAAGGCCTTCTGTGCCAACGACGAAGTGCCGGTCCTGCCGTCGGTAGTGCCCGTCTGGTCCACAGCGGACTGGCATGAGCGGGAGGCCTATGATCTGGTGGGCATCAAATTCAGCGGCCATCCGGATCTGCGGCGGATTTTAACGCCGCCGGAATGTGAAGGCTATTATCCGCTCCGAAAAGATTATCCTCAAGAAGGGTATTAGGAAGTAGAGACGATGAACAGCGCCGAATTAGCTCCAAGCACTGAAACCATGCTCCTGAACCTGGGCCCCCAGCATCCCAGCACCCATGGGGTTCTCCGGGTCTGGTTGGAGTTGGATGGAGAAGTTATTGTCAACGCCGATCCGGATATCGGTTACTTGCACCGGGGCATCGAAAAGATGTGCGAGAACCGCACCTACCATCAATGTCTGCCCCTGACTGACAGGTTGGATTATCTGGCCGGCACTGCCAATAACTTCGGGTTCGTCCTGGCAGTGGAAAAACTGCTGGGCGTCGAAGTCCCCAAACGGGCTCAATATATCCGGGTGCTGCTGGCCGAGTTGACCCGGATTTCCAGCCACCTCTTTTGGCTCGGCACCCATGGCCATGACCTGGGCGCCATGACCCCCCTGTTCTTTGCCTTCCGGGAACGGGAAGAATTAATGGACCTCTTCGAAATGGTCTGGGGTGGCCGCCTCTTCCCCTGCTATCTGCGCATCGGTGGCCTAGCCGCGGATCTTCCTGAGGGGTTCGTGGAAAAGGCCTGGGATTTCGTCAAAAAATTCCCCGAGCGCATCAAGGATTATCACAACCTCCTCACCAAAAACCGCATCTGGATCGCCCGGACCAAAGATGTGGGCGTGCTGACCAAAGAAGAGGCCCTGGATTGGGGCTGGTCCGGTCCCATGGCGCGAGGCTCCGGGGTAGATTGGGATATCCGGCGAGATACCCCGTATTCCAGCTACCAGGATTTTGATTTTAAGATTCCTCTCGGGACCAACGGTGATACCTACGACCGCTACCTGGTGCGGATGGAAGAAATGGTCCAAAGTAACCTCATCTGCCGCCAGGTCTTGGAAAAGATGCCCTCCGGGGATATTAACGTCAATGATCCCACGGTCATCCTGCCGCCCAAAGAGAAGGTCTACAACACCATCGAGGGGTTGATTAACCACTTCCTGCTCATCGAAAAGGGCATCACGCCTCCCAAGGGCGAGATTTACCAGGCCATTGAGGCGCCCAAAGGCGAGCTGGGCTTCTATATTATCAGTGACGGCAGCCCCCACCCCTTCCGGGTGAAAGTCAGAGGGCCGTCGTTTGTGAATCTGTCGCCCACCAAGGTGTTGGCCAAGGGACGGCTGTTGTCCGATCTTATTGCACTCATTGGGACAATGGATATTGTGTTGGCCGACGTGGATCGGTAGACACAAAGATGCTGAACGATATCCACTCAACAATTAGGAAATCACAATGGTCAATCTGACGATCGATGGCAAAGCAATTCAGGCAGAAGAAGGAAGCACGATACTGCAAGCGGCTCAGGCCCACGGGATGCGCATTCCCTTCCTCTGCTACCATCCGGCGATCAAGGCCATCGGCTCGTGCCGGATATGTGTGGTAGAAGTCAAGCCTGGCCCGCCCAGACCACAACCGGCGTGTACCACCAAAGTGGCAGAAGGTATGGAGGTGGTCACCAATTCCGAGAAGCTCCAGGATATCCGCCGGGAGTTGGTCAAATTCATGCTTATCAACCACCCCCTGGACTGTCCCTGGTGCGATAAGGGCGGTGAGTGTGAGCTGCAGAATCTGACCCACGAATTGGGCATAGCCGAAGTCGACTACGAGGCGGTCCGCAAACCCATTAACAATGATTTTGACTCCAAGTTGATCGAGCGCTACAACACCCGCTGCGTCACCTGCGGCCGCTGCGTCCGGGTCTGCAAAGAGCGGGTGGGGGCCAGCGCCATCAACTTTGAAAACCGGGCTTATTTCACCGATTTGGGCAGCGGTCAGGTGCCCCTGAACTGTGAATTCTGCGGCACCTGTATCGAGGTCTGCCCGGTGGGGGCCCTCATCAATAAACTCTTCAAGTACGGCGCCCGGGCCTGGGAAATGACGGCCACTCCCGCTATCTGTCAGTTCTGCGGCGGCGGCTGCGACTACGAGGTCCACGTCAAAGACGGCCAGGTCAAGCGGGTCCGCCGGGATGAAGGCAATCCCCTTCTCTGCGTCCGGGGGCGCTTCGGCTTTGGCGTCATCTCCTCTGACCAACGGCTGAAAGCACCGCTCATCAAGAAAGGCGGGCAGTTGGTCGAGGTCAGTTGGGATGAGGCGCTGGACTTTGCCGCCCAAGGGCTCATGCAGGTCATGGCCAAGGGCGGTCCCAGCGCCATCTATGGCATCGGCTCACCCCGGGCCACCAATGAATCCAATTATGTGTTCCAGAAGTTTTTCCGGGTCGTCCTGGGGACCAACCAGATCGATAATCCGGGACGTTATAACTATTGGCGGGCCGTGGAGGGTATGGCCCAGGTCTTCGGCTGGCCGGAAATCGACGGTCTCAACCCCGAAGTGCTGAAATATGCCAAACCTTTCCATAGCACCTTGACCCTCAGTGAAGAGGCCAAAGGCAAGGGCTTCCCCTTTGTCATGGGGCAGACGGCCAAGCTGAAAGAAGCGGATGCCGTGCTGGTCATCGGCGCCGATGTCACCCCGGAGATGCCGCCCTATGGTTGGGCTCTCATGGAAGCCCTGCAGAAAGAGGACTTCAGACTCATCGTCGCCAACCCTCGCAAGACTAAGTATGACCGGTATGCCCACAAGAAGCTGCGTTACCGCCCGGGGACGGAGCGGGCCCTGGTGTTGGGCTTGATGGCTGCCATGGTGGCTGCCAACCCGGACCTGGCACCGCAGCTGCCGGCCGAGGGTTGGGCCGCATGTAAAGAAATCCTCCAAGGTGTTTCTTTGGATGATATCGCCAAACAAACGGGCGTCGCCGTGGCCGACCTCCAGGCTGCTGCCGCGACCCTGCTGCAGGCCCAGGCCCCGGCCATCATTTTCGGCAACGATCTCTTGGCCCAGGCGAACGGCAAAGAGAATGTCGTGGCCGTGGCCAACCTGTTCCTGCTCATCGGGCAGCCGGCAAATGCCGGCAGCGGCCTCTACCCCATCGCCGAGAAAAATAATACCCATGGGGTCTGCGATGTGGGGGTGGTGCCGAACCTGCTGCCTGGCTATCAACCGCTGGCAGCGGGCGAAAAGTTCGGAAAAATTTGGAATAAAGTGCCTTCCACCATCCCCGGCCTAACCTTGGACGAAGCCCTGACCCGTCTGGAAAACAATGCCGTCAACGCACCCCAGGCTTTCTATATCCTGGGGGGTGATATGATCCGGCAGCTGCCCAACAGCCAACGGATCCGGAGCATTCTCCAGAAGGCCAGATTCATCGTCTATCAGGGTGCTTTCATGACCGAGGTGGCCAAATTGGCGGACGTCATCCTGCCGGTGGGTGTGCATGCCGAGGTCAACGGCACCTACACCAATACGGATGGCAGACTGGGTCAGACCCGGGCCGCGGTCAGCGCCAACGGCGTCCGACCCGGCTGGCAGATTATCACGGCACTGAGCCAGAAGCTGGATCAGCCGTTGGAATATGCCAGCGCCGAGGACATCTTTAAGGAGATGGTGTCCCTCATGCCCATCTATGTGGGCCTCCAACCCGGTTATCGTTGGCCCTGTCCCGATCTCAAGGCGGATATCAAAGGGACGTTTGTCCCATTTAGTGTGGAACCAGAAGCCCTGGGTGAGGGTGATTTTACCCTCATCGTCGGCAAGACCATGGGCCACTCCGGGAGTTTTACTACCTTTGCGGCAGGCCCCATGATCGTCAACGGAACCCAGACCTTGCAGATCAATGCCGAGGATGCCGGCAAACTGGGCGTCGCCGCCGGCGATACCGTCACCGTCAGTTCGGCCCAGGGTCGGATTGCGGTGCCGGTGGCCGTAAATGATGACCTGCCCGCCGGAGTGGTCTTCCTGGCCGATCATTTTGCCGAACCGCTGGCCAATAGTTTAACTTCTAACTCTAATCTTTGCCGTGTAAACATTCAGAAGGGTTAATGCTATGAACCTGCCGTTATTGATTGGAGTTATGGTAGTGAAGATCCTGGTGGTTTTTGTGGTGTTTCTCACTACCATAGCTTACGTAGTCCTGATGGAACGGAAGGTTTTGGGATTTATCCAATTCCGTTACGGGCCCAACCGGGTCGGTCCTTGGGGCTTGCTGCAACCCCTGGCAGATGCCCTCAAACTCATTTTTAAAGAGGATTTTACGCCTCCGGGGGCGAATAGATTCCTCTTTGTCCTGGCGCCAGTAATCGTCGGCCTCACAGCGTTCCTGCCGCTGGCGGTCATCCCCTTTGCTGACAAGATTCTGCCGGATACCTTGACAATTTATGGTCAAAAACTGGATCTGACGGTGGCTTCCCTGAACCGGGGGGTCATTGCCGATGTCAATATCGGCTTGCTCTACATTTTCGCCGTGGCCAGCATGGCCGTGTATGGCGCGGTCATCGGTGGGTGGTCCTCCAATAATAAATACTCCCTGTTGGGCGCTCTGCGTCTGTCGGCCCAGATGATCAGTTATGAACTGGCCTTGGGGTTGTCGGTCATCGGCGTTCTGATGATCGCCGGCACCCTGAGTCTGGTGAAGATCGTGGAAGCCCAACAGCATATGTGGTTTATTGTCTACCAACCGTTGGGGTTCATTCTCTTCCTGACTGCGGCCTTTGCGGAATGCGCCCGGACGCCCTTTGACCTGATTGAATGCGAGAATGAGTTGGTGGCCGGGTACCAGACCGAATACAGCTCCATGAAATGGGGTCTGTTAATGATGGGGGAATATGGCCATGTGGTTATTGCCAGCGCCCTGACGACCACCCTCTTTTTGGGCGGCTGGCAGGGACCCTTCCTGCCGCCGGTGGTCTGGTTCCTTCTCAAGACCTTCATTCTCATCTTCTTCTTCATCTGGGTGCGGGGCACCTTCCCCCGTTTCCGTTTCGATCAACTGATGTATTTCGGTTGGAAAGTCTTGTTGCCCCTTTCTCTGGTCAACATCCTTCTGACCGGCATCATCATGCTCTATATGCCGAGGTAGTGTCATGATCCTTCCATTGCTAAAAGGGCTGGGGACGACGTTTAAGGCCATCTTTTCCAAGCCGGTAACCATTCTCTACCCTGAACAGAAAAGACCGGTCTATGACCGGTTTCGGGGGCGGCCGGAATTACAGTTGTATGACAACGGCAAGGTCAAATGCGTGGCCTGCACCCTCTGTAAAACGGTCTGCCCATCCCAGGCGATTCGGGTTATTGAGCCGGCAGAGGGGAGCTACGGAGAAAAATATCCGGTGGAATTTATCATTGATCTCACCCGGTGTATTTTCTGCGGCTTCTGCCAGGAGGCCTGTCCCAAGGCGGCCATCTCCCTGAATAAAGAGTACGAGCTGGCGCAATATGACAAAAAATTGCTCATTTATAACATCGACATGTTAAAGCCCAAAGGGTAATCGAGGCAAGGAGATTAAAGGATGCAAATAATATTCTTTCTATTAGCCGCAACAGCTTTGATCTCCGGGATCATGGTGGTCATCCAGGTAAATCCGGTGCGCAGCGCCCTGTTTCTGGTTCTGAACTTCTTTGCCCTGGCTGCCATCTATCTTCTGGCCAACGCACAATTTATTGCGGCGATCCAGATCATAGTCTATGCCGGGGCCATCATGGTGCTCTTCCTGTTTGTCATCATGCTCCTGAACCTCCGACAACCGGAAGAAGGCGGCGCGCATCGGCATCTGGGACAGAAAATTTTTGGCTCGTCCTTGGCCACTGCCGTCATTGCCCTGGTCATCTATAAAGTCTTCCGGATGATCGTGCCGCCAGGAAAACCCCTTACCCCGGATTTCGGCAGCACGGAAATGGTGGCCAAATCCCTCTTCACCGATTATCTCTTGCCCTTTGAAATGACGTCCATCCTCCTATTGGTCGCCGTGGTGGGGGCGGTGATTCTGGCAAGATCGAAAGTGGAATAACGCCGACGCGTTTTCAGGAGACGGTTTTATGGAGATCCCAATTTCGTATTATCTGATTCTTAGTAGCGCTCTCTTTGCTATCGGGACAGTTGGGGTGCTGATAAGACGGAATGCCATCATAATTTTCATGTCTATTGAAATGATGCTGAACGCCGTGAATCTCTCCCTCGTCGCCTTTTCAGACTTGCACCGGTCCATTGACGGACAGATGCTCGTCTTTTTTGTCATGGTGGTAGCGGCAGCCGAAGTTGCAGTGGGCCTGGCCCTGATCTACGTGATCTTCCGCAACAAAGGCAACGTCTATGTTGATGAATTGAATATCATGAAGTGGTAAGGAGCAGGCCATGATTCAATATGTCTGGTTGGTGCCTGTTTTTCCCCTAATAGGTTTTTTAATCAACGGCCTATTGGGCAAGAAAATATCTAAAAACACCGTCAGCCTGGTGGGACCCGGTTCGGTCGGTTTGTCATTTGCGTGGGTGCTTGGTTGTTTCTGGGAATATCTGCATCTGCCGGCCAAGGCCAAACCCGTGGAGGTCTTCGTTTTTAACTGGATCACCTCCGGTACCTTCAATGCCCAAGCCGCGTTTTTGGTGGACCCCTTGTCCCTGGTCATGCTGCTGGTGGTCTCCGGGGTCGGGTTCCTCATCCATATCTACTCCGTGGGCTACATGCATGATGACCCGGGCTATGCTAGATACTTCTCCTACCTCAACCTCTTTGTGGTCAACATGCTCATCCTGGTCATGGCCAACAACTTCCTGCTCATGTTCGTGGGCTGGGAAGGCGTGGGGTTGTGCTCTTACCTGCTCATCGGTTACTGGTATGAGAAGCAATCGGCCAGTGACGCCGGCAAAAAGGCTTTTGTGGTGAACCGGATCGGTGACTTCGGCTTCCTGCTCGGCATTTTCCTGATTTTCTACACCTTCGGGACCGTCAATTTCCGGGAAGTCTTTGCCCAAGCCCATAATTTCCCGGTGGGCAGCGCCATTCTGACCATAATTACTCTTTGTCTGTTTGTCGGCGCCACCGGTAAGTCGGCCCAGATACCGCTGTATACCTGGTTGCCCGATGCCATGGAAGGTCCCACCCCCGTCAGCGCCTTGATCCATGCCGCCACCATGGTGACGGCCGGCGTTTACATGGTGGCCCGCTGCAGCGCCCTCTATGTCATGGCCCCCATCTCCATGACGGTGGTGGCGGTTATCGGTTTGGCCACCGCTTTCATGGCCGCCTCCATTGGCTTGGCTCAGAATGACATTAAACGGGTGTTGGCCTACTCAACGGTCAGTCAGTTGGGGTATATGTTCCTGGCCTGCGGCGTCGGCGCCTTTGTCGCCGCCATCTTCCACCTCATGACCCATGCCTTCTTCAAAGCCCTCCTCTTTTTGGGTTCGGGCAGTGTGATCCATGGTATGCACGGCGAACAGGATATGCGCAAAATGGGCGCCCTGAAAAACAAGATGCCCATCACTTATGCGGTCATGTTAGTCGGCACCCTGGCCATCGCCGGCATCTTCCCCTTCGCCGGCTTCTTCAGTAAAGACGAGATTCTCTTCAAGGCTCTGACCGATGGCCATGTGGGCTACTGGGCCATCGCTTCGCTGGGCGCCATGATGACCGCCTTTTATATGTTCCGGCTGATCTTCATGACCTTCTATGGCGAAAAACGCTGGGATCACCATGTGCATCCCCATGAATCCCCCCCGGTCATGACGATTCCCCTAATCATTCTGGCGATCCTGTCCACGGTGGGTGGTTTTGTGGGCATCCCCTTAATCCAGGGCTGGAATGTCTTCCATGAATTCTTGGCACCGTCCATTGCCCACGTGGCGGCCGGTCATGAAGTGCACCACTCCATGACTTTTGAAGTCATGATGATGCTGGTCAGCATGGGTGTCGCCGGTATCGGTATCTTCATTGCCTACAAGATGTACATCAAACAGCCGGAACTGCCGGCCCAGGTGACGGCAAAGGTCCCCGGCCTCTACGATCTGATCTACAACAAATACTATGTGGATGAAATTTACGATGCCACAGTGGTGGAACCCATCAAAAATGGTTCCGTCTTCCTCTGGCAAGAGGCCGATTCCAAGGTCATCGACGGGGCGGTGAATGGCACGGCCAGCGTTGTGGACCGTTTGAGCCTGGTGATCCGCAAGCTGGAGACCGGCTACGTGCAAAATTATGCCCTGGGGATCTTGATTGGTGTGGCAGTTATCACCGGATACTATCTTGGCCGTTAGTAGGATGGATAAGGAGTTAATTCAATGAATTTCCCGATATTATCAATATTGATCCTGCTTCCCATGGTCGGGGTAGCATTGATCATGATGCTGAATCGAGAAAACCAGTGGGTGATCAAAGGCACGGCCATGGCGGTGGCGTTGCTGGAGTTTGCCGTCTCCCTGCCCTTATGGTTCTGGTTCAACAGCAATACCGCCGATATGCAGTTTGTGGAGCTGTATCCCTGGGTGCCTTCCTATGGCATCAGTTATTATGTGGGCATTGACGGCATCTCCCTGTTGCTGGTGCTGTTGACCACCTTCATCACGCCCATCTGTGTCCTGGCCTGCTGGGAAGACGTCCAGGATAAGGTCAAAGAGTTCATGATCTGTCTGCTCTTTCTGCAGACGGGCATGATCGGCGTTTTTGTGGCCCTGGACCTCTTCCTATTCTACGTCTTCTGGGAAGTGATGTTGATCCCCATGTATCTGCTCATCGGCGTCTGGGGAAATCCAGCCCGGCGGATCTATGCGGCGGTCAAGTTCTTCATATATACCATGGTGGGCTCCCTGCTCATGTTAGTGGCCATCTTGGTGCTTTATTTCTACCATGCCAAGGTCACCGGCGTTTATACCTTCGATCTGCTGAAGATGTATGGCCTGAAAATCCCCTTCGAAATGCAGTTCTGGATGTTCCTGGCCTTCGGGTTGGCCTTTGCCATCAAAGTCCCCATGTTCCCGGTGCATACCTGGTTGCCGGACGCCCATACCGAAGCGCCCACGGTGGGCAGCGTGATCCTGGCCGCCGTCTTGCTGAAGATGGGCACGTACGGTTTCCTGCGCTTCAATATGCCCTTGTTTCCGGAGGCGGCCTGGTATTTTGTGCCGCTCTTCAGCATCCTGGCCGTTATCGGCATTATTTATGGCGCCCTGGTTTCCCTGGTGCAGGTGGATCTGAAACGCCTGGTGGCCTTCTCTTCGGTCAGCCACCTGGGCTTCGTCATGCTGGGTTTGTTCAGCTATACCATGGCTGGGGTGCAGGGCGGCATCATCCAAATGATCAACCACGGCCTCTCTACCGGAGCCTTGTTTTTGATCGTCGGCATGATCTATGAACGCCGCCATACCCGTATGATCGCTGACTTTGGCGGCATTTCCAAGGTAATGCCAGTGTTTGCCACCATTTTTATGATTGTTACCTTGTCATCCATCGGCCTGCCGGGCCTGAACGGCTTTGTGGGTGAATTCCTCATTCTCCTGGGCGCCTTCAAGGCCAATAAGGCCTACGCCATCATGGCCGCTACCGGGGTTATCTTTGCCGCGGCCTATATGTTGTGGATGTTCCAGCGGGTCATGTTCGGGGTCGTGACCAACGAAAAGAATAAAAACTTAAAAGACCTCTCCATGCGGGAAGTGGTGGTTCTCTTGCCCGTTTTGTTGTTCATAGTCTGGATCGGGGTCTACCCTAATACTTTCCTGGAAAAAACCAAAGCCTCCACTGCCAACTTTGTGGCGATGATGGAGAAATCCAAAGCCACCAAAGTGGCGGCGGCTGATGTGATTATGAAGGGGGATCAGAGATGAGCATTGATATTCCGACGATCTGTCTGACCAACATCGGTCCGCTGATCACTTTAAGCGTGGCAGGGCTTTTGCTATTGCTCTTTGATGCCTTTTCCGGCAAGGCCATGAAGAAGGCACACTTCCATCAATTTTCCCTGGTGGCCGTAGTCATTGCTCTCCTCCAGACCGTCTGGTTATGGAACCGGCAGACCACTGATTTCAGCCGCATGATTTATGTGGACAACTTTTCCTTCTTCTTCAACGTCATCTTCCTGCTGGGCACAGGCATCAGTATCATCTTATCGGTGCATTATCTGGAAAATTACCGGAAAAATTACGGCGAATACTATGCCCTGATGTTGTTTGCCGCAGTCGGCATGATTCTCATGGCCGCAGGCGGCAACCTGGTCATCATCTTCCTGGGCGTGGAAATCCTCTCCATCCCCATTTATATCCTTTCCGGGCTCTTTCGAGAGGATTTGAAATCCAACGAAGCCGCCTTGAAATACCTGCTTTTGGGGGCTTTCTCTTCGGCTTTCTTGCTCTTTGGTATCGCCATGCTATACGGCGGCACCGGCACGTTCTATCTGGCCGATCTGGCTGCCTTTATCAAAAAGAGCGGTATGAACGGCTTTACTTATGTGGGTATGGGGCTCCTGATCGTCGGCTTCGGCTTCAAGGTGTCCATGGCCCCCTTCCACATGTGGACCCCGGACGTGTATGAAGGGGCCCCTACGTCCATCACCGCCTTTATGTCGGTGGGCACCAAAGCCGCTGCCTTCGCCGCCTTCCTGCGGGTTTTCCTGGAAGTCTTCCCCACAGTCCGGATGGAATGGGATCTGCTGTTATGGGTGGCCGCCGTGGCGACCATGACGGTGGGCAATGTAACGGCCCTGGCGCAGACCAATATCAAACGGATGCTGGCCTACTCCTCCATCGCCCACGCCGGCTATATTTTGGTGGGTCTCATCGCCGGCAATCAGTTGGGAGCCACGGGGATTCTTTATTACCTGCTGGCCTATACCATCATGAATCTCGGCGCCTTTGGCGTGGTGATAGCCGTGGCCCGCAAGAAGGACAACTACCTCAATATCTATGATTACGCCGGCTTGGGCTTCCAATACCCTGGCTTGGCTGCGGTCATGAGTGTTTTTCTCTTCAGTCTGGTGGGTATGCCGCCAACCGCCGGCTTCCTGGGGAAATTCTACCTCTTCTCCGCGGCAGTGGAAGCGGGCTACATCTGGTTGGTCATCATCGCCGTCATTAACAGTCTCATTTCCGTGTATTACTATCTGCGCATCACCGTGATCATGTACATGCAGCCCGCCGAAGCCGATCTGGGCCCAGTGGCCATGACCCCGGTGGTCAATGCTACCTTGATTATCAGTGCCCTGGCCGTGTTGCTCATTGGCATCTTCCCGGGCAGCATCTTCCAGCTGGCCATGAACTCCGTCAAAATCTTCGGCAGCTGAAAAGATGTGAAACCGGCGGATAAAGAAGGGGCCTGCTGGCCCCTTTTTTATTGGTGCGCCCTACACAACGCCCCCACCTAGCCCAAGTTTACCACGGCTAACAAAATAAAATAGTTATATCCATGCAATAGGTCATTTTGGGCGGTTTTATGGTCACTACATCTTGCTAAACTCTGAATCGTTTGGTTTTTAGCGGTTTGGGCGGCAAGTTTCGGGCCCGGTAGATTTCCAGGTGGAAGGGTTCCGGGTCGGTGGTCTGCCGGATATAGAGGCGTTCTCCTTTGTCGTTGGTAATGGCTACAGAGCCCCGCATCTGCATTGCCAGGCGCGACTGGCCGCTGTGCCAGTGAAACGCCAAGCGGGCGCCCAAGCCGGTCTGCAGCGAAGCCGCGGTCTGGCGCATTACCTATAAAGTCAGGGAACCAGCGCCGGTTTCAGTATGGGCCGGTAGCCAGACCCTGGAGTAAAACAGGTTGGCAGCCGGGGTGATCTTGAAGCCAACCAACTTGAGATCATAACCGCTCTCCCAGGCCATATTGAGCTGATGGCCGGTGCAGGAGCTCCCGGCGGTCCGCGGGCTGGCCCCCAAAGCCACCGAACGCTTCAGGTCGTAGAGGTTCAGAGTATATCCCACCGAGCCACAGGTCGGCCCGACCGCGGCCGGTGGCCAGGTCTCCCGGGTTGGCGCTGCTGTAAGCCAGCATGAGGCCCGGCTGCCTAGCCCTCAACTTTAATATATGATTGACCAATCACGGCGATCCTCCATCTTGTCGGATTTCTTTAAAGAGGCTTTTGCCGGCATCCTGAGCACCGCTATCTGGAGCGCCGACAATGCCGTGGTCTGTACCGACCGCCAGACCTGTCGGTGCCATCTCCGGCGGGAGCTGAAAAAGGTGGACGCAACCGAAATCACTTCTTGGCCGCCCGATGCTGATCTATACCACCTCCGGTAGTTCCTCAACGGCACTCTCGGGACGAAAGCCCCCGATTTAGGCTTGACAGGGCGCACTCTCTCGGTGTAGCGTCAAAAGTAGTGAATATCTAACAAATATTGCCTTAGAAGTTTGGCGGTGACCAGCAGGGTGTGGTATACTTTTAGGGACCACCGGTCCCCTGGGTCTGGCCGCGAGACTTCACATCTACGGTAACAGGATTCTAACATAGCCACGTCCAGGCCAAGAGGCTGGGCAGGCTGATTGCCATGACTCATATAAGGATGCCGCGAATTAACCTGTAGGGGCGGTTCGCACACCGCTTCTCCATCCGAGAAATATTCGTTTATCCTTAATACTCATAATGGGGTCAGGGCAAATTTCCGGATTGATCCGGATTCGGAAAGTACACAGGTAAGTCCAAAGACTGGCTTGGACGGGCACTGAAGGTTTGCCCCACCAACTGACAACTGGCCAATGCCAACTTTAAACAGAGGAGGGCCCATGGCAGCTGCCGGAAGGTATGGCTTGGAGCCCCAATTTACCTTGAGTGAGGAGATCTTGCGGGATCGCCAGATTTGTGTCACTGATTGTTATCAGTGTGCCAAGTGTTCGGCCGGCTGTCCCCTCACCTTTGCGATGGATCGGTTGCCCCACGAGATCATCCGTCTGGCCGGCTTGGGGCAAACGGACCTGGTCCTGGGCAGCAGCACCATCTGGGTCTGCTCCGCCTGCGAGACCTGCACGACCCGCTGTCCCAATGACATCGACATCGCCGGGGTGATGGATTACCTCAAAGAACGGGCCGTCCGCTCAGGGCGGCCGGTGCCGCAGCCCCAAGTCTTGGCCTTCCACCGGGCTTTCTTGGAAAATATCCGCCTGGCCGGGGGGCGTCTCCACGAGCCTCTTTTACTGGGGTTATATATGCTGAAAAGCGGCCAGGGGCTTAGGAGACTGCAGACCGGCGAGATAAAGGCAGACCTGCGCTTAGGTCTCAAGATGTTCCAAAAGGGGCGACTGGGCCTGAAACCACCCCGGCGGTTGCTGCAGCTCGAGGCCCTGGTTAAACTGTGGCACCAACCCAAATCATAGGATGGCGGCATGAAGGTCTCATATTACCCGGGCTGTTCTTTGGAGCATAGTGCCAGGGATTATCAGGAATCCATCAGTGCCGTGGTCGCCCTGCTCAATCTTGCTCTGGAAGAGATCCCAGATTGGAACTGTTGCGGCGCCACCGCAGCGCATAGCATTGATGAACACTTGGCCCTGACCTTGGCGGCTCGAAACCTCATCCAGGCCGAGACGCTGGGACAGGACGTCGTGGTCCCCTGTGCGCTGTGTTTTAATCGTCTTAAGGTGGCAGAGCACACCCTCGTGCAGCGGCCGGCCGCTTTACCCGAAATGGCCTATCAGGGCGCCATTAAGATTTGGGATCTCCTGGATTATCTGACGCAGCCGCCTCTGCTGGACCAGATACAGGCCAAAATTGTCCGACCCCTCCGGGGCCTGCGCACGGTGTGCTACTATGGCTGTGTGGTGGCGCGTCCACCCAAAATTACCCAACGGCCGGACTATGAAAATCCAACGAATATGGATACGCTGGTCAAACGGTTGGGGGGTAACCCCTATCCCTGGTCCTATAAAACCGACTGCTGTGGCGCCGGTTTTACCATCTCTCGACCGGACATCATCGATACCCTGGTGCAAAAGCTCTATGATCGGGCCCTCGAGGCGGAGGCGGAGTGCATCGTCGTCTCCTGCCAGATGTGTCAGGCCAACTTAGACATCCCCCAGGAGCGTATCTCCCAAAAGACCGGCAAGTCCTATTATCTGCCCATCTTGTATTTTACCGAATTGATCGGCCTGGCCCTGGGCCACCCTGAGGTTACGACTTGGCTGAGCCGCCATTTTGTCAACCCCCTGCCCCTGCTGCAGCGGCGAGGTCTGCTTTAGGGCGTGCGGCATCAAGACCGCTTATGGCAATCCAGTGAAAAACAGGATTTCTTATGGCGACTAAGGAAAAACGTAGCATCGGTGCGGTCATGGTGGTGGGCGGCGGCATTGCCGGCCTGCAGGCGGCTCTGGACACGGCCAACGCCGGCTTTAAAGTCTATCTGGTGGAGAAAGACATCTCCCTGGGCGGCATCATGGCCAAACTGGACAAGACCTTCCCTACCAACGACTGCTCCACCTGTATGATTTCTCCTAAGCTCATCGAAGTGGGCATGCATCCGGATATCGAGGTTATCACCCAGGCCGATGTGGCGAGCCTGGCCGGAGAGCCGGGAAACTTCACCGTTACCCTGACCCAGGAGCCCCGCTATATTGATCTGGCCAAGTGCACGGCCTGCGGCGATTGTGCCAAGGTCTGTCCGGTAGAAATGCCATCGACCTTTGATGAAGGTTTGGGCACGCGTCGGGCTGCCTACCGCCATTTTCCCCAGACCATTCCGGCACAGTTTGCCATCAAAAAGTTGGACCGGGCTCCCTGTGTGACCACCTGTCCGGCCACCCTCAAAGTCCAGGGGTATGTGCAGCTGATCAAAGTGGGCAAGTATGAAGAAGCCATCAAACTCATCCTGGAGGAGCTCCCCCTGCCCGGGGTCATCGGCAGGGTCTGTCCCCACCCCTGCGAGAGCGCCTGCCGCCGCCAGGAGATGGACGAAGCCGTCGCCATCTGCGATCTGAAGCGCTTCGCCGCGGATCAGGTGGATCTGGCCCAACTGCCCATCCCCAAGGTTCCCAAGAAACGGAAAAAAGTCGCCATCATCGGTTCGGGTCCAGCCGGCCTCGCCTGTGCCTATCATCTGGCCCGGCGGGGCTATCCCTGCACGATCTTTGAAGCTCTGCCCGTGGCAGGCGGCATGCTGCGGGTGGGCATTCCCGACCATCGGCTGCCCAAGGATATCCTGGAAAAAGAGATTGCCTACATCCAGCGTTGGGGGGTGCAGATCAAGACCAATATGGCCTTGGGCCGGGACCTGACGTTGGACAGCCTCTTGCAAGACGGCTATAAAGCCATTTTTTTGGGACTGGGCTGCCATATGGGCACCCCGATGGGGATTCCCGGCGAAGAGGCCGATGGCGTCTTGGAAGGGGTGGAGTTGTTGCGCCGCCTGGCCCTGGGCCAAACCGTGCGTCTCGGTAAAAAGGTCCTGGTCGTGGGCGGCGGCAACGTTGCCTTCGACGTGGCCCGGAGCGTCAGACGCCTGGGAGCCGAAGCCACCATCCTCTATCGCCGCTCCCGGGAAGAGATGCCGGCCAATCCCGAGGAGATAGCCGATGCCGAACGGGAGGGCATCCGGATTGAATTTTTGGTGGCCCCTCAGGAAGTGGTGGTCAAAGACGGCGCCGTCGCCGGATTGCGCTGCCTGCGCATGGCCTTGGGCGAACCAGACGCTTCTGGCCGTCGGCGTCCCATCCCCATCCCCGGTTCCGAATTTACCCTAACCGGCGATATGGTCGTGGCCGCGGTCGGCCAGCGGCCAGCTCTGGACTGCCTGGCAGGAACAGGAATTCAGCTCAGCCGCTGGGGTACCATCGACGCCGATCCCATCACCTATATGACCTCGCGGCCGGGCGTCTTCGCGGCCGGGGACGTCCAGGTGGGCCCCTGGATCGCCATCGGCGCCGTGGCCGGCGGGCGGGAAGCGGCGGAATCCATCGACCGCTATCTCCAGGGACGGGATCTGGCCGCCGGTCGGGGGCTGAGCACCGCGGCCCAGGCCATGCAGGGGTGGGTGGATATCCCTTTAACCGAGGAAAAACAAGCCCGGGAGCCTATGCCCCTCTTGCCGGTGGACCAATGCCTCGCCACTTTTGCGGAAGTAAGGCAGGGCTACAATGAAGAACAGGCTCGGCGGGAGGCGGATCGCTGCCTCAACTGCGCCATCTGCTCCGAATGTATGCAGTGTGTCCAGGCCTGTAAACCCGGCGCGGTGGATCACAACCAACAGGCCAAAAAGCTGGAACTCCAGGTGGGTGCCATCATCCTGGCCCCCGGTTACCGGCCCTTCGACGCCCGCCGCAAAGCGGAATACGGCTATGGCCGGTATGCCAATGTGGTCACGGCCTTGGAATTTGAACGCCTGCTCTCGGCCACCGGTCCGACCCAAGGCCATGTGCAGCGGCCCGCAGACGGCCGGAAGCCCAAAAAGATCGCCTGGATCCAGTGCGTCGGCTCCCGGGATAAGGCCGCCGGGCGGGATTACTGCTCCTCGGTCTGTTGCATGTATGCCACCAAGCAGGCCATCATCGCCCGGGAACATGATGCGGAAGTCGAACCGTCCATCTTTTTCATTGATATGCGGGCCCATGGCAAAGGCTTTGACCGCTACTATGAGCGGGCCCAGGAAAGCGGCGTGCGCTATGTGCGCTCCATGGTTTCTCGGGTAGCGGAAAAACCCCAAAGCAAGAATCTGGAAATTTCCTATGTGGCTGCCGACGGCAAAATTCAACTGGAGGAATTCGATCTGGTGGTGCTGTCGGTGGGTCTGGATGCCCATCCCGAGGCCGTGGCCCTGAGCCGCCGCCTGGGCTTAGAGACCAATCCCTGGAATTATGCGGCCAGCCAACCTTTTGAAGAAGTGGCTTCCTCCCGGCCCGGGGTCTTCACCTGCGGCGTTTATCAGGCCCCCAAAGATATCCCCGAAACCGTGGCCCAAGCCCTGGCTGCGGCGGCCTCGGCTTCGGCCTTGTTGGCCGACTCCCGCGGCACCTTGTTGACTTCCAAGACCTATCCGCCGGAACGGGACGTCTCCCAGGAAGAACCTCGGGTGGGCGTCTTTGTCTGCCATTGCGGCATCAACATCGCCGGGGTGGTGGATGTGCCAGCAGTCACTGAGTACGTCAAAACCCTGCCCCGGGTGGTTTATGCTGATCATCTCACCTTTACCTGTGCCACCGATTCTTTGGAAAAGATCAGGCAGGTGGTGCAGGAGCACCAGCTCAACCGAGTGGTGGTGGCGGCTTGCAGCCCCCGCACCCATGAACCCCTCTTTCAGGAAAACCTGCGACAGGTGGGGCTGAATAAGTATCTTTTCGAAATGGCCAATATCCGGGATCAGGATTCCTGGGTGCACCAGGCCGAACCGAATCGGGCCACGGCCTTGGCCAAAGACCTCATCCGCATGGCTGTGGGCCGAGCCCTGAATCTGGAGCCTTTCCAGGAAACCCGGTTCCAGGTGGTGCCCCGGGGGCTGGTGGTGGGCGGCGGTCTGGCGGGCCTCACTGCGGCCCTGACCCTGGCCGAGGCCGGGTATGAGAGCACGGTGGTGGAGAAAGAAGCGGAGTTGGGTGGTTTGGCCCGCCGGCCACACCTTACCCGGGATGGCCGCTCGGTCTCCGCTTATCTGGCTGAGATTCTGCCCAAGGTCCAGCAACACCCCAAGATTCAGGTCTTGACCGGTGCCCAGGTGCTCGATTTCCGTGGACATTTGGGGAAGTTTATCAGCATCGTCCAGACCAATGCTGGCCAACGCCTGGAGGTCTCCCACGGTGCCACCATCTTAGCCCCCGGTGCCGTGGAATATCGGCCGGTGGAATACCTCTATGGCCAATCAGAGCGCGTCCTGACTCATTTGGAACTGGCAGAACGGCTGGCCAGCAGTCAACCTCTGCCCACCGGCAGCACGGTGGTCATGATCCAATGCGTCGGCTCCCGGGAGCCGGAATTTCCCTATTGCTCCCGGGTCTGCTGCACGAACTCGGTCAATGACGCCATGCGCCTGCATGACCAGGATCCCACCGTCAAGGTCATCATCCTCTACCGGGACCTCCGCACCTTCGGCTTCAACGAGCTGGCTTACCAAAAAGCCCGCAATCTGGGGGTACGATTTATCCGTTTCGAACGGCTGGCCAAACCCGAGGTGACGGCTGTCGGGCCAAAACTGCAGGTAAAGGTGCTTGATCAGAATCTGCGTCTACCGGTGGTCATCCCGGCCGATTACCTCATCCTGGCCGCGGCCTTCCGGCCCAGCCCCGGGTTGGCCGAGGTGGGCCGGGTCTATAAACTTCCCGTGGATATGGATGGCTTCTTTTTGGAAGCCCATGTCAAGCTGCGGCCCCTGGATTTTTCCAGCAGCGGCTTTTTCCTGGCCGGCCTGGCCCATGCCCCCAAGTTCACCGAAGAAGTCATTGCCCAAGGTCGGGGCGCCGCGGCCAGGGCCCTGGGGATTCTGGCCCAGGAGACCATGGAGGTCAGCGGTGCAGTGGCCTACGTCAATACCGGCGACTGTGTCCGCTGCCTCAACTGCCTGCGGGTCTGTCCGTACGGCGCCCCCCAATTTGATCAAGAGGTGGCCCGGGTGGCCATCGATCCGGCCGCCTGCCAGGGTTGCGGTATCTGCTGCGCCACCTGCCCGGCCTTGGCTATCGACATCAAACACAGCCGGGATCGGCAGTTCCAAGGGATGTTGCAAGCCATCTAAGGCCTTGGTCCGCAATCATCGCCGTCCTATCCCCCCGAGACCGTGTTTCAGGAGGAAATAACTCCAAACCCCACCTGAGCAGGAGGGGTCCTCTGTCCCGGGTGGGGCAATATGAAGAAAATCTGATGCTCTGCAGAAGGAAATCGGTTTTTCTAACCTGGTGACGCAGGCAGAAGGCCAAGGGCTGGTTGGGATGGGGGGATCGGCAGGGGCAGGGGCCGTTGTTCCCTGGCCCCCTCCCGTATCAGAACTTTCTTCAACAAGCTGTTACCGGGTCAGCCAGTGGCGGTTGCGCACCGTCAGGAAGGCGTAAGGATAAATCCACTGGAGCAGGAAGAAGGCGTAGTAGCTGTAGATGACCCCATAGATAAAGTCCAGATCTCGCTCCAAGACCACATAATATGTCATGTAAATGGCTGAGATAACCCCCAAGGCCGCCATGAACTTGATAAAGACCACGGGGTAGACAATAATGGAACTCAGCAGCAGCCCCAGGAAGAGGTAGGTCAGCGGAAATTCGATCTGAGTCATGAAGAAATCGACGATGGGCAGCAGCCGATGTTTCTCCCGGTAGTTGGTAAAGAGGTAACCCAATTGCACGAAAGATTCCCGGACATTGCCCCGCTCCCAACGGAGGTACATTTTGCACAGGCCTTTATAGGTCTCCGGCACCAGGGTATGGACAACGGCGCTGCGTTGATAGACGCTGTAGTAGCCGCTGCGCAAGACGAAGTTGGTCAAAGCCCGGTCCTCGGAATGATGGCAGGGAGAACCCAGAAAGGTCTGATTGAGCCAGGCATCCACATGGGGCAGGACCGCCTCCCGCCGGTAGGCAGACAAAGCCCCGGGGGTGCAGGTCACCGCACCATACAGGGATTGGGAGGCCCGCAGAAAGTCAAAGGAGAGCACAAAACGGACTGCCAACATTTTGCCCAGGAGGCTCTGGTGGCGGTTGTAAACCTTGACGTTGCCGGCCACCGCGCCGATTTTGGGGTCATGCAGCATGGGGGCCACGATCTGCCGCAGGGTATCCTTGCTGATAACCGAATCGGAATCGATGGTGACAAAGATTTCACCCCGGCCTTGGGTGAACCCGGCGTAGAGACCGGCCTTTTTCCCCCGATTCTGAGGAAATTGCACAGCCCGGATCAGATCCGGATAGCGTCGTTGCGCCCGGCTGATATAGGTCCAGGTGTCATCCTTGGAACCATCGTCGATGCAGATAATTTCCAACTTTTCCCGGGGGTAATCCGAGGCCGCGACCGCATAAATGGCCTTTTCCACCATGGCCCCTTCATTATAGGCTGGAATAATGACGGTGACCGTGGGGAGCTCCCCGGCTGCCAAAGGATAAGGTTTGTAGCGACACCACAGAATGGTGCGCACTATTTGAAAGACCAATAACAAAAGCGTATAGATGGCGCCCACGGCCGGAATTAAGGAGACATAACTCTGGCTGCTCAGCAATTGCAGGTAGCCGTCCAGGGACCCCCATTTCAGGGAAACCACAAAAAAGACCAGCAGGAGCGCCGGTACCAGAATTTTGAGGATTAAATCCACCCATTGCATCTTTTTGAGAGCTACACCCTGCGGTTTGGCCTGGGCAGAGCCCATGGGGCGCAGGAACAGGGTTGAAGTAGCGGTTCGCATGGCAGTTAGATGACCTCCCTTGTTTGACGAAAAATTTATCTGGCGACCCGCCAACCAGACACACGAAGCCATCGGGTCGCTTCTCCAAGAATGCAAGACCCTTGCCAAGGCCGATCAGACCGCTGCGCTTCTAACTAATTGATATACCTCATACTATAAAAGGCGCCAACTCCATCGGGCAGCATGCGCCAGCCATATCTTCTCAATTTGAGAAGACCACAGATGAGCCTCGGGGTCTTCTGTCATTTTGAGAAAAACTGGCGTACGGACTCGGCGCAAGGGTGGACCTGTCATGGCCTGGCTGCCAAAGCGTTGGCCCAAGCTCATTGGACCAGCCCGCAGACCGATTGACCTCCTTTTGATCTCCTTCCCAAAGACCTTATCCGGAGCCACTGCTGCCAACCAGGGGATGCGCCGGCCTCAGGGCCGGTCCAGAAAATGGCGGCGTGGGAGTCGCAGGCGCAGTGTGCTGGAACGAGGCTAGTGATAGTGAAATTATTCCCAAAAAAGACTTGAACAATGCCGTTTTCTTTGTTATACAACTAGATTTAACGAAACTGATTTAAAGGAGAATTCTCATGGGGCTGGTATTGGTCTGTCCGCAATGTCAGGCAAAGGTAGATCTAAGTGCCCAAAAATGCCAATATTGTCAAGCTGATCTTCGTCATTTGCCCAAAGACCAGCGCCTGTATAGCATCGGGCAGCCAGGACCACCGGTGGCCCAGCCCACCATCGCGGCGATCCCGGTTCTGGAATCTGCCGGCGTGCCGGAAGCCGTGCCGGCGGAGGCGGTATCAATACCCTCAGGTCGGGTCCGCCGCCCCTATATTCGCCGCTATGCCGGCCAACCGGTGTCGGCCACCCATCCCCCCACCCTGACGAAGGCAGCCCCCGCCGAAGGAGCAGCTCCCACCGGGCGGGTGCGGCGGCCGTATATCCGCCGGTATGCCGGTGAACCCGTGGCCCTCACCCACCCGACCACGCGGAGCAAGGACACGGCGGCAAGTAAAGCTGAGCCCAAAAAAGCCAAAAAAAGCAAAACCACCACTAAGAAAAAGAAGTAAAGCCGCTGTGCTTTAGCAAGAACCAAACCTAACCCCAATTGCGGCTCGGGCAACCGGTCGCCTCAGGGGCGGCGTTGCCGCCTCTTTTTTGCTCAGCACCTGGGAGTAACTATTTGTGTTGGTCTACAACACCTTAACGAAACGCAAAGAAGAATTTATCCCTTTGAAACCCGGGGTCGTGACGATTTATGCCTGCGGCGTCACCGTTTACGATGATTGTCACATCGGCCATGCCCGATCTGCCGTGGTCTTCGACGTCATGGTCCGGTATCTGCGGTTTCAAGGGTATCAGGTCACCTGGGTGCGGAATTTCACCGATATCGACGACAAAATTATCCGGCGGGCCCAGCAGGAGAATCTCTCCTGGCAGACCATAGCCGAAACCTACATTTCAGCGTTTCAGCGGGATATGGCAGCGTTGGGGGTCGGTCCTGCGGATATCGAACCACGGGCCACGGAACATATCGCCGATATCATCAATATGATCAAGATATTAGAAGAGAAAGGCTTCGCCTATCACCGGGACGGCGATGTCTATTTTGCGGTGGCCAAGTTCCCCGGCTATGGCAAGCTATCCGGCCGCAGCCTGGACGATATGTTGGCCGGTGCCCGCGTCGATATCAATATCCAAAAAGACAACCCCTTCGACTTTGTCCTCTGGAAGGCCAGCAAGCCGGGGGAACCCTCATGGGATAGTCCCTGGGGGCCGGGCCGGCCGGGTTGGCACATCGAGTGTTCGGCCATGAGCCAACACTTTTTGGGTGCGACCTTTGATATTCACGGCGGCGGTGCCGATCTTATCTTTCCGCATCACGAAAATGAGATTGCCCAATCCGAGGCAGCCAACGGCCAACCCCTGGCCCGCTACTGGCTGCACAACGGCATGGTCACCATCAATCAGGAAAAGATGTCCAAGTCTTTGGGCAATTTTTTCACGATTCAGGAGGTCCTGGCCAAATTTCAGCCTGAGGTGGTGCGCTTTTTCCTTATCCAGAACCACTATCGCAGTCCCCTGGATTTTTCCGACCAGGCCCTGGCCGAAGCCCAAAATGCCGTGGAACGGCTGTATGCCTCTCTGGCCCGCCTAGATCAGGCCGTGGCTGACGCCTCTCCTCCCGCGGCAGCTCCTCCTAATGATCCCCTGCCGGGGCTGAACCGTGATGCACACGAACGTCTGCGCACCCTGCGGCTGCGCTTCCAGGAGGCCATGGACGATGATTTTAATACCGCCCTGGCTTTGGGTCACATCTTCGAGGCGGTGCGGTTGATCAACCGCTCGCTGGAAAACAACCCTGCGGATGCGGCGGCCAAGGCATTTTTAGCCTGGCTGCGCCGCGAGCTGACCGGCTTGGGCAGCATTCTCAATCTGCTGCAGCAAGACCCCGAGGATATGCTGCGGCGGCTGCGGCAAAAGAGCGAGGCCTTGCCCCTGGCGCCGGACGATATCGAAAAATTGATTGAGGAACGCCGTGTGGCCCGCCAAGCCAAGGATTTCGCCAAAGCCGACGCCATCCGCCAGCAGTTGGCCGAGGCCGGTATTCTCCTGGAAGACACCCCCCAAGGCACCACTTGGCGGGTGAAAGCCTGATGGGACTCAATCTCCTGCCATCTCCCTACCGTTACCAGGGCAGAGATATACCCTTTACCTGCAATGACATCGATACCGAAGGATAAGGTATACTTCAAGTTCAGCAAAAAAATGTGTTTACCAAACTTTTCGCCGCCGGTCGTTTGATCTGGCAGTTGCTCCGGGATACCGCGACGGCCTGGAGTTCAGACAACGTCCCGGTTCTGGGCGCGGCCCTGGCTTTTTATACCCTCTTTTCTATGGCCCCCCTCTTGATCCTCATAACCGTGGTGGTCGGTTATTTCCTGGGTCGGGAGACCGTACAAGCCGATATCGTGCTCCGTCTGGGCGAATACGTCGGGATGGAGCATGCCCAGAACCTGATGACCGTCATTCAAAACACCTACAAACCGGGCTCCGGGGTGTTGGCCACCATTATCGCCATCGGGTTGATCCTCTTCGGTTCCACCACCGTCTTCCTGATGCTGCGCAACGCCCTGGATCAGATGTGGGGTATTCACAGCGGGGCCACAGGGGTGTGGGGCCTGGTCCGTGACCGGGGTAAATCCCTTCTGGCGGTCCTCCTGGTCGGGCTGCTCATTTTAGTCTCCATCATCCTGAGATCCCTCCTGGCCGCTTTTTATACGCGCGTTGACAATTTTTGGGTCATGCCCAGTCTGGTGATCAGTCTCATTGAGCACCTTTTTAACCTGGCCTTCCTTACTGCGCTCTTTACCGCCTTTTATAAAGTCCTGCCGTCGGCCCCGGTCCCTTGGGGTTTCGCCGCCCGGGGCGGTTTGGTCAGCGCCCTGCTTTTCAGCATCGGCAACCTCTTTCTAGGACTGTATTTAAACCGCCAGACCCTGGCCTCGGCCTACGGCGCGGCCGGGTCCTTGGTGGTCATCCTCTTATGGGTGTTTTATTCGGCTCAGATTATCTTCGTGGGCGCGGAATTCACTCAAGTCTATGCCCGTCGGCAGGGACTGGAGATTGCTGTGCCTGGTTCCCCATCGCCCTCGGCTGAATAATTTTCTCCGGCCGCTTAGGCCCCAACGGGCCGGTCTGCTCCGCCTCCCCAACCCTTTTGGGTCCGTCCCCGAAAACCCTTTTTCTGCTGCTGCGGAATATGTCTGGCGCCGGCCGGTCAGCTCTGCTACACTGTTGCCGTAGAGATGGCCCCCTGGTGGGGGCAAGCTTTGGAGGTATCAAGTCGATGTTTTTTCCTTGGGACGAAATCGATTGGGTGATGCTGGATATGGATGGCACCCTGTTGGATAAACATTTTGATGATTATTTCTGGGAAACCCTGGTCCCCCAGGAATATGCCCGCCGACATAACTTGGAACTGGAGGCGGCCCGACAAGAGGTGTTTGCCCGCTACCAACGGGAGGAGGGCACCTTAAACTGGACGGATATTGACTTCTGGTCCCGGGAATTAGATCTGGACATCCCGGCTCTAAAAGAAGGGATTCGCCACCTCATCGAGGTCCACCCGGACAGTGAGCTGTTCTTGCGGTATGTTCGTGGCCTGCGGAAAAAGGTCATCCTGGTGACGAATGCGCACTACAAGACCCTGGACCTGAAGATGAATCAAGTCGGCCTGTTAGGCTATTTCGATCAGGTGATCTCCTCTTTTGATCTGGGCGCTCCCAAGGAGCACCGGCAGTTTTGGGAGGCGCTGGAGGCGCGCCTCGGTTTTGCGCCGCAGCGGACTTTGTTGGTCGACGATAATCGGGAGGTTCTGCAGGCTGCCCGGGACTACGGTATCCGCTATCTCTTTTTCAAAGGCATTTCCAGCTCACAAGCCCCGGCCGAGACCTCCCGCCGCTTCCCTGTCCTCCATTATTTCACGGAATTAATGCCGGCCGAGGCCCAAGCCGGGCCGGGGCGGACTGCAGAGGATGTGCTGGCCGAAATCTGAGCCGCCTTACTCCTGATTTTCTGCAGGTGGGGAAAATAGTTGGGACTGCGGGGAGGGTGCCGAGGGGTCTGCCCCCTGGACCCTTTCCTGAAAAGAATCTTTGCAACCAGGGGCTAAGCCTTTTCCCGCCAGATGTTGGCCCCCAAGGCTGACAGTTTCTGCTCCAGGCGCTCATAGCCCCGGTCCAGATGATAGACCCGGTGTACTTCTGTCTGGCCCTGGGCTCCCAGGCCGGCCAGGACCAGGGAGGCGCTGGCCCGCAGATCAGTGGCCATGACCGGCGCGCCCTGCAAGGTTTTGGTGCCCCGCACCACTGCCTGATTGCCGGACACCACAATATCGGCCCCCAAACGGCGGAGCTCACTGACGTGCATGAAGCGCTTTTCAAAGATCGTCTCGGTGATGATGCTCACGCCCCGGGCCAGGGACATGGTCGCCATAAATTGCGCCTGCATATCGGTGGGGAAGCCGGGGTACGGCATGGTTTTGATATCCACGCCAACCAGCGCCCCACCCGGACGGACGTGGATGGTATCCTTTTCTACTTTCAGCTTCAGTCCGGTCTCCAGGAACTTGTCAATGACCGCCGTCAGATGTTCCACGGGGGCCTGCCGGATGGTGACCTCCCCTCTGGTGATGGCGGCCGCGGCTAAATATGTCCCGGCCTCAATCCGGTCTGGCATAATCCGGTGGGAGGCCGGCTGCAGCTCTCTGACGCCGTCGATAATCAGGACGTCAGTGCCGATGCCTTCGATGCGGGCCCCCATGGCCCGGAGAAATTTGGCCAGATCAGAAACTTCCGGTTCCTGGGCCGCATTTCTGATGATGGTCCGGCCCCGAGCCAAGGTCGCCGCCATGAGCAGGTTTTCGGTGCCGGTCACCGTGGGGAAATCAAGGATAATTTCCGCACCCTCCAGACGCTTGACGCTGGCCTCCACATAGCCGTGTGCCAAGGCCACCCTGACCCCCATCTCCTCCAAACCTTTCAGATGGAGGTTAATGGGGCGGGCGCCGATGGCACAGCCGCCAGGCAATGACACTCGGGCCTTGCCTAAACGGGCCACCAGGGGGCCAAGCACCAACACCGCCGCCCGCATGGTTTTCACCAGGTCATAGGGCGCTTCCCAGGAGACCAGCCCGGTGCTGTCCACCTGTAGGCCGTCGGCCAGGTCGGTAAATTGCACTCCCAGATTGGCCAGGAGTTTTTTGGCAGTGCGGATATCGGCCAGGTTGGGCACATTGGTCAGGACATGGAGACCCGGCGTCAGCAGCGTCGCCGCTAAGATGGGCAGGGCGGCATTCTTGGCGCCGCTGATCATGACCTCGCCTTTTAAAGGTTTGCCACCGGCAATAACGATCTTATCCATGCTCTTGGCCTATCATAAAAAACATGAAATCTCAAGAATCTTCTCACAATAAAGTTTCGTGATTTCCTGACCTAATTTCTCCTGCCAGCCGACGTCCCGCCTGGATCACAGCCGCAGAAAATGAGAAAAAATTCTCAAAAACCTTGCTCGGGGGCGCAAATAGGGTTGCTAAGCCTGATCGCAAGGTTTATGATCATTGCCGGATAGGCTCTTTTGCACCAATAACCACAATTATCTCTGGCCCAAGATCAAGATCAGTCAGTTGGCCGCTCTCGAGGAGTGGGCTGTGGGCTGGCCTTTTTAGGGTTTGAGCATGCATCCTCTAAGAGAGTTAATAATCCGGATTTTTCCGACCTATAAGCGGGAGGGTGCCGGCCTGGCCCACGGGCGGCGTTTTTTTTCTTTGCCCTCTGCTTTTTTTTCCGTTCCCCTTTTCTTGGCCCTTATCCTGGTCTGTGTCTGGACAGGTCTGGCCTTTGCTGCGGGTGAAGCCATCCGTTTGGGGGAAGTCAACCCCCTGACCGGCAATCTGGCCCTGCATGGTCTGGAGATTCATCAAGGGATCGAAGCGGCGGTGGCGGAAGCCAATGCCCAGGGGGGCATCGGGGGGCGCCCCCTCGTCTTGCTCAGCCGAGACGATCAAAGCCGCCCCGATGTAGCCCTGAACCAGACCCAAGACCTGCTCTACCGGGAGAAGGTGGTGGGTCTCTTGGGGGGCTATGTGGATTCGCTGGTGGGGCCCATTAGTTCGTTGGCCGCCCGCCAGCAGACGCCCTATGTGGCTGCGGCCAGTCTCCAACAATCTCTGACAGCCCAAAAAAATCCGTTCTTTTTCCGGGTTTCCTCTATGGCCGGCATTGTCCAGCCTCTGAGCCGTTTCCTCAGCGACGTGGTTAAACCTCAGACGGTGGCCATCCTGTATACGGCCACGCCAGGTTCCACGGAATTTGCCGCCTCTGTGCGAGACCTCTTGATCCAACAGGGTATCCGGGTTTTGGTGTTTGAAAAGTTCCGGCCGGGGACCCCGGATTTTTCCATGCTGCTCCTGAAAGTTCGGGAAGCCAAGGCCGAAGTCCTTATTTCCGGTGGCTTTTTCCCGGACAATCTCCTGTTGGTCCGGCAACTGCGGGAACAACAAGTGCCCCTGCAGGCTTTCGTCGCTCCCTGGGGCGTCGCCTATGAAAAATTCCTGCGGGAACTACGGCAGAACAGTGAGGGGCTGCTGGGCATGTGTGCCTGGAATCCCGGCATTACCTATCCCGGCACCGAAGCCGCCTCGGAGGCCTTTGTCCAAGCCTTTCAGGCCAGGTATGGCCACCTGCCCAACAGTACCACCATGCACGGTTATGCGGCGGCCAAGGCGATGCTTGCCGCCATCAGCGCGGTTGTGGAGCAAGGACAACCTCTCTCCGGCCCAGCCATTGCTCAGGAGTTGCGTCGGATCGACCTCCTCCTACCCATGGGGCGGCTACGTTTTTCCGAGTACGGCGATCCCTTGGAGTATCAACAGGTCATCGTGCAGATCCAGAACGGTGTCTTGCAGGTGGTTTACCCGCCGGAGCAGGCTACTGGCAGATTAATCTACCCTCTGCCGCATTCCGGCCAGGAATAACCAGGCGTATTTCCCTGGGCAAACGCAGCTCCGGACGGGCCTAGGCCCGATGAGGGTGGATTTTCTGGACAACCACCAAGTCACAGACCAGTGTCTGCCTTTTGGGGACCAAATAACTCAATTTCGCTAACCTCGCATTCATCATGGGTATCTGGCAACAGGCCATTCTTTCCGGTTTATCTCTGGGATCCTTCTATACCCTCCTCGGTCTCGGGTTTTCTCTCATTTTTGGCGTCACCCGGGCCTTTAACCTGGCCCATGGTGATTTTATCCTGTTAGCCGGGTACCTGGCCTTTGCCCTCTGGCATTTCTGGCACCTGCCCTTTTCATGGATCCTGATCTTATGCATGGTGTCTCTGCCGGTGGCCATGTTGGCGCTGCGTGAGCTCCTGCACCGTCTGCCCGAGCCTTTCGAATTAAATTCCCTGGTGGTCACCTTCGGGTTGGCCATCGTCCTGCAAAACCTTTTTTTAGGGCTTTTTTCCGCGGATTATCGTTTGCTTTTACTACCGACTACCGTGGTTTTAGACCTGCCGGCCTGTTCCCTTATGATGACGGCCAATCAGGCAATGCTGTTACTGGGTTCGCTGGCTGCCACGGCAGCGGTCTATCTGTTTCTGTATCGGACCTTTGCCGGCAAGGCCTTGCGGGCCACCATTCAGAACCGGGAGGGCGCAGCTTTAGCCGGGATCAGAGTGGACCAGATGCAGCTCCTGGCTTTTGGCCTGGGCGGCGTCCTGATCGGTTTGGCCGGTCCGTTGATGGCGGTCAATATGTACCTCCACCCGGCCGGCGGCTTGGAACCTACTCTCATTGCCATCATTCTGACCATTGCTGCCGGTGTCGGCCGGACTGGCAGCTTATTATGGGTTGGCTGGCTCCTGGGTGCGGCCGAGTCTCTCACAGCCCTGGCCGTCGGCAGTAGTTGGCGGGAGTTGGTCAGTGCCCTGGTCCTCCTGCTGATTTTGGTTGGTCGGCCTCAGGCCGGCGCTAAGCATGATATCGCCTCGTGAGGCGTACACCCGACACAGTTGGTGACGATGGCCAGCGCCAGGCCAGGCAAAAAATTGTGCTGATGGAACCGGATACTGTGAGAAAAGTCTTTTCCTGGCTGGCAGCCTTGCTTCTGATAGTTGGGCCGCTGCTCTTTCCTGAGGCCGAGGTCTATCTCCTGGTCTTTGGTCTGGCCTGCTTCTATGCGGCCCTGGCCATGGCCTGGAATATCCTGGCGTTGAGTGGGCTCTTATCTCTGGGGCATGGAGCCTTTTTCGGGCTGGGGGCCTATGCCGCCGTCTTGTTGCAGCAGAAATTGCTGATGCCGGTTTATCCGGCGGTCGTAGCCGGCGGGATGGTTGGCGCCCTCTACGGCCTCCTTTGGGGTCTGGTCTTTAAGAAACTGCGGGGGGCTTATTTCGCCCTGGCGACACTGGCTTCTTTGGAGATACCCCGGGTTATTGTGGATAACTGGGAGTCCCTCACTTCCGGCTCCATGGGGATCGTCGGCATCGGCCGCTTACCAGCTTTGGACTTGGGGATCTTGACTCTGCCAGTGGGCGCCGGTCTCCGGAGTCAATACTACTTTTTATTCGGTTGGATGGCGTTCGTGACGGTGCTGCACCGCCAGGCCCTGAGATCCCGGTGGGGATGGGCCCTGCGAGCTATCCGGGAAAATGAGGTGGCCGCAGAAGTTCTGGGCGTCAATATCTATGGCTGCCGCCTGGCAGCATTGGGGTTGAGCGCCTTTCTCACCGGCGTCTGCGGCGGTTTGTATGCCCATCTCATGGGTCTGATCGAACCGGCCATGGTCTTCAGCCTGCAATTGGCGGCTTTCCCCCTGATCTTGAGCTTTTTCGGCGGCCGCTTTGCCGTCTTCGGCCCCCTGATCGGCGCTTTGCTGCTCTATCCTCTGGACCAGTTGGTGCTGCAACCCCTGCTGCCCCAGGGACACGCCGCGGTCTATGGCTTAGTGATCATTCTGACCATTTTCTTTTTCCCACAGGGCTTAGCCACATGGTTCCGGCCACAGAGCAAAACCTCTTAGAGCTTCGCGCCATTGAGGTAATCTGGGGACCACAACGCCTGCTGCGGAATATTTCCCTGCAAGTGTCCCCCCAGGAGATCATCGGCATTATCGGCCCCAACGGTGCCGGCAAAACCACCCTCATGAGTGTCATCAGCGGCCAGGTGTCCCCGACCAGCGGCAAGGTTTTCTATCAGGGGCAGGATATCACGGCGTGGCCGCCCCATCGGCGCTGCCGGGCGGGCATTGCCCGGACCTTTCAGATTCCCCGGCCTTTTGCCGATATGACTGCTTGGGAGAATGTCGCCATCGGCATCCGCTTTGGCCGGCGCCGCCAGTCCGCGGGTTTTCTCCGGGACCAGGCCTTGCCCTATTTGGAACTGGTGGGGTTGACCCACAAGGCCGATACTTTGGGGAAAGATCTGACCCTGTCGGAACAACGGCGCTTGGAAGTGGCCCGGGCCTTGGCCACCGAACCCCAATTAGTGCTGTTGGATGAAGTGGCCGCCGGCCTCAGCCCCAAGATGGTCCGGCACGTGGCCGCCCTGGTGGAGAAACTCCGGCAACAGGGATTGACCCTTCTGATTATTGACCATTTTCTCAACCTGACCCTGGAGGTCGCCGATCGTTTGGTGGTCTTGGATCGGGGGGAAAAGATCATGGAAGGTCCACCCCAGGAAATCATCCGCCATCCCGAGGTCGTCGGGGCTTATTTGGGTACCCGCCGTCCCGCCAAAGGGCCGCCAACAGCAGGAGACTCACCCGCATCGGCCGAGCGGCCCTAACGCCTCCCCGCGCCACCGCCTCGAGGTGAAAATATCTTCGCTGCCGAAAAAACAACCTTCTTTTGCCAACTTGTGGTATGATCAAAGAATCTCCAAGCAACAGGTGGCGAACAATTCCCATGACCACGTGGTTTGGCAATCATCAGAGTTCCCAAAGCAGCGGCCAACAGCCGGAAGTCGGTGGTCCCTACCTGGTTATTCAAAACCTTTCGGCCGCCTATAATCACCTGCAGATCCTCGCCAACGTCAGCCTGCAGGTCTGGCGGCAGCAAGTAGTGGCCATTGTCGGGCCCAACGGGGCCGGCAAAACCACCATCCTCAAGGCCGTGGGCGGGCTCCTGCGGCCGGTGCGCGGCGCCATTTTAGTGGAGGGCGAAGATATTGCCGGCCTGCCGGTCTGGGAGGTGGTGCGTCGGGGCATCGTCTACGTCCCCGAGGGCACCAACGTCTTTCCAGAAATGAGCGTCTTGGAAAATCTGGAAATCGGCGGCTACCTGCATCGGGCCGCCATCCCGGCCCGTCTGGATTTCGTCTACCAGATCTTTCCCGAGCTGCAGAGAAAACAACAAACCCTGGCCGGCAACCTCAGCGGCGGCCAACAGCGGATGGTGGTCCTGGCCCGAGGGCTGATGGCCGGAGCCAAAATGCTCCTGTTGGACGATCCGTTCTTGGGTTTGAGTCCGAAATATGTTAAGATCTTTTGCGATGTCTTCCGGACGCTGCGTCGGCAGGGCATGACCTTGTTAATCTCCGGCCAACATGTGCGCCGGATATTAAATGTCGCGGATCGGGCCTTTCTTCTGGAAGGCGGCAAGATCACCCTGACCGGCACCGGACCGGAACTCTTGCACAATCATCACCTTCAGAAAACTCTTTTCGGCATTGAGGCAACCTGTGAGATGGGCGAAGCCCTGCAGATGGAGAAATAAGCAATGAATGGCAAAAAAGGTTGGGGTACCGAAGCAAAAGTCGGCTTGTTTGTCCTGGCGGCCCTCATGCTGCTGGGCTATATGAGTCTACGGGTTGGCAAATTCACTTTCCTGGCCTCACCCAATACTTTCCCGGTCAAGGCCAAATTTACTTCGGTGTCTGGTCTGGCGGAAAACGGCCGGGTGGAGATTGCCGGGGTGGAAGTGGGGCGGATCAGTACCATTCAGCTCGCCGACGGCCAGGCTTTGATCACCTTAATGCTTCGTCCTGATCTGCATCTGCGGGAGGATGCCGTAGCTCGGGTCCGGACCAAAGGCATGTTGGGGGAGAAATATATCGAACTGGAATTGGGCAGCGTCAGCGCGGCGCAACTGCCAGCCGGCGGCATGATCACCAAGACCGAATCACCCGTAGAATTTGACCAACTCCTGGCCAAGGTGCCGGCCCTGTTGGATGACTTCCGCCCCATCCTCGAAGACATGCGCTCGGTCACCGGCACCCTGCAAAAAGTGATCGGCACCCAGGAAGGCGAAAACAATCTCAAAGAGATGATCGCCAACTTCACCGCGGCCAGCCAGACCCTGAACCGGGTTGCCAAAGGCCTGGAAAAAGGCGAAGGTACCTTGGGGAAACTCCTCAAAGATGACGGCCTCTACCGGGAGGTGCAGGGGGTCGTCCGTGAGGTCCGCACCGCGGTCAATAACCTCTCCACCTTCTCCGAGAAGCTCACCAAGGGGGAGGGGACCATTGCCAAATTGGCCAACGATAAAGGCCTCTATGAACAGGCCCAACAGGCCATTACCCGTCTGAACCGGGTGGCCGCCAAGATTGATGAGGCTGAAGGCACCCTGGGGAAATTGGTGAACGATAAAACGCTCTACGACGACGCCAAAAAAGCCCTCCGGAACGTCAATCAGGCCATGGAGGGCATCAAAGAACAATCCCCGGTGACGATGATTGGCGTAGTCGGCTCGGCCTTGGTCCGCTAAGCCCCAGAGGGTGCTGACTGCCGATGGGTCGCCGTCTTCTCACCATTATCTGTTTGGCCCTGCTGACCGGCGTGGTCCTGGCGGGCTGCACCACCACCTCCCGGGGGGAGCGGCGCCTGAATCTGTCGCCGCTCCTGTTTTACAGCAACAACCCGGAAACTGACGAGGGTCAGTTGGAGGTCCTGGGGCCGCTGTTTTCCCGCGAACGGGCCGGGGAGGCTACGCTCACGACCCTGGCCCCCTTTTTTTACTACCTTACCCAGGGCTATGACGTTGAGGCGGAGTTTCTCTATCCCTTCGGTCAATATAAGACCGGGGGGGGCCACAGCCGTTTTAACCTGATCCCCCTCAGCTCCTTCCGCCGTGACACCCTGCCCGCGGGGGCGTCATCCTGGCAGTTTTTTCCGTTTTATGGGGGCCGCAGCAGCACCGGCGCCCGCTATGGCGGCGTCTTCCCTTTGTACGGCACCTATCAAGAACGCTTCGGCCGGGATCGGGGCAACTTTTTCCTCTGGCCCCTGTATTCCAGCTCCGTTACCGGCGAGGCCTACCGCTACGGCATACTGTGGCCCTTTTTTTACTATGCCACCGGCAGCGAACAATCCTTCGCCTTCTGGCCTTTGGGCGGCAAGATGATCACCCCCGGCCAAGCAGAAAAGTACTACGCCCTTTGGCCCCTGATCCACTCCCAACGCCTCGGTCTGGATACTGACAAGCCCCGGACCGTCAAGGCGGTTTTGCCATTTTACGCCAAAGAAACCACGCCCAGCAGCACCAAAAAAACCATCCTCTTTCCGTTTTTCACTTATTACCATCAGGACCAGGGCAACTATACCCAATGGGATACCCCCTGGCCCTTCATCGTCCGGGGCGACGGCGACAACTTCCGGCTGCGCAACTACTTCCCTTTCTATTACTCCCGCCAGGGTCCTGACCAAACGCGTCTGGCCATTTTCTGGTGGCTCTTTGATCAACGCACCCAGACCTGGGATGATCTTTGGGAACAGAACACCCGCTACCTCTTCCTCAGCAGCTACGTCGTGGAGATCGACAAAGCCGGTACCTGGAAAGAACGACATCGCATCTGGCCCCTGGCCTTTTCAGCCTCACAGCCGGGCTGGAGTCATTTCCATGCACCGGAAATCCTTTTTATACAATCACCGGGATTTGACCGTCTTTTCGGCCCGTATGTTTATCTGTGGAACCAGAATCGCCGGGGTACCTTCCAGCAGGGCAAGGCCTTTTGGGGGCTTTACCGGTGGCAGGCCGATCAGGATTACCGTCTCTGGGAGCTGAGCTTCCTGGCCAGCCGGGAAAGCACGGCCACCGGCAGCAGCTTCCGCCTCCTGTCCGGACTGGTTACCTGGGAACGGGAAGGTCAATACCGCCGCCTCAAACTCTTTTACCTGCCCAAAGGCTTTAGCTGGTAAAACCGCACCGCAGGACGCGGCTCAGCATTCTTTTGCTTCTTAGACGTTGGCCCTCTGCCCCCAAGCTTGCCTTTTTTTCCCTAGACTTTTCCCTAACACCACCCCCACTCCTTGCGGCGCCGGGGCGATAACAGAAAAGGACCGAACCAAGTCGGCGTGACATACCCCCAAAAGGGGGGTGGGTCCGCTGTCTGGCCGCTGTTCTGGCCAGAAATCCGGGCACCTGGGTCCGCAAACATATCCATCCCGAATTCATCGGGGAATCCCTGATCTTTGGGGCTGCCGCCGTCAATGTGTGCCATGCTCATTCCCTTGGATGTGAAAATCTATCGAACTGTGAAGGAAATATAGACAATTTTCTTTGAGATTTATGCAATTTCTATTCCACCTATATTGTCTTGGTATTTTAGCATTCCCAGAGGTCAACCGTTGGCATGCCATCCCGCCCTTGACAATTCCGGCCGATTTCACTAAGTTAGTGGGAAAGATATTTTTTCGCTGCATTCTTGTCACCTTTGCCCATCGGAGAGTCCCGTGCTGGAAAGGGATGCGTATGAGATTCTCGGGGTCTCCCGGGACGCCACTGATGCCGACTTGAAAAAGGCCTACCGCAAGCTGGCCCGCAAGTATCACCCTGACGTCAACCCCAACGACAAGGAAGCCGAAAAGAAATTTAAAGAAATCTCGGCGGCGTATGATATTTTGTCCAATCCGGAGAAGCGCGCCGAATATGATCGCTTGGGAGCGTCGGCTTATTATGCCACCCCCGAAGCAGCCCATGATTTCGAAGAGGTCTTTGCTTCCCGAGGTTTTGCTGATCTCTTCCGGGACCTGTTCGCGGGGCGGGGCGGCCAGGCCTATGGCGGGCCGGTGCGGGGCGATGATCTGGCCTATTCTTTGGAAGTCGACTTCCTGGAGGCGGTCAAGGGCGGGCGGACCACCATCTCCCTGGAAAAGGAAATTACCTGTCCGGCCTGTCACGGTTCCGGCTATGAATATGCCGGCCAGAATTGCCAGGATTGCGGCGGCCGGGGCGTCATGGAAAAAAAGGTGGACAATGTCCGCATGCTCATCAACTGTTCCACCTGCCACGGCACCGGTCGGGTGGGCCAGCAGAGCTGTCGCCGCTGCGGTGGCCGGGGCGTGGTTTTAGGAACCGAAACCCTGGAAGTAAAGATACCTCCCGGCGTAGACACTGGCACCCGCTTGCGCATGACCGGCAAGGGCAATCCTGGCCTCAACGGCGGGCCGCCGGGCGATCTCTTCCTGATCATCACCGTCCGGCCGCATCCTCAGTTCACCCGGCAAGGCAATGATATTTATTACAAGACAACTATCTCCCTCTTTGACGCGGTCTTGGGCGGCAAGATCACCGTGCCTACTTTGGATAAGCCCGTGTCTCTCAAGATTCCGCCGGGAACCCAGAACGGCCAACGATTTCGCCTCAAAGGCAAAGGCATCAAAACGGGGCCCAACCGGGTGGGTGATCAGTATGTGGAGGTAACGGTGGCCATTCCCAAGGAACTGCCTCCCCAAGCCCGGGAGCTGTTTGCCTCCCTGAAGGATATGGTGACCGCGTCAGGTCCTGGATCTGCCTAACCGTGGCCCGAGTTGGCCTTGGTGGGAGCTACGCATGACTACACAAAGGTATTATTCCCTGAAAGTCGTCGCCCAAACTTTGGGTGTTCATCCCCAGGCCATCCGGCTGTACGAACGGGAGGGTCTGGTCTCGTCCATCCAATGTGGCGCCGAACGCTATTATGCCGTTTCTCAGATCGAACGTCTGCGGGTGATTGTGCAACTCCGCCAGGAGCTGGGCATAAACCTGGCCGGCATCGAAGTGATTCTGCACATGCGGGAGCGATTGCAGGAATTATCCCGGCAAGCGGCGTTGCCGGCTGTGCCGGAAACCGAGCCTGGGCACGTCACCATCCCTATTCGTGACGATTCATGACTTCAACCCCGGTCTGGTCCCGGCCTCTGGTGCCCCTGACGACGGCCCTGGCGGCCGGGATCGCTGCCCCGTCTTTGGTCGGAGCGCTCCCCCTTTCTTGGCTCTTCTTCCTGATCCCTGGCCTCATCATCCTGCTGGCCCTCCTGATCTGGCGGCGTTGGCCGGTGGCCGGGGCCGCCTGCCTGCTTTTTTTCTGCCTGGGCCAAGGGCTTTATAAGCAAGCCGTCAACCCCCGGCTGAGCACCGAGCACGTCCGTTTTCTGCCGACCCAGACACCCGTCAGTCTCATGGGTCAAATCGAAAACCGGCCCACTTTCAGGGGAGCTGCGTATACTGCAGATCTAACCGCCCTGGCCTGGTCCGACGGCCGCGCCTGGCGGCCGGCCGCGGGATGCGTGCGGTTGTCTGGCCTTCCGGAAACAGCCGCTTTCCGGCCGGGTGAGTTGATTGTTGCCCGCGTCCGCCTCAGACCGGTGGAGGCTGGCAGCACCCCGGATTCTCGGAGCCGTCAGCTGGCCTTAGCCCGCCAGCAGATTTTTGTCACCGGCCAACTCTGGCCATACTGGCCCCCGGTGAAACTCGTTGCCGAGCCGCCTATATCCGGACCGCCGGCTTGGCGGGGGGCCATCCGGCAGTCCTGGTACCGTTTTCTGGAGTCCCAACCGCAGCCAGCCCGGGCCATTTTTCTGGCCTTACTGCTGGGCGACCAGAGCGACATCACTCCGGAGTTGCGCGGAAGTTTTCAACGGACTGGCACTAGCCATCTGTTGGCCATCTCCGGCCTGCACCTGGGCATGATAGCAGCAGCCGCCTTTGTCGTGATTTTCTGGCTCCTGCGGCGCTGGACCTGGCTCTTGCTGCGCGCCAATGCCCTGAAACTAGCCTTTTTGTTGGCGGTTTGGCCCATGTTGACCTATGCCTGGCTGGCAGGCGGGTCTCCGGCGACCCAACGGGCCGCGCTGATGATTCTGGCCGGCCTGCTGCTCCTCCTCCTGGACCGCCCCAAAGACCCCTTGAGCCTCTTGTCCCTGGCAGCCCTGATCATTTTGGTGCTGTCGCCCCTGCAGCTCTATGGCCTGTCGTTCCAGCTTTCTTTCTTGTCGGTCTGGGGACTGATAGTCCTGGCGCCGGTCATGCAGCAGACCTGGCGCCACTGGCTTTCCCTGGGAGAGGACCGGCCGTCTTGGCTGCGGCAAGCAGTCGCCTGGCTCGGCCGCGGCCTGACCACCACACTGGCCGCCACCCTGGCCACCCTGCCGGTCATCATCAACGCCTTTCATCAGGTCCCGACCTATGGCCTCGTGATTAATTTGTTGGCCGTACCCTTATTCGGGCTGGTTATTCTGCCCCTTGCCTTTCTGGCCGTCCTCTTTTCCTGGTTTTCTGCGCCGCTGGCCCTGGCCCTGGTGACCCTAAGCCGCTGGACCTTGGAGGTCAGCTTGGCACTGATCAACTGGGCTGCGGCCCTTCCGGGCGTCGTGGTCCGTGTGCCAACCCTCACCATCAGCCAAACGTTGGCCTATTTAGCTATCCTGGCCGGGTTGTTCATAGCCAGCAGACGAAGCTGGCGATGGCTTGGTATTATTGGCGGTATCATTGTCTTAAGTGGCTCGGTGGTCTGGTCGGGCCTCCAAGTTTGGACGCAAAACCATTTTCAGGTCACGGCGGTGGCCGGCAGCCGGGCCTTATCCCTGGTAGCCCGGTTTCCAGGGGGCCCGGTCATGGTCATCAATGCCGGAAAAAGCCGTCCGGTGGCGCAGCCAGCACCCATAGAACAACCACTGTTGCGCTTGCTGCAGGCCAGGCAACATCTCCGGCTCGACTATCTGGCGGCCCTGACCATTACTGCCCAGAATGCCGCGACCTTACTGGCGCTGGTCCGAGAGTTTGAGGTGCAGGAGTTCTGGTATGGCGGGGATCGACCACCGCTGCCAAGCTTTTGGGAATTACGGAACCATCTGGGAGACAACCGGCAGGTGGTGAGAAATTTGTCTCTAAGCCCCAGCCAACAGAATATCGGCGGCGTCCGGGTAGAAAGTCATCAGCTGCGCGCATCCCTGGACGGGCGGACCAGCGGTCCGGTCATTCTGCGGTTTACTTATGGAGGACGGCGTCTGCTGGTTCTGCCGCCGGGGGCGGAGGCGTGGCGGGAGCATTGTCTGACGGTGGGCCTGTCAAAAAGCGAGGTCTTGATCTTGCCGGAGTCAAATCTCCAGCGAGACTTTTTGGCGGGTTGTCTCAGCCAGGTCGCTCCGCAGGTTCTCATTATCACCGGCTCACCTTCGGCCAATGCCTGGGCGGCGTTAACAGAGGCCTGGCCGAAGACCTTTTATCATACCGGCCAAGGAGAGGTGACCGTTACGCTTGGGGATGACATCTTGGAAATTCACCCATGATCATGGCCGGGCCAGGGAATGGGGCTGCGGCTGCGGGGTACCCTTAAGTCATCGGGCCACGAGGCTGGCCGCAGACAGAACAGGTCGGCTTCTTGGCGAGCGGTTCATCCAGGCAGCGACAGAGATCGCCGTGAAAACTGAAGAGGCGTTCCAACAGGGCGGGTTCGCCACCGCTCAAGATTCGTAAGGCTTCCAAAGCCATGACCCCCCCAATGATGGCGTTCACGGGGGCCACGAGGCCATTGGCGCGCCGGATCCGGTCCAACAGGAAGGTACAGGCCAGACAAAGGCCGGTACCAGGACGCAGGGTTGCCAAAAAACCCTGCCATTCCTGGGTCCAGCCCACGAGCAAGGGAATTTTGAACTTCAAGGCGGCCCGGTTTAAAGCCAAGGCGTGGTGCGGTTCGTGCAGATCGGCCAGAAGCAGGTCATATTTCTGGGTAAGTTTCAGGACATTATGTTCACTGAGCCGCCGTTCCAGACCTTCGACTTCGACAAAGGGATTGACTTCCTGCAGGCGCTTCTGCAGGATGAGAGCCTTGGGCCTGCTGAGGTCCCGCTCCCGGTACAGGACCTGGTCGCCCAAGTCCGTCAGGGAGACCCGCTCCAGATCGACCACCCGCAGATGGCCAACTCCGGCGGTGACCAGATTAACTGCTGCGGCAGCCACCAAATTGCCGCCGCCGGCCACAAAGACGCGGGTCTGCTTGACCCGTTCCTGGGCAGCCTGGCCCCACTCCGGCAGGAGGAGCTGTTTTTCATAGCGGGCCAGTTCTGCCGGACTCAGGTTGCCAAATAACGCCAGAGGCAGATTTTTTAGGATATCCACGCTGAATGCCTCAATACCCGGCTGGGGGATGACTGTGAAGAGGGCAAAGCCAGGATGTCTTTACCGGAGATTGCTTCGCTCAGATTATTCATCGGCCAAAGGGGTGGTTAGCTTAAACCAAACCGCTGTGGTTTTCGGTTGCTCAAGACGGGGTTCCTTTTTGTCGCCCAGATTCTGTCAGGCTAAACAAAGCGTTGGCAATCTCCTGCTTGCAGGGTTATAGTAAACCATGTTAGATAAGCAATATTATCAACGGATCGACGTCTGAAAAAATGTCTCACTGATCCATGGGGGGAGGCGATGGGAGCAAGAGGCAACAAACTGACCATATCCATGGCGGCCCTGGCAGTATTCCTCCTCATCAGTGGCCTGGAAGCCTGGGGCCAGGCCGGCGGACCGGGGAATTGGGAGTTTTTTGCCAGCCCTACCCGGAATCCGACAGAACCGCGCTGGGGGACTTACAACAACATCCGGCGGCAGGAGCGGGAGGCGGCCGCAGCGCGAGCCAACTATTGCCCTACCAGTGGCTGCGTCATCCGTTTGGACCAACTGACGCTGACGCCCCGGCGGGTCCTGAGAGGCCAACCGGCCCGCCTCAGTCTGACCTATACCATCTTGACGGCTGATGACATCGGCGTTCCAGTCACCATCAGTCGGGAGATTTTTTATCAGGGAGCTTCCCTGGGCAAGACTTCATCCCGCAATCTGCGTACCCCCAACGGCACTTTTGAACAGATCGTGGAATTTACCCTGCCGCCGGATAGCAAACCAGGCACCTACACTCTCAAAGCCCTCATCAGCACCGGTTATGGCCAGGATGAAAAAAGTCTGGAGTTCCGGGTGGACTAGAAGATTGTCTGAAGCAAAGAACAAAAAGGCAGCAGAGTTGTGGCTGAGGGGCGCTGTCCAGCTGTTGGCGGCAGAGGCATTATCTCTGGCAACGACCCCGGGGAGCTCAAAATTAAAACCCATGGTCCTAAAAGTCTTTACCATTCCAAACTGTGGCGAATGTCAGGCAGTCAAAGATTTCCTCCGGCAACAAGGGGTGGATTTTACAGAGTTGGATGTAGCCGGCAATTTTGGCAACCTCCGGCAGATGCGTCGCCTCACAGATGGTCGCCGGGTACCGGTAACGGTTCTGGCCGAAGACGTGGTGGTAGGCTATGACCCCGCAGCCCTGACCGCCTTATTGGCAAAAAAGGAGCTTGAGCATGACCCCGGCGCCTGACGCACGGCCGCTGCTGGCCGTGACCATGGGAGATATCACCGGCATCGGCCCCGAGATCATTATCAAGGCCCTGACAGAGGCTAACCTTTACGATTTCTGCCGGCCCCTGGTGGTGGGGGATCTGCCGGCTTTGGTCCGGGCCCGGAAGATCTGCGGCGTCAAGGTCGATCTGCACCCAGTGACCTCTCCCGCCGAGGGCTCTTTCCGACCTGGGACGATTGATATTCTGGTGATCTCCCGTCTGGCGCCGGAAACCGTGGTCTATGGCCGTCCCACGCCGGCGAGCGGCGCCGCCATGGTGGAATATATCCTCACCGCCGTGGATCTGGCCCAAAGCGGCCGGGTTGCGGCGGTGGTCACGGCCCCCATCAGCAAGGCGGCCATGCATCTGGGGGGCTATCATTACCCCGGTCATACGGAATTGCTGGCCGAACGCTGCCAGACCACCGATTTCGCCATGATGTTGGCTGGCGGGGAGTTTCGGGTGGTTCTGGCCACCATCCATTGCCCGCTGCGGCAAGTCCCCGACCGGCTCTCCCAAGCCGAGTTGCTCCGGTTGTTTACCCTGACCGCCCGGACCCTGGAGAGGGATTTTGGCTTGGAGCGGCCCTGCTTGGGAGTGGCGGCTCTGAATCCCCACGCCGGGGAGGGAGGGCTGTTCGGCGATGAAGAGGCCCGGATTATTGCACCGGCGGTGGCCGCGGCCCGGCAACAGGGACTGGACGTCGTCGGGCCGCTGCCGGCCGACACTATCTTTGTCCGGCATCAGCGGGGGGAATTCGCCGCGGTCGTGGTCATGTATCATGACCAGGGGTTAATCCCCTTAAAACTGTTGCATTTTGGTGACGCGGTCAACGTCACCTTAGGCCTCCCCATTATCCGCACCTCGGTGGATCATGGCACCGCCTACGATCTGGCCGGCACCGGCCAGGCTGACCCTGGCAGCCTCAAGGCGGCGCTGCGTCTGGCAGCTCAGATGGCTCAGACCCGGGCCCAAAGCAGGACTGCCGGGGCAAAGGAAAAATGACGGCAGCCTGGTGGGAGAACCCAGCCTTTTGGGGTTGGACGCAAAAAACCTCCTGACAAGAACAAAAAAGAAAGGACGATTAGATGGTCGCATTTCTCCCCAAGATTTTCCTGCTGATCGGCCTGCTGGTTCTGGTTCCGGGAACCAAGGTGCTGGCGGCCGACGAGGCTGCCAAACCCGGACCACCCCTGGCGTTGGTGAGCGGTGAAGGCAAAGTACTGGCGGTGCCGGATATCGCCCAACTCCAGGTGACTATCCTCACCGAAGCTCCCCAGGCCCAGGTGGCAGCCGCAGAAAATGCCAAAAAGGCCGAAGCCTTTGTGGCAGCCGCAAAAAAATTCCTGCAAGCCGGCGATACCCTGAAGAGTATGGGCTATCGGATCATGCCCCTGCAAACCTATGGGGGCCAGGGAAAGAAACCGGCCATCACCGGCTATCGGGCCAGTAACAACTTTCAGGTGACCATCAAAGACCCGTCTCGCCTGGGTGACCTCATCGATCTGGCGGTCCGGCATGGCGTCAACGAGATTCATGGCCCCTTCTGGGAACACTCCCGCCTCGAGGCCCTCATCCAGGAGGCCAGCGTGCAGGCTTTGCAAAAGGCTAAAGAGCTGACCGAAGCGTTGGCCAAATCCCAGGGGCTGAAGATAAAACGCCTCCAGAAAGTTTCCACCCGTGGCCGCTTCTTCCCCATACCCCGGGAAGAGGCCCGCATGCTGGCGCCGGCAGCCGGAGTGGATAAAGTTGCCACGCCCATTGAGGTGGGTGAACAGGAAATTCGCGCGGCCGTGGAGGCCGTATTTGAGCTGGAGTAGGCGCATTCCGGCGTTTGGCGAGGGTTCTGCCAGCACTTTCTTCCCGAGGGGGACTTTACATCTCCTCGGGGCATGGTTATGTATAATTTTAATCGGGTTGAATATGTCAACAGGAGGATATGTTTTTGAAAGAAGCCGTTGAAAAAGCTTTAGGCAAAATCCGTCCCATGCTGCAGCGGGACGGTGGTGATGTGGAATTAGTGGCAGTAGAACAGGGTGTGGTGAAAGTTCGGTTGACGGGGGCTTGCAAAGGTTGCCCCATGTCCCAGATGACCCTGAAAAATGGTATTGAACGCCTCCTGAAACAGGAAGTCCCGGGGCTGACCGCCGTCGAAGCCGTCTAACAAGTTCGGGGCGAAAAGGCTTGCCTGAGTAGCCCCTGAGCCTCTTTACCCCTATGAGCTGGCGCAAGCAAACTTCATGGCCTTTCTGACCAACTTCTCCCTCACCTTTGCCGCCGGTGCGGTTGGCGGCCTCTTGAACAGTCTGGTGGTCTGGTACTTTGGCCTCCAAGGCATTAACCAATGGCTGGGGGTGCAGTTGGCCCCAGCCCTCGCACCGGCCTTCCTCTATCCCCGTCTGGTGTGGGGCGGCATCTGGGGCTGGCTCTTTCTCCTCCCCTGGGGCCGCGGCAGCCGCTGGCGCCAGGGTCTGGTTTATAGCCTCCTGCCCACCCTTGTGCAGTTGTTTTACATCTTCCCCTACCGCTTGCAAAAAGGCCTGTTGGGTTGGGAGCTGGGCATGTTGACTCCGGCGCTGGTGCTCTTTTTCAACGCCGTCTGGGGGTTGGCCACCGCGGGTTGGCTGGCTTTGACGACTAGGAATTTTTCAAGGTCTTAGTCCTGCCTCAAAAAAACCTCCGGACCGAATCAATCCTCTTACCTCTGGCGTGCTCTGCTCTTTATTCCTGCAACAAGCGCCCCAGCAACTGATTCACCAGCTTGGGGTTGGCCTGCCCTTTGGTTTTCTTCATGATTTCGCCCACAAAGAAGCCCATCACCTTGGTCTTGCCAGCCCGGTAATCAGCTACTTCTTTGGGGTTGGCAGCCAGGATCTCCCGGGCCAGGGCCTCCAAGGAACCGGCGTCGCTGATCTGACTCAGGCCCTTGGCCTTGACAATGGCATCCGGCTCCTGGCCGGTGGCGATCATGTCCATGAAGACGCTCTTGGCGATCTTGCCGCTGATGGCGCCCTCTTCCACCAGAGCCAGGAGGCGGGCCAGGTCCTGGGGCGTCACCCCACAGGTTTCAATGCCCTGGTCCTCTTTCTTCAACTCCCGCATGAGCTCCGACATGATCCAGTTGCTCACCTTCTTGGCCTGGGGGAATGACCGGACACAGTCTTCAAAGTAATCAGCCAAGGCCTTCTCGGCGGTGAGGACGCCGGCATCGTAGTCAGGGAGGTCATACTGGCTCATAAATCGGGCTTTTTTGGCATCGGGCAGTTCCGGGAGCGTCGCCCTGACGGCTTCGATCCACTCCGGCGAGATGACCAGCGGCACCAGATCCGGGTCAGGGAAATAGCGGTAGTCGTGAGCCTCTTCTTTGCCCCGCATGGAGAAGGTCTTGCCCCGGTTGGCGTCCCACAGGCGGGTCTCCTGGATGATGTCCTCACCGGCCTCCAGCAGGCTGCGCTGCCGCCGGATTTCATATTCCAAGGCCCGCTGCACATTCCGGAAAGAGTTCATATTCTTCAACTCGGTCTTGACGCCCAAGGTGGTGCTGCCCACTGGCCTGAGGGAAATATTGGCGTCACAGCGCAGGGACCCTTCTTCCATATTGCCGTCGCAGATCTCCAGATAGAGCAAGATATTGCGCAGCACCTTGAGATACGCCGCCGCCTCTTCGGGAGTGCGCAGATCCGGTTCGCTGACGATTTCCAGGAGGGGTACGCCGGTGCGGTTTAAATCCACATAACTCACCGGCAACTGTTCGTCATGGATGAGTTTGCCGGCATCCTCTTCCATGTGAATCCGGGTCAGGCCGATGCGCTTTTGGGCGCCGTCCACTTCGATGTCCACATAGCCGTGTTCCGCCAAGGGCAGCTCGTATTGGGAGATCTGATAGCCTTTGGGGAGGTCAGGGTAGAAATAGTTTTTCCGGGCGAAGCGGCTGTACGGGGCGATCTGGCAATGGGTGGCCAAAGCCAGCTTTATCCCATACTCCACCACTTTTTGATTGAGAACCGGTAAGACACCGGGCATCCCCAGACAGACAGGACAGACCTGGGTATTAGGCGGCGCGCCGAACCGGGTCGGACAGCCGCAGAAAATCTTGCTCTGCGTGAGAAGCTGGGCGTGTACTTCCAGACCGATAACGACTTCAAAATCCATAATTCAGTACCTGAGAACGGGAGCGGTGTGGTGTGAGGCGGTCAACAGTCAAAGTTCCGGGGGCAAAGAGATTATATCTTATGGTTGTCCATTACTTTCATCTGTCACTGACTCCCAACCACTCTGCCCCCTTCCCTTTTCCTCTTTTCAACCGGCCAGCCGGTCGTTGATCATTTGAGCCACCTTGTCGCCGGAGAGCATCATGCCGCCGAAGACGGGGCCCATGCGGAAGGTGCCCAAAGTCGCGGTGGCCGTCATACCGGCCACCCAGAGGCCGGGGTAGACCTCAGAGGTGTATTCCACTGTCTGACGTTCCCCCACATCAGCCCACATGGAGCGTTCGCCGTCGATACCGCCGGTGGCGGTTTTTAGGGAGGCCGGCTGATTTTTCCGCAAAAACACTTTGACCACCTCAACATCATGGCCGGTGCAGTCGATAACGTGTTGAGCCCTGATGGTCATGGGGTCCACATGCAATCCGGCCATTTCCACGGCGGTCCAGATGATGACCAGGCCGGTGACCCGGTTTTCTCGCACCATGACATCTTCCACGGTGATCAGGTTGAAGATTTTGGCCCCGGCCTTGACGGCCTGGGAGGCCAAGGTGGTGGTGGCTTCGATGGCATCAGCGGTATGATATTCACCGTCGTAGGGACGCGAGGCAATACCCAATTCATCCAGAATGGGTTTGGCGTCGCTTTGCACGACGATTTCGTTAAACATCATGCCACCGCCCCACATGCCGCCGCCGATGGACAGTTTCCGCTCAAAAATGGCCACTTTGCGGCCTTTTTGGGCCAGGCGCCAGCCAGCCACCAGACCGGAGACGCCGCCCCCGACAATGGCCACCTCCAGATCGAGGCAGTCCAACAGCTTTGCGGTATAGCGTTCGATGATGGCCCGGGTAATTTTGATTTCGTCTAAGGGCATAAGACAACCTCCCGAACAGAGTCTTTTTGAATATATACCTGGAGACCGTCGGGGAGGCAAGAGAGATTCTTGGCCACGTCCGGAGTGCATCCTCAATTGGCAAAGACACAAGAGTCACGCAGGAAGTTTTCTTGACCCGTTGCTGCTTTTTGGATATAGAGTAATGAAGGCGGCCCACGAGGGCTGGGCGGGCGAACCGGTTTCAGATAGGCCAAAGGTATGAGGAAATCACTGTTAACCCAAGAGGGGTATTGGAAGCTTCTGCAGGAGTTGCGGCAGCTGCGGCGGTTTGTGCGCCCGCTGATTCTGGCCGAGGTCATGGAGGCGGCCGCTGACGGACGTTTGGAGAAAAATGAATCCTATTGGGAGGCCCGCAGCCGTCAGGCCCAAGTGGATCGGCGTATCCACAAGCTCCAGGAGATTATTTCCCAATCGGAAGTCCTGGTGGGCAACAACCTGAAGCCTTCCCAGGTGCGGTTTAATTCCCGGGTCAAGGTCTGCAATCTGGCCACCGGGGAAATTCTGGAATTCCACTTGGTGAGCAGCGTGGAGGCGGATGTGCGCCAGGGGTATCTGTCCATTGACTCGCCCATGGGGCGGGCTTTGTTGGGCCGCAAGGTTGGCGAACGCATCGGTTTTCATCCGCCTGGCGGCCACCGGTCCTATCAGGTCCTGGAAATCCACATGGCAGGTGACTGATGGGAGCCAGTCATGATCACCATCGTTCCCAAGACCGCCGCGCCCTGCTCCTCAGTCTCGTCCTGGTCTGTGGTTTCTTTCTGGTGGAATTGCTGGGCGGCCTGTGGACCAACAGCCTGGCCCTGATCAGCGATGCCGGCCACATGTTCAGCGATATGGGCGCCCTGCTCTTCAGTCTGGTGGCTATCAACTGGGCGGCCAAAGCGCCAACCCCGGCCAAAACCTATGGGTACCATCGCCTGGAAATCCTGGCCGCCCTGATTAATGGCCTGGTCCTTTGGGGCATTACCGGCATTATTTTTTACGAAGCCTACCACCGCTTCTGGGAGCCGCCGTTGGTCAAAAGCGGCCCCATGCTGATCATTGCCTCGGCAGGTCTGGCAGTCAATATCATCTCGGCCTGGCTGCTCTACCCCTCTCAACACCGATCCATCAACCTGCGTTCCGCCTTTTTGCATGTGGTGGCTGACGGCTTGGGATCGGTGGTGGCTATTACGGCCTCAGTGGCCATGCTCTGGCGGGGCTGGTATTGGTTCGACCCTTTAGCCAGCTTTCTTATCGGTCTCTTGATCATTTCCGGCAGCTGGCGGCTGATCCAGGAGGCCACCGAGATCCTGATGGAAGCCACCCCTCGTCACCTGAATATCCAGGCGGTGGCCCAAAGCCTGGAAAATGTGCCGGCGGTCAAAAATATTCACGATCTCCATATTTGGACCATAAGCTCAGGTTTGTACGCCTTAAGCGTCCATGCCGTCGTCAACGGCAGCCGCAAGCAGGACGACGTCCGCTGTGAAATGGCGGCGCTTCTCCGGGAACAGTTCGGTTTAGAGCATTCTACCATCCAGATTGAAGAAGAGGCGACGGCCTGCGGCGATTTCTGCCTGTGGCAACCACGATCACCGGAGTAAGGCACTCCCCTTGCGGGAAAGCAAATTTTTGTAGGATTCCGAGGAGGCAACATGCCAAGAGATGATTGGGAATTGAAGCCCGAAGAGTTGCGAGCTGTCTATACGCCTGATGAGTTGGGTTTTGAGACCACTGCCGAACTGGCCTCCCTGTCGGAACAGGTGATCGCCCAGAACCGGGCTTTGCATGCCCTGGAACTGGGTCTGGGGATGAAAGACCACGATTTCAACATCTATGTCTCTGGTCAACCCCGCTCCGGCCGCACCGCCATGATCCGCAATTACGTCGAGAAGCTGGCGGCCACAGAAAAAACCCCGCCGGACTTTGTCTATGTCTACAACTTCAAAGAACCGGAGAAACCCCGGGCTTTGCAACTGCCCACTGGCCAGGGCAAGGTCTTGCGGGATGACATGGACGAACTGATCAACACCTTAAAGATCCAGATTCCCGAAATCTTTGAGAGCGAAGATTACAGCAACCGCCGGGAAGCCCTGGTGCATCAGTTTACTCAGGAGCGCAACAACATCCTTAAAGAGCTGGATCAACGGGCCACGGAAGAGGGCTTTATCCTGAACATCTCCCAGGCCGGCATGATGATCTTTCCAGGCCGCGACGGCAAGCCCTTGACTGAAGAGGAACTCAAGGCCCTGACGGATGCTGAACGGGAAGAATTGCGGCAAAAGTCCAATGCCCTTCACAATGAAATGAACGAGGCCCTCCGCAAGATCCGCCGCATGGAAAAAGAATTCCAGCAGGCCGAAAAGAAGCTGGATCAGGATGTGGCCCTCTTCGTGGTAGGCCACCTCATCGAAGAGCTGGTGGAAAAATACCAGGGGCAGCCCGAGGTCACCACTTACCTCAAAGAAGTTCAAGACGATATTCTAAAAAATATTGACGATTTAAAGCGGCGGCCGGGGCAGCCCACACCATTTCCCTTTCCCACTCCCGAGCCCAGCTTCGTGCAGTATCAGGTGAACGTCTTTGTAGACAATTCCGCCTGTAAGGGGGCGCCAGTGGTAGTGGAAGGCAACCCTACCTATCCCAATCTCTTCGGCAGCATCGAACGCAAGGCCCAGTTCGGCACCCTGCTGACCGACTTCACCCTCATCCATCCCGGGTCGGTGCACCGGGCCAACGGCGGCTACTTGATCATCAACGTCATGGACCTGCTGAAATGGTTCTATTCCTATGAGGCCCTGAAGCGGACCCTCAAAGAGCGGGAGATCAAGATTGAAGATTTAGGCGAGCAGTTGGGGTTGATTACCACTAAGACCCTGCGGCCTGAACCCATCCCGCTGCGGCTCAAGGTGATCCTCATCGGCAACCCCTGGCTCTATCAGCTACTGTATTCCTATGATGAGGATTTCCACAAGTTTTTTAAAATCAAGGCCGATTTTGACTGGGAGATGAAGCGCACGCCGGATCATCAGACCCAGCTCCTAGCCTTCGTGCAAGGTTTTACTGAAAAGGAACATCTGGCCCCCCTCCATAAGACGGCCGTCAGCCGGTTCTTGGAGTATGCCAGTGAGTTGGCCGACCATAAGAACAAAATGAGCCTGCAGGTGGGAGAATTAACGGACATCATCCGGGAGGCCAATTTCTATGCCAGACGCCGCGGCCATGACTTGATCATGGGCGAAGATATGGAAAAGGCCATCAGCGAAAAGATCTTCCGCTCCGATTTGTTCGAAGAAAAGATGCAGGATTACATCCAGGAGGGGATGCTCTTCATCGAGACCAGCGGCGCGGTAGTGGGGCAGGTCAACGGCCTCTCGGTATATATGTTGGGGGATTATGCCTTTGCCCGCCCCAGCCGCATCACGGCGACAGTATCCCTGGGTCGGGAAGGGGTAGTGGCCATCGAACGGGAATCGAAGATGTCCGGGAACATCCACACCAAAGGGGTGATGATCCTAGCCAGTTTTCTGCGCAGCCGTTTTGCCCAGGACAAACCTCTGACCCTCTCGGCCCATCTTACTTTTGAACAGAGCTATAGCATGGTGGAGGGCGACAGTGCCTCGGCCGCGGAACTCATCGCCATCCTCTCCTGCCTGGCCGAGGTCCCCATTGCCCAGCATATCGCCATGACCGGCTCGGTCAGCCAGCGGGGCGAATTTCAACCCATCGGCGGCGTTAACTGGAAGATCGAAGGATTCTATAAAGTCTGCAAAGCCCGGGGCTTGGACGGCAGTCACGGCGTCATCATCCCAAGAGCCAACGTCCAGCAGCTGATGCTGAAACCGGAGATCGTCGAGGCGGTGCGCCAGGGCAAATTCCACGTTTGGGCCGCCCAGCACGTGGACGAGGCCATGGAAATCCTGACGGGCGTGCCCGCTGGCCGGCCCTTGCCGGAAGGCGGCTTTGAAGAAGGCAGCATCAACGCCCGGGTAGACCAGAAACTCCGGGAAATGATGGAGCTGGTCAAAAAATTCATGAAAGAAGAAGAAGGGAAAAAAGGCGAGGAGTAAAGAGGGGGTCAGGGACCAGGGGCCAGTAAGCAATAGGAGGATGGCATACTATATCTTGGGCATCCTTGACGATTCATGCTGTGCAAACCATACTTCGGATATGACATGTTGACTGCCGATGCCGCGCAACACCTCTTCGAGGACCTGGCCCAGCGCTATCAATTGGAGTGGGCCGATATCCAGGTGGGCCCCATTAAGCTGAAATTGCTCCAGATGGCTGATTTGGAATCCTATCTGGTGCACCATATGGAAGCCCAACACCTTTCCTTGGAAAATTTTCCCTATTGGGCCATGGTCTGGGACGGCGCTTTGGTCTTGGCGGATTTTTTGGTAAAACAACCGCCGCAGTCAGACCAAACCATCCTGGAGCTGGGCGCCGGCCTGGGTTTTGCCGGCTTGGCGGCCGCGGCCCGGGGGCACCAGGTGACCATTACGGATACCATCCCCGATGCCTTAACGTTTGCTCGCCTGAGCGCCTGGCAGAACCGCCTGGCAAATGTCCGGGTGGAATATCTTGACTGGCATGACCCCCAACTGGCGGGGCAGTTTTCCTGGCTGGTCGGCTCTGATATTCTCTATGAACCCGCCTCTTTTGCCCAGCTCTTACAGATTTTTCGGAGATATCTCAGGCCGGGAGGCAAGATTTATCTGACCCAAGGCCTCCGCAGCAGGGGCCCCCAGGCTTTTATTGAACTGGCCAAGCCTCTCTATAATGTGCGCTTTCAGGAGAAGAAACTACGCCAAGCCGAGGGCGATAAAAAGATCCTCTTCTTTGAGTTGACCCCCAAAGAAGCGGTCTGAAGATTTCTAGGCACCCTCTTTTCAGGAAAAGGGGCAGGTTTCTTTTCTTTGGCCTCTTCCCCTAAAAGCACTTTTTCAACAACCTTCTCTCCTACCGGCCGATGAAGTAAACCCGCAGCGTATAGAAGTCCGTCATATCGAAGATAACCAGCGGATCTTCCGATTCGGTGTATTGCGCCCCCTCCAGGCGTTTGTTGACCTTTTCGTCGAGGTGTTTCTTGATCTGAGCGGCTAGTTCCGGTTTTTGGGGTACGGCTGCGTCGATGAATTGCTGCAGGAACTGGAATTCCCGCGAAAAAACGGCCTTGGTCCGTTCCCGCAAACGGATGCGCAAGGGCTTCAAGCCGTCGTCATAATAATCCCCGATATCTTCAAAGTGTTTTTTGATGGTAGACAGATCCCAACGCACCATCTGCCGGTATTTGTCTGCGTCGCGGTCCGCCAGTTTATCGGTGGACACGGCGATGATATTAATGCTGGGGGCACTGCCAGCCCTTGTGGGGATGTGCTCTGCGGCGATGGAGAGGTCAGGGTGCGAAGCATTGGTCATGACAAAGCGTTGGCTGGCCGGGCTGCCTTTGCGGCCGGCGTTGTCTTTTTGGGCATTCCAACCCTGACGCTCCAAAAATTCCAATACTGGCCCGGCACCCGGCATGAGGTTATAGATTTCGGCCATGGTGCCGGACGTGGGACGACGATAATCGTATTCGGGGGTACGGGGGGGGCCACCTTGTGGTTCTCCAGAGGGCCGGGGACCGGCCGTCGGCCCCGGTTCGTAGGAACGCGTCGGCAACGGGGGCGGCGCTGGAGCCGGTTCCGCGATCTTGGGGAGTGCTGGACGCGCCGTTGCGGCCGGCGGTGGGGCGGCGGCATCAGGCCTGATCCCCAGCACAAATTGATAGCCGCCCCGGGGTGAGGTCCGGCTGCTGCGCCAATACGTGTACGGCCGGCCGGGGACAAGTTCAGCCACAATCCTGACGCCATCGCCGCCGGGGATGGCCATGGTCCTTACTTGTTTGATGAGCTGGTCATCGCCGGCCTGGACCACGGGAACGTCAAAAACGCGAGCCTGCGGGAAATCAATGATCAACTGTGGGGCCTGCGGGTCCACTACCGGCTGAATCGTGGGCTGTTCCGGTCGGCTGAGGATCATGGTCAAAAAGGTGGTTCCCTGGACCTGACTGAGCCCTAATCGGGAGATGATCAAGTTATCGCTTTGGGCCAGAACTGTCAGGGGCACTAAAACCAACCAACTTATGGCTAAAGCAAGGATACCCCACCTAGATTGTCGCAGTGGTTTCACCCCGAAACCTTTCCCTGTGAGCATATGACGCGGGTTGGCCATTCCGGCCGGCAGAGAGCCGGGAGGTCGCCCCCTAGCCGAAGCCCTTGGCTGACTGGTGCAAACAGCGCGCCTGGAAGCCGGTTTCTGCAGAAATAGAGGAATTTCAGTCTGATCACTTCACGCGGGTGAAATAAATACATTTCTCCACGGGGCAACCCTCGTGCCATTCGCCGGAGATGTTGAGGGCTAAAATTTTGCTGCCATTCGTAGGAGTGCCGATGAGGATGACGCCTTCTTTGAAATAGAGCCAAACTCGGCCATCTTGAACCCGCCATTTTAATTTTACCGAACGGTTTTCGTCCACCCAATTCCAATCGGCCTCGCCATTGTCCTTCAGCACCAGTTCGATATGTCCCTTATTAGCAATGGGCTCAGCGGTTTTGTATGTGCCCACAAAGGGGAGCCGGGATTCACCACAGGCCCAAAACCCCAGGCAACCGAGGAGAACCAGACCCAGGGGCAACCGTTGCCATACGGATCGACTCATATTTTTCTCTCCCGCCAGATAAACCCGCCCCGATCCAGGACAAAGAGGCGATCATAGAAGTAAATCTGCACCGCCATGAGCAGCATGCCGGTATTCTTCAAGACTTTCCACCAGTTCACCGGCTCGCCCACTTCACCCACGCAACCGCAGTTGATGGGATATTGATGCAGGATGGCATTGACCAACCCCACAATGAAGATGACGTTCATCCCGCCGATAAAGATGGCGGCGGTGCGGGTGCGGATGCCTAAGATGAGGAAGAGACCGGCCACTAATTCGGCCCAGGGGAGGATGAGGGCCCAGAGATTGACCCCCCAAGCCGGCATCATCTGATATTCCACCACGTTTAAAGCAAAAACCGCCGGCCGCATGATCTTGCTGAGGGCGAATTGGATAAAGATGACGCCCAGGAGCAGCCGGCAGAATATGGCCAGATACGGACTGCGGCGCACCGGGGGGATGAGAATCAGCACAAAAATGGCGACCGGTATCCACTCCAACAGGCCGGCGATGCCAAAATGCATGGGCATGGGCGGTTTGGGCGGCTTTTCCTCCACCGGGAAGGCCTTCTCCCAGGCGGTATAATCTCCGGCCAAGACCATGACATTTTCATAGCCCAAATCTTTCAGGGCGTGGGCCAGGTCCAGATCAAAGCGTCGGCTCAGGGTGCCGCCGACGATCAGCATGGGGGTCTCCGGGGTGGCCTGCCTCTGCTCCAGCCGGAATTGGAACATGGGCGCCATCAGGTCGAAAAAGACTACCTGGAAATTTTCAGCCCCTTTAATATGCTTCTGTTGGAAAAAACTGTCTTTGCGGGCGTCAATGACGATCAATTCCCCGGCCTTATACTTCGCCAGGGCTTCCTGCAGGGCAATCTCTTTGACGGTCTCGGCCCGGCCCCAGCCTTGAATCAACGGTATCTGATTATCATTGTAGAAATTGAAGATCAGGGCAAAGATAATGCTCAAACCGCCGATCAGGACAAAATCAAACCAGGAGACTTCCCGAATCCTCACCTGATGGACAGTCTCTTTTTCCAGGCGCTTATCCGCTCCCACCAGCCATTCGGTCAGTTGCTTGATAATCTGCCGAGCCAAAGGCGGATTGTCATCCAGCAGCTTATCAAACTCTTCCCGGCTGATTTCTGTGAGAACCGTATCTTCGGCGGCTTCTACCGAAGCGGTGCGGGGCTGCCCGGTGACAATGGCCAACTCGCCGAAATAGGCTCCGGCGCCCAATTCCGTGAGATCGGTGCGGATGCCTTCAGGACTGAGGCGAAACACTTTGACCCGGCCCTGCCGGATGACATAAAAATTATCCGGCAGATCGCCCTGGCGGACGATAATGGTGCCTTTGGCGAAGGTCTTTTGGACGCCGATCTCACTGATGGTGAGGGTTATCGGGCTGAGAGGCGCAGGCGTGCCTCCGTGCTCCGCCGGGCTGCTATCGGGTGTCTTCTCTGCTGAAGCCATAACCGGTGATCCCTTTCCACCTCGATGGTGACTCAGTCCTTTAGGCGGCCTTGCGGGTCCGTTTCTTTAACCGATTAATCCGCTTCCGGAAGATATCGATGGTTTGCCGTGTTGCTGCGGCAGTCCGGGCTTCTGCTTTGCGGGCCCGCAGCTCCTTGATTTTTTCTTTCAATTCCCGCACATTCAGGGATTTGGCGGCCTTGGGACCCTCATCGCTGATGCCTTTGATCTCTTTAATGGCGGCGATGAGCTCCTCTTTGTTCATACCATGGACGCCGACAATCTCCCCCAGGGTAAGGGCATACTCCCGGAGTTCCTTGGCGGTCATACGGTCCAGAGGTTTTTCCTTCTTTTCCTTCTTCTCTTTTTTTCCCATACGCATCCTACCTATCTGTAAAATCGAAAACTTAGAGATTTTTGCAAAATGGGTGTGATTGTCATCCTGAACGAAGTGAAGGATCTTGATAACCGATAAACATGAGATTCTTCCCTTTCGCTCAGAATGACAAAGAGTAAAACAAGGGAATTTTGCAAAAGCCTCCTTATCTTATTCACTTTTGAGTTTGTCTGCAAGTTTAATGAAGGGCGTCAGCAGATCAATGGGAATGGGGAACAGGGTTGTGGAATTTTTTTCCGCGGCAATTTCCCGCAGCGTCTGGAGATACCGCAACTGCAGGGTGATGGGTTCCTTGGCCATGATGTGGGCGGCCTCGGACAACTTGGCGGCTGCCTGGAACTCCCCTTCTGCAGCAATGACTTTGGCCCGGCGTTCCCGTTCGGCCTCCGCCTGGCGGGCCATAGCCCGCTGCATTTCGATGGGCAGGTCAATGGCCTTGACCTCCACGAGAGTCACCTTGACCCCCCAGGGGTCGGTGTGCTGGTCCAGGATTTCGGCCAGCTTCAGATTGATTTTCTCCCGGGCTGAGAGCAGTTCATCCAACTCCGACTGGCCGCAGACACTCCGCAGGGTGGTCTGGGCCAATAAGGCCGTGGCCTGGAAGTAGTCCTGCACTTCGATAATCGCTTTGATGGGGTCCATCACCTTGAAATAGACCACGGCATTCACCTTGACGCTGACGTTATCCCGGGTAATGACATCCTGGGTCGGCACATCATAGGTGACGATCTGCAGGTTGACCCTGCGCATCTGATCGATGATGGGGATGAGGATAATGACGCCAGGACCTTTCGCCTCATGCAAGGCCCGGCCCAATCGAAAGATAACCCCGCGTTCAAATTCATTGAGGATTTTGATGGCACTGAACAGGAAAAAAACCACCAGGACCAGAATGATAATAGGGGAAAAGGCCATACTCTCTCTCCTTTTTCAGGAATCGGCTAAACGTCGCACCACCAACCGCAAACCGTGCATCCGGACGACCTCCACCGGCGTATTCTTTGGAATGAATTCCTCCGCGTGGGCGTCCCAATAGGTGCCTTGGACCAACACTTTGCCGGCGGGATCGAGGTCGGTTAGGGCCACCCCCTGCTCCCCCACCAGACCAGCCATGCCGGATATGGGCTTCTGCATCTGAGCCCGCACCGCCAAACCGGTCACCACCAGAAAGAACAGGGATATGGTGCCAATCACCGTCAGCAGAACGCTCAAGGAGATGGCCATTCCTGGCCCCTGGCTGCGATAGAGCATGAGGCCGCCCAGGGCCAGCGAAATGATGCCGGCAATGGACAACAGACCATAGCTGGTCACATAAATCTCCAACAGAAAAAAGATAAAGCCCAACACCAGCAGCATCAGGCCGATGAAGTTCACCGGCAAGGTTTGAAAGGCATAAAAAGCCAACAATAAACAGATGCCGCCCAAAACCCCAGGGAGGACGGCGCCGGGGTGGGCCAATTCAAAATACAGTCCGGCCAAACCGATCATCATGAGGATGATGGCGATATTGGGGTCGGCCAAGCGTTTCAAGACCCGGTGGCGCAGGCCGGGCTCAAAAGTGACCACCGTCGCTTTGGCCGTTTTCAGGGTGCGGCTTTCCTGAGGCAGGCGCACCACCCGACCATCGAGCTTTTTCAGCAGGTCTGGCAGATCGTCGGCCAGGATTTCCACGACTCGCAGTTTTTGAGCCTCCCCTGCCGTGATGGACACACTCTGGCGCACCGCCTTTTCGGCCCAATCCGCATTGCGCTGTCGTTCTGCGGCCAGGGAACGGACATAGGCCGCCATGTCATTCACTACTTTGGCGGCCATTTCCTTGTCCATCTGGCCGGTGCCGATGGCCACCGGATGGGCCGCGCCGATATTGGTCCCCGGCGCCATGGCCGCTACGTGGCTGGCCAAGGTGATGATCAAACCGGCCGAAGCCGCCCGGGCCCCTTTAGGGGAGACAAAGACCACCACGGGGATCTTGGCATTAATAATCCCTTGGGCGATCTCACGCATGGAGGTGTCCAGACCACCGGGGGTATCCAGCTCGATGATCAACGCTTCGGCCCGCCCCTTCTCGGCGGTCTGGAGGCCGTCCAGGATGAATTCGGCCATCCCGGGATTGATGGAACCGCTGGCGGTGAGAACGTAGACTTCTCTCGGCTCCTCGGCCGCAGCCGGTCCACAGGAAGACAAAATAATGCTGGCTAAAAGCAGGAATCCTGCCCACCACCGGACCATGCCGGGCCTCCAGGTTCGTCGTTGCGACATCTCAAGATTAGCCAAGTGCCTGCCTCTTGGCAAAGCCAATTCCCGCGTTGGGATTGCAGGGGGGGTTGGGGGAGGGGAGAGACGGCTGTATTTCCTGCCCCCTCACCCAAAAGAACTTTTTCAGCAACTTTTTAGGGCGCACCGCATTCCCGGTCAGAACCTTTGATCTTTTCCAGGGCGTGAGGCAAGGCCGGCAGGACGACCGCCAAATTTTGCCGCACCGCCTTCGGGCTCCCCGGGAGATTGATAATCAGGGTCTGGCGGCGTATACCGGCAACAGCCCGTGAGAGCATGGCATGCGGGGTCTGGGCCAGACCGGCGGCCCGCATGGCCTCGGCGATGCCGGGGACCAGCCGTTCGACGACGGCCAGCGTAGCTTCCGGGGTGACGTCCCGAGGGCTCAGACCGGTGCCGCCGGTGGTCAGGATGAGGTCCAGACCATGCCGGTCACACCATTCCACCAAGGCGGTGGCAATGGCTTCCCGCTCGTCCGGCACTACCTGATACCGGGCCACCTGAAAAGCCTCCGGCAGCATCTGACGCAGGGTCGCGGCGCTGGTGTCATCACGCTCACCCGCGGCCCCCTTGTCACTGCAGGTCAGGATCCCTACCCGGAACATAAGAAACCTCGATAAGGTCGTGCGGCCGGACGATACCGCCCCGCAGGACCCGGGCAAAGATGCCCTCCCGAGGCATGACGCAATCGCCCACCGCCTGTTTGATGGCGCAGCCATGATGGCAGGCCTTGCCGATCTGGGTCACCTCCAGCTCCACGGCGCTCCCCAGGCGCAACCGGGTGCCCACCGGCAGGTGGGGGATGTCCAGGCCTGCGGTAGTAATATTTTCGGCAAAATCACCGGGCTGCAGATCAAGCCCCTGCCGCCGCATTTTTTCAATGCTCTCCACGGCCAGCAGACTGACTTGGCGATGCCAGTCACCGGCGTGGGCGTCGCCCTCCAGGCCGTAATTGGGCACCACCATGGCCAGAGGAACATTCTCTTTTTTGACGCCGGTGGTGGCGCTCACCGACACAGCCACCACCCGTCCTCGGGATACGCCGACCTTAGCTCTGTTCATCATTTCTCATCTGCAGGGAGCTTACCTGGATCCCGGCCCCCTGTCTACTCTTTCTCCCTCTCCGCCTTGAGTTGGGCGATGACCTTTTCTGCCATGGCCGGTGGGACTTCTTCATAATGGGAGAATTCCATTTCAAAGGTGCCCCGGCCGCCGGTCTTGGAGGTCAGATCGGGCTGATAGTGGAGCACTTCTGCCAGGGGCACATTGGCCTTAATGATCTGCAGATTGCCGTCGGCGTCCACACCGAGGACCCGGCCCCGTCGGCCGTTCAGATCGCCGATGATGTCGCCCATGAATTCTTCGGGGACCGTGACGGTCATGAGCATGATGGGCTCCAACAGCGTGGGCTGGCAGGCCAGATAGCCTTTCTTGAAGCCCATGGAACCGGCAATCTTGAAGGCCATTTCCGAGGAGTCCACTTCATGGAAGGAGCCGTCATAGAGGGTGACCTTGACATCTACCACCGGGCAGCCGGCCAGCTCGCCTTCCTGCATGGCCTCAACGATGCCCTTTTCCACAGCCGGGATATATTGTTTGGGGATGACGCCGCCGACGATCTTGTCCACGAATTCAAAACCACCGCCCCGGGGCAGAGGTTCGATCTCCAGCCAGGTGTCGCCGAATTGTCCCCGGCCGCCGGACTGGCGTTTGTATTTCCCCTGGACTTTGGTACGGCCTTTGATGGTTTCCCGATAGGGGACCTTGGGGGTCTTCAGGTTGACTTCCACCCCGAATTTGCGCTTCAGTTTCTCCACCGTCGCTTCAATATGCACCTGGCCCATGCCGGACAGCAGAATTTCTTTGGTTTCGGCGTTGCGGGACAGCTTCAGGGATGGATCTTCTTCGATGAGGCGGGCAATGGAGGAGTACACTTTATCCTCATCGCCCCGGCTCTTGGGCTCCACCGCAAAGGTGACCACGGTCTTGGGAGGCTCCGGCGCCGGCAGGATGATGGGGTTGGCTTCTTCACAGAGGGTATCACCGGTAACCGTTTCCTTCAGCTTGGCCACGGCCGCAAAGACCCCCGGACCGGCAGATTCTACGGATTTCTGACCCTTACCTTCGGGCAGGAAGAGTTGCCCGAACCGCTCCATGGTCTCTTTGTTGGCATTATAAAAGGATGAGTCGGATTTCAGGATACCGGAATAAATGCGGAAGATGGTGAGCCGGCCGGCATAGGGATCGGCCACGGTCTTAAAGACATAGGCACAAAAGGGACCGTCCGGATCGGGGGGCAGACTGACCTCGGCCTTGGTCTTGGGATTAACCCCCGTCACCGGACCCCGGTCAGTGGGCGAGGGCAGATAGGCATTAATGGCATCCAAGAGGAGGGAGATCCCGGCCATCTGCGGCGCGGCGCCGCACAAGACCGGCACAAAGTTGCCGGCCAGGGTCCCGAGCCGCAGACCCTGCAAGACCTCTTCGGGAGAGAGTTGGCCCTCTTCCAGATATTTTTCAATGAGGACATCGTCTGATTCTGCCGCAAAATTCAGCAGCTCGCTGCGCTGGGCCTCGGCTTCCTCTTTCAGGTCCGCCGGTATTGCTATTTCGGTGGCCTTGCCACTGGCATCAAAGGTATAGGCCTTGAAAGCCACTAGGTCCACAATCCCTTTGAAATCCGCCTCCCGGCCGATGGGCATTTGCAACAGCACCGGCTTGGCCTTGAGAATATCCCTGACCTCTCGCACCGCTTTGTCGAAATCGGCCCGCTCCCGCTCCATTTTGTTGATAAAGATCAGGCGGGGCAATTTGTATTTCTCAGCAGTTGCCCAAACTTTTTCGGTGCCTACCTTGACGCCGTCCACCGCGTCGACGACGACCAGGGCACTATCAGCCACCTGCAGGGCCGCCCGCGTCTCGGCCAGAAAGTTGTCATCACCCGGCGTATCCACAAAATGGATGGCATGCTTCTTCCAATCAAAGTGGTGACAGGCCGCCGCAATGGAAATGTGGCGTTTGATCTCTTCCGCTTCAAAATCCAATACCGAACTGCCGTCATCCACTTTGCCCAACCTGGAGGTGGCTTTGGCTGCAAAAAGCATGGCTTCTGCCACCGAGGTTTTGCCCGCGCCGCTGTGGCCCACCAGGGCCACATTCCGGAGATGATCAAGTTTTCCAGCCATGCAGGTCCCCCCGTTCCTCAGTAAAATAATCTATTCTTGTCAGAATTAACATTTTAACCACATGGATCGGCAAAACACAAGAGGGAAAGCAAATTTTGTGAATCTTGGCACATCGCCCGCCCCCTCTTGGCGAAACGGCCAGGGTGCCTTATTATGAAAGAAAGCCACCAAGAGCAGCGATAAATCTGTTTCAAGATTAACCGAGGTTTTTCTTATGATTCCCAGCAGCAAGATCGAAATCATCATTTATGACGCCCCGACGTTGGCCACCAGCAGCGATGCCGGCTGTGGCTGCGGTTGCGGCGGGCATAGCCATGGTCATGATCATGCCGGCCATGATCATGGCGACCCCCTGGAGCGGGTCAGTCTGGAGTTGCAGACCCGGGCGTTGGCCCTGACCCTGGAACGGGATTTTCCCGGCAAGGTGTCAGTGGAATATATCAACGTCCTGAAAGACTCCCGGGGACCCAAGCTGCCTCAGACCAAGCTCCTGTGTTCCCTGACCTATCCGCCGCCTTTGGTGTATATCAACGGCCAGGGCCGCTTTGCCGGCGGCCTGCCGGTGGAGCGCATCCGGGAGGAGGTTTCCCGGCAGCTGGCCCTTACCTCCCATTAGGCCATGACCACCAACCCCATGCGTCCGCCGATCATTACCCTGCTGTCTGATTTCGGCCATCAGGACGCCTATGTCGGCATCATGAAGGGGGTCATCCTGGGCCTCAATCCCTGGGTGCAGTTGGTGGACCTGAGCCACGCCGTGCCGCCCCAGGACATCACCATGGGAGCCCTGGTGCTGCAGTCAGCCTGGCGGTATTTCCCGCCGGGCACCATCCACCTGGCCGTGGTGGACCCGGGTGTGGGCTCTAGGCGGCGAGCCCTGGCCGCAGCCGTGGGGGAGCACTTCCTGGTGGGCCCGGACAACGGCCTCTTTGCCCTGATTTTGGCCCAACAGCCGGCCCAGAGGATGGTCTGCCTGGAAAACCAACGCTATTTTTTGCCGGACGTCTCAGCCACTTTTCATGGCCGGGATATCTTCGCGCCGGTGGCGGCCCACCTGTCTTTGGGGGTGCCCCTCACTGAGTTTGGGCCGGAGCTCCATGAATCGATGCCGTTGGACCTGCCCTCACCGCAGTTCGGGGCGTCGGCCGCGACCGGCCAGGTCATCGCCGTGGACCATTTCGGCAATCTGATTACCAACCTGCCCTATCCGGAGATAGAGGCCTGGCGGCAAGGCCGATCAGTTCGCCTCTGGGTGGGAGAACGGCAGATTTCACATTGGGTTTCTACCTACAGCCAGGTGCCGGCGGGCGCACTGCTAGCCCTAAAGGGCAGCCACGGCTACCTGGAAATCGCCTGCCGGGAGGGCAGCGCCGCCAAGATTCTGGGAGCCGGCCCGGGAGCGCGGGTGGGGATTCTTTTGGCAGAGGCAAGCTAATGCCACAGTTCTCTTTACACCAGAATTAGGAACTCGAAACTTCGGATAAGCGATTCCCTCTCAATGTTGCCGTTATGACTGCCAACCTCCTCACACGCAGCCGGCCGCTCAACGAGTATCCCTATCCAGGTGGGCCGGTGGTCTATTGGCTGAGCCGGGACCAGCGGGCCCAGGACAATTGGGCTCTGCTCTGGGCCCAGGCGTTAGCCCTGGAGCAGCAGGCCCCCCTGGCGGTGGCCTTTACCCTGGTGCCCCAGTTTCTGGGCGCAACGTTCCGGCAGTATGATTTTATGCTGCAGGGCCTGCGGGAGACTGCCCAGGTTTTGGAACAGCACCGGCTCCCCTTTTTCCTACTGCCGGGCGCCCCCCAGGAAGTCCTGCCGGCCTTTCTGGCGGAGCAGGGGGCAGGCGCCCTGGTCTGCGATTTTGATCCGCTGCGTCTCAAGCGGCAATGGCAGGCACAGGTAAAAGAGAAGATCACCATCCCGTTCTGGCAGGTGGATGCCCATAACATTATTCCCTGCTGGCTGGCTTCGCCGAAACAGGAGTTTGCCGCCTATACCCTGCGGCCCAAGATGCACCGCCAGTTGCCCGAGTTCTTAACGGACTTGCCGCCCCTGCAGGAGCATCCCGTATCCTGGCCGACCGCGCCGCCGGTTATTGACTGGGGACAAGCGTTGGCTGGAAGCGGAGCTGATCCCCGGGTAGCACCGGTCACCTGGTGCCGGTCCGGGCCCCACGCAGCCTGGGAGTGTTTGCAAACCTTTCTCCAGCAGAGGTTGGCCCGCTACCACCTGGACCGCAACGATCCCACCCTCCGGGGCCTTTCGGACCTGTCGCCCTATCTGCACTTCGGCCAGATCGGGGCGCAGCGGGTGGCTTGGGAGGTGCGGCAAGCCGAGGCGCCGGCTGAGGCCAAACAGGCCTTTCTGGAAGAGCTCATCGTCCGCCGGGAGCTGGCGGATAATTTCTGTTATTACAACCCGGATTATGACCGGGTGAGCGGTTTCCCCGACTGGGCCCGGCAGACTCTGGACCAGCACCGCCAGGACCGGCGGGAGTATATATACAGTTTGGCGGAGTGGGAGGCAGCCCGCACCCACGATGACCTTTGGAACGCAGCCCAACTGGAGATGGTGCGGCGGGGCAAAATGCATGGCTACCTGCGGATGTATTGGGCCAAAAAAATCCTGGAGTGGAGCGCCACCCCGGAGGAAGCCTTGGCCACCGCCATCTATCTCAATGACCGCTACCAATTGGACGGCCGTGATCCCAACGGCTATACAGGCGTGGCCTGGTCCATCGGCGGGGTCCATGACCGGCCCTGGGGGGAGCGGCCTGTCTTTGGCAAAATCCGCTACATGAGCCGGGCCGGCTGTCAACGCAAGTTCAAGGTGGATCAGTATATTGCTTGGGTGCGGGGATTACCGGAGGGAGGTGGCTCCAGGGATAATCAAGGTGTTTGGGCGGCAAAGGTCTGAGCCGGCTCAGCCAGGGAACGCACCCGGATCTGCTTGACCCGGCGTTCGTCGGCGGCCGTTACGGTGAATTCCAGGTTCTGAGCAACCACCGTGTCGCCCACCTGTGGGACCTTGCCCAAATGATGGATGAGCAGGCCGCCCACCGACTCGAATTCGCCTTCGGGTATCTCAACGCCAAAATGCTCGGCCAGGTTTTCGATCTCCAGACGGGCGTCGACGATGACGGAGCCGTCTTCCTGGGGGTGCAGGCGGGGTTCCTGGGTGTCGTATTCGTCGTAAATCTCGCCGACGATTTCTTCCAGAATATCCTCAATGGTAATGAGGCCGGAGGTGCCGCCGTACTCATCGATGACGATGGCGATTTGTATCTTCTTTTCCACGAAATCCCGCAGCAGATCACTGATCTTCTTGGCCTCGGGGATGAAAAAGGCCGGCCGCAGGACGGTGCGGATGTCAATCTCGTCGTCGGGTTTATTCCAAAAGACCAGGAGGTCTTTGGCCAACAGAATGCCTTTGATGTTGTCGATGTTATCTTTATAGACTGGCAACCGGGAGTGGCCCCGCGCCAAAATCACTGCGATGATGTCCGCAATGGGGCTATCCATGGCAACGCAGGTGATATCGACGCGGGGGACCATGATCTCCCGGGCCAGGGTATCTTTAAATTCAAAGATGCTGGCAATCATCTCGCCTTCTTGGCGCGAGATAAAGCCGCGTTCCTCTCCTGCCTCCAGAATACTCTGGATTTCTTTTTCCACATCGTCGGGGTGTTGAATCTCCCGCCGGCGGAAAATTCGCCAGATCCGCGTCCAGAGGTCAGGCCTGCTACTGTCAGCTTCGTCCATATTAGACCCTCAGCTCTTGCCGTTCATTGCGGATGAATCGGGTCACTGCCCCCATATCCCGGGGGAATTCCAGACCCCGATCCACAATCTTCACCTCTTTGCTGGCGATGCCGAAGACCGTTGTGGCAAAATCCACCGCAGTTTGAACATCAAAGTCTTTGCAGGAAAAAACATCGATGCTCAGATAGCCTTTTTCCGGAAACGTATGGATGCTGATATGACTCTCGGCAATCAGCACAAAACCTGAAAGTCCCCAATCCTCGGGGACTTTGCCGGAATATTTAAAGGCGTAGGGCGGCATGATTTTGGTCATCTGGATCAGATCCGGGCACTGGTTGAGAAACTCGTAGATCCGATCCAGATCCGTCAGGCGGTCGTACGGGCAGCCATAGCCGTCCAGCATCAGGTGCTGGCCAAAACCCATTTCAAATTTTTCCAACTCACACTACCTCCTTCGCTGCCTAGCTTTTGTCATGAACCTAATGTTTGGGGTCACGAAACAGCATAACCCTCCTTAGCCGAAAATCGGCGGAGTAACGACCCATAAAATCCGGGCCTCCTGCTTGCCGGCATTAACCACGGCATGCTGGGTGTTGGACCGGAAATAAAAACATTCCTGTTGCTTCACCTTAAAGGTGCGGCTGTCCACCTTGAGGTGGATGACTCCCTTCAAAACGATGCCGAATTCCTCGCCCTCATGGGGTTCCTGAGTCGGCAAGGCGGCGCCGCTGGCCAAGGTCACCAACACCGGATCCATCATCCGGTTCTGGGCGTCCGGGACCAACACTTCCACCCGGCAGGCGGAAGTGGAATTGGAGGTGGTGATCCGAGCGCTCACCGGATAGACCACCTTCGTGGGAGAATGATCCTGGAAAAAATCGGCCAGAGACACGCCCAGGACATCCAGTATGTCCTTCAAGGTGGCAATGGAGGGGGAGGTCTGATCCCGCTCCAACTGCGAAATAAAACCTTTGGTCAGATAGGCCCGGTTGGCCAACTCCTCCTGGGTTAACGAATTTGCCTGCCGCAACCGCTTCAGTTTTTCGCCAATCTTCACATGCCATCCGGTTTAATAAAAATAAACAAATAGTTTAGTATTGCAATCTTAATATATACTGCTCTTTCTCCTTGCCGTCAAGCTTTTTTCAAGAAAAAGAAAAATATTTATTCTGCCGACGCGCCGCTGGCCCGACCAGCCCAGGAGGTGTTGGTGTTTTGGGGGTTCCAGGTTGTCGTCGCCGTGGTATTCGCACCAACCGCCAACTTGATCAGGACTCCCAGACGGATCATGTCTTTCATGGTAAACGCCACCTCTCTGGTCATCGCATTCCACTTCTTACATTCATGGCAGTGGGTGATATTATGTTTTCACCCGGGGGATGACATTATCCTATTGCAGTGAGAGGATGACATAATCATATTGATGGCCCCGGAAAAACCCAATTTACCGACGCAACACTTAGGCTGGGGTTAAGCAGCCAGAGCCTAGCCACAGGAGCCCAAAAGCCTAGCTGGGCACCACAGAGGCATCACCTTAGAAGCAAAATTACCGGATGAAGGTGATCCCGGCGTCGGAGCCAGGGACTCTTTGGTCTTTTCCAAGGCATACTGGATAAATCTTTTGCTATTTATGGCCATGGCTTTGCAAAAGACCAACATGCTGACGCGTTTTTTCCCGCGGCTCCAGATACGCTTCAAACTAGTGAGGCGATTTGCTGCGGAGATGGTGGCCTCGATACCGGAGCGGATTTTGTAACGCGCTTTGCAATGAGTTGTTTCCTGCTGCTCTCGCCGTTGGACGTTGCCAGGTCTGGCAGCTCGTACTTCCAGAGGATTTTCCGGCGCCCAGGTCTCAGCGATGGAGGCCTTATAGCCTTTCCCCTTGCGGCCCTGGGCAGCATCGGGATCGGCCGGACTTGGGCGGGAGTCGGCGGGTATCTCCTAAAGTTCCTTGAGGGTTGCCGGTTCAGGATCAGCTTCGTTGATCTGGCACTGCTCCCGCAACAGAGGCTCCAGGAGCCGGTAGACTTTCAGATGGCTGCTCTCGGCCTGACCGCGCCAGCGCCCCACCGGGTCAAACAGGTGCCGGGCACCTTGGACCAGACGGCGCCGGGCTGGGGATGACTTGACGTCGGCAAAATAGCCGGAGCGCTGGCGATAAACCTGGTCATAGACTTGGGGTAGGGCTTGACAGGAACCGTTGGGGGTGATAACGTTCGGCATAGCAAGACTACAGGTGCCCAGAAGGGCTGAGGATGGAAGCCGGTGGAAGTCCGGCGCGGTCCCG
>DYEV01000012.1 GCA_020725545.1 Desulfobacca sp. | reverse complement strand
GCGGGCCGGTGAGATTAAAATTGAATGGCTGGTCCGGTGTTGTTCCCACAGGACCAATTATACATATATTTCACAAAAGTACAAGTTCGCTTGTGAAATTTAACAATTTTTTTCATTTTCTCAGATGACTGAAGAGTTACCGTTCCATAATGGCCAGGATAATTAAACAGGCTGGGTTGACGGTGGAGGAATTTTCAAAATAGCTTTGAGGAATTATGAAACTATCAAGAAAGATTAAATGTGAAAAGTGAGGTTAAAGTCAATGAAAGTAGGCATAATCGGCCTTGATCTGCCCCTGGGCAAGGTCAAGTATCACGACGAGCGGTTTGTGGAGTTGGTAAAAAAGTGCGACCCTCTGAAGGTCACCCCCTATTATGTGGAATTGGTCCAGGAGGATTGGGAGCACGCCGATGCTTTTGTGGTGGCCCGGGAGCAGGTCTTGGACCTCCTCATCCTGGATATGGAGAAGTTGGAGACACGGCGGGAGCGGACCGGCGATCCGGCGGAAAAGGCTGTCCTGAGCCGGGGTCTTGATCTCCTCGAGCAGGAAACCCCCTTATGTGACGGCGGCTGGACCCCGGGCGACTTGGCCCATTTGCGGGCCCTGGCCCCTCTGAGCCTGAAGCCGACCCTGGTGCTGCCCGCGCCACTGGAGGTCAACGTGATTATCGGCCAGATTCTGGCCAAAGCCGGCCTCGTCTTTTTCTACACGGTGGGCAAGAAAGAAGTGCACGCCTGGCCGGTGCCCTGCCACGCGGATATCGTCACCTGCGCCGGCAAGATTCATACTGATCTGGCCCGGGGCTTCATCAAGGCGGATATCGTCAAGTATGAGGATTTCCTCAATGTCTTCAACATGCAGGAGGCCCGGGCCAAGAAGCTGGTGCACCTGGTGGACCGGGACTACCATATTGAGGACGGCGATATCGTGGAAATTCGGTTCAACGTTTAATACTCGAATCAATGGGTGAGGCCACGGACCTTGAACGAACTCTCCCTGCGCACCTGGCACCGCCGCTTCGGCATGGGGCTGGCCCTCTTCATCTTTCTCCAGGCGGCCAGCGGTTTTGTGCTCAATGCCGAGACCTTGTTGCAATCTCCAACCCTGGCGTTGTGGGCCAATACCCTACATCGGGGGGGCGGTGACTTCGGGACCGTCTACCGGGCCCTCTTAGGTTTGGCCCTGATGACCATGGCTGTTTCCGGGAGCCTGATATTTCTGAAGGTCTGGCGGCGGACGAAAAAATTCTGAGGTTAGCCGATGCAATCACAGAAGATGTTGGACGAACAAGGCCGGCTGGATGCACCGCGCCTCTTTCTTCTGAAAATTACTTTGCTCGACAGTAAGCCAGCCATTTGGCGCCGGTTTGCCGTCAAGGGCGATATCACCCTGTTTAAGCTTCATAATATTATCCAGCGGGCCATGGGCTGGGAGAATTTTCATTTGCATGAATTTATCATCAACAAAGTGAGATATGGCGAGGTTGGTGATGACTTTGATTTCGGTCCCCCCCTGATAAGTGATAAGAGAACCCTTTTGCAGGACGTAATCTCCCGAGCCAAAACGAAATTTCGGTATATTTACGACTTCGGCGATGATTGGCAACATGAAATCCTCGTTGAAAAGATAATGTTGCCGGAAGCAAAGCAACTCTATCCCTATCGTCTGGATGGGGCCCGGGCCTGTCCGCCCGAGGATTGCGGCGGCGTGTGGGGCTACGAACATCTGCTGGATATCATCAACAACCCGAACCATCCAGAATCTGAGGAGAGTCGAGAGTGGCTGGGCGAGGGTTTCGACCCTGAGGCCTTCGATCTGGCAGCCGTAAATAAGAAGTTGGCGAGGTTTAAATAGTCCCTTTCTTTACACCAGCCGGCAAAAGCTCTTGTGAATCTGTAATATGACCATGGAAAGTAGTTAAGCCTTTATGCCCAAACGCACAGACATCAAAAAGATCCTCATCATCGGCTCCGGGCCCATCATTATTTCCCAGGCCTGTGAATTTGACTATTCCGGCACCCAGGCCTGCAAGGCCCTGCGGGAAGAGGGCTACGAAGTAGTCCTCATCAACTCCAACCCGGCCACCATCATGACTGATCCGGAGATGGCCGATCGGACCTACATCGAGCCCATTACGCCGGAGATGGTCTGCAAGGTCATCGAACGGGAGCGGCCCGACGCCCTCCTGCCCACCCTGGGGGGCCAGACCGGGCTGAATACCGCCGTGGCTGTGGCCGAGACCGGCATCCTGGAGCGCCTCGGAGTGGAAATGATCGGCGCCAACCCCCAGGTCATCAAGAAGGCGGAGGACCGCCAGCTCTTTCGCGATGCCATGGCCAACATCAATCTGCGGGTGCCTCGGAGCGTCATTGTCCGGACCCTCACCGAGGCTTTGGCGGTCCCGGATATCTTGGACTACCCCATCATCGTGCGGCCCAGCTTCACCTTGGGCGGCACCGGCGGCGGCATTGCCTATAATCTGGAGGACCTGCGGGCATTGTCGGCCTACGGTCTGGAGGCCAGCATGATCGGTGAGATCATGTTGGAAGAATCGGTCCTGGGCTGGAAGGAATTCGAGCTGGAGGTGATGCGGGATTTCAAGGACAACGTCGTCATCATCTGCTCCATCGAGAACCTGGACCCCATGGGGGTGCACACCGGCGACTCCATTACCGTGGCCCCGGCCCAGACTCTGACTGACCGGGAATACCAGCAGATGCGGGACGCGGCCATCGCCATCATGCGGGAGATCGGCGTGGAGACCGGCGGCTCCAACGTCCAGTTTGCCATCAATCCGGAAAACGGCGAGATGGTGGTCATTGAAATGAACCCCCGGGTCTCCCGCTCTTCGGCCTTGGCCTCCAAGGCCACCGGCTTCCCCATCGCCAAGATCGCCGCCAAGCTGGCCGTGGGCTATACCCTGGACGAAATCCCCAACGACATCACCAAAGAGACTTATGCCTCCTTTGAACCTACCATTGACTACTGCGTAGTCAAGATCCCCCGCTGGACCTTTGAAAAATTCCCCGGGGCCGAAGATTTCCTGACCACCTCCATGAAATCGGTGGGCGAGGTGATGGCCATCGGCCGGACTTTTAAGGAGGCCTTGCAAAAGGGGTTGCGCTCCTTGGAGATCGGCCGCTTTGGGCTGGGGGCCGACGGCAAGGATTTCGGCGAACTGGCCCCGGAGAAGCTACGGGCCAAATTAATCACACCCAACTCCCAGCGTCTTTTTTACCTGCGCCAGGCCTTGCGTCAGGGTCTAACCGTGGCCGAAATCTATGATCTGACCAAGATCGACCCCTGGTTCCTTTATCAGATCCGCGATCTGGTGCAGAGCAGCGACGAATTGGCCGCCTTCGGCGTCCTGCTGCAGCAGGGCCGGGAAGGCCAGCACCTGCCGGAGATGCTGCGGCGGGCCAAGGAGCTGGGCTTCTCCGATGTCCAACTGGCCCACCTCTGGGGCCTGACGGAAGAAAAAATCCGGCAGCTGCGCCATGATTATGACATCCGGCCGGTCTATAAGCTGGTGGATACCTGCGCCGCCGAGTTTGAGGCTTACACCCCCTACTATTATTCCACCTACGAAGTGGAAGATGAAAGCCGAAAAACGGTGCGGGACAAGGTGGTCATCCTGGGTGGCGGCCCCAACCGCATCGGTCAGGGCATTGAGTTCGACTATTGCTGCTGCCACGCCTCCTTTGCCCTCCAGGAGATGGGGATTGAATCCATCATGGTCAACTCCAACCCCGAGACGGTGAGCACCGACTACGACACCTCGGACAAGCTCTACTTCGAGCCCCTGACCCGGGAGGATGTCCTGCACATCGTCGAGACGGAAAAACCCCTGGGACTCATTGTCCAGTTCGGCGGTCAGACGCCGCTCAACCTGGCGGTGCCTTTGGCCAAAGCCGGGGCCGCCATCCTGGGGACGCCGCCGGACGCCATTGATCGGGCCGAGGACCGGGAGCGGTTCAAAGAATTGCTGGCCAAACTCAACCTGCGCCAGCCGGACAACGGCACCGCCACGACCACGGCCCAGGCCCTGAAGATTGCCAAACAGATCGGCTATCCGGTGGTGGTGCGGCCGTCCTATGTCCTGGGCGGGCGGGCCATGCAGATTGTCGCCGACGACCGGGCCCTGGCGGCGTTCATGGGCTGGGCCCTGGAAGTCTCGCCGGAACACCCCATCCTCATCGATAAATTCCTTACCGATGCCATTGAAGTGGACGTGGACGCCGTTTCTGACGGCAGCACCACGGTCATTGGCGGTCTGATGGAGCACATCGAAGAAGCCGGCATCCACTCCGGCGATTCGGCCTGTGTGCTGCCACCCTATTCGCTGCCCCAGGCCATCCAGGCAGAGATTGTCCGGCAGACCAAAGCCCTGGCCGCGGAATTGGGCGTCATCGGCCTCATGAACATCCAGTTCGCGGTCAAAGACGGCGACGTTTACATCCTGGAAGTGAACCCCCGGGCCTCCCGCACCATTCCTTTTGTCAGCAAAACCACCGGCGTGCCTTTGGCAAAACTGGCCACCAAGGTGATGTTGGGCGCCACCTTGCCGGAATTGGGCTTCACTCAGCAGGTGATTCCCTCTTATTTCGCGGTCAAGGAATCGGTCTTCCCCTTCCGCCGCTTTCCCGGCGTCGACCCGCTCCTGGGCCCGGAGATGCGCTCCACCGGCGAGGTCATGGGCCTGGATGCTGATTTTGCCCTGAGCTTTGCCAAATCCCAGCTGGCCGCCGGCCAGCGGCTGCCCACCGCCGGCGGGGTGCTCTTCAGCGTCAAAGACCCGGATAAACCCGCGGCCCTGGAGCTGGCCCGGGGCTTCCAGGCCTTGGGTTTTGAGCTCTTTGCTACCCACGGCACCGCCGCTTATCTCCGCGGGCATGGCCTCCCCGTCACCATGGTCCACAAGATCCGGGCCGGCCGCCCCAACATCATCGACCGCATCAAGAGCCAGGACATCGCCCTGCTCATCAACACCCCCCAGGGCCGCTACACCTCGGAAGACTCGCTCTCCATCCGCCGGGCCGCCCTGGAATACGACCTTCCCTATACCACCACCATGGCCGCCGCCCGGGCCACCCTGGAGGCCATCCGAGCAGTGCGCAGCGGACAGATGGAGGTAAAAAGCGTGCAGGAGTATCATGAGAGGTAATCGCTGAGTCACCGGTAGGTTAACAATGCCTGATGACGATTCCGCCATAAAGGGTTCCTTAGCGGCCGCAGCACACGTCCTCAAGGAGGCGGGCAAGCCCTTGCACTACCGGGAAATCACCCGCAGGATGCTCGACCAGGGACTCTGGGCCACTGCCGGGAAAACTCCGGAAGCTACCGTAAATGCCAGATTAGCTTGTGACCTCAAGCAGAAAGGCCAACGGTCCATCTTCGTGCGCAATGCCAAAGGAATCTCTGGCCTGCGGGAATGGTCCCATAAAGAAAATCTCACGATCCCGAGTAATGATGGATTGCCAGACCATCAGAACCAAAAGGAGGGTGAAGGCAAAGTATCTTTTACCGCCGCTGCCGAGAAAATATTAACTGAATTTGCCAATAAGCAGCCCATGCATTACCGGACTATTACTGAAAAAGCTTTAGGATTGGGATTGTTGGCCACAAGCGGCAAAACCCCCGAAGCCACCATGTATGCCCAAATAATATCCGAGACCCGGAGATATCAAAAAAGGGGTGAGCAGCCGCGTTTTGTCATCCATGGCAAGGGACTTGTCAGCCTTGCCAGTTGGCAGCAGCGAGGGCTCCCTTTTGAAATAGAGCAACATAACAGAAAAATTCGACAAGATCTCCATAAGCATCTTCTGGCCATAAACCCCTACGATTTTGAAGAATTGATTTTCCGTTTGTTAGCGGAAATGGGTTTTGAGGATATTGAAGTAACCAAACGCTCCGGCGATGGCGGCATTGATGTTCGTGGGACTCTTGTGGTAGGAGATGTTATCCGGACTAAAATGGCAGTTCAGGTTAAAAGGTGGCGAAATCGGGTACAGGCGCCGGTAGTTCAACAGGTGCGGGGAGCTTTGGGGACACATGAGCAGGGATTGATCATAACTACCAGTGGCTTCAGCCATGGAGCCCGAAATGAAGCGGCCAGAGGTGATGCTGTGCCAGTAGCACTAATGGATGGAGATCAATTGCTGGATCTCCTGGTTGAGCATGAAATCGGCGTTACCCGCCATTCCCATCATCTCCTTGAATTATCTGGGGAAGAGAGTTCATAATTTTTCTTGAAGAATAGGAGGAATCCACCCATCAAAACACCATCTTTACACCACGACGCCTTTGAATCGGCCGTGCAGCTTTTTAAGGATATTTATCAGGCCACCGATACGTGGCCTCGGCTGCAGGCTTTCGGGCTGGTTATGGACATCCGGCGGGCGGCCATGGACATTACCACGAATCTCAGCGAAGGGCAGGTTGATCCTGGCAGGCCGGAATTCCGGGAGTTTGTCAGCATGTCCCAGGATTTGGTGACGGAATTACAGCGGCTCCTGCTGGCCGCCAGGGAGCACCCGAATCTAAACGCCGCATCTATCGAGCCCTTGTTGCAGCAGACGGCAGATTTGCGGCAGCAGCTGCAAGGGCTGGCAGCCACTCTCCCCTGAATGCCGGGATGGGACGCTCTTTAAAAAATCGCTGTTGTTTTGGTAAAATCCTGTTAGAATAGTACGAAAAGGCTGGATACCTCCGTCTCCCGCCTTTTTCTTTTTCCGGCAGATAAAAACGTGGCTGACCCGCACCAGGCGGTGTCCGAGGCAAGCATGAAGTCAGCGTCTTTCTCCCTGGGAATCCCCCCCGGGAGCGACTACCCCAAGGAATATTGTGGGATTTTTGGCATTTATGGCCATCCCGAGGCGTCTCGCCTGACCTATTTCGGCCTCTATGCCCTGCAGCACCGGGGGCAGGAATCCTGCGGCATTGTCAGCGGCGACGGCTATCAGGTGCGGCAGCACCGGGGGCTGGGGTTGGTGCCCGAGGTTTTTCACAAAGATATCCTGGATAACCTTTCCGGCCATCTGGCCATTGGCCATGTGCGCTATTCCACGACGGGTTCGACTCTGGCCGTGAACGCCCAACCCTTTGTGGTGCACCATGGCGGCGAGACCTTGGCCATCGGTCACAATGGCAATCTGGTGAATGCCCTGGAGGTGCGACACCGTCTGGAGCAGGAGGGTTCCATCTTCCAATCCACCATGGACACGGAAGTGATCGTCCATCTCATGGCCCGACACCTGTGCCGGGGAGTGGTGGAGGCCCTGGGCGTGGCATTAACTGAGGTCCGGGGGGCTTTTTCCCTGGTGTTGGCCACCAAAAACAAGGTCATCGGGGTGCGCGACCCCCATGGCTTCCGGCCCCTTTGTCTGGGGCAGTTGAACGGTGCCCTGGTGCTGGCCTCCGAGACCTGCGCCCTGGATCTCATTCAAGCGGAGTACCTGCGGGATGTGGAGCCGGGGGAGATCGTCGTCCTGGACGATAATGGCCTGACTTCCTTTCAAACCCTGCCGCCGGCCCCGAAAAAATTCTGTATCTTCGAGTTCATCTACTTTGCCCGGCCGGACAGCCGCATCTTTGGCGCCAATGTCTATCAGATCCGCAAACGCCTGGGGGGCCGTCTGGCCCAGGAGCATCCAGTGGCCGCCGATCTGGCCATGCCCTTTCCCGACTCCGGGACCTATGCCGCCCTGGGGTATGCCGAAAGGTTAGGGGTGCCCTTTGAGATGGGGGTAATCCGCAACCATTATGTGGGCCGCACCTTTATTCAGCCGTCCCAGAGTATGCGGGATTTCTCCGTGCGGGTGAAGCTCAACCCGGTCCGGGAGGTGCTCCAGGGCAAGCGTATCGTGGTGGTGGAGGATTCCATTATTCGCGGCACCACCTCCCGCACCCGGGTGCAGACGCTGCGCCAGGTGGGGGCTACCGAGATCAGTATGGTGGTGAGCTGCCCGCCCACCCGCTTTCCGTGCTATTACGGCATTGACTTCTCCAGCAAAGGGGAGTTGGTGGCGGCCCATAAATCCGTAGACGAGATCCGGGAATTCCTGGGATTGGATTACCTGGGCTACATCAGCCTGGAGGGCATGGTGGCGGCCACCCAGATGGACCCGGACAGCTTCTGCCTGGCATGTTTCAATGGAGATTATGCCGTGCCTCTGGCTGGCACCTTTTCCAAGACCTGTTTTGAGGGTTGCGTCACGCCGCCCTAATGCTCGGCGATGGCTAACTGCGGAAAGGGGCGGAGTGGGCAGGAGTCAGTGGTCAAGCGAAGGATAGAGATGATATGTTCTTTTCAGCTCATTGCTCACGGTTCAGGTGCCAATCAGCGCCGGTGGCAGCTCAGCCAGTGGTCCGCGGCCACCGGCCGGAACTCGGGCACAACTTCCCGGCAGATCGCTTCGGCCTCGGGACAGCGGGGATGAAAGGGGCAGCCAGGGGGAATCTGGACCGGGCTGGGCGGGTCGCCCTGCAGGCGGGGCACTGGCCGCCGGAAGGCCGGATCGGCCACGGGCACGGCATCCAGCAGGGCCTCGGTATAGGGGTGCAGCCCCCGCTGACCATAGCGTTGGCGCGGCGCCACCTCCACCAGGCGCCCCAGATACATGACGGCAATGCGATCGCTGACATGGCTGATGACGCTCAGATCGTGGGAAATGAAGAGGTAGGTCAGGCCCATCTTGCCTTTTAAGTCATTAAACAGATTCAATACCTGGGCCTGGACCGAGACATCCAGGGCCGAGACCGGCTCATCGGCGATGACGAGGTGGGGTTTCAGGGCCAAAGCCCGGGCGATCCCCAGGCGCTGGCGCTGCCCGCCGCTGAATTCGTGGGGATAACGGTGCAGGGCCTCTGCCGGCAGCCCCACATCGTGGAGGAGGCTGGCGACCCAATCCCGGCGCTCGGTTTTGCTGCCCAAGCCGTGGATGATGTAGGGCTCTTCCAGAATCTGGCGGATGGTCATCCGGGGATTGAGGGAAGAATAGGGATCTTGAAAGACGATCTGCATCTGGCGCCGCAAGTGGCGTAGTTCTGAGCGGGACAGGCTGAAGATGTTGCGGCCGGCAAACCAGATCTCGCCGGACGTGGGCGGCAGCAAGGCCAGGAGCAGACGCCCCAGGGTGGATTTGCCGCAGCCCGACTCTCCTACCAGCCCCAGGGTTTCCCCGGCTTGCAGCGACAGCGACACGTCGGTCACCGCGGCCACCTGCAGCCGCCGGGTCCAGGTAGTTTTTAGAGGGAAAATCTTCGTTACCTTGCGGGCTTCCAAGAGTATTTCAGCCATGGCCGCTCACTTTCTCTGTCCCGCCTTGATAGAGCCAGCAAGCCACCTGATGATCTGCTGCCACCGACAGCCAGGGCGGCATCTCCTGGCAGGCGGCAAAGGCCCGGGGGCAGCGGGGCTGAAAGGGACAGCCCGCCGGCACCTCGCCCAGAGAAGGCACCTGACCGGGAATCGCCTGCAGTCTGACGGGTCTTGCCTGAAAATCCAGCTTCGGCACCGAGGCCAGCAACCCCTGGGTATAGGGATGGCACGGGGCGGCAAACAAACGGGGCGTGGGCGCGGTCTCAACAATGCGGCCGGCATACATCACTGCCACCCGGTCAGTAATCTGGGCCACCACCCCCAGATTATGGGAAATGAGCAGCAGCGCCATATTCATCTGAGCCCGGAGTTCAGCCAATAAGGCCAAGATTTGGGCCTGAATGGTGACGTCCAGGGCTGTTGTCGGTTCATCGGCAATGACCAACTGCGGTTGGCAGACCAGGGCCATGGCAATGAGGGCCCTTTGCCGCAAACCGCCGGAAAGCTGGTGGGGGTACTGACGCAGGCGTTCTTCCGGGTCGGCAATGCCCACTTGGCGGAGAGTCTGGCCGGCCTCTTGCCAGGCGGCCCGGCGCTCCAGACCCCGATGCAGCCGCAGAACCTCACTGATCTGCTCGCCGATGGTCAAAACCGGATTGAGGGCGGTCATGGGCTCTTGGAAGATCATGGCGATGCGGTTGCCCCGGATAGCCCGGATATCATGTTTGGACAGGGCCATGAGGTCCTGACCGGCAAACCAGACCTTGCCGCTCTGCTGGCTGGTCTGCTCCGGCAACAGGCGCAGAATAGCCAGCGCCGTTACCGTCTTGCCGCAGCCCGACTCGCCCACCAGCCCCAGGGTCTCCCCGGCCCCGAGACTGAAGGAGATGCCATTCACCGCTGGCACCAGACCGGCTGGCGTCAGAAAGGCGGCTTGCAGGTCAGCTACCTGCAGCAACGGCTCGGCTACACGGGACATACGCCGGATTCGATCTCTGCCAGAGGCAAGCGAATGGTAAAGACGGTGCCTTTCCCCGGGTGACTTTCCACCTCCATCTCGCCGTTATGGGCTCGGACAATATTCCGGGAGATGGCCAGCCCCAGACCTGAGCCTTTGGTTTTGGTGGTGAAATATGGGGTGAAGATATTCTCCACCACATCCGGCGGCATACCTTCGCCAGTATCGGCCACCTTGATTTCCAAGTTGGGTGGGCGCCGCTGCACCGACAGAGTAATAGTCCCACCCTGGGGCATGGCCTCGGCAGCGTTTTTGATGAGGTTCACCAGGACCTGGCGCAACTGCTGGTAGTCCAGGGAGTAGGTGGGCTGGGGCTCCATGGGGGTGAGCACCAATTGGATGTTTTTCTCCTGCAAAAACTCGCCGTAAAGGTCCAGCAACTCCTGCAGGAGCCGTTCGATCCGGCCGATTTCCCGCTTCAAGGTGGGCGGCCGGGAATAATCCCGCATTTCCGCCATAAGGGCTTCCAGGCGGCCGACTTCTTCAACGATAATAGACAGTTTCTGTAGCCCCTTGTCATCCAGGGTTTTGGTTTTGAGGAGCTGTTGGGCAAAACCGCCGATGATCATGAGAGGATTTTTGATCTCGTGGACGATCTGGGAGATGGTATTGCCCACCGCAGCCAACCGCTCGTTCTGACGAAGCCTGTCCTGCAGATCGACGTATTCCGTGATGTCCCGGATGATGCCAGTGAAATAGAGGTTGCCGCCGATGTCCGCCACCGAAAACGAGATGCTCATGGGAAATTCTTCGCCGTTCTTCCGGAGGGCCGACAGCTGTACATGTTTGCCGATGACATGGGCATCCCGGGTGGCGATATAGCGGCGCACATATTCCCGATGTTTTTCTTTGTGGGGCGGTGGAATAATCATGTTGAGATCCTGACCCATGACCTCGTCCCGAGAATACCCAAAGATCATTTCAGCACCTTGATTATAGCCCACGATCAGGTGGTCTTCATTGATGGTGATGATGGCGTCGGCGGCACTGTCAATGACATTGGCCTGGATTTCGCCGGTAAAACAGCTTTTTTCCAACTGGGCCAGCAATTCCCGGACTAGCGGCACAGCCCGGCTGCTAATGACAGGGCAGTCACCAACAATTGCTTGGAAATCAGGGTTGTGCGGGTCCGGCTCCCGACCGTCCAGGATGAGGTGAAAGGGTTGTTCTCCCAGATCCTTCCAGACCGCGGCGCCCGCCTCCGGAGACAGACCTGGGGGAAGTCCCAAAACAATCATTTCGATCTGGGGACAGAGACCATGACTTACGGGCCGGGTTATAACCCGATGCTCAACCTGCGGTTGGGTCTGGAGCAGGAGGACACGGAAGATTTCGGGTAGGGTCATGGGAGTAGTCTCGAAAGTTGTCGGTTTGCAGTTGGTAGTCGATAGTTGACCACTCATGCCTCCTCATACCTTTTAAAAACCAGACCGGCGTTGGTGCCGCCAAAGCCGAAGGAGTTGGACAGGGCATAGCGCAAGGGTACTTCGACGGCCGCCTCCCGGACCAGATTGAGACCGGCACAGTCTGGATCGAGGTTGACCAGGTTAATCGTGGGTGGTATGCGCCCCTCCTGCAGGGAGAGACAGACAAAAATTGCCTCCACGGCGCCGGCGGCCCCCAACATATGTCCGGTCATGGATTTGGTGGCACTTACCAGTGGCAGTCCTTTGCTGCCGCCGAAAACCTGCCGCAAGGCCGCGGCCTCATTCCGATCACCGGTGGGTGTGGAAGTGGCATGGGGATTAACGTAATCAATCTGTTCCGGCCGCAGGTTGGCATCTTTGAGAGCCATATTGATGCAGCGGACCGCGCCATCCAAATCGGGGTCGGTGATATGCCGGGCATCGCCGGTCATGCCAAAGCCGATAATCTCGGCCAGAATGGTGGCTTGGCGACGCCGGGCATGCTCCAACTCTTCCAGGATGAGAATGCCGGCCCCTTCGGACATGACGAAACCCTCCCGATCCTTATCGAATGGTCGGGATGCCTCGGTGGGGCGGTCATTAAAATGGGTGGCCAACGCCCCCATCCGATAAAATCCCGCGACCGTCAGGGGCGTGACCGCGGCTTCGGCCCCGCCGGCGGCCATCAAATCGGTCTCTCCCAACTGCACAGAACGGTAGGCGGCGCCGATGGCATGGGCACCGGCCGCGCAGGCAGTGGCCAGGGCAATATTGGGCCCCCGGGCCTGAAAGCTGATGGAGACATTGCCTGCGGCCAGGTTGGGCAACAGCTTGGGAACTGTAAAAGGGGAGACCTTCTTGACGCCCTGCGTCAGGAGATTTTCGTGTTGTTCCTCCCAACTGCTGACGCCCCCCATGCCGCTGGCAATGATGATGCCTATCCTTTCAGGGTCTTCCTGGTCCAGGTCCAAGCCGGAGTGATTCACCGCCTCGAGGCTGGCGGCCAGGGCCAGCTGCGAATATCTATCGGTATATTTTATAAGTTTATGGTCATCTTTGGATAGATTTTTCTTCCGGGCAGCCATAATTTCTTTCAGGTCGAAATCCTTGACCTCGCCGGCGATGAGGGGGAAATCCGCCGGGGCCCGGAAGCGCTCCCGAAACTCAGCCACGTTCTTGGCAAAGAGGGTGACCCGGGAAATCCCGGACTCGCCCCGCAGCAGCCGCGCCCAGACCGTGGGGACATCGCTGCCCAAGGGCGTCATCAGGCCCAAACCGGTGACCACTACCCGGCGCATTTTTACTATATTACCCGTCGGCATGCATATCTCCCTGGATTTCTCCGTGGAATAGGAATACAATAACTTTGATTCGCCGATAACCTCTGCGCTCCCCGTGACAGCGGTGCGCAGCCCCGAGCCGGATTCCCAAAAGGCAAAGAATCACTTGGTTTGGCCACGCCTGCTGGAGCAGTTTCACGGGTGCAGCCGCAGATTCGCAAGATCTCCCTTTAACCGGTATTATGACTACGAAATTAGAAGTTATCTCCAATGACGAATTTGTTGCCCTGGTAGATGCCTTTGCCGATGAATTATTGGACCTCTGCCAGTTTTTTGTTTCGCAGATCGAGGGCAGACTACCCGATACCGAGCGCCTTTTTGCCCGCCTGAGCTATGCCTCAAAGCTGGTGGAAGACTTATTGGACTATCACGGCGCTAAAAATAACCGGCAATGGTATTGCTATCGTGAGCTCGTGGCCTCCATTTTGAATTTTTCCTCGGCCGCCTTCACCATGAAGCATATTGTCAGCCGCATCAGCTTCTATGAGATCGGGGCGGATGAGGCCTTTATTTTTGCCAGCCAATTGGTTCACCGCTTCCTGATTAACACCCTGACCAATCTCTGTCAAGAGCTGATTGCCGAAACCAAGAAGATGGGCCTGAAGCTGTCGCCACCCACCCTGGCACGAGAACAATTTGCCAACCTGTCTTCCAACCGCTATCTGGAATTTAATATCCTACCCCAAGACCTTTATGACGAGCGCCAACATATTGTGCGCATCACCACCGCCTACCTGAACATCGTCCGGGACTTCGAACTGCTGGGATTTTATAAGCGTTTTCCCACCGGCGAGTTGCGCGCGCTCATTCCCAGCCGCATCAATGAGGAAATCCTTCGCAAGTACGAGATGATCATCCATAACCTGCAGTCGTCCTATGATACCTATATCGGCCGGGATGCCAGCCGCAGCGAAGGCTCGACATTCAAAGCGCTCCGGGATCATATCTCCATATCTTTGCATCTCCTGGAATTAAGTGGTCGGTTGGCCCATTATTTTGAGCGTCACCTCTATGACGTCGGCCGCAGCGGTATTTATCTGGAAGTGCAGCAATTATTGGCGCGTCTCGTCAACACAGAATTTTTATTGGATGCCATCATTAATTATGCCGTTTTTTCTTGCAATGAATTTCTGGCGCGGGGAAAATCATTGGCACAAAGCCTCCTGAATCAATACATCGAACATGACGAAATCACCGTGGGCGTCCCGGTGAAACTGGGCTTCCACAGCCGGCCCTGCATGCTGGTGGCCAAAATCGTCCAGCATTATGGCGGCCAGGTGGAAATGATCGTGGCCGAGGACCACTTTGATGCCAGTTCCATCCTGGACCTGCAGTGGGCTGGCGGCAAAGTGCAGCGGGAAAATCTGTCTCAGGTCAAATTTCGGGGTGATGCCCGGGCCCTGGCCGACATCGCCATCCTGGCCGGCATCAACTACGGTGAGGATACCATGGGGAAAGGCATCCCCTTGCCCCCGGAACTCTCCTACTTGCGATGACTGGCAGATCAGGACAGATTGACTGGTATAGCGGCTCTACGGTGTATGAGCAACCCCGACGCCTCTTCTGGGGGGGCCGTTGCTTGGAGGTTCTGGCGGTGTTGTCCCGGGGCATCTCCCCTAATGGCGCCTTCCTCAAGATTTTAGCTGCGGACCAGCGCTGCTATCGCTTGGACTATGATCAGCAACAGGATGTTTGGCAGATTATACCTTGGGGCTAGCCGCATGCTCTCCAGGTGATGGAAAACCCCTTTTCCTGGCCTCTGGACACAGCCAAAAGGCAGGATCGGGGAACGGGGTGGGGCTCCTCGGTCTCTGCCAAGAGGGTCTGGGGTCGAAAATAATTTTTCCGCATTTTTTGCAAACTTTGAGTTTACATTTTGGCCTGCTTTGCGGTAAACTGCATGCTGATATAATTCTGAGCAGTTTCTGCTCCGCTCACCATTAAGCCTAAAGCGAGGCACTCCCATGAAAAACCAATCTAAAACGAAAATTAACGGCCAGTATATGGAGAGGTTATATTCTTTTTACTCCCCTTTTTATGATTTTGTTTTTGGCAAGGCCCTGGAGCCAGGTCGGCGCGAGGCCTTTAAATATCTGTCGGCCCGTCCCGGGCAGAAGATCCTGGAAATCGGCATCGGCACGGGGACCAGTCTGCCGCTTTATCCCCCCCACAGCCATATTGTCGGCATTGACATCGCCGAGGGGATGATCAAAAAAGCCCGAAAACGGCTGGCAACCAAGCAGAACGGCCATATTGTCGAGCTGCACGTCATGGATGCCTGCAATATGACCTTTCCCGATAACAGTTTCGATGCTGTCATCGCCTCCTATGTCATCACCACCGTACCCGACCCCCACAAACTCTGTCGGGAAATTCTGCGGGTCCTGCGGCCCGGCGGCCAAGTCATCGCAGTGCAGCACTCCCGTGGCGAAAACGGTCACCTTTTGGAAAAAGCCAAAGATGTATTGGCTCCTCTGTTTGTCCGCATCGGCTTTACCACTGATCTGGATGTCCCCAAGGTGATGCGGGAGTCAGGGTTGTGCATTGAGCACGTCTGCGGCTGCAATATTTTCCACCTCCACCGTCTCATCGTCGGCACCAAACACTGATGCCGGGTTTCTGCCTCTGAGGAACTAAAGGGGGGGCCAGGGGACTGTTCTCCTGGCCCCGCCGCCACAACCCCTCCTCCAACCGCAACCCTGGAAGCAAAGGGAATATTGTCATTGGCCAAGGCAGAAGCTCTGACCACCTCGTTCCCCTGGCAGCAGCAGTATGACCCCGGGGTCCCGGCGGCCATTGAGATACCGGATCTCTCTCTGCCGGACCTGTTCTATCAGTCGGCGGCCGACTTTCCCACACAGCCAGCCATTATCTTTTTTGGCAAAACCATTTCTTATGAACGGCTGGCCCACCTCGTGCGCCGGGCTGCCGCCGGCCTGGCCCGCCTGGGTCTGCAGGCTGGGCAACCATTGGCCCTCATCCTGCCCAACTGCCCCCAGATCGTCATCGCCTATTATGCCGCCCTACACTTGGGCGCCCTGGTCGTCATGATCAACCCCTTGGCTGCCCCCCGGGAAATCCTGGACCAACTCAAACGGACCGGAGCTGCCATGGCCGTGGTGTTGGACCAGTTGGCGGCCAAAGTGGAGCAGATTCGGGCCGAGCTGCCCTTAAGTCATCTTATCGTGGCCTCTCTGGCCGATTTTCTGCCCTTCCCTCTCAATGTCCTTTATCTCTTCAAATCCTGGCGACAGAAACAGCAGATTGGCCCGCGACGGCAACTGCAGCAGATTGCCTTCAGGGAGCTTCTCACCTCTGAGCAGGTCGAACTTCCTCCCCTGGCAGCCCGCAGTCAGGACATCGCCATCCTGCAATATACCGGCGGCACCACGGGGATACCCAAGGCCGCGGTCCTGACGCACCGCAATCTGGTGAGCAATGTCCTGCAGATCAACGCCTGGCTGCAGCATTGCCGCCGGGGTCAGGAGCGGATCCTGGCGGTGCTCCCCTATTTTCACGTCTTTGGCATGACCGCCGGCATGAATTGGCCCCTGAATCTGGGTGGGGCCATCATCCTGTTGCCCAAATTTGACGCCACCCAGGTCCTCAAGACCATTCATCGGCAGCGTCCCACGGTCTTTCCGGCAGTGCCCACCATCTTCATTGCCCTCCTGCACCACCCGGACCTGCAACGGTATGATCTCACCTCGCTGTGGGGCAGCATCAGCGGTTCCGCGCCGTTGCCCCGGGAAGTTCAGGCCAGGTTTGAGGCCCTGACCAACGGCCGGATCATCGAAGGTTACGGCCTGACGGAGACGGCCCCGGTCACCCACCTTAATCCCATCGGCCGAGGCGGCAAACCGGGAAGCATCGGTCTGCCTTTCCCCAACACCGAATGCCGCATCGTGGATGCCCAGACCGGCTGCCAAGATTTGCCGGTCGGCGAAGTGGGAGAGCTCATCCTGCGGGGCCCCCAGGTTATGTCCGGCTACTGGCAGAATCCTGAAGAAACGGCCTTGGCCATCCGGGATGGCTGGTTCTACACCGGGGATTTGGCCAGAATGGATGCAGACGGATATTTTTATATCGTTGATCGGAAAAAAGACCTGATCATCGCCAGCGGCTTTAATATTTTCCCCCGGGAGGTGGAGGAAGTTATGCACCAGCATCCGGGGGTGCAGGAGGTGGTGGTCTTCGGCGTCCCGGAAGCCTACCGGGGGGAAACCGTGATGGCCGTTATCGTCCCCAAAACGGGCGCCGCGGTCGACGCCGAAGAGATTATCCACTTCTGCCGGGAGCGCCTGGCCGCCTACAAAGTACCAACCATCATCGAGTTCCGGGCCGAACTACCCAAAACCTTGGTGGGCAAAGTCCTGCGCCGCCAACTGCGCCAGGAGGCCGTGGCCCAACGGTGCGAGCCGACAGGCCAATGAAGATTCGGACGGGCATGACTTTCTTTAGGGCCTCTGAAGCATTGACTATAAAACTGGCAAGACCTATGATATAATGAGTAAAAATAGCCAACTCTCTGCCTGGTGTTTTTAATTTCACCATCCAGGAGGAACTCTATGAGCAATCAGATCAAGACCATTTTATTATTGGGTGCTCTCACCGGCCTAATCTTGTTTTTCGGCAAGCTCATCGGCGGCACCCGGGGTATGCAGATTGCCCTCATTATCGCTGCGGCCATGAATTTTTTCAGCTATTGGTTCTCCGATAAAATCGTCTTGCGCATGTATGGTGCCCAAGAGGTCAGTGCCGCGGAAGCCCCGCAGCTGCACGCCATGGTAGCGGATCTGGCCCGGGAAGCCCAGATCCCTATGCCCAAGGTGTATATCATTCCGGAGGAAAGCCCCAATGCCTTTGCCACTGGCCGTAATCCAGAACACGCGGCGGTGGCTGTTACCCAGGGAATCTTGCGCCTCCTGACGCCCGCGGAGCTGAAAGGGGTGCTGGCCCATGAAATCGGTCATGTGCGCAATCGGGACATCCTTATCCAGTCCATTGCCGCGACCCTAGGCGGCGCCATTATGGTCCTGGCCGACATGGTCCGCTGGTCTACCATTTTTGGCAGCAGCCGCGACAGTGAAGAAGGGGGCGGCAACGCCCTGGCGGGCCTGCTGTTTGCCTTTTTGGCCCCCATCGCCGCCATGCTCATCCAGATGGCCATCTCCCGCTCCCGGGAATACATTGCCGATGAAACAGGCGCCCGCCTCTGCCACAATCCTGAATCCCTGGCCCGGGCCTTGGAGAAATTGGCCTACGGCAGCCAACAGATTCCCATGGAGGCCAATCCGGCCACCGAAAACATGTTCATCGTCAGCCCCCTGACCGGCGGCGGCCTCATGAGCCTCTTCAGCACCCACCCCCCCATTGAGGAACGCATCGCCCGCCTCCGGGCCATGCGCTACAGCTGATATCGGGAAGGGTTTTCCTGTCAAAAAGGCCAGCGGCTGGAAGACCGTTGGCCTTTTTGCTTCAACAAAGATTGCTTCTTGAGGAGCGATGCATGGTCAGGAGTTGATCAGGAAACCAGGCCTGCTTAGGGTGGCCAGGAGGGGGCACGAAAAAGGCAAGTTCATAGAAAAAGCCACCGTTTCCTGCCAAAATTCTCTTCTTAAAACAAAAACCCCCTGATTTCTCAGGGGGTTTGTTTTTCGTGGCTCCCCGGGACGGACTCGAACCGCCGACAAAGTGGTTAACAGCCACCTGCTCTACCGACTGAGCTACCGGGGAATGAGGTCGGGTCGATGTCTGGCTGCTGGGACGAGGCTTCGAACCTCGTTATCAACATTAATATATAATTAATTTCGAATTATTTGCAATACGAAAAATTTTCCGGGGTCAACTTGGGACATGCCATCGGTGCCCGAACTTGCGGGCAGACCCAGAAGATTTATGGTGTTTAGGCTAACTTTTTTTTCCGCCTTTGGCAACTTCATTTTTACCTTCGGTTTGGATCTTTCACCAGCCAACTGTGCCTGATTCTGATTTCTTTAGCATAATGCCCGGTAAATTTCAAGACTTTCTGTCCCGACCTATCCTCCCACGAGACGCACAACGCCAATGATCAGGCTTTTCAGCCAGCACCGCCCTTTTCTCTCCCTGGAAGAGCCAACGGGTGACTGCTTTTGCACGTTTTAGCTTCGCAAACCGCGGCAAGATTTAAATATCATGGTGGTGCTAGACGTCACCAAATATTTTTTATGGGCACCCAACGAAATTGGCCACGATTTCATGGCTCAGCCCCACCGGCAGGTTATGCGGCATGGGGGCATAGGAGGTGGCATTTTACCATCATGGCGATTTTCCTTGCCTTCCTTTTTTTAAGAGTGATAACACATAAGAGACGAAGGTCCATTTGGGATTCGTGAACGACCGAGAAGAAGGAGAGCGCCATGGCCAGGATTATTTTTCCCCTGATTGTGGTATTGGGTATGATGCTCAGCGGGGGGGCAGCACTCGGCACAGCGTCGGACCTCATGCCCAGGGCGAAGCGGCTTTTAAGGCCCAGAACTATGCCAAGGCATTGGAATTGTTCGAAGCCTATCTACAAGAAGCTCCCCAGTCCGTGGCGGCCCGGCGCTATCGAGCCCTGGCCTTCCAAAGGTTGGAGCGGCCTGAGGATGCTTTGCAGGAAGTGATGGCCGGTTTGCGGCACCACCCTGACGACGCCTCTCTTTTAATGGTACAAGGCGGGATTTTGGGGGAATTGGGCCGAAGGGAGGAGGCCATCCAGGTCTTCAGCCGGATTCTCCAGCAAGACCCCCAAAATGGCGAGGCCCTGAAGGAACGCGGCGCAAATTTGGCTAATGAAGGCCGACTGGCTGAGGCCCTCAAAGACCTGGAGCAGGCGGTCAAACTCCTGCCCAAGGATCCTTGGGTCTACAACCACCGGGGCATGGTCTACTTCTGCCAGCATAATCTGAAAGCCGCGGTGGCCGATTTCTCCACGGCCATTAAACTCCGTCCTGATCTGCCCCATGCCTATTTTTTCCGGGGCAACCTCTATCGCTATCACTTGAACCAACCGGATAAAGCCATGGCCGATTTTCGGGAAGGCTGCCGTCTGGGACACCCCCTCTGCTGTCAAGAGGTGGAGAAGGCCGCCCCGGATATCGGTGCTAAATCAAAAAATCCTTGAACCAGCTTTGCGGGGTGGTCCAGGGGGCCGTTATGGCTGATTTAAAGCAATTCTGATGTTGACCGCCAATTCCTGCAGAGCCAAAGGCTTGGCCAGGAAATGCCTCCCTGCCACCAGCACCCCCCACTTGGGCGATGACAATGGCGGTGCCGCGGGCGACGAACACGGTCCGGTCCTGGGAGGGACAAGGGCGGATTGCGGTGCTCTCGCCGATATACCACTTAGACTATGCCCTTTTTTGGGCAACCCGCTTGGCAGGAGTTTTCTGCCCTTACCCTGCCGAGTCCGCTCGGTACATCAAAAAGGGGCTGGCCATTGCTGACCAACCCTTTGATTTTCGTGGTAGGCACGACGAGATTTGAACTCGTGACCTCTACCGTGTCAGGGTAGCGCTCTCCCCCTGAGCTACGTGCCTGAATAACAATATATTTTAATATCTTTTTTCCGAGGCGGCGTCAAGCCTTTTTCCCGGTGGCGAGTCCATAAAATCTGCCGCATCTCCTTGGGCCAGGTTCCCGTCGGCCGCAGCTGACACATTTATGGTAATTGGAAGCGATGATTTTTGCAAGACTTGCTCTGCTGGGTATTGGGTGATATGGTATCAGACAACGTCATCAATGTGAGGTAGGGATATGGATGAGCAGGTGAAAAACTTGGTGGCCAGCACGAAAGATCTGATGAATTATATCGACAGCGCTCGAGTCTTTGATAAACTGGCTGACGCCGGCTGCGGCTTGTACGATGAATATCGTTCGGACAAATTTGAGGAACTCATCAATCGGGTCAAAGAGGCGCTGCAGCCATTCCAAACCGACTGATAAGGTTATGCCCCAATCATAGTTTTTTGAAGGCGAAGACATATTCCTCGCCATTGATGGAAATGATCAGATCCGCGCCCCGGGAGAGGGCATAGGTCAACCACCCGGGCTTATCTTCCCGGCAGCAGGGGATGGGGGGTGAGAACTCCTCGGCGTTCCGGTCGAACCAGGCCAGGAGAATGACCTCGGCATGCATTGTGTGGGCCTTGTGTGTGGCCAGACGGGTGGCCTCAGGCCGGGGCAGGCGGGGCGGTGCCGCCACGTCCACCGGTGACGGTAACATGTCCCGCTGCAAGGGCGGGCAGCTTGAAGCCCTCAGCGCCATCACTCCACCCCTTCCCGTTTATCCACCACCACATCTTGCCGCCAAACCCGCTGCCACGCGGTTTCGGCCTGGCGGGAGTGGCAGGGGTCATAGCCGCAACTGGGACATTCCTGATCCCGATCGCAGGGGTCGACGTGGATGTGGACATCAGCCTGATCCTGGAAGTGGGATTTGAAGATCGCCTCCAATTCCTTAACCTCCTGATGGGCCGCTTCCAAATTGAAATCCTGGGGCAGGATGAGATGAAAATCCACAAAGAGGCGGTTGCCGGCCTTCCGGGCCCGGAGCTGGTGAATATCGATCCAGGAACTTTTGCGATGGGCCTTGAGAATAGAGGCGATCTTTTCCAGGAGAGAGATATCCGATTCATCCAGGAGGCCGGCGAAGGCCTGACGGATCAGCTTCCAGCCGGTATAGAGGATATTCATCCCGACCAGGGCGGCGGTGGCGCCGTCCAGCCAGAGCTGGTCGGTGAGCCAGACCAGACCCAGACCCACAAGGACGCCGGCAGAGGTGTAGACATCGGTAAGGATGTGGCGGCCATCGGCCATCAGGGTGATGGAATCGGTCCGGCGGCCGACGGTTATCAGGGCCAGCCCTAGTGCCAGGTTGATCAGACTGGCCCCCAGGATGAGCCCCAACCCCATTTCCAAGCCGGGCAATGGTTGCGGCCGCCAGAGTTGCTGGCCGGCCTTCACAAAGATCCCCAACGCCGCCAAAAAGATCAGGGCTCCTTCAAAGCCCACGGCTACGTATTCTATTTTGCCATGGCCGTAGGGATGGGTCAGGTCCGGCGGTTTGGCAGCCAGGATGACCGCAGCCAAGGCAAAACTGCTGGCCACGACGTTGATAATGGATTCGAGGGCATCGGAGAGGATGGCCGCGGATTGGGTCAGCCAGTAGGCGTAAAACTTCATCCCCAGGAGGAGCAGACTGATGGTTACTGACGCAGCAATGGTCAGGAGGCGAGCCCGCTGGGGAGATGAGGATAATGGCTTCATATGGTCTGAGAATGTCCAGGAGCTTTTCCTGGGGGCCGGGCCACCGATCTATACAGGGGGGTGGCAACCCCCGCCAAGAACCCGGCAGAATCAGGAGAACCGCATCACTTGGCGGTGGTTGCCGAACTTCTTTAGACCTTAAGAGAGTTGGCGCCAGAGCCTGATGAGAGGCGGGGCCGCAGTCGCCACTCCTTCAGTGCCCTGCAAACTGGCAAAGACTGAGCGGGAAACCCGCAAGCCTTTCATGGCCATGGCTTCTTCCATGGTGCCGTACAGCAAAGCACCCACTTTGCAAACCTCCACACAGGCAGGCAGCCGACCTGCCTTTTCCCGATCCGGACATTGATCGCATTTTAAAGCTACCGATTTCTTTTCCGGCGCGGCAGGTGTGGCTGCAAAGCGCAGGACCCCGAAGGGGCAGGCCATGGCGCACATGCCGCAACTGATGCAGCGGTGCGGATCGATATCGGTGGTGCCCCGCACCGGATCGTGACTGATGGCTCCGGGCATGCAGACCAATTGGCAGGGAGCTGGATCACAATGACGGCACTTATTGACAAAGGCAAAGTGGTGGGTGCCAGGGTAGACCCGCAACCGCGGCCGGGGCTGCACCTGTTCGCTCAGGGAGGCAAAAAGGTTCTTGCTCTGGGAATGTTCCACCGCACAGGCAATGAGGCACTGTTTACACCCGACGCACTTTTCCGGCACTACGATAACAGTCTTCATGGATCACATTCCTCCCGCCACGGGTTCGGGCTCCCCCGCCCTTGCTGAGGCAGGTCAAGCTGGCATGACACTCATGCACTCCAATTATAATTCTATAACCAGAGCATCAGGCTGGTCAAATAAAATTACGATCAGGCATTGCCTGTGGATGTAATGAGCCCAGGGGTATGGAAAAGATGAGGGCACTGACCGGGGCGGCATGCAATAGCAGGCGGTCGACGGTAGCCCGGACGTACAAGGGAAATTCCGCTGCCGAAGTAGGGACGATAGCGTAGGCCAGCACCGTGGCGGCCAGATTCCCGGCTACCAGCAGGACCAGAAAGAGAACCGGCGCGTTCAAAAGGGAGCGCCAGGCCAGGATGAAGCTGAGAAGAACAGCAGGCCAGAGGAGTCCGAAATAAGGAGGCCAGACCAAGGCTTGGAGCACCAACCAGCCGCCCCAGAGAAATTGCTCCGGATAAAAGCCGCCCACATGGTCCAGGCCGACGTCCCAGCCCTGCAGATGGACAAATTGGCGCCATGGCAGGGCGAGAAGCCAACCTCCCAGACCCATGAGCAACACCGCAGAGATTTTCTTCCCGAAGCCGGCAGGGCGCAGCCAGACCAACGTGAGCATAGCAGCCAACACCATGATCAGCACTAACGGCCAACCCTCGAACTTGCTCCAGGCCATGCCCCCGGCATAGCAGGAGATGATCGTAGCGCTGCCGGCCGGGGCCTCGCCTCGCACCCAGAGGTAGAGCAGGCCAGCGGCACCCAGATGATAATATGTCAACATCAGATCGGCATAGGCGATGAACAGGTGGCTCAGAAAGGTGGTGCCATTCAGGACCAGGAAGGCTGTGGCCACCAGGGCAGCGGCACGGGTCACATCTAACCGCCTTAAGAAGCTATAAAACAACAGCACCAGGCTGCCGCCGCAGAGTGGGAAAAAGGCTTTGGCCCAGGTCTCCACCACGCCTCCCAGCCAAAAATACAGATAGGCCAGCGACAGGGGCACGAGGTTGGGGTAATAATTGTGCGCCTCCATGCGGCTCAAATCCAGACCCCGGGCCAGATAAAAGGCCTTGGCCTTGAGCCCCCAGGTGGCCAGCTCATCCCAGGCCCAGAAGGGGTAGAGCATGGCTCGCAGGGTCGCAAAAACGAACGCCAAGATCAGCAGGAGCAGGAAAGCCTGTTCGATCCGGGACCATCCGGGCTTGGTTCCCAAGGTGGCGATGGCAAAAAAACAACTTTTGAGCGAACGGCCATCCGCTTGCAGCCAGCCGCGCCGGCCGGCCAACCACCAGGCCGGCAGGATCACCAGGAGCCACGGTCCGGTCAGATTGAGGAGAGTATACGGGATTCTCAGGCAGGTCAACAACAACATCCAGAGGCTGAGACCCAGGCAGCCCAAGCCGAGGGCCAGCGCCAGGCGTTCCAGAGGCGCAAAGGTGGCCCGAGGCGGCAATAGCACCACCAGGAGGGCGTAGCCCACCATCTGGATGGCCCATAAGCCACCCAGCAGCCGGACAAGCAAGCCCAGCGCCTCAGTCATAAAAACCACCTCTAATGCGGTTGGACGCCACGCTTAGAACCAGCCCCGGGCCGGCAGTGGGCAGAGTCTGAAAAACGGTTTGCTGATCTTTGCAGAGAAAGTGCCAATGGGGGTCGAGATTGCAGCCTCCCAGGATAAGAAAGGCAACCTTTTCTTGCTGGATCATCGTGAACAACAGGGCAGGAGTGGCCTTGGGATCCAGGCGCAGCTGCCGCCGGGGATACAGAACGTAGCGCATCTTGGCATAATTGCCGGTCTCGTAACAGTCCACGAAGATATAGGTGCGGTCAGCCGGGAGCAGGTGCGCCAACTCGGCCAGCCAGCGGTCAAAAGGATCTGCCGGAGGGCTGACCGCTGTAGTGCTTCCGAGCTTGAGCCGTTGCGCCAAATCGAGGGCTTCGGGGGCAAAATGCCAGGCCAGCCAGCCGAGCTGCCCAAGCCAGAGCAGGGCGAGGATGATGATAATGGCAGAAAATCCTCTCCCCGGGGTTGTCCGCATATTAATCCCAGAAACTGAACCGGATGATATAGTAGACCGCGGCAATGCCGTCCCGCCAGGTAATTTTCTTGCCTTCACTGTAATCGCGGCCATCATAGGAAATGGGCACTTCATAAATCCGCCAACGTTTTTTGGCGATCTTGGCCGTCAACTCCGGCTCGACGCCGAACCGGTTGGATTTAATCTGAATATCTTGAAGAACTTCGGCCTTAAAGACTTTGTAGCAGGTCTCCATATCAGTGAGGTTGAGATTCGTAAACATATTTGACAGGGTGGTCACCACCTTATTGCCCACATAGTGCCAAAAGAAGAGGACCCGGTGGGGGGCCGCGCCGATAAGGCGGCTGCCATAGACCACATCTGCGACCCCACGCTCGATGGGCTTTAGGAGCTCCGGATAGTCGATGGGATTATACTCCAGATCGGCATCCTGGATGAGGACCACATCCCCCTGGACGTGGCTGAAACCGGTGCGCAGGGCTGCGCCTTTGCCTTGATTGCGCTCATGGAAAAAGGGACGGATGTTGTCGTATTCCTGGGCCAGCTGCCGGAGGATCTCCCGGGAGCCGTCGGTGGAGGCATCGTCGACGATAATGAGTTCTTTGTTATAGGGAGTGGCCTGAACCCGTCTGACTATCTCGGCCAAAGTCTTTTTTTCATTATAGACGGGAATGACAATGCTTAATTTCATGACCAGTCAGCCTTTAGTGGTTTTTATGGGAATTGAACAACCGGCGGCAATGAGATTGCCCAGAAGTAAATCTCCGACATCTCGCCCCGGCTGTCAAGGATATTCTGGAATTTCACTTGACAGGCGAAAATCGCCTATGGTAAGCACAGATAGATCAATTCCTTGCCCTGGCGCGCCATTGCTGCCTTCTGCAATGCCGATCTACACGAGGGTCGGGTAAGACAGAGGATGGGGAAAGACACGGCCCTCGGGCTGCATGGTCCACGGTTTTTTGCTCCAGGCGGGGGCGCTGGTCTGCCCGGCCGGCGCGCCCCGGCCGCAGGGCGCGCCGCGACCCAGCGGCTCAGCAAGAGAAGCCGCACCTATCTGGCAACGGAGCCAAACACCGCTGGCATTATTCTTACCAGAGGTTTTTCATGCAATCTCTCGGCATCCTGGTGATCCTGGCGATTCTCCTAAGTCTGCCCGCGGCCAGCGGGGCGCAGCCCCAGGCTCCCGGCGGACCGGTGTTGACCCTCGGCGAAGCCTTTCAAAAGGCTTGGAAGGAAAATGCCAACCTGAAGATGAGTCGCGTCCAGGAACTCATTGCCGAACAGGACCGCATCCGGGCCCGGGCTGGTTTCTTGCCCACCATTAAAGCACACACGTTCCAACAGATTTATGATGATCCCCGCAAATACGTCTTTCCGGGGACCCAACCCTTTACCTTTATGAACCGGAACTATTGGGAAAGCACGGTCACCGCGGAACAGACCCTCTTTGATTTTGGCGCCACGCCTTCCCGGTACCGCAAAGCGGCCATCGGCAAGGAAGTGGCCAAACTGGATACCCTGGCTACCCGGGACGAGATCTTTTTTCTGGTAGCCCAGACCTATTTCCATGTTTTGCGGGCCGAAAAGTTCAAGACCATTGCCGAACAGGAAGTCACCCAACTCAAGAACCACCTGAAGGTTGCCCAAGACCTTTATGAATTCGGGGTGGTAACCCATAATGACGTCCTCCAGGCTGAGGTTTCCCTGGCCGACGCCCAACAACGCCTCATTGCCGCCAAAAATCAAATTATTAATGCTCAGGCATCGTTGAATAAACTCATCGGGCAACCCATCCATCTTTTACAGAGCCTCAAAGAAGAGGATATTACGGACATCCCCAAGGGCGCCGCCCTGGATGAGGTCACCGAGACAGCCTTGCAGAGCCGCAGTGACTTGAAGGCCGCCGAGGGCCGGCGACAGCAGGGCGAAAAAAGCATTACCGAAGCACGGGCCGGTCATTTCCCCAGATTCTATGCCATGGGTGGTCAATACTACCAGCAGAGCCGTTATGCCCTGCACGAAAACCAGTGGTTTGCCATCCTCGGGTTGAACTGGAAGATCTTCTCCGGCTTCGACACCAAGGCCCAGGTCACCCAGGCCCGGGAACGGCTGCAGCAACTGGAAATCCAAAAAAAGGACTTGGCGGAACAGATCAAGCTGGAAGTTCAAAATGCTTATCTGGGGCTGCAGGAAACCGCGGAACGGATCGCCGTGACTAAAGGGGCCATCAAACAGGGCGAGGAAAATCTGCGGTTAAATGAGGAGCGCTATAAAGAACAGGTGGGCACGGCGACCGACGTGATTGATGCCCAGACCCTGCTTACCCGCATACGGGTTAATTATAATAATGCGGTCTATGATCATCAGGTGCAAAAAGCCCAATTGTTGCGAGCTATCGGCAAGATCAGCGACTTGGCACCCACCAAGAATCCCCTGGAAGTGAAATAACCACCTTCGCGGCAACTACGGTCAACAAGTTGTCTGTTTACAAAAGCCAGGAGTGTCGTCATGGGCAAAGTTCGAGGAAAACAGTGGCTGGCCATCATGATCCTGAGCATCTTATGCTGGACTGCCGGCTCGATGGACCAGCCCGTTTGGGCCAATACCGGCGATACCCTGGTAATAACGGCGGTGCCCATCGCTGCAGTTTTGGGGACCGCCGCAGCTGGTTATTGGTATTACAAAAACCGTTATGCCCAGCCAGCCGATGCCAGGGGCCGCTTGGGTTATCGAGGTCCCGGCGAGTTTTTTGTGGGCGGTTTCCTCGGCGGCTCCCTGGTGCAAAATGCTACCTGGGATTATCGGGGGACGCTTGGGACACATGTTCCCGATATGAAGATTGATCCAGGGATAACCGGCGGTCTGAAAGTGGGCTACTTTTTCGAGAGCTTGCCTATTTTCGGTATCGAGGCCGAAGGCAGTATCGGCAGCCAAACCCAACCGAGCCAAACCGTGCGCTTAAATCCCTCGCTGCTCAACACCACGGTCGGTCAAGTCAAGAGACAGTCACTGCTGGTTTGGACCATGGCCTTCCATTTTCTGGCCCGCTATGGCTTTCTGGCCACCCCGGAGGTGCCCTTCGGTCGCCTGCAGCCCTATGTGGGGATTGGCCCTGGCCTAGTCATGCTCTATGCTGAGGCAGATTCCGCCAAAAACTTTTCCCTGGAAGTGGAAGCCGGCCTGCGCTACCTGTTCTCCAAAAATATAGGAATGTTTGTGGCCTATAAACTCAGCCAGCAATGGGCGGTGGAATTGGAAGCCCAACAATTATTCTTTGCCAACACCGGCACCACCGCGCCTAAGGCCGTCTTCGACTTCACCCGCCACCAGGCCATCGTGGGGCTGAGCTATCATTTCTAAGAGATGGTATCCCGGGCGTCGACCTAGGTTGGCCCCCGGGCCGACGCCTTTCAGGCCAGGGCCGGCAGATATTGCCTGATCGTCGCGTCAATGGTAGCGCAGCCCACCAGGAAGGGTTTTTTGGTAATAGTCAGCTGCAGTTGGTCGCCCGCAATGGTATACTCGCCGGCAATCGTGCCGATCAACATCGTCAGGCTTATCTGTCCGGAGCTCTCATCACCCTGAAACCCTCCCCCATACTCTTTGGCTAATTGCTGGATCTGCGCCAACAGAACTGCTACCGGTTCCTTGAGTTGATAGTTGAACTGGCACTGGCCCATGGTTTTCTCCTTGTCTAGATTTCTCCTCTCCGGCGGTTCAGGAGCAAAATAATCACTTTGGAGCGATTTTGCCAAGGAAAAAGTGGCCGCAGACCAGCCAGCGTTCGGTTGACAAAAAGTCGGAAATAATTTAAATAGAGTTGGTTTTCAAGAAGGAGGTGCCAGCCGTGGCCAATGTAGTAGTCGTGGGAACGCAATGGGGCGATGAGGGCAAGGGCAAGATTGTCGATCTGCTGACCGAACATGCTGCTGTGGTGGTGCGTTATCAGGGGGGCAACAACGCCGGTCATACCCTGGTGGTCAAAGGACAGAAGTTCATCTTTCACCTGATTCCCTCGGGGATCCTCCATGCGGGCAAAATCTGCCTGATCGGCAATGGGGTGGTGATAGATCCGGAAGTCCTCTTGCAGGAGATTACCAAACTGCAGGCTCAAGGCATCGAGATCGGCCCGCACAATCTCCTCATCAGTGAAAAAGCCCATATCATCATGCCTTACCATCAACGCCTGGATCTGGCCCGGGAGCGGGCCAAAGGCGACGGCAAGATCGGCACCACCGGTCGGGGTATTGGACCCTGTTATGAAGATAAAGCGGCCCGCTGTGGCGTGCGGACCGTCGACCTTATTGACCCGGCTGTCCTAGAGGCCAAAATCGAGCACAATGTCAAGGAAAAGAACTTTATCCTGCAGAAGTTTTTTGACGAAGAGCCTTTGGCCGTCGGTCCCATTGTCGAACGCTACCGCCAATACGGGGAAGCCTTAAAACCCCTGGTGACGAATGTCTCGCTGGTACTGGACGAGACCATGCGGCAAGGCAAGAATATCCTCTTCGAAGGGGCTCAGGGAACACACCTGGATATTGATCATGGCACCTACCCCTTTGTCACCTCCTCCAACCCGGTGGCCGGCGGCGCCTGTACCGGCACCGGCATCGGGCCCAACCGACTGCAAGGTATTGTGGGGATTGTCAAGGCCTACACGACCCGGGTCGGCGGCGGTCCTTTTGTCTCGGAGGCCTTAGACGCCGACGGCGAACACATGCAAGAGAAAGGGGTGGAATTTGGCGCCACCACGGGCCGCAGACGCCGCACCGGTTGGCTGGATACGGTGGTCCTGCGGGATTCGGCCCGCCTCAACGGCCTCACCGGCTTGGCCATCACCAAATTGGACGTCCTCACCGGCCTCAATCCCCTCAAAATCTGTGTGGCCTACGACTGCGGGGGGCAACGCCTCACCGTGCCGCCGGCTTCCCTGGCAGCCCTGGAAAAGTGCACTCCCATCTACGAGGAGTTCCCCGGCTGGCAGGAAGATATCACCCAGGTCCGGCACCTGGCCGACCTGCCGATGGCCGCGCAGAACTATCTGAAAAAAATAGCGGAAATCTCCGGTGTGCCCATTCAGATCGTCTCCGTGGGGCCGGACCGGGAAGAGACCATCGTCTTGGGCAACCCCTTTGCCGCCTAAAAAGCTCATACTCAGGGCGGCGGTCGACGTCGCCCTGGACCAACCACCTCTCCTGGCCACTAAGCCTTACCCATAAATTTCCAACTGGTTGAGATTATCAGGGCTTAAAGTTCCGGCTGGCGAGTTCCGAAAAAATGCCAAGAGAGTGAACCTTGGCCAGTGGTCAGTGGCCAGTTTTCAGCCAGACAGGGCGTTCGTTTTGACGGTAATGTAAGAAAGGTTCTGCCAAAAGGGCTGCCATAAAGAAAGTAGCTCTTCAGTCATCTGAGGAAATGAATAAATTTATCAAATTTCACAAGGCAGTAAGCGGAGTTCATTGCTAGCCTGGGGCGGGAGGCGGTCATTTCTGCCCCCCCCCGGTCACAACACCAATAACGCTGTATGGGGATCCCCCCTTGTCGAAGGTTTTTCCAGAGGCTTTTCCTGGCAGCCTGAGCACCACTTTCTGGAGCGCCGACAACGCCCTCGTATGTATAGGCCGCCAGACCTGTCCGCCCCGTCTCCGGCGGGAGCTGGAAAAGGCTGACGACCAGCATGGCTCGGCCGTATGGGGCGAGATTTCGAAAAAATCGGACCGCCTCTGGAAGGACGCCAGCAGACTCAAAAAGAAGGAGCTGCAGAGGCGACATACCGGTCTTGGCGGCCCCGGTTGGCTTACCGCCTGGACTATCTCATGGACATGTCCTGGCGGGACGGCGATGTCACACGCCTGGCGCAACGCCTGCGCCGGTATCGGGAGACTCTTTCTTACCTTGCTGGATTATCCCAGGGTGCCTCTGACAATAATCATGCTGAACGGGAGATCCACCTGGCAGTGATCAGGCGCAAGAACTGCCAGGGGAAGCGCCGCGGCAATCGCGCCAAGGCCCAGGCCATAATAATGTCGGTTTATCGTACCCTCAAGCTCCGAGGCCTTGATTCCCTGGATACCATCGTTGCCACCTCGAGAACCCATGTGGTAACCGATACCCTACCTCCTCTGCCCGAGGGGAAGCCCGCAGTTGGCTGCAGTGTTACGAATTAGTTTTCATCCGGAAAGTCTTTAGCGCCCTCTCCCGCAACGCGGGGAGAGAGTTGGGGTGAGGGGTAATAATTAATTTATCCTTATAGTTATGCAGTGCGGGAGTTTGGCCTGGCGTTGCCCCATGTTCCCCTGAATTGCGTTTCCGGAGGGATACTAATGAGCATATGTTATGAAAGAAATCCTTGGAAAATATAGACCCATCGTCTTAATTCACATCACCACCGTGCCGGATACTTTCACTTTTTTCCGGGGACAGATAGGCTTTCTGCAGGAACAGGGGTTTGTGGTGCAGGCCGTTTCATCTCCCGGGCCCCTGTTGGCGGCTACGGCCCAAAGGGAGCAGATCCCTGTCTTTGCCGTGCCCATGCAGCGGCAGATCACGCCCTTGGCTGATCTCTCTTCCTTATGGCGTCTCTACAGCATTTTTCGGCGGGAAAAACCTGATCTTGTTCATGCCCATACCCCCAAAGCCGGGTTATTGGGCACGTTGGCGGCCCGCCTGGCCGGCGTGCCAGTGGTCGTCTATGGCATGCGGGGTCTGCCGTTTGTTACTGCCCGGGGTCTGAAACGACAGATTCTCATTTTTTCGGAAAAAATAGCCTGTGCACTGGCGGATCGGGTCATCGCCGTCAGTCAGGCGAATCGCCGCACCGCCCTGGCCGCCGGAGTCTGTCCCCCTGAGAAGATTGTCGTCTTGGCCAATGGCAGCAGCAATGGTGTGGATGCCACCGAGCGGTTTAATCCGCACCGCTTTCCCCCCGAGACTAGAGCCCAGGCCAGGGAACGCTTGCAGATTCCTCTGAATGCCGTCGTCTTGGGTTTTGTCGGACGCATTGTCCGGGACAAAGGCATAGTGGAGTTGGCCCAGGCCTGGCAGTGGTTGCGGCGGCGTTACCCTGAGCTGTATCTCCTCCTAATCGGTCCCATTGAACCTCAGGATCCCGTACCGCCGGATATTCTGCAGGACCTCCAAAAAGACCCTCGGGTTGTTTTTACCGGCCTATGTCACGATCCGACTCCCCTGTATACCGCCATGGATATCCTGGTCCTGCCGACGCGCCGGGAGGGCTTTCCCAATACCCCGTTGGAGGCCGCGGCCATGCAGCTGCCGGTAGTGGCCACAACCGTGGACGGCTGTGTGGAAGCCGTGGCCGATGGCGTCACCGGCATCTTAGTCCCGCCCTACGACAGCCAAGCCCTGGCTCAGGCCCTGGAACTATTGATCACCTCGCCAGAGCTCAGAGAAAAGATGGGCCAGGCCGGCCGGCAGCGGGTGCTGGAGAAATTTCAGCCGCACATGATCTGGCAGGCCCTGTATGATAATTATCAGCAGCTCCTGTCTGCCAAAGGTGGTTGACCAAGAGGTAAGGTCGAAAGGAAGATGCGGGGGTGTCAGAACATTCAATGAAGATTGACTTATAATACACGGTCATTTCGGCGAACGATGTTGTTGGCGCGGAAACGAGAAGGAAAGAGATAATTCTCAAGAAGATAGTCGGTCACCTAGAGGGCAGCCAGAGGCGGGTCTGAAACCCGCCTCTGCTGATTATTGCCGAAGAGATTGGATTTAGAAACGGCGCCGGAGGCCGATGAGAGCAAACAGCCCGTAGCCCAGGAGCAATAAGGTTCCCGGTAACGGCACGGGGGAGGCGGATTCCAGGGTGATGTTATCGAAGCCGATGAAATTGGCCGCACCCGAAAAGAGCACCGACTTGGCCATACCGGCAAAGGCTACCCCAATGGGCACCCAGACATTATAGGGATCAGGGGTTGGTGGCAGGCTTAAAGAGGCCAGCACATTGCCGGTGCCATTGAGGTCATCGTAAACATCGACGCTGCCGGTAAATCCGACTTGGCACGAGTAAAAGAAAGAGAAGCCGGTGCCAAAACCCGCCGGCACATTCATCAAGGCCCCGGGGCCGCTCAGGAAAAAGACGATGGTGGGCATGGTGGGGGCATTCGTGAAGTTGCCGCTTCCGCCCGCCTGCCCGGAAATGAGCGCCAGGCTGTCAGAACCGAAGGTGATGCCATAATTGGGTCCCGGCCCACTGCCGCTGCCGCCGAAGCCGCCGTTGTAATAGTTCGCCACCGGCTCAAAATCAGCCAAGCCTTCGAAGGTCAGGACCGTGACGGCCTGCGCCGAGGTGGCCAGCACCAAGACAACCATGAGACTAAAAAACCAAATTTTCCTTTGCATTTTTCCTCCTTAAGGTGATAAACGAAAGATTCCTGGCCCAATGCTGCTATTTTTGACTATTTTTTTCCTTTTCCTCCTTGACAGCATTCCATGCAATTATCATGCTATTTGTATCATTTTGATATTATTAATTTTTATTATCTCGGCCTGATTGTCATGTTAAATAAGTGAAACACTTTAGCAACTCTTTTCTAAAATAGCCAAAGATATTAATATGATATATATGTTTAAGAAACTGAACATAATAAAAAGAAATTGAACCAAAACCGTATCACGGTTAACCTATTGGAAAATAAGTGAATTATTTAAAAAAGCCGCTGCCGCCCCTCAAGCTTTCGGGCCCTGCCAGGCAAAAGGGCAACAAGAGGTTGGGATGCCCCGGGGTTTTCTCTGAACCGTTCCTCTTGCCTGCCGTAAGTCCTGGAGTATAATAAGATTATGGAATCCTTTCGTCATAATCTCTCCCCCGTGGAAGTGAAGATCTTCCTCAAAAGCGCCGCTGAGCTCACCGAAAACCTGGCCATCCGCTTTGTCCACAAGGTTTCCCGGCCCTGCCCCCGCTGCGGCCGCCCGGAACTCTGCTATGGCGCTGCCATCAGCTATTTTGCCAGCAGCCATGACAAGACCACCCACGAAATCACCGTCTGTCTGCACTGCGGTTATAAAGATCTGGCCACTCTGACCACCTGTGAGCGCCTGTAAGGAGCAAACTGCGGCGGTTGAGCGTTGCCGGTTCCCAGGGCTATCGTGCCGACGGGCGCAAGCTCAGAGAGCCTGCTCGTCTTGCCTTAAGAGTCTGCAGAATATTTTGTCTGCAGGTGAGTTATTGTGATAAAAATCACTTGCATCTCTTCCCAAAGGCGTGATAAGAGAATAGATTGAAACAGATAAGTATGGAGGTTCAGGAAAACGCCTTCCAGCAGCTTTTGGGGCACAAGTATCTTTTTAGAGGAGAGGACATATGTTTGAAATAGTGGAACGTCAGGAGCTGGCCCAGGGCACGATCATCAGCAATTGGGTAAAGGCCCCCAAGATCGCGGCCAAGGCCAAACCCGGGCAGTTTGTCATCCTGCGCGCCAATGAAACGGGGGAGCGCATTCCCTTGACCATGGCGGACACGGACCCGGAAAGAGGGCTGATCAACATTATTTATATGGTCATTGGCAAAAGCACGGCCCTTTTCAAGACGTTGCAGGTGGGTGACTCCTTCCTGGATGTCATCGGTCCATTGGGCGCGGCTACCCATCTGGAAAAGGTGGGCAAAGTCATCTGCGTGGGCGGCGGCACCGGCATTGCGGTGTTGCATCCCATTACCAGGGGTCTGAAAAACCTGGGTAACTATGTCTACTCGGTCATCGGCGCCCGTTCCAAGGACCTGCTTATTATGGAAGACCGCATGAAGGCCGTCTCCGATGAACTCATGATCTGCACTGACGACGGCACCTATGGCCATAAAGGTTTCGTGACCGATAAGTTAAAGGAAACTCTTGAGAAACATAAAGATATCGGCCTGGCCGTCTGCATCGGCCCGGTGCCCATGATGCGGGCCTGTTGTAATGTTACCAAAGAATTTAATGTGAAAACTTTGGTAAGCCTCAACCCCATTATGGTGGATGGCACAGGAATGTGCGGCTGTTGCCGGGTCAGAGTGGACGGGAAGATGAAGTTCGCCTGCGTCGACGGCCCGGAATTTGACGGCCATCTGGTGGATTTTGACGAACTGAATCTGCGGCTGCGCTCCTATCTCCCCGAAGAAAAACTGTCTTACGACGCTTTTAAAACATCCCAGGGTCACACCTGCACCTGTGGCAAATAATCTGACCGGCAGCCGAGCTTGAAGACACGGAGGAAAAAACGATGACCGAAGAAGTCAAGGCACCCAAAAAAGAAAAAATCCCCCGGCAAAAGATGCCGGAACAGCCCGCTGAGGTGCGCCGTCATAATTTTGACGAAGTGCCCCTGGGATATACACCCGAATTGGCCATGAAAGAGGCGGAGCGTTGTATCCAGTGCAAGGATCCCCGCTGCATGCAGGGTTGTCCGGTGGAAGTAGATATTCCCGGGTTTATTAAGTTCATCAAAGAAGGTGATTTTGAAGGCGCCATCCGCAAATTGTGGGAAAAAAATGCCCTGCCAGCCGTCTGTGGCCGGGTCTGCCCCCAGGAAGTGCAGTGCGAAGGCCTCTGCATCCTGGCCAAAAAGGACGAGCCGGTAGCCATCGGCAATCTGGAAAAATTTGCCGCCGATTATCAGCGCCTGCACGGCCGGGATGTCCTGCCGCCCAAGGCCGAACCCACCGGCAAAAAAGTGGCGGTGGTAGGTTCCGGCCCGGCCGGTCTCACCGTGGCCGGCGACCTGATCCTCAAAGGTCACGACGTTACCATCTTTGAGGCTCTGCACGCCCCGGGCGGTGTGTTGATTTATGGGATTCCGGAATTCCGTCTGCCCAAAGCCATCGTCGCGGCGGAGTGTCGTTACCTGGAGAGATTAGGAGTGAAATTTGAGGTCAACGCCGTCATCGGCCGCTCCGAAACGGTGGACGAACTCCTGGAGCGCTTTGACGCCGTCTTCCTGGGGGTGGGCGCCGGTCTGCCTCTCTTCCTGAATATTCCCGGCGAACACTACATCGGCGTCTATTCCTCCAACGAATACCTGACCCGCTCCAACCTCATGAAGGCCTACGAATTTCCGAAATACGATACACCCATCGTCCGGGGCAAGAAAGTCGCCACCTTCGGCGGCGGCAACGTGGCCATGGACTCAGCCCGCACGGCCCTCCGCCTCGGCGCCGAGAAGTCCTATATCATTTATCGCCGCGGCCGGGAAGAGATGCCAGCCCGGAAAGAAGAAATCCATCATGCCGAAGAGGAAGGGGTGGAATTCATGTTCCTGACCGCGCCGACCCGCTTCCTGGGTACCGATGATGGTTTCCTCACCGGCGTAGAATGCCTGCGCATGGAATTGGGCGAGCCTGATGCCTCCGGTCGCCGCCGCCCCGTGACCATCCCCGGATCGGAATTTACCGTCGAGATCGACACGGCGGTCATCTCCATCGGTTCCAGTGCCAACCCGCTCCTGACCAAGAGCACCCCGGGCTTGGTCTTGAATAAATGGGGCAACATCGTCGCGGATCCCAAAACCGGCAAGACCATGAAACCCCGGGTCTGGGCTGGCGGCGACATCGTCACCGGTGCGGCCACGGTTATCTTAGCGGCGGGCGCCGGCCGGATCGCCTCCAATTCCATCCATGACTTTTTGATTTACGGCTGGTAAGGCGCCTTACACCCTTTGCCAAAACCCTGGAGCGCACCCTGCTCCAGGGTTGGCCCCCAATGCTATCACAAAAATCAGGCCTTGATGGCAGGGGGTCAAGCCTCATGAATATCGCCAGCCGCCCGCTTATTTTCTTGGAAAGCCAGACAGACAACAGCGGGCGGCAGCCGATCTCATGGTCGCAACCGGATTATTCTAAGAGGAGAGATACACATGAGTGGAACGCATCGGACTTTCCCCACTTTGGAACCCAAAGGTGAGATCGCCGTGTCCCAGCAGCCCAATAACAGGATAAAAGTGGTAGTTTACCCGACTGCCGGGGAGAAGATGGAAATCCTGCTGGAAAAAGAGAATGCCTTTAATCTGGCCATGGAAATGCTACAACATGTATACCGTCTAGGCTAAGACAGTTTTTTGCTTCTGCTGCCCAAGCAGCACAAGAGGTTTCCCTGGAGGGAATAGCCATTGCAGGGGGAGAACCTTTGAGGCAAAGGGCAGGATGAAATGGTGCCAGCAATTCTGACGGCAGGAAAAAACCCTGGAGCTGAAAAAGCTCCAGGGTTTTTTTCGGGCTGAGCTGGCCATAGCAAGGGCCGTCGCAGCCTCGGGATCTTCCTCCGGCCGGGCCTCGATGGCACCCTGCTTCTTTATTCCCGCCTTCCCCCCATGATCCGCAACAGCAAGAGGAACAGGTTGATGAAATCCAGGTAGAGCTTCAACGCCCCAATGACCGCGGCCTTGCTCTCCATGGCCTCGTCGGCGAAGCCGGTGCCGGCCATGTTCTTGAGATATTGGGTGTCATAGGCCGTCAGCCCCACAAAGACAATGACGCCGATATAAGTGGTCACCCAATAGATGGTCTCATTCTGCAGGAAGAGATTGACCAGGCTGGCCAAAACAATCCCCACCAGGCCCATGAAGAAAAAACTCCCCCAGCTAGTCAGGTCCCGTTTGGTGGTATAACCGTAGAGGCTGGTCAGGGCAAAGGTGCCGGCCGTGACCACAAAGGCGTTGGTGATGGAGGAGCGGGTATAGGCCACGAAGATCACCGACAGGGTGAGGCCGGTGAGGCCGGCATAGAGAAAGAACAGGCCTGTAGCCATGGCTGGGGTAAAGCGGTTAATGGCGGCGCTCAGGGCCACCACCAGACCCAACTGGGCAATGATCAGGGCAAAAAAGATAAGTTGATTGCCCAGGACCAATTTCAGCAGGCTTGGATTTGAGGCGGTATAATAGGCTACCAGGGCCGTTAAGGCCAGGCCCAAGCCCATCCAATTATAGACCCGGCGCAGGAAGGCGCTCTGGACTTCCGCGAGACGTTCGGGGGTGGCAATGGTGCCGAAGGGCATGTAGAAATCTCCTTTCGTTGCGAGCTTCCAGTTCTTGGCGCGTTTTTGGCCACATCACGGCTTGGCAACGCCGGTGCCAAAGACTCCTTGCCGTCCTCAGTGCGAGGTACGGCAGGGCTTGCCGAAAATCCGAAAATTATGATATGTTACAAAAGTAATGATAATATGGGCAGGCCCCTTTGGCAAGGACCGGAGTACGTTATTTGCTCCGACGGCTGCCGAAAATTAGGGCACTCCAGAAACAACTAGCATCTTGCAACTGACAACTGACAACTATCAACTGGCCCCTGGTCCCTGCCGACGTTGCCATGACCCCAACCTATCTTCTCAAGCCCATCGGTTGGGTCCGACGGGCGGGCGAGCACCAAGTCATTGAGGTAGAACCGGCATATCTGCCAGCCTTGCTGGGATTGGAGGACTACTCGCATCTGTGGATTATTTATTGGTTCCATGAGCATGATAATCCCCAGGACCGCAGCCTCCTCCAGGTGCACCCCTGCCGGAATCCGGCCAACCCCCTGACCGGCGTCTTTGGCACCCGGGCGCCGGTGCGGCCCAACCTATTGGGGCTCTGCGCCGTCCGCCTGGAGCGGCTAGAAGGGTTGCGGCTCATTGTCAGCGGCCTGGACGCCCGGGACGGTACGCCGGTGGTGGACCTGAAACCTTACTTTCCCAGTAGTGATGCCATCCCTGAGGCCACGGCACCGTCTTTTTTGCCCCCGGCAGCCGGAGAAGGTACAAGGACTTGAAGCAGGAGGAATGAGGACATGCGGCGGCGGGAGGAAAAACTCTGGCGGGAGTTCGAGGATGCCTTGATTGCGGCCGAAAAACCAGACTATCGCCGAAACTTGCAGTATTTTGAGGCCCTCTATCAGGAAGCCGTAGCCTTGGGGGTCCTGCCGCCAGCCGACCCGCTGGCAGGTATCGACGTTGATATCCGCATCGCTGCCATCTTGGCCCGTCCCCATGTTCCTCGCTCTTCTTAACAAGATTGGCCACGCCCTTGACGCTAACCGTTTCCCTTACATGATTATCGGCGGCCAGGCGGTTTTACTTTATGGCGAACCACGTTTGACCAAAGATATCGATATTACCCTGGGCGCCTCCTTAGACCGCCTGACAGAGATGACCAACCTGGCTACCGAGATCGGGTTGACTATCCTGGTTGATCCCGAAGATTTTACGCGGCGGACGCTCGTCCTGCCCTGTCAGGACCAAGAAACCGGCATTCGGGTGGATTTCATCTTTTCCTGGTCGGAATACGAACAGGTTGCCCTGCAACGCCGTCGGGCCGTTGATCTGGATGGCGGCCTGGTTCACTTTGCCTCACTGGAAGACGTCCTCATCCACAAAATTATTGCCGGCCGCCCCCGGGATCTGGAGGATGTCCGGCTGCTCTTAAAGAAAAATCCCCAATATGATGAGCCATACCTCCTGCATTGGCTGCACCTGCTGGACGAAGCTTTGTCGGCTGGATTTACCGAACAATTTCAGCAGGTCAAGGCGGAGAGCCGGGGAGGTTGAGCTGGCCTCAGGATCGCGGTCCATTCTACTGGATTGGGTGGTATGAGGCTCCCACTGCAAGGCAACCTTTATGCCCCGATAACGCTAGAAAATACCATTATTTTCTTGCACAAGCATAAGAAAATGAATACAAATAAAGATGGCAATTAAAAGGATTTTTTAGTCATATTCTTGACTAGTCTGTAGTAGTCTGCTATGGTGGGGCCTGGCCTTGTGATATTTGTCATTTAAGGGCGTCAGGTTCCCGGCCTCATGGCTCCGGAGGGAAACCGGCGTCCTGGCACGTTTGCTTTTCCCCGCGCCGAAGCTGGTGCCACCGGCCCACAGATGCCATCGTTGGTGCGGCGGTGCTCCGGGCATGGCGTTGTGAGAATGATCCCGGCCCCAGGCGGTCGGGTTTCCAGGTCGATGGCAACAGTTTTCCCGCGGGATTCAACCATTAATTGTTATAGGGATACATGTATGGCACAAGAGGAAAAGAAAACAACGACGGCAAGTGGCGGCAACGGCAAAACCGGGGCAGTCATGGTGGTAGGCGCAGGCATCGCCGGTATCCAGGCCGCCCTGGATTTGGCTAAGGCCGGTCTCTACGTCCACCTGGTGGAGAAAAAACCGGCCATCGGTGGCATTATGGCCCAATTGGACAAGACCTTCCCCACCAACGACTGTTCAATGTGCATCATTTCGCCCAAGCTGGTGGAATGCGGACGACATCTGAACATCGAGATCCACACGTTGTCCGAGGTGAAGGCCATCTCCGGGGAGCCGGGGAATTTCACGGTGACCGTGCAGAAAGAGCCTCGGTATGTGGATATGTCCAAATGTACCGGCTGTTCCGACTGCACCAAGGTCTGTCCGGTGGCCATGCCCAATGAATTTAATGCCGGCCTGGGAGAATGGCAAGCCATCTACCGGCTCTATCCCCAAGCCATTCCTTCGGCCTTTGGCATCAAGAAGTTGGACCGGGCTCCTTGTGTGCAGAAATGTCCGGCCAACCTCTCGGCCCAGGGCTATGTCCAGCTCATTAAAGTTGGCAAATTCAAGGAATCTTTAGATCTAATCATGAACCGGCTGCCCCTGCCCGGGACCATCGGCCGGATCTGCCCCCATCCCTGTGAAACCGTCTGTCGGCGGGCTGAAGTAGAAGAGCCCATCTCCATCTGCGCCCTGAAACGCTTTGTGGCCGACCAGGTGGATTGGGCCACCCTGCCGGTGCCGGAAGTGACCAAGAATGACCAGCCGGTAGCCATTATCGGCGCCGGGCCGTCGGGGCTATCCTGTGCCTATCATCTGGCCCTGATGGGTTACAAACCGGTCATTTTTGAAGCCGCCGCAGAACCCGGCGGTTGGCTGCGCTACGGTATCCCCGAATACCGCCTGCCCCGCAACGTCCTGAAACAGGAAGTGGATTACATCCAGCGCTGTGGTGTGGAAATCCGCTATAACAGCCCCATCGGCGGCGACCGGACCATTGACGGTCTGCTCACCAAAGACGGCTTCCGGGCGGTCTTCCTGGGGGTGGGCTGCCAAGGCAGTCTGCGTATCCCGGTGCCCGGCCACGATGCCGACGGCGTCCTCTGGGGCGTGGAATATTTAAAGGAATTTGCCACGACGGGCGCCTCTCCGACCCAGGGCAAAAAAGTGGTGGTCATCGGCGGCGGCAACGTGGCCATGGACGTGGCCCAGACGGCCAAACGCAACGGCGCCACCGAAGTCAAGATCATCGCCCTGGAAACCCGGGAAGAAATGCCGGCCAACCCCTGGGAAGTGGAAGAAGCCCTGCAGGTCGGCTGCCTCCTGGAGCACCGCTGGGGCGTCAAACAAATCGTGGCTGAGGGCGGCAAGGTCAAGGGTATCGAACTCAAGGCCGTGGAGCGGGTCTTTGACGAGCAAGGCCGCTTCGCCCCCACCTATTTCGAAGATCAGACCCGCATCGAAGACGCCGATGTGGTGATCATGGCCATCGGTCAGAAAGCGGACCTGAGCTTCATCACCGAGGCCGATAAAATCAAACTCAGCCCCCGGGGTCTTATCGAGGCCGATCCTGATACCCTGCAGACCAGCCGGGCAGAGGTTTTTGCCGGCGGCGATGTAGTCTCCGGGCCGTATATCGCCATTGCCGCGGTGGCGGCCGGCCGGGAAGCGGCCATCTCCATTGACCGCTATCTTAGGGGTCAGGACCTGAAAGAAGACCGGGAATTCCCGTGGCGCTATGACGAGCATGGCGAATGGAATCCCATCCCCGCCGATACGCCAAAGCAGCCCCGGGCCCAGATGGCGCACATCCCGGTGGAGGAGTGGGGCAAGAGCTTCAAGGAAATCAACCTGGGGTTGACGCCGGAACAGGCCCAGGCCGAGGCGGCCCGCTGCGTCAACTGTGGCGTCTGTTCCGAATGTATGCAGTGCGCCATTAACTGCCAGCCCAAGGCGGTGGACCATAGCCAGAAGCCGCAGACCCTGGACCTGCAGGTCGGCGCGGTCATCCTCTCCCCCGGCGCCAAGACCTTTGACCCCAGCGTAGCCGATGTCTGGGGCTACAAACGGATTCCCAACGTGGTCACCAGCCTGGAGCTGGAGCGCATCCTGAGCGCCTCCGGTCCCTTTGAAGGCCATCTGGTGCGGCCCTCGGACCACCAAGAGCCCAAAAAGATGGCCTGGCTGCAGTGCGTCGGCTCCCGGGACGTGAAATACAACTCCTACTGCTCGTCGGTCTGCTGTATGTATGCCATCAAAGAAGCGGTCATTTCCATGGAACACAGCAAAGAGCCCCTGGAAACCACCATCTTCTATATGGATATGCGGACCTACGGCAAGGATTTTGAACTTTACTACAACCGGGCCCAAGAACTGGGCGTCCGCTTTGTCCGCTGCCGGGTGCACAGCCTGGATCCGGCCCCCGGGGACAACGTCAAGGTCAATTATGTCACTGAAGACGGCCAGTTCATGAGCGAGATCTTTGATCTCGTGGCCCTCTCGGTGGGTTTCCAGGTGAGTGGCGAGGTCATCAATCTGGCCCATAAATTGGGTATTGACATGACCCAGCATCAGTTGGCCAAGACCGACCCCTTCACGCCGGTGGAAACCTCCAAGCCGGGGGTGTATGTCTGCGGCACCTTCCAGGCGCCCAAAGATATTCCCCAGTCGGTCATGGAGGCCTCGGCCGCAGCCGGCGGCTGCATCGCCGCCTTGGGCGACGTCAAGTGGACCATGACCAAGACCAAGGAACTGCCGCCCCAGGTGGACCGTTCTCAGGAGAAGCCGCGCATCGGCGTTTTCATCTGTAACTGCGGCATCAATATCGGTGGGTTGTTGAGTGTCCCGGCCTTGAAGGAATACGCCGCCACGCTTCCCAACGTGGTTATGGTGGACGAGAACCTCTTTACCTGTTCCCAGGACACCCAGGATAAAATGCTGCAGGTCATCAAGGAACAGAACCTCAACCGGGTGGTGGTGGCGGCCTGTACTCCGCTTACCCACGAGCCTCTGTTCCGTGAGACCATTATGGACGCCGGTCTGAACAAATACATGTTTGAGATGGCCAACATCCGCAACCAGGATACCTGGGTGCACATGAAAGAGTATGACGCGGCCACGGAGAAGGCCAAGCACCTCCTCAAAATGGCGGTGGCCCGGGCCTCGGTGCTTAAACCGCTGGTGGAAAAACCGCTGAACATCATCCCCCGGGCCCTGGTGGTGGGCGGTGGCATCGCCGGTATGAATGCCGCCCTGAACCTGGCCGACCAAGGGTTTGCCACGGTTCTGGTGGAAAAAGACACCGAACTGGGCGGCGTGGCTAAAAAGATCCACCACACCATCGAAGGCATGGATGTGCCGGCCTATTTAGCCGACCTGGTCAAGAAGGTCAAGAGCCACGACAAGATCGAGCTCTACACCGGCGCCGAAGTTATCGGCTTCGGCGGCTATAAAGGTAATTTCAACACCAAACTGAAGATCGGCGCAGATGAGAAGACCATCGACCATGGCGTGGTGGTCATCGCCACCGGCGGCCATGAATACCGGCCCAAAGAGTTCCTCTACGGTGAGGACAGCCGGGTCATGACCCAACTGGAGTTGGGCGATAAGATCCACCAGGCCCAAGAGGAAGTGGCCAAGTGGGATCAGGCCGTCTTTATCCAATGCGTGGGCTCCCGGAACGAGGAAAACCCCAATTGCAGCCGCATCTGCTGCCAGGGGGCGGTTAAGTATGCCTTGCAGTTGAAGGAACTGAATCCGGCCATGGATGTGGTCATCCTCTACCGGGATATGCGGACCTATGGTGTCCTGGAAGATTATTACCGTCAGGCCCGGGATAAGGGGGTCATTTTTGCCCGCTTCGATCCGGAAAAGACGCCCCAGGTGAGCAAAGAGGGCGAGGCCATCAGCGTTACCTTCATTGACCACGTCTTGCAGCTGCCGGTTAAGGTCAATCCCGATGCCCTGATCCTGAGCGCCGGGGTTATGGCCAACGACACGGAAAAGTTTGCCACCATGTTGAAGCTCCCCCGCAACGCCTTCGGCTACTTCATCGAAGCGCACGCCAAACTGCGGCCGGTGGACTTTGCTTCGGAAGGCATCTTCCTGTGCGGCCTGGCCCATGCCCCCAAACTCATCAGTGAGAGCATCGCCCAGGCCATGGCGGCCGCAGCGCGGGCTGGCGGCTTCTTGTCCGATACCAAACAGACCATCAGCGGCGTGGTTTCCCATGTGGATCCCAAACACTGTGCCGCCTGTCTGGTCTGCGTGCGCAGCTGCCCCTACAATGTGCCCCAGATCAACGAAGACAATGTCTCGGAGATCAACGAGGCCATCTGTCAGGGCTGCGGCATCTGCGCGGCCGAATGTCCGGGCAATACCATCCAGTTGTCGCATTATGAGGACGACCAACTAACCGCCAGCATTTTGGCCTTTTCCTAAGGAGTGAGCGTATGGAGAACTTTGAACCGAAAATTATTGCCTTCTGTTGCAGTTTTTGAGCATACTCAGCTGCGGACCTGGCAGGTTCGATGCGACTGCAGTATCCCACCCATATCCATATCATCAAGGTGCCCTGCACCGGTCGGGTGGACCTGTTCCACCTCCTCCAGGCCTTTGAGCAGGGGGCCGATGGTGTTTTTGTGGCCGGTTGTCTGGAAGGCGATTGCCACTATATGCATGGCAACCTGTTTGCCCGCAAACGGGTGGAGCGTGCCAAAGATATCCTGGCCGCCACCGGCGTGGGACGGGATCGGGTGGAAATGTACAACCTGTCCGCCGGACAGGGCACCAGATGGGCCGAAATCTGTAGGGAATTTGACGAGCGGATCAAAAACCTGGGGCCCAGCCCCATCCGCCTCGCCCACGACAAGAAAGCCGCTTAGGCTTTAGGAGGCAGCCTGATGATTAAGGCAACACCAAAACCATTGGAAGAAATTATCAACTATGTCAAAGACTTCAACAAAATCCTGGTAGCCGGCTGCGATGGCTGCGTCACCGTCTGCGAGGCCGGCGGCATGAAAGAAGCCAAAGTCCTGGGCTCGGCCCTGCGCCTGTATTACACCCAGGCTGGCAAGGACCACGAAGTCGTGGAAACCACCATAACCCGGCAGTGCGACAAAGAGTATCTGGCGGAATTAAAAGATATGGTGGAGAACGCCGATGCCGTCATCTCCATCGCCTGTGGCTGCGGCATCCAGTATCTCACCGAAATGTATAATGATAAGATCGTTTTTCCGGGTGTCGATACCCATTTCATGGGGATCAACGCCGATCGTGGCATCTTTGAAGAGCGCTGCGCCGGCTGTGGCCAATGTGTGTTGGCCAGCACCGGCGGCATCTGCCCCATTGCCCGCTGCTCCAAACGGATGCTGAACGGACCGTGCGGCGGCTCCGAGGCCGGCAAATGCGAAATCAGCAAAGACACCCCCTGCGGCTGGCATCTTATCTATGAACGCCTGGAAAAGTTGGGTCAGGTGGACTCCTTCACCAAACCGGTGGACCCCAAGAACTGGCGGACCAGCCGGGACGGCGGCCCCCGGGTGATTATTCGGGAAGACTTGCGCAAAGCCGAGCCGCAGCACGGCAGCGCCCATTCATAAGGCTTAGCCTGGGGCCGGCTGTAAAACCGGCCCCTGTCAGGATAGCTTAGAGAGGAAGAGTGCATGGAACCTAGAACACCAAGTAAATTAGAGAAAATCATGGCTGCCGGCCATCTTGGCGTCACCTCGGAGGTCGGCCCGCCCCGGGGGGCGGACGGGGCCGAAATTGAACACAAGGGCCACCTCATCAAGGACTATGTGGATGCCGTCAATGTCACCGACAACCAGACCTCCGTGGTGCGGCTCTGCAGTCTGGCGTCCTGCATCCGTCTGAAACAGATGGGCATCGAACCGGTCCTGCAGATGACCACCCGGGATCGCAACCGCATTGCCATGCAGAGCGACATTCTGGGCGCCGCTTCCTTCGGCATCCATAATATGCTCTGTTTAACGGGCGATCACCAGACCTTTGGCGACCATCCCATGTCCGCCAATGTCTTTGATCTGGATTCCGTGCAGCTGATCCAGACCGTTAAGCTGATGCGGGATGAAGGCAAACTCCTCAGCGGCTTTGAGATGAAAGTCCGGCCCCAGATCTTCATCGGCGCCGCGGAAAACCCCTTTGCCGGGCCTAACGTGGAACTGCGGGCCCTGCGTCTGGGCAAAAAGATCGCCGCCGGCGCGGAATTCATTCAGACCCAATGTATCTATAACATTCCCAAATTCAAGGAATGGATGAAGATCGCCGTGGATAAGGGGTATACCGACAAGGCTTACATCATGGCCGGCATTACCCCCTTCAAGAGCCTGGGCATGGCCCGCTACATGAAGACCAAGGTGCCGGGCATGGATGTGCCGGATAATCTCATCGACCGCCTCAAAGGCGTGCCCAAAGAGAAGCAGGCCGAGGAAGGCATCAAGATGGCCATTGAAATGATCCAGGAGCTCAAGGAAGTCCCCGGCGTCCGGGGTTTCCACATCATGGCCATTGAGTGGGAAGAAAAGGTCCCCGAACTGGTCAAAGGCGGCGGCCTCTACCCACGGCCGCAGGTCTAAGAGGGCAGCAGCAAACTACCCATTCAGGCTTCCGGTCACCCTGGCACAACGTGTCCTACGGCGTGATCGGGAGCCCTAATTATTGACTTTGCCAAAAAAAGAGAGTATTATAGGTATAAACAAAATTTCGGCAAAGGCAACTTACCCAAGTATTTTTAACATAAGGATGGCATTATGGCAGAAGAACCCTTAGTGTTAACCAAGCGAGAGGGCAAGTCCTTCAAAGACATTGTCATGGAGAAGCTGCCGGACGGCGGTAATCTCAATGCCTGTCTGACCTGTGGGACGTGTGCGGCCGGTTGTCCGGCCACCGGTCTGGAGGGTATGGACCCCCGCAAAGTGGTGCGCATGGCGGCCCTGGGCATGGATGAAGAACTGAAAAAGACCCCCTGGGCCTGGATGTGCAGCATGTGCGGCCGCTGTGTGCATGCCTGCCCCATGAACGTCAACATTCCTCAGTTGGTCTACAACATGCGGGCCTCCTGGCCCCGGGAACAGCGGCCCCGAGGAATCCTGCGCTCCTGTGATGCAGCCTTGAGCACCGATTGCGGCAGCGCTATGGCGGCCCGGCCGGAAGATTTCGAGTTTATCGTCAACGATGTGGCCGAAGCCATTCGGGAGCAGCCTGGCTTCGAAACCCTGGAAGCCCCCATTGATAAAAAAGGGGCGTATTTTTGCCTTAACCAAAACTCCCGGGAGCCGGTGACCGAACCCGATGAATTAGGACCCCTTTGGAAAATATTGCACATTGTCGGCGCTGACTGGACCTATCCCAGCAAAGGCTGGGGCGGTGAAAACTACTGCATGTTCCTAGCCGATGACGAGGCCTGGAAACATCTGACCAAGCTGGCCTTGGATCAGGCCGTGGAGTTGGGGTGCAAAGTCTTCCTCAACACCGAGTGAGGGCACATCACATACGCTGTCCGGGCCGGACAGCAAAAATTCAACCTGCCTCACAAGATTGACATTGTCAGCATCTATACCTGGTACGCCAAATGGATCCGGGAAGGGAAGCTGAAGGTCAATTCCGACTGGAACAAAAACCTCAAAATCAAATTCACCGTCCAAGACCCTTGCAACATCATCCGCAAAAGCTTTGGTGATGAATGCGCTCGGGATTTACGCTTTGTGGTCAAATCCGTTGTGGGGGAAGAGAACTTTGTGGATATGACCCCCAACATGTCCAACAACTACTGCTGCGGCGGGGGCGGCGGCTTCCTGCAGAGCGGTTACAACGAACAACGGTTGGCCTACGGTCAGAAGAAGCTGGATCAGATCATTGAGACAAAGGCCGATTATTGTATTGCTCCCTGTCACAACTGCCACTCCCAGATCCACGAACTGTCCGAACATGCCCCCAAACATTTCGGCGTCGTACATCTGTGGACCATCATCTGCCTGTCCCTGGGAGTGCTCTGCCGCAACGAGCGCACCTACTTGATGGATGATCTCAAGGAAGTGAATATCCCGGAATGGGATGAGACGGAATTCGTGGTGTAACCAACCCGCTGCTGACCAGCAGGGAACAACCAAAGGCGGCTGCCCCTTCGGCAACCGCCTTTGTCGTTTTCTCCCCAAAACTTTTCAGGCGAGCCGCAGGCTTGCTTCCTGTCCGGTTGGCTTGCAAAAAACCACAGGATTTTTGAATGACTTTTAGGGATTGCCGCCGGCCTTGTCCGGCGTGGCCAAGCGGTTCAGCAACTCTTGCACTTCAGTGAGGGCTTGGGAAGAGACGGTAGCTGCCTGAGTCTTATCGCCGACCGTGAACATCACCTGGATCGGGTCTTTTTCCCCATTAAACACGGCCAGGCGGAAGAGAGGGATATTCTCCGCCCCCAAAAGCTGGATTGTAAAAACGGGCGTGATCTTCTCCAGGTCAGCGCTGTTTTTCAAGAAGCGGCTAAATTCCAGTTCTTTGAGGCGCCAGAAGGCCAGGTTCATCTTCATGGCTGATTGTTGAACCGTTTCCTGGTCCCCGGTCTGGATGGTCCAGCCGTCCTTGTCCCGGACTGCCACCGTCTGCCGTTCCGGTGGCCCCCAGGTGATCTTCTGGACGTCGCCTTCCGGACCGGTCCAGAGACGTCGGTCCTCCAGGGCGTCAGAGGAGGCCGGGAGCTTTTCCACCAGAGATTTATCTATCAGAAAAATCGGCGCCTTGCCGGCTACTTGGGCGTAATACCGGTCGCCCTGTTGACCGCCGATGAGCAGAGTCTCTTCCCGGCCATCCCGCCGCAGGGTCAGGCGCAGGGTAGGGGAGGGGGCCAGGCCGTATTTTTTCAGGTCTTCGGTCTTCTCGGCGACAAACTCCACCGCCCTGGCGATCGTGAGCTGTCCCAGCAGGGTGTTGAGCCGGTCTTCCCGGAGTTTGACCTGCAATGGGGCGGCCGGGGACCAGACGCCGGGGCCGGTTTTCTGGAGGACGAGCTTCTCCTGGCCCCGCACCAGCCGCAGTTCCGTGACCTCGGCCGGCTTCAGGGTAAAGATGTTTTTGGCCCGCAAGGCCGTCAGGGTGCGATCCAGAGTCTCCTTGTCGGACTGACGCAGCACCAGGATGCGGGGATCATCATCGGCTTGGGCGTAGATAAGTTGGCTGCCGGGGACCTTGTGTCCGAAGCGGAGTTGGTGGGAGGCGCCGGCGGCTGTAAATTCCAGGGAAAAAATCGGCTTGTCCAGACCGAATTCTTTGAGGCGATCGGCGGACACGGCCTCGAGACGGCGCTCCACCTTCAGATCGGCCAGGGCCGTCAGCAAAGATGTCATGGTCAACTCATCGGTAGCCGCGGCAATGGGGTTGCTCAGGCGCCATCGGACCTCCGGGGTTGCTCCGGGCGGTGCCGGCGCGGGGGCCGAGCTTTCTTCCGGCGGAGGGGCCGTTTCCTTTTCCAGGTGAATTTCACCCTTGTCACTCTTTAAAATAATTTTCTGCAGATCAGCGGTTTTGAGCTGGAAGACCTGCTTGCTGGCCTTCTCCTGGGCGGTTTGCCGGGATTGATAATACTCCGAGAAAAGATAACCGCCCACCACTAGCACCAGGACGGCCAGGTAAACCAGAAGTTTCTTGCCGCTCATCGCCGGGCCCTCCGCCTTAGATAGGCACTGACGCCGACGATAATGATGGCCAAGGGGATAAAGACCAGACAGACCAGAAGCAGGCCCCAACCTTGGTACCCGGTCAGGAGCAATGGCTGGGTCTTTTTCTCGGTGCTGCGGATGGTGATCTGCCTGCCCTCGTCGGCCAAGAAATTAACGGTATTCAGGAAAAAATCGCCGTTGGCCGAGAGATTGAAATAATTGTTATCCGCAAAGCGGACATTGCCGAACACGGCCAGATAGGCCGTCTTCTCCTCTTTTGAGGCGGGCTTGGTCTCGGCTTCGGGCTTGGCTGCCTCCTGGCCGCCCTGCTGTTCCGGCGTTGCCTTCTGGGGCAGTCGCTTTTCGGCCAGCACCGCCAGGGTGAAAGGGCCTTTCAGGTCCTGGTCCGGATGAAAGTCCGCTTTCCCCTGTTTGAGCCAATCCTGGCCGGCTTTGGCCCAACTGGTCTTGGTGGTCATGGCCAGAGGCGTCAGGCGGATGTCGGCGGGAAGTTCTTTGGCCAGGAACAGGGGCCGGGCCATGGGGAAGATGGTCACCAGATTGCTGAACTCCTGGGTGATCCGGTGATTGCCGTATTGGATAACCAGGGGCATGGTCAGACTGGCCCCCAGAGCCCGGCTGACCTGGTTGTCGTCCAGGATCAGGCGGTCGTCCAGGACAATGCCGAACCCGGCCAGGAAATCCTTCAGGCCGGCGTCTTTGTGGGGCTCCAGTAAGACCAGAACCCGTCCGCCCCGGTTCAGGTAGTCCTGCAGCGCCTTGACTTCGTTGGGGAAGAGGGGCTTTTCCGGTCCGGCCAGGATGACCGCCACCGCCTCGGCCGGCACCTGGGGATTGGTCAGGAGATTGAGGTCCTGGACGTCAAAACCCTCATTGCCCAAGGCTTGGCGGGCCAGGGAAAAACTTCCCGGCTCCGTCTCCTTGGCCCCCCGCTCGCCGTGGCCGGTGAGGAAAGCGACGATTTTGGGGCGCGGATTTAAGAGTTTGCGGATGGCATCAGTAAGATTCTCCTCGCTGGGGCTGTTGGCCATCTGCCGCCGGCCTTGATATTCCAGGAGGATATTGCCGGGCAGGCGATAGCCCGCCTGCTGCGCCTCCGCCGGGTTCCGCTCCGGATCGACGATCTTGACGGTGATGAGGCGATTCTGGTGCTGATAATTGTTTAACAGCTCCTTGGCCGCCTGCCGGTCCGCCTGGCCTTCGGGCAGAAAGGCGGTTATGGTCAAAGGTTCCTGCACCCCTGCCACAATATTCTGGGTGATCTTGCTCAGCGATTGGCTCCGGTCCGCGGTGGCGTCCCAACGCCAGGAGTAGCGTTCGCCCAACATGGCCAAAACAATCAGGATGGCAAGCACCATAACGACCGAAGCAGCCGAACCCGAGCCCAACAGGAGTTTGCGTCGCGTCGTGTCAGCAAGTTTCCGGGGAGCCATGGTTAACCTCGCCACTGTCGGGATTCAAGCTGCCGCTTGGTGAGAAACAGGAAGAAATAGGTGAATCCTAAATAATACAAAATATCCCTCGTATCCACAACACCGCGGCTGAAGGTGTCAAAGTGTCCCATCATGGAAAGGTAGCGGAAAAATCCCTGATAGGCTGGCGGCCCCAATTCTTCATACCAACCGATGATCCAGAACAACAACAGCAGGCCGAAGGCAATGACCGCGGCGATGATCTGGTTTTCTGTCAACGCTGAACTGAACAGCCCCAGGGCCAGAAAGGCGCCGCCCAACAGCAGGAGACCCAAATAGCCCACCGCAATAGCCAGCCAATCCAGCGGCAGGATGATACCGAAGGCAATGCTGTAGATCACGGTCACCGCCAAAAGCAGGGCATAGAGGGCCAGGGCTGCCAGGAATTTCCCCAAAATAACCCCCCAATCCGTCAATGGAAAGGTCAGGAGCAATTCCATGGTGCCAGAGCGCTTTTCTTCCGCAATCAGCCGCATGGTAAACAAGGGCACGATAAAGAGAAAGAGTACCGCCAGATTGCCGAAAAAGGGGCGGTAGACCATCTGCAGGGGGTTGAGCATGGTGGCTAAATAAGGATTCTGCCCGGCCTGAAAGCTGAGAACGGTGTAATACACCAGGTTGGAGTAAAAAAAGTACCCCGCCAGCAGGAGGAAGAAAAAGCCGGTCAGATAAAAAATCGGCGTGGCGAAATAAATGGTGAGTTCTTTCCGCCAGACTGCTAAACAACCGCTCATAGTGTAGCCTTAGAAATTATTAGTATTATTCAGAAAACACTGTTGCCAGTTCGTGGTTCATAGTTCTGGGTTGTCAGTAGTCATTGATCAGTTGCTAGTCCAGGCATTCTACAGGCTGTTGCAAAACCTCTTTCCATGTCATCCTGAATAAAGTGAAGGATCTATAATCATTTGAAAAGACAAGATTCTTCGCTGCGCTCAGAATGACAGAGAGACAACTTCTTGGGTTCTGCAACAGCTTCTAGCCTGGGCAATCCCGCCAGCCGCAGCTGCCATGAATTTTCCTGCTCCGCGGGCGACTTATATAAGGCATGGCAATTAGAAAGAAAAAACAGTTTTCAGAAGGGCGGCCCCGCATTCCCGCTTAAACTCCTACTTTTTAGTGGGGCGGGCCGTCGTGCTCGCTGACACTTTCCCCATGCTCCGCAACGGCAATTTCCTCCTCGGTCACCAGGTTGATAAAGACATCTTCCAGGGTAAATTCCTGGGTCTTCATTTCCAAAAGGTTCCAGCCGTGCTGGACGATGCGGCGGGCCAGTTCGGGGCGGACTTCGGTGTCCAGATCGGCTTCCAGGGTAAAAGCCCCCTCGCCCTTGCTCTGAACCCGTTTGACCCCGGGGATGGCAGCCAGGGTTTCCTGGACTTGGCTTGCCGGGCCGTGCACCAGCAGGTGAATCCGGGCGTCGTGACCCAATTGCTGGGTGAGGTTGGCCGGGGTGTCGCTGGCCACAATCTGCCCCCGGTTAATGATAATGACCCGCTGACAGAGCTGGCTTACTTCGGGCAGGATGTGGCTGCTTAAAATAATGGTATGCTCACCGGCCAACTGGCGGATGAGTTCCCTGATCTCGACGATCTGGGCCGGGTCCAGGCCGATGGTGGGTTCATCCAGGATCAGCAGCGGCGGCCGTCCCAAAAGGGCCTGGGCCAACCCGACCCGTTGGCGGAAGCCCTTGGAAAGCACGGCAATCAGGGTATTTTGGACCTGTTCCAAGGAACAGTCGACAATGGCCCGGGCCACTTCCCGGCGGCGCTGTCGGCGATCCAGACCCTTGGCATGCGCAGCAAAATCCAGAAACTGGGTTACCGTTAAATCCGGATAGAGCGGCACGGTTTCAGGGAGGTAACCCAGGGACTGCCGGGCTGCCAGGGATTGGCCGACGCAGTCGTGGCCGTTGACCGAGGCCGAGCCAGCGGTGGGCGGCATGTACCCGGCCAGGATTTTCAGGGTGGTGGTCTTGCCGGCCGCGTTTGGCCCCAAAAATCCGACGATTTCGCCGTCCGCCACTTCAAAATTTAGGTTTTGGATGGCCGCGAACGCGCCATAATACTTGGTCAAATCTTTGACGACGATCATAGGCTTTGGCTTTAAAGGGGGAAGTTAAGGAGCTTGGAAATTTTCAAAAATTGATGTTACCATAGGACGATTTATTTTGCAATTCAACAGACACCCAGAAATCTCCCGCCTTCTTGGGAGCAGGGTTGCAGGTGCGCGGTGGGGGCCGTTTGGTGAGATTGAGCCAGGGTTAAAGAGAGCTGGCCGTC
>DYEV01000001.1 GCA_020725545.1 Desulfobacca sp. | reverse complement strand
GTCCAACAGTTTCTCCGCCGGAGACCGTTGATAGATCGGGGGTGATAGGCGTTTCCAATATCTTTTCATGGTGTTCTTGGAAATCCCCAATTCTCGGGCAATGGCTTTTTTCTTTAACCCCTGACGCTTTAAAACCTGAATAGTATGCCATTCTTCCATAGAAATCACTCTCCTCACCTCCGATGCCATAAGCTGACATCGGTTTATCTCTGAGGGGGTCAATTTTCAATGGCGATTGGGGGTCAGTTTTCAGTGTAGATCTTCAGTTTCAAGGGCTTCTTCTGCCAGGGTTACTTCTGCCGGCGATGCCGAGGTAATGGTGCCTCCCAGAGGAATACCCTGGCCGTCGACCACCGCCAGCCACTTCGAGCCTTTCCCCCTCTTGGTTTTCCCGACTGCGGAGCCCCTTTTTTCGCCGGGGCGCAGCTGGCGTCAAGGAAGGCCTCCTGCCAATCCAGTACGCCAGCCGTGTCGAGCTGGGAAAGAAAAGTTCGCCATACCTGCAACCAAATATCTTCCTCTGTCCAGCGTTTGAGACGACGCCAGCAGGGAGATGAACTGGGATATGTCGGGGGTAAATCTTTCCAAGGTGCTCCGGTTCGCAGGATCCAGAGGATGCCCTCCAGAACTTTCCGGTTGGAGGCAAGTGGTCGGCCTCCCTTGGGGCCAGGGTTTTCGGGAGGGAGCAAGGGTTCGATGCTCGCCCACGGTTCGTCGGTCAGGTATTTGGTAGTAGCCATCGGATCACCTCCAATAAGCTTACTACCTGAAATCATTGAAAATGTCTGGCTAATTCATAATTATTCGATAATACTGGGAATATTAAACAGTCTCAGTTGGTTCTCCCTATCGGGAGGTTTTGAAATAGCTTCTACAGAAAAGGAGAAGATGTGCCCGTTTCTATCCGGCTTTCCGGCGATCTGGACCAGCGGCTGGATTTTCTGGCCCGTCAGACTGAACGGACCAAACCCTTTTATATCCGGGCGGAGCTCTTGGACAAGATCGATGATCTGGAAGATTATTATCTGGCGGCAGATGTTCTGGAAAGGATCTGCAAGGGGGAAGAGACGACGCATCCGGCGGCGACCGTGAGAAAAGACCTTGGTCTGGACGGTTGCGTATTCCCATACCGCCTAGTAGCAATTAAAAAAGCTGGATCGCCAGACGGCGCAACGTCTCCTTGACTTCGTGGATATGGGCCTAGCTATCCGGGATAACCCCCGCCACCTGGGCAAAACCCGCAGCGGCCCCCTGGGAGCGTTCTGGAGCCATCGGATCGGGGACCTGCAGCTATTCTGTGATATTAGGGGTTCTAGCATCTCTGGCTGGAGCAGGCGCCGCCCGTCTTCCGGGTGGGGAAGGCCAGCGGCGCCGGCGGCGGGGTTGTCAGGGGCAGGTGGGGTTGGCCACGGTACGCAAGGCGTAATCTTGACGGCGGAAGGCCTGGACGTAGTGGTCGACGACGGTGTCGGAGGTTAGGGCGACGTCCAATTGGCGGCAGAAGGCCAGCAGCATGGCCACTTTCTCCAGGATGGCGGCGCTTTCCGCCTGCGGGAATTTAACCAGGCGGGCCTGGACCAGGTCCTGGGAAACCTGCACCTGGAAACCCAGGTCCAGGAGGATGGTCTGGAGCAGGCGGACCCGCCGTTCCCGCCGATCACAGCCGGCCGCACCACCCTTAAATTGCACGGTGATGTAGTTATCGTTCAGGTCAGGGCTCAGGTAGGCATCCACCAGAGCGAAATGGTAGCCCAGCCGGGAGCTGAAGTGCAGGTAGTACTCCGAGATGATGGCGAAGCTCTTGCCGCCCAGATCGGTTTGGGCCTTGCCGACATCGTACATGGTATTGGCAAAAACTGAGATAAAGCCCCGCAGATCGGGGGCACTCCGGCTGAGGTTGGCCAACTCGGGGTGATGATACCCGTGCAATAAGGCTTGCAGCGGCAGGCTGCAGATATCCGCTTCGCTGAGCACCTTGGCCCGGTCGTCGCCAGTGCCGCCGCCCACATCGAGGATATAGAGATTAAACGGCAGGTTGCTCTCGAGGCGCTGGCTGCCGGCCATGCAGCTGTCCTCGCCGGCATCCAGGGTGAACATGGCATCCATGGCCTTTTCATGGCTGAAGCGGGTAAGGTCATGGAGGGTCTGGCAGTTTTCCGGCCTAAACTCCGGACTGTGGGGGTCGAGTAGGTGCAAGGGGACGATTTGCCTAAGAACCTGGCGATATTTTTCTAGTCTGGCCTGTTCTGGCCAACCGACAACCGGTGCCGACTGTTGGGGCAGCAAGGCGGGGTGCAGGCCGGGGTAAATACAGGTGTGGTCGGCGTCTACCGTGACAATCTGCCCGGGAGTAAGACGCTGGGTCGCCTCCGGTAAGGCGACGATGGTCGGCACATGAAATTCCCGGGCCACAATGGTCAGGTGATCCGTGGGGCTCCCCACTGCGGTGATGATGGCGTTCAGACGGTCGAGGACTAGAACCAGTCTGATGTTTGGCTGCCGGGTCACCAACACTATGCCAGCCGGAATCGCCTCCAGATCCACCCCCGGTGTGAAGATGAACACCGGCCCGGCCGCAGCCCCACCCACGGCCCGCTGGCCACCGGATAGGAGGGGCGATACCGGTGGGAACGCAAGGGCCTGAGTGGCTGCCCCCGTTTCGCCTTCGAGGCGCAGAGGTCGGGTTTGCAAGATGATCACAGCCCCCTGGTCATCGATGGCCCATTCCACATCCTGAGGCCGGCCGAAATGCTGCTCCAGGGCCAGGCCTATCTCCAACAGGGTCTGGAGTTGGGCCGGCGTCAGGCAGGAGGCCTGGGCTTGCTCCGGAGGCAGGGTCTGCTCCTGACAGCCACCGCCAGGGGTAACCATCAGGGCTACCGGCTTGAACGCGATCTCCTGAACCTGCAACCGACGGCTGCCCTTGTCCAAGATATAGTGATCCGGGGTGATGACGCCATCCACGGCGTATTTGCCCAGCCCCCAGATGGCGTTGATGATAAGGGTGCGGGGCGCGGGAGCCTGCGGGTCCGCGGTAAACATGACGCCGCTGCTTTGGGCCGGCACCATACTCAGGACCCCCACCGCCATGGGCAGATCCGCTCCCGTGAACCCATGCTGGCGCCAATAATGCAGCGCCGGGGGACTGAACTTGCTGGCGATAATCTGCTTGTATTGTCTGGGTAAGTCTTCCACCGTGACGTTCAGGAGGGTGGTAAACTGGCCGGCAAAAGACACGTCGCTGTCCTCGCCCACGGCACTGGAACGCACGGCAAAGTGAGTGCCGGGCAGAGCGGAGGCGGTCAACAGCAGGATCGCTTCCAAATCCGGAGGCAATGGCGCGGCCAGGATGAGGGCCTGGATCTCCTCGCTGATCCGGGTCAGGGCCGCCAGATCATCGGTTGGCAGCCCCGCCACTTTCGCCGCAATGAGCGGGGCCAGGCCGCTGGCAGTCAGAAAGGCCTCATAGGCTGCGACGGTAATGGCAAAACCCCGGGGGACCGGCAGGCCCAGACGCTGCCGGATCTCCCCCAGATTGGCCATTTTGGCACCCACAGCCGGGGTTTTCTCCCGGCTCAGGGCCTGCAGAGGCAAGATATATGGGGTTGCGGGGATCTGTGGCTGCTTTTCCAGGGTCTGCTGCAACTGTTCCTTGAGCCGCTGGAAAGTGGGCAACAATTGCGGATAACGGTTGCCGCTCAAGAGGTTGAGGGCCGCGATCATTTCGGCCACCCGTTCACAGAGTTCCTCCACTCTGGCAGAGAGGCGGCCGTCGTCCCGGAGCTGCTGGGGTGTGGGTTCTTCTTCCAAGGCCGCCATGAGTTCCAGGGCCTGATTATTGGCAGCCAGCAGACGACGGAAGTGCCAGAAATTTTCTTTGAGACGTTCTTTGGGATCGACCTTTTCCTTGAGGAACATCTTTAGGAATTTAAACATCTCCACCCCCCCGTTTTGGAGGTTGCAGGAGTTGGTTCTTGCCAGTCGGCGGGCTGCGCCCCCCCGAGAGGAAGCTGAGGGCTTGTCCCTGGGCTCCCTCCCCGGGACTTATGGCTTCCCCAATCAGGATTGCGGCGGTTTGACCACCAGGACCGGACAAGGGGCCAGAGCGATGACCTTTTCGGCGGTGCTGCCCAAGAGGAGGCGCCTCAGGCCGCTGCGGCCATGGGAACCCAAGACAATGACGCCGGCGCCCTTTTGGACAGCCGTCTCACAGATAATCCGGTGCGCTTCGCCTGCGCCCGTAAGCAGTTCAGCATTAATGCCCAAGCCGGTCGCCACACCCTGCAGCTCCGCTAACTTGCTGCGCTGATCCGGGGGCAGAGTGCAGCCCAAGGCCCCGGCCTCACCGAACAGGCAGCTAGGCACTTCCAGAATAGATAGAATGGTCAGGGCGCTGTGGTGGGCGGCAGCCACCTCCAAGGCCCGGTTTTCAGCTGTCTGGTTGGCTGGAGAAAGGTCCGTGGCTAGCAAGATCCTGTTCCAACCATTGCGGGCGCCATCTGGCACCACCAGAACATCTTGACGGCTCAGACCGATGACCCGTCTGGCGACGCTGCCCAAGAGGACCTGTTTCAGGGCGGTTATACCCTTGGCGCCGACGATGATCAGGTCGCAATCTTCCATGGCGGCCAACTCCACCAATCGGACGTAGGGTTCCCCCAAGGCACAGATGGTTCGGACGGTCCGCCCAACCGCCGCGGCCAATTCGGCCACCCGGGCCAGGGCCGCGTCACAGGGCTGCCGCAAATGCCGCTGCACATCACTGATGCCCACTAACCCCAGGTCGCCTTCATAGGCTGGGGCCACCGAGACAGCCGTGAACCGTGCACCGGGCTCGGCCAGTCCAAGGCCGATCTGCACAGCCTGCAGACTGGCCTCGGACCCATCCACCCCAAAAAGGAAGTGCTTATACACGCCCATAGGATTCCTCAGGACCCGCCACCGTAGCCGCCTGCTTGGCTTCGGCCGCCTTGGCCCGCCACATGGCTCCCAGGATGATCACCGCGCCGATGGCCAGGGCCAGACACATAAAGATAAAACTGGCTTTGTCCAGAATATTGAGGGTAGTCGGTCCGACCCTCATAAGCTCCAAGTCAGTGAGATAGCGGGGAACCGCCAACGCCCGGCTGACCGCCACGATGAGCATAATGGTGCCCATAACGATCTTGATCATGTAATCCTTGACGTAAGTAGTACCGATGGCTCCCAACTGCACGCCGAGCAGCGAACCGGCCAAGATGATGAGGGTGAGGCGGATATCCACCATGCCGTTCATGGCCCATTTAACCGTGCCGGCAAAACCCATGACAAAGGCAATGACCAATTCCGTGGCCGAGGCCACCAGACTGGAAGCGCCCAGGACATAGATCATGCCCGGAACCCCGATGAAGCCGCCCACCGCAATGGTCGCAGCCAACATGCCGGTGGCAAAGCCGATGGGCAAGGTAAACCACAAGGAGATGCGGATGTTAGCAGTCTTAAAGGTGAGCATCGGCGGCAGGTTGATCTTCTGGAGCTTCCGGGCCAGGCCGGTGGCCTCTTCGCTGCCGCGCTGCTTGGAAATGCGGCAAGCATCATAAAAAACATAACCACCGACAACGACCAGGACCGCCACAAACGAGAGGCTGACATAGAGGTTAGACCCGGCCTGGCCCCAGGTCTTGAGGATCCACTCCTGGATCTTGATGCCCACCTGCACCCCGACGCCGGCTGAGGCCGCCATGACCAAGCCGAGTTTGATATCGACCTGGCCATATTTATATCGTTTGATGGCACCGACCAGAGCCTTGGGGAATTTGTGACACATATTGCTGGCCACCGCCACTGCAGCCGGGACCCCCAGACTCATCATACCCGGCGTCAGAACGAAGGCGCCGCCCGAACCGATGAAACCACTTACCAGACCGCCGATAAACCCAACGATGAACATGAAGGCGATACTGGTCAGATTCAGGTCGATGAACTGGACACTGTTGGCCGCTGTTTCATGCATAGGAAGACCCTCCCAAATTGAGATGTAGGCTCAAAAATAATAGCTCTAAACGTTGAGACGCAGGCGAGGCTGCGGGCGCTGACGACGAACCGGACGTTCGGCCGTGGGGCGAGGCTGCACCGTCTGCTGCGGGGCCCTGATGCCCAAAACTTCCCACACTAAGTGGGCAAAGGTGCCATGGATATAAGAAAATGCAAAAACCGTAGCAATGGGCAGAGCCGCATAGAGACCGCCACGAGTAAAATAGGTCATGATCGAGCCACTATTGATGAACACGGCGGCATATAAAGCCACTGTCGCCAGTCCCCAGCCGATGGTTCGGCCGATCAACTTCCAATTCCGTATTTCCTGCTGTGTCATGATTCTTTTCCCCTGAACGGCTTTAATAGTGAAAACCGGCAGGGTAACCCCACCCAACATTTCTGCCTCGCTGGCTGCCGAGGCGTTCAGGACAAATTCAATGCGCTTCTTGTCATGGTTGAGCTGCTCAATGACCGAACGAAGGGTGCCGAAGCGCACCTGGTGTTCAAAGCGCAAGCCCTTGGCCGCCAAGCGTTGGCGGACGCGGCGCATGGCCCAACAGGCCTTTAGGTGAAACTTGGCCTGACGCAGCTGGCGGTAGGGCACCGCTTGCCATCCTTGGCCGCCTGCTGCCGGACCGACGTTGACGGCGATCAGGTCGTAACCTAACCGCTCCGCCAGGTTGGTGGCGTAGGTTAACACCGAGTCGCTAAAACCGGCTTCCTGGCTGACCACCAGAATCTTGCGGTTGGTGCGGACGAGCTCGGCCGGCACCGACAGCCCTTTGGCCATCAGACTGGCCTCGGTCTTTTCCTGTGGATCAGGAGTAAATCTCTCCATGCTGCTTTCCATACGTGCTGCCCCCCTGCAACAGGTTAACAGTGCAATGATTTACCTGTTATTCTTTCAAAGATTATGCCAACTCGCCGTGTCGGCGCCGAGGCCGCGCCGTTGCCGGACAAAACGGCCAAACCGCGGGAAAAACGGAATTTGCAGCTATTGCAAAATGCAATGGCTACCCCGAATAATTAATTAATATGAACGATATCAATATAATAGCTTGTGTTGCAGCAATCGCTGGTCCGGCGTTGCAATGTGCAACAGAAACCCGGCAGCCCCACCGTGGCCGACTGGCGAGTCCAGAGATATGTCAATTACCTGGTTGTGGAGAGAGGCAAACTGCTCTATACTCTGACAAAGTCCCAACGTCGACGCCAACACCGGCCTCAGGCCGAGCGGCTGTCGGGCTGATGCCCGTTCTTATCAATCTTAGACGTGGTGCTGACCATGCTCTTCCGACGCAACGAACCAGAGTCGGCCGAAGGCAACACCGAATTGAAGGCCATCCGCCGCACTTTGCAGCAGACGCACTTGCCCGAGATTGCCGCCCAGGTGGCCCAGAAAGAACTTGACAAACTGGAGAGGACAGACCCGAGTCTGGCCGAATATACCATTGGGCTGAATTATCTGGAGCTTCTCTTGGCGCTGCCGTGGGAGCGCAGCACTCTGGATACTCTGGACCTGAAGCACGTTGAGGCGGTCTTGGCTCAGCAACATTATGGCTTGGCACCGGTCAAGGAGCGGATCGTGGATTACCTGGCCGGCCGCATGCTCTGCAGTCTGCAGCCAGCCCGCATCCTGGTGGTGGATGATGAGGAGATCGCCCGGACCAACCTGGAATATATTCTGCGCAAAGATGGCTACCAGGTAGGCGCCGCGGCCAGTGCCATGGCTGCCCTTGAGCATCTTTCCCGGGGGGAGTACGATATCGTCCTGACGGATCTGAAGATGGAACAGATGGATGGCATGCAGCTCCTGGAGCTCATCAAACAGCGGGCGCCCCACACCGAGGTGGTTATGATCACCGGTTATGCTACAGTCAGTAGCGCGGTGACGGCCCTGCGCAAGGGCGCGGCCCAGTATCTCTCTAAGCCCATCGATCTGGAGGAACTGCGCCGCACGGTGAGGGAATTGGCCGAGAAAAAACGGCTATTTCAGGTAAATCAGGGGCCGGTCCTGTGTTTCAGCGGGCCGCCGGGGACCGGCAAGACCTCCATTGGCCAAGCCATCGCCACGGCTTTAGGCCGCAAATTCGTACGCTTTTCACTGGCCGGCATGCGGGATGAGGCGGAGTTGCGGGGCCACCGGCGCACTTATGCCGGCGCCCTGCCAGGGAGGATTATAAGTGAAATCCGACGGCTAGGGTTTAATAATCCAGTCTTTATGTTGGACGAAATTGATAAATTGGGGCAGGATTTCCGGGGTGATCCGGCCGCTGTGCTCCTGGAGGTGTTGGATCCGGAGCAGAACCGCGAATTTGTGGACCACTATCTCGAGATACCGTTTGATCTGTCCCGGGTCATGTTTATCGCTACGGCCAACCTGGTGGAGAGCTTACCGGGACCGCTGTTGGATCGCTTGGAGGTGATCTCTTTCCCCGGCTACACCTTGCGGGAGAAACAGGAGATCGCTCGGCGTTATCTTTGGCCCCGCCAACTCCGCAGCCATGGCCTGGCGCACCTGGAGATTGACCTCAGGCCCGAAGCGGGGGCCCTCCTCATCCAACACTATACCCAGGAAGCCGGTCTGAGGCAGTTGAACCGCACCCTGGCCACCATTGCCCGCAAACTGGCCCGCCTCTGTCTGCAAAACCCGGCTGCAACCCAGATACCGCCTGTGGACCGCGAGTTGGTGCACCAGTTTCTGGGCCCCTGGCAATATCAACAGGAGATTGCCGCCCGCCAGGATCGGGTGGGAGTGGCCACCGGCCTGGTCTGGACGGCCTTCGGCGGCCAGATCATCTTTGTGGAGGCCGTCCGCATGAAGGGCCACCAACAGCTGCTCCTCACCGGCTCCCTGGGTGAAGTCTTGCGGGAATCGGCCCAAACTGCCCTCAGTTTTGTCCGTAGCCAGGCCTCTACCCTGCACCTGGCTCCGGACTTTTTCGCGGACAGTGATATCCATATCCACATCCCGGCCGGCGCCATTCCCAAAGATGGCCCGAGCGCCGGGGTGACCATTGCCGTCAGCCTGATTTCCCTGCTCACCGGTCGACCGGTTCGCCGGGACGTGGCCCTGAGCGGCGAACTTACTCTGAACGGCCAGCTCCTGCCAGTGAGCGGCATCCGGGAAAAGCTCCTGGCCGCCCAACGGGCTGGCGTCAGGATGGTCATCTTGCCCCGCCGCAATCAGGCCGACCTGGAGGCCGTGGAACCGGAAAGTAGGGAGGGCATGGAAGTGGTCCTGGCCGATAATATTCTCGATGTCCTAGATCTGGTCCTGCAACCGCAATGAGTTTTCGAGTGGAGGGGCCAGGGAGGATGCTCCCTGCTCACTCCCCTTAAATCTGCTCTCAACCCAAGCCGTAGCGCTTTAATTTCCGCCACAACGAGACCCGATCGATACCCAAAATCTCGGCAGCCTTGGTTTTATTCCCTTCCACCTGCTCCAGGATCCAGGATATATACTCTTTTTCGTACTCGTCCAGGGTAAGAAATTCCCGCCGCTGACGGCGTTGCACCTTGAGGCGGTGCTTCTGCAGGTCGGGGGTCAGGTGCTCCAATTCAATCTTGGCACCATCCGCCAGGGTCACGGCCCGTTCAATGATATTCTCCAATTCCCGCACATTACCGGGAAATTCATATTGCAGGAGGATGTCCATCACCTCGGGGGCGATCTGGTCGATCTGCTTGTGCTGCCGGGTGGCAAATTTGGTTAAAAAATGCTGACAAAGGAGGGGAATATCATCGCGGCGTTCCGCCAACGGCGGCACCTCCAGGGTGACCACATTGAGGCGGTAGTAAAGGTCCTGGCGGAACCGGCCCTGGGCTACTTCCCGGCGCAGATTTTTATTGGTGGCGGCCAGAATGCGGACATCCATGGGGATTTCATTGACGCCGCCCACCCGGATAAGCACCTTTTCCTGAATCACCCGCAGGAGTTTGACCTGCATGGACAGGGGCATGTCACCGACTTCATCTAGGAAAAAGGTGCCCCCGGCCGCCACCTCCAGCAGTCCCTTTTTGACACCCCGGGCGCCGGTAAAGGCGCCAGCTTCGTGGCCGAAGAGCTCGCTGGCCAACAATTCTTCACTAAATGCCCCACAATTAATGGCAACAAAGCGTTTGCCAGCGCGGCCACTAAGGTGGTGAATCGCCCTGGCCACCAATTCCTTGCCGGTGCCGGTTTCGCCCAGGATTAAGACGTTGCAATCGGTGGGGGCAATCTGGGTGATCGTCTTCTGCAGGGCGATAATCTTGGGGTTTTTGCCGATGAGGGGTTGATAGCCCTGCTGGGCCTCCACCTGGCGCTGCAGTTCTGCCACCTGGAGACGTAGCCCCCGCTTCTCCAGGGCCTTCTGGACCAGCAGACGGACTTCTTCATTCTGATAAGGTTTCGCCAGGTAGTGATAGGCCCCTTGCTGCATGGCTGCCACTGCTGTGGCCACAGTAGCGTAGCCGGTGATGACAATAACTTCCGGGGGTGACGGCAACTCCCTGGCCCGCTGCAATACCCCCAAGCCGTCCACTTTGGGAAGGCGCAGGTCCGTCAGGACCAGATCGAAGTCCTGACGTTGCAGGGCCTCGATGGCCTGTTCGCCGCTCTCCGCCGCCACCACCTGGTAGCCCTCCTTGCGGAGGATATACTCCAGATTCTCTCGGGCGATCTGCTCATCATCAACAACGAGAATCTGGGCCTGGGTCATACCGTGGTTCCCCCCTGAACTGACTCGGGCAGGGGCAGCATGATGTCAAACTGGGTCCCCTGACCCAATTCACTGGACACCTCGATCTTGCCATGGTGTTTTTCAATAATGCCATAGACCACCGACAAGCCCAGACCGGTCCCCACCCCCTCTGCTTTCATGGTAAAAAACGGATCGAAGATGTGTTCCAAAGCTTCGGCCGGGATACCACAGCCGGTGTCCGCCACCCTGATGATCGCCTGCTGTCTCTCTGTCTCTACCCGGGCGCTCAGGCGAATCTCACCGGGTTTCTCGCCGATGGCCTGGATGGCATTCATGATCAGATTGAGAAAAACCTCCTGCAGTCTTTGGGGATCAATACGCAACACCAGATCTTCCGGCACTTCGTTCCTGATCTCCACATGAGCCGGCACCTGACTGGAGATGAGTTGCAGCGCGCGCTTCACCACCGGGGCCAACGGGAGGTTCTGCAGGGAAAAATCCCGCGCCCGGGAAAATTCCAAAAGCCCCTTGACAATATCCCGGGCCCGGAAGACCTCCTGTTGGATATTCTGGAGCATCTTGCGGAGCAGCTCTTTCGGCCCATCCTCCAGCTCCTCCATGACGATCTGACACGAAGTCGAGATGTTATTAAGAGGATTGTTCAGCTGATGGGCAATACCGGCGGTGAGAATGCCCAAGGAGGACATCTTCTTGGATTCCAGCAGTTGGTTCTGGCGGCGGGCCAGCTCCGTCACCATGCGATTAAAGGCCTCCACCACCCTCTGGGTCTCGTCCCGCGTCTCCAGGACCGGCAGAGGCCGGAAATCTCCCTTGGCTATCCGTTGCGTCGTCCCTTCGATTACTTTCAAGGGGCGGATGATCTTGCTGCTAACCAACATGGCCAAAACAAAACCGCATATGAGGAAGATAATGGTGCCCACGGCCAATTTCGCTTTCAGGCCATCAATGATTTCCAAGATCCGCTGCCGTTCAAAGATCACCAGACGCCGGGAGAGCTCCACCAGCTTCTTGCCCCTCTCCCGCATCTCTTCTTCCTGTTCAATGCTGACCAGACCCGACCCCGAGACAAATTGTTGCATCAGAGCCTGATAGGCTCGCAACTCCCTCTCCAGTTGGCTTAGGTAGGCGCCGATTTTCAGAGCCTTCCCTTCCGATTCGAACTGCTGCAGTGTTTCCAGCCCCATTTCGATCTGACGCAGATTCTCTTGGAGGTCGGCCGGCGAATGGTAAAGGAGATAATTTTTTTCATAACGTCGCATCTCCAGAATGATCTCCACCAGATCATCTGCCTTTTCCGCAAATCGCTGCTTGAGGGCAATCAGTTGCAGGTTATAATAGGAGTAACTGGCAATCGCAGCGATGACCAGGATACTGGCCCCAAAGATCAACACTACTTTCTGGCGGATATTCAGATGCATGCCTCCTCCGATCAGTCTGACCTGCAGTGGGTTATGGGCGTCCAAAAATTTATCGTCAGCTGCCATTGTCGTAACCCTGCAGTCATCTGAAAACAAGATAATTTAGAGCATAGCCAGGGTCTAAGTTCTATCGCTCTCAATCAGGCAGCCGCCGCACCGGACGGTGCTGAATAGGAAAAAGCGGCGGACAAGTCTGGCCCAAACCACCATCTCGTGAACCCATGAAATCATAGGTAGTTTAGGAGTAAGTTTCATTTCCTTCTTCTGGAGAATGACCAGAACTGCATTCCAGCCCTTCCCTCTATCCCCCCGTAAATGGGAGGATAAGTTCCCTCCCCGTCCACGGGCAGGGTTAGGGACAATGCTGCTGAATTAAGATCGGTGGCGCAGTCTTTCAGCCTTTGCCGCCATTAATTTTTGCTTTGATTTAAACAAAACGCTTTCTTTTTGTCATGCTGAGCGAAGCGAAGCATCTGGTGTGGTCTACAATTCTTTTGGACACCGATTAGGGTAAAATAAGATAACGCCGGAGGTGTCCGAATGGATCAACACAATATCGGTGATGTGAGGCCAGGGCATCGGAGGGAGCCCGGAGGGCGACCGGAGATGCACCTGGCTTGGTCGGCAAAGGATCACAACGTTTTTCCGCCCGGCGGAAAGTCGAAATCGTCTTATGGCTCTTGCGTGGTGAAGACCTGGAATTGGTCTCCAGGGAATTAAGCGTTACCGCAGCCCGGCTCCCAAAATGGCGGGGGCAATTTCTCACATCGGGTCGGGCGGCCTTAAAGAAACGCCTCCAGGACGGCCGATACCTGGAGATCGCCCGGCTCCAGCAAAAGCTGGGAGAAGTGACCATGGATTCCGAGCCTCTCCAGAAGAAAATCGAGCACATGGAGGACGGCCTGCCTTTACCGCCACGGAGGCGAGGCGAGGCGTGGGGCCACCTTGGCCTCCATGCAAAAACCATACTCCCTGGTCCGGGTTTGCCATGTTTGGCATCTGTGATTATTGTAAATGAAAATTGACCCCCTGGTTAGTGGTAAAAGAGCTGGCAACGAGGGCCAGCCTTGGCCGGGGTAGATTTATTGATGCAATGCGGGGCGGATTCGGCCTGCCCCGCCAACGCTTGGCGCCGGCCGGCCGAATCCGCTTTGGCCGGCCGGCGGCTGGCTTCTCCCAACCAGACTT
>DYEV01000011.1 GCA_020725545.1 Desulfobacca sp. | reverse complement strand
CTTCTGATCGCCCAGGGCGACGTTGGCCTTGCCGTCGGTAATAAGGATGACCATGGGGCGGCCCCTGGGGTCCCGCAGCAGGTAGTTGCGGATGAGTTCATAGCTTTTGGCCAGTCCTGCGGCCAAAGGGGTGCGGCCGCCCACCGGCATCTCTTTGAGGAGTTGGGCCGCCACTTCGATGGAGGAGGTGGGGGGCAGATTGACCACCGCCTCCTGCTTGCGGAAGGAGATCATGGCGATGCGGTCTCGTTTCTGGTAAGCGTCCAGGAGCAGAGACATGATGGCGCCTTTGGACGCGGCCATGCGGCCCCGGGCCCCCATGGAGCCGCTGGCATCCACTAAGAAGACCAGGAAATTGCCGATGCGCTTCTCCCGGATCTTTTCCCGCAGGTCTTCGGGTTTAAGGATCACGGCCAGGCCGTTGCCGCCCTGGCGCCGCTGCTGATGGGGCGCGGCGGCCCGCAGGGTGGCGTCCAGGGCCAGGTCGCCGTCCCGGACCACCGTGGTGCTCTTGATGTAGCGCCCCTGCTTCTGGGCGATGCGGGTGCGGGAGCGTCGGCCCGCCCCCCGGCGCCGGAGGCGGTCCCGGGGTGAGGCGAATTTGCGGACCTTGAAGGTCTCGCCGATGGCGAAAATCTGCTCCAAGGTGTCGGTGCGGTCCTGGTGTTCTGCTGGGGGCGGCATCTCCTGTTGTTCTTGATCTTCTGGAGCGGCGGCCTCGGCCTGCTCCGGTGCACCTTCCTGGGGGGGCGGCGGCTCGGGTGGGGGTTGCTGCTGCTCCGCATCCGGTGGCTTCTCCGGTGGCTCTGGGTGTTGGTGGTCATGCTCCTGGGGCGGGGGGGGCGGCGGCGGCGCCACCTCCCGCTGCCGGTGCACCAGGGCCAGCCAGGCCACCTCCCGGAGGTGCTCCACCGTCACCTCCCGGTGCTTCTGGAGCGCGGCCAGACCCCGGGCTGCCTGCTCCATGACCAGGTCAGCCCGGTGGCCGGCCACGTGGTGTTCGGTGCATATCTCGCTGATCAGGGTCCGCAGGTGCTCAGGAAACCTAATATCCGGCAGCAGCAGGCGGGCCCCGGCCACCTGCCGGGCGATCTTATCGTTCTCTGTCTGCCAGCGGTCCACAAAGCCGGCGGGATCCGCATCAAACTCCTCCCGGCGCTCCATGAGCAGGAGGCGTTGGGACATATCGGTTTCGGCTCGCACCTCCACACAGAGGCCGAACCGGTCCAGGAGTTGGGGTCTGAGCTCCCCTTCCTCCGGGTTCATGGTGCCCACCAGGATGAATTGAGCCGGGTGGCTGCAGGAAATGCCCTCCCGCTCCACCAGGTTCCAGCCCGAGGCCGCAGCGTCCAAGATGATGTCCACTAGATGGTCATCCAACAGATTGACTTCATCTACATAGAGGATGCCCCGGTGGGCCGCAGCCAACAGGCCGGGCTGAAAGACCCGCTGTCCGGTCTTGACCGCCGCGGAAAAATCAATGCCGCCGGTGACCCGGTCTTCGGTGGCGTTCAGGGGCAGGGTGACCACCCGGATGGGTCGGCGGACCCGACGCCGGGCGTTCTCCCGGCAGCCCGGACAGAAATCTTCCGGCCGGTCCGGATCGCAGGCATAGGCGCAATCCTCCAGGACCTCGATCTCGGGCAGGAGTGCGGCCAGAGCCCGCACCGTGGTGGATTTGGCCGTGCCCTTCTCGCCCCGGATCAACACCCCACCGCAGGCCGGATTGACGGCGTTGAGCAGCAGGGCCAACTTCAGTTTTTCCTGCCCCACAATGGCGGCAAAGGGATAGACGTAGCGAAACATAAGAATCCAATTACTGGTATGAGGCTAAAGGTCAAGGAAAGCCTGAGCCGCAAGTCCCTGAGCCAAGCCCCGAGGCTCAGCGGAGGGTAGGAATTGTAGGTCAGGCTCCAAAGGCTTTCCTTATGCCCTCTTTCCTGTCCCTGAGTTTAACATGTACTAATCATCTGTCTTCTTGGCAGGTGGAGAAGGCCGCGGGCTTAAAACCTGCTCCAAAGCCGCCTGCCAAGAGGCCACGTCCGCGGCGGTCATGACGTCCACGGCGCCGCCCTGGAAGTCGCCGCTGACATCGCCCATGGTATCCTCCAGCCGGGCTTCGATCTGCAGATAGACCTCTTTGAGCTTCTCCAAGAGATCCGGATCGGGTTGCCAGATGCCCCGGGAGGCGGCCTCCAGGAGGCGGCGGCCGATCTCTTCCAAGGCCCAGGGATTGACCTCAGTAAACCATGCCTGCATGACCTGGTCCAGCACAAAGGTCTGGGCGATCTCGTCAAAGATCCAGTTGTCCACTTGGCCGGTGGTGGCGCCATAGCCATAGACCCGGCCGATGCGTTTGGAGAGGTCCCCGGCCCCTTTGTAGCCGTGGGCCTTCATGCCTTCGATGTATTTGGGATGCAGGAGTTTGGCCCGCACCACCCGGCGCATTTCCTCGGCAAAGTCGGTGACCGCAATGTTGGCCGGGTCCCGGGTGTCAGCGTAGTAGGTTTTGGGGGTATGGCCGGAGATGGCTTTGACCGCCGCGGTCATGCCGCCGTAGTTGCTGAAATAGCCGCAGCAGTCCAGGAAATCTCCCTCATCGGAGATATGCTTATCGAAGGTCACCTCCACTCTCCCCAGATTGGCCATGAGCTCCCGGTGGGCCTGGACCCCGAAGCCGTCGGCGCCGTAGGCATAGCCGTTCCAGAAGAGGTAGACGTCGGACAGATCGTGTTCGGTCTGCCAAGCCGAGGCGTAGACCGCCAAGTTGACCCCAGCCCGGTACACCCCGGGTTGGGCACAGAAGATGCGGTAGGTTAGGCGGCGGACGTGGCTCTGATCCTCCAGGCTGAGCTGCTGCTCCCGGGCCTGGCCAAGGAGGTGGCGGCGGAGGTAGTTCTGCTCCGGCGGTTCCTGGCAGAGGGCCACGGCCTGGATGACCTGGTCCACGTATTTCACGGCGTCGGGGAAACAGTCCCGGGTAATGCCCGAGACCCGGATGTTGACGTCAATGCGGGGCCGGCCCAATGCTTCCAGGGGGATGATCTCAAAACCTTTCACCTGGCCGTTGGCCTGCCAGACCGGTTTGGCCCCCAGCAGGTGCAGGATCTGGCCGATCTGTTCGCCATCGGCCCGCATAATATCCGAGGCCAGCCAGACCATACCCACGGTCTCGGGATAACGGTTTTCCTCCCGGAGATAGCGTTGCAGCAGGGCCTCCGCCAGTTTCACGCCCACCCGGTAGGCCGCCTGGGTGGGGATGCGGGTGGGGTCCACGTTATAAAAATTGCGGCCCGTGGGGAGGATGTCATAGCGGCCCCGGGAGATATAGCCCGACGGCCCCGCCGGCACATAGCCAGCCCCCAAGGCGTGGCGCAGGGCCTCGATCTCCTCCGAGTCCTCAATCCGGCGATCAATATCCTGTATAAGGGCGGCAAACCGGGTCAGCCGCTCCCGCAGGGCCGGATCCTCGGGAAGCGCCAGATCAGGATGCTCTCCCAGGATCTGCCAGAGGTTTTCCCCTTGCAGGAGACGGTGGATGACTTCTTGGGCCAAGCGATCCGCAGCATAGAGCAACTCACCGTAGACCCGGCCCCGTTTACTCAGGCGGCCGGGCTCCTGCAGGGCCGCCAAGATATCTTCCCCCCACAGGTCAAAGACCAGCCGCCGGGTATTGAGCTCGTTATTGGAGTCGAAGCGCAGGATGGTATTGATGACTTCAGCCCGCTGCTCGCCTTGGGGCCGCTCCCCCAAGATGTGCATGCCGATGGTGGTCTGGCTGTTGCGCACCCGGGAGAGGAGTTCGTGGCAGCGAGTTGCCACGGCCTGGAAATCCTGGGGCCGCACGGCCTCAATCTCGGCCCGCAGGTGGTTTTTATCTATGGCATCCTGAATAAGATGTTCCAGTTGATGGGCCCGGGCCCGGTCCTCGGCGCCGGTGCGCTGGTATTCGGTCAGCAGCTCCTCCAATTCCTGCAGCGCGCCATAGGTATCGGCGGTGGTCTGCACCGCCTGCTGGTGGTCCACCACCGTGGCGTAGCTGCGCCGCTTAGCCACCACCCCCTCCGCCGGGTTGTCGGCATTATAAATGTAGAGGTGCGGGATGGTGCCGATGGCGATGTCCGGCCAACATGCGGCCGAGAGGCCCGCGCCCTTGCCCGGCAGCCACTCCAGGTTGCCGTGAGTGCCCACATGGATGATGACATCGGCGCCGAAGACCCTATCCATGTACATATAGGTGGCCAGGTACTGGTGCGGCGGTGGAATGTCCGGATCGTGCAGGATCTTGCAGACCTGGCCGTCGCAGCGGGCCCCGGCGCAGCCCCGTTTGGGCTGCATGATCACATTGATATGCCCGAAGTTCAGGCCGGTGATGACCAGCTTGCCGTCAAAGACCATGCTGGGCGGCACCCCGTTGAGGGTCTGCCCCGGCGGCTCGCCCCAGGCGGCCACGATCTCCTCCCGGGCCTTGGCGGGCAGGTGGTGGAACCACTCCAGGTAGCGGTCGTTCTCCAGGAGGGCCAGGTGGCCGCCCTTGTTGATGATCTCGTCCACGGTGGTCCAACGGAATTCGGCAACGGCCTTTTTAGCCAAGATGGTCTGCATCAGGACCTCGCCGGACTCCGGGATGTTCTCCACCTGATAGCCGTGCTCCTGCAGACGCCGCATGACCCGCACTACGGATTCACCCGAATCCAGGCCGGCGGCGCCACCGACGCCGGCCTCCAAGCCGGCGCACTCGTTCTTATGGAAGACAAAAACCACCCGGCGCTCCGCCGGGGATTTGGCTTTGAGGCGCAGCCAGCGGGCGATCCGGACCGCCACATGGGCCACCCGGGCGGGGAGCGGTTCCCGTACTTCGAAAACCGTGTCGCTCCGCGCGTCGCTGAGGCGGTGCACACAGCCGGTCATGATGGGTTCGATGGAACCCTCGAACTCCGGCATGGCGATGCCGAAGGTGACCTCAGTGGTGAGGCCCTGGGGGTCCTCCTCCCACTCCTGGACCGTCTTGGTGTGGGAATAGATGGGCTTGAAGACCGGCACGTCCAGTTCCTGAAAGAAAGCCACGGACTGGGCCGCCACCCCGGTTTCCGAGATATCGCCCTGAGGTTCCCGGCCCAGGAAAAAGTAGTGCAGGTTCACCAGGGCGTCCACCCGGGCATGGCCGGCCGCATCAAAAAAGTAGTGGCGGGCCGTCTGCAGGGGGCCCCAAGCACCCACTTCCGGATCCGGGTTGCTGTGGGAGAAGGCCGGCAGGACGTTCAACCCCTGGGCCTCCAGGGCCGTCAGCAGGGCCTGTTCCAGGGCCATATCAGTGTTAGTGAAACTGTGCCGGGAGAAGTATAACCCCACGGTCTGGGCTTGGATAAAGGGATGGGCGGCCAGATACTCCTCCACGGTCTCGTACACTGTCTGGTCCGGCGGCCGGACCAGCCCCTGCCAGGGAAAGGGCGTCGGCTCCAGCACCGGCAGCTCCGGCCGCGTCAGGCTGGCCAAAAAGAGGAGCAGCCGCCGGAAGTTCTCCGGCCCGCCTTCGGCGATGTAGCGGAAGGCCTTGGCGCTGACCGCCTGGCCGACGGTGGCGGCCCGCCCCCAGTTGGCCGGATCATAAGAGGTGGTGACAATGGTCTTGCCGGGTGGCAATGTCTGGAGACGCTCAGCTAATTCCTCCCAAAACCCTTCGATGGACCAATACAGGAAGATAACCTCAGCCTGGGCCGCTTTGGCCAGGAACAGGTCCAGCAGCTCCGGCTGTTGGTCTATTTCCTTGGCAGAAAAGAGGGTTACATCCACTTCGGGACAGAGCTTGGCTCCCTGCAGCAGGGTAGCCATGTACGGGCTCCACATAATGGCGGCCAGGGTGACGGGCGGCGTCATGGCAAGACTCCTTGATTCTGACATGATGTTTCCTAGTTGCTTAGCCAACTTTTCTTGGTCAAAGGGCCAGCAGCCTGCGACGGGAAAGGGGGAATAGGGATGAGCAAAGTTGTTCTGGGTTGACTTTTTCCCGTACCCCGTCGTAGCCGGCGTTCCCCTTCCCGATTACCTTTGACATTTACATACCTCCTGCCTTAAGCGGCAAAGCTCTGGGCTGCAGTCCGATAGAACAGGCTTTTAGCCCATCCATTAGGTCTGATTATTCCGGCTCACCCTATTTTCGGATAGAGGAGGTGGCGGGTGCCGGCGCGCAGCATCTCCACCTCCAGATGGTAAATCGCCGCCATGTGTGCCGCCGTAATAACCTCCTGGGGGGGACCTTGCGCGGCAATGCGCCCCTGGGCCAGCAAGATGACCTGGTCGGCGAACAGAGAAGCCATATTGGGGTCGTGCAAGGTCAGCAGGACGGTGAGCTGGCGCTCCCGGGCCAGATCCTTAATCAGTTTGAGGATGACAAACTGGTTCTTGAAATCCAGGTGGTTGGTGGGTTCATCCAGGAGCAGGACTTGGGGCTCCTGGGCCAGGCAGCGGCCGATGAGGACCAACTGCCGCTCGCCGCCGCTGATGCGGGTATAGGGCTTGTCCGCCAATTGCTGGATGTTGAGGAGTTTCAGGATGTCGTCCACTATCTCGTCGTCGGCGCTGGTCGGTTGGGAGAAAAATCCCAGCCGGGAAATCCGGCCCAAGAGGATGACTTCCCGCACCTGATAGGGAAAGACGGGGTGGTGATCCTGGGGCACGACGGCCACCAGTTGGGCCAGACGGCGATATGATAGGGAGGTCAACTCCTGGCCACAGATCTGGATGTCACCCTGGCCCGGCCGGTAATGGGCGCACAGGCAGAGGAGCAGGGTAGTCTTGCCGGAGCCGTTGGGCCCCAGGAGTACAGTGACCTCCCCCGGCTGCGCCTGGAAGGCGATCTGCTGCAAAATGGGGCGTCCATTCAGGCTGAGGGCCAGATCGGCTACGGCAATCATGTCCGCCAAGACTCCTGTCCCCGTTGTTTTAATAAAATGATGAAAAAGGGCGCGCCGGCCAGGGTGGTGATAATGCCCACCGGGATCTCGCCGCCGGTGAAGGTCCGGGCGATGGTGTCCGACAAGACCATGAAGGTGGCCCCCACGGCCATGGACAGGGGTACCACCCAGCGGTGGTCGGGGCCGAGGAGCATCCGCACCACATGGGGCACCATCAGGCCCACCCAGCCGATAATCCCCGAGACCGAGACGGCTGCGGCCACACTCAAGGCAGCCGCCAAGAGGAAGAGGCCCCGTTCCCACCGCACTTCCACGCCCAGAGCCTTGGCTTCGGCATCGCCCATGGACAGGGCGTTCAAGCGCCAGCGGCCCAGCCAGATGAGGAGGGCACCCAGACCGATACAAGGGCCGGCCTGCCGCACGGCCAGCCAATCGGCCAGGGACAGGCTGCCCATGAGCCAAAAAACAATGCTGGCCAGTTTATGGGGGTCCACCATGAATTTGATCATGGACACCAGGGCCGAGAAAAAGGCGGAAACGATGACCCCAGCCAGGATCAGGGACAGGATGGGGACCTCCCCCCTGGTGTGGGCCAGGGCAAAGGTGAGCAAGGCCGCCAGCAGACTGCATACGAAAGCCGTTAGCTGGATGGGCAGACCCGGCCAGAAGGCCACCGACACGGCACAGCCCAAGGCGGCGCCGGCAGAAAGACCTAAAATAAAGGCGTCCACCAGAGGATTGCGGAAGATGGCCTGTAGGGTCGTGCCCGAAGCCGACAAGGCCAAACCCACCAGCATGGCCAGGACAATGCGGGGCAGGCGCACCTGCCAGAGGATCTGCACCATGGCCTCCGGCGGTGTCCCGGCACCCAAGGGCATGCCGAGGATTTGCCAGATCTGCCAGGGAGAAATGGGATAGGCGCCGAACTGCAGGGCCACAAGCGCGGCCGGCAGCGGCGACAGGAGCAGTCCCCACCGGAGCCAATTGCGGCTCATGACGTCTCTCCCGGCCAGGGGATGCCGAACACGACCCGATAATAGGCGTCCAGCCTGGCAGCCACCTCCTCCGGCGCGACCTCGCCGGGATAAAAACTCCGGAGCATCAGCCAAGCCAGGTCCACCACCCGGGGCGACCAGGTGGATTGCCGGGGCAGCTTAAAGACGCGCCGGTTTTTCACCGCACTGATGGATTGCCATTTGGGGTCGTTATAGAGAGTTTCCGCACCATACACGGCCGAGCCCCAGATGAGCACCACTTCTGGGTCCAAAGCCACCATCTCCTCCATGGAGATGTCCTGGTTGAGATTATCAAGGTGTTCCCCCAGGTTGCGCCCACCGGCTATCCGGATGAGATCCGCCGTGACGCCCCGCTTGCCGTTGATGGTAGTGGGTTTGCCCCAGAGCCAGACCACTCGGGGCGGGGGCAGGGCGGCCAGCCTCTCCCGCCGGACTTGTTCTACCGCTGCCAGATGCTGGTGCATGGCGGCGGCCACCTCGGCGGCCCTGGTCTGACGGGCCAGGACCTGACCCAGCTGCTCCAGGACCTGCAACAAATCCGCGATACTCTCGGGGTAAATGGCCAAGACCTGGATACCCTGGCGTCGCAAAAACTCCAGGGCTTCGGGTTTGCGGGACCAGGTGACCACCAAATCGGTCTTCAGGGCCAGCAAGGCCTCCACATTGACCACAAAGCCGGAACCAGGGGTCGGTATCGCCGCCAAGTCGGGCAGAAGCCGCTGCAGCAAATCATTCTCCTTGGCATACGTCGAGATCCCGGCAACCCGATCCCAGGGCTGCAAGGCCGCGGCCAACTCATAGGCTTCATAGAGAACCACCCGCTGCGCCGGGGCCAGGGGCCCAGGGGCCGCTGCCTGGGCCGAGAGGCTCAGACCCAGGATGAGCAGTCCCATAATCACAACCTGCGCCCGCCCCCGCTCCATCGTCACCTATCCTTAATACCTGGCCGTTACTTCAAACCAGAAGGTCCGGCCCGGCGTCAGGTAATAATAGAAATACTCCCGGTTAAGCAGGTTATCCACGGCAAAGGCCAGGGTCAAATACTTCACCGGCTTGGCGGTGATTTTCATATCCATGGTAAAGAAAGGGTCATAGCCGCCATAGACGCCCCGCCGGGTATCCCAGTTGTCGCCCCGGGAATACAGCTTGCTGACATACCGGCCGGTAAGGTTGCCGTTGAAAATCCAATAGTTGGCATTGACGCCGAAGTTAAACTGCTGCCGGGGGCTCATGGTGATGTTCTTGCCCTCGGAGTAGGGGTTGTTGGGGTTTTTCTTGATGCGGGGGTCCACCAGGGTCATGTTGCCGAAAACCTCCAGCCAGGAATTGACCTTCTGAGTTAACTCCATTTCCACCCCCATGATCCTGGCCTTGGCGGCATTGGCATAGATCTGGTCCCGCCCCGTGGGGTCCTTGGGGTCCGGCACCCGATAAATCAAGTCGTCCACGTAATTATCGAAAAAGGTGGCCGTAAAGACGGTGCCAGGGAAGGGCTTGAGGGTGGTGCCCACTTCCCAGGAAAGGGTAGTCTCCGGATCCAGATTGGGATTCCCCTGATAGAGAGTGCCCGTGGAGGATCGCCAGGTGCGGTAGAGCTCATAAATATTGGGGGGCCGGAAGGCCAGGCCCACCGAAGCCCGCCAGGCCATCCAATCCAGAGGACGATATAAAAAGGCAATCTTGGGGCTGAAATACGACTGGCTGCGGGCTGGCTGGTAGGTAATGGGATCGGCTGCCGCAGCCTGGTAGACCCCGCCGAAGGTCTCCCACCAGTCAAAACGGCCGCCGATGACGGTGCTGAACTGGGGGTGCCAGGCAACCTCATCCTGGAGGTAAAAGGCCAGGGTACGATCCCGCCCCTGGGAGAAACGGGTCATGGCCCCTTTGGCGTCCGGGTCCCGCCAGTTGGGGAGGTTATACTCCTTGGACCAGGCCGCGCCGGTCTTATACACTAGGCCCCCGGTAATGATATGTTTGCTGCCCCACAGATATTCCCCCTGGAGCTCAAAGCTCCAGGCCTTACTGGGGCTGGTGCTCAGGGAACCGGGGCCGCCATTGTAGGTGGTGGCGGCGTTGGCGGAGCTGGGCGTGGTGTACCAGTTATGCGGCTGATTCACCAGACCGCCCCGAAACTTCAGGAGCAGTTGCTCCGTGAGCCGGTGTTCGGAGATCAGGCTGTAGATGGCGGTATGCTCCCGCCCTTCGCCGGAAAGAAAGGTGCCCTCCCGCAGGGTGGTAAAGCGTTGTCCTGTACCAAATAAACCGGCATTGCCGGTGAAGACCGTAGTGCCGTTGGCGGCATTGCGCAGATAGGACTGCCAGGGACCGTAGCCGTATTCATTCCAGGCCAGCAGGACATTGAAATCCACCTTATGGCCCGGAGCCGGCGTCCACCGCAGTTTGCCGCCCAAGGCATGGGTATCGTATGTATTACTGCCCGTATCGCCGATCACGTAGGTGGTGCCGCCCGTGGTGGTGTTGGTGGGCTGCCAGCCCGAGGTCTGAACCGCTGCAGCTCCGGCGCTGGCCGTCCGGGTGACCAGATTGGAGGGATAGCCCAACGTCCGGCGGTATTGGTAGCTGGCCTTGAAACTCAGTTGATCCCACAACTTATCGCCAGCGCTGAGATAGTAGGTCAGGGAATCGTAGGTGCCATAGCCGAAGTTGCCGGTCATCTCCAGCTTCTCTGGGGTCTTGGTGATGACGTTGATGACCCCGCCCATGGCATTGCCGCCGTAGAGGGCGGAAAACGGCCCCCGCACCACCTCAATGCGGTCGATATCCTCCGGCAGCATGGCCGTCCAACTGAACTGATTGGTATAGTTGGTACTCACGTCCTGACCATCCAGCAGGACCAAGGTCCGGCTCTGGTTGGCGCCGGGAAACCCCCGCAGATTGACGCTGGCCAGGGTGTCGGCCCAGCCCTTGCCCCGGCGCACAAAGGTGCCGGGCACCTGGCGCAGGGCCTGATCCGCGGTCTGGATATTTTGCCGCTGGATATCCTGGGAAGTAATAACGGTAATGCTGGCCGGGATATCGTCGGGATGGCGCGGCGTCTTGGTGGCCGTAATGAAGATATCCCCTAATTTCTCCACTTTGTCCTTTTCCACCCCTTCCGGCGGCGCCATGACCAATTCTGTCGGCGGGTCTGCTGCCATTTGAGTATCAGCCTTCGCCATACTGGTCCATAATGCCAGGGCCAGCAATAAGACACACGTCCCCCCGATATTTTGCCGAAGCCACTGCATCCCCCCATCCTCCTGAAAATTTTTGTGCTTCGGCCCATTTTCTGCTACAAAGAAAAAGGGCCGTACCGTTAATCCTGAGGCGCGGTTCCAGGAAGGGGTGGGAATTTCTTGGCCGGAGTTCCACCCCTCCTGTTTGTTCCTCATTCTGTCCGAATTCCTTTTCACCCCCAAAAAAAAACCACGACGCAAAAACCTCAGAGGTTCATGCCTTCGTGGCCTATTTTACTGGTAACGCTGTCTCCTGGCCAAGCTTCTTGCTTAGCCTCTATAGATAGTAATACAATTCCGGCGCCATTGTCAACCACAGAGTTCAAAGTAACCGTCGGGTTTGGCTGGAGGATTATTACCAAGAGCATGAAATAGATTAGACGTAATCGTTCAGGCCGACTCTATGAGTAATGATGTCGTAGTCAAAAGAGGGGGGAGTTGACCAGTCCGATGAGCTTGGATAGCCGCCACGGCATACTCAACTAGATCCCGGTCTTGCTGTCTCAAGGTGGCCACCGCGGTCAGGATCCTTGCCGTGAAGCGGGAGCCGTTGCCGCTCTGGTTGCCAAAGCAGCCTTTGCGCCAAAGGACTGCGGCCCGCAAGGCTTTCTCGGCCCGGTTGTTGGTCGGCTCCACCCCTAGTATAAAGGCAAAGGTGGGCAAGGCCGGCCAGAGCTTCAAGAAATTGCGGCATATGGCCTCGGCCTTGGGATCTCCGCAAGAGGTGCCTTGACGCAAAACCCTGCCCAAACGGGGGGCACCAGTTCCCCATGCATCTCGGCCCAAGTGCTGCCGCCGGCCTGATACCGATGCCAGGCGGTAAAGAGCCGCTTGACCTCCCGGAGTCCCCATGCCCCCAATGGTCCGGCCCGAGTCTTACGCTCGGAGAGCGCTTGAAAATCTCTCTGCGCCATCTCGGCCGGGGCCACGGTCTCTTTGGCTTCCCGGTAGGGGACGGCAGGACCTCGCAGGTCTCTTCGCCCAGACTCTGGATGCTCCCCGGACTAACACTCACACCGCACAGTTCCTGCAACAGTTCAATCACCTGCCGGCGACTTTGGCGGAAGCGGCCGGTGAGGATCGCCACCCAAGCTTGCAACCGGGGGCCAAAGGCGGTTCTGCCAATCTCGACCGGCAACTCAGGCTTCACCCAGGACTGACAATGGGAACACCAGCCGGACAGCAGGCGATGTTCAGTAAGATAAGGGCGAATTTCCGGCCACTCCCATGCCTGATGCCGTTCTCTGGGAGCCAATGGTTTCCCCCTGCTTTCCTCCAGAAAACTATGGCAGTGCGGACAGGCTTCCGTCCGCTATTCCACAATCTTATCCACCTTAGCGGCGGGCAAGCCTTCCCCATGATTGCCTTGATGATCAGGCTGACCGCCTGGAGATCGCCCATTTTTTAGTCATAGGCTGAACGGTGGCAAGACATTTTATTCTTCGGTCTTTTTGGCAGGTTGAGGCCGCTGGGGCCCCAGGACCTGATCCAGCCGGTTTGGGGCTGGGCACACAGGGTAATGGGTCTGAGCGCCTCTGGCCGTCCTGGCGCAGCGCAGGGGGTGGACGAAGAAGAAGCCGTTGCGGCGGTAGATTTCAGCCTCGACGCCGTAGACGGTGCGGATGTTGCCCCGGGTCAGGACCGTGCCGGGGTGGCCGGCACAGAACAGGTGTCCGTGGTGCAGCATGACGATCTGATCCGAGAATCTGGCCGCCAGATTGAGGTCGTGCATGGCCAAGACCGCGGTCATGTTCCGGCTTTTTACCAGGCCAGCCACGGTCTCCATGACCTCCAACTGGTGGCGCAGATCCAGGCTGCTCGTGGGTTCATCCAGGAGCAGGATCTGTGGTTCCTGGGCCAGGGCCCGGGCAATGGCCACCCGTTGGCGTTCGCCGCCGCTCAGTTCCGTGACCCGCCGGTGACTCAGATGCTCCAGATTAAGGGAGCGCAGGCACGCCTGAACGATGTCGAGGTCATGGGTTCGCAGGCGCCAGCCGACATGGGGCCGCCGGCCCATGAGCACGGTTTCAAAGACGGAGTAGGGGAATGTGACCGCCTCTTGTTGGGGCACATAGCCGATGAGCTTGGCCAGTTCCCGCAGTGAGATGAGGCCTAAAGGCTGCCCCTTGACCTGAACGCTCCCCTGTTGGGGATGCAGGATCTTATTAAAACACCGCAAGAGGGTGGTCTTGCCGGAACCATTAGGACCCAGCAGAGAAAGGATTTCTCCCTCCTGCACCGTAAAGCTGACATCCTGCAAGACAGAGCGTTTCTCGTAAGAAAAATGGAGATGATGGATACTGATCATTCCCAATACCCCTGGCTCCGGAGGAGCAGATGGAGGAAAAACGGGGCGCCCAAGAGGGCGGTGACAATACCCACGGGCAGTTCCGTAGGTTGAATAATGGTCCGCCCCACGGTATCGGCGGCCAGCAGCAGGATGGCGCCAGTCAGACCGGCATAGGGCAGCAGGTAGCGGTGATCGCTGCCGATGATGAGGCGGGCCATGTGGGGGCCCACCAGGCAGATAAAGCCGATGACCCCGGCAAAAGCCACGATGCCTGAGGTGATGAGGGCAGCCAGGATCAGGGCCAGAATGCGCGTGCGCTCGGGGTGGACCCCCAGGCTGGTGGCTACTTCATCCCCGGCACTGAGGGCATTCAGGTCCCAGGGAAACTTCAGGAGGAGCCACAGGGACGGCAGGATGACGATGGGCAGGAGCAGGGTGACGGTTTCCCAGGTGGCCAGGTGTAGCCCTCCCAGCAGCCAGAAGACGATGCCGGCCAGGACATCGTGTTGGACCAGATATTTTACCAGAGCGATGAGGGCGCTGAAGAGGTAGCTGATGGCGATGCCGGCCAGGATCAGAGTCCCGGCCCGGGCGCCCTTGAGGGTGGCGATGCCATAGACCAGGGCCATGCTGAGGAGGCCGAAGATAAAGGCATTGCCAACGATGAGGAACTTGCCGCCCCAGATCCCCAGTCCCAGGCCGATGGCCAGGGCGGCGCCGAACCCCGCGGCCGACGATACCCCCAGAGTGTAGGAGCTGGCCAGGGCGTTGCGCAAGACCGCCTGCATGACCGTCCCGGCGATGGCCAAACCAAAGCCGCCCACCAAGCCGAACACCACCCGGGGCAGGCGGATATTCCAGAGGATATGGATCTTGGCCGCTGCCCGGGGATCGGCCAACCGACCCAGGGGCATGGCCAAAATATCCTGCAGACCGATGGCGGCACTGCCCATGGTGGCGGCCAGGATGGTAAGCGCCAGCAATATGACCAACAAGGCCACAAAACGGATGATTTTTCCCCGCCAGACTTCCCGATAGGGGATCGGCCCGACAACTGCGGCAGCCGCCCTTTTAGGGGTAGACATAGATGCCTCGCAATTCTTGATTATGCCAGCGCCGGAGCCACTGCCGGTGCACCTCCTCCGGGTCGACGTCCTGAAAGCGCTGGGGATGGCACCACTTGGCCTTGTAGAGCAGGCCGATGGGCAGCCGGGGGCCGGAATTGAGTTCGCTGGAGACAAGGTAGACCCGGCCGTTTTTGATTGCGGCTATTTGGTCCCAGGCCGGGCGGCGCAGCATGCTGGCAAGAAATCTCGCCGGCGCTTCCCGGTTGGTGGCGCCGTATCCCATTTTTACATACGTGGCCGTGGCCGCTTTGATGATCACTGCTGGATTGGCAGCCACCACCCACTCCGGCGTCACCCGTGGATTGGGGACCGGCAGGTCCGCGGCAATGTTCTCCATCCCGGCCAGGACAAAGATCTCGTGATTGGGCGCCAGCCGGGAAGAGGTGGTATGCTCTGAATACCCTTCGGCATAGACCCGCACCGGTTGGGTCAGCCCTTGGAGACGGTGGGTGGTCATCGCCAGGGTGGCCTCAAAGTCCTGGAGGTAGACCGCGGCCTCCTGCTCCTTGCCCAGAAGTTTTCCGAGAACGGCGATCTCCTGTCGGATGGTGTCCAGCCGATAACAGTTGAGGCGGGCCACCGGGATGCCCAGGGGTGCCAGTTTCCTTTCCAGCTGATCAGGACTGACCCAGATATCATAGAGGATGACCAGCTCAGGTTCCAGGTCCACGATCTTCTCGACACTGGGGTTGGTGGACGGACCGATGGCAGTTTTGTCCTGCAGAGGCCGGAGGAGCTCGGTGTGGTGTTTCAGGGTATGGTCACTGACACCGACCAATGCCGCCCCGGCGCCCAGAGCACAGATGATTTCAGCAACCTGCCCGTTGTTGGTGGCTATCCGGCGTACCGGGACCCGCACCGACACCTGTTGCCCCAGGGCATCGGTGATGGTGAGGAGGCGCCGGTCAGCCGGGACCGTCCCCCAGGCCGGCGGCCTCCACCACAAGAGGAAAAATATAAGCAGCAGGGCAAACGTCTGCATGGACACGACTCGTTGCTCCCTGGGACTGGGAGGAGGGGCCGGGGAGGAGGAGGAAGGCGACTCCGCCCAGGCCCCTATCCCGACCAACACCACCACCAGGCTAATACCTGACGCTGGCTTCAAACCAGAAGGTCCGGGCCGGCGCCAAGTAATACTGGAAATATTTGCGATCCAAGATATTATCCACGGCAAAGCCCAAGGTCGTATACTTGGTGGGCTTGGCCGTCAGTTTAAAATCCAGGGTAAAAAACGGGTCATAGGACAAGGGCACGCCGTTGACGCTGTCGTTATTGGTATCATTGCGGTGCAGTTTGCTCATGTAGTGGCCGCTCAGATTGGCATTCAGCAGCCAATAATGCGCGTTGATACCGAAATTAAAGATCTGCCGGGGGATAAAGGTAACCTTTTTCCCCTCCGAGGCCGGGTCATATGCGTTCTTGGTGATGCGGGAGTCCAGCAGGGTGGTATTGCCGAAGATTTCCAGCCAGTCAAAGAGCTTCTGAGCAATTTCCAGCTCCACGCCATGAATGCGGGCCCGGCCGGCATTCTCATTATTCAGGATAGTGGGGTCAGCCTTATCGGTCACCCGATAGATCAGATCCCGGACGTAATTGTCAAAGTAGGTCGCCGTGATGGTGTTGCCCTCAAAGGGATGCACGGTGGTGCCCACTTCCCAGGACAGGGCCTTTTCCGGCTTCAGGTTGGGATTGCTCTTATACAACGTGCCACTGGCGGCGCGCCAGGTGCGGTAGAGCTCATAGACATTGGGGGGCCGGAAGGTGGTGCCCACCGAGGCGCGCCAAGACCACCACTGCCAGGGTTTGTACAGGAAGCCGAGCCGGGGGTTGAAAGAGAGATCGCTCCTGGCGGGAAGATCCACTTGGGGAATATTAAATCGCTCTTTATATTTGCCGTCGTAGGTTTCCCAGCGGTCCAGCCGGGCGCCCACTACCATGCTGCATTGGGGGCGCCAGGCGATCTCATCCTGGAGATAAAAGCCCACGGTGCTGGTCCGGCCAGAGCTGAAGGTATTTTTCCGGGTGGTGGAACCGAAGTCCCGCCAATTGGCCAGGTTAAATTCCCAACTAGTCGATTTATCGAAATTTAAAGCCACACCACCAGTGAGGGTCTGTTTCTGGCCGATGCTCTGGATCACCTGGACTTCACCACTCCAGGCTTTGGATTTAGTGGAATTTAAAGTACCCGGGCCGCCGTCAAAGGTAGCGGTGGTGGTGCTCGGGTTGGCATATTGATAATGCGGCTGATCAATGAGACCGGCTCGCACCTTCAGAGTCGTGGTGTCTGTCAACTTGTGCTCGCTGGACAGGTTGAAGACCCCCTGATATTCTTCTCCCGGGCCGTTCAGGAAAATACCTTGGGCAAAGGTGCCGAAACGCAACCCGGTGCCGAAGAGTCCGGCCGGACCGTTGGCCACCGGTTGGCCCGTCGCCACGTTCCTGAGATAGGTATTGCCCTGGCTGTAATTGTAATTATTCCAATTGAGCAACAAGAGGAAGTCCACGTTATGGCCCTCGATGATATCCCAACTGATCTTGCCGTTCACCGAGGAATTTTCAAAAAGGTTGTTGCCCTGGTCGCCGATGATGTAAGTGGGCAATCCCACGGGCGTCTGGGTCGGGATCCAACCCACTACCTGGGTGGCCCCGGCCCCGGCGCTGGCCGTGCGGGTGACGAACTGGTTGCGGTAGCCATCGGTGACTTGGTAGGTCCAACTGAACTTGACGCTGACCTTATCCCAGAAGCGGTTGCCGGCCATGAGATAGTGGCTCCAGGAGTTGTAGGTGCCATAGCCCACCTTGGCCATGGCTTCCAGTTTCTGGGGGGTCTTGGTAATGAGGTTGATGACGCCGCCCATGGCATTGCCGCCGTACAGGGGTGAGAACGGCCCCCGGACTACTTCAATACGCTCAATTTCTTCCACCGGCACCGCCGCCCAGCGCACCGTTTGGCTGGAACCGGAATTCAGCCGCTGGAAGTCATAGAGGACCAGGGTCCGGTTGGCCCCAGGAAACCCCCGGAGATTGACCTGGGCGATGGTATCGGCCCACCCCTTGCTGCGCCGGGAGATGGTCCCTGGCACCTGTTTCAGGGCCTCATCGGCAAATTGGATGTTCTGCCGTTCGATATCCTGGGAGGTGACAATGGTGGTGCTCACCGGTACATCGTCGGGGTGTCGCACCGTCTTTGTCGCCGTAATGACTACCTGGTCCATATCATAGGTCTTCTCCTCTATGGCCCGGGGCTCTTTTTTGGCAACCTCGGCTACTACGATGTCACCCTCGCCGGTAGCCGCCAGGGCTCTGTGGCCACCTTGGCCGGGTCCGGCCAGGAGCCAGGCCAACACGGTTCCCGCGATTAATCCCAGGAGCAATTTCTGTTGGTTTTTCCCGCCATCTTGCTGAAAAGACATACCCTAACCTCGCACTGAGAAAAATATTCCCCACCTCCTTAGGAGGGGCCGGGTTTCCCCCGGGCTGCGGGCCCGGAAGAGGACTCCGGCGTCCCCTGGACAAGGCGTCGTGCTTCCGGAAGAATCTGTCTGCGGCCGGCGCGCTGCTTTCTCTGGCCCCCCGAAAAAAAAAGACCACGACGCCAAAAACAATCAGGTTTTTGACCTTCGTGGTCATGGTTGACAGAGATTGTCCCGGCAAAAAATTCCCTTGCCGGCATTTGGGCGATATCATGCCCGGTGGGCTGTCAAGACTATAACCGCCAGCCAACCGGCCTGGAGTGCAGCAGTCTTCTGGCTGCAGGTTGGCTGCGCCCCATGCCTGAATCCCCCTGGCCCGCCGGTGTGACTAACCCGTATTTTTTGGCTGGCGGCAAAGCCAAAAGCAACCTGCCGGAGGGGTAAGAGGTCCAAAGTCAGGGGCCTGGCCCTCCTCCCTGAACCCCATTCTCACGTATTAGGCGTTCGCCTCTTCCAGCACGCCTTCGATATCCAGATAGGCTTCTTTGAGCTGTTCCGCCATTTCGGGAGCGGCCTGCCAGAGCCCCCGGTTAATGGCCTCCAGGAGTTTGTCCAGGATATTCTGGAGGGCATAAGGGTTCACCTCTTTGAACCACGCCTGCATATCGGGGTCCAGGGCATACTGGGTGGCAAACCGCTCATACATGAAGTCATCAATGACTTCGGCGGTGGCATCCCAACCCAGGATAATGTCCATGACCTTGGAGAGATCTCCGGCCCCTTTGTAGCCATGGCGTTGCAGTCCGGCAAGCCATTTGGGATTCAGGACCCGGGAACGGAAGATGTGTTTAGCTTCCTCAAAGGTGGTGCGCACCTTTACCCGTTTGGGGTCGCTGCTGTCCCCCACCAGGGCAAAGGGGAGCTTCCCCCCCACTACCTTCGCCGCGGCGATCAAGCCGCCGTAGTAATTGTAGTAATCGGTGCAGGAGAGCAAGTCGTATTCCCGGGTGTCTTCGTTCTTGACGGTGACGTCCAGGCGGCTCAGGAGACGGCGGAAGACCGGGGTCTGCTGCCGGCCATAGCTGCCCTGGCCGTAGGCGTGGGCGCTCCAGCGGATATAATTTTCCGCCAGATCCTCTTGGGTTTTCCAGGCCTTGGACTCGATGAGTTCCGCCACCCCGGCGCCGTACGTGCCCGGGGGACAGCCAAAGACCCGGAAGGTGGCCTCCCGCCAGGCTTCCTCCCAGCTTTTGCCATTCTTTTGATATTCCTCCAGATCCTGCCAGACATGGCGGCGGATCAGGTTAGCCTCGGGGGCCTCTGCCAAGGCAGCGACCATCTGAGCGGCCTGATCCAGGAGTTCCACCAGGTTGGGGAAACAATCCCGGAAGAAACCGGAGATGCGCACCACCACGTCCAGGCGGGGGCGGCCCAATTCCGCCAGAGGGATGATTTCCACGCCGGTGACGTTGCCGCTGCCGCGCTGCCAGCGGGGGCGGACGCCCATAAGATAGAGGATTGCCGCCAGGTCATCGCCTTTGCTGCGCATAGTGGCGGCCCCCCAGAGAATGATGCCCACGGATTCCGGATACTTCCCGGTCTCCTGCAGACACCTGTCAATGAGGGCGTCGCCCAGGCGCCGGCCCACCTCCCAGGCCGCCGGGCTGGGGATCTTCTGGGGATCCACGGAGTAGAAGTTGCGGCCGGTGGGCAGGATATCGGCCTGGCCCCGGGTAGGCGCGCCGGAAGGGCCGGGCCGCAGGAAACCCCCTTCCAAGGCGTTGAGCACCGCCTCCAGCTCTGCGGTCGTCTGGCGGAGATTGGGCACCAGGGTCGTGGCGATATATTCCAGGGCCGCAACAACCTGTAGTTGGGACCGGCCCAAGACGGCGCGCACGATCTCCCGGGGGTCACCCTGGAAATCGGTCGCGGCCAGGCGGCGCACCAGCTCCAGGGCCAGGGCATGAGCCTCTCGGATGATCTGCCCCCCCGTCTTGCCATCAGTGGACGATCGCGCTTCGCCGGTATAGGCCGCCAGGTCATCGTAATCAAACCCCAGGGCTGTGACTATGGCCTCCCGCAGGGAGGGCACCTCGCCGTTGGCCAGGCGGGTAAGCTGGACCAGAAACTCCACCAGCCGCTCGCCCTCTGGCGGCACTCCCAGGGTATGCAGGCCGTCGCTGATCATGGTGTCGCTCACTTCGTCCAGATAGGCATGCAGCCGCTGGACAAAGCCCGGAAAATCAGCCTGAGCGATGGCCTCCGTCATCTCCAGATCCTTGTCCAGGTCGACGGCCACCACCGCCTCCCACAACTGGCTCTGGATGATGGGCAGTTTGCTGGGATCCTCCCGCGCCGCCTCCACGTAATCCCGCAGCAGGTTCTCCACCTTGGCCAGGTCTTCGTAAAGGTCGGCGTTGGTATACGGAGGCGTCAGGTGGTCCACGATGCCGCAGTAACTGCGGCGCTTGGCCTGGGTACCCTCACTGGGATCATTAATGATGTATGGATAGATATTGGGCAGATCCATGATGGCCAGATCAGGATAACACCGGACAGACAACCCCAACGCCTTGCCCGGAAGCCACTCCAGGGAACCATGTTTCCCCACATGAATGACGGCATCGGCCTGGAAGCCATCTCGCAGCCACCGATATTTCATGAGATAGAGGTGTGGCGGCGCCAGATGGGGGTCGTGCAGCATGGCGGCGGTATTCTCGTAAAACCCCCGAGGCGGCTGCATGGTCAGGAAGATGTTGCCGTTCACGACGCCGGCAAAATGGATTTTGCCGGCGTGGACGCAGAGCTCGCCCGGGGGCGGTCCCCAATCGGCCACCATCTTCTGCTGCACGCCCATGGGAAGGGCCTGGTGCCATGGCAAAAAGTGCTCAGGGCCGGCCGCCGCCGCGGCCCGAGCCGCCTGTTGTTCAGGCAGCTGCCAACGCCGGTCATACGTCATCTGAGACAATAATTCCTGAGCCAAGGCCTCGCCGCTCTCATACAACCGTTCCACCTGATAACCCCGCTCAGCCAGCCGGTCCAGGAGGAGTTTGATGCTGGCGAAGCTGTCCAAGCCCACAGCTACGCCGATGCGGTCGTTGCGGGGCGGATATTGGTGGAAAACGATGGCCACTTTTTTCTCCCGGTTGGGTTTTCGCCTTAATTTGGCCCAGTTGAGGGCCAGAGAAATTAGTTTGGTCACCCGCTCGGGGATGGGCAGCAGCTTAGATAAGAGGGCGCCGGTAACGGGGTCATGTTCCATTTCCTCCCGGCCGGCGATGGGCACACTGATCAGAGCGCCGTCAAACTCGGGCTGGGCCGCGGAAAAGGAGACCTCCATGGTTGACAAACCTTGGACGCTCTCCTCCCAGCGGGCTCGCGGCATATACATGGTCATGGCCTGAAGGAACGGCACATTCAGGCGGGGCAGGATAGCCTCATACTCCCGTTTGGCCATGACCAGGGAAAACATCATAGGGTTAAGGAGCACGTCAAGGCGGGGTTTATCACCTTCCAGGAAATAATCTTGGACAATTTGGTCAACTCCCCGATTGCTCAGGAGTTTGTTGGGATAGCGCACGTGGAAGACGGCCAGGGCATTGGCGCCCTGTTGTTCCACTTCTCGAATCAGGGCATCAATAAAGGCCAGGTCCTGGTTAAGCCAATAAGTCTGATAGAACCAGATACCTACCGTGGGTTTGGACTGATCAAACCGGGCTGCCAGGTACTCAGCCAGGGAGGGGATGGCAGGGAAATCCGGATGATAGATGCCTTCCTGGGGAACCGGCGTCGGAGGGAGGGAGGGTTCGGCCCGGTTAAAGAGGAAGTTGTGGGCATAGATGAGTAGGTGCAGGTAATTCTGGGGTCCGCCGAAGGTGAGATACCGGTGCAGGGTATCCCAGATGCCCTGGGAGAGGCCGTCGGCGTGTTTCTGGGCCGCCAGCACTCCTTCTTCATCACCACCCACCGGCTGGATGTGCACATGCGGGGTTTTCTCGCCGGCGCCGCGACGGGCTGCCAGGGCAGTGAGCAACGGCTGGAGAGCGGGACAGGAGGCTTCGCCGCCGTGTAAAGTAATGATTACCAGGTCTGCGGCCAAGGCGTCCTGGACAAAGGATTGAATTCGAGCCTCATCAAACAATTGCGTGCGGGTCCGGGCGGTCACGGTTATCTGGCCACCCTCTTTCCGATAGCGCCGGACCGCCTGACTCAGACCGGCGACTTCGGTACCGGTGGCACTGAAATAGACGAGATTATAAGGCAACACAACCGTCTCCTTGATTCCCTGGAAAGGATTTCTGGCCCGTTTGACCCTGTTCCTGCCAATACCCCCAGATGGTCTGATAGAGGTCACAGACCAGCTCGGCTTCCTGAGGATGATTAAACAAGAGGCGGCTGGGGCAGTCCCCAGGGCAAAAGGTGTCCAAAGGGCACTCGTGACAGGCGGCGTAGCGGGGGCGGCGGCTTCCCAAGAGTTGAAGCCGAAAAATTTCTGGTTTCCATACCGTGCCTGCCGCCAACAGGTCCTCGCCGCACGTCTGGCCGCATGGATAGACCGCACCATCGGGCGCCACCGCCAGGCTCTCGCCCCGACCGGCATGGCAAAAGGCCGATAGCCGGTCTTGCCGCCAAGCCCGCCAGAGAGTCTCGACCTCGCGGCAGAGCAGGGGTGGCTGCCGCTCGCCATTCACCAGGGTCAGGGCTTGCAGGAGGTGGCGGATACCTTGCCGCAGGTCCGCCGGCGCCGCCGGCCAGACCTGGCTGCTGACCGCCGCGCCTTTTACCGTCAACAGGTCCAGACCGAGCCCCCGGGCCTGCCGGAAGTTGGCCAGCAGCAAGGCCAAGAGGTCCAAAGAGGCCACGTTGCCGGCACTGACCACGGTGGTCACCCGGAAAGGCACGCCCTGTTCCTCCAACAACTGCAGCCCGGCGTAGGTCCGGGCAAATCCACCCCGCAGGGCATCATGCACCGCCGGCGGGCCGTCCAGGCTGACCCCTACCTGCACCTGCGCCTCTTTGAGGAGTTTGACCAAGGCCGGGGTCAGGCAGGTGGCGTTAGTCTGCACCCCCAGAGTGGCCTGGCCTTGGAAGGGCCGCATCTGGTCCACGACAGCAGCCAGCAAATCCGGCACCAACGTCGGTTCGCCGCCGCTCAGTTGCACATGGAAAGGCCGACCGGCGGCGCTGGCCAACCTCAGGGCCTGGGCCACAACCTCGGCCGACATCTGTTGCGGCGCCGCCATCGCCGGCCGGTAGCAGTAGCGGCACTGCAAGTTACAGGCGTCGGTGAGCCACAAAATGAGATAGCGGATCGCTGCCATGATTCTGCCCCACAGCCGTCTAGTCAGAGCAAAAAAAAACCTTGAGTCCCAAAGGACCCAAGGATTGCACCCAGTTTCACTTCATCCATGGGGGACGGGCTGGGTTGCCATGCCAACCGCGTCCAGCGTCTGCCAATCTGCCGTTGGCTGCCGCTTCTTTCCTACAGGCAGG
>DYEV01000010.1 GCA_020725545.1 Desulfobacca sp. | reverse complement strand
GGCCGGTGAGATTAAAATTGAATGGCTGGTCCGGTGTTGTTCCCACAGGACCAATTATACATATATTTCACAAAAGTACAAGTTCGCTTGTGAAATTTAACAATTTTTTTCATTTTCTCAGATGACTGAAGAGTTACAATTATTTTAAATAATATTGACAATTAAAAATTATTTTAATAATACAATGTCTATAAAAAGAGGTATTCCCATGCCGCCCCTAAGCATTTCCCTGCAAGATGGCTTTCAAGATGACCTGGTCATTCTTCGGATAGATGGTCACGAGGTCCTCCGCCAGGAGCACGTCAGTACCAAACTTCTCCTGGGATATGCCGAGACCCTGGTCCTGGAAGTGGCCGTGGGGCAGCATCAGGTAGAGATTCTCCTGCCCCAGAAAAATCTGCGGGCGACTATCCCCCTGCACCTGACTGCCGCCATTTATATCGGCGTCTCGGTAGCAGCTGGCAAGATCGATTATTTGGTGTCATCAACACCATTCGGGTTCATGTAAAAAAGGAGGTGCGCGTCCCGGGTAAGTTTTAACTGGTCCAGTTTGGCGAGAAAAGGTTCAGAATGTCCAACCATCATTCCTACCCTTGAGGAGTACCTGCCATGGCCCACCACGATTATGAAGAACCCTCCGGATGTTTTTCTGAGGATCTTTTTGCCAGCCCGGAAGACCCTTCTTTCCCCGCTGGACCTTTAGACCCGCTGCGGCCAATTCCCTTCCCGCCGGATTGGTGGAAATGTCTGCGCCGACGAGGCATCAGCGGTCGCTATGAAGGCGGCGGTCGCACCTTGTTAGATCTGCGGATAGACATTGACCCACGGTTTGGCAACTCGCCGGTCATGAATCGGGTCAGTGGTGATTTTTACAACGTTTTTGTCATCTCTCTGCCGGGTCGCCCGGTCAGGAGTTTAAAAACCTATCGGGAATCCTGGATTGTCGACGCTCCCCAGGTAAAGTGGTTGAAATGTGCCGTAGAGATCAAAGGTAAGGTTCGTTACTGGAAAGGGACTCATCCCGCCACCACGGTTCAGATTGGCATTTCCTGGAGTTTTAACAATCCGCCAGTGGCCCATGTTGCGTTTACGGAAGGGGCGACTACCAGGAATTTTGTCTGCACCTATCGATCGGACTGTTTCCGGGACGTCAACCTGGAAGTGGATATCTGCAGTTCCGTAAACGTAGAACCGATCCTGCCCACCTATGACACCCATGCCCACAACAATCGACCGGCGGATCTACCCAGACGTACCTTAACCATAGAGCAGGCCTACCGGGAGACGGGCCTTTGTATGACCATACGTCCGGATCGGACCATCATCGATGACAGCGCCCCGGCTTTTACCAGTTGGTCGCCGGCGGAGCTACATGACGCCATGGAGCTGCATTTCAGCCAGATTGGCGGCACCTGGCCCAGATGGGAGTTGTGGGGTTTACTGGCGGGAACTTTTGATAACCCCAACGTGGGCGGCATCATGTTCGACGCCGCGGCGGCTTACGGCGGTGCCGGAGAACCTCCGGAACGTCAGGGGTTCACGGTCTTCCGGAACCATAGCTGGTTTAATAATCTGGTACCTGGACCTCCGGCCAATCAAGACCAGGCTTGGGCCATGCGGCATTACCTCTACACCTGGGTCCACGAAGCCGGCCATGCCTTCAATTTCCTCCATTCCTGGAACAAAGGCCGGCCAGACGCCCTGTCGTGGATGAATTACGATTGGAAGTATGATCAGCGCAATGGTGCCAATACCTTCTGGGCCAATTTCCGGTTTCGTTTTGATGATGAAGAACTCATCCATATCCGGCATGGCGACCGGGCTGCCGTTATTATGGGCGGCGATCCCTGGGCTTCCGGGGGCCACCTGGAGACCCCGCCGGCTGCCATGACGCAGGTCGAGGGTGAGGTACCGGTGGAATTTCTCTTGCGATCCAAGGGCTTTTTCGAATTCATGGAACCGGTCAATCTGGAATTTCGTCTGCGCAACCTCCTAGACGACCTGCCCCTTGACCTTGATACCCGTCTTAACCCGGAATACGGCGGGGTTATTGTCTATATCCGCCGTCCGGATGGTCGACTGGTGGAATTCGCCCCCATCCTCTGTAAGCTTGGCCTGCCTGACATGCGCACCCTTAATCCCACTACGGCCGTCGAGGGAGAAGACCGCTACAGTGAAGAGGTCTTCTTAAGTTACGGCGCCTACGGCTTCTATTTTGATGAACCGGGAGAATATTTGGTAAGGGCCTTATACCAGGGTATGGGTGATATTCTCATTCCATCCAATGTCCTAAGGCTGCGCATCGGCAACCCCCATACCAAGGAAGAAGACCGCCTCTCTCAGGATTTCTTTTCCTACGAAACGGGGATGAGCCTTTATCTCCAGGGGTCGCGCTCCCCCTTCTTGGCCAAAGGCATGGACCTGTTGGAAGGTGTAGTGGACAGGTTTAAGAACACCTTGCTGGGGGCAACGGTGGCGAGCCGGGTGATGGAGAGCTTGGCCAGACCGTTTTTCCAGATCAAAGACAATGTCCTCACCCAAACGTATGCCGGTGATCCGGAGAAGGCCCTGTCTTTCACCGAAAAGGCCCTGGAGGTTTACCGGAAGGAAAAGGCGAAAGCCTTAAACCTGGCCTACCATCACTTGGCCGGCAAACGGTCGCAATATCTCGCCGCACTCGGTCTCAAAGCCGAAGCCAAAAAAGAATTGACCACCCTCCGGAAAGACCTGACCGCCAGAGGCGTTAATGCCCCAGTGCTGGAAGAAATCAAATTGGCCGAGGAGAACTTGTAAGCTTCAGGAAGATAGATGCTTCTTGTTGGAAAAATCTTCTAGAGGCGCTGGCCACCAAAATTGCTAAAACGGAGAAAAGAGGGCAGGCTGAAACAGCCTGCCCTTTTGATTTCCTAATACCGTTCTTCTATTGGCCGCGCCGGCGCCAGCGGTCTTCCAGGCGCTGCATGATGACGAAAAAGACCGGCACAAAAGGAATGGCCAAGAGCGTCGAGGAGATCATGCCGCCGAAGACCACGGTGCCGATGGCCCGGCGGCCAGCCGCGCCGGCCCCTCCGGCCAGGAGCAGGGGCACCACCCCGAGAATAAAGGTGAAGGAGGTCATGAGGATGGGGCGGAAGCGCCGGCGGGTGGCCTCCACCGCCGCCTCGGTTATCCCCATGCCGCGGTGGCGCAGTTCCCGGGCAAACTCCACGATGAGGATGGCATTTTTGCTGGCCAGGGCGATCATCAGCACCAACCCCACCTGGGTATAGAGGTTGTTGTCATACCCCCGGATGATCAGGGCCAGAAGTACGCCCACCAGGGCCAAGGGCACCACCATGATAATCGCCGCCGGGCTGGTCCAGCTTTCATAAAGGGCGGCCAGGACCATGAAGACCAGGGTCAAGGACAGGGCATAGATAAAATAGGCCTGGGGACCGACTTTCTTTTCCTGATAGGCCGTGGCCGTCCAATCATAGGTAATGCCCCGGGGCAGGGTGGCCTGCAAGACTTTTTCCATCTGCGTCAGGGCCTGGCCGGTACTGAAACCCGGCGCGGCCGTGCCAAAAATCTGGGCGGCGGGATAGAGGTTGTAGCGCAGCACCAATTCGGGCCCCACCGCCTCGCGTACCGTTAACATAGCCCCCAGCGGCACCATTTCCCCCAGATCATTCCGGACATAGAGATCTTTGATGTCATCGGCTGATAACCGGAAAGGTGCGTCCGCCTGGACATAAACTTGGAAAACCTGGTTGAACTTATTGAAGAGGTTGACAAAGGCTGACCCCAGATAGGCCTGCAGGGTATCAAACACACTCTTAATGGGAACTTGCAAAGCATGAACTTTGGTCCGGTCAATGTCCAAATATATCTGGGGCGTGCTGGCGCTGAAGGTTGTGGCCAGGAACTGCAGGCCGGGCTGGCCGGTGGCGGCGCCAATAACCTCCTGCACCGCCTTCTGCAGTTCTTGATATCCTAAACCGCCCCGATCTTCGACCATCAGCTGGAAGCCGCCGGAGGAGCCCAGTCCCCGGATAGGCGGCGGTGTGGCGACAAAGATGAAGGCTTCCTCGATGCCGGCCAGCTCCTGCCGCATCCTGTCGGTGAGCCGTTCCAGGCTCAGGGCCGCACCCCGCTTCTGCCAGTCCTCAAAAACGGTAAAGGTGGTGATGAAATTGGAAACATTGGCAAAATCCAAGATGGAAAAGCCGCCGATGGTCACCCAGGCTTTCAGCCCTGGCGTCTGCCGGAGAATGCCACTGATCTTGTCAGCCACGGCCTTGACCCGGGGCTGGGACGCGGCATCGGGAAGCCGGGTGATGATAATGGCGAACCCCTGGTCCTCCTGGGGGAGGAAACCGGTGGGATGCAGGGCAAAGCGCCAAGTCGTCACGCCGATAATCAGGAGGAAAAGCAACGCCATAATTCCGGGACGCCGCACCATGCGGGCCACCAACGCCACATAGAGGTCTTCCATGAACCTATAGATCCGGTTAAAACCCCGGAATACGACATTGCGTCTCTTCTCGGCTTGCATCGGCCGCAGCCACAGAGCGCACTGCGTAGGTTTCAAGGTCAAGGCGTTGATGGCACTTAAAATCGCAATGGCGGCGATGACCAGGGCAAATTGCCGGAAGAGAGGTCCCGTCAAACCCGGCAGAAAGGCCGCCGGCAGGAAGACCGCGGCCAGCACCAGGGTGATGCCCAGGACGGGTCCGGTCATCTCCTCCATAGCCTTGATGGTGGCCTCTTTGGGTGGCAGACCCTGCTCAATGTGGTAGGAGGCGTTTTCCACAATGACAATGGCATCATCCACCACGATGCCGATGGAGAGGACCAGGGCAAAGAGGGTGAGGAGATTGATGCCAAAACCCAGCATGGCCATGGCCGCAAAGGCGCCGATAATGGTCACTGGCACGGTAGTGGCCGGAACCAGCGTGGCCCGCCAATCCTGGAGGAAAATAATTATAACCAGCAACACCAGGATAGCCGCTTCAAACAAGGTCCGATAGACGCTGCTGATGGCCTGCTCCACAAATTTTGTGGTGTCATAATGGGTGGCGTAGGTCAAACCCTCAGGGAAGTCCTTACTCATCTCCGCCACGGCCTGGCGCACGTTTTTGGCCACCTCAATGGCATTGGCCTCAGGCAGGGAAAAAACTAGGATCTGGGCCGCGGCATGGCCGCTCATGGCGGCAAAGGTGCTGAAACTCTGCTGGCTTAACTCCACCCGGGCCACATCCCGGAGGCGCACCACCTGGGGACTTTCGCTCCGGGGGCTTTTGATAATAATGTCAGAAAACTGTTCCACATCCTGGAGACGGCCCAGGGCGGTAATGGTGAATTGATAGGGGTGGTCCGGCGGCACCGGCGGCCCGCCTAATTGCCCAGCCACCACCTGGACATTCTGACTCTGGATGGCCTGGACCACATCCAGGGCGGTGAGGTGATAATCCCGCAGTTTAGCCGGATTGAGCCAGATGCGCATGCTGTAGGGGCCCGCCCCCACGACCCGGATCTGCCCCACCCCCGGGATGCGGGCCAACGGGTTCTGCATATTGATGACCGCATAATTGGACAAGAAGACCGGATCGAAGCGGTCATCCTCCGAGTAGACACTGACCACCAAGAGGATATCCGTTGATACTTTCTTAACGGTCACGCCCTGGCTCTGGACCACCGCCGGTAAGGCGGCATTGGCACTGTTCACCAGATTTTGCACTAACGCCACGGCATTATTTAGGTTCGTGCCGATTTCAAAGGTAATGGTCAGGGTGTAGGTGCCGTCGCTGGCGCTGGTGGAGGACATATAAATGGAACCCTCCACGCCGTTGACCGCCTGTTCAATGGGGATCCCCACGGTCGCGGCCACCACTTCGGCGTTGGCGCCCGGGTAGCGAGTGCTGACCTGGATGGTGGGCGGCACAATGGGCGGATACTGGGCCACCGGTAAGACAAAAAAGCTCACCAGTCCCAGGATAATGGTCACCAGGGCAATAACGTTGGCAAAAATCGGCCGGTCAATGCAGAATCGGGATATCATAGCCCCTCGAAAAAAGAGGTCAAAGGTCAAGGATCAGAGGTCAGAGGTTGTTTCCTTATTGCTTCCTCTTGGTTCCCTCCATGGGCGCGGTGGCCGTGGGCGTCTCCGGTATGGGCGTCACCGGCCGGCCGGGGAAGGCCTTGATCAGACCGGTGGTAATAATGAGTTCATCACCGTGCAAACCGGACTCCACCACCCGGCGGTCACCCACTTCCAGACCGGGTTTCACAGCCCGTCGTTCGACAATATTATTCTCCCCCACCACCAGGACATAGTAGCCCAATTGGTCATAGCCCAAAGCCGTTTTGGGGACGAGGAGCTGTTCGGTGGTCTTGCCGGCCACCGCGCCCCGAATCCGCCCGAACATGCCGGGGACGATCTTGCCGTCTGGATTGGGGAAGACGCCTCGTAGTTGCAGGGTGCCGGTGGTGGGGTTGACGCCGGTGCCGGCGTAATCCAGATAGCCCTGGTGGGGGAAGCCCTCTTCATTGGCCAACCCCAGAAAGAGCGGCACCTTGAGCTGGCCCGTTTCCAAAGGCGACCGGTTACTTGCGGCCATGAGGCGCAGCAGCTCCGCTTCGTTGATGGTGAAATAAAAATAAATGGGGTCGATCTGCATGATCTCGGCCAGCAAGGTGTTCTCGCCGGCCCCCACCAGATTACCGGGGTCTTTCAGGCGCCGGTCAATGCGGCCGTCAAAGGGGGCGACAATCCGGGTGTATTCCAAGTCCAGTTTGGCCATGTCCCGCTTGGCCTGGGCAGCCTTCAAAGCGGCTTGGGCTGACTCCAGCTGGAAGCGCCAGTTGTCCAGGTCGGATTGGGCCCCTGCCTTCTGCTCCACCAGTCGCTGGAAGCGCCGGACCTCGGCCCGGGCATGCTCCAAAGCCGCTTTCTGCCGGAGGATTTCGGCTTCGGCCTCGGCCAGCCGGGCCTGATAGACATCGGGTTCGATAAGGAAGAGGAGCTGTCCTTTTTTCACCAGATCGCCGTCTTTAAAGTAGACCTGCTTCAGATAGCCGGCCACCCGGGCCCGGAGCTGCACCGTATTAATGGCCTGGGCATTGCCGGTAAATTCCAGTTGTTCAGTCACCGGTTGACGGACCGGGCGCCCCACCGTCACCTGGGGCGGCGGCGGTGGCGTAAAAGCTGGCTTGTCGCCACAGCCGGCCAGCAGCAGCAAGGCGGCTAGGATGAGCGCCGCGCCGCGGCTCCCGAAGTCTGGTAGTAAGGTATTGCGTTCAGACATGTTATAGACTCCCTGAGAGGGAAGTGGTCAGTGGTTAGTGATGAGGGATGCGTGATGAGAAAAATATTATAAAAAATGAGCCTTTGACCTGTGATCATTGAACCCCGGTTATGATCCTTGCCAGTGGGGCGGGACGCCGTGCCCACCCTGCTGGTTGCCGGCCCCTGATCCCTTTCCAACGACCCCTCGCCAAAGCTCGGGACTTGGAACTGAATTTTTTCGGCTCCCCAATAAGTCAGGTGACCGGTAGGCAGAACTAAACAAGTAGACTATCTCTGTTCTCTAACCCCTAACCCCTCATCCCATTTTTCCTGTCCCTCTTCCTTGCTTTTTAACATTCTACCCCAGTTGGTGCGCCGGGCCATCACCTCTCTGGTAGCGGCCGGCACGAACTCCTGGCCTTCCCGGATTTCCCAGCCTCCGCCCAGGGCTCGATAGACGCCCACCAGACCGGTGGCAATGGCGCCCTGGGCCTCGGCCAGACTATCCTGGGTGCGCAGGAGGGCCTGTTGGGCGGTGAGGACGGTGGTGAAATCGGTAATGCCCTCACGATATTGAATGACCGCCAGGTCCAGAGATTTCCGGGAAGCGGCGACGCTTTCCTCCAAGTAGCGGGCTTGTTCCTGACTGCGCAGGAAGGCGGCCAGATTATCTTCCACCTCCTGTTGGGCCTTCAGAACCGTATTCTGATATTGCATAAGCAGTTCCTGGAACCGGGCGTCCTGCACCCGCACCAGGTTGGTCAGTCGGCCATAGTTAAGGATCGGCCACCGCATCGTGGGTCCCATGGATCCGAAGCGGTTCTGCCAGTTGGCGAAGTCTCCCAGACGATTGCGGCCCACATCGGAGGCCTGGAAACCGAAATTGCCGGTGAGGGAGAAGGCCGGGAAAAGGTCGGCTTTAGCCACGCCAATGAGGGCGCATTGGGCCATGGCGTTGTATTCCGCAGCCCGGATATCCGGCCGGCGGCGCAGGAGCTCCGCGGGGATGCCGGCCGCCACCCCCAGCGGCGGCCGGGGAATGATCCCCTGACCCTTGGTCAACTCCGGCAGGTGGTTGGGGGGCTGCCCCAACAGGACACAGAGCGCATCCTTGGCTTGGCGCAGTTGCAGCTCGAGGGCCGGAATGGTAGCCTGGGTGGCGGTTAGTTGGGAGCGGGCCTGTTCCACATCCCGCTCCGAGGTGACGCCACCGGCAAACCGGGCTTCAGCAATGGTGAGGCTCTCCTGCTGCGTCGCCACATTGTGCCGGGCGATGGCCAGACGGTGCTCCAATGTCCGGATGGTGGTATACAGAGCCGCGACATTGGCGGTGAGGCTCACCAGGGCGGCATCATAATTGGCGACGCTGGCCTCTAGGCCGGCATCGGCCGACTCAATGGCCCGGCGAAACTTGCCCCAAAAATCCAGTTCCCAGCCGATGTTCAGCCCGAGCTGGGCCTGCCAGTAATTGAACCCGGCAAATTTGGGACCGCTGCCGCCGCCGATGGGAAAGGGCGTTCCCGCGCCGGTCCGAGCCCGCTGGGCCGAGCCGGTGACCTCCTGGGTCTGCGGAAAGAATCTCCCCACGGCGATCCCCAATTGGGCCTGAGCCTCCAAAATCCGCACCCCGGCCTGGCGCAGGTCCAGATTTTCCCGGTAGGCAGTCTCGATGAGCTGGTCCAACACCGGATCTTTGAACACCTGCCACCAGAGGCGATTTTCCACCGCATCGGACTTTATGCGGGCATCGCTCGCCTCCAACCAACTATCAGCCAACTTTACTTCCGGACGGACATAGTTGGGACCCACCTTGGTGCAGCCGCCAAGCCCTGGAATGACTAGCACTAGCAGCAGGGACAGGCGCACAGCGCGATGAAAGTATGTGTGGGGCATCATGAATTTTACCGAATTCTGGGCCGGTCGTTAGGAAGTCAGGGCACAAGGACTATTTCTCCTGACAGGCATGAGGGTATCATAAATGCCCTGACTGAAACAAGAAGGTTCTCGGCCAACAGGACGGATTTCTATCGGGGAAAGTATTTTCCGTCTGGCGCCGAACAATGTCTCGCACTCCAGGAGAAGCCGGAGAGACCGTTCCGAGCAGAATGAACGTGCCAGAAAGAAAGGATTTTGGGGTTTCATGGGGGAAATACTGTATGGGGAAAAAAGGAGAAAGAAGGTGGGCGCCCTCTGGTACTAACCAGGGATTTCAGCCACGCGCCCAAAGACCTCGTCCAGATTTATCTCCAGACCTGGCAGGGTGGCCACCGGTAGCATCCCCTTGGCCTCGTGAATCCGGGGCAGGCCATAGCGGCCATCACCGCCCAACAGGCGAATAGTCACTATTCAGTCGCTGGGGTGGACCAGCCAATATTCCTTGACCCCGTGTTTCTCATATAAGGCCACCTTCTGGATCCGGTCCCGGACCGCGGTGGCTGGCGAGATGATCTCTCTGATCATGTCCGGCGCACCCCGCCAGCCCCTGTCATCCAGTTTGGCCGGATCGCAGATCACGGCCAGATCAGGTTGGACCACCGTGGTAATCTGTTCGTCTGCCTCATCGGCCTCTGGCAAGCGCACGTCAAAGGGGGCAAGAAAGGCAAGACTGGTTCCCCCGAAGAGAAAGTTGTTAACCTATCTGGCAATTTCACCAAGGATAAGTTGATGCTTGGGGGACGGCACCGGCGTCATGTCAAAGGCCTCGCCGTCGGTGAGCTCCCAGCCTTCCTCATCCGGCCAGGTCAGGTAATCCCCATAGGTGAATTTCTTTTTTGCCCGGACAACCGCCTTGGTCATGATTCACTCCCGGCCCTTGTTGCCTCTTGCCTGTTCCCTGGTCCCTCTGGCCAGTCTTTAACCCGCCGAAAGACCTCGTCCAGATTTATCTCCAGACCTGGCAGGGTGGTCACCGCTAGCATCCCCTTGGCCTCGTGAATCCGGGGCAGGCCATAGCGGCCATCACCGCCCAACAGGCGAATAGTCACTATTC
>DYEV01000009.1 GCA_020725545.1 Desulfobacca sp. | reverse complement strand
TCAACGTTATTGTTTTGATCCATTCAGACACCTCCGGCGTTATCTTATTTTACCCTAATCGGCGTCCAACAGAATTGTAGACCAAACCAGAAGGGCCTTATCAAGACTGAAAATTGATTATGAAAAGTTTATGCCGAAAAGCTATCGTCAAATATTTTCGGTTTCAGGCTTTAAGACATCATGGAGCATCGGTCTTAGAAAGGGCGAACGTGCCGATCGGTTCTATTCAACGCCTGCTGGGCCATGAAAACCGGACGACGACCGAAATCTATCTCCATTCCATAGGTGCATCGGAGAGGGAGGCCATGGCAGTATTCGAAAAGGCAAGCCAGATATCAATCCCAACAGAAAGTCTCACCCAGACTCTCACACAGTAAAAAAAGGGTTAGCCAGTGAAGCTAACCCCTTGATTTTCCTGGAGCCGGCAGGGGGATTTGAACCCTCGACCTGCTGATTACGAATCAGCTGCTCTACCACTGAGCTATGCCGGCATAAAATTATAATATAGCAAGGTCCGGCGGTTTGTGCAATGTTCTGGTGCATCCTGCCGGTTTTATTTTTGTATTGTGCCGGATAGGGCTGTGCTCCGGGCTCGTCAAGGATTGAGACGCCAGAAGGCCAGGTTCAAATAGGCGGCGAAGCTGAGCCAAAGCAGATAGGGGAGCAGGAGTTGCCCGGCCGGGCGGTGATATCGCCAGAACGCGAGGAGGGTGGCCAAGACGGTCAGCCAGAGGGCGAGGATGTCCAGAAAGGCCAGCCCCGGCCGCTGCAAACCAAAAAAGAGGTAGGACCAGAGGCCGTTGAGGATTAATTGTAGGACAAACAAGGTTAGTGGCCAGGCTGCCGCCGTCAACCCGGCCCGCTGCCAGACCAGCCAGGCGGCCACACCCATAAGGGCATAGAGGACCGTCCAGACGGGAGCAAAGAGCCAGCCAGGCGGGGTAAGGGCCGGCTGCACCAACTGGGCATACCATTCCCCGGGCAAGAAACGGGAGCCGCTCCAGGCGGGGATAAAACTGAGGGTTAGCCAAAAGATGAGGCCGAGCCAGCGGCCAGGCGGGGATGAGGAGGATGGGGAGAAATTTTTTGGCATGCTCTGCACCCATGAAATTTTGTAGCTTTTTTAGATAAAAAATATACATTTTATGAGATATATTGCAATTGAGGAGTTGCTATGGACCACGAAGGATCAATCAACAATGCTATACCCAAGGCAATCTTGCAGTTGGGCAAGCACACCATCGAGTTGCCCCTGATTTGCGGCAGCGAGGGCGAGGTGGCTTTGGATATCCGCAGTCTGCGGAACGAAACGAAAGGACTCCAGCTCAACGGCAAAGCCATTCAAGGGGGCCTCATTACCTTTGATCCGGGCTATAAAAATACCGCCTCTTGTCAATCGGATATTACCTTTATTGATGGCGAACACGGCATCTTGCGCTATCGGGGCTATGACATTGCGGAGTTGGCCCAGAAAAAGGTGCGTTTCATTGAGACAGCCCTCCTGTTAATTTATGGGGAACTGCCGACCCCGGAGGAACGGGAACATTTCCGGGAGTTGCTGACTCAATACGAAATGCTCCACGAAGGCATGATCAATTTTTTCTCGTCGCTGCCGCCCAACGGCGACCCCATGGCCATTCTGGCGGCCGCGGTGCAATGCAGCAGCCTCTATAATCCTGAACTCCGGGCCATTGATCCCGCCGATGAGGACTCCTTCCGGGCCGCGGCCGCCAAGTTATTGAGCAAGGTGCGGACCATCGCCGCGTTCAGCTACCGGACCGCCATGGGCTTGCCTTTTGAATACCCCGATCCCAGTCTGGATTATTGCTCCAATTTTCTGCACATGATGTTCAGCATACCCTACCGGCGGTTTTACGCCACGGAGACGATGATCCGGGCTTTGAACCTGTTTCTCATTCTGCATGCTGATCATGAGCAGAACTGCTCCACCGCCACGGTGCGCATGGTGGGGTCTTCCCGGGCCAACCTGTTTGATTCCATCTCCGCCGGCATCTCGGCCCTCTCAGGCCCCTTGCATGGGGGTGCCAATGTGCAGGTGCTGCGTCTGCTGGAGAGGATTCAGCGCGGCGAGGAAACCATCGATAGTCTGATCGCCTCGGTGAAGACCAAAGAACCGGGGAAACCCCGGCGCCGTTTGCCCGGCTTTGGGCATCGCATCTATCGGAACTACGACCCCCGGGCTAAGATTCTCAAGGAAGCGGTGGACAACCTCCTGGAGGAGCTTCACATCAATGATCCCTTACTTGATATCGCCCAGGAGTTGGAGGCGCGGATCGTCTCTGATGATTTTTTCCAACAGGCCAAACTTTATCCTAACATCGATTTTTATTCCGGCATCCTGCTGCGGGCCATCCATATTCCAGTAAATATGTTCACCCTCATGTTCGCCATCGGCCGGGTGGCCGGCTGGATTGCCCAATGGCGGGAAGAAGCCCTGAATCCCGAAGCCGCCATTCAGCGCCCCCGGCAGGTTTATATCGGCAGACAATGCCGGTCGCTCTGTGATACCCAATGCGGCCCCATTGGCGCATCGCCGGCTGAGCCGCTGGGAGCACAGGCCTGACCGGCAGGGATTCCTTCGGTTCCCCAGATTCCTTGACGTCTTTAGGAGGTGGCTATGATCAGGTTAAGACAGTTCCTGCCATGGTTGCTGAGTATCTGGGTGTTCACCAGTGCAGGAGCTGCGGGGGCGGGTCAACCCCTGGCCACCTCCTGGGGGCAGGTAGTCTATGTGCCGGCCTATTCCCACATTTATTTCGGCGACCGGGGCAAGACCTTCAACCTCTCGGTAACCCTGAGCATCCGCAATGTGGATAAAAACAACACCATTGAAGTGAAATCGGTGCAGTATCTGGACGAGCAAGGGAAAGTGGTGCGGGAGCTGATCGCCCAACCCTTAGTTATTGCACCATTTGCGGCTGGCCGTTTTTTTATCCGGGAATCCGATGTCACCGGCGGCTCAGAGGCCGCCTTTCTGGTCCGCTGGCAGGCCGCCCACCCAGTGACTCCCCCCGTGATCGGCGCCCTGATGGTGGGCGCCTCATTTGGCCAGGGCATCAGTTTTAGCACTCGGGGTTTAATCCTGGAAGAATTGCCGGCAAGATAGCCGATGTGCTCCTGGAGGGCTATATTATGCGTGTCCCCATGAAAAGTTGCCGTCTGATCTTGGTCAGCATATCCCTGGCCATGCTGGTGGGGGCAGGGCCACCTCCGCCGGTGCAGGCCACCACCCCTGGCAGTGCGGAGCCGAGGAGTCAGGCCGTGCAGGTTACCCATGTCTGTATTATTACGCCGCAGTTCGCCAGGATGAAGGATTTTTATCAACGGTTGCTGCGATTGGAGCCGAAAGAATTTACGGAAGACTATGTGGAATTCCAAGTCCCTGGCGCCATTGTTTCCCTGTATGAAGAAGCCAGCTTCGCCCAGATCGCGCCAGAAGCCGTCCCCAAGCCGGGCACCGGCGGTATGATGCTGGAACTGCAGGTGGCCAACGTGGACCGAGAATTTGAACGTCTCCATAGCCTGGGCCTGAAGATCGATATTGTCTTGCCCCCCACCACCTTTCCCTGGGGAAACCGCTCCCTGTATCTGCGGGACCCGGACGGGAACTTGATCAATATTTATCATGTGGTGCCGACGAAATAGCACAGGACGCTCTTCCCACCTTGCATCATCAGCCTGTCTCAGATTACAATGAGCGGCAAAAATTGCCATGACAGCATTGTTCCCGTTGGCCTAGTGGTGTTGTCTGGCCCGGTAAAGTAATCCCATGCTCCTGCAACAGATCCTCAACGGCCTGACCGCCGGCAGCGTCTATGCCCTCATCGCCCTGGGCTACACCATGATTTATGGGATCCTGGGGCTGATCAATTTTGCCCAGGGTGAACTCTATATGGCCGGGGCCTTTGCCACGGTCCTGCTCCTCACCGCCTATAAGGTCAATTTTTTCGTGGCCTTTTTCTTCGGCATGGGAGTGGCCGCGGTTTTGGGAGTGATCTTGGAGCGGATCGCTTTTCGCCCTTTGCGGGGCGGCCACCCCCTGGTGCCCTTGATCAGCGCCATCGGCGCCTCCATCTTCCTGCAGAGCCTGGCCCTGCTGCTCTTCGGACCGGCCGACCGCTCTTTTCCCATCCAATTTGAGTTTGCCGCCCTGGAGATCGCCGGGGTCAGTGTGTCCACCTTACAGTTGGCCATTTTCGGCGCGGCCCTGTTTTTTATGGCGTTATTGGTCGCTTTTGTGAAATACACCAAGTTTGGCAAGGCCATTATGGCGACGGCTTTGGATCAGGATACCGCCCGGCTCATGGGCATCAATGTGGATCGCATGATCGCCATCACTTTTTTCATCGGTTCGGCCTTGAGCGGCGCGGCCGGCATCATGATGGCCATCTATTACAACACCACCTATCCCCGCATGGGGCTCCTGCCCGGCCTGAAAGCCTTCAGTGCCGCAGTTCTGGGCGGCGTGGGCAACATCCCCGGAGCCATTGTCGGCGGCCTCCTCCTGGGGGTGGCGGAAAATTTGGGAGCCGGCTACCTCTCCTCCGGTTATAAAGATGCGGTGGCCTTTGCCATCCTGATTATCGTGCTGTTGGTGCGGCCCAAGGGACTGCTGGGCGGCCGCAGTCATTAGCCCATGACCGAATATTTCTTACATATCGCCATTATCAGCGGCTTGTATATCATCCTGGCCCTGAGCCTGAATCTGATCATCGGCTACTGCGGCCAGGTTTCTTTGGGGCATGCGGCTTTTTATGGCCTGGGAGCCTATACCTCCGCCCTTATTACCATTCACTGGCAGGTGTCGTTTTTCCTGGCTCTGCCCGTGGCTGCAGTGGTCGCCGCCCTTTTCGGTCTGGGTTTAGGGATCCCCACCCTGCGTCTGAAAGATGATTATCTGGCCATCGTCACTTTGGGATTTGGAGTCATCGTAGACTTGATACTCCTGAATTTGGATGTTACCGGCGGGCCCGACGGTTTGGCCCGCATCCCCCCGCCCCGCTTGGGGGGGATCGATTTTCGTGATAAGGTTTGGTACCTCCTCCTGGTGGCCTTGGTGGTGGCCTTTACTTTGGGGCTGATCTCTCGCCTGGTCCATTCCCGCCATGGCCGGGCTTTAAAAGCCATCCGGGATCACGAGATCACTGCCCGGGTGATGGGCATCAATGCTTCCGCCTATAAAATCAGCATTTTTACTCTGGCTGCCGGCCTGGCCGGCCTGGCCGGGTCGCTCTATGCCCATTACATCACCTTTATCAACCCGGAGAGCTTTGGCCTGCATACGTCCATTCTGGTCCTGACCATGGTCGTTCTGGGCGGCATGGGCAGTATCCTGGGTTCGGTGGTGGGCGCCGGGGTCTTAACCATCCTGCCGGAACTGTTCCGGCGCTTTGCCGATTATCAGGACCTGGCCTATGGTGCCATGCTGATTGCTCTGTTGATTTGGCGGCCCCAGGGGCTGCTGGGGAGCGGCAAAATCAGTCGGAAATTCAGCCTGGCCAAAAACCGGGCCAAGAAAGAGCGCTGAGGTAGGGACGGCGATGTTGACCCTGAAAAGTGTCCACAGCTACTACGGCAGCCTGCATGTCCTCAAAGGCGTGTCCCTGCATGTGCGGGCCGGGGAGATTGTGGCCCTGTTGGGTGCCAATGGTGCTGGCAAGACCACCACCCTGAAGACTATCTCTGGTCTTCTAAAGCCCCGGAAGGGTCAGGTGGAATTTCAGGGGGAGGATATCAGCCGGCTCAGCGCCGAGGCCATTGTCCAGCGGGGAATCGCCCACGTGCCCGAGGGACGCCGGGTCTTTAGTTCCCTGAGCGTCGCCGCCAATCTGGAATTGGGCGCCTTTGCCCGGCGGGACCATCAGGCCGTCAAAAGCGATCTGCAGGAGATCCAGGAACGCTTCCCCATCCTCCGGGAGCGGGCCAAACAGCCGGCCGGGACTCTGAGCGGCGGCGAACAGCAGATTCTGGCCATGGCCCGGGCCCTCATGGCCCGCCCCAAACTGCTGCTCCTGGACGAACCCTCCATGGGACTGGCACCGCGGCTGGTCAAACAGATTTTTGCCATCATCCGGCACCTGCAGGAGACGGGCACGACCATCCTGCTCATTGAACAGAACGCCCGGGCCGCCCTGAAAGTGGCCGACCGGGGCTATGTCATGGAAACGGGCCGCATCAGTTTGGATGGCACCGCGGCCGAACTGATGGATCACAACGAAGTGAAACGGGCCTATCTGGGCAAGGGCTACCAGGAAGTCTGGGAGGAGTAAGGTACGGGGTCAGAGGTCAGAGCTGATAAATGCAGCGGGGTTCTGGGAATCTTGCCGGCCCCGTAACCACCAGCCGGAAGTTACAATCTAGATATTCTCACAATGTTTTTAGAAATCGACCAACTCAGCAAATCCTTCGGCGGCCTGCAGGCCCTGGATCGGGTCTCTTTCGAGGTCCAAATGGGGGCCATTCAGGCCCTCATCGGTCCGAATGGCGCCGGCAAGACCACCTGTTTCAACCTGATCAGCGGCGTCCTGCCGCCCAGCGCCGGATCCATTCGCCTCATGGGTCAGGAAATCAGCGGCCTGCCGCCGCATCAGATTGCCCGCCTGGGGTTGGCCCGCACTTTCCAAAATATCCAGTTATTCGGCGGCATGACGGTCTTGGAGAACGTTCTGGTGGGCCAACACATTCATCTGCACGGCGGCCTTGTCGCCACCCTCTGCAACCTGCCGGACATCCGCCGCCAGGAGCAGCGCGCCAAAACCTTTGTCCGAGAATTGCTGGATTTTGTGGGATTGGCCGACAAAGAAACCTGGAGCGCCGACAGCCTGGCCTATGGGGAGCAGCGCCGCCTGGAAATCGCCCGCGCCCTGGCCTTGCAGCCCCGCCTCCTCCTCCTGGATGAACCGGCCGCCGGCATGAACCCCCGGGAAACCGAGGACCTCATGGCCCTGATCGCCGCTATCCAGGAACGGGACATCACCGTGCTGCTCATCGAGCACGACATGAATCTGGTCATGAACATCAGCAAACGGATCGTCGTTTTCGATCAGGGGCGGGTCATCGCCCAAGGGCCGCCCCGGGCCATCCGGCAGAATCCCCAGGTCATTGAGGCCTACCTGGGCAAGGAGGAGGATGAAGACGATGTTTGAGAGCCAATACGAGGCCATGCCCCGGGCCGAGATTGCCCAACTGCAATTGGAGCGCCTGCAGGCCACCCTGCAACGGGTCTACCGCAACGTCAAATTCTACCGGCAAAAGTTTGACCGCCTGGGCTTTTTGCCCGAAGACCTCCTCTCCCTGGACGACTTGGCCAAACTGCCGTTCACCACCAAGGAGGATCTGTCCAACTCCTATCCCTATGGCATGTTCGCCGTGCCTCTGCGGGAGGTGGTGCGCATTCATTCCTCCTCGGGGAGCGCCGGCAATCCCATGGTGGTGGGCTACACCAGCCGGGATCTGCGCACCTGGGCCCGCTTGGCCGCCCGGCTCATGACCGCGGCCGGCATCACCAAAGATGATGTTGTCCAGATCACCTTTCATTACGGCCTCATGACCGGCGGCTTCGGCGTCCACTACGGCGCCGAGACCCTGGGGGCCTCGGTCATCCCCACCGGTACCGGCAACACCTTTCGCCAGGTCCAGATCATGCGGGATTATCGGACCACGGTGCTGGTGGCCACACCTTCGTATGCCCTGGTCATTGCGGATAAATTAGCAGAAATCGGCGTTGATCCCAAGGAGCTGCACCTGCGTATCGGACTCATGGGAGGCGAGCCTTGGGACGACAAACGGCGGCAGGAGATTGAAGGGAAACTGCTCTGTCAGACCTTTGACCTTTACGGCCTATCCGAGGCCATGGGGCCGGGGGTCGCAGGGGAATGCGTACAGCGGCGGGGTATGCATTTGAATGAAGACCATTTTCTGCCCGAGATCATTGATCCGGATACCGGTCAGCCCCTGCCTCCAGGAGAGATCGGCGAGCTGGTCATTACCACCTTGGCCAAAGAAGCGGTGCCCCTCATCCGCTTCCGCACCGGGGATCGCTGTTCCCTCCACTACGAGCCCTGCCCCTGCGGCCGCACCTTGGCCAGGATTAGCCGGATTTTAGGACGGACTGACGAGGTGGTCATTGTCAAAGGGGTGAACATCTTCCCGCAGCGGGTGGGGCAGATTTTAGCTGCCATCCAGGGCGAAATCCCCATCTATCAGCTGGTGGTCAGCCGGGAGGGCCATCAAGACATTCTGGAAATCAGGGTGGAGGTTCGGGAGTCCATCTTTTTTGACCGCATGGTGGCCCAGCGGCAATTGGTCAACCAGCTCAGCCATAAACTGGCCCAAGGCATCGGCGTCACCCCCCGGGTCAAGCTGGTGGAGCCGAACAGTATCAGTCGGGAGGAAGAAACCTCCCCTCTGGTGGTGGATCGCCGGAGCGCCTGAGTGGTTGGGGGGCGAAATTTCTCCAGGAACTGCTCCTAACCCCCTGCCAAAACAAGTTTTGCACCCCTGGAAAGAACTAGAACTCATTTCAAAACTGCCTTAGAAGCTGTTGCAGAACCCCGGAAGCTTTCCCTCTGCCATTTTGGGGGTAGCAAATATTCTTGTCGTTCCTGGTAGATTTATAACCTTCGGTTCGTTCAGGATGACAAGAAGAGAGATTTTGCATCAGACTGTAGGAATATTCAATGGGTTCTCCCTTTAGGGAGGTTTTGAAATAGCTTCCAGAAACCTCTCCCAAAAAGTACGGCTGTATCTTACCCTCGTTTCTGCACACAGATACCCCACGCCTGCAACTGCCCGAGGACAGCCGCAATCAGGTCCGGCATCCTGCCCTGCAACAGATCGCTCAACTCCAACCCCATGGCCAAGGTCTGGGGTTGGATGCCGATGAGGCAGACTTCCGGGGGGGCCTGATCCAGCAGCTTGGCCGCAGCCAGCACGTCCATGAGGCCCAGGTGATGCAATGAGGCTTTGGCGCCGAACAGGGCGGGGATCTCCTCATTGCGGAGAGTGCCGATATAGCCCGGTTCTCTCCTGAAATCGACGGCGTCCACCACCAGGAGCCGTTCCCGGTTTTCAATATAGGGAAGCAGGCTCAGACCGGAGGTGCCACCGTCCACCACTTCCACCCCCGGCACATCGTAATACTCCTGGATATGCCGCACCACATGGACCCCTATCCCTTCGTCCTGCATGAGAATATTGCCGATGCCTAACAGGGTGATGGCCATGGCAGCTCCTTTGCCAGAGTTGATTTTTCACGATATCATATCATACCCTGACGGCAGCAGCTTGCCAAACCCCTGATGGCCGGTCTTGCGGCCTTTGTTTTTACCTTCGTGAATTTGCATGCCGAAATTTCCCCGCCCCCCAGTCCGTAGCCTGGTCCTCGGCCATATCACTCCCCGGGCGTTGCCGCCTTGAATCTCTGATGCTTCACCTCGCAGTGCCATTTCCACAAAAAGTAGATGGCCGGATAGACGCATAATTCCAAGATAAATGATGTGGTGACGCCGCCCACCATGGGTGCGGCAACGCGTTTAGCCACCTCGGCGCCGGTTCCCAGGGCCCACATGACCGGCAGCAGGCCCACTATATTCGCCAGAACGGTCATGAGTTTGGGGCGCAGTCGCATGAGGGCTCCCTCCCGCACTGCCGCCAACAGGTCTTCCCGGTTGCGTAGCCGGCCTTCTTTTTGATGGCGGTTATAGACGATGTCCTGATACAAGAGCATGATGACGCCGGTTTCGGCGTCCAGACCCAGGAGGGCGATGATGCCCACCACCACCCCCAGGCTGATGTTGTATCCCAGAAAATAAACCAGCCAGATGGCGCCCACCACAGAAAAAGGCAGGGACAAGACAATAATAAGGACCTTGACCAGGGAACCGGTGGCCAGATACATGAGCAGGGCAATAAAGGCCAGGGTAATGGGGATGATGACCTGCAGCTTTTGGCGGGCCCGCTCCATATATTCGTACTGGCCGCTCCAGATGAGGGTGTAGCCCGGCGGCAACTGCAGGCGAGCGGTGATGGCTTCTTTGGCCTGCTTGACATAGGTGCCCACGTCAATGTCGGCGATGTCCACAAAAACCCAGGCCGTGGGCCGGGCGTCCTCGCTCCGGATCATGGGCGGCCCCTGGCGGACCTTAATCTCGGCTACCTGGGCCATGGGGATCTGGGCGCCGCCGGGCGTCGGGATGAGGATGCGCTGCAAAGCCGGCAGGTCTTGGCGATAATCCTGAAAATAGCGGAGGTTAACGGGATAGCGGGCCAGGCCCTCCACGGTCGTGGTGATGGTCTCGCCTCCCAGAGCCAGGGCAATGACCTCCTGAATATCGCTCACCGTCAGGCCGTAGCGGGCTGCTTCCCGACGGTTGATCTCGAAATCCACATAATAGCCGCCCAAGGTGCGCTCAGCAAAGGCGCTGGCCGTATGGGGCAATTCTTTAAGGATGGCCTCGGCCTCGCCAGCCAGACGGTTCAGCACTTCCAAGTCGGGCCCCAAGAACTTTAGGCCCACCGGGGTTTTAAAACCGGTGGAGAGCATATCAATGCGGATCTTGATGGGGTATCCCCAGGAATTGGCCAGTCCAGGGATCTTAATGGCCTGATCCAGTTCCTGAATGAGGCGTTCGGTGGTATACCCCGGCCGCCATTGGGAGCGGTCTTTCAGCCGGATGGTGGTCTCGATCATACTCAGGGGCGCCGGATCAGTGGCCGTTTCGGCCCGCCCCACTTTGCCGAAGACATACTCCACCTCGGGAAAGGTCCGGATGATGCGGTCGGTCTGTTGAAGCAGTTCCTTGGCCTTGGTGATGGAGATGCCCGGCATGGTGGTGGGCATGTAGAGGAGATCCCCTTCATCGAGGGGTGGCATGAATTCCGAACCCAGTTGCAAGAGGGGGTAAGCGGTGGCCGCCAAGATAATCAACGCCAGACCGATGGTCGTTTTGGGAAAGCCGGTACAGAAAAGCAGCACCGGGCGATAGGCGGCCATGGTCCAACGGCTGACAGGGTTGCGCTCTTCTTTGGGAATCCTGCCCCGGATGAAATAGACCATGAGGATGGGGACCAGAGTAACGGCCAGGAAAGCAGCCCCGGCCATGGCAAAGGTCTTGGTATAGGCCAGGGGTTTAAAAAGTCGGCCGCTCTCCCCTTCCAGGACAAAGATGGGCAGGAAAGAGATGGCCAGCACCAACAGGGAAAAGAAGAGGGAGGGACCCACTTCTTTGGCCGCAGCCAGAATAATGGACCGCCGGTCCGCATCGGCAGGGGCGTCCTCCAGATTTTTATGGGCGTCCTCCACCATCACCACGGAGGCGTCCACCATGTCGCCGATGGCAATGGCAATGCCGGCCAGACTAAGGATATTCGCAGTAATATTAAGATGATATTGGAGAATAAAAGAGACCAGGACTCCTATGGGCAGGGCCATGACGGCCGCCAGGGCGCTCCGCAAGTGCATCAAGAAGAGGATGGTAATGAAGACCACAATGGCAATCTCTTCGATAATGGCCCCTTTTAAGGTGGCGATGGCGCGTTCGATGAGGCCGGAGCGGTCATAAGCCGTGATAATGCGGACGCCGGCCGGGAGGCCGGGTTTCAGCTCCTCCAGCTTCTTTTTGACCGCGTCAATCACCTTCAGGGCATTTTCCCCGAAGCGCATGACCACGATGCCGCCCACCACCTCGCCTTGGCCGTCCCCATCAGCCAGACCGCGGCGCATTTCCGCACCCAGACGCACGGTGGCTACATCCCGGACCAGGATGGGAGTGCCCCTATTATCCACCGCCACTGCAATATTCTCGATATCCGCGACACTCTTGATATAACCGAGCCCCCGCACCATGAACTCGGTCTCGGCCCGCTCGATGACCCGGCCACCCACGTCCAGGTTGGAGCGCTGGATGGCCATTTTCACCTGGCCCAACGGGATGCCGAAGGCCGCCAGTTTGTTGGGATCCACCACCACCTGGTAATTTTTCACAAAACCGCCAATGGAGGCGACTTCTGAAACCCCGGGCACCGTCTGGAGTTGATAGCGCAAGTACCAATCCTGGATGCTGCGCAGTTGCGCCAGATCATGCTGGCCGGTGGGATCCTCCAATACGTACTGGAAGACCCAACCCACGCCGGTGGCATCAGGCCCCAAGACCGGCGTCACCGTTGCCGGCAGTTTGCCTCGGGCAAAATTGAGGTATTCCAGGACTCGGGAGCGGGCCCAATAGATGTCCGTGCCATCCTCAAATATGACATAGACCAGCGACAGCCCGAACATGGAATAGCCCCGTACCACCTTGGCATACGGCACCGAAAGCATGGCCGTGGCCAATGGATACGTCACCTGGTCCTCCACCACCTGCGGGGCTTGGCCGGGAAAGTCGGTGGAGATGATCACCTGGACATCCGAAAGATCAGGAATGGCGTCCACCGGCAGATTGACCATGGCATAGACGCCCCAAGTAGCGACGATGAGCCAGACCATGAGGACCAGGACGCGGTGACGAAAAGATTGTTCAATAAGTCGGGCGATCATATTCAGTAGTCAGTGGTCAGGGGCCAGTTGTTAGTTCATGGTTCTTAGTTCTTAGTTGTTGGTTACAGGTGTTCGGTCTGAGCGGTTCACAGCGAGGGCGCGTGCTTTCTCGCCGGCAGGAGTCACCGGCTCATCCCTAACCTTCTTCCACTTACGGTCCGTGTTCTCCTGCCCTCTGTCCTTTCTCCGGCGCACCACTCACCTCTAATGATGGGGGTGTCCGGGTGGCATGGCCGGCGCGGTTTCTTTGGGTCTGACTCCCTTGTCGCCCGCCCCGAGCATCTGGGCAATGGCCTCCCGGAAGCGGGATTCGGAATCCAGGAGGAATTGGGCCGAGGTAACCACTTCTTCGCCGCCGTGCAGACCGGCGAGAACCTGGACGCGACCGTCATCGCCCTGCAAACCGAGCTTGATCTCCCGGGGGACAAAGCGGCCGCCGCCGAGGGCCAGGAAGACGTGCTGTTTGGCCCCGGTATCCAGCACCGCCTCGCTGGGGAGCACTGGCGTGACCTGGCTGGCAGTCACCTTGATTTCCACCTGCCCATACATCTCCGGTTTGAGACGCAACCGGGGATTGGGGAAGGTCAAACGCAACCGGGCCGTGCGGGTGCCGCCCTGGAGGTAAGGGTAAAGGTATTGCACCCGGCCGGAATAGGCTTCGCCAGGGAGATAGGTCAAGGTCAGCGTGGCCGGTTGGCCCACCTTAATCCAGGGTAACTCGTATTCATAGACATCGGCCTCCACCCAAACGGTGCTCAGATCGGCCACCTCCAGCAGGGTCTGGCCAACGGTGACATACTGGCCCGCGGTCACCTCTCGCTTCGTAACGATGCCGGATACCGGTGACGCCAGGGACAGGGTGCGGCTGATGGCACCGGACTGCTCCAACGCCTCGATCTGGGCCGCAGAGATGTCCCACAGCAACAGCCGCTGGCGGGAGGCTTCAAGCAGCCGTCGGGCCCCCTCGCGGACGTCGAGGAGGCTACTGCGTTCCAAGGCCCGCCAATTCTGCAGGGCCAGGAGAAACTCCCGCTGGGTGGCGACCAGCTCCGGACTATAAATCTCCAACAGCAGCTGTTCCTTTTTAATAGGGTCGCCAGTGGCCCGCACGGCCAGTTTTTCCACCCAGCCGTTGATTTTCGTACTCACCTGGACCAGGGCCCGTTCGTTGAAGGTCACCCGACTCACCGCCCGGATGGTCCGGGACAACGGTTCCACGGGCACGGTAGCCGTGCGCACCCCCATGGTCTGGAGAGTCTGGGGCGAAACGGCAATAACACCGGCTGCCGGTTCTGAGGCTTCATCCTCATAGACCGGCACCAGATCCATGCCACAGGGCGCCTTACCTGGTTTATCCCGCACATAGCCGGGGTCCATGGGCGAGACCCAATATTTAATTTTTCGTCTGCCGGTGGGGGCGACCGGGGGCTGGGGTGTGGTCGTATCAGGGACATAGACTGGCACCAAGTCCTGCCCCTGGGGGTCTTTGCCGGGCTCCTGGCGGATATAGCTGGGATCAGTAGGAGAGACATAACAAAGGAGTTTTTGGCCGGCGATGGGCGCAGTCGCCGGGGGATGATACATGAAACGGTAGCCCCGGAGATGCAGCACGCCAACGGTCGCCGCTGCCAACACCAGACCGAGGATGAAGCCGCCCACCAGGGTGGGGGCTGCTTTGGCACGCATCATTTCCCTCCTGACTGACGGGGAATTTCCTGCCCCACGAGGATTTCCAGGGCGGCCCAATTCTCTTCAAATTCTTTGAGATACTCTTGATACTTCAACTCTGCCTCATAGCCGACGATGGTCGTTTGCACCAGCCGGGCGAAATCCAGGCCACCCACCTGATAGGCCGCCAAGGCGGCCTGAGCCGCCTGTTGCGCCTGAGGGATGATCCCCTGATCATAAAGGCGGATCTGTTGACTCAGACGGGCCAAACGGTTGGTCCGGTCCTTAACTGCCGCGGCCAACTCGTTCCAGGCCGCCTGATAGGCGTTCTGTGCCGCCGCCTGTTTAGCCTGTTCCTCCCGCACCCGAGGCGCCTGCTTGCTGCGGAACCATAAAGGCAGGCTGATCTGCACATAAGACGTGAAAAAATCGGGCCGTTTGCCCATGGCGCTGTTTTCTCGGAAGCCATAATCGACGCCCAGGTTCACATCCGGCCAATAGTCTTTTCTGGCCAGGGCCACGGCCTTTTCCTGTTTCTGGATTAGCGTTTTCAAGGCCTGGATCTGGGGGCGATTGTTCAGCAGGGTCAGCAACTCCTCCAGAGACGGTGTCGCTACCAAGGGGCGGAGCGGCGCCGGCGGCGGCACGGCCGCGGTCACCGGTTTGTCCCGGAGGGCGTTAAGTTCGGCTTTGAGCGACTCCTGCTGCTGTTGCCACTGCAAGAGGCGGTCCAGATAATTGCCCAACTCCACCTGGGCCTGGAGGACATCGGTTTGGAATCCCTGACCAGTGGCATACCGGGTTTCGGCCACTTGCACCACCTGTTCCCAAAAATTTTTGTTTTTTTCAGTGACGGCAGCGGCGGCGAAGGTCAAGGAAAGCCCCCAATAAGTCTGGATCACCTTGGCCCGGACCTCGTTCAGCTTATCCAACAGGGCGAAAGCATCGGCCTTGGCCTGTTCCACGGCCGCCTCGGAACGCAACCGCCGCTTGCCTGGAAAAGGGATTTTTTGCGATATCCCCAGGGTTTTCTGGGTCATGTCCTCCTGTCGGAAGGAAAAGGTATTCACCGGCAGGTTGAAAAACCCAAACGTCAGCATGGGGTCGTCCAAAGCGCCGGCCGGCCCGATGGCTTCCTGGGAGGCCTTCTTCTGGGCTGCCAGGCGTTTGATCTCCGGATTGGCCTGCAGGGCTGCCGTGATATATGTCTTTAGGTCGGCCGGGGCCGCTTGTAGAGGTTGGGTCCGGTCGGCGGCCGCGGCAGTCAGAGAACACCAGAAGAAACTCCCGGCCAGGATGGCCAGAGAGGCACGGCGACGAAGTCGGGACATGGCTAGCATCCTCTCTGCTAGTGTTGAACGGCGGAAAAAAAAGGGCATCTGCCAAGGTATGTCCTTTGCCCGGGCCTTTTCTCAATCCAGAGGGTCCAGAGGAGAAGCATAATTGCACTTATGTTATAAACTAGGGATCTGTCTCGGTTTGCTGAAAATATAACACGCGAACCGAACAAATTCGGCGGAATTTTATCTGAACATTATTTTTGCTAGATTAATTGGGCCGCAAGTTTCTTGCCGACCGCTGACGATGAGATCAGGGGAGGGCTAAAACCCGCCAATGGACAGGACTCGCAGCGGGGTCGAGGGCGGCAGCAATCCTTGCCGGTGCGGACCAGCAGGGCGTGGAACTCTTGCCAGAGGGCCAGGTCAGGGGGCAGTGCGGCCTGGCAGAGGGCCTGCAGTCCCTCATAAGAATACGGCCCGGCCGTCAACCCGTGCCGGGAAAAGATGCGGTGCGTGTAAGCGTCCACCACAAAGATGGGTTTATCGAGGGCATAGAGGAGTATACTGTCTGCGGTTTCCGGGCCGATGCCCTTGATGGCCAGCAGTTCCGGACGCAGACGCGCCAGTGGCGCGGCGGCCAACTTTGCCATAGACCCTTGATATTTTTCCATTAGGTAGGTAATAAAGTTCTTAAGGCGGCCGGCCTTAATATTGTAATAACCGGCCGGTCGAATGAGGGCCGCCAGCTCAGCCGCAGGCAACGCCATGAGGGCCGCAGCCGACAATACGCCGGCCTTTTTCAGGCGATCAATGGCCAGGGCCACATTCTGCCAGTTGGTATTCTGGGTCAGGATGGCCCCCACCGCCACTTCCAGGGGCGTCTCTCCGGGCCACCAGCCTTGGGGGCCGAAATGCTGCCAGAGCAGATGATAGAGATCAACAATTTTTTCCTGCATATTGCGGAACTTGCGGTATGCCGGACGCCTGCCCGACAGCGCCGCGGCCATGAGAGAAAAAAACTTCGGTCTGCCCTCATTCACCAGCAGAAAATGAAAAACCTCGTTGGTCCTGAGAAATCAGAGAGATAGCATAACGCATCAACAAACCATCTATCATCAACGAGGTGAATCCATTATGACACAAGGATTGCTTCCTTACCAGTACGAGGCGGAAAAAAACGGCCAGCTCCCTTTAACCCTGGCTCAACTTCACCAAACGGCCCCCACCGCGCACCTGCAACCCTGCTGCCAAGAAGGCGGTGGATTTGGACCACAAGCCTATCTTGACAAAATAGAATTTTATCTATAAATAATTACTTTTACTCCTTGCTCCGGCGCTGCCGTCGGAGCTGACCAATCCATAAGGAGGGCCGATGCATCGGTACGAGACTATTTTTGTCGTCAACCCCGACCTGAGTGACGACGAGACCCAGAATGTCATTAACAAATTCACCGGAATCATCAGTTCCACAGGTGGCGTCCAGTTAAAATTAGATGATTGGGGCCGTCGCCGTCTGGCCTACAAGGTCGACAAATTCAGCCAGGGCTATTATGTCCTGGTGGATTTTGCCGGTTCGCCGGCCGGGCTCATGGAATTGGAGCGCAATCTCAAGATCGACGACCGCATCATCCGATTCCTGTCGGTGAAAACCGGCATCAACGTCAATGTGGAGGCCTTGCAGCGGGAATTGGCCGCCAAGGCCAAACCGGTCGAGGAAGTTGCCGCCGTCCCGGAGGGGGAAGGTGGCGAGGTCGAGGCAGCTCCAATCCCTGAAGCAGCCCCAGCGTCTGACCAGGAACCTGACAGGACTCCGGAGGAATAAGTTATGGCCATCATCCCCAAACGCAAACGCCGCCCCACCTTTCATCGCCGCAAGGTCTGCCGGTTCTGTGTGGACAGCAAGCTGGTCATCGACCATAAAGACGTCAACACCCTGCGCAATTTCATCACCGAACGAGGGAAGATTATCCCCCGGCGGATTTCTGGCAACTGTGCCCGGCACCAGCGGAAAATCACCACTGCCATTAAACGGGCCCGGCATCTGGCTCTTATGCCCTATGCGGCCAGCATGATCCAGGGATAAGGTCTCTCTTCCCGGACTGGAGGCGCAACCCTATGGCAGCCAAACAGCTCCCGCTACAGGTTATCAGTGGCCTAGTGGCGCTGTTGCTGCTCTATTACGCTTCTGTCCAGATTCCCGTGGCCGGCCTCTTTCTCAGCCTGCTACTGCCCTTGCCCATTATCTTAACCATAGATCGGGCCGGTTGGTGGGGAGGACTGTTAATTGTGGCCGCGGCCCTGGCCATCCTATGGTATCTGGAGCAGTTCACAGGGGTCAAGGCCGAGGTGCTGCCCTTGCTGCATATGGCCATCCTCGGGGTGACCCTGGCCATCCTGGCCGCGCGGCCGCTGTCGCCGGAACTGGTGATTGGCGGAGCTGCCCTTGCCGGGATGCTGTTCCAAGTGGGCATCTTTCTTGTCCTGGCCCAGCAACAGGGGCTGACCACCATGGCTTATCTCGAGCAAACGGTGGCCACGGTCTGGTCCGAGGTGTCCCACGTTCTTGATAAAGATCAGATGCTGGAGAAGGAATTAAATCAGGCGGGGCTCACCATCGCCGAGATGCTGACCCTGATGGCCCAATTGGCCCCGGCCCTGGTCCTCATGAATAATACGGTGGTGGCTTTGCTCAACTATCTGCTCAGCTGTGCCCTTGGCACGGAGCGGAGTTGCGCTCCCCCGAAGGTGCCGTTGCCCTGTTGGGAAGCCCCCGGCTGGCTGGTCTTTTTCCTGATCGGCGCCGGATTTTCCCTGCTGATGCCCTACCAGGTGCTGCGGCTGCTAGCGCTCAATGTTTTGCTGGTCTGCCTGTTGCTTTATTTCTTCCAGGGAGTGGCCATCATCGCCTTCGGCTTCCAGCGGTTCCAGGTCCCCCGCTTCCTGCGCTGGAGCATCTACCTGCTCCTGATCTTGATTAAACCGGCCATGCTCCTGGTGGTGATCATGGGCTTGGTCGACCTGTGGCTTGATTTTCGCCGTCTGCACCAGCCTCCTCCCTCCGAGGCCTAAAGTCGTGGCGGCAAAGCCGGCCCGGCAATTTTTGCGAACGAGGTATCACAACGTGAAAGTCATCCTAACCGAAGAAATTCCCAACCTGGGTGCCATCGGCTCCATCGTTGACGTAGCCCCGGGTTACGGCCGTAATTTCCTCATCCCCCAAGGCAAGGCCCTGGAGGCCACCAAAGGCAATATCGCCCGCTTTGAACAGCAACGGGCCCGCCTGCTGCAACAGTACGCCAAAGGCAAGAGTGCGGCCCAAGCCCTGGCCGAACGCCTGGAGGAGATCACCCTCACCATTGCCCAACGGGTGGGCGAATCCGAGCGCCTCTACGGCTCCGTGACCAACGTCCACATTGCCGAAGCCTTGGTCAAAGCGGGCGTCGAAATCGATCGCAAAAAGATCGACATGCCCGAACCCATCAAGACCTTGGGCAGCCACACAGCGGTGGTCAAGCTCCACCCTGAAGTCAAGGCCGTGGTCAAGATTGAGGTCGTCCCGGAAAAGGCGTAAGGGAGTGGTCCGGAGCGAGGGGCAAGAATAATGACGGGGCGAACCACCGGCTCGCCCCTCCCCTCAGAGAAAAACTTCTGCTGCCGCCGTGGCGCCGCCGTCCGTCGTCATCGCTTCTGCCCCTGCGGACCGCTAGCGGCTGCCACCGCCAGGCATTGACCCAGCATGCAACTGCAGGTCCAGCCCGACCCCCCAAGTGCAGCGGACGCCGCTGCCAAAGTCATTGCCGCCCTGGCCCACGAGGCGGTAGCCCAGCGGGGCCGGTTTCTCTTGGCCGTCAGCGGCGGCCGCACTCCCTGGGCCATGGTGCGGTGCCTCGCGGCTCTGCCCCTCCCCTGGCAACAGGTGCATATCTTTCAGGTGGACGAACGCCAGGCCCCGCGGGGCCATGCCGACCGCAATCTCACCCACCTCCGCCTCTCCCTGGTGACCGAGGGGCCCTTGCCGGCCCAGAACCTCCATGCCATGCCCGTGGACCTGCCTGATCTGGACCAAGCCGCGCAGCAGTATACCCATACCCTCCATCTCTGGGCCGGCCTGCCGCCGGTATTGGACCTTATCCACCTCGGCCTGGGCGCCGACGGCCATACCGCTTCCCTGTTCCCCGGTGACCCGGTCCTGCAGATCCAGAGCCAGGATGTGGCGGCCACCGCTGCATATCAGGGCTATCGACGTCTGACCTTAACCTTCCCCATCCTCAATCGGGCCCGCTCTCTCCTCTGGCTGGTGACCGGCCCAGAAAAAGCCGACGTCCTGGCCCGCCTCCTGGCCGGCGATACCACCCTGCCGGCCAGCCGCCTCCGCCGGCATTCCGCCCTGATTTTGGCTGATCAAGCCGCGGCCCGCCGCCTGCCAGGGGGCGCCGGGTATGAAAACAGGTCGGCAAGCCTTTGCCGCCATTAATTTTTGTTTTTCCCTAGACCTTTGGCGGGGTGAGGAAAAAACTTCTAGCGCCGCCCTCCCGATCGGCATCCGTGAGGCACAGACCGAAAGGTCTATGCCTACACAGAAATGACAATTACCGTGAATACGTGCGCTTTTCTTTAAACATGGCATACTGGGTCGCCAGACCCAGCGACCCCAGAATGACTATGCCCACGAAGGCCAGGATATTGCCCTGGCCAAAGCCGAAGGAGATGGCGCCGTGGACCACCCCCAGGCCATAGAGGGTCTGCACTGCGCCGTTGAAAGCCGTCGCCACCATGACAAAGAAGTCTCGGGCCTGAAAAAAAGCGAAGCCCAGAATTACGGCCCCCAGCACCCCCACCAGAATCACACCGATATGGGGCAGGTTTAGGGCCAGGGCCAGTTCCGCCAGGATCATGAAACCCAAGGCCGCACCGATGGCCCCGACGCCAATGCTCCAGAACGGATAGGCCAGGGCCGCCAGAATCACCGCCAAACCTACCCCCATGAGTACGGCGAGAAGCGGGTGGTATTCAGCAAAAAAGGCCTGGCCATAGAGATAGCCGTAAAACAGGCCGGCCAGGACTAAAAAGAACCGAAACAAGGGATAACCGTAAAAACAGCTGAGCAGACCGAGGGCAATGGCAATCAGTCGGATCCAGAAATCCATGGCAGGCTCCTTGGCATATGGGGTGAGGAGAAAGGGGCAGGGCTGCAAGGTTGCCGCAGGGCCGGCCCGGCCCGCCGCCTTCTGCCCGATATCAACAATTCCTGTGGACCGCTGCCATTGTTCTATCTGAAAAACACCGCCTGATCAAGAATCCATCAGGATGTTGGCAAAAACTCCGTATTCTCCTCAGGTGCAGGCAAAATCTTTTTCTTGCCTTTGGGCGCAGCCAAAAGGCATACTTGGGATAAAAGAGGGCTGAAGACCGTAGCTCTCGTCCCCGGAAAGAAATTTTTCCACAACCTGCTTGGCAAGGAGGCAGAATATGGCCCAACTGCAAGCCGGCGATCTGGCCCCGGCTTTTGAACTTTTGGATCAGGAAGGCAACACCGTCAGACTGGCTGATTTTCGGGGGAAAAAAGTACTGCTCTTTTTTTATCCCAAGGCCTTGACTTCAGGCTGCACCAAACAGGCCTGCAGCGTCCGGGATGCCCGGCTCGAACTGGCGGAGTTGGGCGTGGCGGCTTTGGGGATCAGTCCTGACCCGGTGGACTTGCAGAAAAAATTTGACGCCAAGCACTCCCTGGGCTTTCCCTTGCTCTCGGACCCGGACCACGCGGTGGCCCAGGCCTACGGCGTCTGGGGCGAGAAGTCCATGTATGGCAAGAAATACGCAGGCATCATCCGCACCGCCTTTCTCATCGACGAGCAGGGCCGTCTGATCCAAGCCTTTTACAAAGTCAGCCCGGAGCAGACAGTGCCCCAGGCCCGGGCGGCCCTGGCCAAGGCAACTGAGCGGGTCATGGCGACCTAGACTTTTTGCGGGGGAAGCTCAGATGGCTCGGACAGCCGCCGTCCGGTTGTCAAGAGGAATACGGCGCGGCGGCATCCTCCCGGTGCTTAAAAATCAAAGATCTTTTCCGTCCCCTCATGCCAGCCTTCCCATAAGAACGCGTCCAACCGGTTGTCAGCGATGACCCGGAAGGCATATTTGACCTGCTCCACATAGAAATCGCAATAGGGCGCCGGGGCGTGCATGGTGCCGCTGGTGGTATAGACTTCCGCGGGGCAGGGCGAGCCGCAGAAATGTCGGATGGCGCAGCTGGCGCAGGGGGCAATGTCCTCCACCCGCCGTTGGCTCACCCGCCGGAACTGGGGCGAAGCCAGGACCGCGGGGATGTCGTCCACAAAGACATTGCCGCCTTTAAAATCCGGCAGGCCGATGAATTCGCTGCACGGGAAGAGATCGCCGGTGGCCGCCACCGCAAAGAAACAGCGGCCGCCGCCGCAGGGAGAGATGTCGCACATCAGCCGCCGGGCCGTGGGCGCCACGATACCGATAAGGATATTGGCAAAATTGGCCAGGACCAGGCGCCGGCCGGTCTGGTCATACAGCTCCCCGGCCCGGTCCAGGGCCGCGGTAAACTGCCGGGCCAACACGTCATCCGCCGGCTTGGCCAAGCGGCCACCGGCCTGGGTACAGCGGACCGGATTGAGCATGGCCACCCTGACCTGCTCGCCATGGAAAAAGTCAACGATGTCAACAAGATGGCCAACGTTAGCCTTGGTCACGGTACACATGACGCTGTAATGAGGGTAGCCGGCCAGTTTCGTCAAGACCTGGCTCACCTGGCCAAAAACGCCTTTTTGTCCCCAAGTCCGCCGAGTCTGGTCGTTGATTTCGGCCAGGTGAGCGTCCAGGGAAATTCCCAGACTGATCTGCCGCTCCCAGATAAATCCTAAAGCCTCGTCGTCCAAGAGGGTGGCATTGGTCTGGATGCCAAAGCGAAAACGGTCGCCGTATTTCTCCATGGCGGCAAAAATAACCTCCCGCTGCAACAGGGGTTCGCTGCCATGGAAGATGATCTGGGGCCGCACCGAGCCCTCGGGCAGGGTGGACTGGAAATATTCCCCCAGAATCTCCAGGGCCCGAAACAGGTCGGCTGCCGCCATATCCACCCCGGCCCGCCGCATATCCTCAGGCAGGTAGCAATAGGGGCAATTGAGGTTGCAGCGCTCCGTGGGATTGAAATACACCGCCGAGGGCGTCAGGCCGAAGCGCAGGGCCTGCATCTCGGTCTGAAAGCGTTCATACCGATCGGCAAATTCCTGGGGCAGAGCCGTCCCCAGCACCAAGTCCACGGCCTGCTCCCGGGGAACCAGGGTCCAGAAGGCGGTGTCCGCCTCCACCACTGCCACATACTTCGCATGGCCGATGTCCAACAGATCAAAACGGGGGCCCGTGCCCATATTGATTGCAGCCCCGTGGGGATAAAGTGACAGCACGTTCTTAGCCTCGCTTTTTTGATAATTTGTGAGCAGTGAGCCGAAAACGGTGAGAAGTGAGCCCCAAAGCGTAAGCCGCAAAAGATTGGCTTATCCATTCACCGGCCACTGACCACTGACCACTGACCACGGGGGCCGCAGCCCCCGCCGGTTCGCTGGCCTTCCCTCAGCTCTTCTTGTCCAACAGGATGTAGTGGGACAGGCCGGTATTGCTGCCGTTCAGGTTGCAGCTGTACCGGAAGCCGATGGGTTTGACCGGTTTCTGGGTTTTTTGGGTGTTTTGGGCCTTTTTCATACTGTCGCCTCCTTTGGGTTAATGGTGCCTGCTGACAATAAAAAAGGGAATCCCGCCCTAGAGCGGAACTCCCTTTACCATCAGCAGTTCTCGATAGTTCAATAAGCAGGTCTTCTGGCTCTCGGCTCAACCGGATTGATCAGCCTTCCCATGAAGGTGGGCCTTCACAGTGACCGGGTTTCCCCATGATCAACCCGTCCCCGATGACAGCGGCGGGACCGCCACGGATTTGCACCGTGTTCCGGGATGCTTATTGATATCGGCATTTATTTTGTCCAAAAAGACGACTTTGTCAAGAAAAAATTGGCCCCTTCGTCGGCTGCCACAAAAACCGCTGGAAATTCAAGCCTCTGAGTCTTCGGCCAAACAGGGCGGCAGGCTGTCCGGTGCTTTCTCCGTCCAACTGTAGGCGCATTGGTAATAAAAAGGGGCGTCAATGAAACAGACAGTAAATTCCTCGAAAATCAAAAAACGGCAACGGCTGCAGCACTCCGGCAGCTCCTCTGCTAGGTTTAACGGAATGCTGTGCTGGCCGGTGCGGAATTCTTCGGGGGTGAGCATGGCCGTTGTCCTCAGGCGTTGGGTCCACGGCTGCAAAGAACAAGATTAGCAAAAATTATGAACCAATGGTGCGCCTCATGGCAGTAGCAGCTTCTCCTCCTTATCCGGGCGCATATACCGAAAGCGGAAAATAATGACGCTGGGCCAATAAGCTGCACCGGCTGCCGACAGATCGCCGAAACCAAGGTCACGCGTGAGGAGAATACTACCTTCGTGACAGGCTTTGGCTAAGGTTTGGGCATCATTGAGTCTTTCCAGACTTTCCTGCTGGCGATGAGTGGCCGGATGCCCCAACTGCTGTAAAAACTTCACCGTTTGCGGTGAGATTCCCATATCCGCCAGGAATCTCATAAGGTGATGCGATCAGATGCACTCATTGGCAGCCCCTCAGGTTAATCGGTTAAAGCCGAGGCTAGGTTCCCGCCAGCCAATGGTAATTCTTCGCTGGAGAGGATCGAGGAGAGCCCCTATTCTTCCTGGGCCGAGATTTCCGTGTCCGTCAGATAACAGTCCGGATCCGGGGCCCACAAATCGCCGGTCAGGGCCTCGGCCCGCACCCGGAAATTGCCGCCGCAGACGTCCAGCCAACGGCAGGTGGCGCAGCGGCCGGTGACGTAGCGCTTCTTGTCCTTGAGTCTGGCCATGAGGGGATTGCTCAGGTCGGTCCAGATTTCGCTGAAGGGCCGCTCCTGCACATTGCCGAAGGAGTAATGCCGCCAGAATTGGTCGGCATGTACCGCCCCATCCCAACTGATGCAACCGATGCCCCGGCCCGAATTGTTCCCTTCGTTCATGCGCAGCAACTCCAGGACTTCTGGGGCTCGGGGATTTTTTTCCCGGCGCAGGCGCAGGTAGATGTAGGGCCCGTCCGCGTGGTTGTCCACCGTCAGGACTTCCTTGGGTTTGCCCCGGACAAAGAGAGCCGCGGTGCGGTCGATGATCAGGTCCACCACTGCCCGGGTCTCGCCGTGGCTCAAGGCCGCCTCCACCAGCCGGCTGCCCCGGCCGGCATAGACCAGATGATAAAAACAGACCCGGGGGATGTCCCGCTCTTCCAGAAGATCAAAGATAGCCGGGATTTCCTGGTAATTGTGTTTATTAATGGTAAAGCGCAGGCCCACCTTGATGCCGGCCTCCTGGCAGTTCTCCACCCCGGCCATGGCCGCGGCAAAGGCTCCTGGCAGCCCCCGGAAGCGGTCATGGGTGGCCTCGGTCCCATCCAGGCTGATGCCCACATACGACAGGCCGAAGTCTTTTAACCGCGCCGCCATCTGCCGGTCGATGAGGGTGCCGTTGGTGGAGATCACCGCCCGCATCCCCAGGGTCACGGCCCGTTCCACCAAAGTCAAAAGATGGGGGTGCATGAGGGGTTCCCCGCCGGAGAAGAGCACCACTGGCACCCCAAAGGCCTTTAAATCCTCCAAGACGGCCAGACCCTGGTCCAAGGAAAGCTCGCCCTCGGGCCTAGTCGCCGTTGCCTGGGCATAGCAGTGCACGCACTTCAGGTTACACCGCCGGGTCAGGTTCCAGACCACCACCGGCTTTTTATCCTGGGAAAATTGCAGCAGATGGGACGGCAGCCGGCTGGAGTGGCGGCCGTAGCGCAGGACGTCCGAGGCCTCCACGGCGCCGCAATAGAGTTTCGAAATACCAATCATCAGTCTCTGGTTTCCGGTTTCTGGTTTCCAATAAATACCAGGGTTGGGGGCAAGGGTGTGGAAGAGGGGGCAGGAAGTCATATACCCCGGCCCCCTCTCCCTTTTACTATCTAGCGCGGCCTCAACTTTCCGGGGTGGAGGTTGTGGCCGTCAGGAAGGTCTGCTGCAAGGATTCCTGAAAGAGGCGGTGCAGGAAGCCGTCCAGGTCCAGTAAATCCTCCAGGGTAATTTCGAAGGCCTCTTTGCCGGACCGATCCCGGATGAGTTTCAGGGCATATTCCAGGTCTTTGGCGAACCCCTCGCAGATCACCCGGGCCGTGGTGCCGCCGGTCAGGGCCCGGCGCATGATTTCGTCCGCCGCCTCCTGGGTAAAGACCAGCCGGATATCGTGCTCCCGATAAAAGGCATCTTCAAAGCGTTTCACCTGCTGATACAACCGGCTGATCTGGTCAAAGGCGGCCAGCAGGTCGCAATCCCAACGCAGGTACTGATCCACCATCAGCCCCACCCGGTAGTCGGTGAGGGGCATATTGAAGCGCCGCAGGAGTTCCTGTTCCCGACGCCAGACCGATTCCTTCAGCAGGGCTAGCTCTTCGGCCGCAGCGGCCTCGAAACGGGCTTTCATCTCCGGGTTGTCGGGGTCGGCCAGCAGTCGCGCCAATTCCTGGACCGGGCTGGCCACTACCTCGGGCGTTACCAGAAACTCTTTGATATCGGTGGAGGGCAGCCGTTTCTCGAATTGGATCAGGGCTTTTTCAATGACGCTGACCAAGCCCCGAGCCCCGGTGCGCTCCTTGGCCGCCTGTTCGGCGAACAGCCGCAAAGCCGCATCTTCAAACTTGATGTCGATATCATAGGCCCGGAAATCCCGCTTTTTGCTGATGATAATGGGATTATTGGGATTTTTCAGGATCTCATAGAGATCATCGGCGGTTAGTTCCTCTAATACGGCAATAACCGGCAGGCGACCGATGAATTCGGACTCAAAGCCATACTTGATAAGATCTTCCGCAGTCACTTGGCGCCAGAACTCCCGGTCCAATTTTTTGGAGCGGGGCCGGCCATGGAAGCCGATCTCCTGTTTGGCCAAACGCTCTTTAATAATCTTTTCCAGATTGTTAAAGGCGCCGGAGACGATGAAGAGGATATTCCGGGTATTGATGGTCCGCTTCTCCCGTTTGCCGGTCTTGCGGTAGTGTTCGATGGCCTGGATCTGGGAGATGGGATCGTGGGGCACCTTCAGGTCCACCTCCGTCTCCTCCATGGGCTTCAGCAAGGCCCGCTGCACGCCGCTGCGGGAGACATCGGGGCCGATGAGATTGCCGCTGGCTGCGATCTTGTCGATCTCGTCGATATAAATAATGCCATACTGGGCCAGTTCCAGGTCATCGCCAGCTTCATAGACCAGATCCCGGACCAGATCCTCCACATCGCCGCCCACATAGCCGGTCTCGCTGAACTTGGTGGCATCGCCTTTGACAAAGGGCACGCCGATCTTTTTGGCAATAAGCTTCACCAAATAGGTCTTGCCGACACCGGTGGGGCCGATGAGGATGATATTGTTTTTGATGGAGCCAACGCCGGGATCGGGCTGGCGGCCTTTTTCCTGCTGATAGCGGATGCGGTTGAAATGGGTGCAGATCTTGGTGGCCAAAATACTCTTGGCAGTATCCTGCTTGATCACATATTCATCCAGATACTGCTCCAATTCTTCGGGTTTGAGATCGAAATTGATCCGTCCGGCGCCGCTGGCTTTGCTCCGGCCGCTGGGCTCTTCCACCACCGGTTTGGGCATGATGAAGGGAGAAATTATCTTGACGCGATCGCCGTATTTTTTCGCCAAGTAATCGCTCAGTTCCTTTTCCAGTTCCTTCTGATCGGGGAATTTGGTATTTTTTTCGTCCATAGTGATGTCGTCTGATCCGACCTTGCCATTTGGCAAGGCCACCTGAGATAATGGCCGGGCGCTCTTGCCGGGGGGAGTCCCATGAAAAACGGGTCCTCGACCCGTTGTCCATAACATCCGGCCCACAATTGCTTTACTGCTTAAAAGCATTATAAATCCTGCCGGGAAGAGTTGCAAGGGGGTGCCGGGCCCGCGGATTGACGGCTTGGCCTCGACATGCTAAACTTATGTTATTAAAAGAAAGAAAAGGAGTATCAGCATCAATCAAGTTCAGGGTAATCTTGCCGGTCTCAAACCACAGCAGCTTCGGCGCCTGGAGCGGCTTTATCATCGTCGGGTGCCACCGCCGCATTTAGTGACTCCGGAGGTGGCAAGGCAACTAACAGAAATATCCCATGAAATCAGGCGGCAAGTGGGCCTCCTGGTGGATCGCCAGGGTCTCGTTGCTTTGGTCCTGGTGGGCGATCCCAAAGGCCTGGTCATCCCTCCCTTAAAACGGGAACGTCAGGCCGGTTCCCGCCTCAAAGGCCTGCGCCTCATCCATACCCACCTCCACGGGGAACCCCTAAGTCAAGATGACTTCATGGATCTGGCCCTGCTGCGGCTGGATTTCATCTTGGCGGTGACGGTTGCGCCCCAGGGCCTTCCCGGCCGGCTGTACGGCGCCCATCTCCTGCCCCAGCGGCTGGCCGACCGGGATTGGCAATTGCTGGACGTTGACCACGTGTCCCATCTGGACGTGGATTTTCCCGTCCTCATCCAGTCCCTGGAAGCCGAGTTGGCCCGGGCCGGACATACCGCTGCGGATCAGGTCCAGAAGGAGCGGGCCATCCTCATCGGCGTCACCACCAAACCTCGGGCCGTGGCCGAGGCTTCTCTGGCCGAACTGCGCGAACTGGCCACCTCCGCCGGCCTCCAGGTGGTAGATGTCATCCTCCAGCATCGCCAACGCATCGACCCCCGCTACCTAATGGGCCGGGGCAAACTCATGGAGCTGGTCCTCCGGGCCCTGCAGGTGGACGCCTCGCTCCTCATCTTCGACGCCGATCTCAACCCCTCCCAGGCTCGGTCCATCACCGATTACACGGAACTGAAGGTCATCGACCGCACCCAGTTGATCCTCGACATCTTCGCCCAACGGGCCCGCAGCCGGGAAGGTAAACTCCAGGTGGAGATGGCCCAATTGAAATACCTCCTGCCCCGGCTGGTGGGCCGGGATGACGCCCTCTCCCGCCTCACCGGCGGCATTGGCGGCCGGGGGCCCGGCGAGACCAAACTGGAGATCGACCGCCGCCGGGTCCGGGAACGCCTCCACCGCCTAACCCAGGAGTTGGAGCAGGTGCGGGCTGAACGCCGGGTGCGCCGGGGCCCCCGCCAACGCCAGGGTCTGCCCATCATCTCCATCGTCGGCTATACCAACGCCGGTAAATCCACTTTGCTCAATACCCTGACCAAGGCCCAGGTCCTGGCCGAAGACCGCCTCTTCGCCACCTTGGACCCCACCAGCCGACGCCTGCGCTTCCCCCGGGAGCGGGAGGTCATCATCACCGACACTGTGGGCTTTATCCGGGACCTGCCCAAAGACCTCCTGGAGGCCTTTAAGGCCACCCTCGAGGAGCTGGCCGACGCCGACCTGCTCCTGCACGTCATCGACCTGAGCAATCCCCGCTATGAAGAGCAGATCGCCGCCGTGGAGGGTATCCTCTCCTCTCTGGAGTTGGGCGATAAACCGGTTCTCAAGGTCTTCAATAAAGTGGATCTGGTGGATGCAAACCTGGCCGACTGGGAGAGCCGCCGCCACAACGGCGTGGCCATCTCGGCCCTGGACACCGCCACCCTGCCGCCGCTGCTGGCCCGTCTGGAGGAGACCATCGACCGGATTCTGCCGCGGCAACAGCTCACCTCCCAGGAAAGCCAAAACGCCGCCTTGATTCCAGCGGCGTGAGAATATTACACCAAGAAAAAAAGGCGGCTTACTCCGGCAGCCGCCAGCGTAGACCTGGAAACCGGGCATAATCCCGGTCCAGAGTGACCCAATCGCAACCCCATTCCATGGCCAGGGCGGCGAACCAGGCGTCGGATACCAAATTCCCCCGGGCGTCGGCGACAGTACAGAGATGGGCAAAAATCTCCCAATGCGAGGCCCCGGGGTGGACCACAACGCAGTGGGGTTGGTCGAGCAGGATGGCGCAAAACCGCAGAACTTCGGATAGGGCGCTGGGCTGGATAAAAACCTTCGGACGAGTGGTAATGCGGATTACTCCACTCAAGACCTGGGTCGACATGCCGTAACGCCCAGGCCCGTTGATAACCTCGGTCAACCAACGTCGGCAAAGAGCGTGAGCCGCGGTATCGGCCCGAAAAGCTTGCACCAGAACATAGACATCGGGCAGGATCACGGCGTCCGCATGATTTCTTCTAGATCGCTGCTGCAGTTCAGGTCTATTCCAGGGGGCCGTCGGGTTTCTCGGGAGGCGGCCCAAATTACCGTAAGCCTTCCTCAATGAGGGCTCGCAACGGGCGTCCTTGCGCCGCCGCCTGTTTGGCCCGCTGCAGCAGGTCATCATCAATACAAACGGTCGTTCTCATATATATAAACATATTAAAGATGCATTTATATGTCAGTTCTTTGCCTCAAGATGCGCCGGTTCCCAAGCCCGCCGGCGTGACCTGCAAAACCATCCCAATAGCGCTGTATGGAGGTAACCATGTCCAAGAAAATTGCCATGCTCTTTCCCGGTCAGGGGTCCCAATACGTGGGTATGGGCAAGGCCTTGTATGACACCGACGCTGGGGCCCGGGAGCTGTTCCAGCGGGCCGAAACGGTGACCGGCCTGCCCCTTACCCGCCTCTGTTTCGACGGCCCCATGGAGGAATTGACCCAGACTGTGAACCTGCAGCCGGCCGTCACCGTCCTCAATCTGGCCCTTTACAACGCCCTGCAGCGGGCCGGGGTCCAGCCCACCTATGTGGCCGGCCATAGCCTGGGTGAGTACAGTGCCCTTTTTGCCGCTGGGGTCCTCTCCGCAGCCGACACCCTGCAAGCGGTCAAGATGCGCGGCCAACTCATGCACCGGGAGGCCCAGAAACATCCGGGCACCATGGCCGCCATCGTCGGCCTGCCCATCCCAGAGGTGGTCGAACTCCTGGCCCCCATTGTCAACCGGGGCTACTTTGCCCTGGCCAACTATAATACCCCGGAACAGCTGGTTATCTCCGGGGCCAAGTTGGAGGTGGCAGAAGCCATGGCCCTGGCCAAGGCCGCCGGCGCCCGGGCCGTGCCCCTGGCCGTCTCTGGCGCCTGGCATTCGCCCCTCATGGCCGGCGCCACCGCCGACTTTACCGCCCTGCTCCAAACCCTGACCTTCCAGCCGCCTCAGACCACCTTGCTGCTCAACGTCAGCGGCCTGCCGGAAAAAGACCCCACCGCCATTCGGGACTACATGGCCCGGCAGTTGACCTCGCCGGTGCAATGGACCCAGATTATCCACCATATCATGGCGGCCGGCGTCGACCTCTGGGTGGAAGTAGGCCCGAAAAACGTCCTCAAAGGCCTGGTCCGCAAAATCATCCCCAAAGACCAGCCGTTCGCCTTTTATAATGTGGAAGACCCGGCCAGTCTGGAGAAATTCCTCGAGACCCTGAAATCGTGATCGGGGTGCGGGAAGCCATTGCATGGGATCGGTGCACCGTGAGCCGCAACCGGAATGAAGCAAGAGGGCCAGGGGCAAGGGTAAGAGATTTCTCTTATCCCTCTTTCTCTTCCCTTCCCCACTCCCTCGCTACTGCCCGGCCAGATCGCCGCCGCCCTGGGTGACATCCTGGGGCACGCCCCAGCGTTCTTCCACCAGCTTCATGACCTTCAGCAGGTTCACTTCATTGAGCAACTGGGCCGTTTCCAAGCGTTTAAGGGTGTAGGTCAGCATGTCGGGGATGCGAAAGTAGTAGTCCTGGTTCACCGACAGATAAATGCGGCCGTTCTTAAAGCCGATCATCACCGGTTCATAGATATATTCCACGGTGGTGCCCACCGGTACCAGCGGGAAGAGGGCCTTGATGTGCTCCGGGTACATCCGGGTGCAGCCATGGCTCACCAGACGGCCGACGCCCCAGGGCATGTGGGTGCCGTGGATGCCATAGTCGCCCCAAGAGAGGGTGAGCTTATATTCGCCCAAAGGGTTATCCGGACCCGGCGGCATGACGCTGGCGCCGTATTTGGCCTGCAAAGACGCGGGAATATGCCAAGCCGGGTTGGTCTTTTTCTCAATAATCTTAAACTTCCCGGTGGGGGTCTTGAAGTCCAACACGCCCATGCCGATGGGATAGGTAATGACTTTGGTGAAATTGTCCTGGAAATAATAGAGCCGCATCTCCCCGGTGTTGACCACCATCTGGGTTTTCGGCTGGCTGGGCACAATCCACATGGTGGGGATAACGATCCGGGCCCCGGCCGGGGGCAGAAAAGGGTCCCAATGGCGATAGATGGTCCCCAACTCCATAAACCCCAGACCATATTTCCGGGCAATATCCAGGAGGTTTTCCCCCTTCTGCAAAGTGTATTCCTGGGGGCGGCCCACCACGGTCAGGGCATTGCGGTCAATGGTCACCCCGGCCGCCGGCAGGCGAATATCAAAAGGACCGGCGGCCAGTCCCGGGCTGGCCGGCCAAAGAAAGAAGAGACAGAATAGGGTTGCTATTATCCTAAGCACCTGGACAGCTCCTGGCAGCATCTTGCAGGGCCGCCACCGCAGCCGGCAGCGGCGGCCGGCAGATGCCGTGTTCGGTAATAATGCCGGCGATGAGGGTATGCGGGGTCACGTCGAAGGCCAGATTCAGGGCCGGACAGCCGGCCGGGGCAATGCCGCGACCGTGCATCCGGGTAACTTCGGCAGGATCCCGTTCTTCAATGGGGATCTGGCTACCATCGCTCAGGGTAAAATCAAAGGTGGACAACGGCGCCGCCACATAAAAGGGAATATGGTGATAGCTGGCCCACACCGCCACGCCATACGTGCCGATCTTGTTGGCCACGTCGCCGTTGGCGGCGATACGGTCCGCCCCCACCACAACACAGTTGACCCGACCCTTGGCCATGAGCGCAGCCGCAGCATTATCGGGGATGAGGATATGGGGGATCCCCAATTTTCCCAGTTCCCAGGCGGTGAGGCGGGCTCCCTGCAGCACTGGCCGAGTCTCGTCCACCCACACCTGGATCTTCTTGCCAGCCTCCCAGGCAGCCCGGATGACGCCGATGGCCGTGCCGTAGCCGCCGGTGGCCAAACCGCCGGCATTGCAATGAGTCAACACCGCGTCGCCGTCATGGATGAGCGTCTGCCCATGGGCCCCCATCTGCCGGTTAATGCGGATATCCTCGGCCAACATGGCCTGGGCTTCGGCCACCAGTTTCTCTTTGAGGGCTGGCACGCCCAGATCGCCATTGGCCGCCACCAGGGTTTGCATCCTCTGGACCGCCCAGGTCAGGTTGACCGCGGTGGGCCGGGCCTTGGCAATGACTTGGCAGATGTCCTGAAAATGCCGCTGAAAGGCCCGGGGATCTGTTTCGCTGCACCCTAAGGCCCCCAAAGCCGCAGCCATGGCCGCAGCCACGCCGATGGCCGGCGCCCCCCGGATGGCCAAGGCGCGGATGGCTTCCACCACCTCCCGGTAATCGGTGCAGGTCAGATAGACTTCCTCCTCCGGCAGGCGGCGCTGATCGATCATGATAACCGCATTGTCCTGCCAGCGAATGGTGTCATAGCCTGGAATATCAGACATAGCCTCTCCTTGATATGTTTCAAGGCTCGTGGCCAACGGATACTCTGGGATACTCTCTCGTTCCGCTTACTGACCACTGCCCATAGTTCATCCCCGGGGCTTGGCCCAGATCTCCAGGACCACCAGGCTCAGGAAGCGTTTGGACGCGGCCGACCGCAGGATGGCTACTGCGTCCCAGCCCCGGGCCGAACCCGCCGCCGCCACCACTTCCTCCCCTTCCGGAATTAGGCCGGCGTCCACCGCTTCCATGACGATCTCGCAGCAGACCTTGATGCCGTGACCGAAGCGCCGCAGCGTGTTGGCGATGAGGAGGGTAGGCGCGCTGCCCTTGAACATCTCGGCAATGCTGGTCTCCAAAGAATGGGTCAGGATGGTGCCTTTGAAGACCTTGCCGCCCAACCTGGTGATCTCCTCATAATGCTGCGGCAGAAATTCATCCACATTGGGCCCCCGGAAGCCCACGGAATGGCCTACCACCACCAGGTTGAGGTCAGACCCGGGACTTAACAGCAACCGGGCGGCCTGGGTGCCCGACTCACCACTGGTGGAGGCCACCACAAAATGTTTGTAGCCTTCTTCTTTGGCTTTGACGAGAAGATCCAAACAGGCCCCGGTGTTGTCCGGGCCCGGTTTCTTAAAATAGCAGACTTCCCGGCGTATCATATTTTTTCTCCCGTGCAAGCGTTTCTCTCATTTATATCTGTTTTGGCGGCCGGTGCCAACCGCCACGGGTCCTTTTCTAGCCTACCCCGGCAGGCAGACGACCTCCCGTGCCAGGGCGATGCCATGCTCTTGCCAGACTTTTTCCTGAACGGCGTTCATCAGGGCCTGCATCTGGGCCGCAGTGGCCCGGCCCCGATTGATAAGAAAATTGGCATGTTTGGTGGACACTTGGGCGTCGCCCACGGCCCAGCCTTTGCAGCCACACTGATCAATGAGCCATCCGGCGGAGGGACCACCGGGTGGATTTTTAAAGACGCTGCCGCAGGTTAATTTTTCGGCGGGAAACTTGGCCCGCCGCGTTCGGATAATGGCCCGCTGGCGGGCCAGGATGGCGGCCGGCGCTTCCCGTAGCGCCAAGCGCAGGGTGGCCGCCAGGATGAGCCAGCGGGGCTGCTCCAGGAGCAGGGAGGCGCGGTACCCGAAGCCCAATTCCGCCGCCGCCAGGGTCCGGACCTGTAAATCGTCGGTCAGGACGGTGACGCTCACCACCCGGTCGGCCATTTCTTGGCCGGGACCGGTGCCGGCATTGAGGCGGACCGCCGCCCCCACCGTGCCGGGGATGCCGATGAGAAATTCATATCCAGCCCACCCCTGCTGCGCCAAGACCCCGGCCAAGCGGGGCAGATAGACCCCGGCCCCCACCGTCGCGCTCCCGTCCCCAAACTCGATCTCTTGGCAGAAAGTGGTCAGGTGCAGGGTAATTCCGGGCAGCCCGGCATCGGCGATGAGAACGTTGGAGCCCCGCCCCAGAAAAAAGACCGGCCAGCCCGCTTCCCGGGCCGCAGCGAGCAGGTCAGCTGCCTCTGCCGCAGTGCGGGGCGCCAGGAGATATTCGGCCGGGCCGCCGATGCCCCAGCTGGTGAGCGGCGCCAGCGGCACCTGCCGCCGGGCCGTCTTCAAGACAGCGGCTAAGCTGGGTGGTGGCCCTGAACAAGTAGTCATCCGGAAAATCCTTCATCCCCTCTCCCCGCCACGCGGGAAAAGGGTTCGGGCGAGGGGTAAAAATTAATTTATCCTTATGGTTAGGTAGTGCAGTAGTTTCGGCCTGCGCCTCCCCATTTCTCCTGCCACTCGTTTTCGAATGAACACCAGCTAACGGTCCCTCTCCCCAATAGTTCCCTGTCCCCGCGGGAATCTTGATATCCTTTGCCAGAGTTGTAAAAATTGATATTCATATAAATAAAGTTATATAATAAATGTCAATGAAACCCAGATAAGAACCTCAAAACAGGGAGGAAAGAAGATGAATCATGTGGTGCTTCGCCGATTCCGGCGTTGGGGGGCCCTGCTGATGCTGTTGGGGTTTATGCTCTGGCCCGTGCAGGTCTGGGCCTGGGGTTCGGCGACCCACGCCCATATCGCGGACAAACTGGGGGCCAGCGCCGGCCCGGCCAACCTTAACGAGATCTACGGCGCCATGGCGTTGGATACATTTTTTTACCTCTTCGGCGTGCCCTATGGAGCCCAACTTGACGGCCTGGCCCACTATCAATCCATGAAAGTCTGGCAGGCCGCGCAAGGGGGTGATTGGGCCACCCGGGCCGTGGCCTATGGCTTCATGAGCCACAACGATGTTTGGGGGGCCGACTTTACCGCCCATCACCAGGGGTTATATTATGGCGTCACCAATGGCTATGTCATCGCCAAAACCGCCGAACTCGCACCTTCATACGCGCCCTTGGCTGGTTTGGGACTCCCTGAGCCCGTGGCCATGGAGATAACCCACTTGGTGGTGGAGACGGGCGTTGATGTGCTGATTCAAACCCTCAATCCGTCTATCGGTCACAAGATCATGGCTGCCACGCAACAACGGACGGACCAATTCCCGGCGCTGCTGGTGCAAGCCTATGCCCCTGAGCTCATCCCGCCCTATTCCGACGCCGCTTCTCTGATTTATGGGGCCGAGGCATATTTTAAGAACTTAATGTATTGGTATGGCTATGCCTTAACTTTCCCGACCGATACGGCGGTCCAGCTCCTGGCCGGGCAATTTGCCGATCTGGCCAGCCTTTATCTGGCTAGTTATGGGATAATCCTCCCCTTAAGCAAAGAAGAGATCACTTTTTTTGTGTCAGGGTTTATAATCGAGGCCATGAAACTGTGTCGTCTGGATTTTGCTCAGGAAATTGACCTGACCATCGCCTTTGTGGATGGACAACTCAGGGAGCACGGCGTCAGCCCTGTCCCGGTGCCCGCCAGTCTTGTCCTCCTGGCGCCTATCCTGTTGGGTCTGGGTTGGCAGATCTGGTGCCGCCGCTCCTGACGGCACTGCGCCGGTCACCAGCAGAGCGGGCAGGGAGGCCCGCCCTGGCACTCCCCTGTTTCTTATCCTTCCCCCCCATTGGCCTGGCCCGCCAGATTCAACAAGCCTCCCGCCGCAATAATCTGCCGATGCCGGGGTGACAGTTCCACCCTGAGCCTGATCTCCTCATTGTCCACTTCCAGCGGCAGGTGCTCGTCCCCGGCCAAAAGCCGGGCCCGGACCTCTGGCAGGCGCAGGCGCCGGCCCAGCTGCAGCCGTTCGTAATCAGCCGGGTCCGCAAAGACCAAGGGCAAGATGCCGAAATTAATGAGATTGGCCTTGTGGATGCGGGCAAAACTCTTGGCGATCTTGACCCGCACGCCCAGGTAGCGGGGCGCCAAGGCCGCATGCTCCCGGCTGGACCCCTGGCCGTAGTTTTCGCCCCCGATAATGGCCCCCTCGCCGGCTTCTTTGGCCCGCCTGACAAATTCCGGGTCCACGGCCTGATAGACGAACTCGCTGATAGCCGGGATGTTGCTGCGCAGCGGCAGGATCTGGCTGCCGGCCGGCATGATGTGGTCAGTGGTGATATTGTCTCCCACCTTCAACAGCACCACCCCTTCCCAAGCATCGGGCAGCGGCGCCAACTTGGGGAACGGCTTGATATTGGGCCCTCGGATGATCTCACAGGGAGTGCCGGGCTCGGGCGGCGCCTGTAACTGCCGGTTTTTCACCACAAACTGGCGGGGGTGCTTGATAACCGGATACTCCCCCAGGCGCCGAGGATCGACGATCTTGCCATGCAAAGCCGCGGCCGCGGCCGTCTCGGGGCTGACCAAGTATACCTGATCATTTTTCGTGCCACTGCGTCCCGGAAAGTTCCGGGGGAAGGTGCGCAGGCAATTGGTATCTGTGGCCGGGGCCTGGCCCATGCCGATGCAGCCCAAACAGCCGGCTTGATGAATGCGCGCCCCCGCCTGGATCAGGGGCAGGAGCCCCCCGGCCAGAGCCACATTCTCCAACACCTGGCGGGAGCCGGGGTTGATCTCCAAACTGACCTGGGGGTGGATCTTCTTCCCGGCCACGATCTTGCTGACTATCATTAAATCCCGGAACGACGAGTTGCTGCAGGAGCCGATGGCCACTTGCTGCACCGGCAGCCCCTCCACCTCACTCACCTCCTTGACGTTATCCGGAGACGACGGGCAGGCGACCTTCGGCGTCAAAGAACTGAGGTCCAACTCGATGACTGTCTCAAAAGCCGCGGCGCGGGCCGCTGGGAACGGCCGAAACGCCGCCGCCCGCCCTTGGCTGGCCAAAAAGCGTTGGGTCACGGCATCCGACGGGAAAACCGAGGTGGTGGCGCCCAACTCCGCCCCCATATTGGCAATGGTGGCCCGGTCCGGCACCGTCAGATTCCGGACCCCCGGTCCGAAATACTCCAGGATCCTGCCCACTCCGCCTTTCACCGTCAGACGGCGGAGCAGCTCCAGGATCACATCCTTGGCCGACACCCAGGGCGGCAGCTTGCCGGTGAGACGCACCCCAACAATCTCCGGCATGAGCAAGTAAAAAGGCTGTCCGGCCATGGCCAGGGCCACATCCAGCCCGCCGGCACCCATGGCCAACATCCCCAAACCGCCGGCCGTGGGGGTATGACTATCGGAGCCCAACAGCGTCTTGCCGGGGATGCCGAAGGCCTCGAGGTGCACCTGATGGCAGATGCCGTTGCCCGGCGGCGAAAAATAAATGCCGTAACAGGCGGCAAAAGACTGCAGGAAACGGTGATCATCGGCATTCTTAAAATCCGTCTGCAACAGGTTATGATCCACATAACTGACGGATAATTCCGTGCGCACCCGGGGCACGCCCATAGCCTCAAACTCCAGATAGGCCATGGTGCCGGTGGCATCCTGGGTCAAAGTCTGGTCAATCTTCAGGGCGATCTCCTCGCCCGGCGCCATCCGGCCGGAGACCAGATGAGCCTCGATAATCTGTTCGGTAATTGTGGGCATGGCAACAATCCTGAGAAATTAATAAATTTTTATTTTAAAATGCTGCGGCGCCAGTGTAAAGGGGAAAGTCGCAGCCGCACCCGACCGCCGTTTTCGAGAGATGGTCTAATTTCCAGAAAAGTGATACCCTCTACCCCCATGAGATTGCTGCCAACTTGGCTCAGCACTGCCCGGCTGCAAACTAGTTAACCACAGATGGACGCGGAAAACCGGAGATGAGGGGAGATGGAAACAGCCAGAAACAAATAAATGCCATCACCGCCAAGATCAGCGGCTGCGTTTACCAGATAGGCAATACCCTGGGCTGTGCTTTTCTGAAAAACGTCGATGCAAAGGCCATGGCAATCGCCTTACGGCCGGCCCTCCGGGTAGAGCAAGAGTGCCCCATAAAAGTCAGGGATGAAGACATCGTGGTGGGGGATTGGGTTTCAGATTTATTTGGAGAGCATAAAAATGTTGGCCCTGAAACCCAGCGTAGGACGGTGCGCGAACCGCCCCCACGGGAAATAATTGGTTATGGGCAGATAATAAATGCAATCAATTTAATGCCCTCAGTAATATTGAGGGGCAGGTTCTAGTGGAATTCAAGACAACCAGGCAGTTGGCTGAGATGTATTACGCCCGCTGCCGCAAATATCTGCAAGCAACCGGCCTGTCCATCTGTTGCCTGGTCAATTTCGGCAAACCCCAAGGAGAAGTAAAACGCTCGGTCAATGATTTCTAAGGCGGTTCCACTTCGCTAACCACCGCCACGACCTACCGGGCCACTCCCACTCCGCCCGACTGCCTGTACTTAGGCCAACCCTTCCTGACCCGTGGCCAAACGGTAAAACCCATTTTCCTGGACCAGGAATTTTTCCCGGATTAAATCTTGAAGCAGGCGGGGAATGCGACCATCGGGCAGATTGGCACCGATGGCATTTGCGGATAACTCGGAATGGGTGAGGAATAAGCGCAAAATGCGGCTGCGCAGTTCCCGGTCGGAACCGGGAAACGCTGATTGCCGCTGGTAGTGAGCACTGCGCCGGTTGGGGTTGGGCACGGTTCTCTTCAGCATGGCGCCGTAGTCCATCAGGGCATAATACCACGGCCGCACCTGCTGGACGTCCATGGTCATAAGGATGAGGGGGTACAGCATTTTATCGGTCACCGCCTCAACCTTGGGATAAAAAAAGTGCAGATAGACCCGACGGATGTTGGTCTCCAGGAAGACTACCGGCTGCTCGAAGGCAAAGACCAACAACGCCCCGGCTGTGGCGGCGCCGATGCCCGGCAGGCCCTCCAGACTGGCCCGCTCCGCCGGCAGCCGGCCATTATGCTGCCTGACTACCTGTTGCGCAATCCTCTGTAAAGCCTGCGCCCGACGATTGTAACCCAATCCCAGCCAGGCCAACAGAATCTCCGCCAAAGAGGCCTGGGCCAGCGCCTGGAAATCGGGAAACTTCTGCAAAAAGGGACCATACTGCCCCAAGACCCGCTCCACCTGGGTCTGTTGCAGCATGATCTCGGAGATGAGGATCTCGTATGGGTCGTGGCTCTGGCGCCAGGGCAGCTCCCGCCCCTGTTCCTCATAATGCTGATAAATAATGTTCTGGAACTGAGTGATCAGAGCCCCACTCAGTCCCCCTTCCCGGAAGGTCCGCTGAAAATCTGGCAGAGAATCTTGGCAGACGGCCATGGGCAGCACCGACAGGAGCCAGAGGCGGCGTTGAACGCCGCCCGGCAGGTCTAAGCCTTGGGGAAATTTTTAATGAATTGGCCGATCTGGGCGCCGAGATAGACGCATTTGATATTGCGCAGGCAGTCTTCCGCGTCTTTTTTGGCCAAATAAGTCGTCAATTTCTGGTGATCTTTTTGCAGCTTGACCACATAGGCGTCTTGCGCCGCATCAAAATCCACACTCAGAATCATTTTGTTTTCAGCAATTTCCGGATACATTTCCGCGATTTTGTCACGCACCGCCGCAGGCGAAAAACTCATGGCTGACCTCCTTTCGAGTTTCGAGTTTCGAGTTTCGAGTTTCGAGTTTTTGCTAACAGGCCACCAAGCCGTCAGTCGAACCAGAATGGCGGAGTTGGGGGCTGCAATTCTCTTCCCTTTCCTTGCCTTCCGGCCCCTAGCCTTCTTCCCAATGGATGGCTGCGGCCGGGCAGGAATCAACGGCCTCCTGGATGAGATCCTCAGGACCACCCTCGGGTTTTATGACCTCGGATTTCTGCTTGGTCTCGTTGAGACGAAAAACCTCCGGGCAGATTTCGGCACAGGTGCCGCAAAAAACACAAGCATCCTCATCAATCACCACGCGCCGGGCCATGGGCCGTTCCCCCTTTGCCTGGAGATGAAAAAAAATTGTAATGTTCTATCAGTAAGCATTCCTGCTGCCGCGGTCAAGGTTTCTCGCTCTTGGGGGCATAGATCAGGTAATAAATGACCGGCACCACCACCAGGGTGAAGAGGGTGGAGGCGAAGATCCCGAAGATAAAGGACCAGGCCAGACCCGAGAAGACTGGGTCCAAGGTGATGACCCAGGAGCCGAACATCGCCGCGCCGGCCGTCAGCAGGATGGGTAGGAAGCGCACTGCCCCTGATTCAATGACAGCTTCCTCGAGAGGGAGGCCTTCGCGAAGGCGCAGATGGATAAAATCAATGAGGATAATAGAGTTGCGCACCACGATCCCGGCCAAGGCGATCATGCCGATCATACCGGTGGCGGTGAAAAAGATGGAATTAGCAAAATCATGGATTGGTGCCGCCCCCACCAGGTTCAACAGCAGAAAGCCGGGGATAATGCCGATCAGGGTTAGGGGAATGGCCACCATAATCACCAGGGGCATGCCAAAAGACTGGGTTTCGTGGACCAACAGGATATAGATCATGATGAGGGCGCCCAGGAAGGCCAACCCCAGGTCCCGGAAGACGTCCACGGTGATCTTCCATTCGCCTTCGCCGGCCAAATCCACCCGAAAGCCAGGGGCCGGCGGCGCCTGCCGGAGCTTAGCTTTCAGATCAAAGATGGCCTCCACCGGCGAGCGCCCGGCCATTTCACCGGTGACAAAGACGACGCGCTCCAGGTTTTTCCGGTAAATGGTTTTATCCTCAATGGTTTCCCGGAGTTCGCCCAATTCCCGCAGGGGCACCAAAGAGCCGTCCGCAGCCTTGAGGCGTATCAGGCTCAAATCCTCGACGCTGATGCGGGCCTCCCGGGGCAGACGCAGGGTGATGGCCAACGGCGTCCTTTCCTGAGGCAGATGGGCAATTCCCGGGGAGTCGCCGGCGTTGGCCAACCGCACGGTCTGGGCGATCTCCTGGGTGGAGATGCCGTGCAGGGCCGCTTTGACCTTATCGGTGACAAAGACATACTTCACCTGATCGGCCTCCACCGTGTCGTCGATGTCCACCACCTTGGGGACCTGCATCAAAAGCTGCCGCACCCGCTTGGCCTCTTTGATCTGGTCGGCATAGCTGCTGCCCAACGGCCCATATACTTCCGCCACGATAGTGGACAGCACCGGCGGGCCGGGCGGCACCTCCACGATCTTCAGATTGGCCCCCAAACGCCGGCCGATGGCCTCAATCTCCGGCCGGATCCGCAAGGCGATCTCATGGCTCTGCCAGCGGCGCTCTTCCTTGTCCAACAGATTGACCCGGATCTCGGCCTGGTACGGATAAGACCGCAAATAATAGTGACGCACCATGCCGTTAAAATCAATGGGCGCCCCCTGCCCCACATAGGACTGGAAATCCCGCACCTCCTGAACGGTGGCCAGATACCCCTCCACCTGCCGCACCACCCGATCCGTCTCTTCCAGGGAAGTGCCGGCCGGCATATCCACCAGGATGAGCAGTTCGTTCTTGTTGTCAAAGGGCAGCATCTTCATGGGCACCCACTGCAGCAGCACCGCCACCACGCAGAGGATCAGGGCCAGAGTCAGTCCGCCCAGAAGGAAAAAGCTCCGGCGTCGACTCTCTAAAAAAGGCGTCAGCACCCGGCGATATACCTTATAGATGCCGCTTTCCTGCAAAATGAAGGGTGCCGCCGGCCCCTCCGCTTCCCGGCGCAGCATGTGATAGGCAGCCCAAGGGGTGATGGTAAAGGCCACCAACAGGGACATGAGCATCGCCAGAGGCACGTTAAAAGGCATGGGAGCCATGTACGGTCCCATCATGCCGGTGACAAAAAACAGCGGCAGGAAGGAGACGATGACCGTAAAGGTGGCCAGGATGGTGGGCGGCCGCACTTCATCCACCGCCGTCAGAGTCGCGTCCAAAGGCGGCTCCTGGCGCAGCTTGAAATGGCGGTGGATATTTTCCACATCCACAATGGGGTCGTCCACCAACAGCCCCAACGACAGGATCAGGGCAAAGAGGGTCACCCGGTTGATGGTAAAGCCCACCAGATAGTTGCCCAATAAGGTCATGGCCAACGTCATGGGTACGGCCAGGGCCACCACCAGGGCCTCCCGCCAACCCAAGGCCACGGTCAACAGCGCAATAATGCTGACAATGGCGATGAGCAGGTGTTTAACCAACTCATTGACCTTATCATTGGCGGTTTTGCCGTAATCCCGGGTAACCAGCACCTTGATCTCGGCCGGGATCACCGTCTGCTGCAACTCATTGATTTTCTTCAGTAGACCCTCGGCCACCCAGACTGCGTTGGTGCCCTTGCGTTTGGCCACCGCGATGGTCACGGCCTGATAGCTGGCCCCAGCCTGGCTGAGGGGCTCGGTCTTCAGGTGGGCGTCATGAACTGCGCCGGGGCCAAAACCGTTCCGGGTATAGGTCGTCGCTTCCCCCGGCCCGTCCAGGACCCGGGCCACATCTTCCAGGTAAACGGGCCGACCTTGATACTGTCCCACCTGGATAACCTCCAGGTCCGCGGCCGTGCGCACAAAAGGCCCGGCTTCCAGGAGCAGCTCCCGGTTGGCCACATTGAAGCTGCCGGCCGCCAGGTTGACGTTGGCCCCCCGCAAGGCCTGCAGCACCTCCAGAGCCGAGACCCGATGGAAAGCCAGGCGCACCGGATCCAACAGCACCCGGAGCTCCCGTGGCCTCCCGCCCACTACATACGACCGCCCCGTATCTGGAATGCTCTGCAGCCGATGCAGAATCTCATCGGCCACCCGCCGCAGCTCCATATCTGTGGCCCGGTCGCTGTATAAGGTCACGGTGACTATGGGGACATCGTCAATTTCCACCGGCTTGATCACCCAGCCGGTCACCCCCGGCGGCACCTGATCGATGTTGGACCAGACCTTGTTGTATAGCTTGATGAGGCTGTTTTCCCGGTCCTGACCCACATAGAAGCGCACCGTCACCAGCGCGCCGCCCGGCCGGGAGGCGGAATAGATATACTCCACCCCATCAATCTCCCAGAGCTTCTTCTCCAGATTGATGGTGACTAGATTCTCCACTTCCTCGGCGCTGGCCCCCGGAAACTGGATGAAGATATCGGCCATGGGCACCACAATCTGGGGCTCCTCCTCCCGGGGCGTGGCATACAGGGCGGCCAGGCCGGCCAGGAGCGAGATGAGGATAAAAATGATAGGCAGCTTGGAAGTGAGAAAGGCCTTAACGATGCGGGCGGTCAGGCTTAATGGGTGCGGGGCAGGTGTCATAACTCTCGCAATGCTTAAGGCAGATGTTTGGCCGGCAGGAGGACCTCTTCGCCGGCCTGCAGGCCGGCCAGGACTTCAACATTCTCATCATAGTTTTTGCCCAGCCGGACCTGGCGGTTCTGTGGCCCGGCCGGCGTCAGGACGGTCACCGTCTCCAGTTGCCCCACATTTTTGACGGCTGCTGCCGGGATAAGGAGAGCCTGCCGTTCCCGGCCGGCAAAATAGAGACGACCGAACAGGCCCGGCCGCAGGCTGCGGTGCCAGGGGAGCCTCGCCTTCACCAGGAATGTCCGGCTGTCGCTGGCCGCCTGCGCCACCACCTCATCAATCACCGTCTCCACTTCCCAGGACAGACTGGGAATAGCCACCCGGACCGGTGCCCCTACCTGCAGCCAGTGGGAATACTGCTCCCCCACCTGCGCCTCCAGGCGCATCTGTTGGGGATTAAAAATGGTAAACAGAGGCCGGCCGGGAGTGGCCAGGTCTCCCACGTTCACCAGCTTTTCCGCCACCCGGCCGTCCGCCGGCGAGACTACTTTGCCATACCGAAAATAGGCCTGGGCTTCGCTCACCGCCTGCTGGGCCTGCTGCACCTGGGCCTGCAGGGTCTCATAGCGGGCCTTGACCTGGTCAAATTCCCGCCGGGGCACCACCCGCCGTTCGGTTAAAGCGCGGAATCGCTGATAATCACTCTGGGCCTGCTGCAGCTGGGCCTGAAGCGCCGCCACCTGCTCCTGGGCCTGGCCCAGCCGGCTGCGCAATTCCGCGTCATCCAACACCGCCAGGACCTGGCCGGCCTGCACCCGGTCGCCCGGGGCCACCTTGATGTCGATGATGCGCCCCATGGCCTGGGCCGCTACCTGGGGTTGCTGGGCCGATGCCACTACGCCCGGGGCTTCCTGCCAATCCCAAACGTATTGCCAACCCACCTTAGAGAGCTGCCCTGCCGGGACCGCCGCCGCCAGCGGCACCGTCCCCGGTCCCACCCGGTGGCGAAACACCCCCTGCATCCACATCAGCATGAGGATGAGGCCCGCTAAAAAAACCAGCGCCACCGTGAGCTTTTTCCGTCCAGGCTTCATGGTTTGTCTTCTACCGCTTCACCAGACCTGTTGTCCGTAACTTCCAATGGCGTCGGCATTACTTGCCGGCGCCAGCCCGCCGACTGCAGCCACGATAAATTTTCATGATTGGGGGATGACTACTATAAGTACATGATGTTTGAGAGGGGCGGATCCGCGTATCCGCTCCAGGCTTTTCCCGGCCTTTAATACCAGGAGGCCAGGGTCAAAACCGTTTCCACATACGGTTCCGAGTTGTTGTAGGCATAGATGGCCCGGCTCCAGGAGGCCCGGTTGTTCTTCCGCAGGCCGGCCTTCTGCAGGTAATTGCCGATGCTGTAAATGGCGTCTTCGTGGGTGAAAAGATCCACTTTGCCGTCCCGGTTGCCGTCCGCGCCGCTGCGCAGGAGGCTGGAGGGCAGGAACTGGGAATAGCCGAAGGCCCCGGCCCAAGAACCCTTGATGCTCAAGGGATCCAACCGGTTCTGGCGGCAATAGGTCAGGAACGCCGCGAGCTCGGAGCGGCCCCAGGCAGCCTTTTTCTGCAAACGGGACATCAGCGCCGGGCTCAGGGACAACCGGTTGATGACTTCCGGCGTATCCATCACCGCCAGGGAAGAAAAAACGTTAAACACCGGGTAGTTCCCCGTCTTGTTGCCCAGATCGCTCTCCACCGTCATAATGGCTACGATGATCTCTTTGGGCACCCCGAAGGCCGTCTCCGCCTGGCTCAGAAAACGCTGGTGTTCGGCCAGGAAACGACGCCCTTTCTCCACGTTGGCGGTTGTCAGGAAGTGGGAATAATCTGCCTTTTTTTCTTTGCGCTGGTAGGCGATCTTGGTGACCACATTGGGAAGAAACTCGGCCCGGGGGTCATTGAACAATTTTTGTATATAGTCCCGATCAAAACCGCTGCGCACCAGATTGGCCTGCAACACTGCAAAAGCTGCTGGCGGCGCGGTATCCGCGGCCCTCCCCATGCCGGCACTACCGCACAGCACGGCCAGCAGCAGCATGCCACACCATAAGCATCGGCTCACAATGACTCCCTCTTCGACGGCTTATAATTGCCATAGATAAAATTATTCATCATTTTTTAGTGGAGCGGGCCTCCATGCCCGCCCCTGCCAGCCCTTAGGCCCAGGCGACAATAATCATGCTTCTCCCTTATCACGCAGCCTCCACCTCCTCCCGGAGGGGCAGCAGGATGGAAAAGGTCGTGCCCTTATTCAGTTCGGTTTCCACCGAAATCTGGCCACCATGCTGTTTAATGATCTTATGCACCATGGCCAGCCCCAGGCCAGGGCCCGAACTCTTGGTGGTGAAAAAGGGATCAAAAATATGGGGCAGGATTTTTGGGGGTATGCCCACGCCGGTATCCGCTACCTGAATCTGGATATAATGGTTGCGTCGGGCCGTCGTAATGGTCAACGTGCCGCCTTCGGGCATGGCTGTGATGGCGTTGGAGATGAGATGGGCGATGACCCGCCGCAGATTGCCGGCGTCCATGATAAGCGGCGGAATGTCATCGGCCAGATCTAATTTCACGTTGATCCGGCCCTCTTCCAAGCGTTCCTGGCAAGCTGCCAGGGCTGCCTTGATGACTTCGTTGATCTCTCGTTTGCGCAGGCTAGGGATGGAGATGACCGTGGCCTCGACAATTTGTTTGACCATCTGTTCCAGACGTTTGGATTCATTCAGGATCACTTCAGCATAATGTTTTTCCGGGGAGCCCTCCGGGAGCCGCTCATGCAGGCGGCGGGCAAAACCGCCGATGGCCGTCACCGGATTGCGGATCTCGTGGGCTACCCCTTCCACCATCTGGTCCAGGGCAGTGAGGCGCTCGTCCTTGGACTTGCGCTCCTGCTCCTCCCGCAGGGTCAGCAGGGATTTCACCCGAGCCAGAAGTTCCTGGGGGTTGAAAGGCTTGGTGATGTAATCATCCGCGCCAATGTCCAGGCCTTTGAGTTTGTCGGGAATTTCCTTCTTGGCCGTCAGCATGATGACCGGCAGGTTCCGGTAGTCGTCGTTCTGGCGCAGCCGCTGCAAGACCTCATAGCCGTCCATCTTGGGCATCATGACATCCAAAATGAGCAGGTCCGGCGTCTCCTTGAGAATCGCCTGCAAGGCCTCCTCGCCGTCAAAGGCCGCAGCGGTCTCGTACCCCTGGCTGCTCAGACGCTTGCGGAGCAACTCCACGTTATCGGGATTGTCATCGGCAATGAGGATTTTCTTTTTCATGGGTCTTGTGATCGCGGCCAGGCCAACCAGCCCGGCCCCCGGTTGGCAAACTGCTCCCCGGTTCTCCCTTCCGGGTGACAATGGCGCGCCGACTTCTTGCTGGCCTCTTTTTGCAGGTTATCAATGGCGTGCCTTCTCACCTTGGTCATTATAACAAGGATATAAGGCGGCAGGCAAGAATTGTCTCCGGCCCCTTTCCCTGAGAGCGAATTATACCCAGGGTCCCCTTGTGGCAAAACCCCTTAAAGCACTTTTTCAACAACCTGCTATGATAGCGCCGACCTCCAGGTCAGCAGCTCAAAGGCCAAGTTGGGGGTATGGACCAGCTGCCAAGGGAGGGCCGCTACGCCGTCAGATGCGCAAAAAACCGCTTCAACTGGCGGGCGAAGGCCGCCAGAGGAAATTTCTGCGTCTTCAGGGTCTGCTGGAAATGTTCCTGCAGCGTTTTTTGCTCATGGTCGCTGGGCACGGCCGGGAGGATGCACAGAAGGGGGATCGTGGCCATCTCATTCTGGGAGCGGATAAAAGTAGTCACTCGCACCAGATCCGCCGGGGTCAGATTAAGGTTGAGGAGTATCAGCCCTGGCAACAGGTTTTGCAGATGCCGGATCCCCGCTTCCGCACCCTGGGCCACCGTGGTCTCATAACCGTCGTCGCTCAGAAATGTGGCCCAACGGTTGGCCGCGTCTGGATCAGGATCGATCACCAGGGCCTCTTTATAGTTAATCCAAGGGGTCAGGCGGAGCAGCGCCTGCCCGAACTCCTCGGCCAAACAGGGTTGTTTCAGGAACTCCGCCGGCCCCAAAACCAGCCCGGCATGGGCGTCCTCGGCAAAGGCCACCGGTAGCAGCGGCACATTTCTGGTCTTGTCATGGCTGCGCAGGGTCAGACAGGCTTGCCAAATCTGGATATCAGGGTTTAACACATCAATGATAATGACGGCAACATGATCCTTGGCCACCGCCGCCAGCAAGGTATCCACCATGGGCTCAGGCCGGAGCAAAAAACCCAGGGGCGTCAGGGTCTCCCGCAATACGTGGATCAGCCCCCCCCGGCGGCTGAGAGCCAGCACCAGCCGCCCTGGTCGGACCGCCTCGGCCGGGACCTCGGTCTTGGCCGCCCCCTCGGGGATCGGCAGGATAAAGGTAAAGGTCGATCCCTTGCCGTATTCGCTCTCAGCCCAGATGCGGCCGCCGTGCATCTCCACCAGGTGGCGGCTGATGGGCAGCCCCAGACCGGTGCCGCCGTGGCGCCGGGTGGCCGAGCTGTCGATCTGCACAAATTCCTGGAAGATGGTTTTCAGGTCCTCTGGTCTGATGCCGATGCCCGTATCGCTCACTTTGACGGCCACATAGTCCTTTTTCCCGCCAGCGGGCTCCGGCAGGGTCACTCTATCCACTGACACCGTGATGCGGCCATGGGAATCGGTGAATTTGACGGCATTGCCCAGTAGATTGAGCAATACCTGGATTATTTTGTCCTTATCCACCAGCAACGGCGGTATCTCGGCGGCCTGCACTTCCAGATTAATCTCTTTAGCCCGGGCCAAAGGTTCGATGGTCTGCCGGGCCTCCTCCAGGATGTCTTGCAGGTTATGGGTCTCAAGGTTGAGCTCCATACGGCCGGCCCGCAGTTTGGACAAATCCAGAACGTCGTTGATCAATTGCAGCAAGCGGTGGCTGGCCTTTTCTACTTTCTCCAGACTGTGGCGCTGCTCTTCGTTAATGGGGCCGTCAACCCCGTCCATCAGATTGAGGGTGAAGCCGAGAATGGAGTTGAGGGGGGTTCGCAATTCGTGGGAGACGTTAGCCAAAAACTCCGTCTTCAGTTTGTCCATTTCTTTTAAAGCCCGATTGGCCTCGGAAAGCTCCAGGGATTTATTCTTCAATTCCAAGGTCCGCTCCGCCACCTTGGTCTCCAGTTCTTTGCTGAAGCGGATGAGCTTCTCGTAAAGGCGGGCGTTATGGATGGCCAGACTCACCTGGTTGGCCAACGAGCGGTAAAAATCCAATTGTTCCGGGGGAAAATACTTTTTCTGGCTGGAGGCCGCACTCAGCACCCCCAAAACCTGGGATTCGGTGGCCAGCGGCACCAGAATAAAGCTGGCCAACATCTCGCCGGGGTGCAGACCCGATGGCGTATCAGCCGGCATCTGGCTGACATCGGGGATGGAAATCACCGTCCGGGTGAGGAGACATTGACCCAACAGGGTCGACATATCCGGGGTCCGGTCCAGTTCCTGGCGGGGCAGGGTCGTCTGGCCCAGATAGCTTTCCAAACGCAGGACCCCGTCTTCGTCCAGGAGGCGGATGGAACTCTGTTCCACCCCCATCTTGTTATGCAGCAGCTCCAGGATGCTCTCCAGGATCTGGGGCAGGCTGAGGGAGGAGGTGGAATGTTGCGCCGCTTCATTGAGAATGGCCAGCTCGTTGAGACGGTGTTTCAGGGCTTCCCGGCTTTCCTCCAGGGAATGGGAAACTTCCCCCACCAGATCAAAGACGCCGTCCAGGCGGGAGCCCCGGGAGGCCAGATAGCCGTCCACCACCACCCGGGCCGCGGCCGGGCCCACCGAACCGCTGATCAGCCGCTCAATATAGTCCCGCAAGCGCAGTTTGTCCGCGTCGCTCCACGTCCTGGCCAGTTCCAGGTTATTCTCTCGGGCAAATTCCTGCAGGGCCTCCCGCGCCTTGCCGGCACCCACAAATTTTGACGCCAAGGCCATGAACTGCGGGGCCTCCGGCAGATTGGCCGTCCGGGGCTCCAACCCCAATTCCGCGGCTTCTTTAAAAACATCCACATACCTCTCAGCCTGTTCCTCTTCGTCGGCACTGGGCGTCGTCAACAGGGAAACACTGACGAACAGGCCGATATTCAGGAGCATGGACCAAAAAAAGGCATGGGTTAAGGGATGAAAATTCGTCAGCCCGAACAAGGCCGTGGGACACAGAAGGCCTAATCCAAAAGGGCCACAGACCAGAATAGTCTCCGAGAACCAGCCGGCATGAATCAAATAAGGGAAGAGGAGCGTATAAGCCCAGGAGGCAAAACCTGCGGCCAAGCCGAAGTTAGCCCCCCAACGGGTGGCCCGCCGCCAATATAAGGCCCCTAAGACCGCCGGGGCCAGTTGGGCCACCCCGGCAAAAGCGATGAGTCCCATCTCCACCAGGGTAGTCACCGGGCCGATGGTGCGATAACTAAGATAGCCCAAGAGAATGACAAGGACGATACCCAGGCGTTTAAAAAACAACAGCCAGGAGGACCAGTTGCGCCCCCGCCAGAAGACCGCCAACAGAGGCGTCACCAGGCTGTTCAGGAGCATGGTGCTCAAGGTGATGGCCACCACCATGACCATGCCCGTGGCCGCCGACAGGCCGCCGATAAAGGCCAAAAGCGCCAGCCAGGGGTAACCGCTGGCCAACGGCAACTGCAGCACGAAGGTATCGCCCTGGGAGGGCAGGTAGCCCAATAATAAGCCGCCACCGGCAATGGGCAGGACAAACAGGTTGATCAGCAAGAGATATATGGGCAGCAGCCAGGCCGCGGTCAAGACATGTTTCTCATCCGTATTTTCCACAACGCCCATGTGAAATTGCCGGGGCAGCAGGATGATGGCCGCCATGGCCAGAAGGGTCTGCACCCAAAAGACCCCGCTGGTGTTGCTCGGTTTGCTGTCTAACACAAAGAGATCACGGCATTCCGGCCGCTCCAGCATGTGGCGAAAAATCTCCCCCTGACTAGGAAAAAGCACATAGCTCACCAAAAGGCCGACGGCTATAAAGGCCAAAAGTTTCACCAGGGATTCAAAGGCAATGGCCGCCACCAAGCCCTCATGGCGTTCGCTGGGGTCCAGATGCCGGGCCCCGAACATGGCGCCGAAAACCGCCAGGATCAGCGCCACATAAAAAGCATTGTCCAGATAAAAAGGGGTCTGACCTACCGGGGTGACAGGAGCCCCCACCAGGAGGTTGAAGGTCGTGGCGATCGCCTTCAACTGCAGGCCGATATAAGGCATGTCCGCCAGAATAATCCAAACCGTCACCACTATGCCCATCAGAATCCCCCGGCCGTAGCGCAGGGTCAAAAAATCGGCCAACGTCGTGATGCGGTTGTTTTTACAGATGCGGATGAGTTTGCGGACGATGAACCACCACAGAAAGGCGATCAGGGTAGGTCCCAGATAAATGGGCAGAAACGTCAGACCCTCGTTGGCCGCCTTGCCCACCGAACCATAAAAGGTCCACGAAGTACAATAAACCGCCAAGGACAGCGTATAAATATAAGGATTGGCAATCAGGCTGCGGCCTTGAGCCCGCCGGCGGTCGCCGTAATAAGCGATGGCAAAAAGCAAGAGCAGGTATCCGAACGCCGCCGTGGCCACCAATATTTTATTCATCGAGCTTGAGCCATTCCTTGAAAATTAGCCTTGCCGAGAGACATAATCCTCTACCGACCTAAATTGAGCGATTTTTGAAGGAATCGCTTGATAGCCGCAGGCTTTCGCCTGCGCTGAGAACGACCCGATTGGTAGCAGTAAGTTTCCCTCTCGTTCCCAAGTTGTCCTTGGGAACGCCATATTTCTCCACTGGGGCAGGCCTCCGAGCCCCCCCAAACGCCATCCCGGCCCTTATTCCTTTTCCGCCAATCTGCTGAGCGCCCTCGCCAGGACAAATAACACCACGATCGCCACCACCCAAATCCCTAACAGATAGGCCACCATAAGAGGTATACCGGCCACCGTCACCGTGCTGTTGAAGATCTGCAGGAGGGGATAATTGGTCAAAAGCAGACCCAGACTGAAGCAGATCAGGCACCAGGCCCTGAGCCGGGCCGTCTGCCGGGCTTTAGTGGCTTCTTCCGGTGGCAACATAGCCCTCCTCCGTTTCTCTAATCTGGCCGGCCTTGAGGAGACGCTGCAGATGCTTGCCGATCATCTGCCGCTCAATGTGATCGTAAACAAATTTCGGCTCCAAAGGCTTGCGGTAAATCAGACGCTGTCCCACTAACTCCTGCAGGCGCCGAGGCCGCTGCAGCCGGTGCAGTAACTCCGCCTCCCGGTCAAAAATTACCTGGCGGAACTGCCGCAAGGCCTGACGTCCTGCCGCCGCCGGGAAGACCCCCTGCCCATGGGCCGTGAGATACAACCGCGCCGGCACCTCCTCCAAACGCTGCAGCGAGGCCAACAGGGCGTCCAGGTCGGAGGCCTCATCGCCATACCAGGGGCCAAAGGGCGTCAGATCAATATCCGCTAAATACAGTATACTCTCTCGGGGGAAATAAAAACAACTATGCCCGGGTGTGTGGCCCGGTGTATGCAAAACCTGCACCCGCGTCCGGCCAAAAGTGAACTCGGTGCCGTCGACAAAGGTCTTCACCTGGGGCCGGTTGCGGAAATGAAACTCCTCTTGCAGCGTCTTCTGCCAATAAGCCAGATACTCCGGATCCTTAATGCCCATGAGGGCCAACACGCCCCCCAGGCCGGCAAAAGCCTCCACTTCGCTGGCTGGCACCCAGATGTACTCATCGGGAAAAAAAGTCAGATATTTTTGGTGGTCTTCGTGAAAATGGCTGATCAGGACCGCCTTCAGGCGGGGATCCCGGGCCAAACGGCGACAAGTGGCCTTCTCGGCGCTGGGATCGATGACGGCCAAGACCTCATCACGAACCAGCAGGGTATGACAGTAAGGATATTTTCCCTGGCGGTGCCCCCGCAAAAAGGAAATGGCGCCGAACGCTAAAACCTCGGGCTGCTCCTGAGTCGTCGCCATAGTGCCGCCTTTTGCTAATGACCGCCGTCAAGTGTGCCGGCAATGCCTTTGCCGGTCTTTAGAGGGTCTTTAAAATATCTTTGGCGACGTACAGCACCTGATATTTCTGGCGCAGCTCCTTTTCCAGTTTCTCTAAGGCCTCCGGCGCCAGATCGCGAATGCGGATATAGACGTTGCGGCTGCCCTCCTGAGCCATGTCCGTGGAACTGAGGATGCTGACGATCCGACCGCCATGCTCCCGCATGGTATCGGCCACTTCTTTGATGGAACCGGGCCGGTCCTCCAAAGAGAAGGCAAATTGCACCCCGCCTTTATAAATGCCGGTAATGTTGACAAAGGCCCGGAAGACGTCCGATTGCGTGATGACCCCCACCAATTCATTCTGTGGGGTGACCACCGGCAATCCCGAGACCTTATGCTCCAACATGATGACCGCAGCCCGCTCTACCGTTTCCTCCGGCTGGATGGTAATGGGATTTTTGGTCATGATCTCCTTGACCTTAATCTCGGCCAGCAGGTAATACAGTTCATGCACATCCAACGTCGTGGCCTTGGAAGGCGAGGCTTCCTTCAGGTCCCGATCGGAAATGATCCCCACCAGAGCCCCCCGGGCCGTTACCGGCAGCCGGCGGATGCGGTTTTCTTTCATGATGTGCAAGGCCTTCATCATGGAAGTGTTCTCATCAATGGTGATGACGTCGGAGCTCATCCAATCCCGGACTAACATGGCAATCTCCTTAAAGTAATATGGTGGGCAGCGGCCAGCGGCCGGTTGTCAATTGTTAGTTGTTAGTTGTCAGTTCTTAGTCCTTAGATAAATCTCTTCTTGGGGGGGCCTCCGTGCCCGCCCCACGGTGGGTTTGGCAGCCCGCGAGGAGCAGACCCGCGTGCCCGTCCACCCCTAAGCTTTTTTTGCCGCTCACCGCTCAAGGATCCTGGGTTTCCCCCTCCCCGGCCCGAAGCTCCGGTTCCTGGGCCCGACACAAACGGACGATATTCTCCTGATGCCGCCAGAGGATAAAAGCCGACAGGACGGCACTCAGCAGCAGATAAATCTTCGAGGCCGACAGCAAACCCATTGCCGCCGGCAGGGCCCAAGCCGCGGCCAGAGAGGCCACCGACGAGATGCGCCAGCGTTGCCAGACCAGGACATAGAGAGCCGCCAAGACCGCTGCGGCCGGCGGCGAAATGACCAGCACCACCCCGAAGCTGGTGGCCACCGCCTTGCCCCCACGAAAACCCAAGTATATCGGCCAGATGTGGCCGGCCACCGCGGCCAGCCCCACCGCCGCCACCCCGGCTTCGTGCCAGCCCCCCAAATCGGTGAGACCGAAACGGCCCAAAAAGACGGGCACCGCCCCTTTCATAATATCCCCGAAAAGGGTAAAGGCCCCGGCATTGCGTCCCAACAGCCGATACACATTGGCTGCGCCGATGTTGCCGCTCCCGGCCGTCCGAGGGTCAGGACCACCCATGAGCTTGGCCACCACCAAACCAAAGGGAATGGCGCCAAGAAAATAGGCCAGGATTATAAGCAGAAAAAAAGCCGACATGCTCAATCCTTTGCTGAATTAAGGATTTTTTAGCATAACCTGAGCCGGAAGACAATGATTGATTGGCGGTCTGAGTGAGGCTGAACATTTCTGCCTTGGCCGGCGCCCCCTGCCATCTTTCTGTTCAGAGAAAAGCGCCAACGCTCTCCGATTATTCATTGGCCGACTCTGCCGCCGCCGTGGTATATAAAAGAGTCAAGATTATCTCTATAAACGGAGAATCATCCCTTTGCCGCCCTCTGTCAGCCGCCGCACCGTCCTCTGGGCCGTGGTGGTCCTCACCGCCCTGAATCTGCTGGACTATTTTGATCGCTATATCGTCGCCTCGGTCAATACCCTCATCAAACAGGATTTAGGCCTGTCTGATAAGGCCTTCGGCTTTCTGGGCAGCGCCTTTTTCCTGGTCTACCTGGCCTCCGCGCCCGTCTTCGGCTACCTGGGCGACCGCTACGGCCGCCGCAACTTCATGTTCCTGGGCGCAGCCTTGTGGAGTCTGGCCACCAGCCTAGCCTTCTGGGTGACCACCTACCCGGCCCTGGTGGTGGCCCGGGGGTTGGTGGGTCTGGGGGAGGCCTCCTTCGGCACCCTCGCCCCCGCCTACCTGGCGGATATGCTGCCCCTGCCCCAGCGGGGCCGGGTCCTGGGGATCTTTTATACCACCATTCCGGTGGGCGCGGCCCTGGCCTATTATTTCGGCGGCCAGGTGGGCGCCGCCTGGGGCTGGCGCTGGGCCTTCCTGCTGGCCGGCCTGCCCGGGCTCATCACGGCCGGCCTGGTCTATACCCTTCCCGATCCGGCTGCCGGCTCGGTAGGCCAAACGTCTGACCCTCACTCGGTCGGCCGCACCCAACTCCAGGGCATCATCGAACTCTTCCGCATACCCACGTTCGTCCGGGTGACCATCGGCTATGGCTTTCTCACCTTTGCCCTGGGCGGCCTGGCCTTCTGGATGCCCCATTTCCTGGAGGTGGACAAAGGGCTCAGCCTGAAAGAAGCCAATCTACTCATGGCCCTGGTCACCACCGTGGCCGGGGGTTTGGGCACCCTGGCCGGGGGCTTCGGCGGCGATTGGCTCTTTCGCCGCACCCCTAAAGGCCATCTCCTCGTCTCGGGTCTGGGCGTGGCCCTGGCCTTGCCTTTCGGGGCTTTGACCATCGTGGCCAAAGAGCCATGGCTCTATCAAACCTCCTTGTTCATCGCAGTATTTTTCCTCTTCCTGAACCCCGGCCTCCTCACCACCCTCATCGTCAGCGTCGCCGGCCCGGCCCGCCGGGCCACTGCCGTGGCCTTGAACATCATTATCATCCACTTCATCGGCGATATGCCCTCTCCCTTTCTCATCGGCTGGCTCTCTGATCTGGCCGGACTGGCTTGGGGCGTCTCCCTGGCCATGGTCGCCCTGACGATAAGCGCCGTAATCCTCCTCTCCGGCCTCAGAGGCGTGGCCGCTGACCTCAAGGAGGAGGTGGCCGGCTAGGGCCGTTGCCCCCTGGCACTTGCAAGGCTTAGGAAGAGTGAAAGCTTATAAAGAAGAGTGAAAGCTTATAATAATAATCCGGTTGTCGGTCGTCAGAAAATTCCACTGGTGGGCTGGGCCGCCGTGGCGGCCCAGGCTTGATTATGACGGTTACCCTAAAATTTGTTGGCCTGCCCTCATTTAGCGGCATTGTTTTGATGCGGCAACCCTCTAAAAAGAAGACGAAAAAAGCTAATCCTGGCCGATCAGGTATCCGATCTTAACATTATTTGATATAGTGACAAAGGTGCTCGGCCAGGTCCCGGCTTGGCTGACAGGCTGTCTTGGTGCCGACGCGGCCGCTGCCGGGCAAGTTCGGGCAGCACCTTGCCCTGGCCCGGCCAGTCCCGGGTTTATGAAGCGAGAAGGGAGTATGACCTCAGAAACGAAAGAAGAGTTATTGGCAGAACTGTCAGCCTTGTGTGGCATTGAGCCCGAGTATTACGATGTCGCCGGCAACCTGCACGTCACTGGGCCGGATATTCAGGAAAGCCTCCTAACGGCCATGGGCTGCCGTTGCCAACATTTCGACGAGCTGCGGCTGGAAGTGGCCCGCCGCCGCCAATGGCCTTGGTCGGCGCTGGTGGAGCCGGTCCTCGCCCTCTCAACGTCCCAATTACCGGCTGTCTGGAATCTTTATCTGCCGCTCCAAGGAGAAGCCTGGCCGGCCGATCTGAACATTGCCTGGGAATTGCTCGACGAACAGGGGCAGCGTTGTCATCAGGAGCAGGTTCACGGTCCCCTGCCGCTGGCGGAAATCCGTCGTTTCGACAGTGGCACCTATGGCCGGGCGTCCCTGCCGCTGCCGCCCGATCTGGCCATGGGCTATTATCATCTGCATATCGACGTCCAGACCGGGGCCGAGACGCGCCAGGGCCGGATGCTGCTGGTACTGGCCCCGCCACAGGTATACGTGCCGGAGATTCTGAGGCAGCAGCGTCTCTGGGGCCTGTATCTGCCCCTCTACGCCCTTGCCAGCCGCCGTAATTGGGGCATCGGCGATTGCGGGGATCTCCAGCGCCTGGTACATATGGCCCGAGAGTTTAACGCCGATCTCATCGGTCTCAATCCCCTGCACCATCTCGGCTCCGCGCTGACGGAGAGCATTAGCCCTTACTATCCCACCAGCCGTTGTTTCCCCGATCCGCTTTATCTGGATCTTGAACAGGTGCCAGAGTTGGCGACAAATCCGCGCATTCAGGAATATCTGGCCGGCTTGGCCATCCAGACCCAGCTTACGGCCTTGCGCCAGGGCCGGCACGTCAACTATGCGGCCGTGGCCCATCTCAAACAGGGGATATTGGCCCAACTCTTTGACACTTTCCTGGAGCAGCATGGCTGGCCCGAGGCTCCCCGGACCGCCCGAGGCCAGGAATTTGCGGGGTTTTTGGCCCAACAAGGCGACCTTTTACAGGATTTTGCCACTTTTCTAGCCCTGGCCGAGTATTGGCAAGAACAGCAGCGCCCTTATATAAACTGGCAGGATTGGCCCGGCGCCTACCATAATCCCGCCGGTCCAACGGTGGCAGCATTTCAGCAGGAGTGCCGGCAACAGATCCTAGGCCATGCCTATGCCCAATGGCTAATGGCCGGACAACTGCAGGCCAGCCAACGGCTGGCCCAAGAGGAGCGGCTGGCGGTGGGGTTATATCTGGATCTGGCCGTGGGGGTCAATCCGGGGGGTTTTGACGCCTGGCGGCACCAGGACCTCTTTGCCCAAGCCGTGGACATCGGCGCCCCCCCGGATGATTTCAGTCCGTTGGGCCAGAACTGGCATCTGGTCCCCCTTGCCCCCCAGGCTCTCCGAAACCAGGGGTATCGTTATCTCATCGATGTCTTGCGCCACAACTGCCTGCCCGGCGGCGCCCTGCGCATTGACCACGTCATGGGCTTCTTCCGTCTCTATTGGATCCCCCGGGGGGCTTCGGCGGCGCAGGGGGCCTATGTGCGCTATCCCGCGGCTGAGATGCTGAAAATATTAGCCCTGGAAAGCGCCCGGCAGCAAACCCTCGTAATCGGCGAGGATTTGGGCACCGTGGCCCCCTGGATCCGGGAACAATTGGCCGCGCTGCACGTTTTTTCCACCCGCCTGTTCTATTTTGAGTTCCAGGGGGACGGCTCCTGTCGACCCGCTGACCAATACCCGGAACAGGCCCTGGCGGCCATTACCACCCATGACCTGCCAACCCTGGCCGGTTTCTGGCAGGGCCGGGATATCCTGGTGCGGCAGGACTTGCACCTGTTCCCCCACGATCAGGCCGCGGCCCAAGCCTTCCGGGAACGCCGCCAGATCAAAGCCGCCATCGTGGCCTTGCTAACGAATAAAGGCTGGCTAAGCCCTGAAGCTGCCATGACTATCTTAGACCAAGATGATCTGCCCGAGTCGGTCAAATGGGGCATTATTGCCCATCTGGCCGAAACGCCCTGCCGCCTAGTCCTCCTGAGTCTGGAAGACATCTTCGCATGGCTGGAGCAACAGAATCTCCCCGGCACGAAAGACGAGTATCCCAATTGGCGGTTGAAGCTGCCTTTACCCTTGGAAGACCTCGCCCAGGCCCCCGAATTGGCCCATGTTGCTAGGATTATGCGGCAATATCAGCGGGGTACGGTTTTCCCTGAAAATTAACCGTAGTCCTGAAGGAAGAAATGCCATGCCCTGCCCGAGCCCCATTATTTACAATCTCTTTCCTCTCCTGGCCGGCCCCATCCCCGACTGGCTCACCCATCTGCCCCGGATCGCCCGCATGGGTTTTGATTGGCTCTATCTCAATCCGATCCATTACCCCGGCTTCTCGGGCAGTCTGTATGCCGTCAAGGACTATTTCGCCCTCCATCCCTTGTTGATCAAAGGAGTGGAAGATGACCCCTTCGGAGCCCTCACCGACTTCTGCCAACAGGCCCAGGCCCAAGGCCTGTCAGTGATGTTGGATCTCGTCTTGAATCATACTGCCAGCGACGCCGTCTTGGTGGAGGAGCATCCGGGGTGGTTTGCCAGAAATCCCGACGGCAGCCTCAAACATCCCTCCTGCATCAATCCCGCCGATGCCTCCCAAGTGACGGTGTGGGGGGACTTAGCCGAACTGGAATTCTGGCCCCCCCCTGACCCGGAAGGCCTGCTCCACTATTTTCTCGGGGTTATCCGTTTTTATCTTGAGAAAGGCATACGCGGCTTTCGCTGCGACGCGGCTTATAAAGTGCCGGGGACATTTTGGGCCAGTCTGATTCAGGAGACCCGGCGGTTGAACCCGTCCATCTGTTTTGTGGCTGAAACGTTGGGGTGTCGCCTGCCCGAAATCAAACAACTGCAGAGCGCCGGCTTCGATCTCCTCTACAACAGCTCAAAATGGTGGGATTTTCAGGCCCCCTGGTGCCTGGAGCAGTATCGCACCAATCGTAAGATAGCCCCATCCATCAGCTTCCCAGAAACCCATGATACCGCCCGGCTCATCACCGAAGTGGGCGGCAATGTCGCCCTGGTCCGGCAGGCCTATATCTTTGCCGCCTTTTTTTCCGCCGGTCTCCTCATGCCCATGGGTTTTGAATACGGCCTGCCCAAAAAACTCCATGTCATAACCACCCGACCCGATGACTGGCTGGAAAGACAGTATAATCTGACGGATTTCATCACCCAGGTGAATCACATGAAACGGGCCTGCCCGGTCTTGCAGGAGGAAGGCCCCATTAATAGGCTGAGCAAGGCGGGGAGACCCATAGTCCTCCTCCGCAAGACCGGCGAGCGGCAGCCCGGCACGGTTTTGGCGGTCATTAATGCCACCCTGCTGCCTCAAAAACAGATAACCCTGCACCTGCCCAAACTCCTGGGACAATCGGGTGGCCCGATCCGGGAAATCACTCCCGGCGCTGAGCCCCTGCCCTTGGCTGATGAGCTGACCATTACTTTGGAACCCGCGGCTATTCGCCTGTTCTACCGCGAGGGCCTTAGCAGCTAGGTCTTTGATTCCGCCGGTTTCGGGAAAATTCTCCTGCCAGGAGGCAGGCAAGGGAGAATTATCCTCTGGTTAATTCTCTCCCAAGAATGGCGCCAGCCCCGGAAAACTGCAAAAGGTCTGGCTTCCGCCAGTAATCGACGGATTCCTGCCGGACACAAGTGAGGTTCGGCCTGACCCAGGAAAAGGGTCAATATTGTCATTTTGCCAGGAATTTGTTATCATTTTTATTGCCTCATGGCAGAACAGATCCGTCTGCCGGGAAAGGGGGTCAGGATGAATCCGGAGAAAGCCCCTCCCCGGCACCGAATCACGATTTTTTAGCTGCCGACGCAACTTCTTATCCACAGTTTTCGTTTTTTACCGTCTTTGCCTATCATGACCAGCAGACCCCGGGCCGGACGGCCGGGAGCACCGGAGGGGAGGGGCATGGCGCACAGGCACAGGCTGGGAGCCATCTATCTGGGAGACGCGCGCTGTCTCTTTCGGGTCTGGGCGCCGCAGGCCGCTTCTGTGGCGGTGCACCTGGTTACCCCCAATGACCGGCTGCTGCCTTTGCGCCGCGCCGGCGAGTATTTTCACGGCCTATTTACCGACATTCCCCCCGGCAGCCGCTATTTTTACCGTTTCACGGACGGTCGGGAGCGCCCTGATCCCGCCTCCCGGGGGCAGCCCGAGGGCGTCCATGGTCCCTCGCAGGTAGTGGACATGACCTTCCCGTGGACAGATCAGCAGTGGGTGGGCCGGCCACTGCGGGAGTACGTCATTTATGAACTGCATGTGGGCACCTTTACACCGGAGGGGACCTTTGCCGCCATTATCCCACATCTCCCCCGGCTGCGGGAGTTGGGGATTACCGCCCTGGAACTGATGCCGGTGGCGCAGTTCCCCGGCGAGCGGAACTGGGGCTATGACGGCGTCTATCCCTTTGCGGTGCACCAGGCTTACGGCGGCGCCGCGGGTTTGCAGCACCTGGTCAACGCCTGCCACGCCCATGGTCTGGCCGTGGTTTTGGACGTTGTTTACAACCACTTAGGTCCCGAGGGCAACTATTTCTGGGAGTATGGGCCGTATTTCACTGACCAATACCAGACGCCCTGGGGCCAGGCCATCAATTACGATCAGGCTTACTCTGAGGGGGTCCGGGAATTTTTCCTCAGCAACGCCCTGGCCTGGCTCAGCGATTTTCATATCGACGCCCTGCGCCTGGATGCCCTGCATGCCGTGATGGACCTGTCGGCTCAGCCTTTCCTCGGGGAACTGGCGACTGCCGTGGCGCGTCTGGGAGAGCGCTTGGGTCGCCGTGTTTATCTCATCGCCGAAAGCGACCAGAACGACGCCAGACTCCTGCAGCCCAGGGCCTTGGGGGGGTATGGTCTGGATGGCCATTGGCTGGAGGATTTCCATCATGCCCTCCACGCCCTGCTGACCGGGGAGCGAGGCGGCTATTATCAGGATTTTGGCACGCCGGCACACTTGGCCGCGGCCTATCGGCAAGGGTTTGTTTACACAGGCCAATACTCTCCGTACCGGCGGCGACGGCATGGGTCCCCGGCCAAAGATATTGCGCCGTATCGCTTCATTGCCTTCAGCCAGAACCATGACCAGGTGGGCAACCGCCCCGGTGGCGAACGTCTTAGCCAGCTCACCTCCCTGGCCGCAGCCAAATTGGCCGCGGCCGCCGTCATCCTTTCCCCCTTTACACCGCTGCTGTTCATGGGCGAAGAATACGGCGAGACCGCGCCGTTTCTGTATTTCATCAGCCACGGTGATCCTGATCTCGCTGCCGCGGTACGTCAGGGCCGGGCCCAGGCCCTGGCGGCAAGCGGCTGCTGCCAGGAGGCGCCCGATCCCCAGGACCCGGCTACTTGGGCGCGTTCCCGGCTGCACCTGGCCTTAGCCGAACAGGAGCCGCACCAAACCCTCTGGCGTTTCTATCAGGAGGTGCTCAAGATCCGCAGCGAGATGCTGGCCGATGTCGACCTGGGGTTGTCCTATCCGGAGGTCGCCGGCGCTGGCGACTCTGGGGTGCTGCTGCTGCACTATGGCCAGGAAGGCAGGGAATATGCCCTTCTCCTGAATTTCCAGCCGGAGGCCGCTGAGGTGGCGCTGCCGCCCGGACCGGGGCCCTGGCAGTTGCGCCTGAATGGCGCGGCCGCGGTGTGGGGTGGTCCTGATGCGGTTTTACCGGCAACGGTACCGGGCAGCACGCCCATCAGCGTACCGGCCCAGGCCTGTCTGGTTTATCATCGACGGGAGAAGTCCGCATGGTAAATTATATCTGCATTCATGGCCATTTCTATCAGCCTCCCCGGGAGAACCCCTGGCTGGAAGCCATCGAAATCCAGGATTCGGCCTATCCCTACCATGATTGGAATGAACGCATTACCGCGGAATGTTATGCGCCCAACTCCGCCTCCCGCATCCTGGACGGCTACGGCAATATCATTAAAATACCAAACAATTATGAGGAGATGAGTTTTAATTTCGGCCCCACCTTATTGTCGTGGTTAAAGGAGAAGGCCCCGGAGGTTTACCGGCAGATTTTGTGGGCGGATGAACGCAGCCGGGAACGCTGTGGCGGCCACGGCTCAGCCCTGGCCCAAGGCTACAATCACATGATCATGCCATTGGCCCATAACCGGGATAAGTATACCCAAGTCTTCTGGGGACTTAGGGATTTCCAACACCGGTTCGGCCGGGATCCGGAGGGTATGTGGCTGCCGGAGACCGCGGTCGATCTGGAGACGCTGGATATCATGGCCGAGCTGGGGATCAAATTCACCATCCTGGCACCCCGTCAGGCCAAGCGCATCCGGCCGCTGACAGGAGGGGATTGGACAGAGGTAAGCGGCGAGCGCATCGATCCCACCCGGGCCTATCTGCAGCGCCTGCCCTCGGGCCGGAGCATCGCCCTGTTTTTCTACGACGGCCCCATCGCCAAGGCAGTGGCTTTTGAGAATCTCCTCAATCGGGGCGAACATTTGGCAGAGCGTCTCTTGGCGGCCCGTTCCAGTTATCGTTCCTGGCCCCAGCTCATTCATATCGCCACTGACGGCGAAACCTTCGGCCACCACCACCGCCACGGCGACATGGCCCTGGCCTATGCCCTGGATTATTTAAAAACTCTCCCAGACATCAAGCTGACCACTTATGGGGAATACCTGGAGAGGCATCCCCCCCAGATGGAAGTGGAGATTTATGAACATTCCTCCTGGAGCTGCATCCACGGTGTGGAACGCTGGCGAGCCGACTGCGGCTGCCGGACAGGTCTGCATCCGGGCTGGCACCAAGGTTGGCGGCAGCCGTTGCGGCAGGCTCTGGACTGGCTGCGGGATGCCTTGGCCCCCCCTTTACGAAGCGAAAGCCGGCCACTGGTTTGCCAATCCTTGGGGAGCCCGGAATGAATACATCCGGGTTATCCTGGACCGCTCACCGGACACCATCCGGAGCTTCCTGGCCGAGCAGACCGGTCGGCAAGTCGCCCCCCAGGACTGGCCGGAGTTACTGCGGCTCCTGGAAATGCAGCGGGCCGCCATGCTCATGTACACCAGCTGCGGCTGGTTTTTCGATGAACTCTCCGGTCTCGAAACTGTGCAGGTTCTCCTCTATGCCGGCCGTGCCCTGCAGTTAGCCAAACAACTATTTGATGTCGACCTGGAACCGGCGTTCTTGGACCGCCTGGAAAAAGCCCCCAGCAACCTGCCACAGTTTCAAAACGGCAGGTATATCTATGAGACCTTTGTCCGACCCACCGTTGTTGATCTCCTGGAGGTGGGGGCCCACTATGCCATCAGTTCCCTCTTTGAGGAGTACGGCCTCCGGGATAAGGTCTTCTGCTTTGATATTGAGCAGTTGGATTATCGCCGGTCTAAAGCCGGCCGGGCCGCCTTAGCCACCGGCCGTGTCAACGTGACGTCCCATATTACGTATAACACCGCGGAAGTCAGTTTTGCCGTGCTTCATTTGGGCGATCATAACCTCTCGGGGGGCGTCCGCTATTTTCAGGGTCAGGAGGCCTATGAGCGTATGGTCGCGGATATTCAAGGCGTGTTTGCCAGAGCTGATATCCCTGAGACCATCCGGTTTTTGGATCGCCATTTCGGCACTGACACCTATTCGCTGCGCTGTCTTTTCCGGGATGAACAACGCCAGGTGTTGGATAAGATCATGGCCTCGACGCTGCAAGAAGTGGGGGTAGTCTTTCAGCAGCTTTTCAAGAATCATGTGCCGTTGATGCGGTTCTTGGCTGATTTACGGGTGCCGTTGCCCAGAGGCTTGCGGACTGCTGCGGAGTTGGTCATTAATCTGAGCCTGCAGGACGCTTTTACTCCTGATGAGCTGGACCTGGACCAGATCGCCGGCCTCCTGGCCGAGGCCCGCCGCTTCGGGGTTGAACCCGATGCCCAGACCTTGGAATACACCCTGCGCCAGACCGCGGAACGGCTGGCCCTAGATCTCCAGCAAGATCCCGATCATCCGGAGCGCTTGCGCCAGCTGACCGCGTTGGTGGAGATGGCGTCCACCCTGCCCTTTGAGATCAATTTCTGGTCAGTGCAAAACATCTGCTACGATCTGGTGCAGCGGATCTATCCGGCGCGGACCGAAGCGGCTCGCCAGGGGGACGCCAACGCCCACGCCTGGGTGACAAATTTTGTGGCCCTGGCCCAGAAATTGCGCTTGGCCATCGCCAATTTGTAACCAACGCCTGCGAGGTCCCTATGGCCAGCACCCGTGTCCCCAGCGCCACCTACCGCCTGCAGTTCCACGGCGGCTGTACTTTTGCTCAGGTTACCCGGCTGCTGTCGTATTTTGCCGCTCTGGGTATCTCGGCTATCTATGCTTCGCCGCTCTTTCAGGCCCGGCGGGGCAGTCTGCACGGCTATTCGGTGACCAATCCCCTGCAATTGCATCCAGAATTGGGCTCTCCGGCCCGGTTTGAGGCCATGAGTCGGAAACTGCGGTCCCTGGGTCTGGGTCTGGTCCTGGATGTCGTGCCCAACCACATGGCTTTGAGCCACACCAACCCCTGGTGGTACGATGTTCTGGAGAACGGCCAGAGTTCGCCCTATGCCGTCTTCTTTGATATTGAGTGGGACCCGCCCTATCGCAGCCTGAAAAACAGAATCCTGCTCCCCATCCTCGGGCGGCCGTACGGCCAGTGTCTGGAAGATCAGGAACTGACCCTGCGTCTTAGTCCAGAAGGGTTTGCGGTTCACTATTACGACCACTCTTTTCCGCTGGATCCCAAGAGTTATCTGCCCATCTTGACCCATCGCCTGGATGAGCTGAAAATGGCCCTGGGCGCCGATAATCCGGACGTGATCCGCATTCTCGGGGTAATTTCTCTTATCCACAACCTGCCGCCGCGGACCGTCGGCAGCACCAAGAAACGGCGGGAGCGGCTGCACTGGCGTGACATTATCAAAAAAAATCTTTGGCTCCTCTATGAACGCTCACCCCGTCTCCGGGAGTTTTTGGACGAAAATCTGCGTCAATTCAACGGGCAACGGGGCGACCCCGCCAGTTTTACCCTCCTGGACCAACTTCTGCGGGAGCAGCCCTATCGTCTGGCCCATTGGCTGGTCTCCCTGGAAATGATCAACTATCGCCGGTTTTTCAGCATCAATGATCTCATCGGCATCCGGGTGGAGGACCCCCAGGTCTTCACCGCCACCCACGGTCTGCTCTTTAAATTGGTTGAGGAGGGCAAGGTTACCGGCCTGCGCCTGGATCACATTGACGGCCTGAACGATCCGACCGCCTATCTCCAACGTCTGCACGCCGAACTCCAGGCGAGAAGACCGGATGACGCCAACGCTCCCTGCTATGTGGTGGTGGAAAAGATCCTAGCGGAAGATGAACAGCTGCCCGCGGCCTGGCCGGTGGCGGGCACCACCGGCTATGATTTCCTGGGGGTGCTGAATAACCTTTTTGTGGCCGCCCAGGGTCTGGAAGAAATGGAGGCGGTCTATCGGGAGGTGACCGGGATGCCGGCATCCTGGTCAGATGTGGTCTATGAGAAGAAGAAATTTATCATGGCCGCGCTCTTTGGCGGGGAGGTGCACAATCTGGAAGATGAACTGGCCACCTTGGCGGCCGCCGACCGGCAAGCCATGGACATCTCCCGTCACGATCTCTTGACTGCCCTGACGGAGATCACCGCCTGTCTACCGGTGTATCGAACCTATACCTGCAATTACACCGTAGCTCCTGCGGATCGGCGCACTCTTGAGGCGGCGTTGGCCGAAGCCCGGCGGCGTCAACCTGCCTTGGCCGAGCTGGCCCTGGATTTTTTACGGCGCATCCTCCTCCTGGAGTTCGGCGATCACATGTCGGAGGACCAGAAAAAAAGCTGGCTCCGCTTTGTCTGCCGGTGGCAGCAATTTACCGGGCCCATTATGGCCAAGGGGTTGGAAGATACCGCTGCCTATGTCTATAACCCGCTGGTGTCCCTCAACGAAGTGGGCGGCTGCCGCCACGCCGTGTCCCCGGCGGAATTTCATGCCTTCTGCCAGGAGCGTCTACGGCGCTGGCCAGCCACCATGAACACCACCTCTACTCATGACACCAAACGCAGCGAAGATGTCCGGGCCCGACTGAATGTGCTGACGGAGATGCCCCAGCTCTGGCGGCAGAAACTCCATACCTGGCGGACCTGGCACGCCTCCCGGAAGACTAGGGTGCATGGCCAGGAAGTGCCGGACGCCAACGAAGAGATCTTTATCTACCAAACCCTGCTGGGAGCCTGGCCTTTGGACCGGGCAGAGGTGCCGGCCTTTCAGGAGCGTCTGCGGGCTTACCTGATCAAGGCCCTGCGGGAGGCCAAGGTGCACTCCCGCTGGATCGAACCCTGCCAGGATTACGAACAGGCAGTACTGGCCTTTGTGGCGGACATCCTGAGCGAGACCCCGGGAAATGACTTTCTGCCAGACTTTCTGGCGTTCCAGAACAGACTGGCCTACTTCGGGGCCTTGAACTCCTTAGCGCAAGTGCTCCTGAAGCTCACGGCGCCTGGCTTACCGGACATCTATCAGGGAACGGAGCTCTGGGATTTCAGTCTGGTGGATCCGGACAACCGCCGGCCGGTGGATTTTGGCCGGCGCCAGAGACTGTTGCAAGAACTGCAAGGCCGGGAGGCGGCGCGTGACCCTACCCTCCCGGCGGAGCTCCTGACGTCGTGGCGGGATGGCCGGGTGAAATTATATCTCACTTACAAAGCCCTGAAAATCCGCCAGAGCAGCCGAGAGCTGTTCGCGGCCGGCGACTATCTGCCCCTGGAAGTGAGCGGCCCCGCCGGGGAACACGTGGTGGCCTTTGCCCGTCAGCGGGAGGAGCAGTGGGTCATTGCGGCCGCGGGCCGGTTCTTTGCCGGCCTGACCACACCGGCCCAACCGCCGGTAGGCGAGGCCGTGTGGCACAATACCCGCCTGCTGCTCCCGGCTGCGGCCCCCCACCACTGGCGGGAGGAACTGAGCGACCGGCAGATTGCCGGCGGACCCGAGGGTCTGCCGCTGGCCGCAGTGTTTGCCCAATTGCCGGTGGCTTTGCTGCGGCCGCAGGGGAAGTAATATCTCAAGTTTCACCCGCAGAGGGGAGATGTGCTGCCGGGAGAACCTGTTGCCAAATGTGCTCTTTTGCTTGCCCAGCCAGATGAAAATCGATCGAAAAGCGTATGCTGCGGTCGCGGGCTTCAGCCGGCGAAATGTATGGTATTTGATTCCTTATAAAAATCACCCGCGAAGCATGAAAATGTGGCAGGATGGTGCTCGGGGGGCGGACAGGCGGGCCCCCCTTACAAAGGTACTGACCATTGGACGGCTACGGAGGCCCACCCCACTAGAGAAATTTTCTGACCATTGACCACTGGCAAACAGCAACTTCCCTCTGCCTACTGCTTACCCCGGCTTTTTTAACTACGCCCCCTCCCCTGACCAAGCTGCGGCCAGGCACCAGCGGTGTGCCGGCTGCAGCTGCCCCACAAATTCCCGGTAATATTTTTGAACTCGCCGATATTGCTGTTTCCTTCCTAATATTCAGTCCTTATATATTAACCAAGCCGCAGCCCAGTGAGGCGGAGGGAGGTTTTTGTCAAAATGAGAGGTTGTTGGCCCGGAGGCGGGGGGCTTTTGCCTTTTTAAGAAATTTTTCTGGGGACGCCGCTGTTTGGGACCGGCGCCGGTCCCGGTGTGAAAGTGGGAAATCGCCAGGAAAGCCGGGGCGGTGACCAGCTTGTGGAGGGGCAACTCTTGGCAAGATATTTGCAAAGAATAATATCCAGAAGACCTGGCATTTGTGGACCAGGCCGGAGAGCGTTGCAGGGCAAGACGAGCAATGGGAATAAGGTTACAAAGGAGAGGGCCGATGGTTTCGCTCCCCAAATATGTGTGTATCTGCCTCGTGGTTATGCTGGTCAGCGTTTGGGTGGCGCCGGTTCAGGCGCAGGCTACGGCCGAGGACGCCGCTCTGTTCCAGGAGGCTTTGGCCCCGTACGGTCAGTGGCTGCAGCATAACCGTTATGGTCTGGTCTGGCGGCCCTCTCGGGTCGAGCGGACCTGGCGGCCCTACACCAACGGCCGCTGGGTCCTGACCGATGACGGCTATGTTTTCGAAACCGACGAACCCTGGGGTTGGGCCACCTATCACTACGGCAACTGGCAGAATACCCCCGAACATGGTTGGATCTGGATCCCGGGCCGCACCTGGTATCCCCACACCGTCACCTGGCGGGCCAACGATGAGCATGTGGGTTGGGCCCCGGTGCCACCCCCCGATGTTGCCAATGCTGATCTATCCTGGCAGGGAAACTATGCCTCGAGATCGGATTATGGCTCGCCCGGTTATGCGACGGCCAGTCTGCCGGCTTCGTCCTGGATTTTCACCCGGGCCCGCGATTTTCTCTATGGCTGGGGCGAACCTTATAGCTCACAGTATTCTTATTATAATGCCGGCCTGCTGGCTGCGCCCCAATACGTCCCGGTGATCTATGAACGGACGGTGTATATTTATAACTATGTGACCCCGGCCTACGCCCCCCGGGCCTGTTACAATTGGGGGCCGCCCGTGACCTATATTACCAAAGTGACGCATATCAACCAACGGGACATTCACCAGCGCAGCCAGCGGCACCGTCTGCACTACTTGCACAACGCCCTGCCCCCCAAACATGTTCTGGACCGCCACCCCGCCTGGCGGCAGTTGGTCCCGGTGGGCACTGGCGACAGCCACCGTCCCGGTCGTTGGTGGACCCCGGTCCAAACTAGGAACGCGGCCTTGAACCGTCCGGATGCCCTGCCGCTGCCAGCGTCCTGGTCCCGCCAGGCCCCTTCTAGGTCTGGTCGGCCCGGAGCCCCGGCGCCGCCGGCAGTCGCCGCCACCCCCACTACGCCGCCGGCTGCCGCCAAGCCCGGTGAGTCTTCCGGAGTCCAGCCGGTTGGCAAGCCGCCGCTGAATGCCGGTCGGATGTCGACTTCGCCAGAGAAACCACAGCTGGGGCAACATCCGGCCAGGGTGAGCCCCACTGCCGACCGGGTGACGGCGCCGCAGCAACCAGCCCCGCCTTTGGCGTCAACCTCGCCGCCTAGGGGACCAGCCCCGCAGGGGGGTGAGCCGGTCACGGCGCCGCGGCGACCGCAGCCCGACATTCTCAGACCACAGCCCGCCCCGGCCACCGGCACCACCACCGTCAGCGGGACGCCGCCCCAGCCGCCGGCGATCATGACCCCCCCGGCCGCAAGGCCCGGACGGCCTGGGGATGGCGAGGCCCTGCCGCCCCAGTCGGCCGACCGCCGGCGATGGCAGCAGGAACAAGAGCGGCGTCAGCAACAAGAGCACGAAGTCCGGCAGCAAACTATCCGGCGTCAGCAACAAGAACAGCAGCAGCGTCAGGGCATGATCCGGCGCCAGCAGCAGGAACAGGAACGGCAGGCCGAAATGGTCCGGCAGCAGCAAGAAGAGCAACGCCGGCTGGCGGAATTACTCCGCCAGCAACAGGCCCAGCAGCAGCAGCGGCAAGCCGAGATGATCCGCCAACAACAGATGCAACAACAGCGCCAGATCGAAATGGTCCGGCAGCAGCAAGAACACCAGCGCCGGCAGGCCGAGATGATCCGCCAGCAACAGGCCCAGCAGCAGCGGCAGGCCGAGATGATCCGCCAGCAACAGCAGCAGGCCGCAATACAACAGCAGCAGCAAGGGCGGGGGCAGCACGCACCGGCCACCGAGGGACAGCCGCGGCGCAAAAGGCTTGAATAGGCGGCCCCCCTTCTCACCCACAGCTTTAACAGGTCATTGAAAAAGTGCTTTTGCGGGAGGGGCCAGGAGGCCCCTCTCCCTTTCCAAAACCCTTCCCCCAACCCCCACTCGGCTTGGCAGTAACGCCTAAAGAAAAGAAGGTTCCTCCCTCGCGCAGAAAATCCAGGAGATTTGTCAATGCCTTACTGGTTGGATTGCAGCCGTCAACCAGAGTGACGCCCCATAAGCATGGAAAGGATGCCGGCTCTAATTTAAGTTAATTATCCGGAAAATTGCTTAATATCGTTCCTCCCCACCATTCCGCAAACCCTGCGGGAGAGGAAAGGACTTTCCGGATGGATTACTAGAGAGAAAAATTGTTCAATCTGCATTATAATTTCCTGTACCTGGCAGGGGCGGGCTCTCATGGAACGGGTGAAGATGCACCCCTCGGTTCATCCCCCGGCTCGATCGATTTTGTCTCAAGCATGCGGCTAGTCTAAAAAAGCCGCAAAAAGTCCGGCATCTGACAGGAATCGACCGATCTCTATTGGACACTGCTGAATGCGCCTTAGAAAGGGATAGTGTAGGTGAAGATTGCGCTGCTGAAAGCTATCATGCTGCCATTGGGGCTTTTCACCCTCAGTCTGATCATCGGCTGTCAGTCTGCCGCTGAGGGTCCATCGCCACCTGGCGGCCCAGACACTGGGCCGGCTTATGGGGATATTTTCATTGACGGGACCATCGGTGATGCCAGCACCCTCATCCCGCCCCTGGCCTCTGATTCCGCCTCCCATGAAATAGCTTCCCTGGTCTATAACGGCCTGGTGAAATATAACGGCGACCTGCAGTTGGTAGGTGATCTGGCGGAAAGTTGGGAGATCTCCCCGGACGGCTTGACCATCACGTTTAAACTGCGGCGCGGCGTCCGGTGGCATGACGGCCAACCCTTTACCGCCCAGGACGCTTTGTTCACCTATCAGGTGATGGTGGATCCCAAGACGCCCACGGCCTATGCCGGTGACTATAAACAAGTGGCCAAGGCCGAGGCGGTGGATGATTACACCTTTCGGGTGACCTATCCCAAGCCCTTTGCTCCGGCCCTGGGGAGTTGGGGACTGGCCATGCTGCCCAAACACCTGCTGGCCGGCGAGGATATCACCCGCTCACCGTTGGCCCGCCACCCCATCGGCACCGGCCCCTTCCGCTTCAAGTCCTGGAAAACCCAGGATCGCATCATTTTAACCTACAACCCCGATTATTTTGACGGTCGGCCCTTTTTCAACGGCTATATCGCCATGGTGAAGCCGGATCAGGCCACCATCTTCATGGAGCTCAAAGCTGGCAATATTGACCGCATGGGGTTGACGCCGCTGCAGTATACCCGCCAGACTGACTATCCCAAATTTCAAAGAATGTTCAACAAGTACCGCTACACAGCCTTTGCTTATACCTATCTGGGTTATAATCTGGAGGACCCGAAGTTCAAAGATGTCCGCGTCCGCCAGGCCTTGACCTCGGCCATCAACAAACAGGAGATCATCGACGGCGTCCTTTTGGGTATGGCAGTGCCGGCCACCGGTCCGTACAAGCCCGGCACCTGGTTTTATAACCCTCAGGTTCAGGATTTCCCCTTTGATCCGGAGCGGGCCAAGGCCTTGCTGGCCGAGGCCGGCTGGCGCCTGAACGCCCAGGGCATCCAGGAAAAAGAGGGACAGCCCTTTGAATTTACCATTCTCACTAATCAGGGGAACGAAGTCCGGGTGCGGACGGCTGAGATCATTCAGCGCCGCCTCCGGGAGGTGGGCATCCTCGTTAAAATCCGGACGGTGGAATGGGCTGCCTTCATTAAAGATTTCATTGAGAAGAGGCGGTTCGAAGCAGTGCTCTTGGGATGGACCACCGGCCAGGACCCGGATGTCTTCGACATCTGGCATTCCTCCAAGACCAACCCGGGAGAGTTGAATTTTATCCACTATAAGAACCCCGAGGTGGACCGGTTGTTGGAAGAGGGGCGGCACACTTTTGACCAGGCCAAACGTCGGGCTTGCTATTTCCAGTTCCAGGAAATCCTGGCTCACGATCAGCCCTACACTTTTCTTTTTGTCCCGGACGCCCTCCCGGCCGTGAGCCGCCGGGTCCATGGCATCAAGCCAGCTCCGGCCGGCATCAGCTATAACTTTATAAAATGGTATGTCCCGGCCGGACAGCAGAAATATCGCTTCAGCCTGGAATAAGACCACCGCAGAACAAAGATCGAGGCCGCGGGTTCTAAACCTCGGCGGCAACCACTTATGATTGGCCGTGGCCGGGTTGAGAAAAGCGGCCATGCGTATATAATTGCCTTAGCGGCGGGAGTGCTTTACAATAAAGACGCCTTAGAGTGGCAACGCTCCCCCGGCTCCATGAGTTACTTTGACAAGGCAAAGGGAGAACTGCAGTATGCAGCGATTAAAACGATGGCTCTTAACCCTGATCATCGGCGGTATCGGCCTGGTCGGGGCGTATGTCCTTTTCGGCATTGTCTTCACCAACTTCCTTGTGGAACTCTGGTGGCATCGCAGCGTCGGCTACGAAGGCTTCTTTTGGCTCAGATTGGGCTATCGCTACCTGCTTTTTGCTTTTATTACGCTGTCCTTCTTTTTCTTCTTTTTCCTCAATTTTTGGTTCGGCTCCCGCTACTTGGGGCGGGTGGAACCCGCTGATAAGGCTGAAACTGCCAGTTCCCGCTATCGCAATCTGGTGCAAAAATTCCGCACCGGCTCCATGCGGGTCTACGTGCCTTTTAGTCTCTTATTGGGGATATTAGTAGCCTGGCCCCTCTATCAGCGTTGGGAAGAGACCCTCCTCTTTTTTTTCAGTCCTGCCGCCGGAATATCTGACCCTTACTTTGGCCAAGACATCAGTTTTTATCTCTTTGCTCTGCCGATTCTCCGATTGTTATTGCGGGAATGGCTCATTACCGTGACCCTGCTCATCGCCGGCCTAGCCCTCCTCTATTATCTGGAAAGCCGCATGCTTACCAAAGTGGAGGAGCAGATCCCCAAAGGGGCCAAAATCCATATTACCTTGCTGGTGGTCCTCCTCTTCACTCTCTGCCTCTGGTGGGTCTTCCTGGAACGCTACGAGTTGGTCTATGCGCAGACCCGTCTGCCCCTCTTTTCCGGCCCTGGTTTTGTGGAGATGCGGATCATCCTGCCGCTGATTTACGCGACGATCATTGGTCTGCTGGCCGTCGCCCTGAGTCTACTCCTCTATCTGAAAAACCCGCAGCAGCGGCTGCGCTACTTCCTCGGCAGCGTCGTGTTTCTCGTGGTCGTTTTAGCCTTGCGTTATACCCAGTTCCTTCCCGATCTGGTGCAGCGCTATATCGTCAAGCCCAATGAAATCACCCGGGAAACGCCCTTTATCCAGAAAAATATCGATGCCACCCGGCGTGCCTATAACGTTCACCAGGTGGAGATCCGGGAGGACCCCATCACCGATGGGGAGGCCGGCACCCGGGTCAGCAAAATCGGCGCCAGTCTGCGCAACATTCCGGTCTGGGATAAAGAGGTCCTTATCGACGTCTTTGCCCAACTGCAGCAGTTGCGCACTTATTATGAATTCACCGGCATCAGTGTGGACCGCTATCTGGTGCGCAATCAGCTGCAGCAGGTTTATCTGGCCGCCCGGGAACTTAACTTGGACGCCCTGCCGACCGGGGCCCGCAACTGGGTCAACGAACGCCTGAAATACACCCATGGCTTCGGCGTGGTCATGACTCCGGCGGCCCAGGGCGGCGACGAGCCCATGCATTGGTTTATCCGGGGGATCCCGCCAACCTCGGAATACGGTTTTGAGATTAACCAAGCAGCCATTTACTATGGCCGGGCCAATCTGGCGCCGGTAATCTCTCCCAATGATGTCAGGGAGTTGGGCTATCCGCTGGGCGATACCACCACCGAATACAATTATACCGGGAAGGGCGGCGTGCCTGTCAATAACATCTTCCGGAAACTCATCTTTTCCATCTACTTCGGTGAAAAAAACATCTTTTTCACCACCAAGACCAACCGGAACAGCCGCATGCTCTTCCGCCGCAACATCGTGGAGGCGGTCAAGGCCCTGACGCCCTTTTTCATCCTGGATCGAGATCCTTACCTCGTCGTCACTGCCGAGAGGCTTTATTGGATTCAGGATGCCTACACCATCTCCAGCCTCTATCCAGGTTCTCACCCCCATACCCTGGGATTTAACTATATCCGCAATTCCGTGAAGATCGTCATCGATGCCTATAACGGCACCATAGATTTCTATCTTTTCGAGCCGACCGACCCCATCGTCCGGGCCTATCAGCGCATGTATCCCGGCCTCCTGAAAGGCAAAGAGGCAATGCCGGCAGCCCTCAAACCCCACGTGCGCTACCCCCGGGATCTCTTCGATATCCAATTGGACATCTACCGCAAATACCACCAGACGGTGGAGGAATTCTACAAGCAAGAGGATCTGTGGGAATTCCCCCTGATGGAACGGGGCAGCCGGGGTGGCCGGGTCTATCCGTATTATCTGACCCTGAACCTCATTGACCCGGACCGGACCGATTTCCTCCTCCTCTGTCCCATGACGCCCAAGGCCCGGGCCAATCTTCGCGCCCTGGTGGTCGTCGGCTGCGACCCGCCCCATTACGGCAAACTCATCGTCTATACCTTCCCCAAAGGGTCCTTGTTTTTAGGGCCCTCCCAGGTGGATGCCATCATCGACCAGGATACCCAGGTGTCCGCTCAGTTCACCCTCTGGAATCAGATGGGCTCTCAGGTGGAGCGGGGACGCATGATCGTCGTGCCGGTGATGGGCTCCCTGGTGTATATCCAGTCGGTCTATCTCAAAGCCGAGAGCACCTTGCGGATCCCCCAATTAAAGCGCCTCATCGTTGTTAAAAGCGACACTGTGGTGATGGAGCCGACCCTCGAGGAAGGCTTTGCCCGTTTGGAAGAACGCTTCCAAACCCAGGCCGAGCGATCCCGCCAACGCCTGCGGGACATCACCCCGGGAGGGGAAGCCCAACCTGCTCCCGAGGCCACGCCGCCAGCACCACCGCCGGCTGCCCCGCCGACGCTGCCTCCCAGCGAAACGCCGCCAAAACCATAGAACCATGAAAAGCATCGGGGCAGCCCTTTGACTGCCCCGATCTGCTGCCCGCCGTCGCCTACCAAACTACCGCTCTCGCCATGGCCACAAAGTGCCTTCCCAGACCCCGATAGGCAGATCTTTGCGGGTGCGGCCCCACAGGTACCACGCCAATCCCAAAAACACGAGGTTGGGCAGCCAGGGGGCCAAGGCCGGCGGCACAAAGCCATAGGTGCCCAGCCGCCAAGCCGCCGTCAGGAGCAGATAATAGAGGAGAAAGATGGCCAAACCCAGGATCAAGCCCACGGCCCGACCTTTGATCTGGGTGGCAATCCCCAAAGGCATGACCGTTAAGATCATGATGGTCACACCCAGGGGCAGGGAAAAGCGACGGTTTATTTCGATGAGCAGCTTATTGCGTTCCACACTGCCGAGCGGCGCTTGGGCCAAGGCCTGTTGGAGCTCCCCCCAAAACATTTCATCCTCTGATTTGGGTTTGGGGGCAAATTGAAACAACTCGAGGGGCACCTGATACGTATCAAATTCCACGCTGTGAAAAGAGATGCGGTCCTCACTGAGGCGGAGGACCCGCCCCTGAAAGAGCTGCAGGACCAGCCGTTCCGATTTCTGATCATAAAGCATCCTCGCCTTGTCGGCAGTGATCACATAGGGTACCTGTGGATCCCGATCATCCGCCAGGAAAACGCCCTCCATAAGGCCGCCGGCCGGTGGCACATTGTTGATAAACAGCACCACCCGATCAAAATCATTGTTAAAGACCTGCTCCTGGATGCCCAAATCAGCCCGCCGTTTCGTGATCTCCGTTAAGAGTTGCCGCATCTCCTGATTGCCCCAGGGCGTGGCATAAAGGGAAAAGAACAGGGCTGCGCCGGTAATCACCAGGCTAAAGGCCAGCACCGGTGGCAGGAGCTGCAGGGCACTGATGCCGCTCGTTTTCAGGGCCATGATCTCATTGTCATTGGAGAGCCGCAAAAAGGTCACCAACACCGCGATCATCCCGGCCATGGGAATGGTAAAGAGCAACAGGTAGGGTAAAAGCAGGAGACAGAAGCGCAAGATATCCACCACCCCCACCCCTTTGGTGATAATCATCTGCATCACCCGGGTAATCCGCCCCATAAAAACAATGGTGGTAATGGCCATGAGGCTGACGGCAAACATCCCCCAACACTCCCGCCAAAGATAGCGATAGAGGATGAAGGGCCAAACAGGCCGCCTAGGCGCCCCACTTGCCGCCATCAGCCGTTGCGGATAAGGAGATATTTCTGCCATCGGGCCAGGACCTGAACCGGATAAGGATGGATGGTCTGGAAAACCTTAAAATTCTCCGGATCAATAATAACAAAAAAGTCAGGATGCTGCTCTAAAAAGGCCGACACCTGGGCCACCGTGCTGAAATGATAAGGAGTGTCAGGACGCTGGCGTATGCCGAAATCCAGTTCGCCCCGGAGGCCGAAAAGATACAGGGGCTGGCCGGTATAGAAAGAAATGGCCTGAGAATACGCCTGATAGCCCAGAATAACGGTATCAATCTGCCGGTGCTGGTTGATAATTTGGGCCAGGGCCCGGGGCGATCTCACCACAGCCAACCGCTCCACCCCTAGGATGAGCAGGAGATTGAAGATAAGGGCGCCGCTGATGAGGCAAAGCCGCACCCGCTTGGGCGAGTTCCCACCGAGCAGGAGCAGAAGCGGGATTACAGCCAAAACGAGGCCCCCGGTCACCACCAGATAAAGAGCTAGGAAGGCCAACCGGGCCCAGGTCTGGGGGGCTGCCCAAGGCAATACCGCCAGAGCTCCCAGCAGAGCCAAGGCCACAAGAAGCCAGCCGAGCACTGTCCAACGCCAGATCTGAGATTGCCAATGGGCGGCCGCGTCTGGCGCGGCCAGGGCCCGCCCCATGAGGAGGGCTAACGGCGGCAGACCGGGAAGGAGATAGGGGAATAATTTGGCTCTGGCCAGCGAGAAAAAGACAAATATCACCCCAAACCAGACCAGGAGAAAGCGCCGGTCGGCCGCCGCCTGGAAATCTGTGTCCAGGGCTTTGCCGGCCCCCCAGACCCAGGGCAGCAGGAAGGTCCACGGAAGCAGCCCCACCAGCATGACGCCCACATAGAAATACACCGGCTGTCCGGCATGGATGCGGGGCGTCAGAAAGCGTTCCACATGCTCTTCCCAGAAGAAATAACGCACAAACTCCGGATTCTGCCAGGCCGCCAACAGATACCAGGGCAGCATCAAGAGCACCAGCAAAACGGCCCCGCCAGGATGCCAAAGCCGCCGCCACTGCCGCCACTCTCCCTCCAGGACCAGCCAGACCAGGAAGATTAAGGCCGGCAAAACTACAGCCACCGGACCCTTGGCCAGCACTCCCAAACCTAAGGCCACGTAGGACCAGACGAGATAACGCCGGGACCCGCCCCGCCAGGCCACCCAGGCCAGGGCAATACCCCAGGTCAGACAGCAGGTCAGGGCCATGTCCAAAGTGAGGATGCGGCCCAGCAGGAAATAGCCACAGCTGGTGGCCGTAATGAGGCCGGCCAGCAGGGCGGTGTTCGGATCCCAGAGGCGGTTGGCCAGCCAATAGACCGCCCACAGACCGCCCAAAGCGCTTAGGGCCGGGACCAGCCGCGCCGCCCCTTCGGTATGACCCCACAACTGCAAGCTCAAGGCGGTCAGCCAATACACCAACGGCGGTTTTTCCAGGTAAGGGAGGAAGTTCAGTTGCGGCGTAATGAAGTTCCCCGAGGCCAGCATCTCCCGGGCGATTTCCGCATAGCGGCCTTCGTCCGGATCCATGAGACCGGGTACGCCCAACCGCAGGAAAAAAAGGCAACTGCCCAAGACCAAGAGGACGACCGGCTGCCACTGCCAGCGCCAGAACAATGATCGCATACGCCACACTATACCCGGATTTTTCCGGAATATCGAATTATTTTAAGCTGGCCCCCCCGGCCGCAGCACGCTCCTGATGAAAATTTTGGCACCGCTGGCCGGCAAAACAAAGGCCGACTCCAGGAGCCGGCCTTTGCCGTTGGTTAATGCTTGCAGATCAGCTTATCTGGCCAACAGAGGCACGATCAAGAGGGCAACGATGTTGACGACCTTGATCATGGGGTTGATGGCCGGGCCGGCGGTGTCTTTGTAGGGGTCGCCCACGGTGTCACCGGTGACTGCAGCTTTGTGGGCATCGGAGCCCTTGCCGCCATAGAGGCCGTCTTCGATGGCCTTCTTGGCGTTATCCCAGGCGCCGCCGCCGGAGGTCATGGCAATGGCCAGGAACAGACCGGTCACGATGGAGCCAATGAGCAGGCCGCCCAGGGCAACGGGGCCCAAGCCGGGCATAAAGCCGACGATGATGGGGGATAGCACGGGGATCAGGGCCGGCACCATCATCTGCTTCAGAGCGGCTTTGGTGACGATATCCACGCAGGTGCCGTACTCAGGTTTGGCCGTACCTTCCATGATGCCAGGGATTTCCCGGAACTGACGGCGGACTTCGTCCACCACGCCGCCGGCCGCTTTACCCACCGCTTCCATACACATGGCGGCAAAGTAGTAGGGCAGCAGACCACCGATGAACAGACCAGCCAGGACCCGCGGATCGGACAAGTCGAAAGTCATGCCAGCGGGGAAGGACCGGGAATATTCGGCAAAAAGCACCAGAGCGGCCAGACCGGCGGAGCCGATGGCATAGCCTTTGGTCACGGCCTTGGTGGTGTTGCCCACGGCATCCAACGGGTCAGTGATGTTGCGGATTTCTTCGGGCAGTTCCGCCATCTCCGCAATACCACCGGCGTTGTCGGTGATGGGACCATAAGAGTCAATGGCCACCACGATACCGGTCATGGAGAGCATGGCCACCGCAGTCAAGGCAATGGCATAGAGACCGGTGCCGGGATTGGCCAGGCCGCCGCCCAGATGGAAGGAGTAGAGAATGGCCGCGACAATGACGAGAACCGGGGCACCAGTGGCCTTCATGGAGATGGCCAGACCCTGGATGACGTTGGTGCCATGGCCGGTGGTGGAGGCAGCCGCAATGGACTTAACCGGCGCAAAGCTCTTGGAGGTGAAATATTCCGTAATGATGACGATGAGGCCGGTGAGGGCCACACCAATGACCGCCAAGAGGAAGACGTTAAACGGCGGGATCGCATAGCCAACCGCGCCTTTGGCAGCCTTGGAGGCTACGCCCGCCATAAATTTGTTGGCCAGGGGATAGAAGGCAATAGTGGCCAAAATGGCAGAAGCAGCCAGGCCTTTATACAAGGCGCCCATGATATACTGGGATTTGCCCAACCTTACAAAATAGGTACCGATGACCGAAGCGATGATGGAAACGCCACCGATGAGCAGGGGGAAGATCACCGCCGGAGAGTCAGCACCATAAATCGTGGAGGCCAACAGCATAGCGGCAACCACGGTCACGGTATAAGTTTCATAGAGGTCTGCAGCCATACCAGCGCAGTCACCGACATTGTCACCCACGTTGTCGGCGATAACGGCAGCGTTGCGGGGGTCGTCTTCCGGGATACCGGCTTCGACCTTACCGACCAGGTCGGCGCCGACGTCAGCGGCCTTGGTGTAGATACCGCCGCCCAACCGAGCGAACACCGACACCAAGGAGCACCCAAAGCCCAAGCCGACCAGGGCGTGCATGGCTTCTACAGTCTCCACCTTGGCAATGGTGGTGAGGAACTTGTAGTAGCCGGCCACACCCAGGAGGCCCAAACCGACGACCAGCAGACCGGTCACCGAACCGCCTTTGAAGGCGACGTTCAAGGCATGGGAAATGCTGGTAAAGGCAGCCTGGGCTGTCCGGGTATTGGCCCGCACGGCCACGTACATGCCGATATAACCGCACGCCGCCGAACCCACGGCACCGATCAGAAAGCCGATGGCTGTGTATTTGCCCAAGCCGAAGAGCAGCACGAACAAAACGGCACCCACCATGGCCACCGTTTTATACTGCCGGTTCAAGAAGGCGGCAGCACCTTCCTGGACAGCGCCCGAAATCTCCTGCATGCGGGCACTACCGGGATCCTGTTTCAAAACCCAGGTCGTGGTGAAAAGGCCATAGGCTACACCAACGGCGCCGCACAGAAGCGCAAAATTCAGAATGTCCATTCACTTCCTCCTTAATATGTTGAATCTGCTAATTACGGGGGCCCCTCACTGGACCCAGAATGCCCGAAAAGATAGAGCGGCAGGCACCGCCGACGTGAAAAAAAGACCACCTCCTCGCCTAAAATTTATATTAATTAACTATATAAATAACTTAGCGCCTAACCGGGAGAACCGGGCGCCTGGTTGGCGGCTAAACAATGTGCAAACATTCACTAAGTGGAAATAGCAAATCTCTCCTGGATTGTCAATATCTTTAAAGGGAAAATAGTAAGCAAAATTTGTCCCCGGACCAGTCCTGCTGAATTGTTTGACTTTTCACGATGGGAAAAAAATTTTTTCTGGGCTTGGCTGGCACTCTCTTGGGAATGGACCTCCCGGCCGGCTCGACACCTGACCACTTTGCAAGCTTATTTTTCTTATTGACATCCGCGCCAGGGCAGTACAATATAGCAAGATACGTGGCGGTGTAGCTCAGGTGGTCAGAGCATGCGGCTCATATCCGCAGTGTCCGGGGTTCAAATCCCTGCACCGCCACCACTGCCAGCCACAGCGATAATCAGCAATCATCCATCCGCGAGGACAACACAAAGGGGGGAGCATGCGCACTCTGGTCTGCTGTGCGACGCTGTTTTTCTTCTGCCTGGGTATGACCGGCACCGGGTGGTCGCAACGCGAGGTCCCGCCCCCGGCTGAACTGCCGCTGGATTCCAAACCGGCCTCCTCACAGACGGCGCCGACCAAACCGGCGGCCCCCGCTGCCAAGTCGGTGGTTGCGACGCCGCCGCAGACAACGGCCACTAAGACCTCTGCCCCACCCCAGTCGTTAGCTAAACGACGGGCAGAGAAAAAACCGACGGCAGCGAAAACCGGGCAGGCGCCAAAACCTGTGGCCAAGGCCAAGGTTCCCAAGAAATCGGCCGCCAAGTCCAAGCTTCGCAAACACACCGAGGTTGCCAACAGCGCCCAAAAAGCCGGCCCCTCTCAAGCTGCCCCCAAAAAGCCAGAAGCTGCCAAAATGGCAAAAAAATCAGCAGCCAAAAAGGTTCACCGGGCTGGCACCATTCCTGTGGAATAACCTGACTCTGAGTCGACCGTTGCCCATGCCTGGCTAAGTCGTCGGCGGCGCGCCAAACCTCGTGAGAGTGCCGCGGCCGCGGAGAAGGTGGATGGCCCGCATTGAGGTTCTGCCCGAGGGTAGAGAGATTGAGGCCCAGGCCGACGAAACCATCCTGCAGGCCTTGCTCCGCCATGGCATCCTGCAAGCCCACATCTGCGGCGGCAAAGGCCGCTGCTCCACTTGCCGCCTGCTTATCCTGGCAGGTTTGGAATATTGTTCCCCCCGCCCACCCCGGGAACAGCGCTTGGCCGAAAGACTCCACTTCACCGCCGACATCCGCCTGGCCTGCCAGACCTACATTACTGGACCGGTGCGCCTGCGGCGTCTGATCATTGATGACGAAGATCTGGAATGCACCGATCTGACCATCCTTACTGACCAAACTGCCATTGTCGGCACCGAAAAAGGCATTTTCATCCTCTTCGCGGATATCGAGGGTTTCACGTCCTTTGCCGAAGCCCTGCTGCCCTATGATATCGTCCACGTGCTCAACCGCTACTTTAATCGGATGGGCCGGGTGATTCGGCACCACCACGGCTACATCAATGCCTATATGGGGGATGGGCTGATGGCTCTGTTTGAAGCAGAGGACCCGGCCCAAGGAGCTGCCCGGGCGGTTCAGGCCGGCTTGGCCATGCTCAGTGAGACCGTACGCCTGCAGCCCTACCTCCAAGAACTCTTTCACCGCTCCTTCCAGATCCGCATCGGCCTCCACTACGGCAAGGTGGTAACCGGGGCCTTCGGGCCCGCCGAGACCCGCCGGGAAACCGTCATCGGCGACGCCGTCAACGTCGCCAGCCGGATTGAAGCGGCTAATAAACTGGCAGGAACGAGATTCTTAATCTCGGAAACCGTCTATCAATTTATCCAAGACAAAATTCAGGTGGGTAAACGTCTGGAAGTGAACCTGCCCGGCAAGAGCCAGGTCCATACGCTCTTCGAGGTCCTGGGATTTGACCATGATCGCGGCGACGGCGCGGCCGCAGCCGGGCTTTGTCGAGATTTTACGGCGAAAGAATGATGCGACAGGTATTATTTATTGACTTTAGAGGTTTGGCCAACGTAGCACTATCGGGCCTGACATCCTGTCTGACCTGCCTTCCCTCCATGGAAATATGGCAACCCATGTATCATCCCACGTACACTGCGCCTCCAGGGGACAAGATCCCAGGCCCGATACCATTATGTTCATTTTATTAAACGCTCAATGTTCAATGCATTGAACATATTGGCTTCCTGAGGGTTGCTCTTTGCCAATCAACATACAAAATGTTCAGATTCTTGTCAAGCAAATAGTTCATGTGGTGAACATGAAAAATTGCCGGCGGCTCTTGCCGGGATATTTCCCTTGACGGGGTCTCAGCCTCAGGATACTCTAGCCCATTATGCGGTTTTGCCTGGCAATCCCCACTTACTGGACTTTCCCGGGCTCGGCGGTTCAAGGCGACCTTTTTTTTGATCACCCCACCCCTCTAGATACTGAAGGCACGCTCCGTCGTTGTCTGGACAGTCTGCTGCCATTGACCTCGCCCCAGGTCAGCATGATCGTGGTGGCGGCAGCCACGTCTGATTGTCTGGCGGCCCAGACAGCCGCGCACGTGGGTGAGATCCTGGCAGGATACCCACCAACGGCGCGGCCCCGGCTCTTTGCTGCGGCCCAGTTGGCCAGGCTGCACCAGTTTTGTCAGAGCCAGGGGCGGCCGGAGTACTGCCGCCTGCTCTCCCTGCGGGGTTACGGGGCCATCCGCAACCTGACCCTGGTGTTGGCCAACCTGTTGGCGGCCGAGGTCCTGGTGAGTCTGGACGACGATGAGATTATCACCGACCCCCGGTTCTTGGCACGCCTTACCGAGGCTCTGGCCGTGTTGGGCCGGGAGTACACCCTCTACGGGTTGGCCGGTCTGTATGAGAGCCCGGCCGGGGAAATTTTGGTTGCCGAGCCTACGGGTGGCTGGGTCAGGTTCTGGCCAAAAATTCGCTGGATGAACGAAGCGTTCCAGGCGCTCGCCGGTCCCGGACCGGCTTTGCGGCCGACGCCCCTTGCCTTGGGCGGCAATATGGCCATACCGGCGGCGCTGTATCGTTTCCTGCCCTTTGATCCGGTGCTGCCCCGGGGCGAAGATACGGATTATGTCCTGAACGCCCGGATGTTTGGGGTGCCATTCTTCCTGGACGCCGGTCTGCGGGTGGTGCACGACCCGCCGGCCAAACCCCATCCCGTCTGGCAGCGGTTGCGGCAAGACCTGCAGCGTTTCTGGTACACCCGGCAGAAGCTCTTGGCCCAGGAGCCTGGTCTGGTGCCCGCCTTGGTGCGCCCCGAGGACCTCTGGCCCTATCCGGGTAAATTTCTCACGGCCGATCTGGAGCTCCGGGCTTATCAGGCCCATACCGTTTTGGCCCAGGAATATCTGGCAGCCGGAGATATCGCCGCAGCGCAGGCAACCCTGGCCAATCTCGCGATCCTGGCGCCCCCGCCGGAAGGCACTTCAGTCTTGTCAAACTACCTTCAGTCGATGGCCCTGTGGCAGCAGTTGCAAAGCTGGCTGGCCCGACCAGAGATCCGGGCCGCGACCCTGGAGGCCATATGGGATTAGCGTCGGAGCGTCCCCTGACCTTTCTGGATCCCTATCATCTGGGCCAGGGCAGCCCCTGCCCCCCTCTCGGTCTTCTGGGGGCCGATGCCTGGCGGGCAGCAGACCTGGTGGCACTGAAACAACACCAGGCTCGCCCGGTGCACGTCATTTTCCCGGTAAAAGACAGCAGCGAAGCGGCCAATGTGGCAAAGCTGGCCGCCATCCTCAATCCTTTGGTGGGCACTATCATAGATGCCGGTTGGCTGGCCTGTGGCGCTTCCGACCCGGGAGATTTGGCCCTCCTGCCCCGGCAGTTCCCCTGGCTGCGTGTTTTTTTGAGCCGCCACCTGCCGCCCCCGGATCAGACCACCTGTGCCTGGGGCAAAGGTGCCGTGATGCGGGCCATAATCCATTATTTGGTCCACTCCCGGGAGATCACCGATCCCCGAGCCATCCTGCAGTTTTTTGATGCTGATATCCGGCCAGCCTATTTCGGAGCGCCGTGGTGTCTCGGTCCGGTGGGGGCTCTCCTCTGGTTTGCCGGGCTGGAGGCGGCCAAGGTGGTCTATTTTCGGCCCAGGGGCGGCCGGTTGAATACCTTTGTGCGGTCGCTGTTGGCAGCCTTGCCGCATCCAGGTTTGCAGCGCCTGCAAGAACTGCTCTATCTGCTCTCCGGGGAAATGGCGGCAACGCTGACTTTCTGGACCGCGGTGCCTTTTAAAACCGGCTACGGTATTGAGATCCTGATTTTGCTCGCCTTGGCCCTGGATCAACTGCAGCTGCAGCCCGGGCGTCCCGATCTGGCAGCCCTGGCTCAGGTTTTTGTGGGTCAGATGGATCACCGCCATGCCCCCTTGCGCTCTGATCGCCGGCGGGCCGGCCTGGATCAGATGGCTGCCACGGTCTTTCATACCCTCTGGGAGGTCTTAGTCCAAGCCGAAGTGCTCACCTGGAAAACCCCCACGCCGACGGGGCCGTTGCACATCCCCCTGCCGGGGGGTGGCACTTCTCGGCCGGTCCGATGGTTATCGGTGCCGGTGGGGGAGGAAACCCTGCCGCCGCTGCGCACCCTGCCGGAAATTGCCGGAGCCCTTGCCCTGGAGGGGTAATGCACCTGGCCCACCTCGCCCCGCCCTGGATTCCTGTACCGCCGGTCACCTACGGAGGCACGGAACTTATGGTGGATGTGCTGGTTCGGGGTTTGCGTCAACGCCAAGTGGAGGTCTTGGTTTTCTGCTCCGGCGATTCCACCCTGGCCCCGCCCACCGCCGGTCCTTTCTCCCAGTCGTTTTGGCCCCCTGAGAAATTTTCTGAAAACCTCCATCTGGCCTACGCCTGGCGGTTTTTGCAACAGCACCCCGTTGACCTGGTGCATTCCCATTTGGAGAGTGCCGCCGGCTTTTGGGAAGCCTTGGCAAACCCTAAGCCCTTGGTGATCACCCTCCACACCCCCATCACCGAGGTAAAACGGGATTATCTGCTGCATTTTTCTCAGGTCCACCTGGTTGCGGTGAGCGATTTCCAGCGCCGCCGCCTGACCGGCCACCCTCGAGTGTCTTTGATTCCCCACGGTCTGGAGGTGGCGGCCTATCCGCCGGGCCCTGGCAAAGAAGACTACTTCCTTTTTTTAGGACGGATCTATCCGGAAAAAGGGCTGCACACCGCCATCCGTCTGGCCCGGGAGACGGGCAGCCGTCTGGTCTGTGCCGGGCCTGTCTTTGGGCCGGATCGCCCTTATTTTGAGCAGGAGATTGCCCCACACCTGGACGGGCGGCGTCTCGTCTATGTGGGTCCGGCGGATTTTCCCCGGAAACTTGACCTGTTGGGACGGGCCCGGGCGCTCCTCCTGCCCTTGGAGGTGGATGAGGCTTTTGGCTTGGTGATGCTGGAGGCCATGGCCTGCGGCACGCCGGTCATCGCCTCGGCTCGCGGCGCCGCGCCGGAAATCATCGTCCCCGGCGTCACCGGCTTCATCGCCCGCTCGCCGGCCGATTTCATCAATGCCATGCAGGCGGTGGTGCACCTGGATCCCGAAGCCTGCCGCCGTCACGTGGCCGAGCATTTTTCCCAGGAGGCCATGGTGGACGCCTACCTCCGCTTGTATCGACAGGTGCTCTCAGCAAGGTAGGATAGCAAAGGGCTGCAGGATGGACGCCAGCCAGCGCGACCCTGCCAACTTGAGAAATGAGGGGTATGAAAGTGCTTTTCGGGGCGGGGGCTAGGGGGCACAGCCCCCTGTCTCCCTAACACTCCTCCCCCCAAGCCTCTAGTATGGCTCTGGGCTGCGCCAAAAGGTAAATCTTGCGCGATGCCGACCTCAACCAGCAATGAAAACATCCTTATCCTGAAACTGGGGATTATCCGGTTTGCCACTTCCCTATTGGTGATTTTAATTACCAATGTTTTGAACCGCGTCCTCATCGTCGAGTATCAGACCCCTGCCAGCCTGATCGCCTTTATCTTTGCTTTTCAACATCTGGCCACGCCTTCCGGTTTGATTGCCGGGTATTTTTCGGATAAACTAGAACCGACCGGCCGACGGCGCACGCCGTTTATCCTGGGTGGCATGTTCCTCAGTCTGGCGGTGACGCCCTTCTTTCCCTTTTGGGGCTTGGCCCTGGCTGCGGCTCCAGCCGACCGGCAGCTCTTCTGGTTGGGGGTAGTGCTTTTCAGCCTGTTTGGGGTGGGTACCACGGTCTCGGCCACCGCGGTCAACGCCCTTCTGGTGGATAGAGTCTCCTGGCGCCGCCGGGGACTGGCCATGACCCTGGTCTGGATCTTGACGTTAGCGGGTATGATCATCGGTTCAAGCGGGTTTCATTTCCTTTTTCCCGGAGACCAGGTCCGCCATCTCCCTCGGATATTTTGGCTCTTTACTCTTGGCGCGGCCGCCTTAACCATCGTGAGTCTCAGGGGGATTGAGATGCCTCTGCCAAGCGTCCGGCGCCAGCCGGAAGCCGTCGCCGGTTTGGAACGCTCCCTCTGGAGTTTTGGGCAGAGCAGTCAGGCCCTATTGTTTTTCGGCTTTTTGGCGGCCTCGGTCTTTTTCCTGGCCATGCACATCTTTATCCTGACGCCTTTTGGCGGGGAGATCTTGCAGCTGCCGGTGGGGGAGACCACGAAATTTGGCATGGTTATTTCCTATGGCACCCTATTCGGCATGGGGGCCGCCTCTTGGCGGCTGCGGCAGGCCGTGGCTGTGGGGGATGCCGTCAATCTCCCCATCGGCCTGGGGTTGGGGGCTCTGGCCTTTGGCCTCTTGAGCCTCAGTGCCTGGCAGGCACACGCCACGGCGGCTGCGGCAGGTTTGTGGCTCTTGGGTTTTGCCAAAGGATTTTATAATGCCGGGCTGGCGCATCTCACCATGCGCCTGGCCCATCCGGTCTTTGGCGGTGTTTTCATGGGGTTATGGAATCTGATCTCCGGGTTGGCCCTAGCTCTGGGTGAAATGGCCGGCGGCTTTTTCCTGGACCGGTTTCTGCAGCGGCTTGACACCTCCGCCGGAGCTTATGTCGGGGTCTTCCTTTTGCAAGCCGTGGGATTGTTGGGCTGCCTCATTTTCCTGCGTTTTCTCAAAGTCGAGCGCTATTGGCGCCAGATAGCCCGGAGTTTGGCCATACCGCTATTGCCAGGAGCGGCGGGCGGCCAAGGCGGCGCCCCTCCCGGCCCGGAGAGGTAGGAACCATGGCACGTCTGCTGCTTTTGGGGGTTTGCCTCAGCGTTCTCTTAGGCTGTGGCGAAGCCATGGATTCAGGCCCGATCGGGACGTTCAGCTTTGTGGTGGACGCCCAGACCCGGGTCATCTTGGAGCAGTTGCAGGCCGAGGGCCTCACCCCTCAAACAGCCGGTTTCAGCCGTAATTTTATCGGCATCTATGTCCCTGATGTCTTCCTGCCGTACGAGCCCTTTGTGTTGGGGTTGGCCACCGAAAGTCCCATTCCCACGGTGCTGTTTCTAGATGCACCGTGGGTGCGGCGGTATGCCGCCAGCAACTGGCTCAGCCCTCTATCCAGCACCGGCATCTATGTCGCCGCGGGTTTGGTGCCGGCGGTGGCCCAGGCCTTTTCTTTTAAGCAAAAAAGTCCTTCTGGAGAACTGGTCAATGAACTGATGGGCGTGCCCAATGCCATCAAAGGAAACATCCTCTTTTATCGCCAAGACCTGCTCGCGACTCATCAAAAAGCGCCGCCCCGCACCTGGGACGAACTGAAAGCCATCTGCCGGGACATCCTGCCCCGGGAACGGTCCCTGAAATATGGCCTCATTTTTCACGTCACCAATTTTCTCAATGATTTCTATCCGATTTTTTGGGGGTTTGGCGGCAGGACCCACGATGACCGGGGGAACTTTATCTTTCTGCAGCCCGACATGTTGGCTCGGGCCGAAGCGGCCCTGACCGAAATCTGTGCCCTACAAGGCACCCTAGTGCCCGGACCGGCGGCCCTGCCCCGTTTCGCGGCGCCGAAGAGTCTCAGACAGGCTTTTCTGCGGGGCGAAGCCTTGTTCATGATTAATTGGAACACCCGGCTCCACGATCTCCGCCTCATGCTTGCCGACCCCCAATGGCAGGCTCAGGCTGCTATCAAAAACGTGGACCAGATCGGCGTGGCGGCCATTCCTTCCCAAAGCGGTCGCCCCCGCAAATATTCGAATATCGGCTCCTTCGGCTGGGCGGTCAACCGGTTTGCCATCACCATGCCCGGCGTCAAAGACATGGCCAGCCAATTCCTCAATCTGGTCAACAGTGATCGGGTGCAGGTGCTGCGGGCGGAGACCAGCGGCGAGGTCCCAGCCTCGGAGACGGCCCTGGCCCAAGTCAAAAATCCCGATGTCCTGCGGGTTTATGAAAATATTTTCGCCTCCCCCACAGTCACGCTGCAGCCTCGTCCTCATAGCCGGAAACTGAATGAGATTCTGGAAAAGCACCTCCAAGACGCCCTGTTTGGCCGCCGGACGCCGGTCCAGGCCATTCAGGCTGCTGCCGAGGAATTAAAGCGCCATGTCCCTCTGGATTAACCGGCGCCAAGCAAACGAGAGCGGTCGGCCGCTGGCCAGTGTCCTGCAGCGACGGGAAAACCTCGTTTTTCTCAGCACCTTGGTCTGTTCCCTGGCCATCTTCCTAGTTTTTCTGCAGGTTGCCTTTTCCACCATCTGGGATCGCGTCTCCCAGTCGGTGCGCCAGGAGATCGAAAAAGAAGCCGATACCATTGCCCGGCTATTAGTTTTTGAATTCTCGCACCTGAGCGCCTTGGAGACCAGCATCGGCGAGGATGCTGCATTGGATCAAATGGTGAAACGGCTGTTGTGGGAAAAGGTGACCTTTAATGAAACCATCCGGGGGATCGAACTCATCAGCCGGCAGACCGATGCCACCGGTCAGCATCTCTCCTACGTTTTTTTCCCCTTAAGTTATGAAGAACCGGGAGCGGAACGGGCTCCCCAAAAAACCTGGCGGTCCTTTCCCGGACCCGAAGGGGAATTAATCCGCCTGTTGATCCGAGAGCAGCGGGTTGACCGCACCCTGTTGGAAGCCGTCAACCAGGGGCGAAAATTGGAAAGCGAACTCCTCCTGCGGTATTTTCCCCTGTATATTCCCCTGCCAGAAAGGGGTGCGGTCTTTTGGGGGGTGGTTAAAGTGGGCATCAGCATCGACGCCATGCGCCGTTTTCTCCTTCTTCTGGAAGAGGAAAGAGTGAGTCTGCGCCAGAATCTTATGTGGGCCATGGCCGCTGTTACCTGCATCGCCCTGATCCTCGGCCTGCTGGGATTCCGTTGGCAGAGCCGGAAGACCGGCAACCTGCTGACGGGCTACACCATGTTGGCAACGGCCCTTGAGAGCGGTTCTGGCATGGATCCCATCACCTTACAGCTGCACCTGGAGCAGCAGGACACCCAGAATATTTTAGAACTTCAGCAGCTGCAGCGCTTCTGCCTGCAGCTCGGAGCGACCGTGCAGTCCCTGGCGGAGCGGCTGGTCAGCATGGAGCGCCAGGCCGGCAGCGGCCGCTTGCTGAGCGCCATGCTACCGCAGCTCACGGCCGCAAAGGAGGCCCGAGCTGATCCGGCCGCCTGGGCTGACCTTTTTGCCCCCCGGCCGGAGTCTTGGGGAGAGGTGGCCTTGGACCCGCAGGTCCAGCAAGTCGGTCTTCTCTTGCAGAGCCTGCTGCCCAGCGGTGTCGCTCTCCGTGTCGAACCGCAGCCCCTGCCGCGCTTATATGGCTGCGAAGCCAACTTAATCCTGGCCCTGCTGCTTATGGTGGATTTTGCTTTAACCGCGATGACGCCCCCCGGGGAGGTTCTGTGGCAGGCCGGTTTGCAGCCGAATGGCGCTCTGGCCGTCAATCTGACGTTTCCAGGCCGACGTTTTGACCAGCCTGATCTAGCGGGGCTTCTGCAGCCCTTTCAGGTCCACAAGACCGCCCCCGGGCCTCTTGGGCCGTTTCTGATCACCGCCCTGGCGCGGCAACATGGCGGCACCCTGACCCTGACTCCCCAGGCCGGCGGGGGTTTGGCTATGGTCCTCCTGCTGCCTGGCAAGCCAGACAACCCTGAGCAGAGGTAGGCCATGGGAAACCCGCGCCCTCTTGCCGATCCGCTCCGGTATTTTGGCGCCTTCTGGCGGTTCTGGCTGGCCACCGGAGCCACGTTTATCGGCATCAGTGCCCTGTTTTATCGGCTGTTGGCTACCTTTGGCCGGCCCTTTGGCAGCCATCGCCTCATGATCCGCGAGTATGCCCAACAGATCTATCGCCTGGGAGTCCTCGGCTGGCCCATTGTCGCTCTGTCCGGCCTGATCCTGGGTCTGTCCATTATTGTCTACATTGCTGCGCAATTGCGGAAAATCCATTTGGAGGAACTGATCGGCAGCCTTTTGGTCATCGTTGTCGTCCGGGAATTGGGTCCCATCCTGACAGCGCTCCTGGTGCTCCTGCGCTCCGGCGCGGCCATGATTGTGGAAATCGGCGTCATGAAATTGGACCGGGAGATGGAATCCCTTGAACTTATGGGTCTGGAGACGGAAATTGTCATCGGTGCCCCCCGTTTTTGGGGTCTGCTCATTTCTCTGGCCATCCTCTTCGGCATCTTCCTTTTCAGTGCCATCATCGGCGGTTACCTCTTCGGCCAATTGTTAACCGATATTTATTGGCAAAAATTGTGGCGCTCCTTCCTAAACGCCCTCAATTGGGAGGATGTCATCATCAGCACCGGCAAAATTCTCCTTTTCGCCATGTCCATGGGGAGCATCGCCATTTACTACGGCCTGGGCACCAAAGACCATTGGGAAAGCCTCGTGTCCCAAACCTCCCGGGGCGCCGTAGCCGCTCTCATTGCCCTGGGACTCCTGAATACTCTCTTGAGCATTGTCAGATATCTGGTATAAGGCGGCGGCTGGTCTCTGGTCTGAAAATGATAATCTAGCGTCTTAAGGTTTCGTTGCGGTTGGGGGGCCACTTTTACAACCAAGGAGCAGATCAACTTGAGGCCGAATATGGAGTCAAGGCGTTTTGAGGCCGACTCTTCAAAACCGGTGGCAACCCTGACCCGGCTCGATCTGGCCGCCATAGATGAGGCTGATCGCACCTTTGTGGTCAGCTCCGGTTTTGACCTGGCGCCGTTGCGGGCCTCCGTGCAATCCCTGGGATTACTCAATCCCCCCCTGGTGCGGCCGCGTCCGGATGGCCGGTGCCAGATTATTGCCGGGTGGCAGCGTTTTCTGGTGCTCCAGGAATTATCTTGCCGGGATCTGCCGGTCTACCTCGTACCGGCGGCGACGCCGCCGCAGTGGTGCCTGTTGGCCTCCCTGCATGACAATGCCCTGGGGCGGGGCTTCAATCCCCTGGAAGCGGCCAACATGATCCAGCGCCTGTTGGAGTTTTTTCCTCTGGATACTGTGCGCCAGCAGCATCTGCCGAGCCTTGGCCTGCCGCCCTCGGAGTCTGTCTTGCAGAACTACCAAGCCCTGCTGGCCCTGGAGGAGCCCTGGCAGGACCTGGCAGCCCGGAACCGTCTGACCGTAACCGCCGGCGCCCGTCTGAGCCGCTGGCCGGCCCCGGATCGGCAGGCCCTCCTGCCCTGGTTTCAAACCCTGCTCCTCAGCCACAGTAAGCAGCTGGAAATCTTGGAATATCTGACAACCCTAAGCCGCCGCCACGGCATCTCCCCTGCCGCTTGGCTGGAAAAGGCGGAGCTGACAGCGATCTTGCAAGATCCGGTCCTGACGCCGGCGGCCAAAGATCGGCAGCTCTGGGAAACGTTGCGGCGCTGGTGTTTCCCCCGCCTCAGTCAGACCCGGCAATTCGTCCAGGAAAACCTCAAGGCCCTGGGCTTATGGCAGCATCCTCATATGCGCGTCCAGCCCTCCCCGGCCTTCGAGGACGCCGCCTGGCGTCTGGAACTCCGTTTTACGAACCCCGAACAATTGGCCCGGCAGGTGCGCCAACTCCAGGACCTCCTGGACCGCCCGGAATTGGCCGCTCTCTGCCGACTTTAAGAAAAACTCGGCAAAGCGCGGTCTGCCTCTGTCAGGATGATGCGCCCGGCCAAACTGCGCCCTCTCGGCCGCCGCTACCCACTTGCCCGGCAATTGCTTCCTGTTGCAGAATGATTATTTTTAGCTCGCAGGGCTTTTGAAAAGTATTTTGCAGGGCAGGGGCCGCGGGACTATGCCCCCCGCTGAAATCCCCCCCTACCCCAACATGGCCTTTTTGCTGCACCAAAAGGCTGGAAAATCGCATTTTTCCTTTGATCCTTCAGAAAGGACCTCTAATGACCAACGCCGGCCGGCCCAACAGGCTCATCCAGGAAGCAAGTCCCTATTTACAACAACATGCCTACAATCCGGTGGATTGGTATCCCTGGGGCCCCGAGGCTTTGGCCAAGGCCCGCCAGGAAGACCGGCCCATCCTGCTGAGCATCGGCTATTCCACCTGCCATTGGTGCCATGTCATGGCCCATGAGTGTTTTGAAAACCCCGACATCGCCGGCATCATGAACGCCCTCTTCGTGAACATCAAGGTTGATCGGGAGGAGCGGCCGGATATTGATGATGTCTATATGAATGCTGTGCAGATGCTGACGGGGCGGGGCGGCTGGCCTTTGACCGTGTTCTTGACCCCGGATCTGAAGCCCTTTTATGGCGGCACTTATTTTCCTCCCGAGGATCGGGGCGGACTGCCCGGCTTTCCCCGCCTGCTCCAGGCCCTGGCCGAAGCCTATCGCGACAAAAAGGCCAATATTGCCAATGTTGCGGGTCTGTTGGACCAGAATTTACAGATCTTGTCCCTGACCCCGGAGCCTGGCCCGGCTCCCCGTTATGCCCATTTGGAACAGGCCCTGGATCATGCCTTGGCCTATTTTGACCAGGACAACGGCGGCTTCGGCGGCGCCCCCAAATTTCCCCCCTCCCTGGACCTGGGCTTTTGGGCCCGCTTTTATGAGCGCACCGGTCGAAGCGAGGTCCTGGCCAAGCTCCTCCTGACCCTGCAGAGAATGGCGCGCGGCGGCATCTACGATCAATTGCGGGGCGGCTTCCACCGCTACACGGTGGACGGCGTCTGGCTTATCCCCCATTTTGAAAAAATGCTCTATGATAACGCTCAGTTGACCGTACGATATCTGGAGGCCTATCAGCTTACCGGCGATCCCTGGTATGCCGCCATTGCCCGGGAGACTTTGGATTACGTCCTGGCCGAGATGACCTCCCCGGACGGCGCCTTTTATGCCGCCCAGGACGCCGACAGCGAAGGGGTGGAAGGGAAATTTTTTGTCTGGACCCCGGCGGAGATTGCCCAAGTGGTCGGATCGGCGCGAGCCCCTTTGGTCCAGGCGGCTTTCGGCGTCACCGCCGAGGGGAATTTTGAACACGGGGCCAGCGTTCTGCACCGGCCCTGGAGCGCGGCGGCACTGGGCCAACAGTTTGCCCTCAAGGAGGCCCAGGTGCAGGAAATCCTGGCCGAGGCCCGCCAGCAGCTGCTTACTGCCCGAGAACAACGTATACGGCCGCATCGGGACGAAAAGATCATCACCGCCTGGAACGGCCTGATGATCTCGGCCATGGCCGCTGGCGGCCAGGTCTTGGCCGAGCCCCGCTACGCCCAGGCTGCATTGCGGGCTGCGGCCTTTCTGTTGGACCAGGAGGCACGGCAAGGACGCCTGCAGCGCACCTGGGGGGGGGCCGTCCCGGCTCATCGGCCGGCCTTCCTGGATGACTACGCTTATTTCATCACCGCCCTCTTGGACGTCTATGAAACCGACTTCGATCTGCGTTGGCTCCGGGCGGCGTTACGTTTGACCCAGGAAACTGACAAGGCCTTTTATGATCAAGAGGCCGGCGGCTATTTTTCCACGCCCCAGGATCATGAAACCCTGCTGGTGCGCCCGAAAAACTTCCAGGATCTGGCCGTGCCGTCAGGCAACTCGGTCATGGTCCATAACCTCATCCGTCTCCATCGCCTCACCGACAGACCAGAATTTTGGGAGCGGGCCCAGGAGATCCTCACCCGGCTGCAAAATCTGCTCCTGGAAAATCCCCGGGCTTTGTCCCATCTGGCCGCCGCCCAGGAAGCCTTTCTGGCACCGCCGCTGGCCATCACCTTGACCGGCGAGCCCGACCATCCGGTCATCCGAGGGATGCTCGCCGAGATCTACCACCGCTTTTTGCCGCATCGGCGGCTGGTTCTGAAAACCCCGGCAAATGCTGCAGAATTGGCTACGCTCATCCCCGCTGTCCGGGACTATGAGCAGATCGCCGGTCAACCCACGGCCTTTGTTTGCCCGGGGACCACCTGTCTGGCGCCTGTGCAGAGTGCCCCGGCCCTGGCAGAATTGCTGGATCAGCTAGCAAGACAAAATAAGAGGGGTTAGCTAGCAACCGAAAAGCAAAAAGCCCGGCGCTACCGGGGGTAGGCGCCAGGCGAATTTGGCCCGTTGGGAGACGGACTCTCTAGGCAACCGCTTTATTGAAAGTAACCGCCGCTGTCATAGGTTTGGGGGGCTGGAGTGGTGCTAGTGCCGTACATACGCCGCTGGCGAGCATCCTCGTCAGCCGCCCGGCGGCCTAATTCCGTGGCGGCGCCACCCAAAGCACCGCCCATGAGGCCGCCGACCATGGCCCCCCGCCAGCGATTGTTCTGATCCAACATGGCGCCGGCCCCGGCCCCCAAAGCCCCGCCGACACCGGCCCCTGTATACGTGTAGGGGCTCATGCTGGTACAACCGGCGGTCAAAGCCGCCAATAAAACCACCAGACCACATATTCTCAACAGAGACATGGTGAGACTCCTTTCTCTTCGGATTCTTGGTGGTAACTACTGCAAAGCACGGGCCAGAGTTGCCGACGGCCAACCTGCCGATTTTCCAGGAAATACAGTGAGGCCGGGGTGATTCAAATTGAGAATCTGCTAACCTGTTTATATTAATTATAAATCGCCCTTAAAAAGCAGGGGCCGGAGAATTTGTCGTGCACCGGCCCCTCAATCTGGGAAAACAGCCTCTCTGGGCGCCCCGGCCATGGGCATTTTGAGAAAATGACCTTCTGCACCTGCCCATTTCTGGGCGCGAGGCTAGTCGAGGAAATCAGTAATATAGGGGTTTGTCTGTTTCTGGTCCGCCAAAGTGGCCGTGGGCGTGTCGCCATAGTCATGGCCGGGCCAGATGATGGTGTCATCCGGCAGGGGGAGGATTTTCGTCTGAATGGAGGCTACCAAGGTCTCCAGGGAACCGCCGGGCAGGTCGGTGCGGCCGGCATTGTCCACAAACAGGGTATCACCGGTGAAAAGATGGCCGGGGGTGTAGAGACAGATGGAGCCCGGGGTATGGCCGGGGGTATGGAGCACGAGAAAGTCATACTGGCCCACGGGCAGGCGGTCGCCGTCGCGGACCAGCCGATCGATCCGGGTCAGAGGCGGGAAGCCTTCGGCCACGGCGGCCCGTTGCATGGCCGGAGTGCTGAAGAATTGCCAATCCAGCTCATGGAGGACGGTGGTGGCGCCGGTTTTGGCAGCCCAGTAGTTGTTGCCGGCGGTGTGATCGGGATGGCCGTGGGTATTGACCAGCCACCGAATGGTCAGGCCATGCCGTTCGATCTGTCGGGCCACCGCCTCATCCGGAGCGGCGGGATCAATGAGCATACCTTGACGGCTCTGGACACAACCGACGATGTAGCAGATTACTGCGAGGGGACCGACGTGCACCGATTCAATAATGAGGCCCATGGCGTTTCTCCTTCCAGCCGTTCATAATAACTTAATTTTTCCTAAGGGTTAACACTTGGCAAAATTTAGTATATTTAGTATATAGTATAATGTGAATAAACAGCCATTGCCAGACGAGATAGCACGAGCTACTTTAAGAAGTGAGCTTTGTTGCTGGTGACGCATATCCTAATTTGCCAATCCCAAGAGAGTCCCGACCCTTGGCGTCCAGGCCAGTACTTGCGCCGTGGGGGGGAATCACCAAGTGGCATCGGTTTATTGGCATGAGTAGCCACGCCCCCCGAGCGACGCCTTGATTTTTGCCAAGGACAGCGGCAAGGCAGACCGTACTCCCATGACCGTTTCCGACCAAGCAATTTCTGCCTTAGACGACGCCCCCATGGCCCTGGAGGAGACGTATCCCCAGCCCATAGTAGTGCCGCGGGCCGAGCATAACATCTCCCGGGCCCACATTGACGTGGAGGTTCTCAAGGTCCTCTACCGGTTGCACCATCAAGGCTATCAGGCCTTCCTGGTGGGCGGCAGCGTGCGGGACCTGCTGTTGGCCAGAAAGCCCAAAGATTTCGATATTGCCACGGATGCCCACCCCCAAGAAATCCGCCGTCTCTTTCGCAACAGCCGCGTTATCGGCCGCCGCTTTCGTCTGGTCCAGGTGTTTTTTAAGGGCGGCAAGGTGGTGGAGGTCTCCACCTTTCGACGGCGGTCGGAATTCGATGGGACCGACGACCTCCTGGCACCCAACAACACCTTTGGCACCCCGGCTGAGGATGCGCACCGCCGTGACCTGACCATTAACGGCCTCTTTTATAATATCGCCGATTTCTCCATCATTGATTATGTGGGTGGCCTGGCCGATCTGCGCAACCGGCTCATCCGGGTGATCGGCTCGCCGGAAGTGCGCTTCCGTCGGGATCCGGTCCGTATGTTGCGAGTATTGCGCCATGCGGCCCGGACCGGGTTTGCCATTGACGCGGCTACGTGGACGGCGACCCTGGACCAACGCCACCTTATCAGACTCTGCAACCCCTCCCGAGTCCGGGATGAGCTTCTGAAAGATTTCAAGAGCGGAGCCTCGGCCCCCTTTCTCGATCTGATGCTGAGCAGCGGCTTGCTGGCGGCCATTTTGCCATTTCTGGAAAATGACCGGCAAGACGCGGCACTGCTGGCCGCCCAGCGGTCACGATTGCAGGGGATATTTGCCAGGGTGGACAGCCTTATCCAAGCCAACCTCAGCTGCAGCGAATCTTTTTTTTGGACCGCCTTCCTGATGCCCTGCCTGGCATTGACCTTGGACCTGCCGGTGCAGGAGATTCCTCCAGACACCGTCGGTCCCTTTGTCGAGCAGGCACTGCTGCCGTTGGAATTTGCCCCAGGCCGGCGGGAGGATATCCTGCTGCTGTGGCTGACCACAGTCCAGGTCCTCCGGGCCCTCGGCTCCGGGCAACGCCTGCCGGCCCGTCTGCGTCGTCGGGTCTGTTTCCCCGAGGCCTGGCTGCTGGCCCATCTGCTCGCCGGCGCGCCAGAGGAGTTCTTTCAGGAAATCGCCGCCCAAGCCGCCATCACTCCGCCAGCGCCGGCACCCCCGGCCTCCAAAAAGCGCCGTCGCGGCCGGCAATTCCGCTCCCGAAAAAAAATGCCCCCCTCCTGAATCTCTCTGGCTGTTGAAAAACGCTCCTCAGACACTACAGAGGGACAGGGTAAACCCATTTCCTTGCCACCTGGCACCGCCGACAGGCATTTTGGGTCGGGGCAAGGGTTTTCGGGGAGGGGACGGGGGACTGTACTCCCTGCCCCAGCTTTGAGCCCTTTCTCAACAAGCTGCCAGCCTTGCTGCCTCACCCCCTGCACCTGAGCAGCCAGTTTTGTTGCAACTCAGTTGCTTTTTTGCTATAACCTTACCATGTCGGCTGGCAAGCGCCCGAAAGATTATTTGTCAGAATACGGTCTGAAAGCCACACAGCCGCGGCTTGCCCTCCTGGATCTGTTTTTGCACACCCCGGGGGCTCAGACCGCGCCGGAGGTGCTGGCCGCCTTAACAGCCCGCCGGCGGCTGCATAAAGTCACCGTTTACCGGATGTTAAGCCTCTTTACCCGGAAAGGCCTGCTGCGCAAACTTTCTCTGGAGGGCCGGGCCGACTACTATGAATTAGCCGGGGGCTCTCGCTGCCCGCACCCCCACTTCCAATGTCAGCGCTGCGGTGAGGTGCAGTGTTTGGAACCCATTGACCTGAGCCAATTGTTGGCAGAGTTACACGGTCCGAGGGATAACTTGGCCTTGCGGGTAGAAATCCGGCTGGAAGGTCTTTGCCCTAAATGCCGGGATATGGGCTAACAAGCTGAGAGCACCGAAGGAGGGTCGTATGTTAGTCAGGGGAATCATCATGCTAGGCGTCCTGCTGCTGACGCTCTGGCAAAGCGCCATAGCCCTGGCAGTCCAGCCGGTCAAGCTGCCGGTGGCGGCCAGCATTATTCCTTTGGCTGACTTCTGTCGCCAGATCGGCGGCGAGCGGGTCCAGGTCCAGGTTTTCATACCCCCTGGGGCCAGTCCCCATACCTTTGAACCATCCCCCGGCCTCCTCACCGGCCTCCGCCAGGCCAAGGTAGTGGTTATCAACGGCGCTGGCCTGGAACCCTGGGTTGGCCGCTTTCTGCAGACCCTGAAAGTCCAGAAACCGATGGTGGTTACTGCCACAGATGGCCTTGACCTCATCCGGGAAGTGCACGGCCATGTTCGGGAGGGCGGGCCGCAGACAATCGGCGGGAAAAAACCAGAGCATGGTCATGGCCACCCGCATGCCCATGGTGATGTCAACCCCCACGTTTGGCTGGACCCAGTCCTGGCCCAGGACATCTGCCGTCGGCTGGCCGCGGCCTTGAGCAGCGCCGATCCGGAAGGCCGACCGGTCTATGAACAGCAGCTGCACCAGTATCTGGAAAAGCTGACGGCTTTGCATGATAAGATTGCCGCCGCCACCGCCCAGTTTCAGATCAAGGAATTTATCGGCTTCCACCCTTCTTTCAGCTATTTTGCCCGCCGCTATGGCCTCAGGGAGGTGGGTATTATCGAGGTGGCGCCGGGGCGGGAGCCGACTCCCCGGGCTTTGCAAAATATCCTGGCGGCCATCAAGCGCTACGGCATCCGGGTGATTTTCTCGGAGCCGCAGTTCAATCCTCGGATCGCCGAGGTCCTGGCCAACGAGGCCGGCGTCCGCGTCCTCACCCTGGACCCCATCGGCGGCCGGCCGCCCTATGGCGAGTCCTATATCCAGCTCATGGAGTATAACCTTAACACCATGGCCCAGGCCATGAAATAACCGGGTATGGCGACGATAGCGGTCAGCATCCAAAATGTCTCCTTATCTTATCGGGACGAAGTAGTCCTGGAAGATATCTCCGTGGAGATTACCGCCGGCAGTTTTGTCGGCATCCTGGGGCCCAACGGCGCCGGCAAGAGCACCCTCCTGAAGGTGATACTGGGTTTGATTCGGCCTAACGTTGGGGAGGTCCTCATCTTCGGCCAAAAACCCAAAAAACTCCGGGGTAAGGGGCAGATTATCGGCTATCTGCCGCAGCGGCCGCTGACCAACCCCCATTTTCCCATCTCGGTTCTGGACGTTGTGCTCATGGGGCGGTATGGTCTCTTGGGGATCGGTCGGCGTCCTTCCCAGCGAGATCGGGAGATAGCCTTGCGCCTCCTGGCTCAGGTGGGCATGGCCGCCCATGCCCATAATATTATCGGTGCCTTGTCGGGCGGTGAGCAACAGCGAGTCTTTATTGCCCGGGCTCTCAGTGTGGAGCCCCGGCTCCTGATCATGGATGAACCCACCATTTCTTTGGACGCCTGCGCTCAGGATGAGTTATATGACCTCATCCATCAGCTCCAGGAGCAGATGGACCTGACCGTCATCATGGTTTCCCACGATATCGGCGCCATTTCCCGTCATGTGGGCGATATTATCTGCCTGAACCGGCGGATCTATGTCCATCAGGCGCCGCCCATCGGCCGCCTGGGGCTAGAAAAGACCTTCGGCTGCAGCGTTGAATATCTCTTTCATGGGGAAATTCCCCATCGGGTCGTGCGGATTCACGATGTTTGACTGGTTGGAGCCGGGGTTCATGCAGAATGCGGTGGTGGGTGGACTCTTGGTCAGCCTCATCTGCGGTCTGCTGTCCGTCTTTATTGTTCTGCGACGCATGGCCTTTGTGGGGGCCGGCATTTCCCATGCCGCTTTCGGGGGCGTGGCTTTGGGTTTTCTCCTGCAGGTCGACCCCTTCTGGACCGGCCTGGCCTTTGCCATCCTGGTGGCTTTTCTGATCGAACTGGTGCAGACTCGGGGGCGGGTCGACGAAGATACCGCCATCGGCATTTTTTTTGCGGCGGCCATGGCGGTGGGGGTCCTCTTTTTACATTTTTCCAGAACGTATAACGCCGATATCTTCGGGATCCTGTTCGGCAATATCCTGGCCATCGGTCCCCAACAGTTGTGGCAGGTGACCGGCGTCACCGCCATTGTCCTGCTTTTCCTCTTGCTCTTCTATAAGGAGCTGGTCTTCCTCAGTTTTGATGAAGAGATGGCCTGGGTCTGCGGCGTGCCGGTGCAAGCCGTCCGCTATTTGTTTCTGGCCGTGCTGGCCCTGGTGATCATCGTCGCCATCTATCTGGTGGGCATCGTTCTGGTCTCGGCCCTGTTGGTCATTCCCGCGGCCGTGGCCCGGAACCTGACCCGGCACATCCATGCCATGCTGCTGGTTTCCACTCTCATGGCCGTGGCTGCCAATCTGGCCGGCTTGGCCTTGTCCTACCAGATTGATCTGCCCTCAGGCGCGACCATCGTGGTTATCTTGGCCGGACTTTTCTTTCTGGCCTCCCTTTGGGGACGGCGATATAAAGCCAGCCGGACCAGAAGTTAACTCTGAGAAATGATAATAACCCCCACACAGGTGATGAGAATGCCGCTGATGCGAATCCAGGTGACATTTTCTCCCAATAACCACCAACCCATCACCGCCGTGAGCACATAGCCCACGCTGATCAAGGGGTAGGCATAACTGACTTCAGCTTTGGCCAAAACGATCAGCCAGATGAGGAAGCCGGTGACATAGCAGCCCAGACCCAACAATATATAGGGGTTGAAAAAGGCCCGGATGAAAACGGGAATGAGCGCGTTGAGGGATAATTGGAAGTTGCCCAATCTGTTCATGCCGGTTTTTAACAAAAGTTGCCCCAGGACATTAAAAAGGATATTGACGCTGACCAGGGCCAGAACAGTGTAACGGATCATGGCAATGACGACCTCTCTTTAATTGCAGCAAGATTATATTTTTTGAGATTAACTATTCAGTATCGAACAAACCCCGACTCTTGGCAAGTAGAATTTACGGACCCTGCAACTGCTAAGGTTATGATGCAACCACTACGAGAACTCCTGACGACCTTTGCCGACTGCTTCGGACCGCCGGGCGGCGAAGCCCCGGTAGCCCAACTTATGAGCCAACACCTGCAATCTTTTTGCCAACTCCGCCGGGATGGCCTGGGCTCCGTCCTGGCCGAAAAGATGGGGACCCAGGCCAAGCCGCGCCTGTTGCTGGCAGCTCACCTGGACGAAATCGGTTTCATGGTCCAGGGTATCACCGCCCAGGGCTATCTGCGCCTCCAGGCCCTGGGTGGCTGGGATGCCAGCCTCCTGCCGGGCCAGCGTCTAATTATCCAGACGGTCACAGGCCGGCGGGAGGGGGTGGTGGCGGCCCTACCGGTGCATTTCCGGACCGAAAATACCAAGCCCTTAAAGATGGAAGAGCTGTTGGTGGACATCGGCGCGAACTCCCCCCAGGAAGTCCAGGCTCTGGGTGTCGGTCTGGGCGACCTGGCCGTACCCCGCGCCGGTCTGGGGGTGCTCAATGAGCAGTGTCTGGTCAACAAAGCCTGGGATGACCGGGTCGGCGTGGCTGCCATGGTGGCGGTGCTGCAACACTTTCGGGACCATCCCCACCCCAACACCATTGTGGCCGTCGGCACCGTCCAGGAAGAAGTGGGCAGTCGCGGTGCAGCCGCGGCCGTGGAGCTTGCCAAACCCGATCTGGCCATTGTCTTGGAAGGCCCCCCGGCCGACGACCTGCCCGGCCTCAGCCCCGATCCGCCCCAGGGTGCCTTGGGCCGCGGCGTGCAGATCCGGCTGTATGATCCCACCATCATCGTGCCCCAAAACTTCTGGCGCTGGGTCGTGGAGTTGGCGCAACAACGGCAGATTCCGCACCAATTGGCGGTGCGCCGCAGCGGCGCCACCGATGCCCGGGCCATTCATGTGGCCCACGGCGGCCTGCCCACCATTGTCCTGGGAGCACCGGTGCGCTATGCCCATTCTCCGGCCTCCATGATCCATCTAGCCGATGTGGAGGCCCTGGTGGCCCTGACCGTGGCCATAATTGCAGCTTTGGACGAGACCCGCTGGCGGGACCTGTTTCCTTCTTGAGTTTCTTCCGGTAACTGACGCTCCGGCCGCGGGCCGGGCATTGCCTCAGACTCCTTATCCTGATATACTAATTGGGAAAATTAATCTTCCGGCAGGGACTATGAACCATCCACCTCAATCATGCCGCCCGCCTCGGTTGGCGTCGCCGCTGCTAACGACGATCCTGCGCCTGTGGCTCTTGACCTTGCTGTGCTGGTCGTGGGTGCCGGGCGGCGAGCCCGGTTGGGCGGCCCGGAGCAATCCTATGGTAAAACTGCAGACCTCCATGGGCGACATCACCCTGGAACTTTATCCGGAGAAGGCCCCGCTGACCGTGGCCAACTTTCTCCAGTACGTCAAAGACGGCTTTTATGACGGCACCATTTTTCACCGGGTGATCAATGGCTTTATGATCCAAGGTGGCGGGCTGGACGCCCAGATGCAGCAGAAACCGACCCGGGCGCCCATTAAAAATGAAGCGGACAACGGCCTGCGCAACGAGGCTTATACCATCGCCATGGCCCGCACCGCGGTGCCCGATTCCGCCACCTCCCAATTTTTCATTAACGTGGCGGATAATAAAAACCTGAACCACACCAGCAAGACCCCGGCCGGCTGGGGCTACGCGGTCTTCGGGCGGGTGGTCCAGGGGAAAGACGTGGTGGACGCCATCAAGGCGGTGGCCACCACCACCAAAGGCTTTCACGGCGACGTCCCGGTAGAACCGGTAACCATCCTCAAAGCTACCATCCTGGCCGAGTGAGCCACGGTCAGCAGCCATTGGCAGCGGTCTGCGAGCCTCGACTTGGGAAGGCAACCGCCGGCCTCCCTGGTTTTGGGCAACACATTGACGCAACGCCGGATGATTATTATTTTAATGAAAAGTGAATGGAAACCTTTTGCCATTGGAAGGCCCGTATGAGTAAAATCATCGATTTAGAAAAGCGGCTGCAGCAGGAGCAGAAAAAGAAAGTCAAGGTTGACAAGGCCAAAAAATTGGAGTTTATCCGCAAGTTCCTGCAATGCAAACGTTGTTTGGCCCGCTGTTCCATGTGTGGGGTACAGTTCGACCCCCAGGAAATGTACAAACGCTATTACGGCCCGTATCGCTTCTGCAGCAGTTGTCAGGAAGAATACGACGAGTACCGGCGCGTCAAAGACTCCGGGGAAGAAACCACTATCTATTACCACAATCAGGAATGGCTGGCATTGTGGGAAAATTGGCTCGACTATCAGGAGTCACTTAAAAAATATACTGAATCGCCGGAATTCATCGAACTGCTGCGCGAAGTGGACTGGCAGTAAACGAAAGAAATGTTGCGTCGGCCACTGAAAAAATACTTTATTAATAAAAGCTAAACTCGAGCTTGATAAAAAGTTTGGGAAGACGGCTGCTGGCACCGGCCAACCGCCTTCATAGGGGAATTTCCCAACCCGGCATTATTCATAGAAAATTAGGCTCTGTCACCAATCTTGTAACCTCCCGTGACCTTTTATCCGCAAACCTATGATCTCATCGTGGTCGGGGCCGGCCATGCCGGTTGCGAAGGAGCCCTGGCCGCTGCCCGGCTGGGTCTGGAGGTCCTGGTGTTTAATTTAAACCTGGACACCATTGCCCAGATGGCCTGCAATCCGGCCATCGGCGGTCTGGCCAAAGGCCACCTGGTCAAAGAGATCGATGCCCTGGGCGGCGCCATGGGCTATCTGGCGGATCAGACCGGCATCCAATTCCGTCTCTTGAACACTTCCAAAGGGCCGGCAGTCCGAGGCACTCGGGTGCAGTGCGACAAACAGGCCTACCGGTTAGCCATGAAGGCCCTCTTGGAGGCGCAGCCCCGCATCCACATCCGGGAAGCCATGGTGGACCGCCTCCTCATCGAAGACGGCCGGGTCGTGGGCGTGGTGGAATCCTATGGCTTGTGTTATCGGGCCAAGGCAGTTTTGATCACCACCGGCACCTTTTTAAACGGCCTGATTCACATCGGCCCACATCAGATTCAGGCCGGTCGGGCCGGCGAATTCGCGGCCACAACGTTGGCAGCCCACCTCCGGGAACTGGGGTTTCAGATGGGGCGCATGAAAACCGGCACCCCGCCCCGCCTGCACGCGGCCAGTATCGATTTCAGCGCCATGGGCCAACTCCAGGGCTCCGAACAGGTGCGGCCCTTCTCCTGGCGGAGTCCCTTGGGCCCCCGGGAACAGGTCACCTGTTACGTCACCCAGACCTCGGCCCTGACCCACCGTCTCATCCGGGACCATATCCATTTTTCGCCCCTCTATAGCGGCGTCATCAAAGGCACCAGCGCCCGGTATTGCCCCTCCCTGGAAGACAAGGTCATGCGCTTTGCCGACAAACCCTCCCATCAGGTCACCCTGGAGCCGGAGGGTCGGCAGACCCAAGAGATTTATGCCAAGGGGTTGGGCAATTGTCTGCCGGTGGAGATCCAGTTACACCTGTTCCGCAGCGTCCCTGGCCTCGAGGCAGCAGAAATCATGCGGCCGGCCTATGCCATTGAATACGATTATGTGCTGCCCACCCAACTCCTGCCGACCCTGGAAAGCAAACTGGTCAAAGGCCTCTTCCTGGCCGGCCAGATCAACGGCACCTCCGGCTATGAAGAAGCTGCAGCCCAAGGATTATGGGCCGGCATTAACGCCGCCTGCCAGATCCTGGGACGGCCGCCTTTTCTGCTGCACCGCGGCCAGGCCTATATGGCCGTCTTAGTGGATGATTTAGTTACCAAAGGCACCCGCGAGCCATACCGCATGTTTACCTCTCGGGCCGAATACCGCCTCCTGCTGCGGGAGGACAACGCCGATCTGCGCCTGACGGAACTGGGGTATGAATTGGGGTTGGTGACCAAGGAAGCCGTGGAAGCGGTGCGGGAAAAAAAGCGCCTTCTGGCCGAAGAGGAAATCAGGCTGGCGGGAATAAAAATTTTCCCCCTGCCGGCCATTAATGCAGCCCTGGCCGCACGGGGGTCGACGGTCCTGAAAGAGCCGACGCCGTTGCTGAAGCTCCTGAAACGACCGGAACTCGATCTGCCCAGCCTCTATGCCTGGGCCGGCGAGGTGCCGGCCGTGCCCCCGGCTGTGGTGGAACAATTGGAGATTCAACACAAATACGAGGGCTATATTCAGCGGCAAACAGAAGCGGTGCAACAGATGGTCAATCTGGAAAAGAAATATCTGCCCCCGGATTTTGATTATAATCGCGTGCCCGGCCTGTCCAATGAGGTGCGTCAAAAACTGCAGGAAATCCGGCCCCAATCCCTCGGTCAAGCCGCCCGCATCTCCGGGGTTACCCCGGCGGCCATTGCCCTGCTGTTGGTCTATCTCAAACGCTGGCCCGCTCAGCGGGCGCAAGGGTCAGACTGCCATTAATGGCCGGCGGCCCTCAGCGCTGTTCTAACCGCAACAACTGATCAATTTCCCAATAATTCTGATAAAATTGCACCCCCACCTCGTACCAATCTTTATCGAGGCCACGGCGTGACCAGATCACCCGGCCTATTACCGATTGTATCCTGGCATCAGTCTGCAGGGTAAATTTGAGCGTTATCTGACTCATGAAAGGAGGAGAAAACGGCAGGCGCAGTCTGGCCCCATTCATACTCAGATCCAGAAGCTGAGCACCGTTGCCGGGTTTGCCATTGACTTCCAGGAGTTCCCGGTTTACCGGGAAACGGCGGGCCTTCCGGAGTCTCTCTGCCTGTTTTTTGGTCATTTTTTCCAACAGTTCTCTATTAATCAGATAAGTGCGGGCCCGCCGGGCCTCTCGGATGGCCTTGTCCTCGGCCTGCTCCGCAGATTTTTGGTCAGTCTTTTTCTGGTCGGCCATGCCAGAACTCCTTCAGGATTTGGGGAAACACCATCTCCTGCTACGGCATTACCGCGCCGAAGGTATCGTTGAAAATTTTTCTTCTCCCTTTCATCCGTTATCGACCGATCTTGCCTTTTCCTTAAATTTTTTCTAAGCCGTATTCATCCGAAGATCAGGATGGCCAATTGTAAGCATGACAGGGATGCCAACCCTCTGTCAAGTTATCTATTGGAAGAGATTGATTAATACCCCATATCTGACCAAATGCAGCAAATTTCCTAACGATATCTGCTGGATGCTATAACTTGTTTCAAAACCTTTTTGCGGGGTATGGTATTCTGCTGATAGAAAGAAAATATCCTGTTAATTCCTTAAGATTTCCTCTCCCCCTGGCCTTATCATTACCCATAAGTGGGAGAGAAGCAAAGGGCATTGGCCAAAGTGTTGAATATAGTAAATTATCTGTGCCGCTTCCCTCGCCGGCAAGAGAAAAAAATCACCAGCGCCGACCTCCAGGTCGGATCCGGTAGGCACTCTCCGGTTACTAAGTTGTGGGTAAGAACATGCCCCCGGGGGGAGAGCATTGAGGTGCGGGGGTTTTGAAATAGCTTCTCGTTGATCTATGGCAGCTTTAAATAATTAAGCCGAAAAAGTTGCAGCGGCGCCGAGAATGCTATACTATATGCCTAGAAAAGATGAGATGAGGGTACCGGTGCGAATCTGCGTGGTGGACGGTCAGGGTGGCGGTATTGGCGCTGCCGTTATTAAGCGACTCAAAGAAGTGTATCAAGAGGAGCATGAAATCATTGCTTTGGGAACCAATGCCATTGCCACGGCCCAGATGCTTAAGGCCCGGGCCAATCGGGGTGCTACCGGCGAAAATGCCATTGTCCAGACGGTAGCCACTGCCGACATTGTCATCGGGCCCATCGCCATCATTCTTCCCAATGCCATGATGGGAGAGCTCACCCCCCGCATGGCCGAAGCTATTGCCGCCGCCAAGGCCCTAAAATTACTTTTACCGTTAACTCAGGAACGGATCGAAATCGTGGGCCTGAAACCCGAACCATTGCCCCATCTCGTGGAACACATTGTCAGTATCCGACTCAAGGAGATTATGCAAGATGTGTGAAGCCGCCGCTTATATAATCCGCAACGGTCAGGAAGAATTACTCCTGGAAGACGTCGATCTTATCGAACCCGAGGGCGATCATCTCCGCCTGGTCAGTATCTTCGGTGAGCAGAAAATCGTCAAGGCCGCCATCCAAAGCCTGAATCTGGTAAATCATAAAGTTATTCTAGTGGAAACCAAGTAGAGACGCTCGCCGCTGAGACAACCTAAAAGCCTTGCCCTTGCGGCCTACGGGTTGTTGCAAAAACTTTTTGTCATTCCTAACAGATAATCGGTGTTTAGGGTTTTGCAACAGCTTTTAATCACCTCTAAGGCCGCCATCCGGGAAATGATCGAAGCCGGTTCCGGCTATTTCCTGCTCCCCCTTAGCCCCCCGCAGCCGGATACCGGCACCGGCAACGATGCTGCCGATGCCGGTCGGGGCCGGCAACCCCGCTCTGGCAAAAGCCAGGTGGAGCACTGCTCGTTTCCCTGGATTGACGGTAAAGAGGAGCTGATAATCCTCCCCACCTTTCAGGGCCAGATCCTGGGGATCAAGCCCCAGGCAGCTGGCAACCTCCTGGACCGGCTGGGGAATAGGGAGGGAAGCCATCGTCAGCACCGCGCCGACCCCGCTACGCAGACAGACCTGCTCCAGGTCTGAGGCCACGCCATCGGATAGATCAATGGCCGCCGTGGCCAGGCGTTGGCCCGCCAGGAGGCGGCCGGCGGCAATCTGAGGCCGGGGCCGCAAAAACGCCGCCGTCACAGTGTCCTGCCTGTCCTTGGGCAGCTCCACGCCGCCGCGCAGCACCTCCAACCCGGCGGCCGCCAGACCCAGGGGACCGGTGACATAGATTTCATCGCCCACCTGGGCCCCATCCCGTCGCAACGCCAGCCCTGGCCGCACCTGGCCGATGACCGTCAGGCTCAGCGTCAGTCCGGCCGGCGCGGCCACGGTATCACCGCCGATCACCGTTACGCCGTATTCCTCGGCTGCGTCTTGCATGCCTTGGGCCAACTCCAGAGCTTGGTCGAGGTCTCTGGTCGGCGGCCACCCCAAGGCCAGCAAGGCATACTGCGGCTCACCGCCCATAGCCGCAATATCACTGAGATTCACCGCCAGGGATTTCCAGCCCAACGACCGCAGTGGCGTATATCTGAGATCGAAGTGTACCCCCTCGATGAGGGCATCGATGGTCCAGAGCAGTTCCTGCTCCGGCTCCACTGCCAAGATGGCGGTATCATCGCCGATGCCGCAGAGCACTCGCGGTGGGGGCGGGCCAAAAATCCGGCTCAGGGCAGTGATCAGGCGGCGCTCGCCGGCCATATCTTCCTCACGTCTCCCGGCGCGGCCGCCCTTCGGCGTCCTGAGAACCTTCCGAACCGTGCTGCCGGCTGGCGACGCCGGCACTCGGGACGTCGCCGGACCAAAAAACTGCTAATATTTTTCCAACTCATTGAAGAAAAAGGCTATTTCCGTCCTGGCCGTGTCGGCCCCATCGGAGCCGTGCACGATATTCGCTTCGATATCCCGGGCAAAATCGGCCCGGATCGTGCCCGGGGCAGCTTTCTGATAATTGGTGTCCCCCATCAGGTCCCGGTTCCGCAAAATGGCGTCCTCCCCCTCCAGGATCATGGCCACGATGGGACCGGAGCTCATGAAGGTGGTCAGGCTGTCATAAAAAGGTCGGTTTTCGTGTACCGCATAAAATTTCTGGGCCTGGGTTTTGCTCAACTGCACCATCTTCATGGCCTTGATCTTTAGCCCGGCCCGTTCAAAACGGCCGATCACTTCGCCGATCAGCCCCCGGGCGACGCCGTCCGGTTTAATCAGAGATAACGTCTGCTCCATTGCCATAGTACTGTTTCCTTCCTGACTGCCGACTGCCGAAGAGGGCAGCGCGACCAAGATGTTGTCAACCCAAATGAGGCGTTTTGTCGCCGCAATCTTTAGATTGCGCTAAGTTACTGCTACTAATCAGGTCGTTCTGAGCGCAGGCTAAAGCCTGCGGCTACCAAGCGATTGCTTCAATAATCGCTCAATTTGGGGTTATATCAAATGGCCGGTCCGAGGGTTTTGCTGCCTTGGCGTGACGCCGCGGCCCCGTTCCCTATTTTTCCGCCTGGCCGAAATGATGAAACTGCATGGTAAAAGTGCCCCGACCCTGGGTGGCCGAGCGCAGGGCCGTAGCATAACCGAACATGCTGGCCAAGGGCGCCAAACCGGTGATGACCCGAATGGCGCCCTTAGATTGCAACTCTTCAATTTTGCCTTTGCGGGCGTTAAAGTCGCCGATGACCTCGCCCATGAATTCCTCGGGGACGATGATTTCCACCCGCATGATGGGCTCGAGGAGGGCCGGTTGGCCCTCCAGGCAGGCCTGTTTGGCCGCCTGCATGGCCGCCACCCGGAAGGCCATGTCGCTGGCCAACCCTTCTCTGACCTCGGCCTCCAACACCGTGGCTGCGACATCCACCACCGGTTGGCCAAAGGCGGCGCCGGCCAACAAGGCACCGGTCACTGCTTCCAGCATCATGGGCACAAAGGGCGCGGCCGGGTGTTCCGGCGGCAGTTTTGACTCCACCCGATTGCCGTCCCCCCGGGGCTGCGGGGTCACCTGCACGGTGACCGCCGCATAATGCCGTTTGCCGGCCAGTTCCCGATCAAAGACGGCGCTGGCCGTCGCCGGCTTATTAATGGTCTCCCGATAAACCACCTGTGGTCGTCCGGCCATCACCCGGGTGTGAAATTCCCGCTCCAGGCGATGGATCAGGACTTCCAGGTGTAATTCTCCCATGCCCGAGAGAATGATCTGCCCCGTTTCTTCATCGGTCCACACCCGCACACTGGGATCCTCTTCCACTAACCGGCTGAGGGCGGCCTCCAGCTTTTCCTGATCATCCCGGGTCTGCGGTTCGATGGCCAAGGACATAACAGGAATATAGGATTCAATGGGTTCCAGTACAATGGGCGCCTCCGGACTGCACAGGGTATCGCCGGTCGTGCTGTGTTTCAAGCCCATGACCCCCACCAGATTGCCGGCCGGGGCTTCATCCAAGCGCTCCCGCTGATTGGCATGCATGCGCAAAATCCGGGCTGCCTTTTCCGTTACCTTTTTGATGGGATTATAGACATCCTGGCCGGTTTTCAACGTGCCGGAATAAATCCGCACATAGGACAACTTCCGCCCCTGGTCCATAATGATCTTAAAGACCAATGCCGCCAAAGGACCTTCCCGCCGGGCCGGGCGCTGTTCCGTCTCCCCGGTCAGAGGATTTACCCCGGTTACCGCCGGAACTTCCGTGGGATCAGGTAAAAACCTGACAATGCCGTCCAGCAGGGGTTGAACGCCCTTGTTCCGCAGCGCCGACCCGCAATAAGTGGGCACGGCCCGCAGATGGATGGTGGCCCGGTGGATGGCCTGGGCCAATTCCTCCGGGGACAGGTCCTCTCCCCCCACATACGCCTCCATGACCGCGTCATCCACATCCGCGAGGGCCTCCAGCAAATTTTCATAGGCCTGCTGGGCCGCCTCGGTGAATGCCGCCGGGATCGGCACTTCCTGATAGATGGCGCCCAGACTTTCTTCGTCCCAGACAATGGCTTTTTGCTTCAAGACATCGATGACCCCGCGGAATTGATCTTCCTGCCCCATGGGGATGGTGAGCAGCAGGGGGCGAGCCCCCAATTTCTCTCGCATGCTCTGCACCGCTGCCGGGAAGTCCGCCCCCAAACGATCCATCTTATTGATAAAGGCGAGTTTGGGAACCCGATATTTATCCGCCTGATGCCAGACCGTTTCCGATTGGGGCTCGACCCCGTTCACCGCATCAAAGACGCCGATGGCCCCGTCCAAGACCCGCAGCGACCGCTCCACTTCTATAGTAAAATCCACATGCCCGGGCGTGTCTACGATGTTGATCTGACACCCTTGCCACTCACAGGTGGTCACCGCCGAGGTGATGGTAATGCCCCGCTCCTGCTCCTCCGGCATCCAGTCCATGACCGCTGCGCCATTATGCACTTCCCCCATTTTGTGGGTCTTGCCGGTATAATAGAGAATCCGCTCCGTCAACGTCGTCTTGCCGGCATCAATATGTGCTATAATTCCAATGTTTCGTAGATTTTTTAATTTTACGGCGCTGCCCATACCTTTGCTCCCACCAGAAGCGGCATCTCACCACACCACAAAGCTGTCCCCCGGCCATACCCCCAGGCACCCTTTTATTTAAGAAAAAATAACCCCCTTGTCAACCATGACCACGACCACTGCCTCCGGAAGGCTTCCCTCGGCTGAGACCCTCGGCCGGAGCAGTACGGTCGTCTGGCTCTGATAGACCTTCACGTATTATGCAACGAAAATCGAACCATATTGTCATATTTATTGAGATAACTTTGACCCAATATTAATAAAAATATATGGTTTTTTGTCCAAAAAAATTAACATTATGTTCGCCATTGTGAACATGATTACAGGACGGCTCGCCTTAACACCTTGGTTTTTCTTGCTCAGAGCAATGGTACAATATTTGCTATAAAATAAGACAGGTTCAGTAAATTTTTCTATTCGTTGGTGGACGGAAATGTTTCTGGCAGGTTTTTTGATCGGGATAGTTGTCGGTTATATATTGAGCTCTCTCTATATTTCGTATCGATTAAAACGAAACATCTCTTCAAAAAAAGGTAACTCAATGTAACAGTAAAGTTCTCTGATAATGTAATTTTTTTCTAATCATCGGCAAGTCCAGCTGCTCTGGGTACCAACGTCTGCCAGCCAGAGACGGCAAAGCTCCAGATCAACCCCTCATCCCCTCCTCCAGAAACCCGGAAGTCCCCATGTTCCTATGGAGACTTCCGGGGATTTGCCCAGCCCCAGTGCTCCAGCCGCCGGCCATTCCTATGCTGCCGTCATGCGGTCACCTTTCCTGTCATAACGCCCGCACCTGGACGATGGACTTGCCTTTGGCGTCCACCAGGTGGATGGCGCAGGCCAGACAGGGGTCAAAGGAGTGGATGGTACGCACTGCCTCCAAGGGCCGCTCGGGATCGGCAATGGGGTTGCCAATGAGGGAGGCCTCATAGGGCCCCAGGGCATCCGCCTGGTTGCGGGGGCCAGCATTCCAGGTGGAGGGCACCACCGCCTGGTAGTTTTTGATCTTGCCGCTGTTGATGACCACCCAATGGGAGAGCGTCCCCCGGGGCGCCTCGTGGAAGCCAAACCCCCGGATCTCTCCGGCCGGGAAGGAATAGCGGCTATAGGTCTTCACGTCGCCCTTGGCGATATTCTCCATCAAGGCCGTCCATTGTTTGTTGAGTTCTTCATAGAGCACGGCACAACGGATGGCCCGGGCCGCGTGCCGACCGATGGTGGAATGTAGGGCCTCGGGACCCACCTTGGCGCCGGCAATACTGCTTACCGTCGCCAGCGCCGCCTCCACATACTTTTTAGTGGGGGCGTGGCCGGCGGCATACATACACAGCACATTGGCTAGCGGCCCCACCTGCGCCGGTTTATCATAGAACGTGGGGGACTTGACCCAGGAATACTTGCCGTTTTCCTGAAAGCCGGTGTATTTTGGTTGGGTCGTCTCATCGAAGGGATGACGGGCCCAATCGCCCTCATACCAGGAGTGTTTGATGCTCTCTTTGACTCCGAACCGAAAATACTCGGAGTTGAAATCGGTGATGGGCTGAAAAGTTTCGAGGTCAGCATTCTGAATATAGCCACCCGGCATGTTGAAGGCCTGGCCTTTGGTGTCCATGGGCATATCGGGAACCGACAGGTAGTTGGTCACCCCGGCGCCGTATTGGGTCCAATCCGCGTAAAGGGCGCCCACCGCGCAAACATCCACCAGATAGACGTTCTTGACAAAATCACCCACTTCATCAATAAGCGTCTTGATGTAGTAGAGCCGCTCCATGTTCAGGGCCGAAGAACTGTCCAGGTTGATGGGGCTGGAGACGCCGCCCACCACCAGGTTGGCCACGTGGGGCGTTTTACTCCCCAGGATGGAGACGATCATGTTGGCCTTGCGCTGATATTCCAAGGCCTGAAGATAGTGGGCCGCGGCCAACAGGTTCACCTCCGGCGGCAGCTTCATGGCCGGATGGCCCCAATAGCCGTTGGCAAAGGGCCCCAGTTGGCCAGAGTTGACAAAGGCCGCCAGCTTTTCCTGGACCGCTTGCAGTTCCCGGTAATTATTCCGGGGCCAATTGGACAGGGAGTCCCCCAAGGACGCGGCCTTTTTTACGTCGGCCTTCAGGGCCGAGGTAATATCCACCCAATCCAGCGCCGAGAGGATATAAAAATGCACAATGTGATCATGCACGGCATGGGCCGCAATGATCAGGTTGCGGATATACTGGGCGTTGAGGGGGATCTCCAAATGCAGGGCGTTTTCCACGGCCCGGCAGGAGGCCAAGGCATGCACCGTGGTACACACGCCGCAGAACCGCTGGGTAAAGGTGGGGGCATCTCGGGGGTCCCGTCCCTGCAGGATGATTTCAATACCCCGCCACATCTGGCCCGATGACCAGGCGTTCACCACCTTGCCGCCGTCCACTTCACAATCAATGCGCAGGTGTCCTTCAATACGGGTGATGGGATCGATGGTAATTCGTTTACCCATGTCTCTGTCTCCTCGTCACAGTTCGGGGGGACCGGGTCTCGTTCAGGAGAACCGGTAATCTCTCAAAAAGGCGCCGGTTTCGACCGAGCCTAAGGGATACCGTTGTTTAGGCATGTTCCGCCTTAGGCAAAATGGGATACCGCTTTACAAAATAGAGATAACCCAACAATTCCAGGGCGACGATGCCCAAGGTAATGAGTATCTCCGGCAAAGCCGGGAAATAACGCCAGCCGACGGCGGGAGTATAACCCACCAGGAAGGCGTTAAAGCGATACACCGCGCCGCCCAGGAGCAGCAGGATGGCCGAGATAAACAGCCAACGGTTGTCGCTGCGATTGGCTGGCCTCGCCAAGATGATCACCGCCTGTAAGAACAGCAGGTTCTCAATGATGAACATGAGGCTGGCGGTGCTGTCGGTAAAGATGAGACCGGTCTGCCCCCGCCAGATCAGGTCGGCGAAGCGGATGACCAGGTAGATGCCCACGAAGCCCACCATGATGGTGCTGATCCTGGCCAACAACGGTGTTTCGTAGGGCCGATTGAAGGCCAGAGATGACAGCAGCGATTCAAACACCGTCACCGCATAGCCCATGGCGATGGCCGTAATCAAAAAGAGCATGGGTAAGAGGGGCGTCTGCCAGAGGGGCGACAGCTTCGGCCCGGCAATGATCATCAGTGCTCCCAGAGAGGATTGGTGCATGGTAGGGAGCAGGATTCCCAGAGAGACGATAATGGGCAGCCACCTTTTCAGGTGCTGCCGGGTCCGCTGCGCCTTGGGATCAGGTCGCCCCTCCAGGAGGGCCGGAGCCAATTCCAGCCATAAGACCACCACATAGGCGGCGATACACAAGGCCACTTCCACCAGCACCGAATTGAAATTGACCCGCCAGGGCAGGAAGAGGTTATAGCCGTTCCAATAGCGGCCGATATCCAGGAAGACAGCCACGCCGGCCAGGGTATAACCGAAGACGCTGGTTAAGATGGCTGACCGCACTAACGGGTGATACTCCCATTTATTAAAGGCATAGATCAACAGGGCCATGGCATAACCGCCGCAGCCCAGGGCCGTGCCCACCAGGACGTCATAAGTGATCCAGATGCCCCATGGGTAGCCGTCACTCAGGTTGGTCACCGCCCCCAGTCCGAAGACATACCGATAAACGATCAGGACACCCCCCACCAGAGCCACGGCGGCCAACACCAGAAACGGTTTGGTGAGGATCTTGCCCCCCAAGGGTTGACTCTCATTCAGCATCACTGGCTCCTTTTGTTAGGGTAGATCCTTCTTGGAGGTATTCTTGTAGACCAGATAAAAGAGGCCAGCCAGCAGGACATAGGGCCCAATCATGCCTTTATAGAGGGTATGCATGAGGGTCTCCGAATGGCTGGCGGTGGATTCCGGGGGCAGGTCCGGCAGCCCCAATCTGTTGAAGGGGACCCCGGCCATGATGAGGACCTGCGTGCCGCCGCCGTCCACTTCGCCGTAAACCCGGGGGAAGTAATGACCTACGGTGGCGTAGCGGTATTCGCCGGTGTCGATGCGATGCACCGGAAAGGTGGCCTGGGAACCGGCCGGCAGACCCAGCCGGCGTTTGGCCTCTTTCCGCAGCGACTGGACATCCCCGAAGACCGAGGCGCCGTTGGGACAGAATTCACAACAGGCCGGATAACTACCCCGGACGAGGCGGTGGTCACACAATTGACATTTCTTTATCTGGGGGAAAGGCGTATCCCACTCAAATTTGGGCACATTAAACGGACAGGCGATCTGGCAATACCGGCAGCCGATACACAAATCTTTATTGTATCTGACAATGCCGGTCACTGGATCCTTGCTCAAGGCATTCACCGGACAGGCCGAGGTGCAGGCCGGATCCACGCAGTGCATGCAAAAGCGGCGGATAAAGGAGTAGCCGTCCTCTTCCCGGTCTTTGGTCTGACCGGTGCCACTCCGATAAAGCTTGACAATGTTATACGTCTTGGCCGACAGATCCAGGGGGTCATCCCAAAGGCCTTCCGGCGAGCTTGGATCAGGCGGCAGACTGTTAAACTCTTTACAGGCGGTCATGCAGGCCTTGCAGCCGATGCAGAGGGTGGCATCATAGAGGATGCCCAGGGCCTCGGGCAGCCGGGTTTTTGGTTCCCGGGCCCAGACCGGCACCGGACTGAGCTGCGAGGCCGCCAACAGCCCACCCCCGGCCGCGGCTTTCAGGAAATTTCTCCGACTCAGTCCCATGGCTAATCCTCTTTTTTGGTTTCTGCAGCAGTCTCGGTTTCTTTGCCTTTGCCCAGCCGGGAGGCGGCCACGGCACCGGCTCCCAACGCCGCGCCGGCCAGACCCGCCAGGACCCCCACAGTGGCCGCTGACGGTCCCGCCCCCCGCGGCGCCTCAATGGGCGCAAAGGTCTTGGGCGGCGTCAGCCGCAGCACCCGACCGCCAGGCCGAGATTCCGCCCCTTCGCCCACCAAGGCCGGCGAAGGTTCCACAAACTTCAGGCTGGCCATGGCCGGTATGGGCTCCGTAAATGCCACCTCTTTTTCGGAACAGCCGAAACAGGGGCAACCGGTACCCACCGGCCAACTCCGGGCCCCTACATCCCCGAACAAGACCGCCGGACAATTGTTATAGGTTACCGGTCCTTTGCAGCCCAACTTATAGAGACACCAGCCCCGGCGGTGCCCTTCGTCATCAAACTCCAGGGCAAACCGGCCGGCATCAAAATGCGGCCGGCGCTCACAACCCTCGTGGATGAGGCGGCGATAAGCAAACAGGGGCCGGTTTTTCTCGTCCAGTTCGGGGAGCTTTTTGAACGTGACGAGGTAGAGGACGGTGGAGAGGAAATTATACGGATTGGGAGGACAGCCGGGAATATTGATCACTTTGAACTTATCACCCAGAACCTCTTGGGTGGAGACAGCGCCAGTGGGATTGGGTGCGGCCGCAGGAATCCCGCCCCACGCGGCGCAGGAGCCGATGGCGACTATGGCTGCGGCATAGGGCGCGGTCTCCCGGACAATCTCCAATACCGGCCGCCCCCCCACCAGACAGTAAATGCCACCGTCTTTGGTGGGAATGGCTCCCTCCGTCACCAGGATGAATTTACCCTTGTTTTCCTTGATGGAAGCCTTCTTGGCTTCTTCCGCTAAATGACCAGAAGGGACGCTCAGGGTTTCGTGATAATCAACCGAGATGAGATTTAAGATGAGGTGTTCGACAGTGGGATGGGTGGAACGGAGCAGCGTTTCGGTGCAACCGGTGCATTCCTGGCCGGAAAGCCAGATGACCGGCGGCCGCTTCGCCGCGGCCACCGCTTCTGCCATGCGGAGGCCCATACTCATGGGCAGCCCCATGGTAGCCGCGGCTATCGTGCAGAATTTCAAAAAATCCCGCCGGGAAACCATGCCGAAATGACTGGGAAGGTGCTCAAACTCCTGGTCTTTCATAACTCCTCCCGTTGCCTGCAGACAACTCTTCCTTGGGTTTATGACATGGAGATATCCTCCGACATGCTGGTTCTTCCTCCTCCGCCTATTTTAACGAAAGAATAAAGCAACTGGCAAAAAGAATATTTGCTTGTGAAAATTATTATTATAATCTTTATTGCTGATTTTTATGCATTTTTATTTTATGCATTTTTATTTACAGAATAACAAAACCTTCTTGTAAAGAGAAACATTTCTGTTGAAAATTTCATCAGTTTATCAATCTTTAGCGTCCCAAAACCCGCGACCGGCCTGTGCTGCCCCCCAGGCAACCATAATGCCATCCCCCCTCGGCCTGAAAAAACCTTTGTTTTCTCCGATCGTTGTGATACATAGTAAGTATCACCTCGTAACTTCCCCCTGAATTCTGGGAATATGCTGATGTAATGCGGCACCGGAAGCCGCCGCCGGGCTGGCCCCGGGGGCCTGGCCACAGCGCGGCGCGCCGTTGCTCTCTCAAGGCTCTCCTGCGGCCGGAGCCAGCTATTTTTCTTTCTTCTTCAGGTATTCAAAAGGCTTGTCAGTGACTCTCAGGCAATCTCCGCAGAACCAGGCCAGGATAATCCTGCTGGTGGACGACGATCCCCAGATCTTGGCGCTCAGTCAGGAACTTTTAGAACACCTCGGCTTTCGGGTGGTGACGGCCGCCAGCGGTGACCAGGCGTTGGAACTCTTCCAACGGCGGCATCAGGAGATTGACCTGGTCATCATGGACCTGAACCTGCCCTGTCTGGACGGTTATCAGGTCTTGAACCGCTGCAAAACCCTCGCCCCGTCGGTTAAGGTTATTGTTACATCAGGATTTTTTGGGCAGGATGAAGTAGAGCGACTGCAAGCCGTTGGTGTCGCCGGCATAATCCCCAAGCCCTTCCGGACGCAGCAGCTGCAGGAGGCCATTACTCAGGCACTGACGGCCTGAGGTCACCGGTCTCGGCTTCAGGTCTGGCCCAGGGCGGCCGATAGCGCCGCAGCAGGGCCCCCGGCTGGGCCAGCGAAAATTCTTTGGTCCAACCCTCGCCCAACAGGTTCATGATGAACCGGTCCACGTCGGCTTCGGTCTCAAAATGGGAAAAAAGCAGCCAGAGACGTTGGATCTGGGCCAGACGCGCCGCGGGCAGGGGCAGGCCGCAGTCGTGGCAGGATTGGCCCCAGATAATATCGGTGAATGGCCCTTGGTAATAAAACATGAAGGGATCGCTGGCAAAATAGTATAAATAGATGGCATCGCCGGGACGGCGGTGGGCCTCCAGGTAACGGACCAGGGGGGCAATTTCCTCCCGATTCATCTGGGGCCAGAGATTCTCCTGCCAGAGGAAGACCGGTCGCAGCCACAGGATGACCGCCAGCAGGTAAAGGCCCAGCAGCACGACTGGCCCCAGACGCCACCCTAATTTTTTTCCCCCTCCATTTTCATCTAGGCTTGCCGCCGCGGGATCTGCCTGCCACCTTTTAGTCCTCTGCCACAGCCAGCCTCCCACGGCGCCAAGACCGGCCCCGGTCACCAGATACAGCATGGGCGCAGCAAACATCATCAGCCGCACCCCGCCGGCACGTCCCATAAAGGGATAGCGCTGGGCAAAAGCCGCAGCCAGGGCCAGCAGCAGGGGACCGAAGAAATACCAGACCACCCGCGCCTGACCGTGCCGCGCACAAGCGACCAGGCCGACCAGCAGCAACGCCGCCCCTGGCAAAACCCGCCAATCGGCAAAAAAATAACGGCCGAACCGCCACCAAGCCGCACCCAGCCAGGTAAAAAACGGCCCCACCGCCGAGAGATCCGGAAAATCGGCCTGCCAGTAGATCAGGAGTTCCCGATCCACCTGCCCCCGAAACAGGGTAAGATAATAGACCAGGAAAACCAGAGCCAGGGTGCCAAACGACAGGACCACGGCTCGCCTAGCCGCAGGTAACTGCCACCACAACACCCCTGCCGCCACCGGCAGGATAAACACCAGTGGGAAGGAATACCCCAAACCCAGGGCCAGCACGGCCGTCAACAGGCCCCACCCTCCCTGCCCGCCCCGTCGGAGTTGCCTTTCCACCAGAAGAAAAGTCAGCACTGCAAAAAATACATCGGCGCTGTATTGTTTTAACTCTTTACTAAAGTAAACCAACCGGTGGGAAACGCTCACCAGGGCCAGGGCAGCCAGGGCCTGCCAGGGGGGCAGCAGCCACCGGGCCAAAGGCCAAAACAGCACCAAAGAGCCGATCCCCAGCAGCACTGACGTGATACGCAAAACCGTCTCGCTGGCCCCCAGTACCTGTACCAGCCCCCAGACCGTGAGGAGATAGAATGGCGGCGTGGACTTGCCCCCAGCCAGAGCCGCCGCCGCCGCTGGCTGGATCGCCGCTAAGGCTACCCAGGCCTCATCGGTCCACAGACTGCGGGCGCCGATGCCGTAGATCCGGTAGAAAATGCCTAGACAGAGGAAAAATACCACCAAAGCCGGGAAAAGCCACGATTGCCAGGGCCAGGACGGGTGCCCAGCGGCCTCCCGCGACAGTCCCAATGAGTTAAAAAACCTTTTTATAGTAGCCCTCCGGCGCAATTTCTTCCTTCACTCCATGGTTGTTTGGACTATAATACGGCAAGACCGCGCCGTGCACAAGGACAGTCGTTTTTTCTCCACACGAATGTGCCTATCCTTCACCCTGAATGGAAAAAATGTATGACTCCTTCTGCTCCTCGTAAAACCAACCCCATCTGGCCGATGCCACTCCAACCAGGAGACCTGCTGGCCATCGTCGCCCCGGCCAGCCCCATCTCTCGGGAAGCCTTTGCCGCCGGCATTGCCGTCCTGGCGACCTGGGGCCTTCGTCTGACCCATGGAGCGGAAATTTTTGCCCCCCGTCCCTATACGACTGCGGCTGATAAAGCCGCGGCCCAACGGCTGGCCCAGGCCATCACTGATCCCGAGATCAAAGGCATCATCTGTGCCCGAGGCGGCTACGGCACCATTCGCCTTCTGCAGCATCTGGACCTGACTCTCCTGGCGCAGCACCCCAAATATTTCCTGGGTTTCAGCGATATCACTACCCTGCTCTGCCTTTTCAGCCAACGGGCCGGGGTGGTCACCTGCCATGGTCCCACGGTGGCCCATCTGGCGGAAATCTGGCCGGAGGCCCAGGAACACTGCCGCTGCCTGCTGATGGAACCCTCTCTAGAGCGGCTGTGCTTCCCAGACCTCCAGGTTCTGGCCCCGGGGACGGCCCAAGGCCCCCTGGTGGGCGGCAACCTGGCCATCCTCTGCTCCCTCTTGGGCACCCCCTTTGCCCCCACCCTATCCGGCCACGTCCTGCTCCTGGAGGATTACAACGAGCCGCTCTACCGGATTGACCGCCTTTTGCAACAACTGCGCCTCTCCGGCCGACTCCAGGGCGTACACGCCATCGTCTTGGGCGGCTTCACCGGCTGCGGCCCCTTGCCCAAGGTCTGGGAACTCTTTGCCTCCCTGGGAGAAGACTTGGGCCTGCCGGTCCTGGCCGGGCTGCCCATGGGCCACCAGCCGGATAATTACACCATCCCCCTGGGAACTCTGGTCCGGGTTGATTCCCAGCAACGGACCCTGCAGTGGCTGATGCCGGGCAGCCTCTGAGCCCGGGGGCGGGCGGACACGCGGGTCCGCCCCTGCGAGCTGCCCAACCCGCCACAGCCCGGGCGGCGGCCCGCCCCCCCGCAAAGCAGACCTTTTCCAGAAAGCAGCAACCGAAAACCGTAATATTTGCACCCCGAAACCCCGAAACCGAAAAATTAAAAAATGTTGCGCAATGCCTAAACAATAGATACATTATGATCAAAAAAAAATTTTATGAACCGGAGGTGCATTACCATGGAGAGGCAAAACGTGCCACGCCTCGCTGCCCTGCTCCTGGCCGGGCTCGGGCTGCTTCTGTTCGTCTCGGTGGCCATGGCCCGGGAACGGGCCTGTATTCCTTTCCATCTGAAGACTGAGGATGGCAAGATTATCAACCCCCTCACCGGCGAAAACGCTGATCAGCCCTACAGTCCACGGCAGACCTGCGGCGCCTGCCATAATTACGACGAGATCACCAAAGGTTACCATTTTCAACAGGGCTGGGACCGCATCAGCGATGATTTCGGCAAAAAAATGGACAAGCCCTGGGTGCTCTCCGACGGCATGCTGGGGAAGTTCTGACCGCCCTCCTTTCGCCAGTTGGCGAAAAAAAAGAATACCAGCCCCGACGAGATTGACATCACCATTTTCGAATGGGTGGGCGGTGGTCCCACCGATCCCAAACAGATCGGCGTACCGTTTTGCGGCGGCTGCCACCCGGGGGGTGGTGGTCTGGAGTTTGATCGGGACGGCAAGCGCTATGACCAGCGCCTGAAGGCCGAACCGACCTTGGCCCAATCCTTGGACGGCGATTACTACAAGAGCAAATGGGACAAATCGGGCGTGGTGGAGGCCGACTGTCTCCTCTGCCATCTGCCCGGCTACAACTTCAAAGAACGTAATAAACAATTAAAAATGTATAACTTTAAGTGGGCCGCCACCGCAGCCTCGGGCATTGGCCAGGTCAGTGGCTTTGTGCGGGAGGACCAGCAGCCCACGGTCCAGTATAATAAACGCCTTTTTAATGAAGATGGCAAGATCGCCCTGGATCTGGCCTATCCCCCGCCTTCGGAAAACTGCAATTTCTGCCACGGCATTTCTGACGCCAAGAAGCGGGGCTTTTCCTGGAATGATCGCCGCAACCACGATGTTCACAATGCCCGGGGGATGTCCTGTAACGACTGCCATCCAGCCATTGATAATCCCGCCCTCAAGGTTACGAAACTCCAACACCAATTCGCCAAAGGGGATGAAAACGTTTCCAGTGTCCGGGATGATCTGGACAATACCATCATGACCTGCCGGGATTGCCATTCCCAGGGTTATATGGGCGCGCCCCGGCCGACCCATCTTGGCGTCCGGCCCAACCACCTGGAGAAACTGGCCTGCGAAACCTGTCATATCCCCACCCTGCACATCGCCGGCGGCGAGGGGTTTGACGTCACCACCGGCGCCATGGTCAATTACCCCGTTTTTAATCTCAAGGATCTGAAAAATTCTCCTAAGCAGATCGGTGACTACTTCGACTGGCACCCCCGGTACCAACGGATCAAACGGGGGCAGTTGGCGCCGGTGAACGCCCTCTTGGGGGTTTTCTTTACCAACCTGGATAAGGACGGCATTTACTATCCCCTCTTTGGCCGGGAAAATAAGAAGGCCTATGAGAAGATCAAGGACCAACTGCAGCCCAAGAACCCCATGAAACCGGAGCTGCACACTAATGAGCAGATCAAGCTGATGCTCACCGCCCTCACCGAAACCCTGCAAGGCAACAAGCGCTTTCAGCAAATCAAGCCGTATTACCACAAGGGGGGCAAGCACTATCATCTCAATGACAAGGGCGAGGTGGTGGTGGAAGATGATCATACCCACGCCGGCCATGTGGAAGGGTTTAACATTAACCACAACGTGGCGCCGGCTGCCTTAGCCCTGGGGGCCAATGGCTGCGGCGACTGTCACTCCACTGAGGCCCACATGTTCAAGGGCCAGATCGTCACGGATATGTTCGGGCCGCCGGATGGCAAGCCGCTGACCATCAGTTCGGGCCGCCTCTTCGGCTGCCAGCCCTGGGCCTTTTACCTCAATCAGTTCCATCAGCTCTATCTGTCACCCTATGCCAACATCTTGATGCTGCTGGTGGTCTTTGGATTAGTGCTGCACTACACCGGCCAGGGGCCCAAGGTGGCGGATTATTACAAATCACCGCCGGAGATCGTCTGGTTCCCGCTTTCCGAGCGCTGGACCCACCTCTTCCGGATGGTGAGCTTCCTGGTCCTGGCCTTCACCGGCTACATCTTCTTCTTTAACAATATTACCCTGTTGCGGATGTCCTTCGGGACACCCCAGACCGCGGTAGTGGTCCACTGGGTGGCGGGCCTCATCTTCATCGCCGCCTCCATCGCCAGCGTGGCCCTCTGGGGCAAGTATGCCAAATTTGCGCCATACGATAAGGAATGGCTGGCCAAAAAGGGCGGCTATATCGGCGGCCAAGAAGTGGAAGTGCCGGCCGGGCGCCTGAACGCCGGGCAGAAGATCTTCTTCTGGCTGACCGGCATCCTGACGCTCATCACCGGCGTTACCGGCATTTTCTTGATCTTCAAGAGCAGCCTGCCCCTGACCCTGAGCTGTGTCATGTCCACCATTCACGGCTTCTTTGCGGTGGTCTTCGTAGCCTCGATCATTGCCCATGCCTACCTGGGCACTATCGCCAACCCTGGCACCTGGCAGGTCCTGGTGCACGGCAAGGTCAGCCGCAGCTGGGCCAAAAAGCATCACTCCGAATGGTATAAGGAGTATGTGAAACAAGAAGAGGAAGAAAAGCCGTAAACCATCCCACCGTGGGCAGCGGGCAGTTTGCCGGGCGAGCTCCCCTCACCGGTAAGCTGCCTGTTGCCTTCCACCGCCAGGAACACCCTAACAATCGAGGTTAACCCTCTCGTTTCCTGAGATACCCCGATGTCATTTTTATAAAATCAATCATTCAGGAGGAGCGGCGGCAAAGCCCTGCCACCGAGCCGAAGGCTAATCGGTCATGGGTGCCACTCGGGCAAAGGAGGTAGGGAAGACCGTCAAGGGATCCCAGAGCAAGAACTGTGGGGCAGTACTCAGTTTTTTCCAGGAAAGGTCGGCCACCGAGTGAGATTCCCGCAGCAGGGCGATAGTAATATGTAAGTGGGGGGGCACTGCGGTGCGCCGCGCCGGGGCAGCCAAGGTGGCAATACCGTCGCCTTCCTTGACCAAGGTCCCCGCCACAACTCCGGGGAGCGGCTGGGTGTGTCCCATGGCCGTCAGCACATCCCGGCCATCCCCTCCTAAACCCGGGTGAAGCAGAAAAATTGACTCTCCTAAAAAATCGGCACCGATCTTGACGATCCGACCTGGAAACGGCGCCGGGATTACCGTGGTGGTGGGGAGGGCCCGCTGATCACCGAGCCGATCCCGGAACCAGCAAACATCCAGACCCTCATGCGGAGTGGGGCGGGGTTTCTGCTCCCCCCACCACTGCCGCTGAGCCTGGAAAAACATACCGGGATGGAAAAGCCAATGGCCGAAGCCAGTCAATCTGGACCGGTTGGCGTCCAGGAAATATTCAAAAAACTTGCCGTTCGGCAGTGTGGCTGGCGTTGTCAGAGTACTGCTGCCATTACCAAGTCTCGGCATGCTGCAACCATCCATCGTCCGATAATCTTTTTGTATCTTATATGATTTTTCCCCTGGTTGGCAACCCGAATCGCCCGGAGTTACATGCCCCCTCATACCCTGGCGGCCCGGTTCAGGGCGTTTGCTGGATGGCGCGGAAACAATGGCAATTTTCTGGAAAGAAAGAGGGTCTTGACCATGATCGCCGAAGACAGGCAACGGCTGAGGCCGGCCGGCCATTTTTTTGCCTGACCATTTCCTCAAGATTTTTCTCCACCTGCCATTTTTTCGTGACCTATTTTTTTTCTTCCTGCAAATTTTGCCGAAAATAAGAGATTGGGGGAGATTGCTGCCCTCGTTCCCGACTTGGCCCCTGTTTGATAACTGGCCAATATACGAAACGTTACCCGCCATCGTATTTTCAAGGAGTTGCTTATCTATTGATCATGAATATGAATTTGGTCCTGCCTGGGCCGATTTCAAAAGGCCTGGCAACATCCCTTCCTAAGATAAAAATCAGCCTCAGCGTCTTTGACAAGGACATGGATTCTTAATATATATGTTGCCATCGCAATCGGCACACTTCCCCTGCCCACTGTTCCTTGTTCCTCGAGATGTTGCTGAGATGCTGCCAGGAAGGTAGCGCCGCAAAGCAGGCGAATCGAGCTGTAAAACATTATTTAATTTTTATGTATTTTATTCATAAGTGCATGAGCCCATTAAAACAGGTCCGAAGACAAGACGCTTTTTGCTCGGGCAGAAAGCAAAGGAGGATAATGAGGCCAATCCGTTCGACGCCAGGCTAGAGGTAACCCGGATTGATCCTGTATGGCTGGAATGACTGATCTTTCTCTTCCCTGGTGATGATGCGCTTGCCAACGTTCAAATGGTGCGAGCCCGCAGACATGCCGTCAGACTTGTGGCTTAGGGAAGAGCCAATGTTGAGAAGGGGCAACTTTTCCGGACAGGAGAGACTATGGAGAGTCATTGGGAACAGGTCAAACAAATCTTTAGAGAGAAATTGTCTGCTTCAGCCTATCAGCTCTGGATCGAGCCTTTGCAATGTACCATTGCGGCCGAGGGCGAGATACGCCTCGGCTGTCCTAACCAATTTTTCCTCACATGGGTGGAAACTCATTATCTGGACGCTATCCGGAGGGAATTCCAGGCCCTCGGCGGCAGCCATAATGAGGTCAATCTGCACCTCGTCAAGGCGGAGCGGCGGGTTGAGCCCGTTTCTCCCTGTCGGCAGGCATTGTTGCCCAATTTCTCCAAAGTCGAAGGCTTCTCCCGTCTTCTCAATCAGAGTTTTACCTTTGAACGCTTCGTGGTGGGCGCCTCCAATCGGCTGGCCTTCCAGGCCTCCCGGGCCTTAGCCAGCGATGATACCTTGTATAGCCGCACCCTCTTTTTGTCGGCGCCTTCGGGCTTGGGCAAAAGTCATCTCTCCCAGGCGGTGGGCAATTATATCCAGACCCACTTTCGTCGTCAGGGGATCTTGTATCTGACGGCAGAGGATTTCGCCAATGAAATGGTGGCGGCCCTGCGGCAGGGGACGATGCCGCAGTTCAAGGAGAAATTCCGCCGGCAATGTGATACGTTATTGCTGGAAGGAGTCCATTTTCTCAGCGGCAAGGACAAGATTCAGACGGAACTATGTTATACCCTTGACTTTTTGGCGGACCAGAACAAAAAGCTCGTCTTCACCAGCTCTTATCTGCCGGGGGAGATCCCCCAACTGCGCCAGGAGTTGGTCTCTCGTTTCAGTGCCGGGGTGATCACTCCCATCGAACCGCCGGATTTTGCCACCCGGGTCAAAATCCTCAGCCGGAAGGCGGCCGACCGTCAGGTTCGGGTGCCTCAAGAAGTCCTGGAGCATTTGGCCACGTACCTCACCCAGGATGTCCGGCAGATGGTCAGCGCACTGGACAACCTCCTCCTCAAAGCCGCTACCCTCAAGGTACCCATCGATTTAGATCTGGCCGACCAAGTTCTGCAAGACTTTCAAGTGGCCCGGCAAAGACTGCGGGTTGAGGAAATTCAACAGTTGACGGGGCGCATCTACCAGATCAGCGTGGCGGAAATGTTGGGAAAATCCCGGCGCAAAAAGGTGGTCAAGGCCAGAAATCTGGCCATTTATCTGTGTCGCACCTACTTGCAAAAAAATATCCGCGACTTGGCCCGGGCCTTCCGGCGGACTCATTCCACGGTCTTACATTCCTTGGAGTGTGTCGACCGGGATCGCAAAACCTCGCCGGCCTTTGCAGCCGAACTGGCCTTTTTGGAAGAGAAGCTGCAGACCTCGCCGCAATGGCAGCAGTGCGTCAGGTCGCCATTCTTGCCGCCGCCCTCAGACTGAAGCACTCCCTTCGGAGGCATGCCGGATCACCTTGCCTTCGACAATAAAGACAATGTCTTCACAGATGTTGGTGGCCAAGTCAGCGATCCGCTCCAAATTGCGGATAATAATGATATAATGCACGGCGCGCATCACTGCTGGGGTGTCTTCCAGCATAAATTTCAAAAGCTTCTGGATGTAGGCATCATCCAGGGTATCCACTTCCACATCCCGCTGCCAAACCTGCAAGGCCAGCTGCGGATCCTGCTTGACAAAGGCATCAATGCCGTTGCGGACCATTTCCAGCGCTAAATCAGCCATGTAGCGCAGATCAATGGGTAGGTGCAACGGTTCCCGCTGGTTCAGCTCCAAGGCCCGTTCCGCAATATTCACGGCCTGATCGGCAATCCGTTCCAGATCGGTGATGATGCGCATGGCGGCCGTGATCAGACGCAGGTCCCGAGCCAAGGGCTGCCTTAAGGCCAGGAGCCGCAGACACTGCTCGTTGATGGCGTTTTCCATGGCGTTGATGGCCCCATCTCCCATGATCACCGCTTCAGCAGCCTGGGAATCGCGGTTCAGGACCGAGTCGATGCTCCGACTCACCGACTCCGCAGTCAACTGGGCCATTTCGATAATATTCGTTTTGAGCTCGCCCAATTCCCTGTCAAAATGCCTCTCCATGTCCGTCTCCTGGACCATCGGCAGCCGCACCCTGACGCCAAACTGCGCCCGCCGGTTCATTTGCCGTCATTATATATCAAGCCAGGCCAAGTTGCATGTTTGAAAATTGTGTGTTGCCATGCCGGTTAAGCAGTTCAAGCAGATTTACCCCGATTATTTGCCGGGATGAGGCTGGCGCAACTTGAGCTAACCGCCGGAACCAGCACCCAAAAAGAGCACTGCTGGCTACCTACCACAGTCCTGATTTTCCCTTGCGATTTACCCAGAATATCCTCAAACATCTTGCAAAAAATTAATTAAAATATTATAAATTGTAACTCTTCAGTCATCTGAGAAAATGAAAAAAATTGTTAAATTTCACAAGCGAACTTGTACTTTTGTGAAATATATGTATAATTGGTCCTGTGGGAACAACACCGGACCAGCCATTCAATTTTAATCTCACCGGCC
>DYEV01000008.1 GCA_020725545.1 Desulfobacca sp. | reverse complement strand
ACCGGGCCCTAAACTTGCCGCCCAAACCGCTAACAACCAAACGATTCAGAGTTTAGCAAGATGTAGTGACCATAAAACCGCCCAAAATGACCTATTGCATGGATATAACTATTTTATTTTGTTAGCCGTGGTAAACTTGGGATAGAGGTACTCCCTGGAAAAAGACCATGGCCTGAGTTAACACCCGAATAATGCTGGGAGTGCTGATATCCAAAGAAAAGGTCACAAACTTATAGCGGCTGTCTGACAGGATCGCCTGGTGGAAGTAAATCTTCAGTGGCCGGCCGGCTACCGGAACTGCCATTCCTTCCAGTCGTATTGCATCTGCTTCCCCGGCAAAGTCTCAAAACGAATCGTGGCTTTGTTGTCGGCTTCGTCTTGAAACTGACGCAGATAGCGATAAAGGGTAGTCAACGAACCCGTATAGCCCATACCCGTTAGTTCCTGAAAAATCCGAGTGCCAATAAATTGCTGGCCAACTATTTTATTGATCTGCAAGGCATAGGGGTCCAACAGTTTCTCAGCCGGAGACCGTTGATAGATCGGGGGTGATAGGCGTTTCCAATATCTTTTCACGGTTTTCTTGGAAATCCCCAATTCTCGGGCAATGGCTTTTTTCTTTACCCCCTGACGCTTTAAAACCTGAATGGCGTCCCTTCTTCCATAGATATCACCCTCCTCACCTCCGACACCATGAGCTGGATCGGCTTTTCTCTGAGGGGGTCAATTTTCAATGTAGATCTTCAGGCCAGGACATTGGGCATACTGGGGACGGCTGCGGGCCTGGTGCCCAAACAGCACAAGGCCCTTGCCATCCACGACGACGTTGCCACCTGGACGCAGATCAGCGCCCACTGCCTCGCTGGTGTTTCATTGCCTTAAGCGACTCTCTCACCTCCAACGGCAAACACTTTGTTGGCTATCCCCAAGTTCTCTGGCAGGGCAAGGCGTATTCCTTCGGGCAGCAATGATCGCTAAGATTCCCATTTGACCGCTCGTGATCAAATTTTCGCCTGACTGGCGATCGCAGGGCTGCCTGAGCGACCAGGGGCAGCGGCGGCAGTGTCTTGCCTGCACCGGGTGATCATTCAGGTATCGCCCGATTCGGCGGTCCGCCCGGCAACCCAAGAGGACGGTATGAGACGGCGACTGGCAGCCATCCTCTTGGTTGTTGTCTTGATCCTCCCCGCTCCGGCCCTGGCCGGGAAGTTTGCCCCGGAGGCCAGCTGGGAGGTCTATTTGTCCCCCAATGGCGGTGCCGCCACCGCCGTCATCCGGGAGATCAACCAGGCCCGGCAGAGCGTCCTGTGCCACTGACCAATGGGTGGGGGAGCAGCGGGTAGCGACCTTCAAACCCGCGCCGCCACCCTGCGGTGGCGTCTCCAGGGCGAAAGCAACCGCTGGCGGTGAGGCCAGCCAAACTCAGCGAACCGGTCAGCCGGACCCTATTTATGCAACCGTTCACCCCTCGCCATGCAAGATGAATACCCCCAATAGTAGGGATGGGGGTATTTGGTCTTGATTTCCCGGCGGGTCAGGCGCAGGGCCTCCCGTCGGGTTTTGCCAGCTTGTCGGTGTCCGTAAAAGACCTTCATAAATTCCATTCCCTGGTGATCCACCAACGGCCAGAGGCTGACCACCACGCTGTGGGCCCCTGCCTGTTGGAAGGCCCGGGCGAAGTTGGCCACTCCTTCTCCCGCCTCATCTTTCCTTGGGCGGTTTTGCACGCTGAGAGGACCACCATGTCGGCCTGGAGCTACCAGTTCAAGACCTCGCTCATGCGCAGGTAGCCATCATCACCCGGGGCTTTGGCCACTGTCAAGGAAAGGGGGGATGCTGGCCAGAGGACTCAGGGGCGGGGTGCCGCCAACTGCCGCCCAAAGCCACGAAGAGGGCAGCACTGTCTTGCAACCGCTGGGCCTGGGCCTGAATAGCCCCTAAGCGGGCTTGATGGTATTGGGCATTGGCAATGAGGACCTGGAGATAGTTGACCAGTCCGGCCTGGTGGTTGGCCTGCACCAGGCTCAAGGTCTGGCTGGCGTTCTGCAGGGCCTCCGTCTGGGCCTGGAGGGTCTTGGCGTCGTTCTCCAAGGCCCGGAGGGTATCGGCCACCTGCTGAAAGGCAGTGAGAACCACCTGCTGATAGTCGGCCAGGGCTGCCTGGTAGACTTCCTGGGCCGCTCGGCGCTGGTACCAGAGGCTGCCGCCCCGGAACAGGGGTTGGGTTAGGTTGGCGCCGATCTTCCAGAATTGCCCCGCCGCGCCGAACATATCACTCAGATCGGTGAGATTCTTCCCCAGATTGGCACTAAGGGTCACCGAGGGGAAGAGGGCAGCCGTGGCGACCCCGATCTGGGCGCTGGCCCGATGCAGTTGTGCTTCTGCGGCCAGAATATCCGGCCGGCGGCGCACCAATTCGCCGGGCAGCGTAACGGGGAGGGTCGGCGGCAGCTTAATCTCTTCCAGCCGCAGGCGGGGCGGAGTCCAGGTGCCAGGGGGATATCCCAGCAGGACCGCCAGCAGGTGATTCGTTTTGTTGAGTTGTTGCTGCAGGGGGGGGAGGCTAGCCTCGGTGCTGGCCAATTGGGTCCGCAGGCTCGTGACACTGGCCTGGGCCACCAACCCAGCTTGGGCCTGGGTTTCGGTCAGGCGCACCTGTTCGTTGATGGCGGCAATGATCTGCTCCGTGGCCTCGATCTGGGCCTGATAGGCAGCCCGAGCGATGGCGGTATTGATGATGTTGCCAATGAGGGTGAGATAAGCCCCCCGGGCCAGATATTCCTGATAGTCCACTTGGGCGGCCAGGCCTTCCACGGTCCGCCGTTGGCCGCCGAAGACGTCCAGAAGATAACCGGCGCTCACCTGAGGGGTATAAAGGCTGAAGGTGCTGCCAGAACCGACGGTGCCGAACTGGACCGGAGAGAATTTCTGCCGCACCACGTCCAGGCTGGCCGCGGCCTGGGGGAAAAAGACGCCGTAGCCGGCCCGCAGCAGAGCCTCACTCTGCCGCAAGCGGGCGTCGGCCCCGGCCAAGGTCGGGTTCTGGACCAAGGCCGCCTGGATGAGCTCATGCAAAACCGGGACTTGAAACTCCTGCCACCACTCCCTGGCAATCGTCTCACCGTAGGCAAAGTGTTGGACCTGGCCGTCGGCGCTGACAGTCTGGCTGGGCTCCTGTCCCTGGGTATACTGGGCTACGTCAGGCGCTGTAGGCCGAACAAAGTCGGGGCCCACGGCACAGCCGGCCAACCCTGCCAAAAGCAGGCCCAGCCAAGCCGCCTGTCGGCTGCGCCGAATGGAGCGCCTGCTTCCGGCCTCGCCGCCGCCTGCCGTGGGAGAATGGGGAGGTAGGGGGCATCGCCGGCGAGGCCGAAGTCCCTTCAGCAGATATGGCCACAATCTGCCCGCCATCACTTGGTCTCCACGTAGACGTCCACCAGTTGGCCGGGATACACCTTCAGGTCCGCCGGCGGTCGGAAACGGAAGAGCACGGGCAGAACCCGGGTATCCACCCGTTCCGTCCTCTGGTTGGATAGCTGGATTTTCGGGGTAACATAGGGCTGCAGCCGGTCAAATTCCAGAGCGATGCTGGTCGGGGTGCCTCGAACAAACATCTGGGCCTTGATGCCGTCTGCAGGCAGGCGGGGCACCAGGATCTCGTCAATGAAACACCGGACCGCCAGGTACGGCTCTTCCTTGGCCATCACCAGCACCGGATAGGAACCCTGGGAATAGGTGCCGTAGGAACCTTGGGGGGAGACGAAGCCACCCACCGCTACATTGATGGCCAGGATAACGGCATCGGCCGGGGCCTGAAGGGTATATTTCCCCAGCAGGGCCTGGGCGCTGGCCAAGGCCTGAGCCGCGGCCTGGGCCTGGTGTTCCTGGTTCTGGATATCATAGATCCAGGCCCCTGCCTTGGTGAGTTCATACTGCCGCCGGGCCACCTCCAGGTTGGCCTTGGCCAGATTGACGGCATTGGCCGCTGCGTCCAACTGATCTTGGCTCACTGATTGGGGATTGAGACCATAGGAAGTCTTGACTTTGCGCCACTGGTCCTCGGCGGTTTTGACGTTGGCCGCGGCATATTCCACCTGAGCCTTGGCCACTTTCAGGTTCTCTGGGCGGGGTTGGGCCTTGAGTTGCCGCAGCAAGGCATGAGCAGCCGCGGCCTGGGCCTGCAATTGGGCCACAATGGCCCGTTGGATGGTGTCATCCAGCCGGACTAAGGGGGTGCCCAGGGTCACCCGGTCGCCCTCTTTCACCATGATTTCCTTCACCGTGCCGGAGACCTCAGGGAAGATGTTGATGTTGGCCCCGTGCAATTGATAGCTCTCCACGATTCCGGTGGCATAAATGCCCTGCGGAAAGGGATTGCTGGCCGGCTGAAAAGCAGGAGGCAGGGCCTTTTTTTCCTTACTGAATTGGTAGGCAGTCACCAACCCGGCCAGAGCCCCGATGATGGCCAGGATAAAGAGCAGCTTATTTTTCAAGACTCCCTCCGGTGTCCAACTTGACGACGGCCCCGTCTTCCATATGCAGCATCTGGTCAGCGTAGGGGAAGATGCGGTTGTCGTGGGTGACGATGAGGATACAACGGTGGTCGTTGAGGATGTCGTGCTTCACAAACCCGATGATCATCTTGCCAGTGGCGCCGTCCAGGGAGGCGGTGGGCTCGTCAAAGACGATGATAGTGGGCTTGGCCACCAATGCCCGGGCTATGGCTACCCGTTGTTGTTCGCCGCCGCTTAATTGCATCGGCCGTAGCTCGCCCCGGTCCTGCAAACCCACTACCGCCAGCATCTCCTGGGCCGCGGCCATGGCCTTGGACCACTCCCAACGTTGCAGGATGAGAGGGATGGCCACGTTCTCCAGCGTGGTCAGGCGAGGAAACAGGTGATAGTCCTGGAACACAAAGCCCAGGGTATGCAGGCGGAATGTCGCCAGGGCATCAGGGCTGAGGCGCCAGATATCCTCCCCAGCCACCACCACCCGGCCGCCATTGGGCCGCAGGATGCCAGAGATCATACTGAGGAGCGTGGTCTTGCCGCTCCCCGAGGGCCCGACAATATAAAACATCTGGCCGAAAGGCACGGTAAAGTTCACCTGCCGGACCGCGTAGGTCCGGGCTTCGCCCTCGCCAAACCACTTATCCAAGTTCTCGGCCTGGATGGCCACCGCCGCCATCACTACCCCCGGAAGATCTCAAACGGCTCCACCCGGATGATCTTGCGGGCGGCAATGTAACTGGAAAAACACACGATAATCAAGAGCATCATCAAGGCCAGACCCAGGTTGAAAAAGGTGATGGTGCCGGCATACCCGGGCACCTTACGCACGGCAATATTGATGAGCAGCGACGACAAGCCCACCCCCAGGCCATAGCCCGTTAAGCCAGTAAAACCGGCTTGGAAGAGAATCATATAGATCAGTTCCCGGTTCTTGGCCCCGATGGCCTTCAAGGCCCCGAATTTATCCAGATTCTCCAGGACAAAGGTGTAGAAGGTCTGGCCGCTGATGGACAGCCCTACCAGAAAACTGGTGACCGTCATAATGAGGATATTGGTGCCCACCCCGGTCTGGAATTTGTAATAATTGGACACCCGGTGGATGAACTCCTCCTTGGTGAGGGCCAGATAGCCCAGGGCCGCGACTTGGGCCTTGATGTGGGGGATATCAGCCTCGGACTTGGGTTCCACCAGGATATAAGCGGCGGTAAAACGTTGGGTAGGGATATACTGAATGGCCCGGCCATAGGTGGTATAGAGGGTGGGCATGCCAAACAGACCGCTGGTGGTGACCTGGGCGATGCCAACGATCACACCCCGGTGATCATTCAACTCAAAGGTGGTACCCAAGGTCGGATTCCCCAACTTGACGTACTCCTGGTCTTTGATGACGATAAAGGCGTTCTCACCATAGATGTCCTCAATCTTCCCCTCCAGCAACTGGGGCCGACCCACCAGAGTGGTATCATCCAAGCCGATGACCGTCACCGGCTGGTAGGTGCCGTTGTTCAGCTTCACCAGGGAGGCCCCGGAATAGACTGGCACTGCATAGGCCACGCCGTCAATGCTGCGCACCGCGGCCAAAACCGTGTCCGGCAGGGGGATGCTGTTCAGGGGATTATTGACCGCCGGATCCATGATCCAGACCCGGGCCCCCAGGTTGATAATGTTGGCCGAGGCTTTCTGCAGGATCCCGGCAAAAATGGACGTCAATTGCACCATGAGGAACATGGCGAAAGTGATGCCGATGATGAGGGCGGCAAATTTGCCCCGATCATTGACCAGCAATTTAAAGGCTAAGGTGAACAGTCCCTTCATGACGTGGCTTCTCCCTCCTGGGCCAAACCCTTGAGGGCCAGGAGACTGAATTGGGTGATATGGACGGCAAGCCGACGGAGGTCGGCCGGCGTATAGTGTTGCTCCGGAAAGAGCCGGGAGATCACCGCCTGGCCTTGGCGATGATACAGACACTGGCCGATGATGCTCAACTGGCACAGGCGGACCCGGTCCTCAGCAGCCGCCGGTCCCAACAGCTCCCGCACAATGGCCTGCAGCCGCTGCGACAACGGCCGGATGATCTTGGCCACCAGGGCGTCCAAGGCCGGGGTTGGCTCGATCATCTCCCAGGCCATGATTCGAAAGCGACAGTCCGTCAGATCCTCATCGAAAAGCTTGAACATGAGGTGTTCAATGAATCGGTGCAGACGCTCGGCCGAGGAGGCGTCGGCCGGGCTCTCCAAGGGATATTTTTCCAGGGCCCGCCGGTGCGTGTCCTCCAAGACGGCCTGGTAGAGACCGGCTTTGTCCCGGAAATGGTAATTGACGGCTGCCAGATTGGCCCCGGCCAGCTGGCAGATCTCCCGGACCGTGGCCCGCCGGAAGCCCCGGCTGGCAAAAACCTGGGCCGCGGCCTCCAAGAGGCGCTCCTTGGTGTCAAGGGAGACGTAGCGCGGCGCTGCCGTGGGCATGGTGGCCTTTTCCTGGTTACAAAGCTCTTCTGCTCAAGGCTGAGCTGCAGCCAGATCCTTTCAAACAAATGTTTTAAATCTTTGTATAATACTTTTGTTTGCAAGTCAAGGAAAATTTGGGGTGCAACCGCCCAAGCGAAGGGCAGCAGCGGGGCAGGCGAAGCTGGCTGGCAAGCAATCATCCCGGCGGCAACCGGTCCTGCACTCGATAGCGCCGCCGGAAGCGCCGCGCCGGCTTGGTCTTGTCCTGCAGCCGCCTCTGGAAGAGGGCCTCGGCCTGGGCCAGGGTGGCACACTCCCAGACCTGCCGGTGCCAGACCCGGCCCCTGGCGCCGCTGGTCTTGCCCATGCTGATTTAACTCTGCCAGGCTGGCCGCTTCTGGCAGGGGCACCGGATAATTTCTGCGGACAAAGCCGATCAGGCCTCCGCCCCCGCCCTTTTCATGGGCCTGGGCCGAATTACAAAAGCGGGGTTGAAAAATATAGTAGGCGTGAAACCGGGCAAAGGCTTCCTGTGCCCGACGGTCTTTGCCCAGCCAGACTTTTGGCACGGCTGTCGTCAGATTATCATAAATAATGGTCGGGACCACACCGCCAAAAAACTCGAAGGCTCGGATATAACCATCAAAAAAGGCCTGCTGCCGTTCACCTGGATAACTGCAAATAATGTGAAACCGTTGCAAAAAGGGGATCGACCTTTGTCACTTTATTTGCCGGAAAATCTGGTCACAAGGGAACTAAACCTTCGGGCAAGCCTTATAATTGTTCCTGGGATGTCTCAACCTGCCTCTTTTTGACATAATGACCCCTCGATTGCCCCCGCGGAACAGGTCGACTTTGGCTTCCATGTGGGTGGCATCCAAAATATGCAGCCGATGGGAGACCAGACCTTGCTCCCGGGCTTGTTCCACCACGCCGGTAAACAACTGCTGGAATTCTTCTGGCCCCAGCCCCTGGCGGAAACGGCACAGGGTAGTGTGATCAGGGGGCAAGTCGTCGGCGCTCAACCACAAAAACCATTTAAAGGACATATCAAAGGTGGCCCGCTCTTCCACTTCCCGATCAGACAGGTCGTAGAGGAATTGCAGGAAAACCTTCTTGAACATCTTTTTTTTGGTTTGATTGCCGGTTTCCGGTTTCCGGTTGGTCGTAGAGGAATTGCAGGAAAACCTTCTCGAACATCAGGAGCGGATCCCAAGCGTCACGCCCTCAGTCAATGTAGTAATCTCAGCAAGCTTCGTGTACGAAGCGAAGATCTGCCAGCCGAGCAATATCAGCCAGCAGATGCCCCCGCCGGGTGAGGAGATTTGGTATGGTCTACAATTCTTTTGGACACCAAATAGGGTAAAATAGAATATCCTAGGAGGTGTCTCCATGGATCAGCGTGGTTGTCAAGGACAAGGGGCATGGGAGGGGGATCGGATATGCCCCTGGCATGATTGGCAAAGGCTATCAGCGCTTTTCGGCTCGGCGCCAGGCCGAAGTTGTCCTGCGTCTCTGGCAGGGTGAAAGGCTGGAATTACTATCCCGAGAATTAGGGGGCGCCGCCGCCCAGTTGTCAAACTGGCGGGACAATTTCCTCCAATCTTGTTGGACGGCCTTAAAAAAAGCCCCCAGGACGCCAGAGACTGAGAAATCGGTCGGCTCCAGCAAAAGTTGGGGGAAGTGACCAGGGAGAATGAGATGCATCAAGAAAAAATTGAGAGATTGGCGAGTGGCTTGTCTTTACCGCCACGGAGGCCGAGGAGATGAGCCGGGCCACCTCACCCTCCACTCATACTTTTGTCCGGCCTCCCGCAGGCAATGGCTGCGCGGAGCGCTTTGTCCGCATACTCAAGGAAAATCTGCTCTGGGTCAAGGACTTCGCCATCGCGGAGGAATGGCCCCAGGAACAGCTTCATCCCCTGCCCCTGGCCGCCTGATTTAACCAAAAACTTTGTCCAACTAATTGTTTACCTTTACACTCTCTCCCGGCTTCACATTCCATTTACTGGACTTGTGTTACCAGAAGCGCTTCTCGGCGGGGCATTTTTGTATTGTCAAAATCAGATCCCCGATAGCCGGGCAATGACCCGCTTCTTTAACCCCTGCCGTTTCAACACCTGCATGGTATGCCACCCTGCCATGGAAATCACCCTCCTCACCTCCGATGCCGGATACTGACATCGGTCTAGCTCTCAAAGGGTCAAATTTCAATGGCGATCAGGGGTCAGTTTTCAGTGTCGACCTTTAACCCGGCTGTTCTTCACTCCATGCGATGAGGATTGGCAGGGTCTGTCCTCCTTGACCCCGCACCATTGGCCCCCTTCTGGAGTTACTCTCTCGGGACGGGGCCGCCCCGGGAGCTGGGACCGTACAAGCAAATCTGTGGCGCCTTGACCGGAACAAAGGGAGGAATGAGGTTTAAGCGATTGGGGCGCCTGGCACCTTTTTCGGCAAGCTCTCTGGGGAGGTTGGGGCACAAAAAAATCCCCGACCGTCAGGGGGACGGTTGGGGACTCTGTGGGGACAGACCGGGGACCCCCCCCATTTGTCTTTTAGGGCCCTATTCCTTTGATTTTCTGTGAGGTATTTTGGTGCCGAAGGCGGGATTTGAACCCGCACGGGTCTCCCCACCACCCCCTCAAGATGGCGTGTCTACCAGATTCCACCACTTCGGCAAAGTCAGGTTACTTGTTCGTCGCCGGTTTTTCCGCGGGGGCAGGCTGTTCGACGGGAGTCACCCCTTGCATCACCGAACTGCCGCCCCGGGTGCCCAGAAAGGTCAAGCTCAGGGAAGTGACCATAAAAAGAATGGCAGCCGCAGCCGTGAGTTTGGCCAGAAACGGCGTTGCCCCGGAACTGCCGAAAAAGGTCTGGCTGGAGCCACCGAAGGCTGCCCCGATACCGGCACCCCGGCCGGTCTGCAGCAAGACGATGAAGATCAAGGCCAGACAGACGATGATATGGATGATAGTAATTACGGTTACCATAACGTAATTATATAACCTATAACTGAGAAAAAAACAACCCTCTTGACCTTTTTTCCTGCTGCCAATCCCTGCCCCGGCCCTTAAGCTCCCAAAGCTACAATCTTCAGAAAGGAAGCGGCTTGGAGTGAGGCCCCGCCCACCAAAGCGCCATCGATATCCGGGGCGTCCATCAGGTCGCGGATGTTTTCGGGGGTCACGCTGCCGCCATAGAGGATGCGGAGACCTTCGGCCACGGTGCTACCCACCTGATCGCGCAGCCAGTGCCGGATAAAGTGATGCACCTCCTGGGCCTGCGCCGGAGTGGCGGTGCGGCCGGTGCCGATGGCCCAAACCGGCTCATAGGCCATGACCAGACGGCCCACTTCCGCCGGTCCCAGGCCCAACAAGCCGTTATTCAGTTGGGAAGCGATGATTGTCAGGGTCTCCTGAGCCTCCCGTTGGGCCAAGGTTTCGCCGATGCAGACGATGGGCGTCAAACCGGCCTGTAGGGCTGCCTTAATCTTTTTATTGACGCTGTCATCGGTTTCGCCGAAATACTGGCGGCGTTCTGAATGGCCGATGATTACCAGACGACAGCCGGCATCTGTAAGCATCATGGGCGAGATGGCGCCGGTAAAGGCGCCTTGGCTCTCCCAGAAGACGTCCTGGGCGGCCAGAGCCAGGGGAGACCCCTGAATTTCCCGGGCCACTGCCGTCAGAGCGGTGTATGGCGGGGCCACCACCACATCGACGGTTAACGGGACCGGCAGACCCCGGCAAATCTCCCGGGCCAGGATCTGGGCTTCGGCCACGGTCTTGTGCATCTTCCAGTTGCCGGCCACCATGGGGGTACGGGTCTGCGTCATGATGTTACCCTACCTCGGGATGTTGGGCATACCACTCTTCCAGGACCTGGATGCCCGGCAGTTTCTTGCCTTCCAGCAGTTCTAAAAAGGCGCCGCCGCCGGTGGAGATATACGAGAATTTGTTGGCTTCACCGGCGCTGTGGATGGCCACATCCGTATCCCCGCCGCCGACAATGGTCAGGGCAAAGGAATTGGCCACATAGTGCACCATGGCCAAGGTCCCCCGGCTAAAGGCGTCGATCTCGAACGCGCCCATGGGGCCATTCCAGATCACGGTTTTGGCGTCCTGCAGGGCCTCGTTAAAGAGAGTGATGGTGGCGGGGCCGATGTCGGCGATCAGCCAATCTTCCGGTACCTCCTGGATGGGGACGATGCGACTTTCCGCCCGGCCGTCCAGGCTCGTTGCCACCACACAATCCACCGGCAGATAAAATTTTATCTTTTTCGCAATGGCCGTAGTCATTAATTCTTTGGCAGTGTCCAAAAGATTATCATCCACCAGGGATTTCCCTACCGAATAGCCCATGGCCTTAATAAAAGTATTGGCCATGGCGCCACCGACAATGAGTTTGTCCACATGCTGCAGGAGGTTGAGCAATGCTGTGAGTTTACTGGAGATTTTGGCGCCGCCGATGAGGGCTACCAAAGGCCTGGCCGGGTCTTCCATAGCTTTGTGAAAATAGTGGATTTCATCCCGCAACAGGAAACCGGCCACCGCCAATGGGGCAAATTGCACCACGGCATGGACCGAGGCATGGGCCCGGTGCCCCACGGCAAAGGCATCGTTGACATAGACATCCACCCCCTCCATGAGCTGTCGGGCAAATTCCGGGTCATTCTTCTCTTCCCCAGGGTGGAAACGGAGGTTTTCCAACAGGAGCACGTCCCCCGGTTGCAATTCGGCCTTCATTTTCTGAACTTCTGGGCCGATGCAGTCAGGGGCAAATTTCACCGGTTTCTGCAGAAAGCGGCCCAGCCGTCGGGCCACCGGGGCCAGGGAAGTCTTGGGGTCAGGCCCTTTGGGCCGCCCCAGATGGGAGGCCAGGATAATCTTGGCATGTTCGTCCAGGCAGTGGTTAATGGTGGGCATGACCGCCCGGATCCGGCTATCGTCAGTAATGTTGAGGTTTTTATCCAACGGCACATTGAAATCGACGCGGATAAAAACGGTTTTCTCCCGAATATCGACTTCTTCCAGAAACTTGACCTTCACCCCGAACTCCTTTGCCGAGTTAGGCACTGAAGCGCTGGCCCATAAAGGCCGCCAGATCAATCATGCGTGTGGAAAAACCCATTTCGTTGTCGTACCAGGCCATGACCTTTACCATGGTCCCTTGCATCACCGCGGTCAGGGGGGCGTCAACGCTGGCCGAATACTGGCAACCGTTGTAATCGCAGGAGACCAGGGGCAACGTCACCACCTGCAATATGCCCTTGAGCTCTCCGGCCGCGGCCGCGTGGAAGACTTCATTTACTTCTTCGGCCGTGGTGGCCTTTTTGACAATGGCGTTAAAATCCACCAGCGAGACGTTGGCGGTGGGGACCCGGACTGACAGGCCATCCAACTTGCCTTTTAACTCCGGCAGGACCTCGGCCACGGCTTTGGCCGCGCCAGTGCTGGTGGGCACCATGGACAAGGCCGCAGCCCGGGCCCGCCGTGGGTCCTGATGGGACCCGTCCAGGAGGCGTTGATCCATGGTATAAGAATGGACTGTGGTCATGAGGCCGTGTTCCACCCCAAAGGCCTGGTGCAATACCTTAACCACCGGGGCCAGACAATTGGTCGTGCAGGAGGCGTTGGACACGATAATGTGCCGGGCCGGGTCATAAGTCTGATGATTGACCCCCATGACAAAGGTGGCGTCTAATTTTTTCCCCGGCGCCCCGACGATGACCCTTTTGGCACCGGCCGCCAGGTGCCCTTCATTGGAAGCCTTATCCCGGAAAACACCAGTCGATTCCAGGACGATGTCCACTTGCATATCTTTCCAGGGCAGTTTGCGGGGATCTTCGAAGCGGGTAATATGGACCTCCTGGCCGTTGATGACCAGGCTGTCGGCCTTGGCCTCCACCGTGCCGGGAAATGTCCCGTGAATGGAATCATATTTGAACAAGAGAGCACTGGAACCGATGTCCCCCCGACTGTTGATGGCCACCAACTCCACCTCTTGTTGGCCAGAAAAGATGACGCGGGCCAGACACCGGCCGATGCGGCCGAAGCCGTTAATAGCAACCCGTACAGGCATAGAGTTTATCTCCTTTCCCCGACCCTGCTGTCAGCCCGGGCCGGTTCGACGGCACCGACGCCGCCGATCTCTGTTATGTTAAAATACCGCGGCTCCGACGTCAATCTTTTTTGCCCGCCGCAGGTTGAATAACCTCTATTGATTAATCGGAAAATACAATTTCCAGCGGTGCGCTCATAGACGGTGCGCGAGTGTTGGCAAGGTTCCCAGGGGGCGGTGCATATGGCCAGATTGAGGCAAGGGCGATATTTTCTCCCTTTGGGGCGTCTGACTAAAACTGCCCCTCTCGGGATTGATTTTTACGGCTGAACATGATTGAAGTAAGAGAGATTGGTGACGCGGTTCCCGCTTCCCGACTCTCTTCGCCGGCCGGAGTTTGGACGCGCTGGCCTCAACCGGCGGCATGCTAGAAGAAGCCAGGCCGCGTCTGCCAAGCAAGACTTTTTCCACGAGCTCTCCAGTTCAGAAAGGATTCACCATGACCTATCGTACCATCATTGTGGAGATGGACGGCCCCGTGGCCACTCTGACCTTTAACCGCCCCGAGAAACTGAACGCCCTGAATGCTGAGATGCTTCAAGAAGTAGATCAGGCTCTGACGGCCCTGCAGGGCGAGGCCGCCCTCCGGGTGCTCATTCTCACCGGCCAGGGCCGGGCCTTCATTGCCGGGGCCGATGTCCGGCAGTTCCTGGAGTTTGACAGCCGTCGCGCCTATGAATTCGCCCGCCAGGCTCAGGAGGTAGTCCGCCGCTTGGAGACCCTGCCCATGCCGGTCATCGCCGCGGTGAACGGCTTTGCTCTGGGGGGCGGCTGCGAAGTGGCCCTGGCCTGTGACCTGATCTATGCCTCGGAAAAGGCCACCTTTGGCCAACCCGAGATCAATCTGGGGCTCATGCCCGGTATCGGCGGCAGCCAACGCCTGGCGCGGCTGGTGGGCAAGGGCTTGGCCAAAGATCTCTGTCTCACCGGCCGGGCGGTGTCCGCTGCCGAAGCCTTGGCCATGGGCTTGGCAGCCCGGGTCTTCCCGGCGGAAGCCCTGTTGCCCGAATGTCGGCGCCTCGCCCTGGAGCTGGCCGCCAAGAGCCGTTTTGCTTTAGCCCAGATCAAACAGGTGATGAATCTGGGCTTCAACCTTGATCTGCCCAGCGCCCTGGAGATGGAGACCCAGGCCTTTGGCCTGTGTTTTGCCAACTCTGATCCACACGAAGGGGTGCGGGCCTTCTTGGAGAAACGCCCCCCGCAATTCAGCTCTTGAGAACTGATCGGGAACCCTGCCCCTGCAGGGTGGGCAAGAGACTGGTGAGGGTGTGGAGATGCTCCGGTCGCAGGAGCGTCACCATTTCCACGGCTTGGCTGTCCAGATCCAGGAGGGCAAAATTCAGGTTGGGAAAGCGGCCTTCTTCATAGGTGAAGGCGCCGGGCACGATGAGATAGACGGCATCGGCGGCAAGGCTGAGCACTTTCTGACTCTGCCGCGCCCCGTGGCGGGCCGTGGAATTGATGTAAAGAATCTGGTTTAAGCTGGGCCCGAACCGAGTCACCGAAGGCGTGTGGGTGTGGCCATGGCAGATGAGCAGCGGCGGCCGTCCGGAAGGTGCGGCCTGCTTGTAGGCGGCAATTTCTCGGCGAAACGTCACCACGGCCGTGGCCCGGGTATGGGCCAGGAAAAGGCGCCCCTCAAGAGTGACGCTGAGGCCGTGGCTGGTGGCCGCCGGCAGGTCCGGCCAGAAGACGTCGTGGACCCAATAAAGCTCCCGCCTCCCCGGCGCTTGCAGCCAGTGGAGAAAGGGCTCCGTTTCACAATCGCCCAAACACGCCAACCGCCTGATGCCATGTCTTTCTAAAAACTGAAAAAACAGAGGGAGTCCGGCCCGATAGAGATGCGTATCGGAAATCAGGGCCAGGACTCCCTCGGGATGCATGGTGGTCCCACTGCACGTCGTTAGGACCGGCGTTCGGCCAGGTTACACAATCTTGGGACCGCAGGCATGACCTTCGTGGCCTTTGATGCGATCCATTAATTCAACTACAAATTTCAGGGCTTCGTCTTTATCCTTGTCAATGATGATCTCTTGCAGCCGGGCCTGCTCCTGATCCGAAAAAACGATGGTTTTATCTGCCATGGTCACTCCTCCTTGTTAGATTTCGAAGCAGCAAACAAGTTATTTCATTCACAATGTAATTGCCGCAGCCGCCCCTGTCAATAACAATTCGCCTCCCGGCGTGAAAAGTTCCGGTGGCAAAGAGCCTGCCCTGGTATTATAATTATGAGGCAAAGGAGAAAAGCATGGGCCTTTTAGAGAGAAAAACGGAGCCCCCCAAATGCCCTTTTTGTGGTCAGTTGATTGACCCGCCGCGGCCGGTGGAAGATGATCCGTTCTTTGAATTTGACGGCGGTGCCTGCTCCTGCGGGGCTGCCTATTGTTTCGATCCCACCGCCCGCAACGGTGGTGCCGTCATGCTTCAGGCCATGGTGCAGGCCTGCCATGGTGATTGGGACAGGGCTCAGAACCTCAGCCTGGGCTTGGATTATGTCGAGGGCTTTGTTACCCGCTACAGCGCTCTGACCCACCGGGTCAACGCCCCGGGAGCCTTTGGAACCATTTACTTTATCCGCCTGAAATCCAAAAAGTAAGGATTTCCTTTAAAGTTCCCGAGGCCCGGCAATCCGCCCGAGAATGGCGGACGCAGCCGCAACCGCAGGATTAGCCAGATAGACTTTGGATTCCGGATGGCCCATCCGCCCCACAAAATTGCGGTTGGTGGTGGCAATGGCTGTCTCTCCCGGCGCCAGGATGCCCATATGGCCCCCCAGACAGGGGCCACAGGTAGGCGGACTGATGACGGCACCGGCCTCCAGAAAGATCTCCAGGAGTCCTTCCTTTAGGCATTGGGCATAAATCCAGGGAGTAGCCGGGATAATGATCAACCGCACCCCCGAAGCGACTTTGCGGCCTTTCAGGACCTTGGCCGCCAGCCGCATGTCTTCCAACCGGCCGTTGGTGCAGGAGCCGATCACCGCCTGATCAATGGGAATGTTCCCCACCTGCGAAATGGGGTGGGCATTTTCCGGCAGGTGGGGAAAAGCCACCTGGGGCTCCAGGTTGCTGACGTCAAATTCCCGCACCCCGGCATAGTCCGCCCCTGGATCGCTGGCATAAAAGGTAAACGGCCGCAGCGCCCGATTGGCCACATATGCTTGTGTCACCGCATCCGGCGCAATGATGCCGTTTTTGGCCCCGGCCTCGATGGCCATATTGCACATGGCCAAACGATCAGCCATGGGGAGCCGGGAAATGACCTCGCCGGTAAATTCCATGGCCTGATATAACGCCCCGTCCACGCCGATCTGCCCGATGAGGAAAAGGATCAGGTCCTTGCCTCCCACCCACTCGGGCAACTGCCCCCGGAAAATATACAACACCGACTCCGGCACTTTGAACCAACACTCGCCGGTGATCATGGCCGCGGCCAGGTCCGTGGAACCCACGCCCGTGGCAAAGGCGCCCAAGCCGCCATAGGTGCAGGTGTGGCTGTCCGCGCCGATGATCAGATCGCCGGGGACAACAATGCCCTTTTCCGGCAGCAGGGCATGTTCTACCCCCATGTCGCCGCCGTCGTAAAAATGGCGCAACTGCTGTTCTTGGGCAAACTGCCGCAAAGTCTGGCACTGAATGGCCGAGGGAATGTCTTTATTAGGAGCAAAGTGGTCGGCCACCAACACCACCCGTTCCCGATCAAAGACCCTGGCCGCGCCAGCCCGGCGAAATTCCTTGATGGCGATGGGTGCCGTAATATCATTGCCCAGGGCGATGTCCACGCTGGCGTTAATCAACTGCCCTGGCGTCACATACTCCAGGCCGGCATGGGCCGCCAGAATTTTTTCGGTAATGGTCATGGGATGAGACATGGTGTGTTCCTAATTGTGAGTTTCGAATTTTGAGTTTTGCAGAAGGGGCACCTGAAAACCTCTGGCATGCTGCCCAGAAGAGTGCGGGGGGGCTGCCTGGCCCATCCCCCGCCCTCAGTTTCCTAACTGTTTGCCGTCAAGCCGATATTCCCGGGCCGTTACTGGTTCGCCAGCCTCGGCTCATGACGTTGCCGCCTGGGCCATACCGGCCTCCTGCACGTAGCGCAAACGGTTCAGGCCGTTCAGGAAGGCCCGGGCGCTGGCCGTGACAATATCCGGATCAACCCCCCGACCGGTGACGATGTGGCCGTCTTCCTCCAATTTCACGGTGATTTCCCCCAAGGCGTCGGTGCCGCCGGTGATGGAACTCACCGAGAACTTCAGCAACCGGCACTCGGACTTGGTGAGATGGGTGATGGCCTTGAAAGTGGCGTCGATGGGGCCGTCTCCGAAACTGGAATAGCGCTCCACCTTGCCGTCGATCTCCAATTTCACCGTGGCCGTCGGTTTGGCCATGGTGCCGGTCAGGACTACCATTTCCACCAGCTTGTAGTATTCCGGCACTGACCGCCGCAGTACTTCCATCTCCACCAGGCTTTCCAGGTCTTCATCGAAGATGTGTTTTTTGCGGTCGGCCAGGTCTTTAAAGCGGGCGAAGACCTGATTCAGGTCATCTTCGGTCAGGGTATAGCCCAGACGTTTCAGTTTGTCCCGCAAGGCGTGGCGTCCCGAGAGTTTGCCCAACGGCAGGCTGCTCTCTTTGATGCCGATGGATTGGGGCGTCATGATCTCGAAGGTACTGGCCTCTTTCAACACCGCATCCTGGTGGATGCCCGACTCATGGGCGAAGGCGTTGGCGCCGACGATGGCCTTGTTGGGCTGGACGATCATGCCCGTGAGCTTGCTCACCAAACGGCTGGTGGGATAGATATGCTCGGTGACGATATCCGTGTAATAATCAAAGAAATCTTTGCGGGTGGCCAGGGCCATGACCACTTCTTCCATGGAGGTGTTCCCGGCTCGCTCGCCGATGCCGTTGATGGTGCACTCCACCTGCAGGGCACCGTTCAGGATAGCGGCCAAGGAATTGGCCACCGCCAACCCCAGATCGTCATGACAATGGACGCTGATGATCGCCCTGTGGATATTGGGTACGTGTTCGGTCAGGTACTTTATCTTGGCGCCGAACTCCTGGGGCACGGCATACCCTACCGTGTCGGGGAAATTCACGGTCTTGGCGCCGGCGTCAATCACCGCCGTAAAGACCTTGGCCACATAGTCCAGATCGCTGCGAGAGGCGTCCATGGCGGAAAACTCCACATTGGAGGTGAAGCGGCAGGCATATTGCACCGCGGCCACCGCCTCTTCCAAGACCTGTTCCCGGGATTTTCGTATCTGATACTTCAGATGGATGTCGGAGGTGGAGATAAAGGTATGAATCCGAGGGTTCTCCGCCTCTTTAACGGCTTCCCAGGCCGCGTCCAGGTCTTCTTTCTTGGCCCGGGCCAGAGCAGCGATCTGAGGACCCCGGATCTCCCGGGCAATGGTCCGCACCGCCTCCAAATCCCCCGGTGACGCATAAGGGAAACCGGCCTCAATGACATCCACCTGGAGCATCTGCAGGTGCCGGGCGATCTGGACTTTTTCTTTGCTATTCAAACTGGCGCCCGGGGACTGCTCCCCATCGCGCAGCGTCGTGTCGAAAATAATAATTTTTTTTGCCATAACTCCATCTCCCTAAGCCAACAGCCCAGCCCGGCGACCCAACCACGGCTGGCAGTGGCCACAGCATGAGCCCTGGCTCCCAATCCACTGGCCGCCAGCCGCGTCGGGATAGCGCCAACCTTTCCTCGGGTCCGGGCTGAGGACCGGTTTGGGAGCCTGATATCTTTCGAGAAACCCCTGATATCCTGACAATAGCAGCCGCGGCCGCGGCCCTCTCAGGATGATTCCGAGGTTTTCGTTTCCAGGCCTTCTATTATGTCTGGGTGTGGTTCTTTCCTCCTCCGCCAGAGGAGGAGCAGGGTAAGGATCGGGCCGGAAATGACGTAGCTAGCCATGGCCAAACAACCCATGATCTTGGGCTCAATGGCAATCACCAGGAAGAGCAGCACGGCCGCCACCAAGACGGGGAAGGGCTTGCGCTGGAACAACTCGAATTTCTTAAAACTATAATATTTTATATTACTTACCATCAAAAAAGACAGTACGTAGATCATGCCGACGATGAGGCCATGCCGGGTAGGGGCCCACTCTCCCAATTCATGGTACATGAGGATGGTCATGGCCACCATGGTGGCTGCTGCCGGAATGGGCAGGCCATTAAAATAACGGGGGTCAAGCTCACCGATCTGGACATTAAAGCGCGCCAGGCGCAGAGCGCCGCAGACCACAAAGAGGAAGGCCGCGACCCAACCGTAGCGGCCAAAGGGTTGCAGGGCCCAGAAATAGACTATCAGTGCCGGCGCTACGCCAAAGGCCACCAGGTCGGCCAAGGAATCGTATTGGACGCCGAAATTGGAGGCACTGTGGGTCATGCGCGCCACCCGGCCGTCCAGGCCGTCCAGGATGAGGGAAACCAAAACGGCCAGGGCCGCCACCTCAAAATTGCCGTGAATAGCCTCGATAATGGCATAAAAGCCAGCAAACAGACTGGCCGTCGTGATCAGATTGGGCAGAATGTAAATGCCCCGAAATTTCTTTCTATCCCTCGGTTTTTTCCTGCGCCTGGTCATGACCTTCTCCCCAGAATACTGCTGCCCGCTTTGACTTTTTGACCGATGGTAACCTGTATCTGATAGGTTTCAGGGAGATAGAGGTCAACCCTGGAGCCGAAACAGATCAGGCCGACGCGCTCTCCCTGAGCCACCGCCTCGCCCTCGTGCAGATAGGTGATAATCCGCCGGGCCAGGAGGCCGGCAATCTGGACCATGACGACATCTCGCTGGTCAGGGGTGCGCAGGTGCACGGCCAACTGTTCATTCTGATCCGGCGCCTCGGGCCGGTTGGCCGCCAGATACCGGCCGGGCTGATAGTGCAGCCCGAGGACCTGACCGGCCACCGGGGCCCGATTGACGTGGACGTCAAAAACATTCATAAAAATGCTAAGCTTTTGCGCCGGTTGTTTGAGGAAGACCTCCTCGCGCCCCCGTTCCAAAGCTATGATCCGCCCATCCGCCGGCGATACCACGAGATCGGCAGTACTCGGCACGGTGCGCTCCGGATCCCGGAAAAAATAGATGAAGAAACCGGTGGCAACCAGTCCTAAAATAAGCACCAGCCCACCAATCCACAAGCCCAGCAGGGTGATAATTATTCCTGCTAAGATAAACCGGTAGCCTGGTGCAGCGATGGGACCGCGGCGCTCTTTCATAAACCGGTCCCGCCAGAGGCGTAAACGAGTCTGCTCAGCACTTACTTTCTCTGCAGCCAGCCCATCATGCTGCGCAGCTTCTTGCCCACTTCTTCAATGGGATGGGCCGCTTCCTGGCGACGCAGGGCATTGAACACCGGCCGTTTGGCCTGATTCTCAAGAATCCATTCCCGGGCGAATTCGCCGGTCTGAATCTCATAAAGGATCTGTCGCATTTCCTCCCGGGTCTCTTCCGTAATAATGCGACTGCCCCGGGTGTAATCGCCGAACTCGGCGGTGTCGGAAACAGAGTAGCGCATGTAGCTGAGGCCGCCTTGGTAGAAGAGATCCACGATGAGCTTCAATTCGTGCAGGCACTCAAAATAGGCGATCTCGGGCTGGTACCCGGCTTCCACCAGGGTCTCGAAACCGGCCTTGACCAGCTCCGAGACGCCGCCGCAGAGGACCGCCTGTTCGCCGAACAGGTCGGTTTCAGTCTCTTCCTGGAACGTCGTTTCAATAACGCCGGCCCGAGTGGCACCGATGCCTTTGGCATAGGCCAGGGCGGTGGCCAAGGCCTGGCCGGAGGCGTCCTGGTGGATGGCCACCAAGGACGGCACCCCCGCCCCCTTTTCGTATTCGCTGCGCACCAGATGGCCCGGGCCTTTGGGGGCTACCATGACCACGTCAATGGCCGGATCAGGGACGATCTGGCCATAGTGGATATTGAAGCCATGGGAAAAGAGCAGGGTCTTGCCCGGTCCCAGCTGAGGCTTCAGGTCGTTTTCATAGAGCTGCGCCTGGACATGATCCTGGGTCAAGATCTGGATGACCTGGCACTGTTGGGCCAACGCCGCCGCCGTCACCGGGGCAAAACCATATTTCTGGGCCAACTCGTAGTTGGGCGTATTGGGCACCTCGGAAACCATCACTGCCACGCCGCTGTCCCTGAGATTCAGGGCCTGGGCGTGGCCTTGGGAGCCAAAGCCGATGACCCCCACTTTTTTATCGGCTAGAACCTTGAGATCCGCGTCCGCATCATAGTAGATTTTCATGCTTTCCTGTCCTTTATCCTGATCCGCGGCCACAGTTAGGAGGCCGCGGTTTTTTTTGTGCTCACGGCCCGGGGCTTTTTCGTCATTTCCTTTTCTAAAACCTCGAGTCGAGTTTTAAAGTCGGAGAATTGGCCTCTCAGTTCCTCTAAGGACCTTTGCTGTCCGTTGATAAGGATCTTCTGATAGCCCATATCGTCCTTGATGAGCCGCAGGTCCTCTTCCATAAGGGTGAAGCGGCCGGAGAGGTCGGTGAGTTGATTCGCCAGGCCATCCAGCCGGCTTTGGCTGTCCCGCCGACTAGTCTCGAAATTGCGCTCCAGATCGCTGCGGAATTCCAGCCAGCGTTGATTCTGGTCGGTGCGAAAATCATCCACCCGCTTATCGAGATCAGCCCGGAACTCAGCCAGGCGTTTGTCATGACTGTCCCGCAACTCGCCCAAACGCTTGTCGATATTATTTTGGAATTCACCCTGGCGTCGGTCAGCATCCTGCCGGAATTCAGCCAGGCGTTTGTCAAAGGCGGTTTCAAAGGTGAGCAGGTGTTGAGCAATGCTTTCCCGAAACTCGGCCAACCGTTGTTCCAGATTAACCTCAAATATCGTTAGGCGTTTCTCCAGGTTTTCGTAAGATATTGTGAGACGTTTGTCGATGGTTACCTGGAATTCACTCTGCCGCCGGTCCGCATCTTCCCGAAATTCGCTCTGGCGCTTGTGACTATCCTCCCGAAACTCAGCAAAGCGCACGTTCATGTCCAGGCGCAGATCATCAAAGCGTTTTTCCAGGCCGTCCAGCCGGGTGGAGATCACCGCCAGACTTTGCTTGATAATGGCCAGCTCCGGCAGGATGACGGCCTTAACGCTGTCCAGGATTTTGCCGCCCGCTTCCGTCATGATATTCTTGGCTTAATCCTTTCGGGAGCGCTGGATGGCCAGCGAGCCGGAGCGTACCACTTCCTGGATGCCGATGCTCTTGAGCAGACCCAACACCGCGTTTAATTTTTCGGTGGTCCCGGTGATCTCCAGGGTATAGGTCGCCGGGCTGACATCTACCACCCGGCAACGGAAGATATCAGCTATGCGGAGGACCTCGGCCCGCTGCCGGTCTTCGGCCTTGACTTTTACCAAGGCCATTTCCCGCTCCACATGCTCCGTGGCCGTAAGATCTACCACCTTGATGACATTAATAAGTTTGCGCAGCTGCTTAATGATCTGTTCAATGATCATTTCGTTGCCCGCGGTCACCAAAGTAATATGGGAAACATCGGGATCGATGGTGGGCGCCACGCAGAGACTCTCAATATTGAAGCCCCGGCCACTGAACAGGCCGGTGACCCGGGAAAGAACGCCTGGTTCATTATCCACTGAAACCGAAATCACGTGTCGCATGTTTCCCTTTCCTCTAGGTCAGAAGCATTTTATGCATGGGAGCGCCGGCCGGCACCATGGGCAGGACGCATTCTTCCGAGGCCACCCGGAAGTCCATGAGCACGGGTTTGCGGGTGTTGAGGGCCTCCCGGATCACCGCTTCCACTTCTGAGGGTTTTTCGGCCCGCAACCCCAGAGCGCCATAGGCCTCCGCCAACTTGACAAAATCTGGCGATACCATGGGAGTAAAGCTGTACCGGCGCTCATAGAACAACTGCTGCCATTGGCGCACCATGCCCAGAAAGCCGTTGTTGAGGATGGCCACCTTCACCGGCAGGTCATACTCCACCGCCGTGGCCATTTCCTGGATATTCATCTGAATACTGCCGTCGCCGGCGATGTCGATGACAATATCATCGGGACAGGCCACTTGGGCTCCCAGGGCAGCCGGGAAGCCATAGCCCATACAGCCCAAGCCTCCGGAGCTGAGCCAGCGGTTGGGATTGCGAATGGGATAGAACTGGGCCGCCCACATCTGGTTCTGGCCGACTTCCGTGCTGATGATGGCATTGCCCTGGGTCAATTCGTAGAGCTTTTCCACCACGAATTGGGGCTTCAGTTCGCCGCTGTTCCGATCGTAGGTCAGGGGATGCTCCCGTTTCCATTGATCGATCTGCGCCAGCCAGGCCCGATGCGCCTGGCTCAGTTCCCGGGGCAGATGCTCCGCTGCCAAGGCATTGAGCTGGCTCAAGGCGTCCTGACAGTCGCCCACAATGGGAATGTCCACCACCACGTTCTTACTGATGGAGGTGGGGTCAATATCAATGTGGATGATCTTGGCATGCGGGGCAAATTCTTCGATCTTGCCGGTCACCCGGTCGTCGAAGCGGGAGCCCACGGCGATGAGGACATCACAATGGTGCACCGACATATTAGCATAATAGGTGCCATGCATGCCCAACATCCCCAGCCAGAGGCTATGGGGCGCCGGGAAGCCGCCCAAGCCCATGAGAGTGGTGGTCACCGGAATCTGCAGAGCTTCGGCAAATTTGGTCAATTCCTCGGAGGCCTTGGACAGAATGACGCCGCCGCCAGCATAAATCACCGGCCGCTGCGCCTTCAGGATCAGCTCCAGGGCCTTCTTGATCTGCTTGGGATTGGCGTGATAATTGGGGTTGTAGCTCTTGATGCGAATCTGCTCCGGAAACTTGGGCGTCGTTACCCCTTGGATAACATCCTTGGGCAAGTCCACCAGCACCGGCCCCGGCCGCCCGGTCCGGGCGATATGAAAAGCCTCATGGATGATCCGGGCCAAGTCTTTGACATCCTTGACCAGATAATTATGTTTGGTGCATGGCCGGGTGATGCCGACGATATCCACTTCCTGAAAGGCATCGTTGCCGATGAGCGGCGTGGGCACCTGGCCGGTAAAGACCACAATGGGAATGGAATCCATATAGGCCGAGGCAATGCCGGAGACGGTGTTGGTGGCCCCGGGACCGGAGGTCACCAGACAGACCCCCACTTTGCCCGAAGCCCGGGCATAGCCATCGGCAGCATGGGCCGCGCCCTGTTCATGGCGCACGAGGATATGTTTGATAAAGGGAGTCCGGGTCAATTCATCGTAGATATCCAAGACCACGCCGCCCGGGAAACCGAAAATATGTTTGACGCCTTCGCGCTCCAGACATTTCAAAAAGATCTGACTGCCGGTCATCTTCATGCTGATTGTTCCTTTGCCCGGTATCGGGCCAAAATCTGTTCAATCCGATCACGTCCTGCTAATTTCAGCTTCTGGATGCGGCGCCGCTCTACAGTTTCATCGGCGGTGAGATAGGGCCGCCGATTGAATTCCTCCAACTGCCGTTCGAATTCTCGATGTTCATCAATGTGGCGCTTCAATTCCGGATCCTGGTCGATCCAGCGAGCCACCAACTCCTCATCAGCCTTTTCCATGGTCCCCTCACTGGCAACTCACGTTATTGTATCCAAAAAATGTATGCTAAATTTCGGTTTTAAGCAAGAAAATTTCTCGCCAGGCCCGCCGCCTGGCAGTATGGCCTGCCGGTCTCGCTCGGGGCAAGCCATCTGGAAAGACGAAAGGCCGCCTGGCAGAAGCGGCCCCCCTGAAGGACGACGTGGGCAAGGAGCCCATGACGGTATTCGTTGTCTATATGCTTCGGGTAAAGCCGCTGAACCGGTAAAGATCAGACATCAGTTCTTCATGTTCTTTTTTCAGCTTCTGATACATGCGGGCATTTTCCAGGGCCAGGGCCGCCTGTTCGGCCAGGGAGGTCATAAACGTGACTTCCTCTTCGGAAAATTCCCGGCGCTCACTGGTATAGAGTCGCAGGACGCCGATGACGTTCCCCTTGAGAACGATGGGGATGGAGATGATGGACTTAATCCCCTCTTCGGACGCAGCCTGGGGATATTGCGCCCGCACATCGGAAGCCACGTCATACATAATGACCGCCTTGCCGGTCATGGCCTCGGCAATGGATTTGTCCGTTTCCACCGGACCTTTGGAAACATAACGGTCGCTGAGGCCGAAATGGGCTACCAACTCCATCTGCTTGCGTTTTTCATCCAGCAGCCGCACTGCCGCCGCTTTGATGTCCAAAGCTGTGGTGGCAGTCTTCACCAACAGCGACAACACCTTCTGCACTTCCAGGGTGGAGTTGATCGCCTTAAAAACCTGTTGCAGCCCCTTCAGGAACTCCAATTCCTTGGTTTTGGCTTCATACATCTGGGCGTTGATAATCGCCTGCCCCCCCAACTCGGCAATGGCACAGGCAAAATCGATCTCGTCCATCAGGAATTCCCGGGGTTCAGACGTCAGCAGCCGCATCACCCCGATAACCTTGCCCTTATTGAGAATAGGGATGGCTACCAGGGTAGCGATGCCCTCTTCTTTGGCCTCCTCGGGATATTGAATGCGGGGATCGGTGGTGGCGTCATAGATGGCCACCGGGCGGCCGCTCAGGGCTTCGGCGATGCTCTTGTCCATATCTACCTGACCTTTGCTCAGGTATTTTTCACTTAAGCCCACGGAGGCCACCAGTTCCAGGGTGTTGGTTTTGGGATTTACCAAGCGGATGGTGCAGCCTTTCAGGTTCATTACTTCGGCCATCTTGTTGACGATGAGATCCATCACTTCCCGGACTGACAATGTTGAGCTGATAGCCTTGCTAATTTCCTGAAAACTGATGAGATAGAGTCTTTCTTTGCTGGTCATGGGGTCACTCCTCGCACATTAATAAGGTTCCCTGGACAACCGCAGCCGCCGGATCTGATCGGCTCCTGGACTCCCTGCCAGATGCCCTCGTCCTCCGGCCTGAGCCGGGCAAGAACAACTCGCGGCTTCTGACCCAGTACACTGCAGATTACCAGAATTCCAGGGACTATTCAACTAGGAAGGCCAGAATTCTTCTCTTGGGCCTGGAGTGCCACGGCGCGGCCGCCGCCACCCCCATGCCGCCTCAGGATAACATTCTTGGCCTCCCTCGCCAACAGACAGGCGGAATGTTTACCATTTAACAAAAACCAGTAATGCCCGGTAAAGTTTTTGCAGGCTGCACGGAGCGCACCAAATTTATCTCAAGTCGGCCCATTTTGTCATTCTGAGGGAGCGAAGCGACCGAAGAATCTTAGATGCTGCGCGGCGCTGAGGATGACAAGATGAGATTCACCCTTTTTTGGAAAAGATTTTCCCCTCGGGGAAGGTTATAACCCCTGCAAGAAGTCTACTGGACACGCCTGAAAAAAACCGATTTATTGCTGTGCCGCTTCCCCCGCCGGGAAGAGGGAAGACGAGCAGCGCCCACCTCCCGGTCGGCATCCAGGCGCCATTGACCGAAAGGGCTCTGCCTACCACAGCAAGGCCTCCTGTCTCTCTGGCTGCTTGTTTGTGGGCCAGGGCCAGCCCGGGATGGCTTGGCCCAACTCTGACCCTCAGGCTAACGATCCCTGGCCGGCGCAGCCGCCCGTGCCGCCAGCCGGGCCTTGGCCAGGAGTTCGGGCCGATACTCAAAATGCATGGTATCATAATGATACCACTTGCCGCCCCAGATAAAACCCTCCGCCTCAAAGGCCTGGACAATCTCCTGGGGAGAGGCCGCCTGCAGAGCCAGAAGTTCCATGGGCGCCAGCAACCGCCCCCAACGCCAATAGGTCCCCCGGTGCAGATCGATGGCAATGCCCCAGGCATGGGCGCTGAGGCGTTCGCTGCCGGCGATGCGGCGATGATTATAGGTACCCTGAAGGGGCAGGATATAACCCCGCAAGGTCGGCTTTTGAGCCAGGAGCTGGCTCAGGCGGACCCCCACCCGGCCTAAGGCCGCAGCGGCACCATTGTTGCCCTGAAAACGCACCGTGGTGCCCAGAAACGGCACGGGTACCAGATGGGCCTGGACCTCGGCTGGCGTCGCCCCATACACCGCCTGGAAAAAGGCCTCCACCCGGATGCGCCCCGGATCCTCATTGGCTTGGGGTGGTTGGGTAAGAGGGCCCGGCCGATAGGGCTGCGCCAGCATATCCTCCAGATCAGGCCGGTCCAGTTTTTCTTCCGGCCCTTTCAGCCGGCCGTCGTCATAGAGGATTATCCGGCCATTGGCCATGACCAGGGAGAACCGCTGCGGTCCCTGCCCCACCACCTTTTGAATGGCCGCGCCATAGCCAACCGCCAACGCCTGCAGGTCCAAACGGATCGCCTCGTTCTGGCGCAGGACCTCGGGCAACTGGTCCAGGCTCTGCAGCCAAGGCGCAGGGCGCGACAGGTCTTGGGTCTGGCCGGCCGCACTCAGGGGGAAACTCAGGATGAGGACCACGGCCAGGCTAGATAGCAATTGCTGCGCAGCCAACATTTTAATCATAAATTTCATATAATTCGTTTTCTTTCGGAAAGGCCTTGCTATGGGGCATGACCCTGTCGGAGCGGTTCGCGAACGCCCCTACCAAAGAACTTTCACCTCTTGTTGCTGCCCAACCTGCCGACGACTGTAGTTTCCGGCTGAACACTAATTCATTCCCTTCGGGCTGGCCGGGGCCAGGGTAGGGCCAGGGTGCCATGCCACCAGAAGCAATCATGCCGTTGCTCCTTAGCTTTTGGTGAGCAGGCGGCGCCGCACATACCAGTCGATCTGGCGGCAGATGCCTCGGACCACCTGGACTTCCGACGCCCGCAGGCCATGGCGGGAGAAGAACCGTCGGATCCGCATCATCCAGAGTTCCGGATTCTGGTGGCCGATATAATTGATTTTCATCAAGGTAGCCTGCAACTCGGCATACATTGCTTCCAATTCAAAGGAATTGGCCAACCGGGGCACAAAGCGAGGCGCGACCTCCTCCCGGGCCAGGAAAATTTCATAGGCCACCAAGAGGACGGCCTGGGCCAGATTTAAAGAGCGGAAATCGGACGTGGGGATGGTCACCAGGGTATGGCAAAAGGCCAGTTCCTCATTGGTCAGCCCCCAGTTCTCCGGTCCGAACAACAGGGCTACCTGATTACGTTGGGAGATGGCCACCAAGTGTTGGGCCAGTTCCCGGGGGCTGAGGGGGCTTTGGCGATACGCCCCCCCCAGACGGGCGGTGGTGCCCACAATATATTGGAACCCACCCAAGGCCGTGGCCACATCGTCATGGACCACCAGGCGCTGGATCAGTTCAGCCGACGGTCCGGTGGCCATCTTCAGCATGCGCTCCTGATCCAGGTCCTCGGGCTGGACGACTATCAGGCGGCTGAGGCCCATGTTGCGGGCGGCGCGAGCCGCGGCGCCGATATTTTCCGCTAACCGGGGTTTGTGCAGGACTACCGTCAGGTTATCCAGGTTTACCCGCCCCGCCGTCACCGTCATCTTCTCTTCTACCTTTCTTCATAGAGGGCATCAACGGCCGTTGACTCTTTCCCACTGGCACGAGCGCGACCGCTTGGATTATAATAGATTTGTCGGGAAAATGTAGTTTGCCGTTTCCGGTTGCCGGTTTCTCCATAAGATCTGATTTTAGTGGGGCGGGCCTCCGTGCCCATCCAAACCGCTGCTCTGCGCAGCGCCGGCATTCCTGCCAGCAACAGCCCGCCAGCCGCGGACATCGTGAATTTTCATGCTGCGCGGCTGATCCGCGGCTAATGAACATTGATCGAGAAGCTTATCCTGTAGCTGCAGGCTTGAGCCAGCGAAAAAAAACTGCGAACTAGCAACTGACAACAAGCAACGAACAACTAACAGGAGCTTTTATGCATATCGACTCCTATGCATTCGGCCGCCTCGTGGTGGACGGCCGGGCCTTTACGCAGGATATTATCCTGTTGCCCGACGGGATTCAAGATTCCTGGTGGCGGCAGCAGGGCCATCTCTTGCAACTTGCCGATATTCCGGCGGTCATCAAGGCGAAACCCGAGGTCCTGATCGTCGGTCAGGGGCAGCCCGGCAAGATGCAGGTGGATCCGGGACTGGCTCACTCCCTGAAATCATTGGGAATCGAGTTAATCGTGGTGCCTACCGCCGAAGCTTGCCGCACCTTCAACGTTCTGGCCGGGAAACGCAAAGTAGCTGCGGCCCTGCATCTGACCTGCTGAGGCTCCCCATGGCCCCCCTGTCCTGTATCGACAGCCACCTCCATTGCGGGGTGCAGCACGTGGCCTGGCCGTGGGAGATGGTCCGGTCCCGTCTGCTAGCCGCCGGGATCACCGGGGCCGGCCTGATCCCGCCGGTGGAGGATATTTATGACCGCTATGACCGGGCTTTTGTGGACAGCCCGACCTGGCAGGAGTGCCGACGACGGGCACATCGCTATCTCCTCGCACTCCAGGACCCGGCCTTGACCCTGTATCCCTATTTTTTTGTCTGGAACGATTTTGCCTGGGAAGACTTGCGGGAGGACTATGCCGCCGTCAAATGGCACCGTCATGATGACGAACCGGAATATCGGTATGATGATCCCCGTTGCCGGGAATTTCTCGCCAAGGCCTTGGATTTGGGGTTGCCCATTCTTTTGGAGGAATCCCTGAGCAATACCCTCTTTTTTATCCAAGAGCTGGCGCCGACGGCCACCGTCATCATCCCGCATTTGGGCATGTTGAACGGCGGTTACCGCCGCCTCAAAGCTTCGGGTATCTGGGACCTGCCGCAGGTCTACGCCGACACCGCCTTGGCTGGGAGTGCGGAAATCACGGACTATGTCAGAAACTTTGGCGCGGCCCGGCTCCTCTTTGGCAGCGATTATCCTTTCGGCGATCCAGTGGCTGAAAGAGAAAAATTGTTGTCGCTGGCCCTGTCGGCTGCAGAGCGGCGGGCCATCCTGGCGGAGAATTGGCTGCGCCTGCAGGCGGCTCGTCAATCGGCGGCGGGCCGTTAGAGGGTGGCCAACATATTTTTGTGCTTTTCCAATAATGGCTCAAATTGTTGGAGCAGTTGGGCTTCAAAGCCGCGCCACTGCTCCTGAAACTGCGGGCTCTGTTCCACGTCAACCTTTATCTGCCGGTGCATCTGGGCTTCCAGGGCCTTCTTGACGCTGTCCAATTGCATGTTGAATTGGGCTTTGAGCTGTTCCATGGCGTTCTGGCGCACCTGCAGAAAACTCTTAAAGAGCCGATCGATCTCCTGCAGCACCCGTTGGGCCGCCTTCTTGTCCCGGGCGACGTGCACCATCCCGGTCATGGCCCGCTGCACCACCTCTTCCACTCGCCCCTCTCGGGGGAGAGTAATGTTGCGCAGGAGGATATCCCGGATCTGGCGAGCCAAAGCCGGTTGGGCCTCTGGGGGAAACTTTTGCAGCTCCGCTTCCAGATCAGCCTCCTCCCGCAAGAAGGCGGCGGCCAGATGGCGGGCCTGCTCCTGCCATTTTAACTCCTGCATCTCTTGGGGAGAGGCCTTGCCGATACGTTCAGCTTTTTCCAGAGCCAACTCCAGGGCGCTTTTGATTTCTGCCATAAGGGTGTCCTTTTAAGAAAAAAAATAGAAAAAAAAGAGCAAGGCGTCCAATCCTTGCTCCCTTGGGTCTGTGGGTCAAAACGGCTCAGACATCAGCTTTGGCTGCCGGCGCCGTTGGCTCGGACTTAGCCTCACCCTGGCTCTCGCCGGCATCGGTGCTGGGGGTGGCGCTGTTGGGTTTTTTACTGCCATACTCGCTCACATACCAGCCGCCGCCTTTGAGATGGAAAGCACTATGTGAAATGAGCTTGGTAAGTTTCCCCTGACAGTGTTGGCAAGTAGATAGGGGCGCATCGGAAAACTTCTGCCATGCTTCGCAGATCTGGCCACAAGCTTCACACTGGTACTCATAAATGGGCATGACCGACAAACCTCCTTCTCTCAGGCCCGAATAAAATTAATTATTAATTATGGTAATATTGATAATTTGCGGCTATTTCCGCCAACTCCGGGCAGCGGTAGGGGCGCAGGACCTCTCGGGTCAGGGCGTGCACCCGCTGTTCTTCGGCCTCTCTTTCTTGGGCCGAAACCTCGAAGAGCTGGAAAAAATGGCTGAACCGGACAATGTGGACCAGTTCGTGGGTAACGATGTAAATAAGCAGGGGCAACAGCCCCAAGGTGCTTTCTTTCTCTAAGGTCTGTAAGATATTATGATCCTGCAGGCAGATGCGGTAAAGATCGAACTGCGCGGATTTGAGCTCGCGCCCCGGTAGTTTGCAGATGTATTTGGCCACTTGGGCCAAGGCCGAAGGTGAAATCTCTTCCTGCCGCAACTGCTCCAGGGTGAGGATGTCGTAGCGGGCTCGCCGCCAATGGCTGGGGGACAGTTTAAAAAAATCGCTGGTCGCCTCTTCCGCGATGAGGACCGCTTTCTGGATAATGGGCTTTTCGGAACCTTGAAAATGCCGCAGTTGCATAGGGCCACACCAGTCCTGTTCAACCTTAAATGTTATCATTCTTGCTGGCGTTGTCAACGACTTTTTGGCTAAAATGTCAATGTCCGGATAAACCTGCAACCTGATCTTGGAAAGGCACCTTTATGCGCCAACCACAGCAGCGCCGGGAATCCCTGGCCAAACTTTTGGACTATATCCTCAGCCGGCGGCCGGATGAATTCGGTCTGGTCTTAGATGCCCAGGGCAGGCTGGCCATCAAGGAACTTCTGCGGGCCTTGGCTCAGGAGGAAGGCTGGAGTTATGTCCGGCGCTCCCACCTGGAGGAAGTGGTAAACCTGCTGCGGCCCGGGGCTTTGGCCATGGATCAGACCCACATCTGGGCCGTCCAGCCGGGGCCGGCCGATCTGCGGGCCACGGATCCGGGGTGGCCGCCGCCCTTGCTCTACCGGGCCATTACGGTTAAATCTCACGAGGTGGTGGCGGCCCGGGGTTTGCAACCCCAGGATGACCGGGAGCTGGTGCTGGCCGCCGATCCCGAGATGGCCCGGCGCCTGGGCCGCCGGCGGGACCCCCAGGCGGTCTTGGTCACCGTCCAAGCCCAGCGGGCCGCCAAACAGGGCCAGGAGTTTTTTCCGTATGGCGAGGGCCTCTATCTCAGCGGCGCCATCGCCCCAGAATTTCTCCAGCTGCCGCCGGCTCCCAAAAAGCCGGCAGCCAAACCAGCCGCGGACAAACCGCCGGCCGAGCCCCCGACGCCCGGCTCGGTTCTCCTGGATATCCTGGGCCAGCCGGTGAAACCGTGGAAAGAAAAAGGCCGGAAAAAAGAACCGGCCTGGAAAGAAGCGGCCCGGGAGCAGCGCCGCCGTCGGAAATAAGCACTGGCATTTGGCCCGGCCCAAAGATCATGTGGGGACGGGGGCAGGAGGCTAGGTCCCCCGGCCCCTTACCCTCTAAGCACTTTTTCAACAACTTACTAGGGACCCACAAAAGTTGCCTGTGCCGGGCCGGCCGACTTCAGGTAGTCCCGCAGGGCATCATGGGTGCTGGCAAAGGCGATCTCACGCCAGGGAATCTCCTCCGGGCGGAAGAGCCGGGCCTCCAGGGTCTCATCGCCGGCGCCAGGGGTGCCGGCCACGACCTCGGCCACATAGGCAACGATGACGGTGCTGCGGCCGTGGTAGGAATAGACATTGAGCAGACGGCGGATGCGAATGTCCAGGAGGACCTCTTCCCGCACCTCCCGCACCACCGCGTCCTCAACGCGCTCCCCCACATCCACAAAGCCACCCGGCGCCACCCAAAGGCCATAGCCCGGCTCAATGGCCCGGCGGGCCAGCACCAGACCCTCCTGCCAGGGGATGATGGCGATGCCCGCCAGCTTGGGGTCCAGATAAAAGACAAAACCGCATTGGCTACAGACCAGGCGGGCCGGCTCCTTCGGCTGGATAACCTTCTTCTCCAGCCTTCCCCCACATTGGGGGCAGAATTTATACAGGTCCTGACGAAAAGGCATAAATAACCACTCTTCCACACGGCGCCGCAGCGGCCAGTGCAAGACTCTTATCAAACTCAAAGAATCAGGTTGCTGCTCTGCAAATCATGTCTGGTCTTTTAATCTGTAATAATTCAAGGGGGGCCAGCAAGGTTTTGGGACGCAGCAGTTGTGTAACTCAAGTGCTGCAATTTGGTGTTAGCATACGCGGCGCGGTTTTCAACCGCCGGCCGGGCCCAAGCGGCTTCAGCCTGGCGGCACAAATTGCATGCGAGGCAGGCAGGGGCCGCCCTCATGGTACCAGAAAATTTCTCCCGGTCAAGGCTTGCCGCCGCAGAGCTTTTCGACCACCGTTCCCGGGGGAAAGCCAGAACTTGACCCAGAATGGCTCCTGGCTGGCTGGCTTCACCATCCCCCTCTCCTATAATCCGGGCTATGATATCAACCGCGACGGCCAGCCCTATTGGTCGGAGGTGGCAGGGTCTGGGACCGCCCTTTGGTAAGCCCAGGGAGCGGCGCACCCCAGTACTCGAAGATATTGCCGATATGGAGCCGGTTGTAACCGAGCACACCATTCCCCGGCATTGGTGCCCGCCGTGTAAAAAGATGTTCGAACCACCGGTAGCCGCTGCCTTACCAACCGCCACCTTCGGCCATCGGCCCTCGATCCTTGTGATACCATCGTCAGCGCTCGCAAAACTTATGTGGTTGCCGGTTCCCCACCTCCTTTACCTGAGGGCAAGCTCGCAGTTAACTGATGTGTTATGTAATTTCTTTATATCTGGGTCTAAACACTCCCCCGCTGGTCAATTCCTTAACTTGCCAGGGGCGAAAATAGAAACCCTCCAAAAACAATTTGGCCATTCTGAGTTGAAAACCACTGTAAGGTATGCTAAGTTAAGAGGTGAAAATTTGCTTGATATTTTTCGTGCCCGGGGGGTATCCGGAAATTTAACAGCAGCAGGCATAAAATAATAAAATCAAAGATTTATTGATGAGGGGGTGGATTCGCATTCTACTCCCTCCGCCAACAGAAAGACGTCCCCTAAATCGGAGAGATGACCGAGTCGGCCGAAGGTGCTCGCCTGCTAAGCGAGTGTGGGGGGAAACTTCCACCGAGGGTTCGAATCCCTCTCTCTCCGCCACCCCTTTTCCCCTGATACTCCCAGCTAATACCTTGCGGCACAGCCGGTCGCCGCGGTGGCGCGCCACGGCTGCACCAGTGGCGGCTTATCCGGTTGCCGACGCCTGGATCCTGCCGGAACTGCTGACGGGGGGTGCTCTGCCCCAAATTTATGATTGCTTGCTGGCGCTAACTCCCTTGGGCTTCGGCGGCAATGACCTGGGAAGCCCAGCTCAGGGCTGCCGACACCGTGGGAAAGCCGATGGTGCTGGTTAGGAGAATCAGGGCATGGTAAATTTCCGGGGGCGTAGCCCCGGCCTGCAGGGCCCGGCGGCTATGGCTGTGCACGGCGCCTTCCGAACGGATGGCGGCGGCCGCGGCCAACTGGATGAGCTGGGCGGTTTTGGCCGGCAGCGGGCCTTCCTGCCGGACCGCTTCCCCCAGGTCTTCCAAGGCCTTCATGAACCGGCCGTGCTTCTCTTTCAGATGGGTATACCAGGGTGGGTATTTGGTTTCGGCCATGGTTTTTCCTCCCGGATGGCTGGCCACTAAGAGGTTGTTGAAAAAGTCCTTTTAGAGGAGAGGGTCAGAGGGCGCTGCCCCCTGCCTCCTCCCCCAACCCCAGCGCGGCCTTTTGGCTTTACCAAAAGGCTTGCAAAGGGATTTTCTCCCACCTAAAGAGCCTGGAGGGTATTTTTTAACAGCCTGCTAGTATTTCCAGCTAGTGGTGTCTGCTGATTGCCCTTTGCCATGATAAATAATACTTTTTAACAATCCATTCTGTGCCTCGCCAGGGCGGGCAGCGCTGTTGCAATCCGAAACAACTCCCTGGGGAGAATCTCTTGTGCATTATAACACCTGGAGGAAGCTTATGAAACCAATACCTGCGTTGGCAGCCACGGGCATCGGCTCGGTGCCCTTTCTGGACGAACAGGAAGCGGTGCACTTGATCCTGGACCATCTTCCTGATCTGCCCTTTTGGCCCCAAATGGCCCAAAAAGGGTTTTTCGAAGATATGGTCAGTCAGGGGGTAGGCGGTCTGCCCCTCATCGTCCGGGATGCAGAACAGCGGGTAGTGCGGGTGACGGATGCTGTGGACCGGGATGAAGCCCTCACCCATTTTTATGAAGCTGCCCTGGCCGGGGACTTGGAGACCTTTGCCCTGACGCCGGCGGAGGCCTCTGGCTTTTATAGCCTGATGGCGGCGCTGCAGGACCGACCGGCCACGGCACCGCCCTTTGTCAAGGGGCAGGTGGTGGGGCCGGTGACCTTTGCCACCATCGTCAAGGGATTGGATGGCAAGGCCATTCTTTTTGATTACGAACTCTTGCAGGCCGTGACCCGGGGGCTGGCCCTCAAAGCCGCCTGGCAGATGGCCAAGATTGGCGAAAGCGGCCGCCAGGCCATCATCTTTTTCGATGAACCCTCCCTCACCGGATTGGGCTCGGCCTTTCTGCAGATCTCCCGGGAGGAGGTCATCAGCCTGCTCACCGAGGTCATTGCCATTGCCAAAGAGACGGGCGATGCGTATTTTGGCGTGCACTGCTGCGGCAACACTGATTGGTCGGTCCTGTTGGAGACACCCATTGATATCCTGAGCTTTGACTCCTACGAATTCTTTGACCACCTCACCCTCTACGACAAACCTCTGCAGAAATTTCTCGAGCGGGGCGGCTACCTGGCTTGGGGTTTGGTCCCCACCAGCCCCACGGCACCGGCCGAGACGCCCGAGGCCCTGTGGGGGAAATTTACCCAGCAGGTGCAAACCTTGCTGGATCGGGGCTTGGACCGGGAGATGCTCCTGTCCCAGAGCCTCCTGACGCCGGCCTGCGGCTTGGGGTACCTGCCACCCGCCAAGGCCAAAGAGTCTTTGGCTACCCTGGGGGCTTTGAGTCTGCGGGCCATGGCTTGGCGGGGCTGAACAGATTTTTCCCTTTTCCCTGGACACTGAAGAGGGTATGAAGGATAAGGACCGCAGAAGGAGTGCGCCATGCAGGTCAAAGACGTTATGGTGCGGGATGTGGCCACGCTGGACATTGACGATGAATTAAGCTTGGCCAATGATATTATGAAGTTGGGGCGAATTCGCCACCTGCCGGTCGTTTCCGGAAAGAAATTAGTGGGGATTCTCTCCGAACGGGATCTCTTTCGCTCTTCCCTGGTGGAGGCCTTGGGGCACGAACCCACCAAGACCCGGGAATTTATGAAGGCCATCCGCATTCAGGATATCATGGTCAAAAAGCTGATCACCATTGGGCCGGAGGCGGATATCAGGGAGGCCGTGCAACTGATGCTGGATCACAAGATCGGCTGTGTGCCGGTGGTGGCGGGAGGTGAACTGCAGGGTCTGATTACCGAAACGGATATCCTGCGCCTCTATCTGGAGCAGTTGGCGGCGGCCAGCCCCAAGGGTTAATGGACGTCATCATCCACTTTGTCGATGGTGAACCAGGCGGTTTGCTCTTGCTCACAGCAGGAGAAAACCGCCTGCCAATATTCGAAATAGAGGTCTGCCTCTTTGGCTTCGGCCAAGACTTCCTGCCAGTTGCCGCAATAGCGGCATTGGACCCAGAAGCGCCCATCCTGGATCAGTCCCACTGTCATGCACGAACCTTTACGGCGCGCTGCTGAGGTGCTGCATAATGATTGGCCCGGCGCCTGCCGTTAAATATAAGTCAGCCAGGAGGCGTACTTGGGGTTTTCCCCCTTCACGGCGGCAAAATAGACTTCCTGGAGTTTTTTGGTGACGGGACCGGGGGAGCCGGTGCCGATGGTGCGGTCGTCCAATTCCCGGACCGGGGTGATTTCCGCAGCCGTGCCGGTCAAGAAGACCTCGTCGGCGATATAGAGTTCGTCCCGAGCAATGCTCACTTCCTGAATGGGCAGGCCCAGATCCCCGGCGATGGTAAAGATACAATCCCGGGTAATCCCCGGCAGAATGGTCGTCAGGGGCGGGGTTTTGATGACCCCGTCTTTCACCAGAAAGACATTTTCCCCTGAAGCTTCGGCCACGTAGCCGGTAGGATCGAGCAACAGGGCTTCATCGTAGCCGGCCCGGGTGACTTCCCGTTTGGCCAGGATGGAGTTGACGTAGTTGCCCACCACCTTGGCACTGGTCATCATGACGTTGACATGATGGCGGGTGTGGGAGGACGTTTTCAGGCGGATGCCTTTTTGCAGTCCTTCATCACCCAAATAAGCACCCCAGACCCAGGTGATGATGGCCACCCGGATGGGGTTGTTTTGGGGGTGCAGGCCCATGGCGCCGTCGCCGATGAAGACCAAGGGGCGCAGATAGGCCTCTTTCTGCTCATTCTGGCGCATGGTGTCAATGCAGGCCTGTTGAATGGCCGCTGGCGCAAAGGGAATCTCCAACTGCATGATGTGGGCGGAATCAAAGAGGCGCCGGATATGTTCCGGCAGCCGGAAAATGGCCGTGCGGCCGTCGTGGCCCTGATAAGCCCGAATCCCTTCAAACACCCCCAGACCATAGTGCAGGGTATGGGTCAGAATATGGACCTGGGCCTGGTCCCAGGGCACCAGCTTGCCATCCAGCCAGATATACTTTGCTTTGTCGACCATACGTCACTCCCCGTGCAAATTAACATCAATTTTTATCGTTTTTTCCAGTAGCTGTCAATACCATTTCCGCCTGCCGCAGCTCTGCTCGGAGAAGGTGGCATGGCAGCCGAAGCGGGATGAGGGTGGCAGACTGCGCTCCGGAATTGGCCACCCTGGGGCTCAATGCAGGGATACGACCTGGCTGTCGAGGGTTTGGCGGACCACTTGGGCCAATTTACTGATGGTCACTGGTTTGGTGAGGATTTCCCTGATGCCGGCGGCTTGTTTGTCCAGCTTTTGGCTGTCGATCATGCCGGTACAGAGGATAATGGGCAGGTCTGGGCGGATGCGGCTGATCTCGTGGGCCAGAGCGACCCCCGTCATGTGAGGCATGGTCTGGTCGGCGATGACCAGATCAAAACTTTCGGGTTGGGCCTGAAACAGGGCCAAGGCTTCCCGGCTGCTGGACTTGGCCACCACCTCATACCCCAGGCGTTCCAGCATCTTTTTGACGATCTCGGTCAGAGTCAGTTCATCGTCAACAAAGAGGATGCGCTCGGTGCCGGTGGGCATGATAATGGGTTTGGGCGACTCGACGCGCGGCAGTTCCAGCTCCAGTTCCTGAGGGGCGCAGCGGGGGAAGAGGATGCGGAAGGTGGTGCCGGCGCCGGGCGCACTCTCCACATCGATGCTGCCGCCGTGATCTTCGACGATGCCATGCACTGTGGACAGGCCCATCCCCGTGCCCTCGCCCTGCTCTTTAGTGGTAAAAAAGGGCTCAAAGATGCGCTCCATGGTCTGGCTATCCATGCCGATGCCATTATCCTGGACGACGAGCTGCACGTAAGGGCCGGGTTTGACATGCTGCCAGCGGCCTTTGACGCGGGGTTCGACCTGGAGGTTTTGCAGCGAGACGTTGAGGCGGCCGATCTTGTCCCGCATGGCGTGGGCCGCGTTGGTGCACAAGTTTAGGAGGACCTGATGCATGCGCACCGAGTCTCCCAGGATATAACCGGCGTTGGGATCGATATCCGCTTGGATGATAATGGAGGTGGGCAACGCGGCCCGGACCATCTTCAGGCCGTCTTCAATGATGTCGCTCAGTTTGATGGGTTTGAGTTCCGGTTTCTGATCCCGGCTGAAGAGGAGGATCTGATACACCGTGTCGGTGCCCTTATTAATGGATTGCAAGACCCGGGTCAAGTTGGTATGGACCTCGGAATCCTGGGGCAGATCCGCCAAGGCTCCCTCGGTCCACAGCTTGATGGCCTGCAGGATATTTTTAAATTCATGGGCAAAGCCGCCGGCCATGGTCCCCAAGGCTTCCATTTTCTGAGACTGGATGAGCTGCCGCTGCATCTTTTTGGTTTCGCTCAGATCGGTGACAATGGCTTCACAGCCGGTATAGCGCTGATCTTCATCAAAGGTGGGCACGGAACTGAGGAGCACGGTCACCGCCGGCTTGTTTTTTGACAGGATTTCCAGCTCTTCCTGGCTCGGTTGGCCGGCCCGATTCGCAGCGATGATCCTTTGAAATTTTTTCTGGTTGTCGGCATTTAAAAAGTCATAGATATGGTATCCCACCAATTCTTCGGCGCCGCACAGGACCTTCATCCGGGGGTTGGCCTCCTGAATGAGATTCTGGGCGTCGATTTTCAGGATACCGACCTGGGCATTCTCAAACATGCGCCGTAGATGGCGTTCGGATTCGTCTTTCTGGCGGATCAACTCGGCATTGGCCCAGGCGATGGCGATCTGGTTGGCGAAGCTGACAATAAAATCCTTGTCACTTTCGGTAAAAGCGCCGTCTTCGGGGCGACGATCGGCCAACAGGACGCCGCTGACCATGCCCTGGGAGGTCAAGGGGGCCACGATGATCGCCCGGGGCTGAAACAACTGGAGTAACGGGTTAGTTTTGTTTAAATTACTTTCACTGACGTCATTGATGGTGACGGCATTGCCCGAGTTATACACCCGCACGATCAGGTTATCCACCTTGGAGAGGGGCAACTGGTAGTCCTGCAGCCGCCTTTGCGTCTCTTCATCAATGCCGACGGCATGGCCGAAGCGCAGGAGGCGGCTCTTGCCATCCACCAGAAAGATGCCGGCCCGATGCAAACGGGCATAATTTCTCAGGGCCCGCAGGGTGACCTGGAAAAGCTCATCCCGGTCCAGAACAGAGAGGATTTTACTCCCGGTATCCTGGAGGCATTCCAGTTTGTTGATCTTTTCCTTGAGTTCGATATTGCGTTCCTGCAGCTGAATATTCAACCTATTGATTTCATGGAGGTTCTGTTGCAGCAACTCCTGTTTGAGATTGAGTTCAACGTTGGCCTGCTCCAATTCCAGGTTGGTTTTCTGGAGCTGCAGATAGAGCTTGTGCACTTCGTCAAACTTCTGCCGCAACGTCTCTTTATCCCGCTCCATTTCCTCCAGGGAGAGGCGCAAGGCCCGCCAGGGGGTGAAGAGGTTCGTCAGGCTCTGGAAGAGAGGTTTCATCTGCCACTGGCAGTGGTACTCGCAGTAATCATCTCCCTCGAAAAAACACTTGGTCTCCTGGACGTCCGCTGGCGGCAGGTCCCAGACCGTGGGCAGGCCTTTGTAAACCCCTTGATTAAACAAACAGAAATCTTTGGTGGCGGGAATTTCCGGGAACCAGTGGAGGCGAATGACCGCGGCATCGCGCGTGGTTTCGACGACCTCTATCGTCTTGTTCTTGTTGAACTTGTCGTTAATGGCCTGGATGCGTTTCAAGCTGCGCCGGGGATTGCGATAGGCGAAGAGCAGGATTCGCTGGATATAACTAAATTTCTTCCGGGCCGCAGATTCAAAACCGATCTCCTCAAGGATCTGATCGTCGCCGGTGAGTTTTTTGGCGTTTTCAAAAAGGCGGATAACGACGTCGCTGGAGACCCAATTATTGGACTCCATGAGAAAAGCCAAAGGATCGGGCAGGATTTCCACCTCCGGCCCCAATCCCTGCACAAGCCGGGGCACCTCTGCCGGGAATTTTTCCTGGAAGTATTCGATGACGGCACGGGTATTGAGGCAACTATGATGCTTATTCATAGGCCGAGCATGACAACTTTTTTCCCGATTATAACATTATCGTCACAAAAATGAAAAGAGATTATTTCTCAGGAAAAGGAATTCTTTTTTAAATAAGTTTAGGGGGATAAACCCAGATTCCGTACCCTCCCCGGCAACGGCGATACCATCCCATGAATGAGGGCAAGAGAAAAGCGCCATACTTTAGGTGAACACATAGAGTTTGAGAGGGGTAGGCGCCGTTCCAGAGGGGATGTCACCCCCCCCACCGCACCGGACGCTGATATAATCTCAAAGAATCTTCCTTCTTCCCTCAAGTTATAACCCCACTGATTCGATAAGAGAACAAAGCACTGACAAGAAATGACGGATATGGCTCAATAATCCCGAAAGGAGGCTTGGGATGCAGGAGATCGGCAAGAATATTCTGTTGAGCATTGATCAGGTGGCTAAATTGACGGGTGTCAAAAAATCAACCCTGCGCTATTGGGAAAAGACGTTTCATGAATACCTGCAACCGAGTCGGACATATTCAAAGCGGCGGGAATACAGCCTGGAAGAAGTTGAACTCATCGAGACCATCAAAAAACTCCTTGAGGAAGAGCATCTCACCAATTTGGGGGTGCGGATGCGGTTGAGGACCTTGAACGGCAAAGGCAACGGCAAAAAGTTGGTAATAAACTCTTAAATTTGCAAGAACCATGCCGGTCGCAAAACCGCCGTTCCCCCGGACCGGGGGCGCGCTGAGGCATGGCGCCCGGCAGGCAGTCATGGGCTTCCAGGCGAGGGGTGTTGCCCGGAGACCATCGAATCTTTTTAGCAAGGACCCTAACTCAGAAATTATGGGATGAGTGTCGGGCTCGTGCTTGGCTGCTGGGCAATTGTCAGAAGATTGCCGGGGAGAGTGACATTTCCCTCCCCGCTGGGGCAGTCCGCCGGCGCGCCGGGCGTCGCCATCCTACTAAACGATGTTGGCGGCGATTCGTCCTCCCCTCGGACTTGCTGTGCTTGTCAGGAAAATCTTGCCATCTCCTCCTGCCAGTGGTTTATACCTAAATTGAGTGATTGTTGAGCAATCGCCGGGTAGCCGCAGGTTTTAGCCGGCGCTCAGAACGACCCGATTGGTAGCAGTAACTTAGCGTAATCTAAAGATTGCTGCGACAAATCGCCCAATTTGGGTTATAATAAGCACACCATTCTATCAGCCGGGTGAAAGGATGTGGCATGTCCAAGGGGAGATGGATTTTGCTGATCTTGCTGCTGTCCGTCCTGCTGGTCAGCAGCTGCCAGGTCTGGCCGTCGGCGGCTCAGACGCTGGGGCAGCCGGAGGAGTCTGGCCGGCCCGAGGCCATCTTGCAGGTGTCTGTGGCGGAACTGAAGGTCCAAGGCGATTATCCCCCGGAGGCAGTGCGAGAAGCCTTCACGGCCGTGCTGCCGGCCGTGGCCACGTGCCTGCAGGGGGAATATCAGCGCCTCGGCAAGGTCCCGGCCCAACTGACCCTGCGCTTTAATCTCAGCGGCAGCGGCAAAGTGGTCTGGACCAAACTTGTGGACCCGCCGCTGAAATCTCTGGAGGCCTGTTTGGGCAAGGCCCTGGGTTCCCTGCAGCTGCCGGCGGCCGGCACCACCTTGTCCCGGGCCACCGTGGTCCTGGAATGCCGCTCCGACCACCTCTTGCAGCCCTGAGTGGTTGGCGCTGACTGGATCAAGGCCAATGCCCATCTTCCCTTTTCTGCTGTCCTGGACGCCGGTGCTGCTCCTGGCAGCGCTGGCGATGTGGTTCCGGCGTTCGGCCCTGGAATTGGCCATTTATGGCTTTGTCTATGTGGCCGGTTTGACGGCCGTAGCCTTCCAGACTTCCTGGACCGTCATCGCCATGGCCACCTTGGACGGCATTTTGACCACCCTGCCCCTTCTGGCGGTCGTTTTCCTAGGAATCCTTTTTTCCCAACTTCTGGTGGTGAGCGGCTCCCTGGCGCGCCTGGTAGCCTGGCTGCTGAGCGGCCTGTCCCGTCCGTTGGCCCAACAAATGCTCATCACCCTGGGGTTGGCCAATTTTTTTGAAGGGGCCAGCATCATTGCCGAGCCCATGGTGGCGCCCATGCTGACCCTCACCGGCGTCCGCCCCATGGGGGCCGCGGCCCTGTCCATCATCGGCTATGCCGGCCTGATGAGCATTGAAATGGCGGGGATCATTATTACCGTATTGGCCTTGGTGACGGGTCTGCCATACACTGACTTAGGCGTGGCCGCGGCCTGGCTGTCGGTGCCGGCTACAGTCCTCATGGCGTTGTGCCTGCCCTTTTTCCTCCCCGAACCCTGGGAAGCCTGGCGCCGCCTGCCTTATCTCCTGGGCTGCGCTTTGGTGGTGAGCCTGGCCACCCTGGCCGCGGCTCTCTGGTTGGGAATTGCCATCTCCGGGATGGTGGGGGGGCTCATTCTGGTGGGCTTGCTGTTATGGCGGGGGGAGGAGCACCCGGCCGCGCCGGACCGGCGGCTCCTGGCGGATCTGGCGCCCTTTGCTGCGATCCTGCTGCCCCTGCTGCTGGTGAACACCGTCCCCTGGCTGGAGGAACTGACCCGGCGGCGTTTGACCTTTACCGTGGCGGTAATTTCCAGCCACCCCATAACCTTCACGCCGTTTTTTTCGGCCTATCTTTATCTCTTCGTGGCTCTGTGGCTGGCAGTGCGGCTGCTCCAGGTGACCCCGGAAGAGTGGCGGCAGATCTGGACCGCGGGGTTGAGCAAGGGCTGGCGGGCCCTAGTGGCCATGGGTCTGTTCGGCGCCATGGGGCAGGTGCTTGCCTATTCTGGCTATTCTGTTGACTTCGGCTCCATGAACCAAACCTACAACATCCCGGTCGTTCTGGCTACCGGCCTGAAAGACCTGACCGGGAGCTGGTATCCCCTCTTCGTGCCCCTATTGGGCTGGGTGGGCACCTTCCTCACGGGCTACGGCGTAGCTTCCCTCATGCTGTTTGGCGACCTCCAGGTGCAGGCCGCGCCGCTGTTGGGTGTCTCGGCCACGACCTTGGCGGCGGGTCTGACGGTGGGTTCGGCCGTCGGCTCCATCTCCTCCCCTTTCAAGATTGCCATCGCCACCCCCATGTGCGGCGCCGTAGGTCAGGAAGGCGCCATCTTGCGCCTGACCATCCCCCTGGGCATCCTGGCCTCCCTGGTCCTAGGCCTGCTCGTCTGGGCCGCCGCTTAGGTTATTCAGCAGGTCTCGACAGGCTTCCAGCCAGGGGGAACAGGGGGCAAAGCCGCCGTCCTCCACCTCACTTTGGCAACAACCTCCTTAGAGATAGGCCCGGCGTTGAAAGGTAACATGGGCCGCCCCAGCAGCCAGGACGAGAAAGGCCAGACTGGCTCCCAGAGGCAGCCAGGGAGAGGGAAAATGACTGCGCCCGGTGAGGCCGTATTCCAGGAGTTCCACGATATGGGTCAAGGGCGACAGCCACGCCAGGGGTTTGAGCCAGGCCGGCAGCTTGGCCCAGGGCATAAAAACCCCGCTGATAAAGAGGAGGGGGAAACGGAAAAAGTTCATCAGGGTCATGGCCTCAAAGACCTCTTTGACCACCATGGAGGCAATCAGGCCCATGAGGGCAAAGAGGACGGCCCCCAGGAGCAGGCCGATGGCAAAAAGGCCGGGGACGGTGAGGCGCAGCCCCAGCAAAATGGCCAGGGCCAGGACCAGGATCAGGGTGGTAGCCAGACCGTAGGCCGCCGCGCTCAGGGTCTTGCCCAAAATGATGGTGTCCAGATGCAGGGGAGCCAGAAGTAGACGTTGGAACGTGCCGGCCCGTTTTTCAAAGGTGATGACAATAGCCGACATGGAGGTGCTGGCAAACAGCAGCGTCATGGCCACAATGCCAGGGGAGACCTGCAGATAGGTGCCCGGATCCTTCAGATAAATGGAGAGCAGCAGCACCCCGGGGAACATCAACCCCCAAGTGATGAGCGGCGGCTTGCCATAATAGCTGACAATGTCTTTGCGACTGATGGCCAGGGCCCGGCGCCATTGCTTCAAGGGTTCTCCTCCTTGCCTGGCCGTTGCTCCTGCAGGATGGCCAAGAAGGCCTCCTCCAGATTGGCGCCGCCGGCCTCCAAATCAATGATTTTTACCCCCGCCGCCTCGGCCCGGACCAACAGGAAGGCTAAAACCTGGTGCAACTCCTGGCCAGCGGTTTCCAGATGCCAACGGCCGTTCACCGGTGCCGGCGGTCGGCCCCGATATCCTGGCACCTGCCACCAGTCTCCGGGCACCGGTCCATCGAAAGTCACTTCCAGGGTTTTTCGGCCGGTCACCCGTTGGCGGATTTCCTGGGCTGTGCCGGCCGCCAGCGCCTGGCCCTTATGGATGATCTGGACATAATGACAGAGGGCTTCCGCCTCAAAGAGGTTGTGAGTGGTCAGAAAGACGGTGACCCCGTCCTGCTGATTGATCCGTTGGATGAGAGCCCGCAAGGCCTTGGCGCTGGGTACATCCAGACCGGTTGTGGGTTCATCCAAAAACAGGATTTCCGGGGCGTGGACCAGGGCCGCGGCGATGGTCAGACGGCGCTTCAGACCCCGGGACAGAGCACCGAAAGGTGTTGCCTTCTTATCAGTAAGATCGAAAATCCCTAACAGTTCGGTCGCGCGGGCCCGACGGGCGGCCCGACTCAGCCCGTAGAGCTCGCCTAAATAGTCCAAATTGCGTAAGCAGGTTAGTTCCGGATAGAGGTTGGACTCATCGGGGACCACCCCCAGGCGTTGTTTCACACGTACCGGCTCCTCAGCAATATCCAGTCCGCCAATACTGACTTCGCCGCTCTGCCGGGGCAGGAGACCGCAGAGGATCTTGATGGTGGTGGTCTTGCCGGCGCCGTTGGGCCCCAAGTAGCCAAAGATCTCCCCCTGCCGGACAACAAAGGAGACGTTGTCCAAAGCCTTCAGGGAGCCGAAGCTTTTGCTCAGACCGGTTACGTGGATGATGTTGGCAGAGGCCATAAGGTTCCTCGGTGGGGCGGGCTTCTGTCTCCCCGGCTAATGCTAACACGACCTCATGGCAGCCCGTCGAGACCCCGGCGTCGGGATTGCCCGACCACCGGCCGTTTATTTCTGAAAAACCCGCTCTAAGAGATAGTCGATGTTTCGCAGATACTCCTGCAGATCAAAGACGGCGTCGATCTCCTGGGGGGTGAGGTGTTGGGCGATGTCCGGGTCCTGGCGGACGAGGGTGGGGAAGTCCAGGCCCTCCTGCCAGACCCGCATGGCCGGGCCTTGGACCAGGAGATAGGCCTCTTCCCGGGTCAGGCCTTTACGGACCAGCTCCAGGAGCAGGCGTTGGGAAAAGATCAGCCCCCGGGTGAGGTTTAGGTTCCGGAGCATGGCTTCGGGATAGACCAACAGGTTTTTCAGGACACCGGTGAGGCGGGCCAGCATAAAGTCCAGGAGGATGGTGCTGTCCGGCGCGATGATGCGCTCCACCGAAGAATGGCTGATGTCCCGTTCATGCCAGAGGGCCATATTTTCCATGGCGGCCAAGGCGTTGCCCCGGAGCACCCGGGCTAGGCCTGAGAGGTTTTCGCTGAGGATGGGGTTGCGTTTATGGGGCATGGCGGAGGAGCCTTTCTGCCCGGCGCTGAAAAACTCCTCGGCTTCCCGCACCTCGGTGCGCTGCAGGTGGCGGATCTCCACGGCGATCTTCTCCACCGTGCCGCCGATGAGGGCCAGTGTGGTGAAATATTCGGCATAGCGGTCCCGCTGAATCACCTGGGTGGCCAAGGGCGCGGGTTTCAGGTCCAGGAGGGCGCAGGCCGTCTCCTCCACCTGGGGCGGCAGGTGGGCCAGGGTCCCGACGGCTCCGGAGAATTTGCCCACGCTCACTACTTCCCGGGCCCGCAGCAGCCGTTCCCGCTGCCGGTCCATCTCCGCGTACCAGAGGGCAAATTTCAGGCCGAAAGTAATGGGTTCCGCATGAATACCGTGGGAGCGGCCGATGCAGACGGTGTTTTTGAATTCGTAGGCCCGCTCTTTGAGGACCGCCATCATCAGGTCCAGGTCGGCCAGGAGCAGGTCCGCGGCTTCCCGGAGGCGCAGGGCCATGGCAGTGTCCAGGATGTCCGAGGAGGTGAGGGCATAATGGAGATAGCGGCTGTCCTCGCCCACATATTCGGCCACATTGGTAAGAAAAGCAATGACGTCATGCTTGGTCTGGGCCTCGATCTCTTCGATGCGGGCCACCTCAAAGCGGGCTTTGGCCCGGATATTGGCCACCGCGTCTTTGGGCACCAGGCCGTGCAGGGCCATGGCCTCGAGGGCGGCCAACTCCACCTGCAGCCAGGTCTGAAATTTATTTTCTTCGGTCCAGATGCGGGCCATCTGCGGCCGGCTATAACGGGGGATCATGGCGTAACCTCATGGGTTTTGGGGTATTATTAGGGCGGGCCGTTGACTCGTCCAGATTCCTTCTTATCAGAAACAACTCTGCTTCGCAAAGGGATTTTAGCCGCTGGCTGACGGTTGGAAATTCTGGCCGGGACTTGTCACCAGAGATCGGTGGGATTATAGTTTAACGATAGATTAAAGCTATGTGGGCAAAGGAAACATCGCAAACTATTGCCAGGGGTTGACTAAGTAATGAAAAAACCGGAATACGTTATTGACTGCCGGGGCTTGGCCTGTCCGGCGCCGGTGTTGCGGGCCAAGGAGACAGTGGAGCAGGAGCAGGTGGACCGGCTGGTCATGTTGGTGGACAATGAAGCGGCCAAGGAAAATGTCAGCCGCTTCCTCAGCCGGGCCGGCTATACCGTCTGGGAGGAGGAAACGGCAGGCGCTCTGGCGGTGGTGGGCGACCGGAGAGCCGGGATGAGCAAACCGGCGGCAGCTCCGGTGGCCACGGCGCCGGCTGCGGCCGACGCCAAGATCATGGTGATGGTGGGCACTGACCGCTTAGGAAAGGGCGATGATTTTCTGGGCGGCCGGCTCATGGTCAATTTCATCGGCACCTTGAAGGAAATGGGTCCGAGCCTCTGGACCTTGGTCTTTCTCAATGCCGGGGTGAAGCTGGCCTGCACCGGTTCCGAAGTCCTGCCTATCGTCCAGGAACTGGCCGCGGCCGGCGTCCAGGTCTTGGTCTGCGGCACCTGCCTAAATCATTTCCACCTGCTGGAACAGAAGCAGGTGGGCGAAACCACCAATATGCTTGACATCGTCAGCCACATGCAGTTGGCCGACAAAGTCATTGCCTTGACCTAAGTTTCCCTGCATCATTACTGTTAGGAGGAATAAACCGGGAATGCACTTTCAACCACAGGGAATAACAGTGGCTACCGGGGCCACCGCTGCCAGAGACAGCAATGACTCACCCTTTTGGCCGACGCCGGACTGGCAACTGCCCCAGGGTTATCGATTTGAACAGTATGAAGAGTGGTTCCGGCAGTTCACCGCCGGATTTCTCCAAGGCTCTGCCTTCGATGTGGGCAATGTGCAACTCAAGATCGATCATTCCCTGCGGGTCCTGGAGCTGGCCCAGCGCCTTACCGCGGCTTTGGCGCTGCCGCCGGAGCTGACGGCCCTGGCGCATTTGGCCGCCCTTTTCCATGATATCGGCCGCTTCCCGCAATATGCCCGGTATCATACCTTTCATGATCAAAAATCCGTCAACCACGGTTTGCAAGGCGTTCTCACCCTCAAAAAACACCGGGTTCTGGCCGCCTTGCCGGCTGCTGCCCAGAAGCTGGTCCTGGCTGCGGTCGGCCTGCACAACCGCCGGGTCTTGCCAATGGGCCTGGCGCCCGTGGCCCGGTCTCTGACCGGCATCGTCCGGGACGCCGATAAGCTGGATATCTTCGCGGTCATGCTGACCCACTTCGCCCCTGAGGCCCCGCCCAACAAGGTCGTCAACCTGGGTTTGAAAGTCCATCCAGACAATTATACCCCGGCCATCCTGGCCGCGGTGCAGCAGCGTCAGATGGTCAACTACCAGGATATGGTCTGGGTCAATGACTTTAAGTTGCTGCTGTGCAGTTGGCTTTATCATCTCAATTTCCGCCGCAGTCGGGAGATCGTCCAGGAACGGGGCTATCTGGAGCGGCTTTTCGCCTATTTGCCCAAAAAACAAGCGTTTGTTCGCTTGCAGCGGCAGTTGGCGGCGGATCTGGCGACGGGATAATTTGGGCCAAGCTGAGACGGGGGCGCTAATATGGCTGGCCGTCGTCAGAGCTCGCAAGAGAAGAACCGGGACCCAATAATTACTCGGGTAGACGGCAGCAAGTGCAGAGCTTTTCTTTTTGCAGGGCTTCGTAGCCTTCTCGACACAGGACCATTGCAATGATGAGGCCGATCAGGGGGTCGGCCTGCCAGATGCCAAAAAAATAATTTAAACCTAGCCCCACCAGCAGGGCCAAGGAGAGGAAGGCACAGGCCAAGGTCTGTTTGGCATCGGCTTTGAGGCTCATGCTTCCCAGGGCCTGGCCGGTTTGATACTTGAGATAAAACAGCCCTGGCATGATGAGCAGCGACAGGGTGGCGATAATAATCCCCAGCAGAGAGGGGGCCGGGGCTTCCTGCCAGAAAAGTTTTTCCGCCGATTCGTAGAAGACATAGGCGGCCAGAATGAAAAACGTGTAACCCACCAGACGGGTGGCCCTTTTTTCTAACTGTGCCTCCTGTGCCGGGGTCAGTTCATGACGGTGCCGGAAGCGCCAGATCATCACCCCTCCAGAAAGGGATTCGACCGCACTATCCAAGCCGAAACCCACCAGGGCGATGCTGCCGGTCAGCCAACCCGCTAGAAGCGCCACCACACCCTCAATAATATTATAGGCCACGGTGGCATAGGAGAGCCACAGCGCCCTGGTCTGTAAATCTCTCTGCATGGGTATTTCCTCAACCTGATAAAGGGATGCTTGTCTGGAGAATGAGAGAACCTGGTCGGGGCCGTAATAGATGTTTAAATTAAGATCTGATCGGAATGTTGGCAAGGCAGCTCCAGAGACAGGACGGCCGGCCCGCCCTTGACAAATCCCAGGCGGGTTATTAAAAAATAGCTATTCTTCTATCAGCGATCGTGGGAAAATCTTTTTCTTTTCTGTCATCCCAGACAAAGTGCAGGGTCCTCTCTAGTCAGCAAGATGAGATTATTCCATAAACCCCAAATGACTCAATCGGCCCTAAGGTTTGGCTACAGCTTTTAGCTGAGCTGACTTGGGTTAACCAAAGGGAAGCACCCGGCCTGGAACCAGGTAAAAAGGATTGCGACTGGGAGTCTGGCCCAATCGCCCTCGGCTGATTATCGTAGAGTCGGCATTTTTTGGCCGGACGAGCCCTTTGCGGCTGCCGCTAATCTCGTTTTTTGGACTAAACCAGGCGTGATGATCTGCTCGAGGGAATCATGAAACAAGCCTTTCTTGACTTACTCATCTGTCCGCACTGTCTGCCTGGGGAATATCCGCTCCAGGCCTCCATCCAGGATTCCCGGCAGGGTGATATTATTACCGGTTCCTTATCCTGCCCCCAATGCCAAAAGGTATACGCCATTGAGGAGGGGGTCGCTTTTTTGGCTCCCCAGGGGAAGATTCCGCAAGCCACCAATCGTTATGAAATGCCGGCGGTCGTCGCTTCCTATCTCTGGAGCCATTACAGCGATCTCCTGGGCGAGGAGATGGCTACCGATGCGTACCAGCGGTGGGCCGGGTTGATGCGGCCCAGCCCGGGGAACTGCCTGGACGGTGGCTGTGCCGTGGGGCGTTTTGCCTTTGAAATGGCGAAAAAATTCGACTTGGTGGTTGGCCTTGACAACTCGGTGGCCTTTATCCGCACGGCCCGGGAATTAATGTCTAAGCGGCGCCTGGACCTGGCCCTCCCCGAAGAGGGGATGTTGCAACGCCATGTTACCTTGGAACTCCCCCCAGACTGGCCCACCTTTAACCTGGATTTCATCGTCGCCGATGCCCAAGCCTTGCCCTTCCGGTCCGGGACTTTTGCCGGCCTGGCCTCCCTGAATATGGTGGACAAACTTCCCAAACCCTTGCAGCACTTGAGTGAAATCAACCGGTTGGCCAAACCCCGGGGCGCCCAATTCCTCTTTTCCGACCCCTTTTCCTGGTCCACTGATGTCGCGTCGGCAACGGAATGGCTGGGGGGTTCCGAGGCCGGACCGTTCGCCGGGCGGGCCCAAACGAATATCATCGACCTCCTGGAAGGCAGAAAAGGCTGCCTCGATCCCTGCTGGCAGGTTGAGTCCCATGGCCCCATCTGGTGGAAAATCCGCACCCACTGCAACCACTATGAAATGATCCGCAGCTGCTTCATCAAAGCCAGCCGCTAGCTTTAAAAGTTGTCAATTATGAAATCCGTGGCACAGGCTTTCAGCCTGTTTTTCAGAGCATAGGCTGGAAGCCTGTGCTACCATCCATTGCCAAGAGTGAAATACTTATGACTCAGCAGATCCATACCGTCTGTCGCCTCTGTTCCGCCTGTTGCCCGGTTATCGCTGAGGTGAAAGGGGAAAGATTCATCCGGGCCGAACGCAAGTCCTTGCTGCCGCCGGAAAAAACCCTGATCTGCCCCAAGCTCCGGGCTGCGCCGGATATTGTCTACTCACCGGACCGGATCCTAAAACCTTTGATCCGTAACCCCGCCGGGGAATTTCAGGAAGTCTCCTGGGAGGCGGCCCTGGATCTGGTGGCCGAGAAAATGCTGTCTTATAAAGAGCGCTTCGGGGCCGAAACCGTAGCCTGGCTGCGGGGCATGGCCGCGGACTGGGGCGCGCCCTGGGATTATGCCGTCCGCCTCATGAACCTCTTCGGCTCGCCCAACACCATCGGCAACGGCTCGGTCTGCCACGTGGCCCGGGAGATGGCCCATGTCTATACCTATGGTTCCCTAACCCTGGCCCAGCCGAAAGACTCCCGGTGCATTGTGGTCTGGGGGAAGAACGACCGGCACACTGCGCCGGGGGCCTGTGAGGCCATCCTGGCCGGCAAGGAGCAGGGCGCCAAACTCATTGTCATCGATCCGGTGCAGACCTATCTGGCCAAACTGGCGGATATCTGGCTGCCGATCAAGCCGGGACACGACGGCCAGCTGGCCATGGCCATGATCCATGAAATAATTTCCCAAGGCTGGTATGACGCCGATTTTGTGCAGAATTATTGTATCGGGTTTGAGGAGCTCAAGGCGGCCGCGGCCAAGTATCCGGTGGCAGAGGTGGGACCGAGAATCTGGCTGGCCCCGGAGGCTATTCGGGAAGCAGCCCGGCTCTATGCCGCCAGCAAACCCGCCTGTATCATCGACGGCAACGGCCTGGACATGCACCTGCAGGTCTTTCAGACCACTCGGGCGGTCTGCCTGCTCCGGGCTTTAACCGGCAATCTGGACAAAGGCGGCGGTGATTTTATCCTGCAGCCGGTGCCGGTCAACGATTTGCAAGCCAAGGACCACTGTCCGCAGGATATTCCTCCTGTTACCGCCGCCCACCCTTTATTTAACACCTTTCACCATAACTGGGGTCTGCACGTGCAATCGGCGTTGGTGGACGCCATCCTGGACGAAAAACCCTATCCCATCCGCATGGTGGTGGTCCAGTCCGGCAATCCGGTCATAACCATGGCCGATGCCAATCGGGCCCGGCGGGCTTTTGAGAAGCTGGAATTTTTGGTGATGATCGACCTGTTCCAGAACCAGACCACTCGGTATGCGGATGTGCTCCTGCCGGCCTGCAGCTGCTTCGAGAAGACGCAGCTCAACCGGGCCTATCTGCGCAACAGCCCGGTGATCCTGGCCAACGAGGTGCTCCCGCCGTTGGGCGAGAGCCGGCCGGATTGGTGGATTACGTTTGCACTGGGGCGCCGTCTGGGACTGGCCGACTATTTCCCCTGGCAGACAGTGGAAGAGGCCATTGACTACCAGTTGGAGCCGTCCGGACTGACCGTGGCGCAATTGCGGGCCAATCCGGGAGGTCTGCGGGCCACGCCTCTCAAGTTTGAGAAATATCGGGCCCAGGGTTTTGCCACGCCGTCAGGAAAAGTGGAGCTGGCTTCCGCACGCCTGGCTGCGGCCGGCCAACCGGCGGTGCCTTTTCAGGACGGCAGCACGGCAGACCCCATCAGTTTTACCGAAACGGCCGGCCCTGACGCCCTCATCGGCATCAGCGGCGCCCGGGTGAATCGCTTCACCCATACCCAGTTTTTCCACATCCCGGCCCTGCGCCGGGGCGACCCGGAACCCACCGCGGATCTCCATCCCGAGGAAGCGGCGCAGCGGGGCATCGTTCCCGGCCGGATGCTGACCATTACCACCCCCCGGGGCCGGGTGCGCTTGCGGGCCCGGCTGACCTCGGCGGTACCTCGGGGCGTCGTGCGCCTAGCCTGGGGCTGGGGCGAAGTGGATCCGGAGATGAACGTCAACAACCTCACGGACGATGACCGCCGGGATCCGGTGACGGGCACCCCCTCCAGCCGGAGTTTTATGTGCTACCTGGAGATCTGAAGAGGAAACGGTTGCTGCTCTGAAAATGTCGGGAAGCTACCTACTTGCAGGCAACCTTTGAAAACATGCATTGCCGGTTGCCGGTTGGAGATATGTATTGGAAAGATTCTCTTAAAGTAGGAGGGTTCTTTTTCGTGGGGCGGGCCGCCGTGCCCGCCCAAGCCTGAGCCTGGCGGCCGCAGTGAATTTTCAGGGTTTCCCGGGGAGGGAAGCGCAGCCTCCCGGGAAAAACCAAGAGCGGCTCTGATACCAGTTTGCAAACAACCGCCTATTTTCCCCCTCACCCTGCCCCTCGCCCCCCGCAAGCGGGTGGAGAGGGAAAAAAATGACCGTTGCCATTTGCAAGCTCCTTGGTATGAGCCGCCTTTTTGCTGGACTGGCCATTTTTATGGTCATTAGCTCAGGAAATAGAAAAACCCCGCCACATATAGGGCCGAGACCAGCAGCTGGCAGATCATCAGGGGGGCACCATACTTTAGAAAGGTCATGAAGGAAATGGGCTGGCCCTGGCCCGCGCAAATGCCCGCAGCCACCACGTTGGCGGAGGCGCCGATGAGGGTGGCGTTACCGCCCAAGGTGCCGGCGAACATCATGGCAATAAAGACCGGCAGGGTGGTCATGGGCCAATCCAGAAAGTTGGCGGCCAAACCAGTCTCGGGGACAAAGTGGGCCGTGACCAGATACCCCTTGACCATGAGGAGCATGATGGCCACCACCGGGATATTGGCCAGGACACTGGAACTTACACCCACAAAGGCCAGGATGAAAAGACTGATGGGCAGCAGGCTGGTGCCAAACCAGTCATAGAGTAAGCCCGACAGCCCTTGCAATAGTCCGGTCTTGGCAAAGGCCTCCACCAGACAGAAGAGGGCAATGAGAAACAACAGGGTGCGCCAATCCACATCTTTCAGGACATCGGTGATATGGTCCACCTTGGCCCCATAGACCAGCAGCAGGGCCAACGTGGCGGCAATAATGGCCACGGCCGGGGGGACGATGGGGGAAGGCAGCATCTCGCCGGCGATGAATAAAAAGACCATGATGAGCAGAATCAGGAGGGCAAAAAAGCACAAATAGGGCTTGGTCAGGGGCTCGGGCTTGAGGTCAGGCCGGAGGGGCTGTTCGGTCTGCCAGATGTCCCGCATCAAGATGGGCATGAGGGGGACCAAAACCAGGACCGAAAGAAGGCCCCCCAAACTGACTTTTTGCAGATATCCCACAAAGGTCATGCCGATGGCGCTGCCCACCAGGAAGGTGGCCGGATCGCCCACCAGCGTCAGCAGGCCGGCTGAATTGCTGATAATGGCCGTAATAATCATGGGGCCGATAAAGTTAATCTTCAGGGCCTGGGCCACCCGGATGATGATGGGGGCCAACAGGATGACGGTAGTGGCGTTGGGCAGAATGGCACAGAGGGGGCCCACCAAGAGAAAAAGGCTCAGGAGGAATCGTTTGCCGCTGCCCCGGGTGAACAAGACATAGCGGGAGCCTATGTAGTCGAAGATGCCCGTGGGCACCAACACCCGGGCCACCACCATACCGCCGAACAGCAGGGCTATGGGACCGCCAGCGCTGCGGGTCACATTCAGGATGTCATGCTGATTGAAAATGCCCAGGATGGTGAGGAAGCTGACGCCCAACAGGGCGGCCAGGAGCATATCAACGACATCAAAGGCGATGGCCACAATAACCGCACTAAAAACGACCACAATGATGATATTTTGCAGGTATTCATTGAACATAGCGAAATATCAAGCCTCCCGTGGCCCGCTCCTTCCCTTAATCCTTGTTCCTTATGACCATCTTCTAACGGAAAGGCGGCGAATAGAGCAGACCGCCGTTTTTGGCCATCCGGTTACGCCCGCGCTCCAGCTGCAACGGCGTGTTGGGCCCGAAATGGCGATCATAGATCTCGCCGTAATTGCCCACCGCCTCGATGACCCGGAGAACCCAACCGGGCTTGAGGGTCAAGGTCTTTTCGGCCAGACCCTCGGAGGCCAGGAAGCGCCGGTAAGATGAATCCGGGGGATTGGCCAGCATATCCCTGACGTTGGCCTGAGTAATGCCCCGCTCCTCAGCCTCGATGAGGGCGTAGATAACCCATTTGACGATGAGGAGCCAATCGTCGTCACCGGCACGCACCACGGCCGCCAAAGGTTCTTCGGAAATGACCTCCGGCAGAATCCGCCAGGCCCTGGGACCGCCGGTGGCCTGCAGCCGGATACCGGCCAGTTCGCCCCGGTCCGCGGTGACCACCTGGCAGCGACCTGAATGCAGCGCCTCCCAGAGCTCCGACAAGGTCTCAATGGGCAGGCCGGTGAAGCTCCAGCCCCTGGCCTGGAAGAAATCGGCCAGGTTCTGCTCATGGGTGGTGCGTTTGGCATAAGCAATGGTGGTCCCTGATAAATCCGCCAGCGTACGGATGGGACTGTCCACCGGCACCATGAAGGCTTGCCCATCAAAGAAATAGACGCCGGCAAACCGGAGGCCCATGGCAGCTTCCCGGTTAAAGGTATAGGTGGTGTTGCGGAGCAGCAGATCGACCTTATCCGCCAGGAGGACGGGGAAACGGTTGGCAACGGTCACCTCGATAAAGGTGACTTTCCCCGGGTCCTCCAAGACCGCAGCCGCCACGGCCCGGGCAAGGTCAATATCCAACCCTTGCCACTTCCCGGCCTCGTCTTTGAAAGAAAAAACCGGCAATAAACCACTGACACCTACCCGAATTGTCTTATTGGCCCGCACCATGTCCAGGACCCGGCCGGCCAGGGCCTGACTGGAGCACACGGTGAGATCGACCAGGCAGACCAGGACGATGCACCAGTACTGCACATGCCTTATTTTCCCCTTTGGCAAGCCCAGCTCTCCCTTCAACGGCAGATATCTTTTTAGCAAACTCAGTATAGCAGAGGATTACTTTTTTGCCAGGAATAGTTATTAGTTTTTGGTTGCTGGTTTCCATTTTTTAGCTTTAGTCATGAAAATTATCTAAATGCACGCAGAAAATCTTTGCACTTAACGCCGGTCGGGGACTTGGTTACCGTGGTTATTGGCCAGTGGTGGGGAAAAGCAACAGGGCCTGGCAATTTTTCCTTAGCAACCAATTTCGATCATCACCCTTCGCTGCGGCTCGGGGCTTGGCTAAGGGATTCCCGACTCGCCGCGCCCGTTTTTTTGACCCTTGAGCCAAAAGCGGCTACAATGGCCAGAAGACAGCCGGCTAGAGGAGGTAGCAATGACTAACTGGGGGGACGTCGATCAGATTTTGCAGGCGGGATTGGCCGAGGGCGTGTACACCGCCGCGGTGCTCTTAGCCGGCCGGGCCGGCAGATTGGAGTATACGGCCGCGGTGGGGCGACTCAGCCAGGCAGCCGACAGTCCACCCACAACCCTGGCGACAGTCTTTGACCTGGCTTCCATTACCAAAGCCCTGGCCACCACTTTGGCCGTGCTGCTCCTGGTGCAGGAGGGGAACCTGTCTCTGGCGGCGACGTTGGGGGAGAGCCTGCCCCACGATTGGCTGCCGGCGGATAAGCGGCTGCTCCCCCTGACCTCTCTCCTGACCCACCGTTCCGGCCTGCCGGCCTGGCGGCCTTATTACGAGACGGTGTTGACCCTGCCAATGGCAGAACGGGCCACGGCCTTGGAGCGGCTGGCCGCGGCCGAGCCCCTGGAACACACCCCGGGGCCATTAACTATCTATAGTGACTTGAACTTCATGCTCCTCAAGGCGGTGGTGGAGACCGCGGCGGCGGAGCCGCTGGATGTCTTCTGTCAGCGCCGACTTTATGAGCCTTTGGGTTTAACCACTCTGGGGTTCCGGCCGCAGGTGCGGTTCCATGGCCGGCATCTTGACTACGCGGCGACGGAAGCGGGGCTCATTCCCGAGCGCCGCTGCCAGGGCGAAGTGCATGATGAAAACGCCTGGTCCACCGGCGGCGTGGCCGGTCATGCCGGGCTCTTCGGCACCGGACCGGAGGTCTGGCGTCTGGCGCAGGCGCTTTATCAGGCATATTTCGAACAGCCTGGCACGGAAGTTTTTGATCCCCCGGTAGTCCGCACGTTCCTGACGCCGCCGCCGGGTTCCCCTCGGGCCTTGGGTTTTGATCTGCCGGCCCCCCGGGAGGCCAGTTGCGGCCGCTTCTTCTCGCCCCAGAGCGTCGGCCATTTGGGGTTTACCGGCGTGTCTTTTTGGATTGACCTGGCCCAGGGCCTCATAGTAGTATTGCTGACGAACCGTGTCCATCTGGGGCGTTACAACGATAAGATCAGGGCCTGCCGGCCGCGGCTGCACGAGGCCGTCTGCCAGGCCCTGGGCTTGAGCCGACAGTTCCGGTAAGACAGAAGTGGAGTTCTCCCAGACGATTCCTCTTCGTAACGCCAGCTTCACCGGCAAACCGTGAAAATACTCTTTCCCGGCCGGCACGAGGCGCCAGAGACCGGCAACCAAAAACTACCAACTACCAACTACCAACTAACAACCAACAACTAACAAACAACAACCGGCATCGTTAATGACCACACAGCCACACACCCCCCGGCATATTCATCTCCTAGGCATCTGCGGCACCGGCATGGCGGCCTTGGCCGGGATTTTACAGGAACAGGGCTACCAGATCACCGGCTCCGATGAGCACACCTATCCGCCCATGAGCACCTTTCTGGAGCGCCTGGGGATCCCGGTGTATAACGGCTATCGGCCGGAGCATCTGACGCCGCGGCCGGACCAAGTGGTCATCGGCAACGTCATCCGGGCCGAAAATCCAGAGGCCCAGGCGGTCTTGCAGCAGGGGATCCCGTATCTCTCCATGCCCGCGGCCCTGAACCGCTATCTGGTGGGCGACCGCCAGGCCCTGGTGGTGAGCGGCACCCACGGCAAGACCACCACGTCTTCCCTCCTGGCCTGGCTCCTGTATGCCGTCGGCCTGGATCCCGGTTTTATGATCGGCGGCATTGTCAAGAATTTCCAATCCAATTATCGGGTGGGCGCCGGGCCGTACGTGGTCTTGGAAGGGGATGAATACGACACCGCTTTTTTTGACAAGCGTCCCAAGTTTCTGCTCTTTCAGCCCTGCCAGGCCATCTTGACGTCGGTGGAATTTGACCATGCCGACATCTACCGGGATCTGCCCCACGTGGTCCAGGCCTTTACCGAGTTTGTCCGGCACCTGCCGCCGGCGGGAGAACTGCTGGCCTGGGGCGATGCCCCCCTGGTGCGGCAGGTGGCGGCCCAGGCAGCCAGCAAGGTGGCCTTGTATGGCTTGCATGCCGATGCCCTCTGGCAGGCCCGCAATCTGACGCCGCAGGATGGCGGCATGAGGTTTGAGGTCTGGCGGGCGGGGCTTTTCTGGGAAAAATTTTATGTGCCGCTGGCCGGCCGCCACAATGTCCTGAATACCCTGGCGGTTCTGGCCACTTTGCACGACCTGGGGGTCGACCGGCAGCGCCTCCAAGAAGCCCTGCCCGATTTTGCCGGGGTGAAACGCCGGCTGGAAGTGGCCGGGGAATTCGGCGAGATTACCGTGGTGGACGACTTCGCCCACCACCCCACCGCGGTGGCCGAGACCCTGCTGGCAGCCCGGGGCCGCTTCCCGGGGCGACGCCTCGTGGTGGCTTTCGAACCCCGCACCAACACCAGCCGGCGCCGAGTCTTTCAACAGGATTATGTCCAGGCTCTGAGCGGTGCCGACCTGATCTTTGTCCGGGAGCCCTCGGACATCTGGAAGGCGCCGGAGGATGACCGCTTTTCTTCGCCCCAACTCGTGGCCGACTTAATCCAGGCCGGCCGCCAGGCCTGGTATTTCCCGGACACCGACACCCTCCTGACTGCCGTCCTGCAAGAAGTGCATCCCGGCGACGTGGTCCTGGTCATGTCCAACGGCGGTTTTGACGGCCTGGTGGGGCGGTTGTGCCAGGCTTTGGGGCAGTTGGCAGGAGAGGGAAACCGTGCTTTGAGAACTGGGGATTGATGCCGAATTTATAGATCTGCAGGTTTTAAGCCAGTTGCTTTGGCAGGGCGAGCCAGCATTCTGGAGCCGCTTTCGCCGTTGTCATGGAAAGCAAAGACTGCATCCGGCCAGCCGGTTTTTCTGAGGGTGCGGTGCGAGCCCGCCCTTTTTGGCTGGCCCCTTAATTTCCCAGCCGATTTTTTCTAAAGCCGCTAAGAACCGTTTGGCTTTGGGGGCTGGCCCAGGGCTCATGCCGCTGCGAAGAGAATCTGCAGGGGGGCGGCCAGCATCTCACCATGGTCAAGGCGCTCGGCCATCACCCGCAACGCTAGGGCTTGCACTTGAGCCAGGGCTTCTTCGCGAGTGGCAACATAAACCATAACGCCGGGAAGTTCCGGAATCGCCGCGAGCCAGCGGCCATCTTCTTCCTGCTCATATTCTCCGGTGAAAGTCATATCAGTTTCTCCTGATGGCAAGAGAATAGCCGAAGAAAACAAGCATTGTTAAGACACAGCGAGAGGTAGTCCCGGTCATGTCCAACCGCGGCTTCGACGGCCAGGTGGCGCGGTTGTGCCAGGCTTTGGGGCCAGCTTAGTCAAGAAGCCTAATTTTGCCTAGCGCCCAGCAGTCTTTGGGCCGTTGCCTTTTGGGGCCGCGTTCCTTCCGCGCCTCTCCTGTTTTTAATGCATCCCCGGCAATTTTTGTGTAAGATGACGACCATGGCCGAGCACCCATACCGACAGACCCTCTTTCTGCCAATCCCCCTTTTCGTTGCTTTTATCCTGCTGCAGCCCTCGACCTCGTGGGCCGCGGAGGCGGGGGGGCATTCCCTGTTATCGGGGATCGGCATCAGTATTCTGGCGGCCACTGTCCTGGCCTATCTGGCCACCCTGATGCGCCAACCGCTGATCCTGGCCTATCTGGCCGCTGGAGTGATCATCGGCCCGGAGATGGGCTTTGCCTGGATCCAGGATAAAGAAGAAATCCAGACCATCGCCGAGATCGGTCTGATCCTCCTCCTCTTCATGATCGGGCTGGAATTAAGCCTGAAAAAGATCAAAGAGTCGGGGACGTCCCTTATTATCGCCGGCGTCAGTCAATTTATCCTGTGTGCGGCCCTGGGGTTGGGATTTTTTTATCTCCTGGGCTTTACCATCCGGGGTTATTGCCCCTGCGAATATACCATTCTCGGCATCAAGATCATCGGCGGCCGCTATGACCTGTTGTATCTGGCCGCCTGTCTGGCCTTGAGCAGCACCACCATCGTCGTCAAGCTGCTCTATGAGAAATTCGAGATTGATACGCTGGCCGGCCGCCTGACCTTAGGGGTTCTCATCTTCCAGGACCTCTGGGCGATTGTCCTCTTGGGGGTGCAACCGAATCTGGCCGATCCCCAGATCCAGGTCATTCTTTGGTCCTTTACCAAAGGGGCCTTCTTGGTGGTCTCAAGCCTGTTGGTCAGCAAATATGTCCTGGGCGCGGTCTTTCGCAAGATCGCCAAACTGCCGGAACTGATCCTGGTGGCCTCCCTGGGCTGGTGTTTTCTTATTGCCGGCACCGCCGCCTATCTGGGGTTATCCATGGAAATGGGGGCCCTCATCGCCGGGATAGCCGTCTCCACCTTCCCTTATAACCTGGATATCATCGGCAAGATTATTAATATCCGGGACTTTTTCATCACCCTCTTCTTTGTGGCCCTGGGGATGAAGATTCCCAATCCCTTGGTTAACCCCGGGTTGCTGGGACTGGCCCTGGTCCTGGCCACTTTTTTGGTGGCTACCCGCTTTTTGTCAGTTTTTCCAGTACTTTATGGGCTGAAAAACGGCAACCGGGTGAGCCTCCTGACCTCCATTAATCTCTCGCAACTCAGTGAGTTTGCTCTGGTCATCGCGGTGTTGGGCCGCAAACCGGATTTCAACCATATCGGCCCCGACATCATGACCCTGATCATCTTGGTCTTCGTGGTCACCTCCATTTCCTCCACCTATATGATTAAGTATAATCAAGGTCTGCAAAAAGTTTTGAGCGGCGTCGTGGAGCGTCTGGGCTTCAAACCCATCGGCGCCCAGGTGGCGGCGGCCGATGAGGCTGAACCGAAGGATATCGCCCTGTTGGGGTTTTTCCGGGTGGCCAGCGCCTTCCTCAATGAGATTGAAGAACGGCGCCCCGAATTAAAAGACAAGCTGGTGGTGGTGGATTTCAATCCCCAGGTCTATCAGGCCCTGAGCCAGCGGCAGGTGAAAGTAATCTACGGGGATATCAGCAATATCCAGACGCTGCACCATGCTGGCCTGGAGCATGTCAAGATTGCCATCTCCACCATTACCGATGAGATTCTGGTGGGTACCGACAACCTGCGTCTGATCAGCGAAGTCAGGGTATTGGCGCCCCATGCCAAGATCATCGTCATTGCCCAGAGCGATGCCCGGGCCCAGGAATTGTATGCGGCCGGGGCTGATTTTGTTTTGCGGCCCAACGTGGCGACCGCGAATCAGTTGCTGCCGGCCGTGGAGCGCCTGCTCCGGGGAGAGGATGCCATCCTAAAAGAAGAAGAGCTGGAGAAATTGGCCCGGCGGGAGGAAATTTTGAAATAGAGGCCAGGGCACTGCCCCTCTCGGCTTCATCCCTGAACAGCATTTTTGCAACAATCTAGTGGGGTGGGCCTTGGTGCCCGCCCTCAATCATTTCTGGCGTGGCGGAAGTCCGGACCTAGGCCTGCCGCACGGCCTGGAGCAACACCCGGAGTCCGAACTTCGGCAGGCCCAGGAGGTAGCGGCGCCAGGTCCGCGGTTCCTGGTAGAGGCGAAAGAGCCATTCCAAGCCCCGCTGCTGCCAGGCGGCGGCGACGCGCCGCAGGTCCCCGGCCACAATCTTGAACATGCCGCCGCAGGTGATAATGAGCTTGGCCCGGAGGTGGGGGCGCATGGTCCAGGCCCAATGGGCTTGCAGGGGTTCACCCAGGCCGGCCCAGACGATATCCGGCTGGACGGCATTGATGGCCTCGACGGTGATAGGCGAAAAAATATCCGTAAAGCCGTCGTGAACGCCGACGATAGCCAGGCCGGGGTAGGCCTTCAAGGCTCGCTCCTTGGCCCGTTCAGCTAATCCCGGTTCGCCGCCGCATAGGTAAAACTTGAGGCGGCGCTGCACAGCCAGGGCGCACAGGGGGGGCCACAGGTCCGTGGTGGTGATCTTCATGGGCAGGCGTTGGCCCAGCAGGCGGGCGGCCAGGAGCAGTGAGGCGCCGTCGGCATAGACCAGGTCGGCTGCCAGGAGGCGTTGCCGGAAGGCGGGATCGTTGGCGGCCAGGTTGAGGCTGTGGGCGTTGACGCCATAAGTGTAGGCGCACCCCGGGGATTGCCAGAACCCCTCGAGCCGCTGCAGCAGACCCGGCAGGGTATGGGCCCCCACCGGCACCCCCAGAATGTTGATGGCTTTATCAGTGGACATGTTTCAACCTGCCGGGGGATAATTTGTTGCCATGGCAGAGGCGATACAGTTGTTCCCGGCGGAGATAGTGGATCAGCTCCTGATCTTGCACCCGCTGCAGGCGCGGATCCAAATAACTGCTGAAGAATCCCCAAAGAAAAGCCAGGCCGCCGATGAGCCAGGGCCTCTCAAACATGCGGAAGATTCCCCGCGCCAGAGCGAAGAGGGGGTGGCTGCCGCTGGCGTAGGCTCCCTGCCCCCAGATGATCCGCCCGCGCACCGCCCCGAAAGAAGAGCCTTGCAGGCGATGGTGGATGAGCACTATGGCCGGATCGCTAAGGGTCAACCAGCCATGGCGGCGGGCATCGGTTTCATCCACAATGTCCCAGCCATAAACAGGCTGCAAGCCGCCGATATCTGCGAAGCAGGCCCGGCGATAGAATTTGGCCTGGCCGGGGACGTGGAAATCGGTATAGCGTTCTGAGACGAGTTTGCGGCCGACCTTTAAAAAAGTGGTGCCGCTGGCCATGCCGACCCGAGGGTTCTCGAAATGCTTGAGGATGGCGGCAAAGCAATGGGGGCCAAATTCCAGGTCGGCGTCCAGTTTGGCGACTACGTCGTAGTCCAGCCGGGCGGCGGCCAGGCCATCATGAAAGGCATGGACCACGCCTGGCCCCAATTGGCGGGGCCCCTGACGGTGCCGCCGGATGGTCTTGATCCAGGGGTATTGGCCAGCGGCCTGGGTCATAATGGCAAACGTCTCGTCTCGGCTGCCATCGTCCACCAGAATCCAGGCAGCCGGTAGATAGCTCTGCTGGGCCACCGCCTGAATAAGGGCGGGGAGAAACCGGGCCTCATCCCGGCAGGGAGTAATGACCAATAGGCGACAGGTTGCGGCGGATGTCATCTTGCACCTCCAAAGGTTGGTGAAGATCCAGGGCTGGAACTTCCTGGGCCAGGATCGCTAAAAATTTCCGGGCGTTGGTCCAAAGATTGAATTTTGCTGCGGCCTGCTGCCGGGCCGCTTCTCCCTGTCGCGCCCGTAGGTCCGACTCGGCTGCCAAGCGAGCCAGTTTGGCCGCCAGATCGGCCGCGGCGCCAGGTTCGAAGAGGAAGCCGGTCTTGCCCTCCGCCACCATCTCCGGGATGGCCGTCAGACGCGGGGCTACCACCGGCCGGGCCTTGGCCATGGCCTCGATAATGGTCATGGGCGTGCCTTCGCTCCGGGAAGAGAGAACCACCACCTGGGACCAATCATAGAGCCGGGCCACCTCATCCTGGTACAGGGCCCCCAGCAGTTGCACCTGCTCTCCTAAGCCAAGGCTCTGGACTAATTGTTGTAAACGACTTTTTTCTGGACCGTCGCCGACGATGCGGCAGATGAAGGGGAGCTGCTGCCGCCGCAAGCGGGCGCAGGCCTCGAGCAGGAGGTCGATGCCTTTGACCGGCACCAGCCGGCCCACCAGCAGCAGGCGCAAGGGGCCCTCCGGGGCCGGCGGCACCGCATTGGCCCACAACCCCCGGCCCAAGTCAACACCGCCCGGGACAACATAAAACCGCTTGCCTGCCAGGGAGGGATAACGCCCCCGCAGTTGCCGGCAATGATACTGGCAGTTGGACACAATGAATCTGGCTCCGGCCAACTTGGCCTCGAGGAAAGGATTTTCCAGGAGCACATCCGAACCATGGATGCTCAGACTATAGGGGATGCCGGCTAAGGCCTGAAGGAACAAAGCCACCGAGGCTGCGCCATAAGCATAGTGGACGTGAACCTGGCCTACCTGCTGAGCTTGGCAAAATCGGGCCAGCACCGCAGCCCCGGCCAGGTGGGCCAGATGGAGCAGCCGTTGGTGGCGGCCACCATCTTTCAGGGTGAGCGCCAAGGTAAGGGCCTGCACCCAAGCCTGGGGCCGCTGCCGCCGGACCCAGAGGAGGGCCTTCCCATAGACCAGCGGCTTAGCCGGGGTAAGATAGAAGGTAGTCCGGACTAGCTCCCGATCGCCGGGATCATAGCCGCCGGCTGCCGGCCGCCGGTTGGCCACTGTCAGACAGGCCAAGCCCAGAGCCCGCGTGGCCTGCACCTGGCTCAGGGCAAAGGTTTCGCTCAACTTCGGGAAGGTGGAAAAAAAATAGGCTAAACGGGCCATCTTTCCTCCAGACAGGCGGTCGCCGGCGGCGGAGGCAACGGGATCATCAGGCCGCCCCGCCCGGTATGATCTGGGGGCATGGGGCGGGTGGCCAGTTCGCGTCCGTCCAAAAAGAGTTTGGTCGCCGTTGCTCTGTCAGTATAGAAACTCAGGCCAGCCACCTCCTCAACTGTGGGCTGCCGGAGGCTGCGCAAGGGATCGGCTACGGTATGCAGATGAATGCCAAGCTGGTCGCCCTGCCGGAGGACGTCCCAGCGCAGGGTTTGTTGGACCTGCCGATAGGTTAACAATCTGGCCGTGGTGGCCACCCAAATGACCCCGTGGTGATACATATCGGCCAGAAATTCCAGAGCTTGACGGTCGGGAGCCAGAAAAAGTGGACCGGGGTCGGACCGGGGCATCCCCAGGTGAGTATAGAGGATTAAGAAGCCGGCTTCCTGAACCAGTTGCCCTAAAACTGCAGGGGCTAAAGCGTATTTGAGGGTGTGCCGGTTGGGTCGCCCCCATAGACCCTGGGGGTGGCGGTTAAATCGGCTAAAAGCCCAGACCGGCCAGCCATCCCGCAGGGTCAACGGCACGGCCAAAGAGGTAATCTGGTCCCGGCGCCGTTGTTGGGAGCGACGTCCCAAAAACATTTTCGCCAGATTTTTTAAGGAGTTGCCCCCCACCCGGAGCCAATGGGCCGGCCTGGTCCAGGGAGCCTGGATCGACAGCGGCCAGGGCGTCAGCTCCATCCCCCAATAAAATTGCACTCCCAGAGCCTTGGCCAGATCGGCGGTATACCACGGTGAAGCTGGATCATCACCGACAAACTCCGATTGGGTCCGGGTAAAAAAATTCTGCCGGTTGGCGGGGGAGCCGTGATTGATCCAGATTTTTAAGGATAAACCGGCCCGCTGGAGGTGCTCGGTGAAAGTCAGCGCCAGATGGCGCAGAAACTTCGGCTCTGGAGGCGCTTCGTTAAAATCACCCCAGCTATGCAGGGAGTCAATGAGGCCGTCCCGGATGGCGGCCTCGAGGAGAGGCGCAGTTGGCGCCGGAGTGCGGCCATCGGCCAGGAAATAAGCCAGTTGTCCCGGTTCCTGGCCTACCCCAAAGCACGAGTCGGCTACGGGCAGACCTAGTTCCCCGTTCAGGAAGCGGTGCACGGCCAGAAAAGTGGCCGGGGTGCAAACGTCAATATCCGAAGCTATGGCCAGCGCTGCCCGGTACGGGAAGGGAAAGGGACGGAGAGTGATTTCAGGATGCCCCGGCAGCATGCGTCCTCCCTTGCGTCCGCAGCAGATTACGGCCCGCCACTACTTCCTGCCAGGAAAGGGCTCTGGTCAAGAGCAAACTCATGCCAAAGGCCAAGACGGCCAATGGCAGCTGCACCAGCAGGGGCAGCGGCCAGCGACTGAAACCCCATATCGCCCCGCCGGTTAAGGCCGAGGCCAAGAGCGGCCGCTTGGCCAGGTGAACCAGGCGCAGCGGGGCCAACCGCTGCCGTCCCAGCGTAGAAAGCAGCTGGGTCTGGACCACTGCTTCAGCCAGAACTGCGGCCAGGGCCGCGCCGTTCTGTTGGTACAAGGGTATGAGCAGAAAGGCGAACAGAATCTTGGCGCCGGCGGCCAGGCCAAAAATTTTCAAGAGTTGTTTTTCCTCATCCACCGCAATAAAAATATTGGCCAGACAGCGGTTGAGATAATCCAACAGCAGGGCCAGGGCCAGCCAACGCAACGTGGCCACTGCGGGCAAAAAGGCGGTCCCGAAAAGAGTAGTGATCCCCGGAGCGGCCAGGCCGCTCAAGCCCACGGTCAGTCCCAACCCCACAATGAGGAGATATTTATAGTAGTTTTGGAAGACCTCGGTAAAGGCTTGCCAGCCTTCCTGGACACGCCGGCTCAAGACCGGCAGAAAGGCCCCGCCAAAGGCCTCGGGGAAGAAATCCAGGGCTGTTGTCAGACGGATAGCCGCGGCATAGAAGCCGGTGGCTACGTCACCGCACAGCCAGGAGAGCATGAGCATGTCGATGGCCGTAAAGACGACCAAGACCAGCCGGAGCAGGAAAAAATCCCTGGCAGCCTGGGCCAAGCCCCAGAGCTCTGGCCAAACTGGGCGTTGCCAGCTCCAGCCGAAACGGTGCCGGCTAAGCCACCAGGCCAAGGTGCAGGCCGTGACGGTGGCCAGCAGTTCCAGGCTTACCAATGTCAGCAGGCCATAACCGGCCAACACCGCCGCCATGCCAGCCGTGGTATAAACCAGCCGCAGGCTGATGATTACCAGGGCCTCATATTTGGCCTGCAGGGTGGCCCGGAAAAAAGCCGTGGTGGAAGTCAGATTGGTCCGGAAAAAAAGGGTAAGACTGAGAATCCAGACCACCTGACGTTTCAAAGGACTGTCAAAGAAAAAAGCGCTCAGTCCCAGGATGGCCATCCAGATGAGCAGATACAGGATCGCCTTGAAAGAAAAGATCTGGCTGAAAAGTGGCCCGGCCAAACCGACGCGGCGGCCCACCTCACGTTGGATGTAGCGTTCCAAGCCAAAATTAACTATTACTTCAAAGATCTGGATAAAGGTCAGGGCAAAGGCATAGATGCCCATTTGGGCCGGCCCCAAGGTCCGGGCCACCAGGATGATGAGTACCAGACTCATTACTTTGGTGAGCAGTTCGGTGAGGGTGAGCAGACCGGTATTGATGGCCAGCAGCCGGTTGGTCTCCCGGGTGTCGGCGGCGGGGCTCTGGGGGGGAAGGGGGAGGGACATGAAGCGCTCCAAAGGCCCGTTTAATGAGCCCGTGCCTTGACGGCCTTGGCCATGATCGTGAGGATCTCCCCGGCCACTATGGTCCAGGTAAGTTTGTGGCGGACAAAATCCTGCAAGCTTGCGCCTGCGGCTTGGCGGTATTGGGGCTGCTGGGCCAGAGCGATGATCAGGATTGCCAGCCTCTCCGGGTCTGCGGGCGGTACCAGGAAAAGCCCTGATCGGAGACCTTCAGGATACCCGGCCAGGGAGTAAGCTGCGGTGATCACTGGCAGCCCGTAGAGGCCGTAGGTGGCCAGTTTGGTATGGACCGGGCCGTGTTCCACGAGGGCTGAGGCGGTTAGAACCATGAGGCCAACATCCAGGGCGGGCAGCAGTGCAGGGAAGCGGTCCGGCTGGACAAACCCGGTAAAAATCACCCGGTTGCTGAGTCCCATGCTGACGACCAGCTGCTCCACGGCCGGCAGGCAGGGGCCGGCGCCCACCAGGACAAACCGCAGGTGCGGGACTGCGGGCTCACTCCGGGCCATGGCTTTCAACATGGTGGCAAAATCATAGCGGTCGTTGACCGTGCCCACATACCCCAGGCAGAAACTGTCGGCCGGCAGGCCCAGGCGGGCCTTGGCCTCCTCGGGAGTGAGCGGTTGGGTGGGGATATCCTCAGCGCCATTGAGCACCACATGAATCTTGGCGGCCGGCACCTGGAATCGCTCCTGCAAAATCATACTGCGGGGCACCGAGGGGACGATCAGGCCGCTGGCCTGGCGATAATCACACCTGAGGTTGTATTCCACCCAGGGGCGGATCAGGGAGGGATAATCTCCCTCCACCGGCGTGTCATCGATCTCCAAAAACAGGGGCAGATGAAACAATCGGGAGCAGAGGCGGGGACCGAGAAACACATCCATATCCCGGGCATAGATGGCGTCAAAGGTTTGCCTCCGACACAACCGCTCCAGCAGCAGGGAACTGACCAGAATTTCTCGGGGTAGGTGGCGGCGGCCGCCTCGATACGGGCCGTAATAATGATAGGTTACTCCGGCGAGAGTTGGCAGGGGCCGCGTCGGTCGGGGCAGAACCGCGGCCACACGGGCACCCTGACGGCTGAATCCCTGCAGCAGCCCCAGGGTATGGGTCTGCACGGCATTGGGTCGGTCCAGATTTACCGGGGCAAAATAAAGAATATGCACGAATCTTATATCCGTCGGGCGATGACAACCAGGGTCTGGGGCCGCCCCCGTCGGGGCGACCAGCTTCCAACCTGATATTTCCAGAGGGATTCGGCAACAAATTCATAGCCCAGCCAACAGAGGGCCTGGCCTCCGGCTCGACGAGCCTCGGGCGGCCGCCGCGGTTTCGGGTTTCCTGGCAGCCTGCCCGCAGGATCGGCCGCTGCCGTTCGATAGCTGCGCATGGCCTTGGCCAAGCGTGCCAGCCAGAAATAGACCTCCAGGTCATACCGCCGCAAGGTCAGCAAGTGAAAGCCGGTAAGCGCCAACAGACGCCGCAGACTCTTCTCCCCGAAAAAATAAAGGTGTTCCGGATAATCGAAGGTGGGGACCAAGGAGAGATACCTTGTCGCTACTTCCCCCAGATTACCCGTTTCAAAAATCAGCAAGCCGTCTTCCCCGAGAACATCATGGATCCGATGAAACTCCGCCACCTGGTCATAAAAATGGCTGAGGACATCGCGATGGTAAACTATATCGAAGCGGCGGCCTAGCCAAGGTGAGTCGGTCAGTGGCGTGCTGGCGCAGGGCAACCCCAACCGCTCTCTGATGCAGCGGGCCCTTTCGGGATTAATTTCCAGACCAGAAACCGTAAAGCCGGCGGCCCGGGCCGCAAGCAAAACATCCCCCCGGCCGGGACCGAGTTCCAGGAGGGTCCCCGTAGTGCGGTAGGGTTTCAGCAGGGCCAAGGTCTGGCGGGCTGGCAGACTCCGCCCCCACCGGGCCAGAAGACCGTGGGTAGTCCAAACCGGCGGCATGCTGTCGCCACCGCCACTATAACAGGCCGCCAAGGTTCCTTGCCCAATAGCCGCTTTACCTGATATCATGGGGACAACTGATCACACATGTTGAGTTTCACCAGCCTCAAGGTGCTAGGGAGACAAATGCGCATAATCGTAAATGCCGATGACCTGGGTCTGAGCCAAGAGGTGAGCGAGTGCATCTTTGCCCTTATGGCCCGTCGCCGCATCACTTCGGCCACTATCCTGGCCAACGCCCCGTTTTGGGAGGCGGCTGCCCGCCAGGCGGCGCAGTTCCCCTGGTGCTCGTTCGGGGTCCATTTGAACCTGACCCAGTTCCGGCCTCTTACCGCGACCCCCGATTTGCAGCCGCTGCTGGACGAGACCGGGCGGTTCAGCCGCAACACCTTTCAGTCTGCTCGCTTTGGGGCGGCCCTGCGCCAGGCCATCTTCCGGGAGTGGCTCAGTCAAATCGCACGTGTCCAGGCTGCAGGCCTCAGGATCAGTCATCTGGATTCACACCACGATGTCCATGTTCAGCCCCAGCTCTTTTGGACCCTGAAGCAGCTGCAACGGCAGACCGGCCTCACGAAAGTCCGTTTGGCAGAAAACCTCGTTCCCGCGTCGCAGCGCCCCAGCCGCCAGAACTTTTTCTGGAACCTGGCCGTGAAATTCATCCCCCCCAGCCGCACGACCGATGGCTTCGGCCGATTCAATACCGTATTTCAGGCATCCCAAAAAGACCTGGCCCGCTTCCGCACCCTGGAACTTATGGTCCATCCAGGGCATCCGGACTTTGGAGCCGAAACCGCGCTCCTAACAACGTCCTGGTGGGAAGGATTACCCTTGCCTGTCCAGCTCATGAATTACCATGAGTTGTAGTTGGCAGACTGTTTGCTTCCAGGGCGATCATGGCTTGGCTGAGACCAGCAATTATCCAGAACGGGTCTGCTAACAGGACATAGGCATAATCCGTCTGTCGAAAGACGATCCAGGCGATGTACGTGCCCAGGAAGCCGATGGCCAGATAAGGCAGCACCGGATCGGGGGAAGTATTGCTCAGGTGCCATAACCGGTGCAGTAATATTAACAGAATAGTCACAAAGAGCAGGAGGGCCGGCAGGCCCAACTCCGCGGCGATCAGGAGGAATTCATTGTGGACCGGACGGGCGAAGTCGGTGGCAATGGCTTCTTTGGTGATGTCATATTTGGGTGCCACCATGACATAATTGGTCAACCCCACACCCAGGAAAGGGTGATGGCGGATGATATTCAGGGCCACCAGGGACATGGGCAGCCGGGATTGGGCCGCGCCATAATCCTCCTCAAAGAACCGACGTTTCAGTGGTTCCACAAAGACTAACGTGGATAAGACAAAGGTAAACAGGATTATCCCGGCCAGCAGAAAAGCTGACAGCCGATGCCGCCAGAGGCGCCCCCAACAGAGGGCCAGGGTCACATAGGCACCAATGGTGGTGGCCAGCCAGCCACCCCGGGAAAGGGTCAACAGATTGGCCAGACCGAGCAGAAACAACACCGGCACCAGGAGAGATTTCCACCGCAGGTCGATATCCGCAAAGAGGAGAGCCAGATTGATCATGATCAACATGGTCAGATAGGCCGATAGATTATTAGGATGGCCAAAGGTACCGGCTACCCGGCTGACCAGCTCGGTGCCGGCCCGCATCTCCATGAAACTCTTGCTTTCCCCGAAAATTTCCAACCCCAGGGAACTGCCGCTAATATACTGGCTCAGACCCAACAAGGCCTGTAAGACGCCGCTGAGCAGCAGGGTTGCCACAATGGCGCTCAGCAGGTGACGATCCTGGCAGGTGTTGGCAAAGTAAAGGAAAATCAGCCAACTCTGGAAGACCATCCACAAGGTGTCAATTTTAATGATCAGGGGGATGGCCGCACGGGCAGAACTCAGCACCGCCAGAGCCCACAACAGAAAAAAGGGCAGGCTGAGGGCGGGATAAAAGCGCAGGACTTCCGTCGGCTGCAACAACAGGCGGCTTGCCCAGGCCACCATCAGGCCAAAAAAGGTCACATCAAAAATGCTGATGCGAATGCCGGCCACGGGCCAGGGAGTTGAGTCGGTTTGCAGGAAATAGGGATGAAAATCCAGGTAGACACTCATGAAGAACACGGCCAGATAGATGATAAACCTCTCTCGCCGTCGGATCATGGCCAGCCCTGCCAGGGCGCAGAGAGAAAAGAGGATAAAAACCGTCCACTTGGGAGGCAGCAGGAAGGCTTGGACCAGGACGAGGGCGGTGCTCAGGCCCAGCAAGGCGGTGCCGGTCCATTCCAGGCCCCCCGGGGTTGGGAGATGGTGCGGTTTATTTGTCAAGGGCGGCTCCCCTCTTGAGAGACAGTCTCCAGATAGTGGCGTTGCGTAGGTCGCTTAGAGAAACAACTGGTTCTGGAGGGTGGACTGGCTCCAATACTGCACCAAGAGATAAAAAGCATAGATAATCATCAGTCCGATCAGCATGGACAGCACCAGCCACAGCATATCGCTGAGTTTGGTTTTTTTTGCCATGTTTTTGCCTTCCGGCACACCTAACGGGCGCTGGTATCAATGCCGGCGGTGCCGCCGCCCCCCGGACCGATGGGATATTCCACAATGGTCCGGGCCTGGGGCACCATCTTGTTGATGTATTGATCGACCCAGTCATTGGCTCTGGTAATGCTCGTGGGCGGCACAAAGACCACATCCCGGGGATGGAGGAAGAATTGCTGCCCTTCCCGACCCTGGAGGACATCTTTCAGATTCACCAGGCAGCCATAGTGCCGGCCGTCATTTTTCTGGCGGACCACCAACACTTTAGCCAGGTCCGCCGTCGGCCTGGTGCCTCCGCCAACCTCCATCACCGCTTCCAAAACCGTGAGCCTGCCGTTCATCTGGACCGGCCCGGGCCGTTTTACTTCGCCGGCGACCCAAATGCGGGCGTCGTAGACCCGCCGGACCAGGACCGTAATCTTTGGGTTTTTGAGATGGGGGGCATAGCGTCTGAGCAGTTCCTGCTGGAGCCCCCCTGGGGTCAGGTGGTCGACGCGCACATCCCCCACCAACTGCAAGCTGATAAAGCCATCCGGTCGGACAATCTGGCTTTCGTCCAGTTCCGGGGTATAGAAAAATTTTACATCGATGACGTCGCCAGCCGACAAGGTCAGGGGTTCCACTGGTTCCGCCGCCAGGTCGCTGGCCGTCCGGGCCGGCTGCATGCTGCTGCAGCCTGCCAAGAGAAGCAGGCTGAGGCTCCACCACCAGAGTAGATCGAACCTTCGACTTTTTGGTTTTATCAATTTCATGGCCATGCCTCAGATGTATTTATAAATGGAGCCGGGGATGACGTACTGGCGTTTATTCAAGACCCCGCCGCTGATGTTGCCGTGCCGCGCCAGCAGATATTTCATTTCGCTGACCACTTCATACCGGGTATGGCAGGCTTCTACTACCATGACAATGCCATCCACTTGCGCGGCAATAATCAGACTGTTGCTGGAGCTGAACAGGGGCGACCCATCCAACAAGATCAGATCGTAATGCGTCTGCGCCTCCTGCAGGAACTCTGAAAACTTCTTTAAATCAAAAGGGGAGACGATCTGAGGATCCTGAGTGCCCAGGGTAACCAGGTCGAGATTAGCCAGCCCCGTGGGTTGCACTACTTGCTGAAACTCCAAGATCGCCTGCGACGCAGCCGCTTGCGCTGCTGCAGCCCGCGTGGGGTTGCCGGTCAGGGCCGGATTGCGGCTGGCTTGACAGATATAATCCAGCAGGCCAGGCGCTCTGTTTTTCTGAAAAGCCAGGTGTACCACCGGATCGACTAGATTGCCATCCACCAGCAGAATCCGTTGATCCAAAAGATCTCTGGCCAGCAGCACCGCCAGGTTGCCACAGGTCGTGGAAACTCCGACACCCGGAGCCGGGCCGGTGAACAGGAAGAGCTTGGAGCCATGATGCTGTTTGTGCAGCAAGAGATTGTTTTTCATGTTGCTGTAATCACCATGGAGCTGGGGGTACGCCGCCGGGGTGAGCATCCACAAGGGCGGCCCCCCGGCTTTGGCAACCTGCCCCGGGAGCGCTGGCGCCGGGGTCTCCGCCATCTCCCGGACGGTCGCCAACACCGGCAGGCCCGCATGCCAGGCCAATTCCTCAGGCGTTTTCACGGCGTGATCCAGGTAATAGGAAATGAAGGTGCCGGCCAAACCGACGATACTGCCAATAATGACGGCCAGCAGGACCATCAGGGTCTTTTTCGGGAATACGGGCACGGCCGGCGGTTCAGCCCAGGTGGTCACGGTAACATTGGAGACCCGGTTGGCCTCCTGCTGCTCTTCGATGCGGGCTTCCTCCATTTTGTCCCGATAGAGCAGATAAAGTTTTTCGTTCTGCTTGACTTCCCGCAACAACCGGTCCAATTCAATCTGCTGCTGTGACAGGAGAACAGACTGCTCCTTTAATTTTTGCATGTTGTCTTGTAGGGTTTTGGCGTATTTTTTCAAACCGTTCAGGTCTAATTGGGCCCCATGCACCAACCCTTTAATCTGTCGGTCATATTTTTCCTTGATTTCTTGGATCTGCCGTTCCATGGCCAGCAGCTTGTCGCTGCCCTCCTGATAATGCACAGCCAGGCGCTCCCGTTCGGCCATGAGCGGCCCCAGCACCCGGACCAATTCCTCCACGATATTGTTCTGCAAATCTTTGGTCAGAGCCCCCACTTCGCCGGTTTTGGCCAGGTTATTGACCTGGACGCCGATTTTGGTCTCCCGATCCCGGATTTGGGCCAGAGTCAGCGTGAGATTTTCATTGAGGATCTTGAGGAGCTCCACATTGGTCTCATTCTGGGCATTGATCTCGATGATGGCCCACTTCTTTTTGAATTTCTCCAGATTGGCTTCGGCCTCCTCCAGCCGCTGCCGGTAGAATTCGGCTTGGGCCGTATAAAACTCCCGGGCGCCCTTGGCCTTGAAAACGGCGATGTGGTAATCAATAAATGTTTCCATGAGAGTGTTGACGATCTTGGCAATTTTTTCCGGCGACTCGCCTCGCAGGGACACCGCAATGGTATTCGATAAGGTCACCGGCTTGATTTCCAATCGTTTTTCCAGCTCTAACTGGGCCTGCTCCACCGGTCCCAACGGCGTACGCATACCGCTGGCGATGAGGGCCGCGTTCAAGGTCTCACCGACCCACCTTTGCCAACGTTGCCACACCGTGCTCGGCTCCTGGGGCCGGTAGAGTTCCAGGCGCTGGACCACGTCCCGGAGCAATTGGGGCGATTTTAGGATATTCACCTCTGAATTGACGTCCTGGGAGGTAACTGGATTGGCCCGGATATTAGTGGAGATCGGTGCCTGCAGCTTCAGGCTCGGCTCCAACATCGGTTTAACCAAAATCTGGCCGCTGGCCTGATAGACCGGTGTTTTGAGCAGGGCCAGAAGAATGGTGCAGCTGACGATGAAACCCAGAACCAGCTCAAAAACTGGGAGCTTGTAGAAAAAAATAAACAAGACATCTCGAAGGGAGATGCGTCTGCCGGTCTGTTGGGATTCACTGGTCATGTGGTTCCCTCCCCGCATTGGCCCCCCTCCTTAGCGGCCATAACGGCCTTCCAAACCACGCTGGAACCCCACCTCCGGCCCGCGGAGGTAACCAGGCTGAGGGGGTTCGGGATAACCGCTCAGGGGGGGCTCCTGGTAGCCCGTTTCCGAGCGTTTTTCGGCCCCGGCCACCTCTCGCCAATATTCCTTCATACCGGCATTTCCCCGAGCCCACCGGTTATAGAGCAGACGGGCCAGACGCTGGTTCGTGGGATAGATGAGCTGTACTAAGCGGAGGACGACCTCTTTCTGCTCGAACTCCGAATGGATCCCATAACTGGTGCCGTCGTAGTATTTTTCGGCCCACCCCGGATTGGCGTCATAGGCTTTAATCAGGGCGGTGGCGGCCTCCGGATAATGCCCCAGGTTGATCTCCACCAGACCAAGAAAATGATAGGCTGCCGCATAATCGGCTTTCAACAGGGTGGCGCGGCGCAGGGCCACGGCCGCGTCCGGCATGCGCCCCAGGCGATGATAGAGCTTCCCCAGGTTGAAAAAGGCCTGGGCCCAATCAGGACGCAAGAGTGTGGCCTTTTTGAAGGCATTGGCCGCGTCCTGATCACGATGCACAAAATCATAATATCTCCCTAGGAAAAAATAGGAACGGGCGTCTTGCGGGTTCCGGCGGAGCCGATCCAACCACAACTGCTCTTCCCTGGGGGAAAACTGCTCGAACCTGATATCCTCGCCGCCACTGGCAGGACCGGCCAGGAGCAGGAACCCAAACAGGAAGAATGCCACCATGCTAATAAGCCCCCTTTTTCTGGAGCACCGCCGGCAGGGTGCCCAGGAGAATCTTGATATCCAGCCAAAAGGACCACTGATCGATGTATTGCAGATCAAGTTTCATCCATGTTTCGAAGGACAGAGAATTCCGGCCCTGAATCTGCCACAGACAGGTGAGGCCGGGCTTGACGCTGAAGCGGCGGCGGTGCCAATCCTCATTAAAACCCCGGTAATCCCGAACTGGCAGCGGCCGCGGGCCCACCAGACTCATATCCCCATTCAGGACATTGACCAGCTGCGGCAATTCATCAATGCTGGTCCGTCGGAGGATGGCACCGAGAGGGGTTACCCGGGGATCGTCCTTGATTTTAAAAGTCGGCCCCCCCATTTCATTCAACTTTTCCAATTCCGCCTGATGCTGTTCTGCATCGACTACCATGGTCCGGAATTTATACATCCGGAACAGACGCTTATTGAGACCCAAACGTTCCTGGACAAAAAAAACCGGCCCCGGCGAGGTGAGCTTGATGAGGAGGGCCACAACCACCATCAGCGGCGAGAACAGTGCCAGCAAGGCCAGGGCCCCCACCATATCCACCAGGCGTTTGGCCGCCAGGGGCAGACCACCCAGCACGCCGTTGTAGACGGAAATAACGGTGGTATCATTGAATTCTTCAAAAGCAGTGCGCCCCAGCCGCAGATTGCGCAGGAGGTAAAAGCTGTCGGAGACAAAGCGCACCAGAATGCCTTGTTCCAGGCAATGGCTAACGATGGTGGCCACCTGCTGATAGTAGGTATTTAAGGGCAGATCAATGATCACTTCGTCAACGACATTTTCCCGTAAATACTGAGGAAAATTTTTCAGATCAGACAACAAGGGATAGCCACTGGCCAAAAATTTCTTCAGGCCGAACCAGTCATTGTCCACGAAACCGATGACCCGATAGCCCAACTCCAGTTTGTTTTCTATGGCCCGGGCAAAGGCCACCGACCGGCTGTTGGTACCCACCATGAGCACCTGGGTGAGGTGCAGCCCCTGACGTTGGAAAAACTCCAACCAGCTCCGCCACAATAAGCGGAGCAATTGGCTGGCCAAGGTCAGAATCGCCCAGAAAAGAAAGAAAAATAAAGGCTTAGCAAAAGAAATATTGATCAAGGAGGACACCAGGAGAAAAACCAACGTCAAAATCGTGGCCGCCTGACAGACATCCAGTGCATCCCGGCGCCAGGAACTGAACTTGCGCAACTGATACAGATGCATGGCCGACAACAGACCAGACCAAAGGACCATGAGGCCCAGCACCACGAAAATATTGCTAATTTCCAGGCGGAGGGAGAGAAAGCCCATGAAACTGAAGTCTTCCAGATCGTGGTAGACTGCGGCCGCGGCTGTCAGCAGGGCCGTCAGAAGGATCACCTGGTCCAGGATTTTGATGAGTAATCTGAGAAATTTTTGACTGAGTCGACGCACCGCAGCCTTCCTTGACAACAGGTATTGCTATAGTTTGTTGCAAAACCTCTTTTCTTGTCATCGGGAACGAAGTGAAGGCTCTCTCTCTAACTGACAAGACAAGAATCTTCGCCGCGCTCAGAATGGTATGGAATCGGCTTTCAGGGTTTTACAACAGCTTCTCATCTGAAACCAGCTCCTTGACCTGCTCCCTGTATCGGCTAATTTGACAAATTAATTAAATGTTTTTTCACTTTCTTTTTATCCAGCAAGAAGAAAAAACTTTGGAGAGGTATGGAGGGCAATGTGAGAATCTTGATAATGATGGGGCGAAATTCTGCGGCCTTTGTCTTTTGCCGCAGCCATCCGGCAGGGTGGGGTGGGGGGGGAGGTTTTGAAGAGAGAAGGCAGGAGGCGGTGCCCCCCAGCCCCCTCCCATCACCGCACCCGTGCAACAACCGAGGGGCTGGTTAGGCGTTCGGCAATTCTGAGGTGAACAGGAGGCGGCGGAGTTCAGGACGGGCCAGGAAGCAGTACAGACCCAGCAGGGCGGCCAGGCCGGCCCCCAGGCGGATGGTCAGGCAGGGGCCGAGATGGTGGCCCAAAAGGCCATAAAGAAAGTTGCCCAATGGCGTAAAGCCGAGGAAGGTCAGGCCGAAGAGTGACATGATCCGGCCCCGCATCTCATCGGGGACATGCAACTGCACCAGACTATTGCCGGTGGAGATGGCGATGGTCATGCCGAAGCCGGTAAAGAAAAGAAAGACCAAGGCCAGCCAAAAAGACCGGGTGCAGGAAAGAAGGAACAGAGCCAGCAACATCAGGGCCGTGCCGCCCCAGAAAAAACTCATGGGGGGATAGCGGCGGATCAGGCCGGCCAGGACCAGGGCACCAAAGAAGGCGCCCACGCCGCTGGCGGCCATGAGGAAGCCATAGCCTCGCGGCCCGGCCTGCAGGATGTCCCGGGCGATGATGGGCATGAGCACCGTATAGGACAGGGCAAAGACGGAATTTACCGCCAGGATGGCCATGATCCAGCCCAATTCCGGCCGCTGTCGGGCAATAAAGGCAAACAGTTCCCGGGTTCCGGCAATGGTTCGCAGACGGTGGGCCGGGCGCAGCCGGACCGGCAGGCGCAGCAGCGACAAGCAGATCAGCGGCGCCACATAACTCAGGGCATTAAGGAAAAAACAGTTGGCGATGCCTACTGAGGCGATGAGGATCCCGGCCAAGGCCGGCCCCAAGGCCCGGGTGCCGTTAAACAGGCTGGAATTAAGGGCAATGGCATTGGGGAGATCATCTTTACCCACCAGCTCTACAATGAATGATTGGCGCCCCGGGATATCAAAGGCCATGGCCGTACCGATGCCAAAGAGCAGGACCATGATCTGCCAGACCTGGACCAGGTCGGTGAAGACCAACAGGCCCAGGGTCAGGGCCATGACCAGACCGGCGCTGTTGGTGGCCAGGAGCAGGCGCCGCTTGTCGGCCTGATCAGCCACTACGCCCCCCCAGAAAGAGAAGAGCAACAGCGGCAGGGAGTTCAAGGCTCCGGCCAGACCTAACATCAAGGACGAATTGGTGAGGAGCAGGACCAACCAGCCTTGCGCCACCGCCTGCATCCAACTGCCCACCAGAGAGATGGTCTGACCGATGAAAAAGAGGCGATAGTTGCGGTGCCGGAAGGAGGCAAAGGTATCAAGCAGGGCCAAGGGCATAGTCAGTGGTCAGTGGTCAGTGGGTAGTGGTTAGTGGTCAGAAAATTCCAAGAGTGGGGCGGGCCGCCGTGCCCGCCCACGCCAGTCTTCTGGGGCAAGGGTTTATGTGCATGCTTTGCGGGTGACTTATAGAAGTCATGCCAAGTAGTCGGACTGGCTGGCCGCCTGGCTCAAACCGGCCAAGAGCAGAGCGGCGGCGGTGAGGCCCACCGTCAGGGCCCCCTCATCGGGGTCAAAATCCGGCGAATGGAGGGTCTGGCTTTCGACGCCAGGGCCCCGGGTGCCCAGGAAAAAGTAAAAGGCCGGTACCTCTTGGGCAAAGAAAGCGAAATCTTCGCTGCCCATGACTGGCCGCATCGGCACCAAGGCCCGGGGACTGAAATGCCGTCCCAGGATTTCCAGGGCCTGGCGGCCCAGATCGGGATCATTCCGCAGGACGGGATAGAGGGCTTCACTGGTCAGCTCAGCGCGGGCGCCGGTGGCCGCACTGAGGCCTTCCAGGAGCTGGTGCACTTTGGCCAGAATGCTTGTCCGCACCTTGGCCTCATGGTGGCGCAAGGTGCCCTCCAGAACTACCCGGTCGGCCAGGATGTTAAAGCGGGAGCCGCCGGCAATGGTACCGAAGGTGAGGACGGCCGGCGAGCGGGCGTCCTTCCCCTGGGAGATGACCGCCTGCAGCAGGGTGAGGATCTGGGCCGCGATGACGATGGCATCGACGCCGTGGTGCGGCGTGGCGGCATGAGCCTGACGGCCGTGGATGGTCAGGCGCAGCCGATCGGCGCCGGCCATGACGATATCCGGGCAAAAACCGATTTGCCCCACGGTCAACATGGGAGCGACGTGCAGGCCGAAGATGGCGGCGACGGGCGGGTCGGTTAGAACCCCCTCTCGCACCATCAATTCGGCCCCCCCCACTTGCCCCGGCGGCAGCCCCTCTTCCGCCGGCTGAAAAATAAAGCGGATTCGGCCAGCCAATTCTGCCTGAAAGTCCTGCAGGAGTCGGGCGGCCCCCAAGGCGATGGCCATATGCAGATCGTGGCCGCAGGCATGCATCACCCCGGGGGTCCGAGAGGACCAGGGCTTATCCGGCGGCTCGGCGATGGGCAGGGCATCCATATCGGCCCGCCAGGCCACGGTGGGACCGGGTTGGCTACAGAACAGGTCGGCGACGACGCCATGACCGGCCACGCCATCCCGCACAGTCAGCCCCAAACCGCAGAGATAATCAGCTAGCAGCCGGGCGGTGCGCTCCTCCTGGTTAGAGAGCTCCGGATGCTGGTGCAGGTCCCGGCGCAGCCGCTGCACCTCCGGGAAGAGGGCCTCGGCCCGCCGGGCCAGGCGTTGGTGGAGAGGGTCAGAAGGAATCATGTCGTCTGCTTTCCTGCCAAGATCTCGGCTGATAAGAGAGCCATAAGTATCCCATTGAGCCGGGAGGCCGGGATGCACCAGCCGGCCGGACCGGATTTGGATTTGAGTGCCTGAGATTATAAACCGGAAAAGAGAAACGGCAAACCGGAAACTCCCCGGTGCCACAGCAGATCGGGGAAAAAGACCCAAGATAAGGAAAAAGGCAGGAGCCGGGCGGCCCCTGCCTTTTTATGGGATGGAGGGAGGCTTTACAGCAGTTTTTTCCGCAGACCCATCAGGGCCAAGATACCACTGCCGAAGAGGAGCTGGGTGCCGGGCAGGGGGACGACCACAGCGGGGACTTTGTCGCTGCCGGCGCCGAAATCAATGCCCCGGAAACGGGTCAGGAAGAATTCCGGACCGTAGGCCGAAGGTGGGTCGGTGGACAGCGCCTGCATAAAGCTCAGGGTGGTCAAGCTGTTCAAGGCCGAACCGGCCAAAGCAAAAGAAAAGGTGCCGGTGGAGCTGACCGGGATGCCATCGTTGGGGCTGCCCCCGCCGAGGAAATTGCCGCCCAGCGCCGCGCCGAAATCAAAGTCCCCGAAAGGACTGCCGCTCAGGCCGTTGTTTGTCAGGCCAAGTTGCTGCCAGGTGGCATTGGGGGCGCTGAAGCCGGTAATGGAGGTGAGGAGATTGGGGTTGTTCATCAGGAAGCCCGTCTGATAGCCACCGCCCACCGGCGTGGTGTTCGTTAATTTGACCACCAGCTGGCCAATGGCGCTGTTGCTGTCATCATAAAAAAAAAGGAGCCGGTGAAATTGCTTAACCCCTCGGTGGAGCCGGCTGTGTTGGCCGCGATCTCAATGCTCCCCGTAGAAATGAGGGCAGCGTGAGCCGTCAGCGGCAGCGTCGCCAGCAAACCCATAACCATCAGAACAAAAACTTTTTTCACGAAGTACCTCCGGAGGTTAAAAAGAACAGGAACTGCCCAGCATCGACAAGGACTTTGTTTACCTAACATAATTTTTTTGTATGCAAAATTGTGCCATTAAAATAATTCTTTTATCCCATTAATTTTATTATAGTTTTAAATCATGATTGTTAAGGCCCCCTGACAAAATGTTTTATAAGTTGAACACAATCTTCGTCCAAAAATAATATGAGTTTGATATCAATGGGTTATAAGGTTTAAAAATTTTGCTTTTTTGGTTAAAAAATTGAACATGTATTTCAGAAAATTCTCCTGGCTGCCAGACAATTCCAAGGGATTTGCTTGACCGCAGCCGATTTGCTTTCTTGCTACATGGTCTCCAGGCGGCGCTGCTTCCCAGAGAGTTTCTTTGGAATTGGCATTATGGTATATACTAAAATGGTTTTAGCTCTGCAGAGACAGTGAGGAGGAATTCTTTGTATATTCTGTTAACCAATGACGATGGCATTCATGCCCCGGGGTTATTGGCCCTATATCAGGCCTTGAGTGCGGAGCACGAGGTGGCGGTGGTGGCGCCCGAGAGCGAGCAATCGGCGGTGGGGCATGCCATCAGTCTGCTCAACCCGCTGCGGGTGAAAAAGGTCACCAAGAATGGTTCGTTCTTCGGTTGGGCGGTCTCCGGCACCCCGGCGGACTGCGTCAAGATCGCCGTAGCGGAAATCTTGCCCCGGCGCCCTGATGTGGTGGTCTCGGGGATTAATCATGGCGCCAATGTGGGGATCAACGTCCTCTATTCGGGCACGGTGTCCGCGGCCACCGAGGCCACCATCATGGGCATCCGGGCCATGGCCATCTCCTTGAGCACCTTTCGGGAGGCGGATTTCCGGGTAGCAGCGACCTTTGCCGCCCGCCTGGCCCAGGAACTGCCCCATCTGCACCTGCCAGCCGGGGTCTGCCTCAATGTCAACGTCCCGTCTCTGCCGGCCAATCAGATCAAAGGGGTGATGCTCACCCGCCAGGAGAACGGGGTATTAGTGGAGCGCTACGAGCGCCGGGTGGACCCCCGGGAGAATATCTATTATTGGTTGGCCGGAATCAACGCCAAGCGGCAGCTGGAGCTGGGTACTGACTACTGGGCCATAGAAAACGGCTATATCTCCATCACGCCCATCCACCACGATCTGACCCATTACGACTGCCTGGAGGCATTGGCCAGGATGGAATGGCCTGAAGATTTCTAGAGGGTGTTGCAAAACCTCTTTTTTGTCATCCTGAACGGAGAGAAGGATCTTTATCTCGATGTAAAGATTAGATTCTTCGCTTCGCTCAGAATGACAAAGATTCGATCCCAGGGTTTTGCAACAGCTTCTAAGCTGTGAACCGAAGAAACCCCGGAACCATCGCCGTTCTCCAGGTCGGCACCGACAGGCCCAACGACTCATCCTGTCTTCAAAACTGCAGAGGTGGGGGGAATGATAAGACCGGCGGCGAGAAGGAATGAATAGGCAAGGCAACGCCTCGGCAACTCGTGGGCAGGATCACAAGCCGTTCGCCCAAGCCAGGCCCGGACGCTCCCACTCAACTGCTTTTACCACTGGGCGTCGAAAAGATAATACCAGGGTTTGAGGATGGCCGGGGGTTCGGCTTTCACCGGGTTGGCCAGGATAGCCTCACAGCGTTGGGTATACTGCTTCACTTTGGCCATCTTGGGATAATCCGGGTATTCTTCCTGGATGGCGGCAAAGCGGTCCAAGGCGGCCTGATAGCGGCCGGTTTTGTAATAAAATTCGCCGACGTAGAACTCGTGGTCGGCCAGGGCCAGTTGGCATTTGGCGATGTAGTCATCCACCTTGGCCATTTTCTCATAGGTGGGATAGCGCTGCTTCAGGCGTTTGAATTCCTGCAAGGCCTTATAGGTGAAGGTGGGGTCCCGGTCGATGGTGCTGCGCTGGCGATAGTAGCACAGCCCCTGTTGATAGATGACATAGGGTACCTGGGGATGGGAAGGGTGCAGCTTCTCGAAGTTTTTGTAATCCTGGAGGGCCTCGTCGTATTTCTTGCTGAAATACTTGGCGTCGGCGGCCTTGAGTTCCGCCAGGATGGCCTCCTGGCTGTAAGGATAGCGATCCCGGATCTTCTCAAAGTCTTCTACAGCCTTGTCGTATTTTCCCGCCTTGAGTTTCTTGAAGCCCTCGTCGACTAGGACGTCAGGGGGGCGGTCCGGCTTTTTTTTGCTGAACCAGCCGCAGCCGGCGCCCGCCACCAGAGCGAGGGTCAGGAAGAGACAGAACGCTAGTCGGCCAAGCCGCAGCATGACTTAGTGCTGTTCCTCCAGATATTTTTCTGCGGCAAAGGCGGCCACGGCGCCGTCGCCCACGGCCGTGGTGATCTGACGCAGCAGTTTGACCCGCACGTCCCCGGCCGCGAAGATTCCCGGGATATTGGTGGCCATATTGGCATCGGTGCGGATAAAACCGAATTCATCCTGCTCCAGCAAGCCGGGGCTGAGCCAACCGGTAATGGGCTGGATGCCCACGAAGACAAAAACGCCGGTGACAGCCAGTTCCGACTCCTGCCCGGTCTTGAGGTTCTTGATCTGGATGCCGGTGACATTTTTGTCGCCCATGATCCGGGTGACTACGGTGTCGAAAAGGACCTGGATCTTATCGTTGGCAAAGACCTTTTCCTGGTAGAGTCTGGCCCCCCGGAACTGGTCCCGGCGGTGGATGAGATAAACCTTCTGGGCAAAACGAGTCAGGAAAACTGCATCCTGCAGGGCCGTGTCGCCGCCGCCGACCACGGCGATGGTCTCATCCCGATAAAGGGCGCCGTCGCAGGTGGCGCAGTAGCCCACGCCTTTGCCGGTGAATTCTGCCTCCCCGGGAAAGCCGGCCCGCCGCGGTTGGGCTCCCGAGGCGATAATAACGGCCCGCCCGATAATCTCTTCGCCCCCTTCCAGGACGATGGTATGGTAGGGGTTGCCTGGCTTCAGGGCGGTCACTTCGGCGCTGCGGATCTCCACGCCGAACCGCTCGGCCTGATCCCGCATGCGCTGGGAGAGTTCAAAGCCGGCCACCCCCTCAGGAAAGCCGGGATAATTGTCCACGTGGTCGGTGGTCATGACCTGGCCGCCGGTGATGAGTTTTTCCAGCAGTAGGGTTTTGAAGCGGCCGCGGCCGGCATAGAGACCGGCGGTCATACCCGCCGGCCCGCCGCCCACAATAATGACATCGTAATCATAGTGAGGCATAAAGGTATACCGCGAGATTAAAGAAGCTTTTTGATGGCATTGTCAATCTGCGACTTGGAGACGGCGCCGGTAATCTGATCGACGACGTTGCCGTCTTTGAACAGGATGAGGGTGGGGATGGCCCGGATGCCATATTTCACCGGGGTTTTGGAGTTCTCATCCACATTCATTTTGGCAATCTTTACTCTGCCGGCATATTCTTTGGCCAACTCTTCCACCACGGGAGCAATGGCTCGGCAGGGCCCGCACCAGCCAGCCCAAAAATCCACCATGGCCGGCATGTTGGCTTTGAGGATCTCCTGCTCAAAAGTGCCATCGGTTACTTGTAATATATCTGCCATGAACGTCTCCTTACTGAATGATGACTTTCTCAGCGTGGACCCAGGGGCCCCAGCGCGGCAAACACCTTGCCGAAAGAGCGAAAAACATCTTAATCTTGCCATGACCAGGGGGGGTTGTCAACTCTTTTCCCTGGGTACGCGCCTTGACTATGGTCTGGGATGACCGAATTGCTGCGCCTGGACAAGGTGGTCATACAGGGCGTTCAATTCCTGGCCCAGGCGCTCCAGGGAGAAAGCGGCTGCCACGCGCTCGGCCGCGGCCTGGCCCAGCTGGGCCGCCCACGGGGGGTTGGCCAGCAGGCGGCCGAGGGCTTGGGCCAGAGCCTCCGGGTCTTTGACCGGCACCAGCAGACCGTTGACTGCATGCTGCACCACTTCCGGGGAGCCGCCGGCCTCGCTGACTACCACCGGCAAGCCCAAAGCCATGGCTTCCAACAGCGACCGGGAGACGCCCTCGCTGTAGCTGGGCAGAACGAAGATATCCACCGCTCCCAAAAGATCAGGAACATCCTGCCGCTGGCCGACGAAGGTCACCGAGGAGCCCAAGCCCAAATCCTGGACCAGGGCCATCATCTCTCCCTGCCGCTGGCCACCGCCGATGACCAGGCAATGCACCGGCCAGTGCGCCTTTATTTGAACCATGGCCTGGAAGAGCTCCCGATGTCCTTTGCCCCAATGATCCAGGCGGGAGACGATGGCCAGGACCGGCACATCCTGCGGTAAACCCAGTGTCGTCCGCATCTCCTGGCGGGAGCGGCTGGGTCGGCAGCGGTTGAGATCAATGCCGTTATAAAGCACCCGGATTCTGTCCGGGGCCAACTGCAGGTGCTGCAAGAGATGCTGTTTGACGCCCGCCGAGACCGTCAGGCTCAGCGTTGTGACCCGACCCAGAAGGCGGCAGATGAACCGCCGTTTGCGGTTAAAGCGGGTGAAGCCGTGCCAGTGGTCGATAATGACGGGCACTCCCACCAACCAGGCAGCCAGCCGGGCATAGTTGCCGGGAATGTAGCTGTTGACATGCAGAATCTGGATGTGGCGCCGCCACAGGTGCCAGCCCAAGACCAGAAAAAACCGCAGCCAGACCAAGCCGTTGAGGCCGGGCAAGCGAAATTCCACCACCGGCAGGTGGGCTGGCAGGAAGTCGCGGGCCTCCAGGGGCGAGGTCAGGAGACCCAGGGTCACCCGAAACCGGCTCGCATCCAACTGCCGCACTGCGTCCAATAACATCATATCCGCCCCCGAGGTGCGCTCCGGATTGAGGATCACCAGGACATTGCTGAGGGCAGAAGGCGACGGCTCCTGGCTCATAGCCACCCCCACGGGCAGACGTAACGCTGGCTGCGGCCGGCCATGGCTATTCTTCAATCCGGGTTGTTTGGGGCCCAACACCGGCTGCCCTGGGGCCCGGAATGGGCTGAGGCGGCTTAATGAGCAGGGCCGTAAAGCCGACGAGCGAATGGGCCACCAAAAATCCTAGCAGTAAAAAGGAGAAGGCCAGGGCCTGTTCGGCCGGCAGTCCGAGGAAAGAGAAGAGATATACCATGGCCAGCTCCCGGGTGCCGATGCCAGCCACCGACACCGGAATGAGGGTAAACAGCGTGCTCAGGCAGAAAAGAGCACCAGTCTGCCACAGGCCTAAGGGCAGCCCCAAGGCCAGGGCCGAGCAGTAGGCCGAGAGGATATTGACCCACCAGGCCAGGAGGGTCAGGCCAAAGGAACAGGCCAGCCGCCAGGTGGCATAGCATTTGGCAATGGCTTGCAATTCCTGACCACTGCCGGCAAAACGGTCCTGTAAGGATACGGGGATAAGCTTCAAGATCTTGGCCTGGAACCAGTTGCTCCCGGAAAACCGCCAGAGGGTAGAGACCACAGCCAATTCCACCAAGGTCACGGCCAACAACAGATTGGCCGCCAGCTTTTGCAAGGTCAGCGGCAGCGGTAGAACCCAGAGGAAGACCATGGCCAGGGCCACTAAGACCGTCAGGTCCAGAAGGCGCTCCACCAGAATGCTCACCCCTACCCGGACCAGCACCGGTTTGTCCTGGCGGAAATAGACCAACCGGGCCAGATCGCCCATGCGGCCGGGGGTGGCGGCCCCGGCCAGGGCCCCGGCGTGGTCGATGAGAAAGAGGTCCAGGTAAGGGTAGCGCAGCTTCAGCAGGCCCAGATTAAAGCGCCAACGGGCGCTGATAATCAGCAGGTTGACCACCAGCAGCAGGAGGGCCAGGGCATACCAGTGCCAATGAGTATCCTTGAGAACGCCTTCGAGCCGGGCTAAATCAACGCGGCTGAGAATGAGGGCCAGGAGACCACCGCCCACCACCATGGGCACAAGCCGGGAGAGCCACTCCCGGCCCCGACCGGTGGGGGTGGCCAATGAGGCGGAATCCTGATTGAGCGCTCCCACGGCTAAGCAGTCTTCCAGGAAAAAATGGATTGTAAAAAGGCCAGACCGTCCATTAAAAAGGCCTTGGGATGATAAAACTGCAGATGCCGGAGGATGACCCGGGGCCGCAGGTAGAAGCGCAACAATCCTAATTTCTGTAAGAAGATAAGTCGGTTGCGAGTCAGGTCATTCACCTCCACCGAGGCGTTGCCGAACCGCCGCAGCTCCGACATATCATCCACTAACAGGCGACTCCCGCCCACGCCCTGCAAGACCTGCTCCCGGACCTTGGTGCCAGGATAGGGCTGCAGGATATTAATGATGACCTGATCGATCCCCTCCAGGTTATTGACAAAGCGGAAGGAGTCCTCCACCGTCTGCCGGTTTTCAAAGGGCAGGCCGATGATCAAAGAGCCCCGGGCCACGATGCCGGCCTCCCGGGTGATGCGGAAGGCTTCGGCGATCTGCTCCAAGGTCTCGTTTTTGCAGGTCGATTTCAGGATCTCCGGGTTGCCGCTCTCGATGCCATAGGAAATGCGGACAAAACCGGCCTCCCGCATGGTTTTGAGCAGATTCAAGTCCACGCAGTCGGCCCGGGACAGCCCCTCCCAGGTGAAGCGCAGGTTGCGGCGCTGGATTTCGGCGCACAGCTCATAAACCCTTTTGCGGTTCATGGTCAAGACGTCGTCATTAAAGGAGATGTGTTTGATCTTCAGCTCCCGGACCAGATATTCGATCTCATCCACCACATTCTGGGCCGACCGATAGCGCACCCGGCGCCATCCCGGGATCTGTTCGATGGCGCAATACGTACAATGACAGGGGCAGCCCCGGGAAGACATGAAGGCCGCGGTGCTTTGGTACCCCACTTTCGGGACATTGCGGAAATAGAGCTCCGGCGGCTGGCCGCTCCGATCTGGATACGGCAGGGTGTCCAGGTCCTGGATGAGGGGGCGGAAAGGATTGACCCGGATGTCAGCGCCGTCCCGATAAATGAGACCCTGGATACTGGCATAGCGGTGGGGTTCGGGCAGGGCCTCCAGCAACTCCACCACAGTCTCCTCGCCCTCGCCGATGACGCCGAAATCCACGGCCGGATTGTCCCGCAGGAGCTGATCCTTAAAAATGGTGACGTGCACGCCGCCAAAAACAATGGGGATAGTCAGCCGGGCCTTGAGTTCATTGGCGATGGTCAGGGCATTGGCCAACTCCGGCGAGGTGGCGGTGATGCCGATGAGGTCGGGCCGCTCCTGCTGGATAATCTCAAATATTTTGGCAATATTCAGGCCCTGGGCCTCGCAGTCCAACACCCGGGACTGATGGCCGGCTCGCTGCAGTGAGGCCGACAGGTAGCAGAGCCCCAGCGGCGGGTTCAGGAAGCCATACTTCATGATGGACTTAAAATTCCCATAGACGTTGCTAAACGGCGGGGCAATGAGAAGGCATTTCATAGTTGTTCCTTGGAAAAAAGTCGCCGAAGGCTATTTTTTATTTATTCCGCCAAATTGGCCGGTGGCCAATTATCATCAGCTGTTGCAAAACCCTGAAAGCCGAGTCCATGTCATTCTGAGCGCCGCGCAGAATCTTGTCTTTGTATCCGGATAGGGATCCTTCATTTCGTTCAGGATGATAAGAGAAGAGGTTTTGCCACAACCTGCCAGCTCCTCAAGCGTGCCCGAGCAGGGCCCGGGAGACTTTCTGGGCCAGACCCCAGCCGCTGGCGGCAAAGCTGCGAAATTCCTGCCAGGAATGCAGCGTCCGAAACATGCGATACAACTGCCGGGGCCGCAGATAAAAGCGCAGGTGCCACTGTTCCGTCAGCCGGGTCAGTTCGTCTGCGGAGAGCCCGGGCACCAGACTGAGATACCCCTGATTGTTGATCATGTTGGCAAAATCCTGCCACTGGTCCGCCCGTTGCGGCCGCAGGGATTCGGGCAGATAGCGATACATCTCCGTGCCCGGATAGGGCACCAGGGCGAAAAAGATGGCGATGGTGGGCGACAATTCCTGGGCAAAATGCAGCGTATCAGCCATAGTCTGCTGGGTATCGAAGGGAAATCCCAGGATAAAGGTACATTGGCTGCGCAGCCCGGCCCGGTAGCAAGCCTCCACCGCCTGGCGGGCGGCTGGCAGGGAGATCTTTTTATGGATTTTCTTAAGAATGTCCGGGTTGCCCGATTCGATGCCGAAGCTCACCAGCCGGCAGCCGGCCCGGCGCATGAGGCGGGCCAACTCCAGGTCCATGCTCTCCACCCGGGAGAGACAATACCAGGTTAAATCGTAGCGCCGGTTGATCAATTCCCGGCAGATGGTCTCCACCCGGTCCCGATTCAGGGTAAAAGTGTCGTCTTCAAAGGCGACGTGATTGACCCGGTAGCGGCCCACCAGCTCGTCGATTTCCGCCAGGACGTTGTCGGCGCTGCGGAAGCGGTAGAGTTTACCCATGGTGATATGGCTGGAGCAGAAGGCGCACTTGAAGGGGCAGCCCCGGCTGCTGATCATGGTGGCGCTGACCCGGCCCACGTCGATGTAGCGGTGGGTGCCCAAACGGCTCATGTCCACCAGATCCCGGGCCGGGAAGGGCAGGGAATCCACCTCTTTGATGAGGTCCCGGGGCGGATTGACGTTGATTGTGCCGTCCGGGCCGCGGTAGACCAAGCCTTTAACGCCCGCCAGATCAGGATTGCCCTGCTCCAGGACCTGGCACAGCTCGGAGATGGTCCGCTCCCCTTCGCCGTAGACCACGTAATCCACTTCTGGCTGCAGGGCCAGGATGTCTTCTTTTAAGGCGGTGACGTGCGGACCACCCAGGACCGTGGCGGCGCCGCTCTTTTCTTTGACGGTCCGGCAGATGGCCACGGCTTGGGGAAAGGTGGGGGTCATGCAACTGACGCCCACCAATTGCGGTTGCCAAGTCGTTAATTGGTGCTCCAACTCCTCCGGCGTCAGTTTGATCAACAACCGGACCACATGTCCCTGCTGCCGCAGATACGCGGCCACATACCCCAACCCGAGGGGAAAATGGGGTTTGGTCATGCTTTCCATGCGCCCATAATCATAGGGCGCTTCAATAAGTAAAATATTCAAACCTATAACTCCACGGTCAAGGGGGAAGCCGACGGTCATCTCGATGGCGAGGGCCCGGCGACGCGCCAAATATTCACAAGCAAGAATTGAAACCTGGAAACCAGCAACCTTTATATCACGAATTTGTGCCCTTGAGAAGGCGTTCCCGAGGACCCGAAAAAGGTCTGCCACCACAGCGACAGGATCAACAGCCCCCAAAGGTGGTGGCTCCAGTCCCTCTCATCCCGCTGATGCTGCTGCCAGACGGTTTCCACATAGTCCATGGCAAAGCAGCCTAGATGGTGCAGTTGCTGGAGATGGGCATGGCAGAAATCCCGCAGTTCGCCCTTGAACCACAGGCCCACGGGCACATTGAAGCCCCGTTTGGTCTGCCAGCGGATGGCCGGGGGCACTTGATCCTGGAGCAGCCGACGCAGCAGGTATTTTTTCCAGACCAGGCCTTTGAGTTTCCAGGCTTCGGGCAGGCGGGCGGCCAGTTCCACCAGGACGTGATCCAGAAAGGGGGAGCGGGCCTCTAGGCCGTGGGCCATGGTCATGCGGTCCACCTTGACCAGCATGTCGTTGGGCAGATAAAAGCGGGTGTCGGCATAAAGCATGCGGTTCAAGGAACTGGTCTGCCCGGCCCGGTCCAGCCAATGTTGGTAAAGATGGTAGGCTTCTGCGACCTGCAGCCCGGGCAGGAGGTTGGCCATCTCCTCGGGGGCCCAGATGCGGCGCCAGGAATAATGGGCATAGTCCAGGTTCCAGGCCAGAGCCGCGGTCAGCCGTTTGAGTTTAAAATCCAGGCTGACCTTGCGATGGGACACCGGCAGGGTCTGGGCCAGGCGCCAGAGGCCCTTTTGGACGGGTTGCGGCAAGGCCTGGAGCCACCGCAAGAGATAATGGGCCTGGTAGGTGGGGTAGCCGGCCAGAATTTCATCGGCGCCGTCGCCGGTCAGGACCACTTTGACGTTTTGCGCGGCAAACTGAGCCAGATAATACACCGGCACCATGGAAGAGTCGGCGGTGGGCTCCTCGCCGTGCCAGACCAGCCGGGGCAGAATGTCCTCCACCTGGGGGGTCACCATGATCTCGTGATGCTCGGTCTGCCAGCGCCGGGCTACCTGCCGGGCGTAGGCGCGCTCGTCATAGCTCTTTTCGCCGAAGCCGATGCTGAAGGTCTTGAGTCGGCCAGGGTACAGGGCCGCGGCGGTGCTAACCACGGCGGCCGAGTCCAAGCCGCCGCTTAAAAACGCCCCCACGGGCACATCGCTGATGAGCCGCAGACGCACGGCCTCTTGCCAGACGTCGGTAAACTCCTCTAACACTTGGGCGCTGGGCACCGCGGCCACGGTTGGCGGCATGGCCAGGTCCCAATATTCTCGGATGGTCAGCTGACCATTTTCCCAGAGGAGATACTGGCCCGGCTCCAACTGCCGGATGCCCCGGAACAGCGTGGCCGGCGCCGGAGTATAATTCAGGGAGAGATAAAAGCCCAGACTGTCCCAAGCAATCTCCCGCGGGACGTTCGGCAGGGCCAGGATGGCCTTGATTTCCGAACCGAAAGCGATGGCATCACCCTGCTGGCAATAGAAAAAGGGTTTTTTGCCCAGGCGGTCCCGGGCCGCAAAAAGGCGCTGCCGGTCCTGGTCCCAGAGGGCAAAGGCAAACATGCCCCGGAACTGCTGGAGGCAGTCTACACCGAACTCTTCATAGGCATGGACAATGACCTCGGAATCGGAACGGGAGCGGAAGACGTGGCCCTTCGTCTCCAGGAGATGTTGCAGGGGCTGAAAATTATAAATTTCGCCGTTGAAGACCAGAGCGATGCGGCCGGTTTCATTCAACAGGGGTTGGCTGGCCGCAGTGGATAGATCGATGATGCTTAGCCGCCGATGCCCCAGACCGGCTTGGCCGGAAGTCCACAAGCCCCAACTGTCCGGCCCCCGATGCGCCAGGACCTCCCGCATGGCCCGGATTTCGGTCTCGCGGACGGGCGCCGCACTTGTGATTAAGCCGCAGATGCCGCACATACAACTCTACCCGGAGGCACCATTGGCAGTTGCTTATTCATATTTTTCTTTGCGCAAGGCGGAGATCTGATCCGCCAGGAGGCCGAAAAAAAAGACCAGAATGCCGGCCAGAATGACCAGGAGGGAGCCGGTGGTCAGGCCCTTTTTGAGAATAAAATAGGGGTAGATGCCCAACAGGATGCCGCTGATGACCAAAAGCAGGCTGGCCGGGACAAACACCCGCAGGGGATCAAACATAAGGACCACCCGCAGAATCAACAGGAAGGTCTCATAGCCGGTCATCAGGCTGACGGTGCTCTTGCCCTGCCGGCTGTTCACCTGAATGGGTTCATAGGCCACGGCATAGCCCCGGTTCATGACGATTAGAGTGCTGGTGGTGGAAAAGGAGAAGCGTTCGGCGCACAGATGCAGGTAGCGGCTGATGACCTCCCGGCGGAAGACCCGGAGGCCGGAATTGAGATCGGGGATCTTGGTACGGCTGAGGAAATTGGCCAGCCATCCCAGAGCCCACTTGCCGGGCATGCGCCACAGGGAACTGTGCAGCAGCTTGGTCCGGGCGCCCACCACCAAGGCCCAATCCTCCTGCTGGATCTTCTGGCAGAGGCGCCAGAGATCGGCCGGGTTATGCTGCCCGTCGCCGTCATAGGTGGCCACAAACTGTCCTGCGGCCAGGCGAATGCCGGTTTTAATGGAGGCGCCGTAGCCCCGGTTGACAGGATGGCGATGGACCCGGATGCCGGGCACGTCCTGAAGGACCACAGGGGTGTTGTCCGTGGAGCCATCGTCCACCACAATAATCTCAAAAAGCCCGTTGGCCTGCTGATCCAAAAAGTCTTTCAGGTCGTGGACAACCCGGGCGATGGCCTGCCCTTCGTTAAAGCAGGGGATAATTACTGAAAATTCTGTTGCCATGGTCCTCTGTTGGGGAATTCATTGGGAGTGGTGCGGGATGTGGCTCGGCTTGGCCAGTTTTCTTATCAGGAGCACAAACCATACCACAATTTTATAACTATAAGCATTTTCTTGGGATGATTTCAAGCTTTATTTGTTGGGCAGCGCCGCCGTCTCAGACCGGCAGCCCGGGCCCATCATGGTGCAGGCACAGAGGCCGAGGAAAGGCAAGCGTTCTCGCTGCCAGGAGAAATCGGGTCGAAACCACAGCATATTCCGGGAGGGAGCGCTGAGGGGCTCGTCTGTGCAGTGCCAGCGCCGACGGTGCAGATAGGCTCCCTGGTAGCCGGCTCGTTGGAGCAGCTCGCTAATGCCGGCCGGGTCATTCATTTCAATCAGTATGAGGGGCGGTTGTGGACCTGCCAGCAGCCGGTGGGCACCGGCCAGGACGCGGGCCTCATGACCTTCCACATCAATCTTCAAAAAGGTGGGGGGTGGTTCCCCTGATTGGGCCAGGAAGTCATCCAGCGACAGAGTGGCCACTGTTTCCGTCTCCTGGTGGTAACCATGCCGGAGAATCAAGCTGGCGCCGCCGTCGGCATAAGCCGCGCGGCGGTGCAAGATGGCCTGACCGCTGTGGTCCGACAGGGCTAGGCGCACTAACCGCACCGCGCGGCTCGGGTTCAGGGCCACATTCTCGTTCAAAGCCTGCCAGGCGGGGGCGGCCGGCTCAAAGGCCACCACCCGTCCCGCCGACCCCACCAGACCAGCGGCTGTCAGCGTATAATAACCGATGTTGGCGCCCACATCCCAGAAACAATCCCCCGGCCGCAGAAGCCGCTGGAGCAGCCGGATCTCATGCCGTTCATCGTATTCGCCGAAAAAATAGACCTGCCGTTGGGCCGGGTCCATGAGGTCCAAACGCAGACGAAACCCCTGGCGCACCGTGATGGTCTGCCAGCGTTGGGGGGGCAGCAGGCTCTCCTGGAAGGTCCGATACACACGGCCTTTACCATTGCGGAGCGGAAAACGGCAGAGGTAAAAACGCACTAGCGTGCGGGCCGTCCGCACCCATGGACTCTCGGCAGCCTCAGCCAACCCCGTGGTTTCAGGAGGAGAGGACATGATAACGACGACCATCTCCTTTGTCTGGCGGCAGCTGGCCTCGCACCGCCGTGGCCCTGTGGACCAGGGAAGGTGTTGATTGGTGCAGTTGCAGATTTTTTCCCATATATATATTAAGCTACCATGGGCGCGGCCGCCAGACAACCAATTTTCGGCGGCAGAAGTCCCCGGCGCACTCCCGCCTGGGGCAGGCAGCCTCGCAAATCTCGGCACCAAGGGATAACGTCCGAAAATGAGTTGCACTTTTTGTCAAAAGAAGTAAATTCAATCAATTTAATAGAGATCGGCGCCCTTGCCGGCGCGTGCGGAGCAGAGAGCATGGAGGTTCACGAAGCCAAGCTGGGACGACTTTTTCTCCTCAAAATGGCCCATGGCGATGATCTGGTGCAGGAGATTGCGCACTTTGCCAGCAGCCAACAGGTGCGGGCGGCCTGGCTGTTTTTCCTGGGTGCCCTGAAACAGGGCCAATTGGTCAGCGGTCCGGCCCTGCCGGAATTGCCGCCGGTGCCGGTCTGGCAGGCCTTTTCCCAGGGTTGGGAGATTCTCGGTCTGGGCAATCTCTTCTGGGAGGCAGATACCCCCAAACTGCATCTGCATGGCGCCTTAGGCAAAGGGGAGGCCACCCTGACGGGATGTCTGCGCCGGGAGAATGAGGTGTATCTAGTGGCCGAAATCCTGGTCCTGGAGCTGACCGGCCCTACCGTCTGCCGGCGCCTGGATCCGGCTTTGGGGGTCTCACTGCTGGAGTTTTCCTAACCAGGCTGGCGGCCAGGTCTTTAGCCAGCGCCAGGTTGCGAGGATCATCGGCGGGTTCTTTTTTGGGGGTTTCTAAGATAACTGCTGCGGTAGCAGCGGCGTATTCACATAAGAATTTCTGGAGACCCGACCGGCCGATGTGGCCTTGGCCCAGGTGCCAGTGGCGGTCCCGCCGGGAGCCGCAGGGATAGAGGGAATCATTGAGATGGATGAGCTGCAGGGCTGCCAGACCCGGTCCGGCGGCGAGTTCCCGGCCCAGCCGGCGGCGGTGTTTGACCTGGCGCAGGTTATAGCCGGCCGCAAAGGCATGCGCGGTGTCTAGACAGAGGCCCACGGACCCCTGACAGAGGGCAAGAATTTCACCCAAGGCGGTGAGGCTGGCCCCCAATTCATTTTTCTGACCTGCGGTGTTCTCCAGCAGGATCAGCGGCGGGGGTGGCAGGGCGCTAACCGCGTCATGGAGCCCGGAGATAAGACGCTGCCGCCCCTCCTCCGGATCGACGGCATGGCCTGGATGGCAGACCAGGTAATCCAAGCCCAGGGCTTGGGCCAGGGCCAGTTCCGCCCGCAACCGCTCCCAGGACCGTCGATACAAGGGCTCGTCGTTGGCCGCCAGGTTGGGCAGATAGGACAGGTGAGCCGCGATAACATTGATACCGTACCGCCGCCGGTTCTCCCGAAAGCTGGCGATCTCCTCGGTCGGCACCGGCCGCCAGCCCCAGGCGCGAGGATTTTGCACAAAAATCTGCAGAGCGCTGCAGCCCAACGAGTGGGCCCGAGCCAGAGACGTGGGCAGGCCGCCAGCGATGGATAGGTGCATGCCAATGTGCATAGGCCTGATAAACCCTCAGCATAACCACGGCAAATAAGGAGACCAGGTTGCGCTTCGCTCTCTGCCGGCTACAATTGTTGTGCCGTTATGTGGCCAAAGAATTCAGCCGGAATTTTGCCCTGACCCTGGCGGCCTTTGTCAGCATTTATCTGCTCATCGATTTTTTTGAGAAGATTGACCGCCTGCTGCGGGCCCAGATCGGCTTCCGGACCATCGTCGAATACTTTGCCGCTAAATTGCCGGTGGCCGCAGCCCAAGTATTACCGGCGGCGGTCATTTTAGCGGTCATTATAACCTTTGGGCTGCTCTCCCGCCATAAGGAGACCATTGCCATCAAATGTGCCGGCATCAATCTGGTCCGCCTGCTGCACCCCATCCTGGCCATCTCCCTGGCCTTGGCCATCCTCCTCTTGATCCTCAACCTTTATGTAAATCCCTTGTTGACCCAGAAGATCAACACGATCTGGGAGACCAAAGTAGACAAAAAGCCGGTCCGGGAGCTCATTGAATTGAAGTATATTTGGTATAAAGGTGATCGGGTCATTCTTAACATCACCGATTTCCGGAAAGATACTAAGACGATGGGTGATGTCCGGATCTATGTCTTTGATTCCCATTTTCACCTTATCCAGCTTGTGGCCGCCCGGCAGGCCCAGTGGACCGGCAAAAATTGGCTCTTTTTTGACGGCCAGGTGCAATCTTTTGGCGCCCATGGTACCGTCATCGGTGAAACCTTTAAAACCCGCACCATTGTCTTGACGGAGAGACCGGAAGACTTTGCCAATCTGGAACGGAAAGTAACGGAGATGACCGGGGCCGATCTGCATCGTTATATTTTGCGGCTGGAACGGGATGGCTACGATTCACGTCCCTATTGGGTAGAGTTGCACAGTCGGATTGCCATGGCGCTCACGCCGTTGATCGTTACCCTCATCGGCGGCGCGCTTATCTTCTGGCAGGAAGACAGTAATATCCCGCTAAGTATTGCTGTGGGTATCGCCTTAGTCTTTGTCTATTGGCTGCTGTTCAGTTTTCTCCTTTCTTTGGGCCAAGTTGGCGTCCTGCCCATCTCGGTTGCCGCCTGGCTGGCCAATATCACCTTTGGTCTGGCCGGAATTCTGACCCTTTATAAAACCTCTGTTTAACTTGCCGAAGCCGGTGTCGGATGGCTTCTCAGGATAAGCCTTGGCTGACAAGCGCGGCTCAAAGACCGACGCCGGAGACATTAGAGACTGTTGTCAGGATCGGTGCGCCTGCCAACCCCACAAACCATGGAAAAAATTTTCAGGCAACCCTGGAAAAATGTAATTTTTTATTGTCAAATTTATAGTATCTATGCTATGGATAAACAAATTTACGGCTTTATACTAGCAATAATTCACATTAGTTGTCTCCTGCCGGGCGACAAAACCATACCAGAACTTTTTTTGGGGAGCGTGGCGTCGGCTGTGCCCAGGGCCAAACACAGGGTTTGGGGGCTTGAAAACCTTATAATTCTTAGTACTTATCTATAGGAAGGGAGAGTGGTTATGACCAAGGGAGAATTAATTGCGCAGATCGCAGCCGCGGGGCAGGTCAAAAAGGCCGACGTGGAAAAAACCCTCAACGCCTTTGTCAAGACGGTAACGGATGTGCTGCAAACGCAGGGCCGCATTTCCCTGGCCGGCTTCGGCACTTTTACGGTCACAGAGCGAAAAGAACGGGAAGGCCGCAACCCCCAGACCGGTGAACCCATCAAGATTGCTGCTACAAAAGTGGTAAAATTTAAGCCCGGCAAATCTTTAAAGGACACCATCAAATAACGGCAGAGGTATTGACCGCCGAAGGTTAAGGGTTGGCAGGGGGACTGCGCTTACCTCTGCAGGGGTGGCGGAAAGGAAAATTTGTTAGCAGTATCTTTATCAAGGGGAGCAGGTCGGCAGCATTGCAGATCTGGAGGGTGAGCAGCAGGGGAGGCATAAACGTCTCCCCTGTTTTTTTTCAGTTGCCAGAAAATACGGTGGTCAGTGGTTAGAAAATTCCACTAACGCAGCGGGCCTCCGTGCCCGCCCCTCGCCAGCCCTTGGTGTCAATCGGGAATTTTCATGATTCGTGGGTGATTTCTATACGTAATGGCAGTTCCCGAGGACAGTCCCGTCAGAGTCGTCAACAGCAACGGAGCGCGCCACACTGTGCTTCCCCGTCTTAGTTGAACCCTTAACAGAAGTTGGGGCGACGGTTCGCGGCAATCTCAGTCTCAGGGCACCAAAACCTGAGCGGCCTGGCCTTCTTGAAAAAGCCGGGCCATTTTTTTGAGGCGGGCCAGACGTGCCGCTGCGGCCGGGTGGGCGTCCAGGTAATAAGTCGTCTCAAAGACGTTCTGTTGGACCACCACGGCCAGGCGTTCCCAGATCATCACTCCCTGATCTACCGCATAGCCGGCCTGATAAGCATACCACAGGCCGTAAGCGTCGGCCTCCCATTCATCCTGGCGGCTGAAAACGCTGATCACCGCGCCGCTGGCAACCCGGCGAATATCTTCACTGACACCATAATACCAGGCAGAGTTCGGCCAGAAAAACTTGAAAGGCAGAGCAATGATATCGGCCACCAATTGGGACACCGGGGCATAGGCCTGGCGGCGCACCAGATGGCCTTTGGCCAGATGCGCCAGTTCGTGGCCCAAGACGATGGCCAGCTCATCGTCGGTGCGGCACATCTCCAGCATGGCCCGGGTAATCATGAGGCAGCCAGGCGCGGCAAAGGCATTGAAGGCATTGCCGGCCTGGCCGGTGACGAGCAAGAGCCCATATTCGGCCGGCAAATATACGGGATAGAGGGTAACCTGGCGTCTGGCGCCCTGACGGTCCACCAGCAGGGTGACCGGCCCCCCCCGGTAGCGGCCGGCCATCTCCTCCCGGGCGGCGCAGGCGGTTAGAACCAGATTCACCAAGAATTCTCCAGGCAGCGACGACCGCAGAACCTGTTTCAGGGTCCGGCTGGCTTGATCCCACTCCTTTACCCAGGTGGGGATAGACATGCCGTTCACCGCCAGGATAAGATCCCCCGGCTTGAGGGCCGCTTCCTGGTCGGGGGGCGGCGACCGTTCGTCATCGGGGTCCAAGAGGGTGGCAGCCTGTCCTTTTAAAGGGCGGTCCCGGGCCGGCGACGGCGCCCAGACCGCATCGACCACGGGCTGACCGGCTTCGGTGACCCACCAGTTGAAGCCCAGGAAGGGGTAGGTGCGGCCATGGATCCGGGGGAGGGTGGGCAGCAGCCGCAGAAAGACCCGCATGGCCCGCTCTTTCTGGTAACTGGCCTGTGGGTGCCGGGTGAGGGCGGCAACCTGCACCGAGGCCACCTCAGCCCGAGTAGGCGCAGGTTTGGTCACCTCAGCGCAGCCGCTCAGGATGAGCCAGGCCAAAGCAAGAATACCCCAGCCGATCAGCCGCAATTGCCCGGGTCGCATCTAAAACCGCCACTTCAGCCCAAAGATCAGGCTGTTGAACCAATAATTGGTGGCCCATTCCTTGAAGAAGAAATAGTGCAGGCCCACATAGAGATTTTGCACCGGTTCGGCCTCCAGTCCCGCCAGGGTAGACAAGGCCGGGCCCCAGCGGCCGTCGTTGTCTACCACCTGTCCCGTGACTTGCAGCACTAACGTGGGCAGCAGAAAGAGAAAACGCGGCAGAATGGGCATCGGGAAGAGCTGCCGGTCAAAGTCGATGCTCAGCCCAAAGGCCTGATAGGTATGGGGACTGAAATAGGCTTCTCGGCGGTACCGGTACAGGGCCAGATAATAGCTGGGCGTCAGGTCCAGGTGCATGTGGGGCTGATTGACCGCCTGCCACCGCAGCCCTTGGTAGAGGGTGAAACGTTGATTCAGGTCGCTGAAAAAGGCCTGGGCCAGATTGCCCTGGTAGCTCAGGCCTGGGAAAAACTGATGGCTGAGGGCCAGATCCACCTGATCTAGGGTCAGGAGCGGCAAGGTGTCCAAACGGCTGATCTGCTGAAAGAGGCGTGGATAAATGGCCGGGTCCTGGTCAAAGATATCCCGGCGGCCGTAGCGCAGGGTGAGATCAGTTGACGCGCCAACGGCAATATCCAGAGCCAAGCTCCCCAGAAGGCGGTTGCGAGCCTCCTTCTCTGAGAAAGTTGCGCCGGCCAGGGTATTGAGAATCACTGGCGGGAAGGGAATGGTTTTCTGGCCGTACTGGCTGACCTGCTGTTTTAATTGCCGCCAATACCGGCGACCGCTGAGGTCGCCGGTCAGCTTGAGGCGCTCGCCCATGACCAACGGCCCCAGAGTCAGAGTGGCTTCGCCCCGCTCCCAGGTCGTGCGGTTGTGACTGGTCTGCTGAAACACCGGTTGGAGGCCCAGATTCAGGTTGGCCGGTCCCGGCCCCGTGGTGTGCTGTTGATAAACCCGGTAGCCCAGGGCCAGGTGCACGGGCAGGAGGCGGCTCAGCCAGAGACCGCCGGCCAAGCGGGTTTCCAGGGCTTCCAACTTATGGCGGTCCTGAAAGACGGTGGTTTCCGGCGTCAGGGCATAGGGCAGTCGGAAAGGCAAAAGGGAGCGAGCCGAGCCCCGGGAGCCGCCCAAGGTCCCGGGATCCCGGTCATGGCGGCCGAACTGCCAAGGGCGCAGAGCTTCTTCGGGCCGTCGCGCCCCACGCCACGACGGTGGCAGATTGCGGGCCGCTAAGGTGGGCCTCAGCTCCTCCCGGATCTGCTCCAGTTCGTTGAGGACGCCGATATCCTGGGGCCGCGCACGCAAAGCCGCCGTGAAATGCCGGTAGGCCCCGGCCCAATCGCGGCGCAAGCGGGCCAACCGGGCCTGGGCCATTTGGGCGGTGAAGGCATCCGGGGTCTGATTGCTCACGGTTTGGTAAGCCGCCTGGGCCCCGCGCCGATCGTCCATGGCCTCCAGCACTTGGGCTTCGGCCATGGTCAGAGCCAAGTCGCGGTGGCCCTGGGTTTGCAGCTCCCGGATGGCCGCCAGGGCTGCCGGATAATTCTGCAGACCTTGATAAGCCTGAATGGCCAGCATCTGGGCCTGGGGCCAGAGTCGGTCGCCGCGCGCTACTGCTGCCAGCAGGGCCAAGGCCCCGTCATATTGGAGGCGCTCCAGAGAGACCTGGGCCATGGCCAGGGCGTTCTCCGGGGTCTGGGGACGTGCCGCCAGGGCCTGCAGCAGCCGGCCCGACTCATGGGCTGCGGCCAGGGCTTGTTGCCGCAGGGTGGCCAGCCGTTCATCCTGGGGCCGGAGGCGCTGGACCTGCTCCAGAAAACGCACCGCTTGCCGGTAGTCGCCCAATTCCGAGGCCAGGGCCGCCAAAAAGAGCAGGTCGCCGGGCCGTCGGGGCCGATGCTGCCTCTCCCTATCCTCTAGGGTCTGCAGGAGATACTGCAGTTTGCCGCCCTGGCGGCCCAAATCACGGCTGAAATAATTCAAGGCGGCCAGATATTCGGGAGACTGCGCGCGGACGCCGGGCAGCCGGTCAACGAGTTCCTGGAGGTCTTCATAGTGGCTCAAGCGGGGCAAGAGATATTTCAGGAGCAGGAGGGCTGCCTGATAAGATTGGCGGCTCACCTGGTCCACCGGCGGGCGGGGGCGCAAGTTGGCGATGCACAAATCCACGGCCACCCGGACCACCTCCTGTTCCTGGTCGAGCTGTGGGTATAGGCAGAGGGCCCGGGCCATGGCCACCCGGGTGGCCGGCGGCAAAGACACCGCCGTCCCTGCCTCACGGAGCCGGCGCCGGGCAGCAGTCCAGGTCTGGGGCGCCGGGGTGTCGGCCGGCATCTGGGTGAGATAAAGCTGCCAGGCCCGGCGTTGCGCCTCCGGCCATTGCCGGTCCGCCAAGGCTGCCTCCAAGAAGAGGGTGAGGACCTCTATCTCGGTTCCAGCGCCCCCGGCAGTTGGCGACGCCGATTCCGAAGGCGCTACGGCCTCGTCCCCCTCGCCTCCGGCCTGGGCAGAGGTGCGCGCCGCCACGCTGGGAGGCGGCAGGCGGCGCAAGACGTCGGCCGCGGTTGCGCCTTGCTGTAAATAAATCAAGGTACGGGCTTTATCCAGGTGGGCTTGGCGGTCGTGTGGCCGGACCTGCAGATATTTTTCCAGACAAGCCAAGGCCGGCTCCAGGTCGCCGAGCCAGAGCCAAAGAATACCTTGTTCCCGCAGCAGCTCCGGGCTTAGACCGGTGCTTGGCACCTGCTGCAAGGCGTTGTGCGCCGCCGCCCACCGTACCGGTGCCTCTTGGTAGAGATCTGGGTCGTCTGTGGCATTTTGCGCCGACTGCAGGAGGACCGCGGCCCGCTGCAGCAGCAAAGCCGGATCGCCGCTGGCCTGGGCCGCCGCTTCATATTCTCGGGCGGCCGCCTCTAAGCTCTCGGGCAGAAACGATAGGGTCTGGGCCAATTGGCGCCGGGCGGCGACGTCGTGGGGTGCCTGGCGGAGATACTCCTGATAATAGTGAACCGCCTGACGCCATTGTTTTTGATAGAAATGCATCTGCCCCAGAAAAAGCAAGAGTTTTGGCTCCCGGCGGTCCACGGGCTGCAGCACCGCCGCCGCATCTTGATAGCGGCGGGCGTAGGCGTAGGTCAAGGCCGCCTCCCGGCGCAAGTCGGCATCCAGCAACTGGCGGCGGGCCGCTTCATCCCAAAAGGCGGCCGCCTGCCGGAAGTGTTGCTGCTGGGCGGAGAGCCGGGCCAGATTGAGGATCGTCTCTTTATGGGAATCCCCGGCCTCCCAGACCTGGCGATAGGCCTTGAGGGCCGGGCCGTAATCGCCAGCCAGGAGCAGCTCCAGGGCATAGAAACGGCGTTCCTCCAGGGTCGGTTGCGCCACCATGAGAGGGGCCAGCACCGCCGCGGCCTCGGCATGTTTGCCGGTCTGGGACCACAGGCGGGCCAAGACCAAAGCATACTCCTTCTGGCCGCCGGAGCGGGCGTATAGCGCCAAATAATGCAAGATGGCCTGATCCAGGTCCTTGGCCGCCTCGGCGTTTCTGGCCGCCTCCAACCGCAGGGCCTGGTCAGCGGCCGCCCGTTCCAACAGGCGCTGGTAGATGGGCACCGCGGCCTGATGGTCCTGCTGCCAGGCATAGAGCAGAGCCAATTGATGCAGGGCCTGGACATTCTCCGGGTCGTCGGCCACCACCTGCTCTTGCAGGGGAATGGCCGCGGCAAACCGGCCCAGGGCAATGTACAGCTCCACCAGACGGCGGCGAATATCCTGGTCCTGGGGAGTCAGGGCAGCGAGCCGCTGATAATAGGCCAGGGCCTGTTCCTGGGTGGCGGTCTCCTGGGCTGCCAGATCAGCAGCCAAACGCAGGGTGGCAGCATCCTGGGGATGAGCGGCCAGATGACTGGCCAGCAGCTTGAGGGCTGCCTGCCGCCGGTCTAAACGCGTCAAGGCCGTCACTTGACCGGTCAGAGCTGTCGCCGTGGGCTGCTGCTGCCCGATCTGCTGAAAAAGCTCCAGGGCCTTCTCGGGTCGGTCCGCTTCCAGATAGCGCCAAGCCAGGAACTCGGCATACTGCCAATTCTGGGGTTCCCGACCCCAAGCCCGTTGGGCGAACTCTAGGGCCTTGGCCTGGTCGCCTTCTTGCTGGGCAGACTGGGCCCGTCGGAAGAGATCGTGGGCGGAGAGGTAAAAATAGGGATCTTGGGCCCAGATCTGCCAGAACAAGGCTCCCAGAAAGATCAAGGTACCGATCAGCCAGAGGCGCCGCATCTTATATCTCGCCGTTGTAAACTAAGTTGGGATGGGTTTCGGCGTGCCAGCGGGGTTTGGCCATGGCCAAAAAGAGCATCTCTCCCAAAACCCAGATGGTAAAGGCCGAAAAGGGGGCATTGGCAGCGATGAGCCGGGGCGTAGCCCAGCCCTGCGTTAAGGCCAAAAATGGCAGGGCCGCATGCAAACCGATGATACTCAGGTGAGGCAGGATGGTCAGGAAGGTCTGCAGCGGTTTCGGGACCAGGGGCAGATTCACCCGGTAAGCAGGTTTGCGGCCGGGCGGATACCACAGGGCAGTCAGCGTCCCCCAGGCATAGACCGGGAACAGGCCGCAGAGCATCTTTAATTGTTTCAAGGCATTTTTCCGGAAGAACAGGTAATGGAAGGCCAGGATGGTGCAGACCAGAAATATTCCTCGGAAGAGGAGATAGTTTACCTCCTGCTCCACCAGAAAACTCCGGCCGGTGATATAACAATATAGGGGCAGAAAATAGAAAATCGGTATGATTAGCCCGCTGATGGCATAAGCCAACATGACAATGGTGAAGTGCAGCCGTTGGCGCAACGTCAAGCCAGCCTTCAAGAATGGATTGTCCCAAAAGAACAGCCGCATGGCATCCAGGCACCATTGGTAGCGCTGCTGCACCACGCCCGCCAGCGTATCCGGGGCCAGCCCCCGGGACAGGGCGTAGGGGAAATAGATGCCTTGCCAGCCCCGGCTGACCAGGTTATAGGAGGTGGTAAAGTCTTCGACAATATTCCAGGTGGCAAAGCCGCCCATCTCCACCAGGGCCTGGCGGCGGTAGAGCACCCCCGAGCCGCAGGAGATGACGGCATTGGCCTGATCGTTGCTGAGTTGGATGGCTTCGTAAAACACATCATCGCGATTGTAAAAGGGATCGCCGTCGGGCAGGAGAAAATCTTGGCGGCTCTGCACATAAGCCACTTTGGGCAGACGGAAAAAGCCGACCATACGGCTGATGATATCGGGCTGGGGGACCTGGTCGGCGTCCAGGACCAGAATAATTTCCCCTTGACTACGGCTCAGGCCGAAATTCAGGTTGCCGCTCTTGGCATCCTGGCGGGGCAGACCCTCTTTAACTCGGGAGTAATAGAGAAAGCCCAGAGAGTGAGCCAGGGCCGCCACCTGGTCATCGCCGGCGTCATCCAGGACATAGACGGTATAAGGGGTATAGTCCAAATGCCGTACCGCGGTCAAAGTCGTCCGAATGACCTCCAACGATTCACCGCAGCAGGTCACCAGGACATCGACGGCGTAAGGCCGGTCGGCAGACAAACCCCCAGGGTGGTGGAAGCGCTGACGCCAGACGTCCACAGAGAGGACCACCAGCAGGAAGTAGGCGGCCAATTCTGCGGCCAGAAAGACAGTGGTATGGAACGTCCGCTGCTGCCAGGCTTGGGTGGCCAGCCAGGCCAGGTAAACGCCGCCGCTCGCCAGCGTCAGCAGGCAGAACAACTGGGCCCGCAAACGGCGGGGCCGATCCTCCCAATCATGATAGCGGCGATACGGTAAACGGCCGCGCCAGTCGGCCCAGAGAATCCTCATTGCCTCACCAATCGCAGACAGGGAATAAGGGAATTCGGTCTAGGGCAGAGGGTTGAGGGCGTTGTCAGGGGCAAGTGGCGCGCGCCACAGCAAGGGTTCCCTCCTCCGCCACCAGTTGCTGCCATTATTACTGCAAACCAGCGCCGGAGTCAAAGTGATTTTCGCTAGCCCAACTCCATTCGGGGCCTTTTTTAGATTCCAGTGGCTCAATTAAAATTGGGCAAGATAGTGAGTATTCATTCGGAAGGTCCTTTCCCCGGCCCAGCTTTATGTGTAGGCGCACCGCCGGCCAAGGCCGTAATGGTCTGGGCATACCGCTGCTGCAAGGTCGCCAGGAAGGCCGGATCAATGGGACCTTTCCAGGTGCGCACTTCCCGGCAGCGTTTGGGGATACTGATCTGGTGTGGGTCAAAGCCGGTGGCCAGCCGCAGGTGCCAGCGGAGTTGCTGGATCTTCTGGGCCGCGGCCGCCATCTGGCCGGCCAGGGTGCCATAGCCCAGGGAGTGCAGGCATTCGGCCACCAAGGAATCTTTATAGACCTCCCGGGCAAAGAGGCAGACCACAAGGGAGGTGAGGAGGACGCGGTCCTGTTCATCCTGGAGCAGGAAGTCCAGGGCCTGCTCGACGGTCCGGTCCGCATGCTTCTGGTCAAAGGCATAGCCGCCGGTATCCAGGTGGGAGTGGCGGAAGCCCAGGGCCTGGGAGACGAAAAAGACCTCACCGGTGGCGTAGCCGGCCATTTCCTGACCCAGGACGCAGGCATAATCCTGGCCGCCGTAGTGGGCGGCTGCTTTGGCCGTGCCCTGGGCCAGGAGGCGGTAAAAATCGGTGCTCCCCAAGGCCAGGTGGCGGAGGGCCGCCTCATAGTGCTTGGTAGCCCCAAAGGCTAAAGGGACGATCGTTTCCTCCTCGGCAATCAGGCCGTTGGCCGCAGCTTCGGTGGCCCAGGCCAGGGCCACACCGGCGCTCATGACGTCCAGCCCCATTTTTTCGGTCATATCAATGAGCTGCAGGACGTCAGCACAGTTCGTGACCCCCAACATGGCGCCAACGGCAAAGATGGGCTCATGATCATAGCCCACCTGCCGGAAATAGTAGCGGTGGTCGGCGTGAAAGCGCAGGCGCACATACCCCAGGTGGATGCAGCCCACCGGACAGCCGGCGCAAGCCACATTGCGGAGCAGGGCGTCTTCGGCAAACCGCTCGCCGGTAATGCCGGCGATATCCGGGGCTGAGGTCTCCTGCAAATTGCGGATGGGCAGAGCTCGGAGTTCATTTAAAACCGCCACATTGGCCGGCGTGCCCAGATTATGATACTTCTGCATCATTTGGGTCTGGGTGAGTTGCCGGTGGACTTCGCCAAACAGCTTGGCATAATCTTGCCCTGCTGGCAGCGGGAAGCTGCCATCGCCCTGGATGACGATGGCCTTGAGGTTTTTAGCCCCTAGAGCCGCACCGCCGCCCAGGCGGCCGAAATGCCGGTAGGTGTCCACATTAATGCCGGCGATGGCGGCCCGGTTTTCGCCGGCCGGGCCGATGCGCAGGATGCTGCGGTGCCCGGCGCCAGGCGTCTTGCGGCGCAGGAACTTCCCCACGGTCACCACATCCATCCCCCACAGATAGGCGGCCTCGTGAACCTTGAGGTGGCGGGAGCCGATGGCCAGGACGCTGGGGCGGGGGGCCTGGCCGGTAATCACCACGGCGTCGTAATCGGCAAACCTCAAAGCCAGGGCCGAACGGCCGCCGGCATGGGATTCGGCATACTGATTATGGTACGGGCTTTTGAACCCCAAAACCGTTTTGCTCATTAGGGGAAAATAGCCGGTCAGGGGGCCGATGGCGAAGATGAGGGGCTGCTCCCGGTCATCCCAGGGGGCAGCAGGCTGGCCATATTTTTGGAAGAGCACCGCTGCCAGGCCGCTGCCGCCTACATAGAGGTCCCGCCCCTCCAGGGTTTCCACCTGGCCTCGGCCGGTGGTCAGATCCACTTTTAACACCCGAAAATGATCCCGGATCATGAGGCCACCTCCTCACTGCCGGCCGTGCCCCCGACGCTCGCCATCTCCAGACAATTGTGGGGGCAGAAGGGCACGCATTTGCCGCAATGCAGGCAGACGAAAGGTTCCCCACTGAAATCCAAAAAAACCGCATCCACCGGACAGGCAGCGGCACAGGCCCCGCAGAAAATACAGAGTTTTTTCCGGACGATGACGCCGCCTCCCTTCCTCTGGGCAAAGGCGCCGGTGGGACAGGCCGCAGCGCAGGGGGCGGGCAGACAGGCCAGGCAGGTGCGGGCCTCAAAGCCGGTGGAAAGGCCGCCGGAGGTATGAATGTGAATCCCGGCGGTGTCCCAGGAGAGGCGTTTGTGGACCTCCCGGGCGCAGGCCAGGGAGCAAGATTGACAACCGATACAGCGTTCCATGCGGGGTGCGGTCAGGATTTTCATGGGTTCGCCTTTTTTGGACCGGTTAGGGTTGGCGTCCAACGCCCGGCAGGGGTCTGCGATCCCGACCCGCGACGTCGGACTCCGGGGACTGGGCACGTTATCTGCTTGCAAAAAAAAACTCTACACATTATGTTATCAGCAGTAATGTGAATGGCAAATTATTAAATGGTTAATTTCTCCTACCTGCCGATGTCTTGAGACCAAGGCACGCCCTAATATTCGCAGTCCACGCTCTGAGGTTGCAAGTATGAAAAATACCATGACCCGCTTTTCCCTCTGGTATTTAGTGCTGTTTTTTTTAGCCATTCTGGTGGCGCAGAATTATCTGCAACTCCGCCAACTGCAGAACGTTAGCTACAGCGATTTCCGTCACCTCATCGACCTCAAAGGGGTGCGGGATCTGGTCATTACCACCGACCTGATTACCGGCAAGTTGACGCCGGAAGGCGTGGAATTTTTAATCAAAAGCGGCCGCTATCCAGAACTGGCCGCCCTGATGAAGCAGGAAGGCGGGGTGGAACCCTATTTCACCACCGTCCGTCTGGAGGATAAGGACCTTCTCAGCCGTTTGGACGGTCAGGGCATATCCTACACCGCCCGGATGGATCGGACCTGGCTGACTTCCCTGCTTTCCTGGCTCATCCCCATGCTGGTGCTCATCGGGGTGTGGGTGTATTTTATCCGCAAGATCGGCGCCGGGGCCGGTGGCGGCCTTATGTCCATCGGCAAGAGCAAGGCCAAATTCTATGTAGAGGATGAAACCAAAGTCACCTTTAAGGATGTGGCCGGAGTGGACGAAGCCATTGAAGAGCTCCGGGAGATCATCGAGTTTTTACAAAATCCTGGGAAGTTCCAGTCGCTGGGCGGCAAGATTCCCAAAGGCGTCCTCTTGGTGGGCCCTCCCGGCACCGGCAAGACCCTACTGGGCCGAGCCGTGGCCGGGGAAGCCGGGGTGCCTTTCCTGAGCCTGACCGGCTCCGATTTTGTGGAGATGTTTGTAGGGGTGGGCGCCGCCCGAGTCCGGGATCTCTTTGCCCAAGCCGAAGAAAAGGCGCCGTGTATCATCTTCATCGATGAGCTGGACGCCATCGGCAAGGCCCGCAGCGTCAGCCCCATCACCGGCGGCCACGAGGAGCGGGAGAATACCCTCAACCAGTTGCTGTCGGAAATGGATGGCTTCGATACCCGCAAAGGCGTCATCATTATGTCGGCCACCAACCGGCCCGAGATTCTCGACCCGGCCCTCATCCGGCCGGGCCGTTTCGACCGACAGATTCTGGTGGATCGGCCCAGCTTGAAGGGACGGGAAGACATCCTCAAAGTGCACGTCCGGGGCGTCAAACTGGCCGAGGACGTTAAGCTCAGCACCATTGCCGCCCGCACTCCAGGGATGGTGGGCGCTGATCTGGCCAATATCGTCAACGAAGCGGCCCTCCTGGCAGCCCGCAAGAACAAGACCGCCGTCTCCATGGAGGATTTTGAAGAAGCCATCGACCGGGTCATGGCCGGCCTCGAGAAGCGCAACCGGGTGATGAATCCCCGGGAAAAGGAGATCGTCGCCTATCACGAAACCGGCCACGCCCTGGTGGCCCAGTCCGTGCCCACCGCCGATCCCGTGCACCGGGTCTCCATTATCCCCAGGGGCATCGGCGCCTTGGGCTATACCCTGCAGCTGCCCACCGAAGACCGCTATCTGATGACCAAGTCCGAATTGGAAGACCGCCTGGCTGTGCTCCTCGGCGGCCGGGTGGCCGAGGAACTGGTCTTCCAGGAAGCCTCCACCGGCGCCCAGAATGATTTATACCGGGCCACGGATATTGCCCGCAGCATGATCCGGGAATATGGCATGAGCCAAACCCTGGGGCCAGTCACCTTTGAGCGGGAACGGCGCCCCCTCTTTTTGGAGGCCATGCTGCCGCCGTCCTCCAAAGATTATAGCGAAGCCACGGCCCAGGAAATCGATCGGGAAGTGACCGCCCTGGTGCGCCGGGCCTATGACCGGGCCAAAAATATCTTGGAGGGCAAGCGGCAGGCCTTGGATCGGGTGGCCAAACTCTTGCTGGAAAAGGAAATCCTGGAGGGGGATGAGCTGCGCCGCCTGTTGGGCGAAAGCAGCCAGACATCGTAGGTTGTGGCAAAAGGTTTTTGTGGTGAGGAGGCCAGGAACGAGCGGTGAACACGATCTGGTGGTCCAGGTTCAAAAATTTGCGCTTTTTGCAACTCATTCTTTATATCCTGGTGTTCACCATCCTCCTGCCGTTTTTTGACTATGACTGGCTCCTCAAGCTCGTCTCCGCTATCTTCCTCCTGAACGCCTTATTGGTCTCCCTGTCCACCGGGCCGCAACCCTGGCGCTACCGGACTCTCCTCTGGGTTTTATTAGGCACCTCTGTCATCTTTACGGCGGTGGCTCTTTTCCAGCCCGATCCGGCCACGCGCTTGGGGTATTTGCGCTGGGGGATCAAATTTGACATTGTCCTCTTGTTTCTTTGTCTGTTTGCCATTCTCAGGTATATTTTTGGCAGCCGGCATATCACTCTGGACCACATTTTTGCTCTGGTGGTGGCCTATCTCATCCTTGCCCTCATTTTTGCCCAATTCTATGGTTTGCTCTTTTTTTATCAGCCCCGGAGCTTTAACCTGCCAACCCCCTTGGTGCAGGCATCCTTAAGCTTCCTCCACGGCTCTTTTATGTATTACAGCGTCATGGTGATTACCACTGTGGGTATGGGAGACATCATCCCTTTGACGGCAGAGGGTCGGGTCCTGACCATGGTGGAAGCAATAACGGGCCAGTTTTTTGTGGCGGTCCTGGTGGCCTGGCTGGTGGGCCGCTTTATTGCTTATGAAGCAAATCGGCAACCGACGTCTGATTAACCCAAATTAGTTCGGAGTGCAGGCTAAAGACTGCGGCTACCAAGCGATTTCTTCAACAATCGCTCAATTCTTGTTTTAAAATTTATGCAGGCCTCGCTCTCACGTAACCGCATGATCATCCATTGGACCATCAAAATGTTGGTCGGGTCTTATTTGTTATGAGCCCCAAACCACCCCGGACGATCTTTGTCTGCCAACAGTGCGGCTTCCAGACCGGCAAATGGCTGGGCAAATGTCCCGAATGTCAGGCCTGGAGTTCTTTTGTGGAAGAGGTGGTGGCGCCGGACCCTATCTCCCCGCGCTCCCCCGGCCTTGCCGGGCGCAGCCAACCCATCCCGCTCCTCAGCCTGGCCGCCTCTCCGGAAGACCGCTGGCCCACCGGCTGCGTGGAGTTTGATCGGGCCGTCGGCGGCGGCGTGGTGCCCGGATCAGTCATACTCCTGGGCGGTGACCCCGGCATCGGCAAGTCCACGCTCATGCTTCAGGTTTTGGATCGCCTCTGCGGCCAGCGGACTCCCGGTCTGTATATCTCCGGCGAAGAATCCGCCGCCCAACTCAAGCTGCGGGCCGATCGCCTGGGGATTACCTCGCCCACCCTGCTGGTGGCCGCTGAAACCTGCCTGGAAAATATCCTGCAACTGTTGGAGACCAACCGGCCCAAATTTCTGGTTGTGGATTCCATCCAGACCATCTACGCCGCAGCTTTGCCAGCCACACCCGGTTCGGTCACGCAGGTGCGGGAGACGGCCTTTCAATTAATGCAAGTGGCCAAGCGCAGCCAGATTCCCATCTTCCTCATCGGCCATGTGACCAAAGAAGGGGCCATTGCCGGCCCCAAAGTCTTGGAGCACATGGTGGACACGGTCCTCTATTTTGAGGGGGATCGCTCCCAGACCTATCGTCTGCTGCGCACCGTCAAAAACCGCTTCGGCCCCGGCCAGGAGCTGGGAGTTTTTGAGATGCACGACACCGGCATCGTCGCGGTCGCCAACCCCTCCGCCCTGTTTCTCTCCGAACGTTCCTTGGAGGCGCCGGGGTCAGTGGTGGTGGCCAGCATCGAAGGCTCCCGGCCCATCCTGGTGGAGGTCCAGGCCCTGGTGACCCCCACCAACCTGGGGATGCCCCGCCGGCAGACCAGCGGCATCGAGGCCGGCCGCTTGTCTCTGCTGGTAGCCGTCCTGGAAAAACGGTTGGGCCTGAATTTCGGCGGTCAGGATATCTTCGTTAACGTGGCCGGCGGCGTCCGCCTGAGCGAACCGGCCGCCGACCTGGGCATCGTCGCAGCTCTGACCTCGTCCCTTTTGGAACGCCCAGTGGCTGCTGACACGTTCATCTTCGGAGAAGTGGGGCTCACCGGCGAAGTCCGCACCGTCAGCCAGCCGGACCGGCGCCTCAAGGAAGGGCTGAAGCTGGGCTTCCGGCGGGCCCTCCGCCCTCGCCATCGCCAGGACCAGACCGCGGCCGGGGGCGAGTTGGAGGTCATTGCAGTGGGCCGGGTGCAGGAGGCCTTGCAGCACCTGTTCGGCCCCGACCGTGCCCACGCACCCCGCGGGTGAGGATAATCACCTTGACGGCATCCCGCTCTCCGGCCTGGTCACTGCCATCAACCCGGTCGCGGCCGCCAACCTGCCGTTGGTGATCTTGGCGGCCCAGGTCAAGAAAGGCGACCAGACCTGGGAGATCCGGGACGAAAATGGCAAGCCGCTGTGGACCGGCCGGCAAACGGCAAGGAAATAATCAACTGACCAGCGGTTGTCTGTCTGGTGCCAAGAGACCTTGGGTCGGATGTGGTCCAGCCCCGCCGGCAGCTTGAAAAAGAATTTGGATGATGGCAAAAAAAAGGCAGAAGCACCATTGCTCCTGCCTTGTTCACCACGACTGAGCTGATAGCTAACGCTGGCGGCTTCTCAGGGAAACCAAGGCGGCGAGGCCAGAACCGAGCAGCAACAAAGTAGCGGGCAGCGGCACGACCACGTTCCGGGCCCCGACCGTTAAACCGTGCCAGTATTCAGTGGTATGTGTAAAACTGATCGACGAAAAGACACCGGGCAATTCGATGACGCCGTGGACTTCACCTGATCCAAAAAAGCCGGTCCCGCCGGAGTTAAGGATAGGGGTGCCTCCGCCCCAATAGCCAACGCCATAACTCAAGATGTTGATGGGCACGCCGAAATCCACGGTGTTGCTGTTCCAACTGACTAAAGCCACCAGCGGATCTTTCACGGGTTTGGCAAAACTAATGGTGACCATGCCGCCATCCCCGAGGGCGATGATGTCAGGGTCCGGGGGGCGTTGGGTACCGTGGCGCTAATGTATGGAGTAGATGGGATCCAAAAATTCACGCCGCCGCTGGTTTGGGCAAAATAATAGGTTCCGCTGAATTGTACCGCGACGGTATCGCCGCCAAAGGTGAGGGAGCCGTCAACGATCCCCGGCGAGGCGCTTGTCCAATCGGTCCAGGCTACCGGAGCCGCCTGGGCCGCGACCAGGGGTAATAACACGAAGACAAGTACCAACATAACTTTAGCAATAAATTTCATCTTTTCGTGGCCTCCTAAGCCGGGGTTATGGGAAAAATCATTTAATCAACTACCTTTTGCTTCCGCAATATTTAGGCCAGACAGAAGTCTAGACACCAGGAAGTGTCCCCTTCCTTTTTTGTCCATATTTTCCATATAGTTATCGATATGCCAAGAGCGGCCGGACTGCAGACGGCAGCCAAGAACGTTTAATTAATGAAACATGACCAAAGCAATGGATCTCTATTAATAAGGATATCAACATATTAAATAAATTCGATTTCTTAACGTTTTGTCCAATTATTGAAACAGGATTTCCTGACACCTGTTTCGAAAACGTCGCCAGGCATTTTCTGCCACTGGTCAGGCAATTGCCTCGGCGTGGTAAATTTTCTTATTAATCCTTGTTTTTTCAACAAAAAGAAATTATAATAAAAAGGTTAATTAGCCATTGTTTTTAAGGAGGCCTGTGCGCATGAAAAAAGGCATTCATCCCAAATATCATCAGACCACGGTGCGCTGCGCCTGTGGCCATGAGTTTCCCACCGGTTCCACGCAGAAGGAGATCCGGGTGGAGATCTGTTCCAAGTGCCACCCCTTTTTCACCGGCAAACAGAAGCTGGTGGACACGGCCGGGCAGGTGGAACGGTTTGTGAAGCGCTACGCCGGCTATAATCAAAAGGCGGCGGAGAGCCAGACGGAGAAATAATTCATGTCAGGGTATCAACCCCCGTATCCGGTGGGGGGCCAGGCGGTCATCGAAGGCGTCATGATGCGGGCCAAGCATACCTACGCCATTGCGGTGAAGCGGCCGGACGGGTCCATTACCATCAAAGAAGACCGCCTTCATACCCTGGCCGAGCGCTATCCCTTCCTGCACTGGCCCTTTTTCCGGGGACCGGTGGTCCTCCTGGAAGCGCTCATTTATGGCATCAAGGCCCTGAGTTTTTCCGCCCAGGCCTCCCTGGACGAAGAAGAAGAGCAGTTATCGCCCTGGTCCATGGCCCTGACCATCGTCTTTGCCTGTACTATGGCCATCTTCTTTTTTGGCCTGCTGCCCCATTATCTCAGCGGTTGGGTGGGTTGGCTCTGGGGCGCGGATCTGACGGTGAACAATTTTACCTTCCATGTGGTGGACGGCATTCTGAAGATCGTCTTCTTCCTGCTCTACGTCTGGTCCATCTCCTTTGTGGACGATATCCGCCGGGTCTTTGAGTATCATGGCGCGGAGCACAAGTCCATCTTCACCTTCGAGGCCGGTGAGCCCCTGACCGTGGAGAATGCCCGCAAGCATGAGATCTGGCACCCTCGTTGCGGCACGTCGTTCATCTTAGTGGTCCTGCTCACCAGCATCCTGGTCTTCACCGTGCTCTTCCCCCTGCTGCCGGTCCTGCAGGTGGGCGGCCGCCTGACCACCAACCTGGTCCAGGTGGGCATCAAGATCCTCCTCATGTTCCCCATCGCCGCAGTGTCCTACGAGATCATCCGCTTGGGAAGCCGCCACACTAACCACCCTCTCTGTAAGCTGGTGCTTTGGCCCGGTCTGCTCACCCAGCGGCTCACGGCCCGGGAGCCCTCCGATGAGCAGCTGGAAGTGGCCCTGGAGGCCCTGCGCGCCGTGATCAATCAGGAAGAGGTCCTTTCCCGGCCCATGTCCTAGCGGCGCGGGCTCCCTCCCTCTGCTGCCTGCGCGCTTGTTGTCGGCGTCAGCAGAACGCCCCCCGAGGATGCTTCCATTTAGCAGGGGGTTAACCCCATCAGCCAGAAACCAAAAACCAGCAACCGGAAATTAATTAGAATATGCTCTTTGATCGTTTAAAAAGTATTGAACAGAAATACCAGGAATTGGAAACCAAGCTCAGTGACCCGGAGATCCTCAAAAATCAGGAGCAGTATCAGCTCCTGGCCCGGGAACATGCCGAGTTGACACCCCTCATCAAGACTTTTCGCACCTACCAGCAGGTCGAAAAGGAACTGGAGACCAACCAGACTCTGCTCAGAACGGAGAGTGATGAGGAGATCAAGGAACTGGCTCGGGAGGAGATCCAGCAATTAAAAGAGAAGTTGGCTGCTTTGGAAGATGAGCTGCGTTTCCTGCTCCTGCCCAAGGACCCCAACGACGACAAAAACATCCTCCTGGAGATTCGGGCCGGCACCGGCGGCGAAGAGGCCGCCTTGTTTGCCGCCGACCTGTTCCGCATGTACAGCCGCTATGCCGAACGGCACCATCTGAAGATGGAAGTCCTGAGCTACAATCCCACCGGCATCGGTGGCTTAAAGGAAGTGATCGCCCTCATCGCCGGCGAAAAAGTCTACAGCCGCCTGAAGTATGAAAGCGGGGTGCACCGGGTGCAGCGGGTGCCGGTCACCGAGTCCCAGGGCCGCATCCATACCTCGGCGGTGACCGTGGCCATCCTGCCGGAGGCCGAGGATGTGGATGTGCAGATCAGCCCAGAAGAACTGCGCATCGACGTCTTCCGTTCTTCGGGACCGGGCGGCCAGAGCGTCAACACCACGGACTCGGCGGTGCGCATCACCCATCTGCCCACGGGACTCGTGGTCACCTGCCAGGACGAAAAGTCCCAGCATAAGAACAAGGCCAAGGCCATGAAGGTGCTCCAGGCCCGCCTCTATGACATGATGGCCCAGGAGCAGCAGCAGAAGATGGCCCAGGACCGCAAGAGCCAGGTAGGGAGCGGCGACCGCAGCGAGCGCATCCGCACTTATAACTTCCCCCAAGGCCGGGTCACTGACCACCGTCTGGGGCTGACCCTCTATCGTCTGGAGTCTTTCCTGGACGGCGACCTGGACGAGATGTTGGACGCCTTGGTCTCCTATTTCCGCACCGAGGCCTTGAAACAACAGACGGCATGAGTGCGGGCCAGTCGCCTGCCTGGACCATTCTCCGGGTCCTGCGGTGGGCCCAAAACTATTTACAGCAAAAAGGCATCAGCGAACCCCGGGCCGGGGCCAGCGTGCTATTGGCCCACTGCCTGCAGTGCACCCGCCTGGACCTGTACCTGCGCTACGATAAACCTCTGACGGCCGCGGAACTGGACTGCTATAAACGCCTGCTGCGCCGCCGCCTGGCCCAGGAACCCATCCCATACATCACCGGCCACCAGGAATTCTGGTCCCTGGATTTTCTCGTCAGCCCCGCGGTCCTCATCCCCCGGCCCGAGACCGAACTCATTATCGAGGCTGTCTTAAAGTATGCCGCCGACTTCCCTGACGCCCCTGCCAACCGCCGCATCCTGGACGTGGGCACCGGCAGCGGCGTCCTGGCCGTGGTGCTGGCCAAAGAATTCCCCCAAGCCCAGGTCGTGGCCCTGGACCAATCCGCAGCCGCCCTGGCCGTGGCTCGGGAAAACAGCCGGCGCCACGAGGTGCAGGACCGGGTGGCCCTGGTGCAAGGCGACCTGCTGGCCCCCCTGGCCCCGGAGCCTTTCTTTGATATCATCGTCAGCAACCCCCCTTATGTCCCGACCCATGAATGGGAGCAATTACCCTTGGAAATCCGAGACCATGAACCCCGCCTGGCCCTGGACGGCGGCCCCGATGGTCTGGAGGTTATCCGCCTCCTGGTGCCCGAAGTGCATCACCTCCTGCGGCCCGGCGGTCTCCTGGCTCTGGAGGTCGGCCAGGGCCAGGCCGAGATGGTAGCCCAGCTCCTGGCGCAGACCCGGGCTTATGCCCCCGCCAAGATCATCCCGGACTATCAACACATCGGCCGGGTCGTGACCGCCGTCAGGAGATGAGGGAAGAGCGGGGGCACGAGGATGACTCAGGGGATATCTTCCAGGCCGAAGCCGTCCGGTCCAGCCGTTGTCGCCATTGCGCTTAGGTGCCCCGCCTGACCGGTGCCCCGCCTGACCCATGCCACCCAGTCAAGCCTGCCACTCAGAAGGTTGGCCCGACATTCAGAACCATTTTCACCCCGGCTCACTTCTCTAAAAATTCATTGAACATCGGGTGCTGGCCATTTAACTAAAAAGAGAATTTTGCCGAAAGAGTGTCAAAGCCGCTGGAAAAAAGGGTTTATGCTGATGACTGTAAAAATTATCCGCCCTCAGGATCCAATCCGGTATAGCTTTGAGCCCCGCAAGGTAAAAATAGAGTTTAAAGATGGTAGCCATTTAATAGGATTTATAAATATTCATGGTAAATATAAAAGTAAAAATGCGAATTCAGAAGATGAGGGCTTATATTTAACTGACCAGGAAAATATGGAGCAGTATAACAGAACAAGTGATTTTTTGAAAAGTTGTAATAGAAATGAAGGAGTTATAACGGTTTTTAATGCTACTTATGGTGGACAGGTTGGCAAAACATGTTTCGTCTTTTTACATAGCGTGAAACTTATAATGGAAGAAGATATAGGTAGTCCTGAACCAACGCCACTGGAACATGATGGACAGAAACCAGAAGGTGGCGGTGGTTTTTCTTTGCGGGAAAAGGTTAGGAGACAGTACTGAAGAAAGAAAATTTCTCCCCCATGGGCACTTTCTTGCTAGGGGAGGCGAAACCTGACTAACTTCTCGTCCCATCCCTGATCCATGGTTACTGCGCTACCCCCGCCTTTTCCCGGCCGTCAAAATGTTCCCGGAGGAAGGCGATTTCATCTTCCCGGCTGCGGACCATGCCGTCCAGATGGGCCTCCAGGAGTTTTTGCAGCATGAAGCGGTAGCGGGGGCCCGGGGCGTATCCCAGTTCCAGCAGGTTTTTGCCGGTGAGCAAGGGCCGGGTGTTTTTCAACTGGGTAAAGTAGAGGGAAATGGCCCGTTTGGTGCTCTCCTGGCGGGTTTTGGCCATCATGTAGAGGAGGAACTCCGTGGAGAGCTCATGCAAGAGATAATAGATCTCTTTGGGAGTCGGGTTGGTCTGGCGAAAGAGGCGCAGCAGGGTATGGTCCGCTGCGCCTTTGGCCCAAATGAGCATTTCGGAGAATTTCGGCGGCGTATTTAAACGCCGGGTCAGCTCCAGCAGCTGTTCCTCCTTCAACGGTTCGATGAGGCCCAGAAAATAGACATACCAGCGTTCGTAAGGGTCATCCAGGAAGAGTAGATCATGCCAGGCCAGCACCCCGCGCACCTGATCCAACAGCCAACGGGTGTTGAGATCATAACGAATGGTGGGGTGGATGAACTTCAACAGATCGAATTCAGCCAAGCGGGCAATGGCCGGGATGGGGTTCTCCTCCATGAGGATGAGTTTCAATTCGCTGAACAAGCGCGTGCCCGAGAGGCGGTCGAAAAAGTTCATGCGCACGGCATTTTCAATGAGGTTGGCCGTCAGTTTGGTGATCTTGAAGCCGAAGCGCTGTTCGAAACGGATGGCCCGGAAGACCCGGGTGGGATCCTCCACAAAACTGAGGTTATGGAGTACCGAAATGCGGCCGTCTTTGATATCCCGTTGGGAACCGAAGTAATCGATGAGAATGCCGAAATGTCGTTCGTTGAGCTTCACCGCCAAGGTATTGATAGTGAAATCCCGGCGGTAGAGGTCCATCTTCAGAGAGCTGCGCTCCACGATGGGCAGAGCCCCCGGCGTCTCGTAATATTCGGTCCGGGCTGTGGCCACATCCACTTTAAAGCCATCCGGATAAATGATGACTGCGGTCTTGAATTTCTGGAAGACCCGCACCCGGACGTTGGGGATGCGTTTGGCAAACTGCCGGGCAAAGGTGACCGCATCCCCCTCAATGACGATATCAATGTCCAGGTTTTCGTGGCGCAGAAATAAATCCCGGACAAAACCGCCCACTACGTAGGCGTTGTAGCCCAACCCATCGGCCACCTGGCCGATCTGTTTCAACATATCCACGACCTGCCGGGGCAGCCGTTCCCGCATGATGCCGGCCACGTTTTTCTTGCGGACCATGTGGTCCGGTTCTTTCTCCAGGCTATCCTCGGGTTCTTCGCCCGGGGCCATGAGCAGGTTGAGGAGATCAGTGCGGCTGATGATCCCCAGGACCTGGCCGGCATCCACCACCGGGAGCAGCCGCTGTTTATTGATGACCAGCCGTTCCTGGATTTCCGCCAGGGTGGCACTGGGTCCGACGGTGGCCACCTCGGTGGTCATATATTCCTTGACCGGCAGGTTCTCCAGCCCATGGAAAATCGCCTTTTCAACGATCTGGCGATTGATGAGGCCCTTCAGGTCGCCGTTATCGATAACCGGCAGGGCATTGATATTGTGCAAGGTCATGAACCGATGGGCTTCACTCAAGGTGGTCTCGGTGGTCACCGACATGACCGGATAGGACATGATTTCCCGGGCCGTGCGCCGGGGGCGGACGTTTCGGGCCAGGATACCCCGGAGCTTTTCCTCCACCTGGGTCAAGGGGGTGTCCTTAATGGTGGCTGAGGCCGCATAGGCGTGGCCGCCGCCGCCCAATTCGGACAAAATCTCCCCCACATTGACCTCCTCCAGGCGGCTGCGGCCCACCACAAAGACCCGCTCCTCCATCTGGGCCATGGCAAAGAGCACCTGAATATTCTCCATGTCCATGAACTTATGGGCCAAGACGGCAAAATCACCCACGTATTGGGATGAGGCGGCCCGGGCCAGGACGATTTCAATGCCGCTCAGATTGATGGTAACGGCGTTGCGGATCAGGTCGTTCAAGAGGGCCACCTGCTCCACGGTCAACTCCCGGGTCAACATTTCCGCCACGGTATTGAGATTGGCCCCCTGTTCCAAAAGATACTTGGCCGCGGCAAACTCCGCCGGGGTGGTGGAAGAAAAGGTGAAAGATCCGGTATCTTCATAAATACCCAAAGCCAGTATGGTGGCTTCATCGGGAGTCAGGGGGACACCCCGCTCCTGGATAATTTCGGTCAAGAGGCTCACCGTGGCCCCCACCGGCCGGACCACCTCCACGGAGCCATGCAGATCATCGGGCGAATCGGGATGGTGGTCATAAATATGGACGTCGATCTCGCCGTTGGGAAACAGCTCGCCGAATTTGCCGATGCGGCCGGCCTGCCGGGTGTCCACCAGGATGAGGCGCTTAACATCCTCCAGGTTGATATCTTTGATCTTGGCAAAATTGAGGAAATAAAGGCTGGAGCGGATAAAGAAATCCCGCAGATTTTTCTCCTGGGAGCCCGGGAAAACCAACAGCGCGTCGGGATAGAGCTTCTTAGCCGCCACCATGGAGGCCAGCCCGTCGAAATCGGCATTTACGTGGGTCGTGATGATTTCTAAGGTTCTAGGCATAGAGTAAAACCTAAATTGAGCGATTGTGGAAGAAATCGCTTGGTAGCCGCCGGCTTTAGCCGGCGCTCCGAACGACCTGATTGGTAGCAGTAACTTGGCGCAATCTAAAGATTGCGGCTACAAATCGCCTAATTCGGGTAGCAGTAAAGGGTTAAAGGTCAATGGCAAGGGGAGGAGCCAGGGCCGATTTAGCCTTGGGGCCGTGTCCTGAACCTCCTGAAACAGTTCATTTCTCCTCCTTCTCCTATTCCCTCTTCCCTGGTTCTAACCCCGCGGATGGGCCTGGCGGTGGATCTCCTGCAGCCGGGCGGTATGCAGGTGGGTGTAGATCTGGGTCGTGGAGATGTCGGCATGGCCCAGGAGAAGTTGTAAAGCCCGCAAGTCGGCCCCCCGCCAGAGGAGATGGGTGGCAAAGGAATGGCGCAGCGTATGGGGGCTGAGTTCCGGCGGCAGGCCCACCTGGCGGGCATAGCCTTTGATGATCTTCCAAAACCCCTGCCGGGTCAGACCTTGCCCCCGCCGGTTTAAAAAGAGGACCTGGGTTTTCTGCCCCTTGCAGAGGAGGGGACGGACATGCCGGAGATAGAGGTTCACCTTCTCCACGGCCCGGAAGACCATGGGCACCAACCGCTCTTTGGAGCCTTTGCCCACCACCCGGATGACTCCCCGGCGCAGGTCCAGCTGCGGGATGGTCAGGCCCACCAGTTCCGAGACCCGCAAACCCGTGGCATAGAGGACCTCCAACATGGCGTCATCCCGTTGCCCCAGGGGCGTGGTCGGATCCGGTGCGGCCAGGAGCCGTTCCACCTCCTCCAGCCCCAGGATTTTGGGCAAGCCTTTGGGGAGTTTGGGGGCATCCAGCCACTCCAGGGGGTTGTGCCCAGTCAAGCCCTCCCGCAGCAGAAAGCGATACAACTGCCGGATGGCACTGAGTTTGCGGGCCCGGCTGCGCGGCCCCACGCCATTCTGCTCCAGGTAGGCCAGATAGTCCTGTAGATCAGCCAATCTAATGTCCTGCCAAGAGTATTTTCCGGCCTGATTGCTATATTTGGCCAGATCGGTGAGATCCTGGGCATAGGCCGCCACCGTCAGGGGCGCCAAGCCCCGCTCCACCACCAGATGCTGCAGAAACTGCTCCAGGGCCTGATCCATGTCGTGGCCACCGCAGGGTTGTCAAATTTATTCTCTTCATCTATTATTATACAGGAGTATTGGGAAAAGAACCCCAAGAATGATGCCGATGCGCTTCTACCACAGAGGAGGATGCCTCTTGCCAAAAACTCGCCCTGCCGGTCTTCTCATCTTGTGCCTACTCATGTGGTTGGTCCTTGGGGTTGACCAGGCAAACACCGCCCCGCCTGTCCAAAAACACCCCTCCCTGGAGTATAATCCCCAGGATGTGGTCACAGTTACCGGCATGATCACCGCCATTGACCCGGCTGCGGCCTCCACCCTGCCGGAACCGGTCTTTCTGACGTTGACGACTCCCCAAGGAAAAGTCAAGGTGTTCCTCGGACCTAACTGGTATGTAGCTGAGCAGGGGATGCAGTTGGCTATCCTGGATCGCCTGGAAGTGACCGGTGCCAAGATCATGGATCAGGGGCGGGTGGTGATCTTCGCGGCCCAGGTCAAGAAAGGCGACCAGACTTGGCAGATCCGGGACGAAACCGGCAAGCCACTGTGGACCGGCCGGAAAAACCAGGCGAACTGATCACCGGATTATTGCCCTTGGCGATACTCGTTTCTGCCAAGCAGGGAGGATAGACGGGCTCACGAAGAGATTGGCTCCATCTTGTGGTCCTGAGCGAAGCTTAGGATCCGGGAATCTCCGTTCCCGGCGCTTCCTCAGCATGCCAGCATGACGCGCCGCCAAGCAACACGAGGGCACCGTTGTTCCTCTGCGAACAACCGTGCCGCCCCCTGCCTAACAGCAATCTGATTTTCTCAAGGGTAAAGTAAATATTTCTGCCGCAGGTGCAGGAAATCAGCCGATTCCGCCTGCCACTGCTCCGCCAGGACCGGCACCGGCACCTGCGCGGTCAGCCCCTCCCGAATCCGGGGATCACCTGTCAACAGATCAAAGGGCAGGCGATCATGGACATACTCGTAGGGGGGGTGGCGCCACTGGAAGTGGTCCGGATAGAGTTCCAGAATCACCTGCAAAAGGGCCAAGGTCGTCTCATATGGCTGATAGGCCAGGCGATCGGTGACATGCAGCTGCCAGCCGCCGCAGACCTCACCGGCCCATTTGTGGAAGGTGGGTTGGAACCAGGTCTCCCGGAAGACAACCCCCGGTAGATCGTGGCGCTGCCGCAATCTGGCGGTAACCGCATAGGGATCAAGGAACGGTGCCCCACAGAGCTCAAAAGGCCTGGTGGTGCCCCGGCCTTCCGAAAGATTGGTGCCTTCCAGCAGAACCTGGCCAGGGTAGACCATGGCCGTCTCGAGGGTGGGGAGGTTGGGCGAGGGCAGAACCCAGGGGAGGTCGGTGGCGTCGAAATAATGGGCCCGATTCCAGCCCCAAACGGGGAGCACGGCCAACTCGCAGCCGATCTGGCCCACGTCGTTATAATAGCGGGCCAACTCTCCCAGGGTAAAGCCGTGGCGCATGGGCAGGGGATAGGGACCGACGATGGAGGCCATCTCCGGCTGCAGCAGGTTGCCCTCCACCTGGACGCCGCCGATGGGATTGGGGCGGTCCAGGATCAGGACTTTTTTGCCGGCTCGAGCCGCGGCCTGCATGGCGTAGGCCATGGTGGCCGCAAAGGTGTAGACCCGCGTACCCACATCGGGCAGGTCCACCAAGAGGATATCGATAAGGTCCAAACTCTCGGCCGTAGGCTGCAGGCGTTCGCCATAGAGACTAAAGACCGGCAGGCCGGTGACGGGATCAATACCATCGGCGGAGGCCACCATATTATCCTGTTTTTCGCCCCACCAGCCATGTTGGGGGCTGAACAGGGCCCGCACCTGGCCGGGAAAGCGTTTGGCCAACTCCGGCCAGAGGGGGCGCCAGCCGTGGCCGACCGTGGCCTGATTGCACAACAGGCCCAGGCGGGCCGCCTCTACCTCCGGGGGCGGGTCGGCCAACAGCCTCACAAACCCGATGGTTACGCCCATGACAGCTCGCCCACGCCGTTAAAACTCCGCCTCCTCGCGTTTGACCACCGGCCGCACCAGGAGGGCCACATCATGGGTCATGCCGTCCTTGCGCAAAAAGAAGTCATCGAGGATGCACTTTAGCTCGAACCCCTTGGATTTAAAAGCCTTTAAGACACCCTTGTGATCGGTGATGACCTCGGCCTTCAGGATGACCAGGTTCTCCAGTTTGGCCAGATTGATGAGCTCATCCAACATCAACGATCCCAACCCCTGATTCCGATAGGGCCGAGAGACGAAGATGCGGATCTCGCCGATGTGTTTACTGGCGTGTTTGCCCCGGTGTAAGGTGGCGTCGGCAACAATGGTATTGTCCTCCATCTTGACCGCCACCAGGGGCAGGACTTTCTGATAATTGATATTATCAATCCAGGAATTGATGAGCTTGGGATTTTTCACGTCTTGCTTCAAAAACCGGGTGTCCTCATCCGGCGCCTCTAGGAAGAGTTTCAATAGGTTTTCCCGGTCCTGGTGGTTCAGAAAGCGGAACATAATCCGCTGCCCATTCTTCAGAGTGATAAACTTTCTATACGTCACGTAATTGATCATGGCGGGCCTCAAATTCAGGGATATTCCCTTGTATCATAGACTATCAGGGAAATATGTCAACCGGCTGGGCAGCGCCACGGCGGTGCAGCAGCCCCTCAGAGAAAATTTCCGGCCTGCGGCAGAAGAAGGGGCCGGGGAAATAGCCTGCCCCATGGTTTTCTCTCTGCGTCCTTGACAAATGGCCGTTTTCAGAGCACTATGAAGGAGTTTATGCCGAAAGAGACCATACCCCCCAGCCAGAATTGGTTTGCCCGTCACCCCGCAATGACGTTGAGCGCCGTGCTAGTGGTGTTGGTGGTCTTCCTCACCATCCTCACCGAAAAGATCCTGGCCTGGCGGCAGCCGGAATTTCATGACGGGATTCAAAGATATATCCGCCTGCGGGAGTATCGGCCCTATTTTTTCCAGTATATCCTGCCACCGGCCGCGGAACTGGCCCTGGCCGATAACCTGGAGGTCAGACCCTATCTGCTGCGCATTGACGGCGACGGTTTCATCATACCCTCCCGCATCCATCCTGAGCCCGAGCTCAGCCTGGTCTTTTTGGGAGGCTCGTCCACGGCCTGCGGCTACATGGGAGAAACAGAACGCTTCCCCTATCTGGTGGGGCGGCTTGTGGAGGAACGAACCGGTAAAAAGGTGAATTCTTATAATAGCGGCGTGGGGGGCAACAATTCCTGGCATTCCCTTAACATCCTGATGAATAAAGTTATCCCCCTGAAACCGGATATCGTTCTCCTGTGCCACAATATCAATGATCTGACCATCCTGTTGCTGGAAGGGACTTACTGGTCGGACAATCCCTCCCGGTCGCAGATTGTGACGGTCATGCCCAGCCTTGGCGGCAGTTTCAGGGAAATCCGGGACCTGCTCCTCCCCAACCTGACCAGGGAGGTGAATCAGCTGAGCAAAACCCTGAAACAGAAATTCCGACGTCAGAAAAACCGTCAGCCGGATGAGTTTGCTCGGGTCCGAGGCCAACAGATTCACTATGATGAAGCCCGACTGCGGGCTGCGTTCCGGCGCAATCTCGAGCTTTTCCTCAGCGTCTGCCGGCTGCACCAGCTACAGCCGGTCCTGCTGACCCAGGCGCATCGCCTCAAGGAAACCCCTGAGCCGATCATCAAGGCTTCCCTGCGGGACCTGGAGGAGCGTCAAGGATTGCCCTATACTGAGTATCGGCGGCTGTTTTTGGCCTTTAATGAGGAAATTCGGGCGGTGGGCCGGGAAAATGGTGTTCTGGTTATTGATCTGGCCGCAGCTATCCCCCCGGAAAAAGAGTATCTCTATGACATCGTGCACTTTACCGGCCAGGGTTCCCGGCAGGCGGCGGCATTGATCAGCAACGCCCTCTTGGGCCAAATAGTCGCCCAACCGTCGCCATAACCTCCGAGACGATCCATTTTGATTATTTAGGAAAAAACATGCCTGACAAACCAGCGCCCCTAAAAACCTATGAAACCATCGACGTCCTGGCTTTAGTGAGCCTGCTGGCCGGCCTCTGGTTCGGCCAGCCGCTGCTGCTCTACCTGTCCGCCCTGCTCCTGCTTCTGGTCCTCTTGGTGCCCAAGCTGGCGGCTTATCTGGCCTGGGGGTGGTTGCGTCTGGCACACATTCTGGGTACTATCAATGCCAAGATCATCCTGACCTTGATCTTCTATATTATCCTCACCCCCATTGCCCTGCTCTATCGGTTCTGGCGGGGTGATGCCCTGGGGGTGCGCCAGCGCCAGCCCCATTCCAACTGGCACCGGCGGGATCATACTTTCCAGAAAGAGGATCTGGAAAAGGCCTGGTGAGATGACAGGGGCAGTATGGAGGGTGACGTCCCTGACAGGGGTGCTCTTCTGACAAGAAAGTGCGATAATGAACATTAAAACAGAGATAAGCCAGCGCGGCCGGTTTTTTCCGGCCTGGGGTCAGTTGTTTGTGAGCCAAACGCCCGCAGGGAAACTATAGGATTCCATGTATCTTCTTGGCATTTCAGCCTTTTACCACGACGCCGGGGCCGTGCTCCTGCACGATGACCGGATCATCGCTGCGGCCCAAGAGGAGCGCTTCACCCGCAAAAAGCATGACCCTTCTTTCCCGGTCAATGCCATCCGCTTCTGTCTGAGTCAGGGCGGCGTGAACCTGTCGGATCTGGCGGCGGTGGCCTTTTATGACAAGCCCTTCCTGAAATTTGAGCGCCTGCTGGAGACCTACTATGCCTTTGCGCCCCGGGGCCTGCGGTCTTTTCTGGCGGCCATGCCGGTATGGATCAAGGAGAAGCTGCTCCTGAAGAACCTCATCCTGACGGAGTTGGCCGAAATCGGCGGTTTGGATAAAAAGGCCAGGAACGGCCTGAACCTGCTCTTCCCGGAGCATCACCTCTCCCATGCGGCCAGCGCCTTTTACCCGTCGCCCTTTGCCGAGGCGGCCATTTTGACCATCGACGGGGTCGGGGAGTGGGCCACGGCCTCCATCTGCCACGGCCAGGAGCAAGAGATTACCATCCTGCGGGAGCTGCGCTTCCCTCATTCATTGGGGTTGCTCTATTCCGCCTTTACCTATTATCTGGGCTTTAAGGTCAACTCTGGCGAATATAAATTGATGGGCCTGGCGCCCTATGGCGACCCCCAAGCCTCCCAAGTGCAGGAGTTTATCGATCTGATCCGAAGCCGACTGGTGGAGGTCCAGGAGGACGGCTCCATCTGGCTGGACCTGAGCTATTTTGACTATGCCACCGGGCTGAAGATGGTGCGGGAAGAACGCTGGCAGGAACTGTTTGGCTTCCCCCGGCGTCGGCCCGAGGATGAGCTGCGGCCCGAGCACTGCAACCTGGCCTTGGCCATCCAAAAGGTCACCGAAGAGATTGTCCTGAACATGGCCCGGGAGGCCCAACGCCTGACGGGCGCCCGGTATCTCTGCCTGGCCGGGGGCGTGGCTTTGAACTGCGTGGCCAACGGCCGGCTGCTCCAAGAGAAGCTCTTTGACGATATCTGGATCCAACCGGCGGCCGGCGATGCCGGCGGCGCCCTGGGGGCGGCCTATTGCGCCTATCATATCCATGCCGGCCAACCCCGGGTCTGCCAACCGCCCGATCGCATGCAGGGGTCCTATTTGGGTCCGGAGTTCGATGACCTGGATATCCTCAGCGTCGCCCGGCAATACCAGGCCCCCTATCAACGTTTTGAAAATTTTGCCGATCTGTGCGCCAGGGTGGCTGAACTTCTGGATCAGAGTCAGGTGGTAGGCTGGTTTCAGGGCCGGATGGAGTGGGGGCCCCGGGCTCTGGGGAACCGCAGTATTCTAGGGGACGCCCGCAACCCCGAGATGCAGAAGAAAATGAACCTGAAGATCAAGTATCGGGAGGGTTTCCGGCCCTTTGCACCGTCGGTGCTGGCTGAGCTGGCCGGGGAATATTTTGACCTGGACCGGCCCTCGCCCTACATGCTGCTCATTGCTAAGGTCCGGGACAAATATACCAAGCCCCTGCCGCCGCATTACCACAACCTGCCGTGGCGGGAAAAGCTTTATTACGTCCGTTCCGAGCTGCCGGCCATCACCCATATTGACTACAGCGCCCGGCTGCAGACAGTACACCGAGAGACCAACCCCCGGTATTGGCAATTAATCAAGGCCTTCCAGGAGCGCAGCGGCTACGGAGTCATTGTTAACACCAGTTTTAACGTCCGGGGAGAACCCATCGTCTGCACCCCGGAAGACGCCTACCGTTGCTTCCGGCGCACTGAAATGGATTTCCTGGTGCTGGGCGATTATCTTTTTGATAAAAAAGAACAACCGGCCTGGCAGGATACCGACCATTGGCAGGAAACCTTTGAGTTGGATTGAGCGCTGCAGGGGGGCGTTGGTCAGTGGTTAGTGGTCAGAGGAGAGATGATAGTTTTGCATACTGGTTGCTCAGTATAATGCAAAATATTTGACCCCTGACCTCTGAACTTACCTTAAAAGGAGTTGCATACATGTCCTTAGTGGGCGATTTGTGGAGTTTTTTACGGGAACGGAAAAAATGGTGGCTGTTGCCGGTCATCATCGTTCTTTTGTTCTTCGGCATCATCATCGCCTTGGCCAGCGGTTCGGCCATCGCGCCGTTTATCTATACCCTCTTCTAACGCTGGGGTTGGGGGAGGGGTTTCAGGGGAGGGGAGAGGGGGCGTCGCCCCCCAGCCCCCTTCCCTGGAGGCGCTTTTTCAACAACCTGCTAAGACGGGCCACTACTCTCTCCCATCTCTGTCATGCCTACGGTTGCTCACGTTGCCCCTGAGCTCTTCCCGGTGCCGCCCATCCGGGGCGGGGCCGCGGAGCTTTTTATCGACCAGGTGGCGGCCCGCCTGCCTGGCTGGCAGTCGTTGGTCATCTGCCGCGCCGATCCGGAGCTGCCGATCCGGGAAGAGCAAGGACCGGTGCGGTATATCCGGCTGCCTCTGTCGGGCTGGCGGTTCCGACTCTATAAAAGGTTCCACCAGCTCTGGCCCTGGTATGACCGGCAGGTGCTGCAGGTGATCCAGGAAACGGCCCCGGACCTGGTCCACGTCCACAACCGGCCGCTGCTGGCCTTATATCTGCAGAACCACCTCCAGGGCCGCCTGCCGGTATTGCTGCATCTCCATAACCTCTATGAATCGTTGGGGCGGCGGGAGCGGCCGCCCCTGGGTACCCCCATCCCGGCGGCCGCCTGCCTGGCCTGCAGCCGCTTTGTTTTGGAGCGGGAACGGCAGCGCCTGGGCTTAGGCGCCAGGAGCCATTTTGTGGTCTACAATGGCGTGGATCCCACAGGCTTTCCGTGCCGCTGGAACGCACCGGAGCTGGGTCAAGCAATGCGGCAGCGCTATGGTCTGGGCACGGCGCCCGTGGTCCTCTTTGTGGGCAAAGTGCGGGAAAGCAAGGGCGTCGGGGTCCTGCTCGACGCCATGGCCCACGTCTGGTCGCGCCTGCCCCAGGCCGTGCTCCTGCTGGCCGGGGGTACCGAATACGGCCGGGGCCGCACCGATCGCCAGACGCCCTTTTACCGGCACCTGCAGGAGCAGATCCGGCAGGCGGCCGGTCGGGTGATCATGACGGGCTTCATCCCGCCCCGGCAGATCGCCGCCGTTTATCAGGCCGGGGATGTCTTTGTGGGTCCGTCCCAGGTGGAAGAAGGGCTGGGGATCGTCTTTTTGGAGGCTGCGGCCAGCGGGCTCCCCATTATTGCCAGCAAACGGGGCGGCATCCCGGAGATCGTGCAGCCGGGACTGAACGGTATGCTTTTAGAACGCCATGATGATGTTCAGGAATTGGCCGCACTGATACTTGAGATGCTGTCCGATACCCCGCTTCAAGAAAAATTGGGCCGGCAGGGCTGCCAGTGGGTGCGGCAACAGTTTACCTGGGACCATATCGCCAGGCGGTTAGTCGCAGTGTATGAGGCGATCCTGGGGCAGCGGGCCGGGCTCGAGGTTGACCATGTCCCGTAACCTGCGCCTGGGGGTGGCCAAACTCTGGCTTCGCTGGCGCCAGCGCCGTCAACCGGTCCGCCCTTGGACGGCGTGGCGGCCCCAGCCGGGGCAGCGGGTTTTGCTGATCAATTCTACGGCGCTTGGCGACCTCCTCTTTTCGACGCCGGCCATTCGGGGGCTGGCCGAGCGCTTCCCAGCCTGGCAGGTGGATATCCTGGTACAGTCCGGCTTGCTGCCCCTGGTGGCCGCTGATCCTCGGTTACACCGGTGTTGGCCTTACCCCAAAGGGAGCCCGGGTCTCTGGCGGTTGTCCCGGGAATTACGGGCGCAACACTATGATCTGGTCATCATCCTGCATGGCAACGATCCCGAGGCCACACTCCTGGCTCATCACACGGGGGCGCCGTATATTATTGGCTCAGCCCATAGCACCTTGAGTTTTGCCTATTCCTATGCCGTGCCGCGCCAGGGGCTGAGCGAGCACGCCATTGACCGCCGTTTGAGTTTTGTCCAGCCTCTGGGGGTGGAGGTGCAGGAGAAGCAGATGGCGATTTTCCTGCCGACCGAGGTGCGGGAGCGGGCCGCAGCCCTTTTGGCCGAACATTGCGGCCGGCTGCCGCCGGTGCTCATCGCCCTCCATCCCGGCGGCTCCGATGCTTATAAACGTTGGCCCGTCCAGCGTTTTGGCGAGCTGGCCCGCTGGCTGGCGGCCACCTATGGCGCCAGCCTCCTCATCATCGGCACGGCCAACGAACGCCCGCTGGCAGAGCAGGTGGCTTCTCAGGCCGGGGTCCCGGCCCTGGTCACCGGCGGGCGTTTTGATCTGCTGACCGTGGCCGGGCTGCTGAGTCATTGCCAGCTGCTGGTGGGCAACGACAGCGGCCCTTTTCATCTAGGTTTGGCCCTCAAGATCCCCAGCCTCGGCCTCTTTGGGGCCGATGCCCCTGAACGGGTCGGCCCTTATCAGGTTCCCTGGGGCCAGGCCATTTATAAAAAAGAGGCTTGTTTACGGGACCCTTGCATCACCAAACGCTGCCCCCGTCCCCTCTGTCTGGAGGCCATCCAGACCGAGGAGGTCCGTCAGCTTATCCGGCAGTGGTGGGAGCCCAACTTTTGGGCAGATCGGAACATTATTCATGTCTGAATCAGTCGTCAAACAGGCCGTTCGGGCCGCCTGCCGTTGGTACCTGCGGTATTTCCCTCTCCGGGACGGCAAGGCCCGCCTCTATGCAGCCTGGCAGGAATCTCTTCTCCCCCCGGAACGGTTTCGGGCTGTCCGGATCGATCCCGGCTTCTGGCTGCGCTGCGACCTGTGGGACCCGGAGCAGCGTAAAATCTATTTTTTCCAGCAATATCACGAACGCTATGAAGCTCGCCTCATACAGACGGCGCTCAAGCCGGGGGACACCTTCTGGGATATCGGCGCCAATATCGGTTATTTTTCCCTCCTGGCCGCCACTGTGGTCGGGCCGCACGGCCGCGTCGTGGCCTTTGAGCCAGGACATCAGGCTTTCCAGGAGCTGCAGGAGAACATTGCCATAAATAATTTTCACCAGATAACTGCAGTACCCCTGGCCGCCTCAGATCAGGAAGGCACGGCCCGACTCTATCTCTCCAAAGATCAGGCCGATACCGGCGCCAATCTCTTCCAGGGGGGCGCACGCGGTGCGTGGGAGGAGGTCCGGACCATTCCTTTGGATACTTTTCTTAAAAAAAATCCCTACCCGCCGCCCCAATTCCTCAAGATCGACGTCGAAGGGGCTGAGCTCGCAGTGCTGCAGGGGGCAAAAACGATCCTGACGGCCCATCCCCCCCTGCTCCTCGTGGAAATGGAGGACAAGACCTTGGGGCCGGCAGGGGTCAGCAAACAGGATATCGCCGATTTTCTCCAGCCGCTGGGTTACCAGGGGGCGTATCTCCACAAAGGCCGCTGGCACCGGTTAGACGAGGTCATGATAGCCAAAGGCCGGAATATCTTTTGGTTCCGGGAAGATATCCCCAGACACCGCCAGCTTCTGCCAACTCTGCGGTTGGCCCCCCCAGGCCGGGGGGATAAGCCGTCGCCAAGGGAAAAATCAGCCAGCGCCAATTAATAAGCGTTGTCTGACGAACAGGGTTGACAAAGTTTGCGCAACTGTGCTAAGAGCATTAATAAATTTCGAATTTATTGTGTCGGCCAGCGCCACCCCGTTCTATTGCCAATAATGGATCCCTAGCGCTGGCCCCATTGCCCTCCGTTCCTCCTTCTGCTGCCATCGATTATCCTGGCTCGATTGCTTGGAAAGGAGTATTATGACAAGGCATAGCGGGTTGCCGGTTCTGCAGCGGGTTTTTCTCCTGCTAATTGGGTTGCTCTGGGTTGGCATGGGGCCGACCAACGGCCTGGCCTCCCAGGAGGCGGAACTGCTCCTGGCCCGCGGCAATAAATTTTATCTGGATGGGGATTATGTCGCAGCCCAGCGGGATTTGCGGCAAGCCGCGAGCCTTGATCCCGCCAACCCTGAGATTCGGGTATTGTTGGGCTTGAGTTATTTTGTCACCGAGGCTTATCGAGAGGCTGAAGTTGAGTTTAGGGAAGCCGTACGCCTGGACCCCACGGTTCCCCGGGGCAAACTGTATCTGGGCGTCTCCGTCTTTTATCTGGGCAAAATCCAGGAAGCCGAGCGCTGGCTCAAGGAAGCGCGTATCCTCAATCCCAAGGATCCCTTGGTCCTTTACTACTTAAGCCTCATTTCTTCCCGGCGCCAACTACCGGAAGAGGCCCGACGACGCTTCCTGGAGGCCGTTGCTTTAGGGCCGGAATATCAGGGGCCATTCCAGAATTACCAACGCCGGCTGGCCAGAACCCAGCGCTACAGCCCGGAAAAACCTTTCTATGTAGGGTTTTCCACCGGCATCGAATACGATGATAATTTCAAGATCCTGCCTGATCAGATCAACCTCCCCTTTGCCGGCCGCTATCCCGGTTCCAAAGGCTCCTGGCGGGTGCCCATTGTTTTGGAGGCCGGCTATCGCCCCATTCTCCAGGACCAATGGGAGGCGGGGTTGGATTATTCTTTTTACAGTGGCAATAATTTTACCATCGACAATTTTAACTTCCTGGTGAACCGGGCGGAACTCTTTGCGAAATATCGCCAGGGGGAATTTGCCTTGCGCCCCTGGTACGCCATCGATGTGGCCCTGAAAGCCTTGGAGCGGTATTCCCTCTTTAATAGCGCCGGACTTACGGCCAGTTGGCAGCACAGCGAACTTCTGAATCTGGATCTTACCTATCAGTTCCAAAACCGCAGCTTCCGGTATCCTGTGGTGCCGGTTTACAATCGCAGCGGCACGGTCAACGAAGTGGGCCTGTTTCAAACCTTTTTCTTCGGCAACCGGGCCGCCTGGCGCCTGGGTGCGCTGTTCGGCCGGGAACTTACCGATGGCGTCAATTGGGATAATAAAAGTTTTTCGTTCCTCACCGATGCCACCATCAATCTGCCATATCAGTTAAATCTCTGGGCTTTCTGCCAATACAGCCGTTTAAATTTTGACAATACTGATACCTTCGCTGGGGTGCGGCAGCATCAGAATTATTATCAGGTGAGCGTCCAACTGCGGCGCCCCCTTACCAGCTATTTGGACGTGATCGCCGGGTATACCCACGTCAGCCAGCGCTCCAATATTCCAGATTTCACGTATGACCGGAATATTTATCAGCTGTTGCTTTTTGCCCGCTATTAAGCCGGCCTTAGATAAAAGGAATACGCCATGCCCAAGAATCCAGGTGTGACAATACTTCTGACAGGTCTCATGCTGCTGGCTATGCTATGGGTGGGAGCGGTCCACGCCCAAGAGGGGCAGTTTGTGGCCGAAATCATTGCCATCACCGGTCAGGCCGAGCTGAAAGCGGCCAACGCCTCGTACCGACCGGCTCAGATCAGGGACAAACTGCGGGTGGGCGATACCCTCCGTACCCTGGAAAAATCCCGGGCCAAGCTGATGTTTGTGGATGAAAGCGTGACGGTCTTGGGGGAGAAAACTACGCTGGAGATTACCAAATTCCTTTTTAATACCAGCACTCAGGAGCGCACCGGGGTCCTCAAGACCATTGAGGGGCGGATCCGCTTTTTGGTCCAGAGAATCTCCGGGGCGCCGCAGCCGGCCATGACCATTGAATCAGAAGTGCTGTCCGTGGGCGTCCGCGGCACCGACGGTATCCTGGAAACGGGGACACAGCATAAAGTCTATCTTTTGGAGTCAGAGAATCCTCTTACCGTCCAGAATAAATTTACCGGCCAGATCATAGACCTGCCGCCCATGCAGTTTATTATTGCCGATAAAAAGCAGCCGTTTCAGATCAATCCCATCACTCCGGAGCTGTTGGACAGCCTGCTCAAACAGTTCCGCTTAACCTATGATTTTACGCCAAAAAATCTTCTTTCACCAGGCGCCCCCCCGGAGATGGTCACCAAGGGCCCGGGTGAGGGCGAAGGCACGCCCCTGCCGCCGGTGACGCAGCAACCCTTGTCAACCTGGCATTTCAACCCACGCGGCGGTTCTAGCTATCCGCCCAAACCACCAGGACCGAGTCCGCAACCGGTGCCAGGGCCGTATGAATAAGCTGTTTTTAGAGAATTCTTGCTGTTGGCTTTAACAGCCTGCCCTTGCTTGGCAACCAGCCCAGGGTGGTATGCTGCATTGGGCAAGCTGCAAAGCGGGGCGATTGCCGGCCAGCAGCCGCAGAAAGCCCTCAATCTGAAATGGGCTGATCTTTCAGGGATTCCAGATGCTCCTCCAACTCCTCCGGCAGCTGGGCGCCGGCGGGGGCTTTGTGTTGAATCCGCTTCACAAATTCTGGGTCTTCGATCTCATGGTGCTCCGGCACGACGCTCAGCAGATAGGTATTGTCTGATTTGCGGCGATCAAAACGGTGCACCACCAACTCCACCTCCTGCCACTCCTGGGCTGCAGCCAACAGGGCCGCGGCCAGGTGCAGGGCTTCTTCCCGGGAAAGCCTGACCCCCATAGATTTTAAGTTGGCATAGGCCGCTTCTGCTTCCTTGGGATAAATCTGCCGGCAGCGGATGTGGGTGTCAACGGTGAGCGTGGTGAGAGGCTTTTTGGGCATCGTCTTCCTCCTGCAAGTGATTCCGCCATGATGAAAAAGGGCAGGGCCCTCACCCCGCCCCCGTGAGTCTTTTGAGCTTATAAGGCCTTGGCTACCGCCTTGCCTTTCTCTTTGATGACGGCATGTGCCGCGGCCATGCGGGCAATGGGGATGCGCATGGGCGAGCACGATACATAGTTCAAACCGATCTGATGGCAGAACTCGATGGCCTGGGGTTGGCCGCCGTGTTCGCCGCAGATGCCGATCTTCAGATTTGGCCGGGTCTGCCGCCCTTCCTTCACCGCTATTTCCATCAACCGGCCGACTCCCAAGACATCCAGGATCTCAAAGGGGTTGTCCCGCAGAATGCCCAACGTATTGTAGATGGGCAGGAACTTGTTTTCCGCATCTTCCCGGGAGAAGGAGAAGGTGGCCTGCGACAAGTCGTTGGTGCCGAAGGAGAAGAATTCGGCGATCTCGGCAATCCGGGTAGCCCGGAGACAGGCCCGCACCACTTCCATCATGGTGCCGTATTTATATGGGATTTTGACATTGTAGCGCTTTTCCACTTCCGCATGAATCCGCTCGGCCCGCTCCTTGACCCACTGCAATTCCACGCTGGTACAGACCTGGGGGATCATGACCTCGGGGCGGGCGTCGATCTTATCCCGCAAGGCCAAGGCCGTGGCCTCAAAGATGGCCTGGAGCTGCATATCATAGATCTCGGGGAAGGAGATACCGCAGCGGACCCCCCGGTTCCCCAACATGGGGTTCACTTCGGTCAAAACCCGCACCCGACGCAGGACTTCCGTTTTCTGCTTCAAGAGCTTCTGGTCCAACTTTTTGGTCTTGTATTCGCTGAACTCCCGGGTCATGGTTTCGATGCTGGGCATGAGCTTGTAAAGCTCCGGATCGATCATCATGGCCGTACCCGGCAGCTGCTCCAGAGAGTTAATAATCTGGCTAAACTCTTTTAACCTATTAATATCGTTAATTAGTTCTTCGACGGTGGGCAGGAATTCATGGAGCGGCGGATCCAGCAGGCGGATGGTCACCGGCAGTCCTTCCATGGCTTTAAAGATCTCATAAAAGTCCTGCCGCTGCATGGGCAACAGTTTGTCGCACCAGCGTTTGCGCTCTTCCGGGGTGTCGGCCAGGATCATGCTGCGCACGATGGGCAAGCGGTCAGCCTCGTTGAACATGCGCTCGGTGCGGCAGAGACCGATGCCCTTGGCCCCGTGTTGCCGGGCCTTGATGGCCATGTCCGGAGTATCGGCGTTGGCCCAAACTTCTAGTCTGGCATATCTATCGGCCCATTCCAGGAGCACTATCAGGTCATCGCTGATCTTGGGATCCACCATGGGCACGGCGCCCAGATAGACGGCGCCGGCGCCGCCATCAATGGTAATAATATCCCCTTCTTTGATGACATGGGGGCCGATGCGGGCTTCCTTGAGCTCGTAATTGATGTCCATACCTTCGGCACCGGAGACGCAGGGTTTGCCCATGCCCCGGGCCACCACCGCGGCGTGGGAGGTTTTGCCGCCCCGGCTGGTGAGAATGCCTTGGGCCGCAAAGAAACCGTGGATATCTTCCGGTTTGGTCTCAATGCGGGTCAGGATGATCTTTTCTCCTTCGTTGCCCAGACGTTCGGCCCGATCGGCGTCGAAAATCACCTTGCCGGTGGCGGCCCCTGGGGAAGCGGCGATGCCCACGGCAATGGGTTCCACCTTGGCATCCGGGTCAATGCGGCGATGCAAAAATTGCTCCAGAAAATCGGGCGGAATGCGCAGCAGGGCTTCTTCTTCGTTGATCAGCCCTTCTTTCACCATATCCACCGAGGTCTTGCACAGTGCCCAGGCATTCATTTTGGCGTTGCGGGTCTGGAGCATATAGAGCTTGCCCCGCTCAATGGTGAACTCAAAATCTTGGACCTCCCGGTAGTGCTGTTCCAGGATTTTGCGCATCTGCTCCAGTTGCCGATAGATCTCCGGCATGTCAGTGCGGAGTTCCCGCAGCGGTCGAGGCGTGCGAATGCCAGCCACCACGTCCTCGCCCTGGGCATTGACCAGATAATCGCCATACAGGACGTTCTCGCCGGTGCCCGGATCCCGGGTGAAGCCCACACCCGTGGCCGAATCCGTGCCCATATTGCCGAAAACCATGGTACAGATGTTTACCGCGGTCCCATAGGCCATATCCGGCGTGATATTGAACTGCCGACGATAATCCACGGCCCGCTTGCCGGTCCAAGACTTGAAGACACCTTCGATGGCCATAAATAATTGCGCCCAAGAGTCTTGGGGAAAGGGTTTGCCGGTTTTCTGTTTAATGAGTTCCTTGAAGCCCTCGCAAACCTCGGCTAACGCTTTGGAATTCAGTTCCGTATCCACATGGGCGTGATACTTCTCTTTGATCTCTTCAAAGATTTTGTCAAAATACTCGTCCCCCACCCCTAACCCGATCTTGCCGAACAGTTGCAGGAAACGGCGATAGGCATCATAGACAAACCGTTCGTTCTGAGTCAGGGCGATCATCCCTTTGGCCGTCTCGTCATTTAAGCCTAAATTTAGGATGGTATCCATCATACCCGGCATGGAGAGAGCCGACCCGGAGCGCACCGAGACCAGAAGGGGGTTTTCCGGGTTGCCAAAGCCCTTGCCTGTCTTTTTTTCCAGAGCCTCCATATACTCGTGAACTTCGTCCATGAGGCCCTCAGGAAAGACGCCGCCTGACTCCAGATAATCCACATTGGCCTTCGTGGTAATGACAAAACCCGGAGGCACGGGCAGTCCGATCTGGGTCATGGTGCACAGACCGGCCCCTTTGCCGCCCAACAGATGTTTATTTTTCCCGTCTCCCTCTTCAAAGGCGTAACAGTAACGCTCGGGTGCCATAAAGTCTCCTCCCTTGCAAAATGTATCGTTCCCTGCTGCCAGGTCCCGGAATTTGGACCATGCCCAAGAATGCTTAAAAATACTATATTTCACAAGTATTTCACAAGAAAAATCTACCCTGAATCGCCAAACGCAAGGCGCCGCGGTGGGAACAAGGTATCCAGTCGCAATGCCAGCTAATCATGATGAGACAATCCCGCAGCTTTGCAGCTTATTTTCAAAAATACCGGATAATTTCCCTTTCCCCGCGCCCCCCTGCGGTGGCGTATGCCGATCTTGGCCTCCAATATCTGGTTTTATCGGGGTTCTTCCCCCATTTCCTGGAAGTAATCGGCAAAAAAGGGGAGAACCTTTTCTTGCAAGCGTTCCCGGAGACGATTCACGTGGTCGCCGTCGTATTCTTCATAGAAATGGGGAATCCCTAAACGGACTAACGTTGCATGCATCTGGCGGCTTTGGGGCAGTAGGCGGTCGGCCGTACCCATGTCGAAGGCCAGGTGCAAGCGGGTCAAGTTGCCACGCAAAGGTTCGACCAGGCTGTGAGGGTCGTGCTGCAGCCAGCGCTGCCAAACAGCCTCATCTAACTCCTGGCGGCCATTCTTGACCCGGAGGGGTAGATCAAAAAGCCAAGGCGGCTTCCTGGGATTGGGGGCCACGGCCGCGCCGATGGCAATGATCACCTGCTGGCGCCAATCCATGGTTGGAAATTGCCCCCGGTCAGTCAGATTGGCCACACTCAGGATGCTGTCCCATTGTAATTTCAGGAAATGTTCTGCAAACACCAGGCAGGCGGGACTCAGGGCATAGACCGCCCCAAAGACCTCAGGGTGGCGCAGCCCCAGCAGGAAAGCCCCGTAGCCCCCCATGGAATGTCCAGCCAGCCCCCGGGCTCCGGCCTGGGGAATGGTCCGATAGGTGCGGTCCACATAGGCCACCAAATCCCGACTGATAAAGTCCTCCCAGTTGCCCGTAACCGGAGAATTGAGATAGAAACTGCCATTGTAGGCGTTGGAGCCGTCGGGCATGACAAGAATGAGGGGCTGGATGCGGCCCTGGGCGATCAAGGCGTCGGCTAGTTCTTCCAGGTGCAACCCCTGCCCCGGTGCCGCCGGTTTGGTCCAATGATGATTTTTGGCCTTGAAACCATGGAGGAGATAGACCACCGGAAAGCGGCGGGTGGGTTCTGTATCGTATTGGGGGGGCAGATAGACCGTCACAGCCCGCTCTACCGGATCACCCAAAAGATTGCCCGCCAGCGCCGGACTTTGGAAGCTGTCCGTCACCAGTCGAGCCGTAGCCGGAGCCGCCGCGAGATTGCTTACCAGCAACATCAAGATGAAAAAGGCCAGTTGCTCCTTTAGCTGTTTCTTGACAATGTGCATCGGTCCTCCTGCTTTTTTCTTGGCGGGCCCTTATTTCCCGCCACGGGAAGGCTGTTCCGAACAGGTTGTTGAAAAAGTGTTTTGAGGGGAGGGGGCCAGGGGGCTGAACCCCAGGTTTCCTCCCCAAAAACCCCTCACCCAACCCCAATTAGGCCTATGGGCTGCACCAATACAAAACCGCGTTGCCCCTTGCTGCTCCCCTGTGGTATCCTTTAGCGAGCAGGATTGTCTAGACTGGCGCCGGCATGCCTGGCCGGCGCTGGCAAAAATTAAGCTAAGTCTCTGGGCACCGCTGAGGAAAGGCCGAACCATGAATTGGGAATCCTACCGCCATCGTTGCCAGGTGCGGGTCCGCTTCGGCGACACCGATCCGTATGGCATTGTCTATTTCGTCAGTTATTTCCGCTATTGCCACCGGGCCATTGAAGAATATCTCCGGTCCGTGGGCCTGCCTCCCGAGGAAACCTTTCGCAATACACAAGACGGGTTCGGTTTGCCCATTGTGGAGGCCCATGGGAAGTTCCTCCGGCCCAGCCGCTACGGCGACCTCTTGGAGGTTGAAACTCGCTTGCAGGAGGTGCGTAGCAAGGCATTGATCTTTCATTTCCGCTTTTTTCCGGCCGGCGGCGATCAACTGTTGGCCGAAGGCGGCGCCACCTTGGTAGCCATCAGCTCCCAGTGGCAGGCCATAGCCGTGCCCGAGAGGGTGTTGGCTAAAATTGCCCAGGCCGGGGCGCCCCAGGGTTAAGACCCGAAAAAAGTTGACCGGCTGGGGTCCAGCTGTTATAAATATATTGTGAATAAATCCTATGGGGGAGTTTGCCACCATGCCCAAAATCGCTGACTATTTCACCAAAAGCGATCGCAAGAAACTCTTCTTTGACTACCTCAAGTTGATCGGTATATTAGAGATTGTCATTTTCATTGTGGTCGCCCTCTGGGCCACGGATGATAAATATCATCGGGTCTATACGCCCTTTCCATGGCGCCAGTATCTCTTTGTGGCCTTTGCCTTCCCCATCATTTTCACCTTTTTAATGGGGATTGTCATCACTGGTTTTAATTATTTCATGGGCGAGGACGAAGCCGGTGAAACCGGCGAAGCTGCCTCGACCGAAAGTTTGGGCGCCATCGTAAACCAGATGCGCCGTCTTCCCTATCTGGCCCTCCTGTTCTTGTTGATTGTCACGATTTTGGGACTGTACAACATGAACCACATCATGGCCTGGGTCAGCTCCCTGGGGCAGCAGACGTTCACCTTTTTAAGCTATGCCTTGGCGATCTTGGGGGCTCTGGTGGCGTTATACATGGCTTTTTTCCTTTTTTTTAAATACCGCCTCAACAAAAAACAAATGCAATATCAATACTATACCGATATTTCCAATAAGTATGGGTTGATTATCCTGGATGATCAGACGGTATTGCATAAAAACGGCGATTTATTAATCCAGGGGGCTCGCCGCTTCCGGCGGGCCAAGCAGGTGGGTAAGGCCTCGTCGACGCCCCAGATCATCCAGCCATCGTCCGGAACTAACGGCAACCTGCCGATGTTGAAAGAATAAGAGAGCGAGATTCTTTTCAGGTGGCAGCAATGCTTACCGCAGTTTTAGGCGGTGCCAGGAAACCCCACCATGTGGGGTTTTTCCTTTTGGCTAGCTCAAGATCCAACAGACATCAGACCAACTGCCGCCGGCCGCAATACGCTTGGCGCAGACGCTCCGGATGGCCATTTTGAGTCGCCTCAGGGTCTTGCTTCTGGCCTCCTCCCCCGAAGAACTCCGACCCTTTGTGCGGACCTGCCGCCACCGGCGGTTGGCGCCGGGCTGGGGGAAAGGCTGGCTGCTGGAAGGGGCGGATTTTCAGGGGGTCGGTCTTTTATTGGGCATGGGCGGCACGAACCCTGAATTCCAGGCGGCGCAGGCCATGGACCAGTATAGCCCTGACGTCGTTGTTGCTACCGGCTTTGGCGGCGCCCTCACCGCCGTGCCGCCGCCTACCGGCCTGGTGGTGGCCGAGGCTTGTTGGCGATTGACCTCGGATGGCCGCCGGCTTCAGCCCCAGGAGTTTCCGCCGGCAGTACCCTCGGTCGCCGAGTTAGTGGCCGATCTGCAGAAACGGAGGTTGCCGACTGTAGCGGGGACCCTGATCACCACTGCCAAAGTAACCGCGAAGGCCTCGCTGCTTCCCCTGGTTGCTCACTTGACCGCGCCGGTCTTGGACTTGGAAACCGCTGCCGTCGCGGCGGCGGCCCAGGCCCGCCGGCTCCCCCTGGTGGCGGTACGGGCCATCACCGACGGCGCCGGGGAAGAGATCCAGGATTTTTTAGCCCAGATCATTCATCGCCATCAGGGAGTGCCCCTTTCCCGGCTTCTCCCGGCGCTGATGGCCCATCCCTTCCGCCTGCCATATATCCTGCATCTCTGGGGGCGCTCCCGTCGGGCGGCCTGGCACCTGTCGGCAGCCTTAGGGCATATCATGGAATACTTGAGCAGACTCCGGATCCCGGTCACTGGAGCCAGGAGGGGCGGGAAAACTTTCCTTTAACCCTAAGTCCTTGTCATGTCCGCAGCCATGGGGACATCGAGCCGTTAATGCTAATACGTAACCGGCAGTCAGGGTCAAGCCGGCTAACAGGGAGAAGAGCACCACGGCAATTACCCCCAACAGCATCTCACCGATGGCAAAGGTCAGGACTAAATTAAAGAGAAGGACGCTAAAATACAGGAGGGTCCCCCCATAAGGAGCGCTGGCCCAGGGCTTTTGTCTCGCCAGCCGCGGCGCAACAACTGGCGACCGGTTATCCAGACGTTGCAGCACCGTAATCATGAGGAGGCCCACCAGCAACCAGCCGCCGAAGTTACTGAGAGGGACGCCGAAATAACCTCCGTATTCGGGATAGCCATAAATCTGCCCCAGAAACCAGCGGTAGCCTCGCAAAGCCAAGGGGTCAATGATCACATCCAAGAGCATAAAGAGGATGGCACCGAACAAGACCGTCATCCCCGGATGCTTGGCCCACGTTTGGTTCCTTGAGCCTGCATTGGCCTGCCAGGCGGCCTGCAACAGCTTGGCCAGACAATAACTGGCATAGGTCAGGAAAACGTACGACAATGAATCCATAAAAGGTACACCCAAGAACCACAGTTCCTGGTTTACCGTAGCAGGGATATAAAAATACAGGCCATAGGGGAAACCCGTATGAATGGAGGACAGTTCCGAGGCCCAGGCAATGACATAGCCGCTTGCCAGATAAACCAGGGTCCGCCGCCAACCTAAATTTTGACTGGCGATAACAAGATAGCAGATCAGGAAAATGAAGACATAGGGCCGCAAGACGACGGTCCCAACGAGCAGTTGCAGAAGCGCTGCACCCTCAGACATATATGGCCCTTTGGCAAAGAATACACCCTTTCCGGCCTGCCAGGCCGTCGGCGGTGAAGGTTGTCTACAGGTTGTTGTAAAACCTCTTTGCACGTCATCCTAAACGAAGTGAAGGTTCTCTATCCGGCTGGAAAGACGAGATTCTTCGCTGCGTTCAGAATGACCTGGAATCGGCTTTCAGGGTTTTGCAACAGCTTCTCATACCTTGACGGAGTAGCAAAAAGTTGTCAAGTTAATCCGATAAAAAATTAGGAGATAGTCGGTGAAAGTAATTCTGGCGCGCACTGCCGGTTTCTGCATGGGCGTCAAACGGGCCATGGAAATGGTCCTGTCTGCCCTGAATCAAAAGCCCGAGAAAATATACACCTATGGACCCTTAATCCATAATCCCCAAGTCCTGGCGTTGCTGGAGGAGCGGGGAATCGGCATCTTAAAAAAGGGGACCCCGGAGCCCGGCAGTCTGGTGGTCATTCGCGCCCACGGCATTCCTCCCGAGGAGAAAGAACATCTGTCCACTTTGGGATGCCACATTATCGATGCCACCTGCCCGCGGGTTGCCAAAGTGCAGGCTATCATTCGGAAATGGGCCCGGCAGGGCTATGCTACCATCATCGTCGGGGACGCCGACCATCCGGAAGTCCTGGGTCTGATGGGGTATACCGAAGGCAGGGGCTATATAGTGGTCAGTTCGGAAGATGTGGCCCATTTACCTCATCTGGAGCGGGTCATTGTGGTGGCCCAAACCACTCAGAGTGAGAACGTCTTTAATGAGCGGGTTGCCGAGATCAAGGCCCGCTTTCCAGAAGTTCAGGTCTATAAAACTATCTGTGATGCCACGGCCAGCCGTCAGGCGGAGGTGCAGCGACTGGCCGCTGAAGTTGAGGCGATCGTGGTTGTCGGCGGCCGCAGCAGCGGCAACACCCAGCGTTTGGTGGAGATCGCCCGGGCCACCGGCGTGCCCACCTTCCATGTGGAGACCGAGCAGGAACTGGATCTGGCTGCATTGCGGCGCTATAAGGTCGTGGGCGTCACGGCCGGGGCCTCGACCCCCCATTGGCTCATCAGTAACGTGGTCTCCCTGCTCAAACACGATTGGGCCCATAAACATGGCTCCCTGGGGCAGCTCTGGCAGCGCCTGTGGCGGTTCCTTATAAAATCAAATATCTATGTAGCATTGGGGGCCGGCTGCTTAAGCTACACGTCATCGTTGCTGCAAAACGTCGAGCCTTTGTGGCGCTATTTCTTTGTGGCCTTTTTTTATGTCTATGCCATGCATATTCTCAACAATTTCACCGATGCGGCCAGCAAGCTCAACGACCCAGTCCAGACAATCTTCTATGGCCGGCACCGTATCTTCCTCTTTGTCTCTGGCATCCTCTCGGCTCTGGCCGCCTTGACCATTAGCGTGGCTCTCAATTTCTGGGCCTTTGCATTTATCCTGGTGATGAACATCTTGGGGCTCGTTTATACCATCAATATCTTTCCGCGGCGGGCTGCGGCTTTGTTAAAAATCCATCGTCTCAAGGAGATCCCCGCTTCCAAAGCCGTCTTTACCTCGCTGGCCTGGGGGGTGCTGGCTGCGCTCATCCCGGTCATCTGCTCCAACCGCAGCTTAACGCCGGCCACTGCCGTGGCCTTTCTCTTCGTGGCCGGTCTGGTCTTCATCCGGTCTGGTCTTTTTGAAATTCAGGCCCTGGAAGGTGATCGGATCGTGGGCAAGGAAACTCTCGCGGTAGCCTTGGGGAAAGAGAAGACCTTTACGGTCCTTTATCTGCTCACCGCCCTGCTCATGGCCCTGCTAACGGCGGCCACCTATGGGGGGGCGCTGCCGACTCTGGGCTATGCCTTGCTGGGCTGCGGTCTCTATGCCATGGGGTATCTCACCCTCTATCGGCGGGGGTATATTGAATCCAACCTGTTGCTGGAAGGTCTGGTGGAAGGCAATATGCTGCTGGCCGGCTGGCTTTCATTCCTCTGGGACCCCTACCACCGAATTTTTTTTTAACCGGATCTGGCAGTGCTCTTCCAGAAGAAGAAAGGCCAGTATGGTGCCGTGGTTGGTTCATGCGGGGTTTAGCCAGCGCGGTATGGTGAAGGGGCCTTGGCGGGGACCAATTAGGTCAGAAATTGACCGGAAACCAGGCGAAGCAAATATTGGCCGTAGTCATTATTATACCGATGGGCCAGCCGTTGGAGCTGCGCGGCGTCGATAAAGCCCATCCGATAGGCGATCTCTTCGATACAGGCTATTTTTAACCCCTGCCGCTTCTCGATGGCGGCTACGAAGGCAGCCGCATCCAACAACGACTCTGGCGTGCCGGTGTCCAGCCAGGCGATCCCTCGACCCATTAATTCCACCCGCAAACGGCCGCGTTGCAGATAGATGTTATTGACATCGGTGATCTCCAGCTCTCCTCGGGCCGAGGGTTTGAGCTGGCGGGCAATGTCGACTACCTCATGATCATAGAAATACAGGCCGGGTACGGCATAATGGGACTTGGGGTGAGCCGGCTTTTCTTCTATCCGGGTGGCCCGGCCCGCCTCGTCAAATTCCACCACGCCATACCGGCGGGGGTCCCTCACCCAGTAGCCGAAGATGACGCCACCCGACTGAAACTGCATGGCCTGCTGCAGGATTTTCTGGAGACCATGGCCATAAAAGATATTATCTCCCAAGATCAGGCAGACGTTATCCCGGCCGATGAATTCTGCTCCCAGGATAAAGGCCTGGGCCAACCCCTCAGGCCGGGGCTGTTCCAGATATGATAACCTCAAGCCAATATCTTCACCGTCACCCAAAAGACTCTGGAAGCGATCCAAATCCTTGGGAGTGGAGATGATCAGAATATCCCGCAGACCTGCCAGCATCAGGACCGAGAGGGGATAATAAATCATGGGCTTATCATATACCGGCAGGAGCTGCTTGCAGACTTCTTTGGTGGCGGGGTGCAGCCGGGTGCCTGCCCCCCCGGCCAGGATGATGGCTTTCCAGCCAGGAGGCCTTGGCTGTTCTCTAAGAGAAGCTATGGTTTTCATTCCTATGTTTTTTGCCGATATGACAATTTTTGTCAAGAAAAAAAACCGATTATCCCCGGCGGGTTCTTGTCTCAGTCGCACCGATGCCAACAGCTCTCCTTTTAGACAGAGGCGCCACTTCTCCAGAAATGACCATTAAGCCTGTTTTTCTGAGGAAAAAGAGGTTGACTTTCGCTAAGAAAGGGTTTAAAGTGTCAAATAATCAATCAAACCCAGCCAAGCTCTCTGTCTCACCCTAATAAAGGTAAATTATCTTATTTCACGAGTAAGGGTATCTATTCCTTTACTTAAATGTGAGAGGAAATGTATTTCCATTTGATAAAGGAAATCCCCAGAGCAGACCTTTCCCTTATGGTAATTCGCAAATGGTGTTTTTTGCAGCACATCGGCACCTCGGGAAAATCCCTCCCGGTTGCATTTGGAAATTCTTCAATTTATTCCGTCGACTAGCAAAGCCGGGGTCACGGCAAGAGGGGATTCAATCTGATAATAATGTTTGAAAGGAATAACCGAAATCATGAAAATACGTTGAATCCATGATAAATTATATAGTTTCAGGTTATGTTTCTAGGAAGACCAGTGCTTGCAGCACAAGGGGCTGAAGGATCCTTTTAGGACAGGAATCAGAAGTTGTATTAAAGAAGTTTATTAGAATCATGATTATTTTGTCAGAATCCTAATCAGCATAAAATATAAAAATCTCTTCTTGCTAAAAAAAAAACAAAAAATCCTACCTCTCTGATCAGTCTATAATTACATTTTAGTTAGCCGATTACAGCAACTAATATTTTTGAGAGGTATTTTTATAATATTATAAAATAATTTAATAATAATAACTTGGCAACAACAAACTTCATGATTAAAAACCTGAATGTTGATGCCTCCAAGGGCCCGTTTTCCCACTGGAAATATTTTTCAGCCGGGAGGGGAAATCACAACAAGTGAGGGGACTATAGGTGATTCGCATCGCTCACATCATCAGTAATTTTAATGGAAAAACGATGAGTGGGAGAAGAACGTATGCAACTATGGTCGCTTTGCGCCAAGAAGGATATCAGGTCTCCCTCATCGTCGGCGAGGATTTTCAGCCGGCCTCTCATTGGGACCTGGAGCGGATCGAAATCTTTCACGTTCCAGACCTTGTCAAGGCTATTGCCCCGGACCAAGACGTTAAGGCCCTGCGCAACTTAACCGAGGTATTGGGCCGTTACCGCCCTCAGGTTATCCATACTCATCTGGCCAAGGCCGGGGTTTTGGGTCGCCTGGCGGCCCGACTGGCTCGCGTGCCGGTGCGCCTTCATACCGTTCACGGTCCGACCTTTCCGCCGGTCCTCCCCAAAGGCAAGCAACTGGCCTTCAAATCCATGGAAAAAATCTGCAGCAGGCTGACGGATCATTTTATTTTTGTGGGGGAGGAACTGCGCCAGGATTATATCAACGCCGGGATCTGCCGCAACGGCCGGACAAGCGTTATCCGTACCGGGAGACCCCAGGAGGAGTTCGCCGAGGTGGATGCCATCCCCGCCGAGCAGCTGGCGGCTATCCGGCGGTCCATCACCACTTCGTCTGGGGACTTTCTCATCAGCGTTGTCAGCCGCTTGGCCCCTATGAAAAAGGTGGAAGAAGCCATCAAGATTTTACATCTTCTCCGGCAGCGTGGGATTCAGGCACACATGGCCATAGCCGGCGCTCCCGATCCTCCCCAGGAAACCCGCTATTGGGACTTTCTGCGCCATCTGACGGCCTCCCTGGCACTGGACCCTTTTGTCCATTTCGTCGGCTTCCGAGAAGACATTCTGCCGTTTATGAAAGCGATGGATGCCTTGTTGTTGACCTCCAGTTACGAAGGTCTCCCTAATGTGGTGGTGGAGGCGGGCATCGTCGGTCGCCCAATCGTTGTTTACGAAGTCTGTGGCCTGCGGGAACTGATTATTGATGGGGAGACCGGCTATGTGGTCCCCCAGGGCGATGTGCAGAGCGCGGCTGAGAAACTGATGTATCTGGCCAATAATCCCCTCTTCTGCTCGGATATGGGCCACAAGGCCTCCCTGGCTATGCGGCAGACTTTTAATTTGGAGAAGATGCTCCAAGAAAAGATCGAACTCTATAAAGATATTTTGACACAAAAGGGATTTCTCTAAGACGTCGCCCAACATGCCGAGGAGAACTTTTTCTATGAAAAAGAATGCTTGGTCCAAGCCTTTGAAAATGAAAAAATTTGCTACTTGTATTGTTGATTCTACAATATTGTCTGTTGTTTTTTTTGTAACAAGTTATTTATGCATTTATTTTCAAGGAAACTCCCCATTATCAACAAAAGAATGGTTTACAAACGGTAGTTTGATTGTCGCAGCAGTGCCATTAAGCTTTTATATAGTTGGCTATAATGAATCTCCTGCAAAATTATTTTCATGGCAGACTACATTTTTCTATTGGATTGCGTTTACTTTGTTTTTTGCTGTCGGAGTTTTCCTTTGGACTCGTGTTTATATATATAACTTATTCGTTGATGATGTTGTTTCATTTTACCCTTGGTTATTAGCTATTCTTTTTATTTCTTTCTTTTATTATTGGCTGCAAAAGTTCTGTAGCGTCAAAATTAACAATGTCGTTCTGTTAGGCAACGATAATATCGTAGGGAAAATCATTGAATACATTGCTTCCGATGCTCATCTCGGTTTTCACATAGTGGGCTGGTGTCACCAGTCCCAAGCCAATAATCGCCTGACCGACTTTCTGGAAAAGTGTAAATCTCTCCTAGCCAAAGAGAAGGTAAATACGGTGGTTTTCGCCCCAGAAGCGGGCCTCCCGCCCCAGATGGCGGCAGAATTGCTGCAATCCCGCTTCCGGGGGGTGGCAGTATTCGACACCCTCTCTTTTTACCAAAATTTAACGGGGAGGATCCCGGTTTTCCATACCGATGGAAATTTTCTCATTTATCTTGCTCAAGACTCCCAAGTCAATTCGGCGATGAGCCAAAAAATCCGGCGGGGAATGGATATCTTGATCAGTGTGCTCCTGTTGATTCTCACCGGCCCGTTGTTGCTCTGTGCCATGGCCGCGGTTAAATTGACCAGTCCGGGGCCTATCTTTTTCCGACAGGAACGCGTCGGCCAATTCGGGGCTCCTTTTGAGATCATGAAACTGCGCACCATGGTTGATAACGCTGAGAGGTGTACCGGCCCTACCTGGGCATGCCCCACTGACCCGCGTTTTAGTCCCATCGGCAAATTTCTGCGGAAATACCGGTTGGATGAATTACCCCAACTTTTCAACGTCCTCAAGGGTGAGATGAGTATCATCGGTCCCCGGCCGGAAAGGCCATACTTTGTCCAATCCCTGGCCCAAGAGATTCCTTATTATAATCTGCGCCTCGCCCTCAAGCCGGGCCTAACCGGCTGGGCCCAAGTCCATTATGGCTATGCTGATTCGGTGCAATCCCAAAGGGAAAAACTGGAATATGACCTCTATTATCTGATTCATCACTCTTTTCTGATGGATATCTATATTCTCCTGAAGACCTTCCTGATGGTTCTGCGAGGTAGTGGGGTATAACGGTCGGGGCGGGGCGGCGCTGGCGATGGCGCCCCGATCTGCAATCCGGGCTGGGCGCCACTCTCTTAGGCCGGGGCAGATAAAAATCGCCAAGCCTCGGGCCGGGGCAAAAATGTTGCCTGCCCAGATCATTGCTGCATAATATACGTTTTTTTCTGGCACGCTTTGCTGGCAATCCGGATCAGGGGGAGGTGCCCCCCTGGGAGTAAGGCCATCCGTGCCAGCCTGGACGTTTTCCCCAGCGGGTAAGACAGGCCAAACCCACCGTCATCCCCCATCATTTTCTCATATCCGGAGGCTTTACCGACAGCTAGACATGAAGAAATTGCAACAGGCTATGAACAGGAAAGAATAATGTTACTTAAAGAATTTTACCAGAACAAAAGGGTCTTGATTACCGGAGCCGCCGGCACCATCGGTCGGGAACTCGTCAAATTTGTGCTTTCGTACCAGCCGCAAGAATTGCGGTTAATGGACAACAATGAAACGGAAATGTTCTTCCTAATGGAAGCCTACAAGCCCCACGGAGCCCTCTGTTTTCTGGGTGACGTGCGTGATCGGGACAAGTTGGAGAAGCTTGCCCGGGATATTGATATCATTATTCACACGGCAGCCTTCAAACACGTGATCCTGTCCGAACACAATCCTTTTGACGCGGTCCAGACCAACATTCTGGGTGTGCAAAACATCATCAAAGCCGCAGTCAATGGCGGGGTCAAGTACGTGCTATTCACCAGCAGTGATAAGGCGGTGAATCCTACCAATGTTATGGGGACCTCCAAACTTATGGGGGAACGTTTGATCACTGCAGCCAATGCCTTCCATTTCTCCGGGGGCACCATTTTTTCCAGTACCCGCTTCGGCAACGTCCTGGGTTCACGTGGTTCCGTGGTGCCTCTCTTCCTGAAGCAGATCCGCCAGGGTGGCCCCGTCACCCTTACTGACCGGCGCATGACCCGTTTTGTCATGACCATCGCCGAGGCCGCACGCTTGGTGTTACAATCGTTGGTTTTGGCTTGCGGCGGCGAAGTCTTTGTCACCAAAATGCCGGTGGTCAGCATCCCGGACCTGGCCGAGGTCATGGTGGAATTATTGGCGCCTCAGTATGGCTATGACCCACAGGACATCGAGATCAGGGAAGTGGGCGCCAAGCCCGGGGAAAAACTCTATGAGGAGCTAATGAGTGATGAAGAGCGACACCGCTCCCTGGAACTGGCAGAAATGTTCGTCATCACGCCGGCCTTCAAGGGAGTCTATGACAATATCAGGTACCAGTATCCGGGAATAGTCAGGGAAGCAGTGGACCGGCCATATATTTCCTCGCAGGAACCGGCGCTTGACAAAAATGCCCTAAAACAGTATTTCTTAGACCATCGCGTCTTGGAAACCGTGGAACTCTAACTCGAGCGGACGGTAATATGAAAGTCTTGGTGCTCGGAGCCGATGGCTATTTGGGTTGGCCGACCTGCATGTATTTCTCCGCCCGGGGACATGACGTCGTCGGGGTGGACAATTATTTCCGCCGCTTGGCGGGTATCCAATGGGACTGCGAATCCCTGACGCCGGTCCCCAATCTGGTCCAACGGGCCCGTTTGTGGGAAGAACGGACCGGGCGGGTCATTCAGGTCGCCATCGGCGATATCACCGATTATCAGTTTCTGCTTCCCATCTTCCAGCAGCAAAAACCCGATGTGGTCATCCATTATGCCGAGCAGCCCTCAGCCCCCTACTCTATGCTGAATCGGGACACCGCTGCCTTTACTGTGCGCAACAATCTTCTCAGTACCCTTAATATTGTCTATGCCATAAAGGAAGTGAACCCGCTCTGCCACATCATTAAATTGGGCACCATGGGGGAGTATGGCACCCCCAATATTGATATCGAAGAAGGCTGGCTGGAAATTGAGCATCAGGGCCGACGGGATACCTTTCTTTTTCCCCGGCAGGCCAGCTCCCTTTATCATACCACCAAGATTCAGGATACTGATCTGTTGTGGTTTTATGTCCGCACCTGGGGCCTGCGGGTCACGGACCTGATGCAGGGTCCGGTCTACGGCATCACCACAGAGGAATCGGTCCGAGATGAGGCCCTGGCAACCATCTTCAACTATGACGAAATCTTTGGCACCGTCCTCAACCGCTTTGTAGTCCAGGCAGTGGTGGGCCACCCCCTCACCGTATATGGGAAAGGCCAACAGATCCGAGGTTACCTGAATCTCAAAGATACCATGCAGTGTGTCTACCTCTCGGCCCTGAAGCCCGCCGAGCCCGGAGAATTGCGTATCTTCAATCAAGTAACGGAAACCTTTACCGTCAATGACTTGGCTGCCAAGGTCGCAACGGTCGGTCGATCCCTGGGGTATCCGGTGGAGATCAAACACATTCCCAACCCTCGGGTAGAAAAAGAGGAACATTATTACAACCCTCGCTATACTGGCCTGCTGGAGTTGGGATTACAACCCCATTATCTTACCGACGAGGTCCTGGCCGAGATGTTCCAGCTCGTGGCCAGTCATCGCCAGAATATTAATACAAAGGCAATCTTCCGAGGCGTCCAGTGGAAATAACCCAAAAAAACTGGCTGATCACCGGGGGGTGCGGCTTTCTCGGGGTCAATCTCGTTGCCCATCTGTTGGAGCGTAATCCCCACTCTGCCATCCGCATCCTCGATAACCTGAGCGTCGGCAGTCGGGCAGACCTGGCAGAGGTCAGCCCTTTCCGGGAGATTCCCCCGGGGGAGGTGCCAGGGCCACCGGTGGGCGTGGAACTTCTGGTGGGGGATATTCGGGACCAGGCCGCCTGTCTGCGCAGCTGCCAGGGCATTGATATCGTCGTCCATCTGGCAGCCAATACCGGCGTAGCTCCATCGGTGGCCGATCCCCGCCAGGATATGGAAGCCAATGTCATCGGCACCTTCAATATGCTGGAGGCGGCTCGGCAGAAGGGGACGCAGAAGTTCATCTTTGCGTCCTCTGGGGCTCCTTTGGGCGAGGTGGAGCCGCCCATCCATGAAGAAAAGGCGCCTCGGCCCGTCTCCCCTTATGGGGCCAGCAAACTGGCGGGAGAAGGTTATTGCTCCGCTTATTGCCGAACCTTTGGCCTGTCCACCGTCGCCTTGCGCTTCGGCAATGTCTACGGCCCCCGATCCAAACATAAAAGCAGCGTGGTGGCCAAATTCTTCAAGCTGGCCATGGCCGGTGAGCCCCTGGAAATCTATGGCGACGGTCAGCAAACCCGGGATTTTCTTTACATCGATGACCTGATCCAGGCCATCCTGTTGGCGGCGGCCGCTGCCGTGGGCGGCGAAGTCTTTCAGATCGCCACCTTCAAAGAGACCACTGTCAATGAGATTGCCGAGAAGATAACCAAGATCGTGGCCAATCATACGGGCCGGACCGTCCCGGTCAAACACTCCCATCCCCGACTCGGGGATGTGCGCCGCAATTATTCTGATATTTCCAAAAGCCAGAGGATGCTGGGGTATGAACCGCACTTTGACCTTGATAGAGGTCTCCAGAACACTTTTTCTTATTTTCGCGCCAAAGCCCAGCCCCTTTGTTGAGCAGGACTACTCCTGCCGAACTGACTGCCTTGAGGCCTGCCTGAAATGAATGCACCGGAAGATATCAGAAAAGATGGTTTAGAACCAGACGAAGTTCATCTCCTGGATTATCTGATTGTCTTGGCCAAACATAGCCGCGCCATTCTCTTGACCCCGATTCTGGCTGCGGCGCTGACATTTATCGTTCTTCTGTTTTTTCCCAACCAATACACTTCCACTGCACGACTCTTTCCGCCCCAGCAAAATCTTACCATGGCCGCCCAATTAATATCATTGATAGGTATCAGCGATACCATTTCGGGTGGGGCCTCCGGCAGCGGCTTGGGGAATCTGGCCGCCGGCGTGTTGGGGCTGAAATCTCCCGCTGATGTGTATGTCGGCATCCTGACGGGAAATACTATTTTTGACAACATCATTAAAAGATTCAACCTGAAAGAAGTCTATGATGAAGAATATATCGAGGACGCCCGGGCAGAATTAGCCAAACGTGCAGATATAACTGTCAGCAAGGAAGGTTTGATCACCATCAATGTCACCGATAAAGATCGGCAACGGGCTGCGGCTATGGCCAACGCCTTTATGGAAGAGTTGAATGCTCTGTTGCAAAGGGTCACGGAAAAAGAGGCCAAGGATTATTTGGCTTTTCTGGAAAGGGAACTGCAGCAAACAGCCATAAAATTGGCGGCCGCCGAAGACTCATTGCGGGAATTTAGTGAAAAAAGCAACGTATTACAAATTGATAACCAGACAAAGGCAATGTTGGAATATATTGCCAGTATCAGAGCTGCCATCGATACAAGAGAGGTACAGATTAAAGTTTTGCGGCAGCAGGCTACACCATATAACTATGATGTAATTCGCTTGGAAACCGAGGTGAAAGAATTAAGAGAAAAATTAAAAGCAGCCGAGTGTCGTATTGATGCAAACTATGTGGGTGATGTTTGTTTGCCGACCTCAAAGGTGCCCAGTTTGGGATTGGAGTATTTTCGGTTACTAAGAGAAGTCAAATATCAAGAAGGTATCTATCAAGTATTTGCAAAATTAGTGGAGATCGCCCGGATTGACACAGTACGCTCGGTGTCCAATATCAATATCGTCGACAATGCTATTCTGGCGGAACAGAAATCCAAGCCCAAACGAGGCTTAATCAGCGCCATTGTTGGCGTCCTGACTTTCTTCATCATGATTTTCTCTGCCTTTGTCTGGGAAGGTTGGCAAAGGGTGCAGGAAGCCGGGGATGCCGAGCGCTTTTCCCAGCTGCGCCTCTATATGGCGCCTTGGAAAGATTATTATCACCGCATTCGACGGCTCTTCCGGCGCCAGCCCTAGCCGCGGTGAGGGGCGTGGCCGTTCTAGCTGCAAAGCCTCCCGAAAAGGAACTTTGATGAAACTCTATAGCACGGTTTTACCATACGTCTTATTGGTAAGTTTTTTAACCCCGACCATGGCAAAGTTCGATCGGCCGGCGGTTGAGGCCATCAACGCCTCCCCCTATGCCGGGGTTGCCGTGCCTTTCATTGACGCCTATGATACCGCGCAACATTCGGCGGCAGATTTCGCCGCCCAGACTGAATTCCTGCAGCAGTCCATGCAAAAAGCCGTCTGGCCCTGGGTCTTTTTCAATAGAATTATCGGCAAGGGGACCAATAATAAACGCCAGAGCAATAAACCTTATTTTATCGCCATCAAAGGCATGGCTATCAATGAGGAAGATGCGCCCCTCCAAGATTTCTATACCATTTGGCGCCTGGCCCTGCAGACGGCCAGAAAACTGGGGGCCCCCGGTATCTTTGTTGATCCGGAAGCATATAATAATTACCAGCACTATTATCTTGCCAATGTGGCCCAACAACAGGGGAAACCAGAAGACGAAGTTCAAAAGCGCCTGGAAGCCATTGGCGCCAAATTAATCAGTATTGCCAGGGAGGAATATCCCACTGCCATTCTTTGGTTTACCTTCACAGGTCTGGCTGCGCCGATCCAGGGATTTCGCGAGGCTCCGGGCAGATTGACAACGAGCAGCTACATCATTAAGGGCATGTTGGACGCCTGCAAGAGTTCCCAGGCAGAAATAAAGATTGTCAGCGGCGGCATGACTTCGTTGGGATATTGCTACACCTCATTGCCAGACATGGAGAAAGTAATCCAACAGCGAGCCGATTATTTCAAACCGGTATTGGCCAAGTATCCACATCTCCATCTGGCCGGAACCATTGCCCCATGGCTCCACCAAGATGGTAAAAAGGGATGGCTGCAACAAGGTAAATGCCGGAAATCAGAACTGCGCGATATCGAGGACTTCAAGCCGCTCATCAAAAAACTGTTGGCCACCTATCAATACGTCTGGATTTACGCCGCCGTGGTCAGTGATTACAACCCCTATAAACCTGAGTCAGCGGGATACTTTCATCGTGCCTGCGACAAAGTCTTTCCTTAACAAGAACTTCATTTGGTGAATAATAATAGTCATCTATAATTGATTTTATATCAATTATTGGATATCTCTTTTCATCAGGATAGGATATGAATCTTTGGAGAGAAAAATATCTGCCCGACAAAGAAAAATTCAAAAAAGAAGCATGGGCTTGGCTTGAAACAATATTGGGAGTTATTCCGGGAAAATCAGGGAATTTTTTAAGAGGTTTTTCTTATGGCTTACTGTTTCCGACCTTCCGACGCAAAAAAACTTCTATTGGGCAATTAACTCATATTTGGTTTCCCTGGAATATTATTATCGGGTCTTACAGTCATATAGGTAAAGGAACTCATCTTTCCTGTCTCCAATATGGAGATTTAATGATTGGCTCCTATGTGATGATTTCTCCCTATTGTATGGTCACCGCCAGCGGCCATTCTTTTGATTCCATCGATACGCCGATGATAAAACAAGGCATGTTTTCAAAAAAAACCATTATAGAAGATGATGTTTGGATTGGCGGCAAATCCATCATTTTACCCGGCCTGAAAATCGGCAAGGGGAGCATTATTGCGGCTGGCTCTGTTGTAACAAAAGACGTGCCCCCTTTGGCGATTGTGGGAGGTAATCCTGCCAACATTATCAAATACCGCAAATGATCTGTTTTCCGTATATACTCTATTTTTTAGAAGCCGTTGCAAAACCTCTTTGCTTGCCATCTTGAACGAAGTGAAGGATCTTTATCTCGTTGGAAAGAAAAAATCTTCGGTGCGCTCGGAATGACATGGAATCGGCTTTCAGGGTTTTGCACCAGTTTCTAAGAATTCATTGAAAGTATTTTAAATGCCAGATAATTATGATCTACCAATCACTTCCATTATTGGCAAAAAATTATTTAAAAGAATTGGGAGTAATTTCGGTTGGTCAATAATCAGTGAAGTGGGAGGAAAAGGATTTCTTTATCTTGCCACAGTATATTTAGCAAGAGTTTTAGGTGCCGCCAATTTCGGCTTATTCACCTTTGCCCAAACTATTACCTCTTATTGTTGGCTTGGCGTAGACTTAGGTGTGAATATGTATGGGGCGCGTGAGATTGCCAAAAGCAAAGTCAATGCCCCTATTGTCATTAATCCTCTATTAACTCTAAGAATATTTTCCGGAATCACTTTATTTTCTGTCTACAGCCTAAGTATCTATCTTCTTTTTCAAGATGATCCCCTCAAAAGATTAATATTTGCTGGCTTCGCCTTCTATCTTCTGACCCGATCTTTAAATCTTGATTGGGTTATGCGGGGATTTGAGAAATTTAATTTCATTGCCTTAGGAAATTTCTCTACTTTTCTCTCTATTTTATTTTTTCTATTCATTTTTGTTAGGGGAGAAAGTGATGTTGCCAGAGCATCGTTTATTTGGTCATTTTCTTATCTTCTTGGCGACATCGCACTTTTAATAATTTATTATAGGATAATGAATCTCAGATATCAGCCAACATTTAATATAAAAATAATCTGGCTTCACCTTAAGGAATCTATTCATTTTACCGTGGGCAATGGTCTTCTATTCCTCTATCAATATCTCCCCATCATTTTTTTGGGATTCCTGGTTTCCAACCATGAGGTTGGCATATTCTCTGCTCCCTATAATTTAGTCCTTTCGCTTGCCATCGTTGCAACGCTCTTGGCAGTTGCGTTGTATCCGATTCTTTCAGAGCTTTTTTTCCAACAGCGCCCGCAGTTTTATCGAATGGCCAAATATTTCAAGCTAATCTCTTGTTTTATCGGTTTATTTTTGGGTGGTGGGGGCGTCCTGGCTAGCAAATGGCTTATTCCTTTCCTTTATGGCCCAAGCTATGCTGGGAGTATCGCTATCTTTCAGATTGTCATCTGGTTTGCGGCCTTGATGACTATTCGGGTGGGCTATAGCATCCCTATTGCTGTGGCCGGCCTGCAAAAATACTATGCCTGGGCATCGTTATTTGGCGTAATATTCTATACCATGCTCTTTTTATCATTAATATTTGTATGCAAATTTGATATATTATACTCGGCTTGTTATGGACTCATTATAACGGAAATAGGTGTAATTATTATACTGGCAATTATCTGGCGCAAATTTATACGAGATACCAAGTAAAATGCAGTCTACTAATACAAACCATATGCCTTTTAATAACATATTTAATAAGTTATCTATAGATTTAATTTTCTATGGCTTTTTTTTCTGCCTGCCTCTCATTCCGCGCCCCACCTTAGAGAATCCTTTAAAGTTTATCAGTCCAATTTTTATATTTTCTCTCATCAGCCTTTTTTTCATTTGGCAGATGCTGAATTATAAATACTTATTTATTTATCAAAAATCTCTTTTGTTGGTAATAACGCTAAATATCTTAATAATTTTCATATATCTTTTAAAAATATATCTTTGTAAAGAATGGGACGAGCTGCCTTTTTTAGTATCAAAAATACTCGCCTTTGTTCTTTTGTTAACATTTCTGCGCTGGATGATTATTAAAAATATATCCATTGAATATATATACCGCTGCGTTTTTTATGGTGTCTTCGCGCTCTCCATGATCATTATTTTTTCCTCGTTCACCGGCATTTCTTTATTCGGCGGCGAACGGGATATCCTGCCCCCACGGGTGTTTGGCATTGCAATGCCCTTTTACAAAACCGCCGGCGTACCCAGGAGCTTCGGAGAGCTGGGAATTTTCTTGGTGATCGGCTGGGTTTATTATATCTGTTACCATCATACTTTTCGTCTTAGTTTTAAAGTAATATCTGCTATTGTTTTTATACTTGCAACAGTAGCCTCCCAATCAAGAAGTTCATACTTGGCCATAGGATTAGCTTTCATGGCTTATTTATTTATTAAATTTAAGATAAATATCTATCGCTCCCTTTTCCTCATTGTTTTAATATTGCCCTTATTAATTTCTCTTTCACTGCCATTCCTCATTAACATGCCGGTAGCAAAAATGTTTATAGGGGAAAAAGTTTATGAGAAAAATGTTATCAATAGGATATTATCATACGGGTTGGCCATTGACATTATCGTTAAAAATCCCAAGGATGCTCTTTGGGGTATAAGCCATGAATCTTGGAAAAAATATTATTCAGCCTTTACCAATGAAGAGGCTGTTTTGCATAATAATTTCTTGGCTAACGTTCTTTATCTCGGAATTATCGCAGGGTTCATAAATATTGCTATTTTGATAATTCCAATATTGAATATATTGAAATTACATATAAATAGATCTACCGTATTAACTGCCTGTTACTTGATAACTTTAGGGACAATAGTCAGTTTGCAATTTTATGAAGGATTTTTTTCAGTGATATATATTCTTCAGTTAAGTATCTTATGGTATGTGAAATATTTATCATCTAAAAAAATTTTTGTCTAGTCAAATATTTGAAAAGTCACAATGGATAATATTAATGCCAGAGACTGCGCACTCTTTAAATATGGGAGTGTCTAATGTATATTATTTCTTAATAGTTATAAAAATGATATAGAAAAAACTACTCCTTCAATTTAAAAAGGATCTCTCCGAATGCTTATGCAAAAATTCATTGAATCACAAAGATATCTCTCTTCAGGCATTGACGCTTTCATGAACGATGATTTCCGTATCGATGGCAATCGCTATTTTATTGATGTTTTTGCTCCAAAATTTTTGCAGCCCGGACAGACCATCGTTGATGTCGGTGGGGGCAAACGGCCTTTTATTGATGGCGCCACCAAAAAAAAATTGCAGCTGACAATCATCGGTTTGGATATCGATCAGCAGGAATTGGCCAATGCCCCGGAGGGCATATACGATGAGGTAATCTGTGCGGATATTTGTCAATACCGGGGCCAGGCCAACGCTGATGTGGTGATCTGTCAAGCCGTGTTGGAGCATGTCAAGGATGTGACTTTGGCTTTCCGGGGATTGGCCAGTATCTTAAAACCGGGCGGTTTGGCTTTGATCTTTGTTCCGTCCCGGAACGCCCTCTACGCCCGCTTGAGCATGATCATTCCGGAAAAATTAAAGTCGCAGGTGTTACAGGTGCTCTTTCCCCAGCGGGCTATATTTCACGGCTTTCCCAGTTTCTATGATCGCTGTACGCCCAGAGATTTTAAAGCTCTGGCAACACAGTACGGCTTTCAGGTGGAAGAATGCTCTTATCATTATATCAGCCGGTATTTCTCTTTTTTCTTCCCTCTATATCTTCTCTGGCGCTTATGGTCTCTCTGGTTCTATTGTTTAGCCAAAGAACAGGCGGCTGACACCTTTTCCATGGCCCTCAGAAAGATTGGCTATTAAGCGTTGGACTTGATCCAGCGCAAAACCGTAATGAAAATCTGCCAGGTATCTGCTTGGTTTTTGCCTTCCATAAAAGCCAATTATAATCAAAAAGTTATCCCATGGCCGGGGCGGCTGCGCCAGCCGTTTCAGGGACCTGGGCAGTCCTTTGACTATACAGGCGGATGGCCTGCTCGCCGATGAGTTGGGCCAGGGCAGCCGAGCTCAAAGCGGCGGTGGGCAGGGCCAGGAGCGGGTTAACACCGAAATACTCCATGAGAAAAGGCGCCCCTACGGCCACCCCGGTGGCCAAAACCACCTGCACCATCTCCGGCACCCGATCCTCATCATCAATATCCTGGCCATAGAGCAGGGCAATCTCTAAGATGAGATAGAGATGCATGCGGGTCAGGACCGCGGCGCCGCCGGCCGCCCCCAAACCTTGCAGGACTGCTCCCAGACCCGGAAAAAACATGGGCAGGTGCAGCAAGGCGCCGCCTAAAAACGACAACTGGCGTTGCGAAGCCAGGAGCCGCCGGGCTAACTGCTCCGGTGTTTCTCCCGGACAGCGCTCCTGCAGCGTCTTGACGACCTTCCTGATCCGGTCTTTCCGCAGCCGGAGAAAAAAATAAAAGAAATCATCGGTCAGTTGGGACTGCAATGACTGCATGATAGCCTCCTCGTCCAGGGATCAATTTACCAAGATTATACACCGCTCGGAGGAACTTGAGGCCAGAAAACTGCGCCAAGGGGTCTCAGACCGGCGGGGCAGCCGGCCAGTCTTTCTGCCCCAGAAAGAGCAGATAGGTCCACAGGCCGCCGTAGGCCCGGCGGATTTCCAGGTGACGGGGGACAAAACGGCTTTGCAGGGCCGGCAGCAGGTGGCCGGCCAGACGGACGTGGTTGAGAGCCAGCCAGCGGACAAAGAGCGGGACAGGCGAAGAGTGGAAATCCACCACAGCTATGAGCCCGCCCGGGGCCAGATCAGCATAGGCGGCGGCGATGGCCTCCTCCCAACCCGGGTTGAACATGGTCAGGGCATAGGAAAACAACAGCAGGTCAAAAGGCGGCTCGACCCGGAGGGGACGATCATAGGCCTGGTGGCGCCATCCGATCGCCGGGGTGGTTCCGGCCAGCTTGCGCCGGGCTTGGGCCAACATGGCCTCGCTCAGGTCCAGGCCGGTGAGCTTGGCCCTGGGAAAGAGCTGGCGCAGGCGCACCAGGTTCTTGCCGGTGCCGCAGCCCACCTCGAGGATGTGCTGGGGCTGCCCCCGGTCTGCCACCAACCGCAGGAGCCGGTCCCGGCCGAACAGAAAGGTCCAGCGGCTCATATCGTAGATTTTGGCATGCAGCCGGTAATAGCGCTCCAAGGGATGGACGTTGGCGGCGGACGCTGAGGCCTGGGTCATGAGATCACCTCTGCCAGGTGCAGGCTGCCATAGGTGCCCACTCGGTCCTGCTTATGCAGCGGTTCGGTCACCTCCGGGAAAAAGCGCAGCCTGGCCTTCACTTCCACCGGCACAAAGCTTAGATCAAAACCGGCCGAACGCATGAGGATTTTCGTGCCCGGCCGACTGTTGGCGAAAATGGCCTGCCACTCTTCGGCCAAGGTCTGGGGTTGGTGCCAGGCCAGCCAATCCTGATGATCCAACAGGACAAAGTGGGAATAGAGGCCGGGCTGGCGCTGGAGAAACTCGGTCAATGTACAAGTGTGGGTGCTGACCAGATTTACAGCGGCCTTGAGGCGGTTAAAGTTCTCGGGCTGCAGATAGTTGGGGCAGCACTCGGGGGTATAGGAACCGGTGAGATAGACCCGCCAGAAGTAATTATCCCGGATGGGCAGCGCGGTCATCACCTGCCGCAGTTTATCCCGAACAAAACCGTCCAGGCGACCGGGGTACTGCCGGTCTAATAACTGCATCTGGGCGCGGGGCACGCCGATGCAGGCCATGGTGGCCGGCTGGCGCAGGAGCCAGGAGAGGGGCCGGGTGAAAATGATGCCTTCTATCTGGCTGTAAAAGTAGTGCTGCTCTGTGAGGCTCTGGGCGTTCAAGAGACCCTGGACCAGACTGGCCGTCCGGCCGTTGCCCATTAAAAAACCGCGCAACAGCCAGGCGAAATCCCCGGCCGCGCCGTGCCAATAAAAGGAGCGGCGGAGCCCCGTGCCGCTGAAATACGTAATATGGCGATCCCAAAAGGCTTGGGCGGCGCCGGACAACCTCTCCCGGAGGGCCGCATAGACCTCCCGGTAGGCGGCGCTGCCCCCCTGGCCGAAGAAGGCAAACAATTCCTCAAAATCCCCCGCCGCCAGGAAAGCCAGTTTTAATTCCAACAGGGCATTTTGCCGGTAATTCACGTCCACTGCCTGGATGGCGCGGGGGCCATCCAGCAGGTAGTCCAAGACATTGCAGCCGGCGCTGGTGATGACCACGATCTCGCTGTCGCCGTCGAGCTGCAGGAGCTGGCGATCCAGACGGGGATCTTCCCAACAGGCGTTGTAGATCAGCCGGTTGCCGTGGATGAGGTGAAAGAGGAGATTCATCATAATGGTACCGGCCGCTGGGAGGGGATCGGCAATGTCGGCTGGTAGCCGTGGTGCGGTCGAACCATTCACGCGGCTCCTTCCGCTTCCGCAGCCAACAGTGGGGCTTTATCGGTGGCTTCCCAGGGCAGGTCCAGGTCCAGCCGTCCCACATGGCCATAGGCTGCCAATTTACGGTAAAAACCGCTGGGGCGCATGGCCGGCAGGAAACGGAGATTGAAATCCCGCAGGATTCCGGCCAGACGGAATTCAAAGTGATTCTCTAGAAGCTTGGCTATCTTGCTGTCTGGGAGCTTGCCCGAGGCAAAGGTCTCCACTTGGATGCTCACCGGCCGGGAGCGGCCGATGGAGTAGCTCAACTGCACTTCGCACTCCCGGGCCAGGCCTGCGGCCACGATGTTCTTGGCGGCGTAGCGGGCTGCATAGGCCCCCACCCGGTCGATGCGCAAGGGGTCTTTGCCGCTTAAAGCGGCCCCGCTCTGGCGGGAATATTCCCCATACGTGTCAATGGCGTTCTTGCGGCCGGTAAGACCGGAGTGCACCGCCGGTCCTCCCACCATGATGTGATCCACCGGATTGACGTAAATCTTGGTGCGGGCGTCCGGTCGGATGGCCTCTTCGGCAAAGGCCACATCGATAATTTGTTGCCGGATATCGTCGGCCAAACGGGCCAACGGCACTGTGGCAGGGCGACTCTGGCTGGCGATCACCGTAATGCTGTGAATCCGCACTGGCCGCCGGTCTTTAAACTCCACCCCCACCTGGGTGGCCGCATCCGGCGACAGATAGGGGATGATTTTACGACGCTTGGCCTGAATGAGTCGTTTGGCCAGCTTGTGGGCTAAATAGATGGGTAGCGGCATCAGAGCCTGAGTATGATCACAGGCAAAGCCGAATACCGTCACCTGATGGCGTCCCGGCAGCTTCTCGATCTCCTCGTCGGACATCTCCTTTTCATGAAACATCGTCAAGTCATCGGGAGGGAATTCAGTCAGGCTGGTCAACACCGCACAGGAATTGGCATCAAAATCCTCTTCCACATATCCTGCCTGATTCAAGATCTTTCGGGCCACATACGGGATGTCCACCTTAGCCTGGGCCAGGAAGCGGGCCGAAACAAACAGGATGGACGTAGAAACGGCGCATTCGGCCCGGATGCGGGCATAGGGGTCCTGTTCCAGGAAGGCATCCACGATGGCATCACTGATCTGATCGCAAAGCTTGTCCGGATGTCCTTCGGTCACGGACATGGACGTAAACATGAAATCTTTTTTCATACCATTTATTAGTTTCGCGTTTTGAGTTTTGAGAAAGTCAACCTTATAGGGCGGGCTGTGCTCGCCGTATGAGAGTTTCTGGTTACCAGTTGCCGGAAAAACTTTATCGGTGGGGCGGACATCCGTACCCAGCAAATTCAGCCAAGCGCTACAAGGCAAATTTTCATGGTTCGCGGGCGACTTATATAAGTAATGGTAATTACCTTCTAAACTCTCTCCCTCTCAGCGGCTGCCCATTTCTTCTCACCTTTCCTCTTCTCAAGCCACATTGTCCACCAGGCCAGGGAAAAAAATCAAGGTGAAAAATTATGAGGCAAAACTGTCTGCAGGACTCAGCTGAGCCGCCCTTGCTGGCCGGGGGGCAGCCTCTGGCTTGGTCATTTCGTTCACCAGCAAGGGCAGCAGGGAGGTGCCGGCGATCACCGCCCCATCCACCAGGCTGATGGGGGTCATACCCAGGATAGTCCTGAGACCGGGCACCAACAGCGCCACCACCTGCAGGGCGATGGAACCGGCCACCGCCAAGTTCAGCAACGGGTTGCTGGGCAGGGTGCCGGCAAAAATGCTCTGCCGATCGGAGCGGCAGCTGAAGGTGTGCAAAAGCTGGCTGATGGTCAAGGTATTAAAAGCCAGGGTGCCGGCCCGGGGACCCAGACCATACCGCAGGATGCCATAGCCATAAGCCCCCAACGTCGCCGCCGTCAGGGTCGCACCCTCTTGGGCAATCCGCCAGTATTCGGCCGGGGTAAAGATGGGTTCCCCGGACGGCCGGGGCGGACGGTCCAGGACGTCAGGTTCTGGCGGTTCCTGGGTCAGGGCCAGCCCCGGGAAGATGTCTGAAACCAGGTTGATCCAGAGAAGTTGCATGGTGGTCAGGGGGGACCCCAGCCCCGCGGCCAGGGCGATAAACGTCACCGCAATCTCGCTGACATTGGAGGAAATAAAAAAGTGCACGGCCTTTTTAATATTGCTGTAGGTGGTGCGGCCGTCCTTGATGGCGATGATGAGATCGCCCATATTGTCTTTTTTCAATACAACATCTGCCACTTCCCGGGCAATATCGGTACCTGACTCCCCCATGGCGATACCCACTTCCGCGGCCTTCAGGGCTGGACCGTCGTTGATGCCGTCTCCGGTCATGCCCACCACCCGCCCGGCGCCCTGCAGGGCCTGGACGATCTGCAGTTTGTGGGCCGGACTGACCCGGGCAAAGATATGCACCCTTTGGGCCAGGGCCGTAAGCGTGTCATGGTCCAAACTTTCCAGGTGGCTGGAATCCAAGATCTCCAGCGGCCGGCCTTCGCTTAAGTCCAATTCCTTGCCGATGGCATACGCTGTGGCGCTCTGATCGCCGGTGATCATGATGGTCTGGATGCCGGCCCGGTGAAAATCCCGGATCATCTGGCGCACGCCCTCCCGGATCGGGTCGGCCAGACCCGTGAGACCCAACCACGTATACCCCCGCTCGCTCACCCCGCCGTCATTATCGTCCAGATCACCAGGCCCATTAACCGCATAGGCCACTCCCAGAACCCGCAGGGCATCTCCGGCCATCCGGTCATTTTCCGTTTCAATGGCCAGCCGGTCTCTGACGGTAAGGGGCAGGCGGTGGCCGTCTTTGAGGTGCCAATCGCACATGGCCAGGACATCCAGGGGGCTGCCTTTCAGGGCCAGCAGCATCTGGCCGTTATCCAACCTATGATATGTTGTCATGAAAGGCCGCTGCTCGGAACGGTGCGAGATGCGCAACCGGGGATGCTTGGCTTGCAACTCCGCGACCTTCAGGCCGTAGTCGATGGCCAACTGCACCAGGGCCTTCTCCGTGGCCGAGCCGCTCAGGACCAGATGGCCGTTGCGGTCCTGGATTTCCGTCTCATTGCACAACGTCGCCACTTTCAGGAGCCAGGGCAGTTCATGATCGGCGGCCGCCGCGATGCTCTCGGCATACTCATCCAGGTCACCCTTTTCCATCGAGAGAGAGCGCATACCGGCAAACAGGCGAACCACGGTCATCTCGTTTTTGGTGATGGTGCCGGTCTTGTCCATGCAGATGGTCTGCAAACAACCCAAGGTCTCCACTGCCTCCAGCCGGCGGATGAGGACCTGGTGCTGCTCCATCTTTTTGACCCCGATGGCTAAGGTCGTGGTGGCCACCGTGGGCAGCCCCTCGGGCACCGCCGCCGCGGCCAGAGAAACGGCCGTATGCAGCATCTGCAGAAAGGCAAAACCCCGCAGCAGGCCGACGCCAAAGACCAGGCCGCAGACGCCGCAGCCCAACAGTACCAGTTCATTGCCCACCCGGTCCAGCTGCTGCTCCAGGGGCGTGATCGGCGTCTCAGCCGCATCCACCATGGCCTGGAGCCGCCCCAATTCGGTGCTTGGCCCCGTGGCCACGACCACGCCCAAACCTTGGCCGCCAGTCACCATGGTGCCCCGATAGACCATGTTGACTCGATCCGCCAGGGGCACATTGACCTCGGTTAAAGCCGGGGTAGTTTTGCTCACTGGCAGACTCTCGCCGGTGAGGGCCGCTTCGTCCACGCTGAGGCGATCGGCCGCGATCAGACGACAGTCGGCTGCCACATACGTCCCGGGTTTGAAGGCCAACAAATCGCCCGGTACCACCTCCTCCACCGCGATCTCCTGGAGGATGCCTTCCCGGACCACTGCAGCCGTGGGTTTTACCAGATGCTGCAGGGAGCGGATGGTGGTCTCGGCGGCGCTTTCCGTTGTATAGGCCAGATAGGCATTGGCGACCACCACGCCCATGATGAGAACCGCGTCCAAAACCCCGCCGGTCAAAACGGAGATGCCGGCGGCGCCTCCCAAGAGGGCCACCGGCAGGGATTTGAACTGGTCCAGGAACATCTCCCACTGGGAGCGGATCTGGGTTTCGGGAAAGGCATTGGGGCCGTAGCATTCATAGTGTGCGGCTGCGGCCCCGGCTGACAAGCCAGCGGTGGCCGAGGTTGACCAAGCGGCCAGGACCGCCCCAGCCTCCAAGGTATGCCACGGCTGGACGGGTTGCGCCTCATAGCTTTGGGTGCGGCCGGTGAGAAAAGGTCGTGCCACTCCTGACCCGACCTGGACCTGAGCGGCGCACTCCGGTGGATTTTGGCCCGCACCCGGCGTAGCCCCCCTCTGGACCTGGGCCTCCTGAAACTCGGCCACCATCTGGCTCAGCCAGCGGCCGATGGTCTCTGGTTCGACCCCGGCCTCGAAATGGATCAGGGCGTTACCCGTCAACGGATTGGCCGACACCGCCTTGATGCCATTGCCGTTGGCTCGGGCCGCCTGGGCCTCCAGGAAACGCTTCAGGCCTTCTGATCGGTAAAGGCCGTCGATCTTAAACCGCGCCCGACCCTCCACCGCTGTATGGATTGTCTGTACCATGCCTTGTTCGAGTTGCGAGTTTCGAGTTATGGCTTACTGCCCCTGATCCCTGGTCCTTAGCCACTTTAAAGTGGGCTGGCCTCTTCCTTAGGCTTCCCCGCTTCCTTGGTCATTTTGGGCCGAGCCGGCGTCGCCTCCATCGGGGCCGCTTCTTCCTGAGAGGCTGCTGCGCCGCGGCGGCCAGGCAACACGGCTCCGACCACGTTTTTGACGCCGTCTATTACTCCTACCAGAAAGACAGAGACGCTCCGGGTGGCGGCACTACCCAGAGAGGCGGCGCCTTCGAGGGCTCCTTCTACGGCGCCTTTGGCCGCTCCGGCCACATTGCCGCCCACTTCCTGCACCGCCTCGACGATGCCGTCCACGGCCCGGCGGGCCACCAGGGCCACATCGCTGCCCACATCTGCGGCCCCTTTTACTGCGCCCCGGGCCACCTGGCTGGCCGTGGCGATGACATCACCGCCCACATCGCCGATGCCCAGGACAATCCCTTTGGCCGCATTTTTGGTGCCCATCAGGATGCCATAGCCCACTTCTTCGGTGGCCTTCAGGGTTCCCTTGATGACCGAGGCCGAAACCTCCACCACATTGTTGGCCACATCACCGGTGGCTTTCAGCGTGTCAGTAACCGTGTTGCGGGCCACGGTGACGATCTGGTTCTCAATTTCATTCAACCCTTTCAGACTGTTCACCACACCGTCTTTGACGGCGCTGCCCATGCTGCCCAGACCACTTTTTTCCGTCTGCTGCTCCATGTCATGTACCTCCTTGGCCTGTGGCGTTTTTCCTCAGGCCTGTTGCCAATATCTTCGTCTTCACCCACTTGCCAACCTTCGCCTGACAGCGAATTACACGGCAGCAAACCCGGCCCGGCAACCTAGTGGGGAGGCCCTCACCCGGGGGTTACCCAGGCCAAAGGGCTCTCCGGATAATCATTAACTATACCAGGCGCTGCCCTAAGAATGTGGTCTCCAATGTAAATTTAACCGAATTCAAATAATTGCCCTACAGCCATTGCTGTCAGGAGTAGTTCACAACCTCCTTGGGTGGCCCAGGCCTTCCCCTCCGTTCAGAACCGCGCCAAATTTAACGCATTTTTAACTTTTTCCCTATTGAGACTAAATATTGCGGTCGCATAGTATAACCAGATGATAACCGCTAAAATTGTGAGGAGGCGATCAATTGAAGATCTCAACTGATTACCTGCATGCCTTGGAGGGGCGCATCCGCATCAAAGTACCGGAGATTAAGGGCTCACCGGCCAAAGCCGATGAATTGGAGAAACAGGTCCAATGGCACTCCGGCATCCACTCCATTCGAGCCAATCCCACCACCGGCAACGTCCTCATTTATTACGATTCCCAGCAGACGGCCCATACCAACATTTTGCAGACCCTGTATGAACTGGGCTACCTGCAGCAGACCGCCACCCCGGGCGTCGTGGCTACGGAACCTGCTCCGGAGGCGAACTCCCTGGTGCACGTGGTCATCAATTCGGTGGCCCAATCCATGATGGAAATGGCCCTCACCCGATTAGTAACCGCGCTTATCTGACCATAAATAAAACTGACAGAGCATCTGACATCCCCGCGCGAGAAAGAGTCGCCGGGGAAACGAAAAGGTCCAAGCAGGTCTGAACGACAAAGGAAAACTTACAGATCCTAAAAGGCCAAGGGTGGCCCGCCGGACCGAGGCGGCTAGTCGGCCCAAACCTTCCGTCTCGGGGACCATAACCTGTTCTCCGTATGGCGGCAGGATTCCTTAGACCTTCTCCGTCGGCTTCATCGTGGCGGCCCGTTCGGCCCTGACTTCTGCCATTAAATCGCTGATCTGCTCGCCCGTCTCGGCCACCATCTCCTGCACTTTATCCGCCAAAGCCAAGCCGCCTTTGATGACCCCCTTGACTAAGGGCCGCGCCATGCTCATGACCACCGGCAAGACCACCGGCGCGGCAATGGCCACTCCAGCCACCACTAAAATATTCGTCAAGGAACCTTTAAAAGCATCTTTCAGAAAATTCATCGCTACCCCCTGCTAAAATCCGGTTGTTTAGCCAGTTATTTTTCATTTATTGAATATACACTAGCTGATTAATACCGAAAAGTTAGAAATTTGTTAATAAATTATTAGCAGGGTGGAGCATAGTCAGGGTGGGCCGTGAGCTCCGGCCAATCGGGGCAAACGTCGGCATTGCCTTCCGCCTGGCCTTGACAGCCCATGTATTTGACCCATCCTTCTGGCCCCATATAACGTTGCAAGACCGCGGCCGGGGTCTGCCGCAGGTCCACCAGGATGAGGCCGTCCAGGGCCTGGTTAAACTGGGGATCCCGGTTAAAACCCAAGATCTTGCCACCCAGTTTCAGATACTGTCGTAAAAGCACCGGCACGCCCCGGCGCTGGGGATCCACATCAGCCAGCAGGGTGGACAGGTCCTCCACGGCCTCAGTGCCGGCCAGGGCCAGCCGCAATTCCTGGTCACGACCTGGCTGCAGGTGAAAGGGATGCTTCGGCCGGATGTATTGGGCCAACTCCGGCAGAAACGTATGCATGCTCAGCCAGGTAGCCAATAATCCCTGGGAAAACTCGTTGTAGGCATTGCTGATGGACACTGGCCCGAAGAGATACTGATAGTGTGGCTGCTGGACCAGGAAGCGGCCGATACCTTTCCACAGGAGGAGCAGGGCTGCATAATTTTTCTGATATTCCTGGCGCACGAACGACCGCCCCAATTCCAGGGCCGGCTGAATATCCCGCAAGAATTTATCCGCAAAATCAAAGAGCGTCGCGGTATACAGACCCTCCCGACCTTGAGTCGCCAGTATCCGGTCCGTCCGCCCCAAGCGATAGGCCCCCACCACTTCACGAGTCGCCGCCTGCCAGATGAACAGATGCAGGTAATGGGCATCGAACCGGTCCAGATCAATGGCTTGGCCGGTTCCCTCCCCCACGGCCCGGAAGGTGATTTCCCGGAGGCGCCCGATTTCTTGGAGTAGAGAGGGAATCTGCCGGGCATGGGCATAATAGACTTTATAGGTACCGCTGACCAGCAAAAGCTGGCTGGCGGGCAGTTGCTCCACCTCGACGGCCAGGGTCGGGGGAGCTACGGGGGCCACCACCTTTTCCAGGAAACGGCCACTCCGGCGACGAGGCCGGAGGAAACCCCGCCGCTGAGGCGTTGCCCCACAGCCGTGACCCTGCAGCAGATAGGTGCGCAACCGCAGATAGGCCATGACCTCGGCCTCGTTCCCTAAGTTCCGCAAAATTTCCGGCCGGATAACCTGGCCGATTTTAACCTTGATAGTCTTGCCGCCCTTATTCAGGGCCTCCCGGGGCAAAAGCAGGGTGCGCAAGAAAGGATGGATCAACCCCAAGGCCTGAAACAACGGACCATTCTGGCCGGCAAAAAAGACGGGCAAGACCGCAGCCCCGGTCTGGCGCAGCAGCCACCCCAGGGTCGGACTCCAGGCCGGATCCGTCACCGTGCGTGTGGCTAAGTGCAGGTGGGACACCTCCCCGGCCGGAAAAACTGCCAGCACGCCGCCCTGTTGCAGCCAGGCCTGCGCCTGCCGCAGTCCGGCCAGACTGGCATGGGCAGAGGTGCGGGTGCCGAAGGGATCCACGAAAATAAAGAGGTCCCGCAATTCCACCACCTGCTTGAGAAGATAGTTGGCCAACATCTTCACATCCCGCCGCACCCGGCCCAACAGATCCGGCAGGATGATCCCCTCAATCCCCCCAAAAGGATGATTGGCCACCACGACCAATGGCCCCTCCCGGGGGATGCGGCCCAGACTGCCAGCGGCCACCTCATACTCCACCTTCAGGACCTGGAGCAGGGCCGCCAAGAACTCCCAGCGATCCGGGGCCGCCGCCGCTTGGGCATAGACCTGGTTCAGTTGCCTCAGACAGGTCAGCTTGGCTAGCATCTGCTGCCACAGAGCACCACCGCCCAAAGAGCAGCCTCCCTCCCCGGGCATGGTCAATCCAGAAAAACCTTCTTTTGGGCAGGTCGTCGGCAATGATCGCTCTCCTTGACATCGTAGATTTCACCCTGAGCCTGCCTGTTGATACGCCTTTTGTGTTAGCAGAAAGCATTTATAGTATTAATCATCTGTCAAAATACTGTGATGCCAAATATCATCAAAAAATAATGGTAACAGAACAGGTCGGAAATACTTTTTTAACAGAGAACTATAAAGATAGGAATGACACTGTTTACCAACAATTAATCGGTTTGTGACATATTTTTGACAATTAATTCTATATAATTACAACAACAAAGGATTGGATCGCCCATGAAACTGCATGCTTCGCCACGTCTGAATCCGGAACTGGAAGGTTTCAGTCTCCACCCCGATCTCTTCCGGGAGGTCTTTGCCCATGCCAAACCCATCGGCCACCATGAGGACGCCAAATCCCTCAATCTCGGTTTCGGCTTCCTCTATTATGGTCTGGTGCGGGCCGTGCGGCCCCAGCATATCCTGGTGATCGGCTCAGGTTATGGCTTCAGCGTCGTCTGTCTGGCCCTGGGGCTCAAGGATAACGGCAAAGGCCAGCTCAGTTTCATTGACCCTTCCTATTCACTCCTCAAGAATGGCCCCTTTAAGACCATTGGCGGGGTGGGATTCTGGGATGAGCCGGAAAAAGTCACGGCGCACTTCCAGCGTTTTGGGGTGGAGGATATCGTCAGGCATTATAAACAGCGCAGTGATGAGTTTTTTCCGTCTTATGGTGTTCAGGGTCTGCCGCCCATTGATTTGGCCTTCATTGACGGCAGTCATGCTTATAAAGACGTGCGCTATGATTTCCTGCAGGTCTTGGCCCAGGCCAAAAAGAACACGTATATCTTCTTGCACGACACCAACATCTATATCCGGGAGATCCTGCAGCATGCCGGGGTGAAAAAGTGGTTGGCCACCCTCCGGCGGCAGCCGGAGCTCTTTGAGCTCATTGATTTTCCCTTTGCCTCCGGGGTGGCCCTGGTGCGGGTGCGCCAGGCCAACGCCTGGAAACTGATGGTCTCATGATTTTTGGACTTTTGATCTTGGCAGTGGGGGCCGGGGGCTTTCTTTTCTGGCGCTATGTCTGGTTCTGGCGCAATCCCGCGCGGACGGTTCCGCCCGGCCAGAACGTGGTCAGTCCGGCGGATGGCACGGTGGTCTATGTCAAAAAGCTGCGACCCCAGGAAAAGGTCATTGCCATCAAACAGGGTGTGGCCGTCAGCGTCAACGACATCACCAGGCAGGACCTCCAGGTTCCCAAGCTGCTCATCGGTGTCTTTATGAGTCCCTTTGATGTTCATTACAACCGCATGCCCTTGACCGGGAAGATCCTGAATATCCGCCATTATCCGGCTGAGGGTGGCAACCGCCACATGGGCCCCATGCATTGGCGCGCGCTGCGCAAACTACGGCCCATTTACCAGGGGAGCCTGCATATCAGGACCAATGAGCGCACCGTCACCGCCTTTCAGGGCCGCTTCGGACCCCGCGAGGTTAATGGCTACGTCGTCCAGATCGGCGGCAAAAGCGTCCATGGCATCGATTCTTATATCCAGCCGGGGCAGGTGGTCCCCAAAGGTGAAATTTTCGGCATGATCCGCATCGGCTCCCAGGTGGACTTGGTCCTCACCTGGCTGCCCGAGATGCAAGTCCTGGTAAAACCGGGGGACAAGGTCTACGCCGGCCAGACTATCCTTATTAAAGCAAGAGAAGCAAATCCAGAGGACCCTGAGGACCTTTGACCCTTGGCCTTTCTTGCGGCGCACGGCTGACCGTTTGCAAGCCGATAACCAAAAACCGGAAAACACCCCAGGAGCAGCCCATGAAGATTGATCTCCACGTCCACTCCCGATACTCCACCCGCCCTTCCCAATGGGTCTTGCAGAAATTAGGCTGCCATGAATGTTATACCAGCCCGGCGCAGCTCTATAAGATTGCTCGGCAGCGAGGCATGGATTGGGTGACCATCACCGACCACAACAACATCAATGGCTGCCTGGAAATCGCCCACCTGCCCCGGACTTTTATCAGCGAAGAGGTGACCAGCTACTTCCCGGAGGATGGCTGCAAGGTCCATGTCTTGGTCTATAACATTGATCAGGAGAAACACCGGGAAATTCAAAAACTGCGGGAAAACATCTTCGCTCTGGCGGCCTATCTGCAGCAGGAGGACATTCCCCATTCCCTGGCCCACCCCCTCTGGTCCGTAAACGGCCGCCTCACCATTGAACATTTTGAAAAACTTCTGCTTCTTTTTAAAAATTTCGAGATCAACGGCAGTCGGGATGAACAGCTCAATCTCTTTCTGCGCCGTATCCTCGGGCACCTGACTCCGGCCTGTTATGAACAGCTCATTGATAAGCACGGCATTGTGCCCGGCTTTTCCGAACCCTGGCGCAAGAATCTCACCGGCGGCTCCGATGATCATAGTTCTTTGACCATCAGCCGCATCCATACGGAAGTGCCGGGTGCCGCCAGCCTCGAGGAGTTTTTTGCCGGTCTGGCGCACCGCCAGGCCAGAATCATTGGCCGCGCCTCCAGCCCCCTGACCCTGGCCCACAATATCTACAGCATCGCCTATCAGTTCTATGCCCACAAAATGGGGCTCCATGATCAGGCCAGGTATAATGACTTCCTGAATTTCCTGGAAAATGCCTTAACGCCCGGCGCCGTCCCGAAATACTCCCGCCTGGTCCAGGTGGGGTATGCCCTCTTCAGGAAAAAAACTACGGCCGGCAACAGCAATGGCCAGCGCCACGGCTTCTCCTTCCTGGACCTGGTCAAAGAGGAGATCAGCCGGTTTATCCAGGAGGATCCGCAGCTCAAAAAATTTTTCCACACCCTGCGTCGTGGAGGGAAAGTGGGGGAAGAGGCGTGGTTTGATTTTGTTACACAACTGGCCAACCAGTTGATCCGCAAATTCAACCAGAGGCTCTTGGAAGGGATCAACGGCGCCCATCTCCTGGATCTGTTCCAGTCGCTTACCATCATCGGCATTGTCTATCTCTTGCTCCTGCCCTATTTTGCCGCCTTCAATTCTTTTTCCCAGGATCGGCATTTCAGCCAGGAGATCTTCTCCCGCTTCATGAGACCCACTGAGGCCGGGGGCGACCAGCCCGGGCCCAAACTGGCCCATTTCACCGATACCTTCTATGAGATCAACGGCGTCGCTTTGACCCTGCAAAAACAGGTCAATGAAGCCCTGCTCACCGGAAAGCCATATGTGGTCATCACCTGCGACCCTGGCAACCATGCCGACAGTGAGGGCGTTAAAAACTTTACGCCTCTGGCCGTCTGGGACCTGCCGGAATACCATGAGCAGAAGCTCTTCCATCCCCCCATTCTGGAGATGCTGCAGTATTGCTATGAGCAGCGTTTCAACCGCGTTCTGGCCGCCACTCCCGGGCCCATGGGACTGGCCGCCCTGTTTATCGCCCGGCTCCTGGACCTGCCCATTGATGGCACCTACCATACCTCGCTGCCCCAGTATGCCCAGTATCTCACCGAAGACGCCACCATCGAAGAGCTCATGTGGCGTTATATCCTGTGGTTTTATAACCAGATGCAGACCATCTATGCGCCGTCCAGCAGCACTGCGGCGGAACTGGCGGCACGGGGTCTGGACGCTGCCAAGATCCGCACTTTTCCGCGGGGTGTGGACCTCTACCGCTTCCATCCCGGCAAACGCAACGGCATTCTGACAGACCACTACCAGATCCCGCCGGGCCTGAAACTCCTCTATGTGGGGCGGGTCTCCAAAGAAAAGAACTTGCAGCTGCTGGCCCGGGCCTTCATGACCCTTAGTCCAGGCCGCCCCCACGTCCATCTGGTGGTGGTCGGAGATGGGCCGTATCTAGAAGAAATGCGAGAGGTTTTGGCGGATTTTCCTTGCACCTTTACGGGGTATCTGGAAGGAGAGGAACTGGCTGCGGTGTATGCCACCTGCGATATCTTTGTCTTTCCCAGCACCACAGATACCTTCGGCAACGTCGTCCTGGAAGCCCAGGCCTCGGGTCTGCCGGTCATCGTCAGCGCGGCCGGTGGTCCCCAGGAAAACATGATCCCCGGCCAGACCGGCTTGGTGGTCCGGCCCGATGCTGAACGTGACCTGGTAGAGGCGATGACAACCCTCATCGATGATCCGGTCAAACGCCAACAGATGGGCCAGGCGGCCCGGACCTACATCGAAAACCGCTCCTTCAGCCAGGCCTTTCAAGCCACCTGGCAGCTCTATAAGACCGTTTCCTCCAGCCTGGCCGGCTGACAGACTGTTGTCCAATACCCTTTTTGCTCTTCCAGGAATGGGGCGGATCATGATAACCCACGCCACAACAATGGGGAGGTGAGGAAACTCTTCAGATACGTTAGACCATCGAAAACGGCCTTCTAGGTACTGCCACCCCTCCGGGATTTAGTTATGGGGGATGACGCCGTGCTGCTCGGATGATAATAAGAAAAAGCCTCCGCTTGTCTCATTCCCCCCCTGCCGTATCCTTTTTTCCGGGTTTTCGCCTTGCCAGAGGCCATAAGGCCGGAGTATAATAAATTTTTAGTTAGACTCCATCCGCAAAGTCCTTTCTTTCCTCGCCCCACTGGTGGGGAGAGCCTTTGGGCAAGGGATATTAGATTTATTATTTCCGATAGTTAACCAGACTTGGGGGTGGCCTCCCTTTCATGCGTCCAGTGCGCCACTCCATTGTCTGGAGGAAGACAATTTCATTTCCTGACCACGGCAAGATGGATCGACCGAATTTCCCCCAGTGGACGATTCTGGCTTTTGTGGAACAGTTGGCCGAAGGCACACCGTTGCCCGGCGGCGGCTGTGCGGTCTCGGTGGCCGGGGCTTTGGCCGCGGCCCTGGGTTCTCTCTCTGGTCAGATCAGTCTCCGCAAGGCCGAGGAGCGAGCACAGCAGGCCGCTTTGGCAGCCGTGCAGTCGCAGATCGAGAGAGCTCGCCAAACCTTTCTGGACCTGATCGACGCCGACGCCTTGGCATACCACCAAGTGGTCCTGGCCCGCCGGCTGCCGCGCACGACGGAAGCCGAACAGTACCAACGAGATCAGGCCATCGCCCAGGCCTTTGCTAGGGCCTGCGACCCGCCCCTGGAGATGGCCCGGCTGGGGCTGGAGGTCTTGGGCTGGGCCACCCTCTTGGCCGAAAAAGGCAGTCCTGTCATTCTGGCTGACGTCGGGGTCATGGGGTTTCTCGCCCAAGCCGTGGTGCACGGCGGCTTGGTCAATGTCTTTGCCAATCTTACTATGATGGCCGGCGTGCCCCAGGCCGTTGCTTTGCAGCTCGAGGCCTCGGCCCTGAAGACCGCCGCGGAGGAACGCAGCCGGGATTTTGCCGCCTTACTCTATGGCCGGTTGACGAGCGGGCCTCTCTGACCCAATATTCCCCAGGAAAACCAGGATTATGCATCTATCCGGGGCTGGCAGCCGGTCCCCTGGCTGATTGCGGGCTCTGGTATCCTCTAAAGGTGACCACAGGATTCCAGGGCTGCCGGCAATGCTCTTCCCATCCTGAGCGAACCAGGGCGGCTCGCGTCACCTTGGTTTTTTGCCCTTAAACCTCATCAGAACCCGCCACCGGCTTCTTTATGTCCAGGTCTGCCGCCATCGCCGCCATCATGTTTTTGCTTGGTACTCTTTCCAGTTTCCATTAAAATGAACCAATGATGTTTCCCGGCTTAGTGGAGTTATGATGACGGCAGCTGCCCCCGCTCTTCAAGTCTGTCATTCCCTTCCCGGCCGTCTGCGTCTTAAAGTGCCGGCCATTTATCGGCGGGAAGCAGAGGCAGGCAGCCTGGCCCATTGGCTGTCGCTGCAGGAGTTCATCACTGCGACGACCGCCAATCCGGTGACCGGCAGCCTGATCCTGTATTATCGGCAAGAGGTCAGGGTGTCTGACCTGCTGGCCTTGGTGGCCGAGGGCGTTCGTCAGCTTCCCCAACTCTTGGCAACCACCCCGTCCTGGTCGGCCCGGCTGGAGGAAGTCCGGCTGGAAAAAAACGACCGGCTGGCCTGGGGCATAAGAAAACTTACAGCCCTCACCGGCTTTTTGGGGCTCAACCTCTTCTCCTCCCTGGTCTGGGGGGCGCCGTTCAGTCCGGCGGTCTTGACCGCCGGCGCCGTCATGGCTTCCCTGCCCCTCTGGTACCGGACCCTGACCGAGATCAGCGGCTATCGCTTCCTGGGGCTGCATCCCCTTCTGTCCATGGCCTCTATCTTGGCCATCGCCACCGGTGAGGCCATGACCGCCTTGGAAGTCATCTGGATCCTGGATATTGGCGAAGTGTTGGAGGAATACGTCGCTGACCGCTCCCGGCGGGCCATCCGGGACATTCTCCAGGTCTGTGCCAAAAACACCATTGTGCTGGTTGATGGGGTTGAAGTGGAAACGCCGGTGCAGCAAGTCCAGGTGGGGGATGTGGTGGTGGTCCGGCCCATGGAAAAGATACCCGTGGACGGTGTCGTCGTGTTTGGTGAGGCCCTGGTGGATCAAGCCCATTTCACCGGCTGCAGCGAACCGGGGCTGCGCCGGGAAGGTGATCCCGTCTATGCCGGCACCATCGTTCAGGACGGCAGGATTCGGATCAGGGCCGAAAAAGTGGGGGAAGCCACCTATCTCAACCAGATCATTTTCCTGGTGGAACGCTCCCTACTCTTTCGGCCTCAAGCCGAGAAACAGGCGGAGCTGCTGGCGGTGCGCCTTTCCCGGCTGGGTTTGGCGGCCACATTTTTCGCCCTGGTCCTTACCCAGGACCTAGCCAAGGTTTTTGCTGTGCTCCTGGTCATGGCTTGTCCCTGCGCCACCATCCTGGCCGCCGCCACGGCGGTCTCGGCCTCTTTGGCCAACGCCGCCGACCACCTCATCCTCATCAAAGGCGGCTTATATCTGGAGCGCTTCGGCGCCACCGACTGCCTCTGTTTTGACAAGACCGGCACCATCACCACTGGCGTGCCGGAAGTACGGCAGGTGGCCTGGCACGACGGCCTCACCGACTACGTCGAAGTTCTCACTTTGGCGGCGGTGGCCGAGTATCGCAACCCCCATCCTCTGGCCAAGGCCGTGGTCAAAAAGGCCGAGGAAGAAGGTCTTCTTCTGGCCAATGATGCTGTCAGTGATACTATCCTGGGCCGGGGGGTGCGCACGGTCTGGGGCATGAACACCATCGTGGTGGGGAGCCATGCCTTTTTCCTGGAAGAGGGGATAACGACCGCAGCCTTTGACGACATCGCCGCGGAAATGGCGGCCAGCGGCCTGTCGATTCTCTATGTCGCCAAAAATCAGCGGCTTCTGGGCCTCATCGGACTTGCCGCGGCCGTGCGGCCGGAATTGCCCCAGGTCATGGACTGGCTGCGCCGGGATGGTGTCCAAGAATTCCACCTGGTGAGCGGTGATGCCCCGGCTCTGGTAGAGCGGCTGGCCCGGGCGCATGGCTTCGACGGCTATGGGGCGGCCTTGCTGCCCGAAGAAAAGGCCGCCTATGTCGCGGCTCTGATGGCCAAAGGACGCAGCGTCGCCTTTGTGGGCGACGGCGTCAATGACGCCCCCGCCCTCACCAAAGCGGAAGTGGGGGTGGCCATGGGAGCCGGCGGCTCCGAGACCGCCATCGCCACCGCCGATATTGCCCTGGTGGACGACGACCTGCGCCGCCTCATCTATCTGAGGCAGCTGAGTTGGCAGACGCTGGGTATTATTCAACAGAATTTCTGGATGGCCCTGGCCACCGATCTCCTGGGGGTCGGATTGGCCCTGACCGGCCGCCTTACCCCGGTTATCGGCGGCCTGCTGCACGTGGGCCACGCCGCCCTGATCTCCGCTAATTCCGGCCGCTTGCTGAGCTGGCAACCCACCATCGGGCCGGAGCCGGCTGCCGCCGGGTCGGCCCCCAAAGGATAGTCTGCATGGAAGAAACGTTAATCATTGCCCAAGGCGAAGAGCTGATCGGCGTCTTGCCCAAGATGGCCAATCGGCACGGCCTGATCGCCGGGGCCACCGGCACCGGCAAGACTGTGACTTTGCGGGTCCTGGCCGAAGCCTTTAGCCGCATCGGCGTGCCGGTCTTTCTGGCCGACATCAAGGGTGATTTATCGGGCATCTGCCAGCCCGGGGGTGACAATCCCAAGGTGGTGGAGCGGGTCAAGATCCTCGGGTTGCCTGATTTTCCTTTTCAGGCTTATCCGGTAACTTTTTGGGACGTCTATGGCCTCCAAGGTCATCCGGTGCGCACCACCATCTCGGACATGGGCCCTCTCCTCCTCTCACGCCTCCTCAACCTGAATGACACCCAAAGCGGCGTTCTGACTCTGGTCTTCAAACTGGCTGATGACAATGGCCTGTTGCTCCTGGACCTCAAAGACCTGCGGGCCATGTTGCAGTATGTCGGCGACAATGCCGATCAAGTGCGCACCCAGTATGGCAATGTCTCGGCGGCCAGCATCGGCGCCATTCAACGCAATCTGCTGGCCCTGGAACAAGAGGGCGGCGAGGTCTTCTTCGGCGAACCGGCCTTGAATCTGGCTGATTTTCTCCAGACCTCCGCCGAGGGCCGGGGGATGATCAATATCCTCACCGCCGACCGGCTCATCAACGCCCCCAAGGTCTATGCCACCCTGCTCCTCTGGCTGTTGTCGGAGTTATTCGAGGCCCTGCCTGAAGTGGGCGATCCTCCCAAACCCACGGGCATCTTCTTTTTCGACGAGGCGCACCTGCTCTTTGCCGATGCCCCCAAAGCCCTGTTGGACAAAATTGAACAGGTGGTGCGACTCATCCGCTCCAAAGGCATCGGCGTTTATTTTGTTACCCAGAACCCCTTGGACCTGCCCGAAACGGTGCTAGGACAATTGGGCCACCGGGTGCAGCATGCCCTGCGGGCCTTTACCCCCAAAGAACAGAAGGCCGTCCGGGCTGCAGCCGAGACCTTCCGGCCCAACCCCAAACTGAACGTGGTGGAAGCCATCACCGAACTGGGCGTTGGTGAAGCCCTGGTCTCGGTCCTGGACGCCAAAGGCAGACCTACGCCGGTGGAGCGGGCCTGGATCTTGCCGCCCCAGAGCCGCCTGACCCCCCTGACCCCGGCGGAACGGCAACAGGTAGTGCACAGCTCCCTGCTGTTTGGCCACTATGAAAAAGCCATCGACCGCCAGAGTGCCAATGAAGTCTTGCAAAACCGGGCGGCCAGCACCCAGGCCACAGCCCCCCCGCCCCGGTCGCCAGGCCGGGGGGCCGCGACCGGCGAAAACATCATCACCTCCATGGCCAAAAGCGCCGCCCGCTCCATCGGCACCCAGATCGGCCGGGAAATCAGCCGGGGCGTCCTGGGCACCCTCTTCGGCTGGGGCCGGCGGCGCTGATCCGCGACCAAACGCGACCGCCAACGCCAGTCCTGAAGCCTCAAAGGCATCTATCAGAAAGAAGTTGTGTGAGGAAAGTTTGAGGGCAAGGCGGGGGTTCCCGGCCCCTTACCGGCCCCTCGCCAGGCTCTGAGGAGAGCAATGCCAACCCGCAGAAAACTTATTTTCACCGGAATCATCATCCTAATCCTCGTGGCCATGGGTTTGGGCCTCCTCTCCCAATGGGGGCGGGCCGTGCCGGACGGGCTGCTTCTGGCCAGCGGCCGCATCGAAGGCGATGAAGTGGTCATCGCCCCCAAAGTTCCCGGCCGGGTGGTTATGGTGACCAAATATCGGGGCGAGACGGTAACCGCCGGGGAAGTCCTGGTGCGTTTATCCTCAGAGCAGATCCAGGCCCAGCTTGATCGGGCCCGGGAGCAGGAGCGCTATTGGCAGGAGCGGGTCCAGCAGGCCCAGATTGATCTGGACTACACAGCCCGCCAGGTAAACACCGAAATCGCCGCGGCCGAGGCCCGGTTGGCCGCAGCCCAGGCCCGGGTCCAAGAGGCTGAAGCTGATCTGGTCAGGAGCCGCCAGGATTTCCGACGCTATGATGCCCTCTTGGCCCGGCGGGTCATCCCCCAACAAAAGCTGGACGAAGCCACGGCGCTCTTCAAGGCGGCCGCGGCCCGCCGGGAGGCGGCCAGCCAGGAGCTGGCCCAAGCCGGCGCCCTGCTCCAGCAAGCCCGCCTGCTTCCCCGCACGGTGCAATTGAAGCAACAGGAGTGGCAGAGCGCCCGAGCCAATCTGGCTGCCGCCCAGGCCCAGGTCCGGGAGGCCGAAGCCAACCTGGCGGATACCATCATCGCCGCCCCGGCTGACGGCGTCCTCCTGACCCGGCAGGTGGAACCCGGTGAAATCGTCAATCCCGGCACCCCCTTGTTTACTCTGGTGAATCTGCAGCAGTTGTACCTCAAGGTCTTTATCAATGAACCGGATATCGGCAAGATTCGCTTGGGCCAAGAGGCCCGCATCTATGTGGACGCCTTTCCGGACCGTTTTTTTCCGGCCTTCGTCTCCCGGGTGTCGCCGCGGGCCGAATTCACGCCGAAATATGTGGAGACCCGGGAGGAACGGGTCAATTTGGTCTTTGCCGTGGAATTGCGGGCCGATAATCCGGAGGGCTACTTAAAACCGGGCATGCCGGGGGAAGCCCTGCTGCGCTGGAAAGATACTGTGCCATGGCGGCGCCCTCGTTAACTCAGTCGTCTCTCATTGAAGTGCAGCAGGTCACCAAAGCCTACCGTCACACTCCGGCCGTCCAGGACGTTTCTTTTGCCGTCCAGGCCGGCGAGGTCTTTGGTCTCCTGGGGCCGGACGGCGCCGGCAAATCCACCCTCATGCAGATCATGGCGGGGGTGCTGCGCCCAGATAGTGGTCGCGTCCACGTGGCCAGCGTTGATGTCACGACGGATCCCGAGGCCATCAAGAGCCGCATCGGCTATATGCCCCAGGGGCTGGGCCTCAACCTCTATGATGCCCTCAGCGTCGCCGAGAACATCGATTTTTTCGGACACCTCCGGGAAGTCCCGGCCGAGGTTTTCCAGCGTCACAAAGCCGAACTCCTGGCCTCAACCCAACTGGCCCCTTTTGTGGAGCGACCGGCCGGGCAGCTCTCCGGCGGTATGCGCCAGAAACTGGCTCTGTGCTGTACCCTCATTCATCTGCCTGAGATCATTTTTCTGGACGAACCCACCACCGGCGTCGACCCCATCTCCCGCCGGGATTTCTGGCTGATCATCAACCGCTTAGTGGTGGAACAGGGTGCCACCGTGGTTCTGACCACTTCGTATCTGGACGAAGCCGAACGCTGCCATCGGGTGGCCCTGCTCCACAAAGGTCGCATCATCGCCCAGGGAGAGACCGCCCGCCTCCAGGCCGCGGCCGGAAGCGACAGCCAGGGCCGGATCTGTTCCCTGGAGGAAGTCTTTATCCGGGCCATGGCCCAGGAGACGGCCGTGCCCATACCGGAGCCGGTCGCTCTCTGCACCCAGCCCCGCCCCGAGCCGATGATTCAAGTGGAGGAGTTAACCAAAAAGTTCGGTGCCTTCACGGCCGTGGACCGGGTCAGCTTTACCATTTATCAGGGGGAAATCTTTGGCTTTCTGGGGCCCAATGGCGCCGGCAAGACCACGGTTATCAAGATGCTCACGGGTATCTTGAAACCCAGCCGCGGCCGGGGCTGCATCGCCGGTCTGCCCATCGGCAAGGACGGCAGCCGCATCAAGGCGCACTTGGGTTACATGTCTCAGAAATTTTCTCTGTATCGCGACCTGGCCGTGGCGGAAAATATCCGTCTCTACGGCCGGGTTTATGGCATGTCCCGGGTCGCTCTGGAGACCCGCCTGCCGGAGATTCTGGCCCTGGCCGACCTGCAAGGCCAGGAAGACCGGCTGGCCGGCGATCTGCCCCTAGGTATCCGCCAGCGCCTGGCCCTGGGTTGCGCCATTCTGCATCGCCCCAGAGTCGTCTTTTTAGATGAACCTACCTCAGGGGTGGACCCCATTGCCCGACGGCAGTTCTGGCAGCTGATCTGCTCCCTGGCCGGTCAGGGCGTAACCATCATGGTCTCCACCCACTATATGGATGAGGCCCAGTACTGCCAGCGCCTGGCCTTCATGCACCAGGGCCGGATCGTGGGTTTGGGCGCCCCCGAGGAGCTGCGCCAGCAGGCCGAGGCAGCCAGCGGCCAGCATCTGGAGATCAGCAGCCCGCAGTTCCGCCAGGTTTTGCGAGCGCTGCAACCGTACTATCCCCGGGCCTTTCTCCACGGCAGCCGCATCCATATCCCCACTAAGACGCCGGACCAGGATCGGCAGCAGATTGCTGACCTGCTGCAATCTGCCGGTCTGCCGCTGGCAGCCATAACCACGACGCCCCTGACCATGGAAGACACCTTTATTTATTTTATCCAGGAGCAGCAATATGCGCCTTAGCCGCCGCCTCCTGGCCGTCGCCGAGAAAGAGCTGAAGGAAATCCTCCGGGATAAACTCTATCTTTCCTTGGCCTTTGGGGTTCCTCTGCTCCTGTTTATCCTTTTCGGCTTTGGCCTGACCCTGGACGTCAATAACATCCCTTTTGCCGTCATCGATCAGAACCGCTCCCCCCTGTCCCGGGCCTTGGTAGACCGCCTGGCCCACTCCCGCTATTTTGCCTTCCAGACCCATCTGCAGGATTATCAGAAGCTGTATGAGGGCCTCATCGACAGCCGAATACGCTTGGGGCTCATCATTCCGCCCAACTTCGACCGGACCCTCTATACCGGCCGCCCCAGCGAAATCCAGGCGTTGATTGACGGCGCCTTTCCCGACCGGGCCTCAGCCATCCTGAACTATCTCGACATCATCCAACAGGAGTTCAATCGGGATCTGGCTATGGGGTGGGCGCGGCCGGAGACTGCCACCCCCTATATCCAGGTGGAGTCCCGGGCCTGGTTCAACCCTGATCTGCAAAGCCGCAATTTCATCGTGCCAGGACTTATCGCCACCAACCTCTTTTTCTATTCCGCCCTCCTGGCCTCCATCGCCGTGGTGCGTGAAAAAGAGAGCGGCGCCATTTTTAATATCTACTGTTCGCCCATCCGTCCCTGGGAGTATCTGTTGGGAAAACTCCTCCCCTATTGGGGCATTGGTTTCCTGAATTACTTTCTGCTGGTAGCTCTGGCCCAGTTTGTCTTCCACGTCCCCCTGCGGGGCAGTTTCTTTTTCCTCACCGGCGCCGCCTGCTTGTATGTGGGCGTCACCACTTCCCTGGGGCTGCTCATCTCGGTTCTCTTGCGCACGCAGGTGGGGGCCATGCTCCTGACCACCGTCATTACCCTGATTCCGGCCTTTATTTATTCCGGCTTTTTTATTTCCGTGGCCAGCATGGGCCGAGAGGCCCAAGTAATGGCCCATATCCTGCCGGTTACCTATTTTATGGAGATCGTGCGGGGAGTATACTTAAAAGGCCTGGGGCTGCAGCAGTATTGGCCCAGCCTGCTTATTTTGGCGGGATTTTTCATCGCCTTTTTCGGCCTCAGCCTGCGGCGGCTGAAAAAACGACTGGATTGAGGGAGGCGGCGTGCTGGATGCGCAAAAATTGGATGCCGACGGCAACACCAAGAGTATTTTCCCGAGGCCTCGGCCTTGTGGCCGGGGTTTTCTTCCTCACCGCGGTGTGGGGTCTGCATTATGGCCGCGAGCCCTTTGCCACCTGGTTCTACTCTTTTGCCTGGTGGTCCTATATTGTCCTGGCGGATACGGTGATTTTCCAGCGGCAAGGCGAGTCACTTTTGATGACGCGGCCTTGGCAGTTGCCCAGACTTGCCATGGCTTCGGTGACCTGCTGGCTGGTCTTTGAGTTTGCCAATTTCTTCCTGGGCAATTGGCACTATCAAGGTCTGCCGTTGGACCGCCTGCCACGCTGGCTGGGCTACTGGCTGGGCTTTGCCACGGTCCTGCCGGGCCTTTTTCAGACCCGGGATCTGCTGCGGGCCTTCGGCCTCTTTGCCGCGGTCCAGGGCACCCGCCGACCCGTGGGCAACACCTGGCCGGTTCCCTTTCTCCTCACCGGCTGGCTTTTTTGGCTCATGCCCCTATTTTGGCCCCGCTACTTTTTTCCACTGGTCTGGTTGGCCTTCATCTTTCTGTTAGAGCCGTTCTGTTATCTCTGGGGGGGGCGATCCTTGTGGATCGACTGGCGCCAGGGGCAGCGCCGGGAGGTTTACCTGCTGCTCGTGGCCGGGCTGGTCTGCGGGGTATTCTGGGAATGCTGGAATTATTGGGCCAAGGCCAAGTGGATTTATACCTTGCCCTTTTTCCAATTCGGCAAGGTCTTTGAGATGCCGGTTTTGGGCTACCTGGGGTTTCCGCCTTTTGCGGTGGCCTGTGCGGTAATGTATAATTTTCTCGAGGCCCTGCAGGCACGCTGGCTGACCACGCCCCAGGGTCGCTGGCGTTGGCTGGCCGGACAGGTGCTCTTCTGGCTCCTGATGTTCACCGCCCTGGATCGCTGGACCGTGTGGTGGCCGTCATGAAACCGCGCCTGGCCTTTCTCTGTCTGGGCAACTCCTGCCGCAGCATCATGGCCGAGGCCTTGGCACGGCACTTCTTTGGCGGACAGGTGGAAGCGGTCTCGGCCGGCTTCAGCCCTTTGGGCTGGGTGGCGCCCGAGACCCTGACCGTCTTGGCAGAGCTGCATATCCCGACCACCGGGCTTCAGTCCAAAGGCCTGGCTGCGGTGGACTTGGTATCTTGTCGCGCCATCATCAACTTTTCCGGCTACGACCTGCAGAAACGTCTCCCCCCGGACTTCGGCGGCAGGGTTTTTCACCGCCGTCTTGCTGATCCCTTCGGTTTTGACATAGACCACTACCGGCGCACCCGGGACACCATCCGGGAACTGCTGGAACGGGAAATATCCTCTTGGTTGGGCAGCGAAACAGCTTAACTTTATTGAAAAACCCTCTCCTTCTCTGGCAGTGGCAGGCTGGACACCCACTTGTCTTTCTTCCATTAGGGCACTTTTACCCGATTTGATGGTCTATTAGTCATTGACCACCTGGGGCACGAACTCCCGACCGTTCTGGCGGCCAGCTTCCCAAACGGCAGCAAAGATAGTTGGTAACTGCACCTTATCGGTGCGATAAGTCAGGCGGAAGAGATCGGTTTCGGGTTGATAGCTGATGGACAAGACTCCAGGCAGAGCCGTGACTGCGGCGCGGACCGCGTCCGGGCAGCCCATTCAGGTAAAAACGCCTTTTTGCAGCAAACCCTGCACCCGGAAGCTGAGGTGGGTTAATTCATTGGCCATGGCTGGTCTCCTGTAGACGTTGGCAGATGGCCTGATATTCTTCCGGCGTATCCATCTCCAGCACCACGCCTTCGTCGGGCACCGGCAGGAGCACCACCTTATCAGGATGGCGGCCGATGATTTCCTGGAGGTGGAAGCCCTGATACGTTTCCGTCAGCAGGGCCTTGGGAAACAGGGTGGGATGGCCCCGCCGCTCTTGAAAGGTGGGGATAATAATCTTGCCGGGCTGCTCCAGGCCGGCCGCGACGATCTGCTTGATGGTGTCCGCCTGCACCAGCGGGTGGTCCACCAGACAGATGAGGGCCGCCTGGCATTGCGGCGCCATGGCTTGGAGGCCGATCCGCACTGATTTGACCATTTCGGAGTTCGGTAGGGTATTATAGAGAATTTTTAAGGACATATCCTTTAAATGGGCCGCCGCCGGTTCGCTGCCGCCGCCCAGGACCACGATAATCTCACTGACCGATCCGTGCCACAGAGGGGTCAGGCAGTGGAGAATGGCCGGTTTGTCCTGCAGGGGCAACAGGGCTTTCGGCTGACCCATCCGGCTGGAGGAGCCGGCGGCTAAAAGCAGGGCTGAGATCAAAGGTGGCATGTTGCCTCCGCTGTGCGATGAGTTGTGCCGCAATGCTAACGGCAATTTCCGCCGGACCGACGGCCCCCAGGTCCAAGCCCACCGGGACATATACCCGGGCCAACTCGGCCGGCGTCACGCCCATGGCCACAAGTTTCTCGGCCAAGGCAGTTTTCTTGCGGGTGCTGCCCAGCAGACCGATATAGACGGCCGGCGTGCGCAAGGCCGCCAGCACAGCCTCCAGATCATGCTGGTGGCTCCGGCTGGCAATAACGATATATGCCGGGTCGGCCAACGTCAGCTGGGCAAGGGGCTGACGATAATCCAGAATTTGGTGAAATCGGACCTGCTTGAGTTCAGGCGGCAAGTCCATCTGCCGGTCGTCCAACAAGGTGACCTGGAAACCGATGAAGACCGCCAGATGGGCCAGGGCCAGACCCACATGTCCGGCGCCGATTATATATAAGCTGGGCGGCGGCAGGACCGGCTCCAGATACACGCTGACCCGGCCGCCGCAGAGGGCCGCCCCGGGTGCTGACAGATCCACCTCCAACAACCGCGGCGTGCCGGATTGCCGGACCACCAGCGCCTCCTGGATAACCCGGGCCTCCAACTCACCGCCGCCCACCGTGCCCGCGGTCGTGCCGTCCTCCCGGACCACGAGTTTGGCGCCGACTTTCTGGGGCGTCGAGCCCTGCGTCGCCACAACAATGGCCAAGACTGCAGACCGACCCTGAAGTTGACAATCGGCTAGAATGGTAAAAATCGATGGCGGCGCTGGCAAGGTCATGGCAGACTCTGAAAAAATCTCCTTCTGGACGGGTGACTCTCATCTTGTCATCCTGAGCACAGCGCAGGATCTGAGATTCTTCAGTCGCTTCGCTCCCTCAAAATGACAGAATGGACCACCTTAAGATAAATTCCTAGGGCGTGGCGCTGAACGCCAAAACCATACCGGACATCGCTGTCCGCTTGCCCATTAGGTGGGAGAAAAAATCTTTTTCTTGCCATTGGACCCGGTCAAAAGGCAGAATCGGGGAAGGGGAGGGTGGCAGAGCCCCATGGCCCCTTCCGCAAAACCCTTTTTCCACAACGAACCTTTCTCTGGCCGCCATGTTGGGGAATTGCCAGGGGGAGTTAATAGCACGGCTGGCGTCCTCCCAGGCCTCGGCCCTCACCTTTAAGCCGTTTTTCAAAATTTTATTATAATGCTGGCCCGGCGCCAAGGCAATGAGGAGAGCAGCGTCCCTTCATGCGGTTAATTTTTCCCAGATGACCAACCGCCGGGGATCGCCGCTCCAGGGCAGGCGATACTCCTGGACACTCGGTACCTCGCAGTGGTAGCGCCCGGCCAAAGCCACGGCCTGCTGCCATTGGGCCGTATCCGGGTGCGGCCCCTGCATAGCCAAAAGCCGGCCGCCAGGCCGCACCAACGGTGCCGCCAAATCCATGTACCGATCCAGGGGCAGGGTCGCCCGGGTAATGACGCCCTGGAAAACCGGGCCCCATTGGCAGGCCACCTCATGGGTCAGATACAGCTGGCGCACTGCCACGCCGCGCAGTCTCAGGTGGGCCACCAGGTAGTGGAGAAACGCCGTCTTCTTGCCGCTGGCCTCCACCAGGGTCAGGTCCAGTGACGGCAGCGCCAACTTCAGGGGCAGTCCCGGGAAGCCGCCGCCGCTGCCAATATCCGCCAAACTGGCCAGATCTTGCACCCACGGCCACACCGCCAGGGAATCCAGGAAATGCTTGACCACGACCTCCTGAGCCGTCCGCAGGCCGGTGAGATTGATCCGACGGTTCCACTTCAGCAGTTCTTCGCCATAAAAAAGGAACTGACCGAGGACGTCGGCAGCAAGGCGCAACCCCAAGGCTGCGGCACCCTCCACAAGGAGAAAGGCCGGGTCGGCAAGCTCAAGGTCGAGGGAGGGTGGCATAGAAAAACCTTGAAAATGAGGGAATCCGTGGCTAAAGCAGACGAAGCCGGGGACGCTAAGACCTCGGGTGCGGTTTGACCAGCGATTCCCGCATGAGGAGGCGGGTAAAGGCCCCCTCTTCCTCGGCGTGTTTGATGCGCTCCCGGTCTTTGGCCAGACTCTCCTGCAGGGAACGCAGGCGTTTCAGCATCAGCCAGAGGGTACGATGGTACGGATTGGCCGGGGGGTCCACCTGCTGGCCGATGCCTTTGAGATATGGCTGGCTGGCGATCAGGCTGAGCAAGGTATTGCATTTGGCGAAAATATCGTCGTAATAATGCAGGATATCATCATAGTTGTCCTCCACGAACTCCAAAGCCAGGGCCAGGAACCGCTCCGTGGTCAGACGCCGGTTATAGGGCGGCCGCCGGTGCAGCAGCCGCTCCAACTGCTGCACCTCGTGCAACTGTTGCAAATAAGCGATCTTGCCCAGCACCTCCCGGTGCAGATCGGCATATTTGCGAAAATAGACCTTATAGTCGGGGTTGAGAATGTAATCATTGAGGATTTTCTTCAGCTCCGCAAAAAATTCCTTACTGTAACTGGTAAAACGGCGCTGATTTTTGGTCAGCCAGGCATAAAGAAATTTCAGCCGGTCATCGTGGGTTTTGGTGGAGGTGATCAGCCCCTCCTGGCGATAGGAGATGCTGCCGACGTATTCGCCCCGGATAATATCATTCAGGGTAACGATAAAACTCTTGGTATCCTTGAGGATATTAAATGAGGCCCGCTCGCCGGTATAAGGGTGGAGAATCTCCTGTTTGACCACGGATAAGGCCCGGTCTTCCTGGACGTTGTGGCGATGGTAGCGGTGCTGCGTGTAGATGACCTTGACGACCACCACCCGACGGTCGGGGTCCACATAAAAGCCGTTGTCCGCCAGATAGCTGTGCATTTCCTTAAGGTCGGCCGGCACCGTCACCAGAGCCGCCTTTTCCACGATTGGATAGCGCTTCTGCTCAAAGCCGTTGAGGCTGGTGATAGTCCGATCTGAAGCCCCCAACACCTTGATAAGATAAGAGTCTTTCAGACGGCTGAGTTTCCGGGCAAAAAGCGCCGAGGAGGTGCGGCGCTCCGCGGCAATGGGAAAGCCATAGAGTTCCATGAGAAACTGGTAGACAAAGGTCCGGTGCCGCTCATACGCGGCATCATCTCGCTCGCTGAATTTCCCCAAGCGCCGCCCGAACTGTTTCAGTTCGGTATCCAGGTCCGACGGGAAAGAGGCATAGCAGCCCAGGAGTCGGAATTCATCCTGGGCATCTCTGGCGATGACGTGGGCCCGATCCATGTGGAAAATAAATTCCAACAGGTCTTCATAGCAGGCCAGGCTGGTCAGATCCTGCCGCAGGAATTTTTCTTTAAAGGCCGCCCGCAGTTCTTTGGTCAGATGTGGCAAAAACTTCTCGGCATTTTCCTTGAGGAGGCGCTCCCGGATGGGCAGACGCCGGGGTTTGCCCCCGGGTTTTTCCGGCACCGCTTCCCCCAGACTGTGGAGGAGATCGAACTGAAAGACCTCCCGCTGATACTGCAAGGGCCGGTTAAAGGCCACCATGCTGAAGCTGGGTAATTGATACTCCGCATAATTGCTTTCAAAGGAAGGCAGCAGTTCCCGGGGCTCGATGAGGGGGTAGTCGGCGCTGTAGGCCTCCAGGAGGCCCTTTTTGATGTGGATGTATTCCAGAAACTCTTTGAGGGTGTGGCGATCCTGAATCCTGTGCTCGCCCCTCTGGATCTCCGCCAGGGAAGCGTTGTTGGTCAATCTGACTGCTGCAAAGAACGCCCCCTTGTCCATGGGCTTAGCCACCGAGGAACTTCACTTTTACCTGGCGGCGCCGGGGACCGTCATACTCACAGAAAAAGATCCCCTGCCAGGTACCCAGGACCAGCCGCCCGGACTCGATGGGCACCGCCGCCGTGGAGCCCGTCAGCGTCGCCTTGACGTGGGCCGGCGAATTGCCTTCGGCATGGCGATACGGCGCCTCATCCCGGATGAGGGTATTGAGCACCATGAGGATGTCCTGCCGGACCGCAGGGTCGGCGTTTTCGTTGATGGTAATGCCGGCCGTGGTATGGGGCACATAAATAAAACAGACGCCGTCCAGCGGACCGTGCCGGCTGACCAGGTCCTGGACTGCGGCTGTAATCTCAATGTATTCGGTGGTCTGGGTCGTCCTGATTTCCAGGGTGTGCAGCATACCCCCTCCTGGCAAACTGTTGCAAAACTCGCCGCCTGCTCTTGGCGCGGCAGGAAGCCCGTTGTCAACACCCTGCGATTGGCCCCGCTTTTAAAAATCCGTAATAATCCGGCCCGCTGTCGGTGCTTGCTCCGACGCCGGCTCCAGGGAGCGGCGCAGCATTTCTACCGGCAGCATGAACAGAGCGACCAGGAACGGGTTTTCCTTTTCCAGAATGCTGCGCTCCCGCAACAGGTCCTCCCCTGCGGTTTGGGCCAGGCGGGCCAAATAAAGCCGGTCGGTTTGATCAAAATAATAGGCCATGTGCAGCAGGCGTTGGCCGATCAGCCGGCGTTGCGCCGGGGGGAACAGTTCCTGCAAAGCCTTGGTCATGAGGTCACTATAGCGGGCCTCCTGCTGCTCTTCGGTCAAATGCAGAGGACTCTGTTGCACTTCTGCCAATTTTGCCAGCCATGGCTGGATATCCGCCGGTTCCAGCGGCCAGTTATGAAAATCTTCCTCCATCAACAGTTCCACACAGCTTTCCAGATACTTCTGGGGCGCGTCCAGAACGGGCAGCAGACTCTGGATAGCGGGCGGGGTCGCCTGTCCCAGACGTTGGCGTAAGATCGGCCGCGCCTGCCGATACAGCATGACTGCCTCAGCCGTCGAGTCAGGATCGATCTGGAAGCACTCTTCCAAGACCCCGAAGGCATAGGCCGGATCCACCGGCGCCAGTTCCCCGGGCAATTCAGACCGCACCTGCTCCAGATAAAGTTTAACTTCTTTATTGCTCAGTGGCATCGTATAGACATCTTTGAGTCCCTCCACATCGTTGGCCAGGACCATCATGATGTTGAAGGATTGACCCAAGCCGGGGAGGTGGATGGCAATCAGGCGGCTGCCATTGCCTTCGATCCGACTGGCATAGGCTTTGACCGGCGCCTCCTCGGGGCGGAGGCTGACGATGGCCTTGCCAGAGGGTTTGGCCAACTCCGGCGGGATCTCTATCCCCTGGACTTTCAAGTGATGCCAGGCCTTTTTCAGGGCCTTGTGCACAGCTCTCTCCGGATTGGCCCGGTAGCGGCCCGCCAAAATGGCCGGCATGAGGCGATGGGGGAGGCGCGCCAAGGCCTCTATGAGAGCCGTCTCCTGGGATACGGTCCTGAGCGGGGCCGCGGCTAACAGCTCCAGAATATCGTCGACCCCGGCCCCTTCTTGATCTAAGGCCTGTTGAATCTGCGCAAGGAGCGGCGCGAGGAGGTCCCGTAGATCGGCACGCAGACCGGCCAGATATTTGGCCAAGGGCCGCGGCCAGGATTCCTGGTTCATGGCTTATCCCTTGTTTTTTGGACCGGCCTCAATGACCACGGCATCGGTGCGGCCCGTCTCCTGGAGATAAACGTTGACTCGTTGATTGCCTGTGAGGGTCACCGTCTGGCCGGTGTAATCCGGACAGATGGGCAGCTCCCGACCACCCCGATCCACTAGCACGGCCAACTCGATGCGCCGGGGCCGGCCAAAATCCGTCAAGGCATCCAAAGCCGCCCGCACCGTCCGTCCGGTAAAGAGCACATCGTCCACCAGGACTACGTCGATATCATCCAGGGAGAATTCCAACTCCGTCTTGCCCACGTGCGGTTTGTGGCTGATCCGGGTCCAATCATCCCGATAGAGGGTGATATCCAGAATCCCGACGGGCACCGGCACCCCGGTCCGCGCCTGGATCTGCTGGCCCAGGCGCTGGGCCAAAAAAGCCCCGCCGGTGCGGATGCCCACCAAAGCAAGCCGTGACAAGTCGCCGTGACGAGCTAAAATCTCGTCCCTGAGACGGTCCAGCGTCTGCCCTACCTCTGGGGCCGTCATCGTTACGAACCCCTCAGTCATATGTTTCATACCTAAACACCCGGAAAAAATACCGCGCCGGTGTTGACCGCAGTCTGGTGCGGCCCCTGCCGGCCAAGGCATTAAGTTTCAGAAAGTATCATAATAACAGAAGAACTTTTTAAAAGCAAGAATCGACTCCCAGGCCGCCTCGGCTAGGGAAAAAATGCCCCGCCTGGCTAAGGTGTCTTGCCGGAATTCAATTTTCGCAGTTATGATAAAACAACGGCAGGAAAAACCCGCCGTCCCTGTTTAGGAGGCCAAGCAGCGCACATTGTCCACCTATATCCTGATCCTCCACTGTCATGGCCACGCCGTGGTTCAGGTTGGGGCCATCGGCATGGTTGCCGTCACCCCGGGCTTCTACCTCTATGTGGGTTCGGCCCGTCGGTATCTGGCGGCGCGGCTGGCGCGCCATCAGCGCTCCCAAAAACGGGTGCATTGGCATATCGATTACCTCTTAGCCAGCGATGTCTTGAACATCCAGGAGATCTGGACAACCGGGCGGCTGGGCGAGTGCGCCCTGGCCCACGCCCTTCTGACCCTGCCAACCAGCACGGTGCCGCACCCCCGCCTGGGGGCCAGCGATTGCCGCTGCCCGGCCCATTTCTTCAGTTGGCAGGGGTCCCTGCTGGCCCTACGCCAGATCTTGCCTTCCTGGGGCCTGGCCCGCTATCCACCCCCTTGACAACACCGCCGGAAAAGGCTATATCTTGTTGCAACTGATTATCAATTGCGAAAAGGAAGGTGTATGGCCAACAAAAAACTCAGCGATCTGCGCCCCGGTGAAGCCGGTATTGTGGAGCGGGTCATCGGTGCCGGCCCGTTTCGTCAGCGCCTTTTGGAGATGGGCCTGACCCGCGGGGTCCGGGTTGCCATGGAAAAGACCGCGCCCCTGGGCGACCCCACCGAGTATGTCGTCAAAGGCTATCATATCAGTTTGCGCAAAGGTGAAGCGGACCTCATTCTGCTCTCGCAGGTGCAGGGGGAGGAAGGGTAATGGCCAAGAAATTAACGGTGGCCCTGGCCGGCAATCCCAATGTGGGCAAGACGGCCCTCTTCAACAACCTGACGGGCGCCCGTCAGCACGTGGCCAACTGGCCCGGCGTCACCGTGGAAAAAAAAGAGGGCACCGTCCGTTGGCAAGATTATGACATTACCGTCGTGGATCTCCCCGGCACTTACAGCCTCAGCCCCTATTCCCTGGAAGAGATCATCGCCCGCAATTTTATTATTGATGAGAAACCCGACGTGGTGATCAACGTCATCGACGCCAGCAACCTGGAGCGCAATCTCTTTCTTTCGGCCCAGATTATTGATCTGGGGGCCAAGATGGTCTTTGCCCTCAATATGGTGGATACCGCCGCCAACCGCGGCATCCACATCGACCAGAAGCGCCTGGCGGAGTTGTGGGGCGTGCCGGTAGTCCCCACGGTGGCCAACCGCAATCAGGGGACCCAGGAACTCCTGGACGCAGTGATTCGCCTGGCCGAGGCCCGCGACCCAGTGGCCCGCCATATCCACATTGATTACGGCCCGGATGTGGAAGCGGTCTTAAGCCGGATAGAAAAAGTGTTGGCGGTCGACCCCAGCCTGGCCGATGGGCACTACCCCCGCTGGCTGGCCACCAAACTCCTGGAATTGGACCCGGATGCCCTCCGTCGCCTTGAGCAGAGCCCCCAACGGGCACCGGTCATGGCCCAGGTGGAGGAAGGCCGGCGCCAGTTGGAAAAAACCTGGGGCGAAGATGCCGCGGTATTGGTGGCTGAACGGCGCTATGGTTTTCTGGGCGGCACCGTCCGGGAGGTCCAGAAGGAAGAGTTGGCCAAACGCATCATCCTCTCCGAACAGGTGGATAAAATTCTGACCCACCAATTATTCGGCTTCCCCATCTTCCTGTTTTTCATGTGGCTCCTCTTTCAGATGACGTTCACCCTGGGCGAACTGCCCATGAGCTGGATCGAGGGTGGCGTGGCCGGTCTGAAGGATGGCATCCGCACCCTGCTGCCCGCGACCTGGTTCCGGGATCTGCTTGCCGACGGCATCATCGGCGGGGTGGGCAGCGTTTTGGTCTTTCTGCCGCAGATTTCCCTCTTGTTCCTCGGCATTTCCTTTCTGGATGATACCGGCTACATGGCCCGGGTCGCCTTTATCATGGATCGCATTATGCACGCCCTGGGATTGCACGGTAAATCCTTTATCCCCATGCTCATGGGGTTCGGCTGCAACGTCCCGGCCATCATGGCCACCCGGGGCTTGAACAGCCAGCGGGACCGCATCCTCACCATGCTGCTCATCCCCCTCATGAGCTGCAGCGCCCGCCTGCCGGTATATATCCTTTTTGCCGGGGTCTTCTTCCCCCGGCGGGCCGGACAGGTGATCTTCGGCCTTTATCTGCTGGGCATCCTCATGGCCGTGCTCCTGGGTATCGTCTTTAATAAGATCCTTCTGAAAGGGCAGGAAGAACCCTTTGTCATGGAACTGCCGCCCTACCGCCTGCCGGCCCTGCGAGGCGTGCTGGTGCACATGTGGGACAAGGTTACCATCTATCTGAAGCGCATGGGCACCGTCATCCTGGTGGCCTCGACCATCATCTGGTTCTTGGGCGCCTTCCCCAAAAATCCGGAACTCGCCGGCCGCTTTGCCCAGGAACGGGCCGAGCTCGAGGCCTCTTTTCTGGAAAAGGCCAAGGCTCTGCAAGGCCGGGAAGATTTTGCCGCCTTCTGCCGCGCTCTGGAAAAAGAAAAAGAAGCTGCCCTGGCCGAACTAAGTCACCGGCAGCAGGCCGCCCAGATGCGCCAGACCTTCATCGGCCGCCTGGGGGCAGTCCTGGAGCCGCTGATGCGACCCCTGGGATTTGATTGGCGCATGAGCGTCAGCCTGCTCAGCGGCTTTGTGGCCAAAGAGATTGTCATCAGCACCCTGGGGGTTCTCTATGAAGTGGGCGAGGTGAGCGACGGCGCGGCCGCCACCCTCCAGGAAGCCTTGAAGGCCTCGGGGCTGACCCCGGCCGTGGCCTTGGCCTTCATGGTCTTTGTCCTCCTCTATACCCCCTGCCTTGCCACCGTAGTGACCCTGTGGCGGGAAAGCGGCGCCCTGAAATGGATGCTCTTCGCCATCAGCTACCAAATCATCCTGGCCTGGCTGACGGCCTGGTTGGTCCTGAGAATCGGCCTTTTCCTGAGGTTGGGCTGAGCCCTCCCAGCCGGCTGCTCTGCTGAACGTCCGGCCGGGGCGAAGTTCGCTCCACGAGGCCCAAAATGCCCTATACTGAAAAAACCGCTTGCTAAAGAGCATTTTTTGGCATTTTCTAGAACATTAGCCAAGTCTCTGGCCATGCGAAAACGGCAGCTGGGCAGCGCCCAGACCGGGAAGGCGTTATGAGTACCAGCAACGACAGTATCCAACGTTATCAGCAGCTGCTCGCGGCCATCGCCGCCGCGGCCCGCCGCGCCGGCCGCGCTCCCGCCAGCGTCAGGTTGGTGGGGGCGGCCAAAAGCGTGCCCGTCGAGCGTCTGCGCCCGGTAGTGGCCGCCGGCTTGGCCATTGTCGGGGAAAATTATCTGCAAGAGGCCAAGGCCAAGATCGCCGCCCTGGATCTGCCGGTGTCCTGGCATTTTATCGGCCATCTGCAGAGCAATAAGGCGGCTGCGGCAGTTCAGCTCTTCGACCTGATCCATTCTGTGGACCGGCTCTCCCTGGCCCAGGCCCTGGACCGGGCTGCAGCCCGGCTGGCCAAGGTCCAGGATGTCCTCCTGGAAGTCAATATCGCCGGCGAGGCCAGCAAGTCTGGGGTGGCCCCGGCGGCTCTCGAGGACCTGCTGCGGGCCTGTGCCGCCCTGCCCCACCTGCGGGTGCGGGGGCTCATGACCATGCCCCCCTGGAGCCCGGATCCCGAACACGTCCGGCCCTATTTCCGGCAGCTCCGGGAAGCCCGGGAGCGGCTCCAAGCCCTTAACCTCCCTGGGGTAGAGCTCTTGGAATTATCCATGGGCATGTCCGACGATTTTGCCGTGGCCATCGAGGAAGGCGCCACTCTGGTCCGGATCGGCACCGCCCTTTTTGGCCCCCGGCCACATTGACATCCCCGTCAGGCGGCATTAAATTGGGTTATCTTTGATAAGAGGCCGGTTTTGGCCCCTTCATTACAACACCATTAAGGGAGAAGGCATGAACTTGAAACTTTACAAAAAAGCGGTTGGCATGGCGATGATTCTCTTGCTGCTCGGCGGCTTGGTAGTAGTCCCGGCCTTTGCCGCCGGCGTCATCCATGGGAATAAGGATAATCCCGGTCAACCGGTGGATATCAAAAAGTTTGTCAAACCCGGCCAGACCACCATTATCGACATGTACAGCCAATACTGCCCGCCGTGCGAGAAGATTGCCCCCATCCTCGCCTCTGTGGCGGCCAAACGCCCCAAAACCCAGGTGGTCAAACTGGACATCAATCGCCCCAATGTCAAGGGCAGCATTGATTTCGATTCCCCCCTGGCCAAGCAGCAGGGGCTGAATTTTGTGCCCTTCATCCTGATCTTTGACGAACAGGGCCAGCTTCAATACAAAGGCCAGGATGCCATCAACAAAGTCTTGGAGTGGAACAAATAACCTCTTAATCCCGAGTACTTTCGGTCTGAGGTCTTTTTCCCGGGAGGAGGCTGATTGCTGCGGCGGTCGCCTCCTCCCGGTTTTTTCTGGGCAGCGACTCTTTTGGAGGATGACACCGCACCGCGCTTTTTAGCGGCGCTGGTGGTTGCCAAGCGCTTTCCGCTTCACCGGCAAGGGCGAGGTAATTCCCCCCTGACAATTCTCCAGGATTTTTGCTATAATCATACCATCTGCTTGATGGCAAGCAGCCACCGGCGGCGGTTTATCCCGTTGGCAGCCGGTTAAGCAGCCATGGCGCACATCTTGGGCAGGAGACGACGCAACTCACCTTGGCAACCATCCCAAAGCCCGGCACTCGGGTCGGTTTCACCACCACCATTCCCGTCGAAGTCCTGTTGGCCGCCGGTCTCACCCCGGTGGACCTGAACAATATCTTTATTACCGCGGCCGATGCCTATGAACGGGTGAGCGGCGCCGAAGAGGAAGGCTGGCCCCGCACCGTCTGCGCCTGGATCAAGGGGATCTATACCACCCTACAGCTGCACCCCGACATCCCCACGGTCATCGTGGTCACCCAGGGCGATTGCTCCAATACCCACGCCCTCATGGAACTCCTGGAGGCCGAGGGCCGGGCCATTATCCCCTTCCAATTCCCTTATCCCCGGCAGCGGGGCCAACTGCAGGGCCAGATCGAGGCCCTGACGGCGGCCTGCGGCACCCACGAGGCCGCAGTTCATCATGTCTGGCAGGAGCTCCAGCCCCTCCGGGCCAAGTTGGCGGAACTGGACCGCCTCACCTGGGAGACCGGCCAGGTGCGGGGCCAGGAGAATTTTCGCTTTCTCATCGCCAGCTCTGATTTTCACGGCGATCCGGCCGCGTTTGGGGAAGAACTGCGCGATTTCCTGGCTGCGGCCCGCCGGCGGCCGCCTCAGCGTCAGGGGGTGCGCTTGGGACTGGTGGGCATTCCGCCTATTTTTACTGATCTTTTTGATTATCTCGAAGAACTGCCGGTCCAGGTGGTCTTCCAGGAAATCCCCCGGCAGTTCAGCATGCCTTACCCATGCCGGGACCTGACGGAGCAATATCTGCGCTACACTTATCCGTACGATATCTTTGCCCGCCTGGCCGATATCCGGGCGGCCGTCAGCCAACGCCGGCTGGACGGCCTGATCCACTATACCCAAAGTTTCTGCTTCCGGCAGATTCAGGACCGACTCCTGCGGCAGAATCTCAATCTGCCCATTCTCACCATTGAAGGGGATCGGCCCACCCCCCTGGACCACCGCACCCGCCTGCGTCTGGAGGCCTTTGTCGATGTCCTGCGCCGCTAATACCACCACGCCGCCCTGGTGTATGGGTCTGGACTTCGGCAGCCGCTTCGTCAAAGTGGCGGCGACCGCGGATTTTCGCCGCTTTCTCTATAAAAAAGTGGACTCCCTGATCTTTTACCGGGACTATGTGCAGCGCCCCAGCGCCGCGGGCGTGGCCTTTGCCTGGCCGCGCCTGGGCTTGCCCGAACCCGACCGCCTGGTGGTCACCGGCTACGGCAAACACCTGTTTCAAGGGGTCTTGCCCACCATCACCGAGATCCGGGCCCATTACCTGGGGGCCTGTTTCCAGACCGGGCTAAGCCACTTTATCCTCCTGGAGATCGGCGGCCAGGATACCAAGGCCCTCTATATCAAAGAGGGACGGGTCTTTGACTTTCTCACCAACGATAAGTGTGCCGCCGGTACCGGCCGCTATCTGGAGAATATGGCCAGGTTTTTAAAGATGCCCTGGCGGGAGTTTACCGCCGCCGGTGCCGAGCCGGTGGCCATCTCCAACACCTGCGCCATTTTCGGGGAGACGGAGCTCATCAGCCATCTCCTGGACGGCGTCCCCGTGCCCCGCCTGGCGGCCGGCGTCAACGATTCGGTGGCCCGGCGGGCCTTGCAAATGATCAAGCGCTTCCCCTGCCAGACCCTGGTCTTTGTGGGCGGCGTGGCCCGCAACCGCGCCGTGGTAGCCGGCCTGCGCCGCGCCGGTCGCTATCAGGTGCTGGTGCCGGCCAATCCCCAATTCAACGGCGCCTTGGGCTGCTGTTTGGAGGCCCGGAGTGGAAGCTTAAGCCTCCCAGAAACTCTGCCGAGAAGGAGGTCTCAATGACCCATTGCCGCGACTTTGCCAAATTAAAGGAGATTATCGCTGGGTACCGGCCAGCCATGATTGATCTGCAACGGGAATTGGTCCGCCGCAATGCCGTGGGGCCGGAGAATAAAGGCCCGGGGGAAGCTGAGAAGGCTGCGTTCCTGGTTGAGGCCCTCACCCGCCTGGGGCTGCAGGTGACTGACTACCCCGCGCCGGACGACCGGGTGGCTGGCGGTCAGCGCCCCAATCTCATCGCCCTGCTGCCGGGCCGGCGGCCGGAAAAGGTTTGGGTTCTCAGCCACCTGGACGTGGTCCCGGTGGGCGATAAAAACCTCTGGCATACCGACCCCTTTACCCTCCACGTGGACGGCGATCTGCTCTATGGCCGGGGCGTGGAGGACGACCACCACGGTATCGTGGCCTCGATTTTTGCCGTGCGAGCCCTCATCGAGGCCGGCATCAAACCAAACCGCACCATCGGTCTGGCCCTGGTCTCGGATGAGGAAACCGGGAGCCAGAAAGGTCTGGCCTACCTCTTGACCCACTACCGAGAGCTGTTTTCCCCCCGGGACTTGATCATCGTCCCCGATGCTGGCAACCCCGAAGGCACCCTCATTGAGATTGCCGAAAAAAGCATGTTGTGGCTGCGCCTGGAAGTACAGGGCAAGCAGTGTCACGCCAGCAGACCCGATCTGGGGGTGAATACTCTGCGGGCCAGTGCCCAGGCCATCGTCGCCCTCGATGAGTTGGCTGCAAAATTCAACGCCGTCGACCCGTTCTTCGATCCGCCTCACAGCACCTTTGAGCCTACCAAAATCGAGGCCAATGTGGACAATATCAATACTATCCCGGGCCTCGGCGTGTTCTATCTGGATTGCCGGGTGCTGCCGGTCTATGACCTGGCCCAGGTCATCGCCAAGGTGCAAGAGATCACCGGGGAGGTCGCCCAACGTTGGGGCGTCACCATGACGGTGCAGGCCGTGCAGGCAGTCCAGGCCCCGCCGGCTACCCCGGCCGAGGCACCGGTGGTCAAGGCTTTGGAGGAGGCCATCCAGGCAGTCTACCAGCGCCAGGCCCAACCCCGGGGCATCGGCGGCGGCACCGTGGCCGCCTTTTTCCGGCGCCTGGGCCTGCCGGCCGCAGTCTGGATGACCGACGCCCACACGGCCCATCAACCCAACGAATACGTCAACATCAATGCCTTGATCGGCGACTGCCAGGTCCTGGCCCATGTCTTCTGCCAGGATTAAGGGGGATGTCGGCGGGAGCTGCTGATGGGCGCAGGCCAAAAACCAAGTTGGGGTTAAGGGAGGGAGCAGGGGGCGGTGTCCCCTGCCCCTGTCCGAAAAGCACTTTTTCACCAACCTGTCGGTGGGGTGGGCCTCCGTGCCCGCTCAAGCCTGCCCTTGGCGGTTGGGCTGAACCCTATGGGTAAGGCTTTATCTACCTATCTTTGTCAGGCAACCGCAAACGCATATCTCGGCCGGGCCAGATCGGTCTGGCGGCAGCGGGGACAGCGGGACGGCGCCGTAACCCGCTGCCGCTTGTGAAAGACAAAACCGCACTGCCGGCAGCGGGCCGGGATGATGACAAAGCGGTAACCGGCGCCAGGATGTTGGGCGAGATGCTCCAGATGGCTGAGGATCTCTTTTTCCGGTAAAGACAACAATTGGGAGAGTTCCCGCAAAGAGCGGTCCTGGCTCAGCAGCAGGGTTTTCAAAGCCTGCCGGATGGTCTGGGTCTGCTCAGTGGACATGAGGCACCATGGGCTATCTGATTATGGGCACCGGGGCCCTGGGGACAGTCTTTGGCGGCCTGCTGCGGCGGGCCGGTCACCACGTGGATTTTTTGGGCCGCGGCGCGCATTTCGACGCCCTCCGGCACCAGGGTCTGAACATCGACGGCATCTGGGGCGAGGTGCACCTGGGGCCGGTGCCCGTCCCGCCCGCCGGGGCCCGCCACTGGTATGACGTCGTCCTGCTCTGTGTCAAATCTTTTGACACCCAGGCCGCCTGCCGGCAGATCAAAGACCTGGTGCAGCCCCACGGCCTGATCGTCTCCATCCAGAACGGTCTGGGCAACCTGGAAACCATCGCCCACGAGTGCCCCGCGGCCACGCCGGTGGGAGCCCGGGTCATCTTCGGCGCCCGGATCAGCCGGCCGGGCGTAGCCACCGTCACCGTCTATGCCGATAAGGTCCTCCTGGGCCTGCCGCAGCCGGCCGCGGCCCCGCCCCGCCTCCCGCAGGTGGCCGGCCATCTGCACCAGGCCGGCATTCCCACCGCCGTAGTCCAGGATATTATACCCCATCTCTGGGCCAAGGTCCTGTACAACGGCGCCCTCAACCCCCTGGGGGCCATCCTGGGGGTGACCTATGGCGAACTGGCGGCCAATCCCCACACCCGGCAGCTCATGGAAGCCCTCATCGCCGAGATGTACACGGTGGCCACCGCCAAAGGGGTGCACCTGCTGCAGGCCACGGCCACGGACTATTGCCGCCATTTTTTCACCAACCTAGTACCGCCCACCGCCGCCCATTACCCTTCCATGCTCCAGGACCTGCAACATGGCCGGCAGACCGAGATCGAGGCCCTCAACGGCGCCATCTGCCGCTATGCCCGGGAACTGGGGCTGGCCACCCCTTACAATGACGCGGTCTGCCAATTGGTCCGCTTTCTGGAAGGGCAGGGCCGGGAGACCAGAACAGCTGGATAAGAGAGGCGGCCCGGCAGCGGTTGGGGGGGGGCAGCCCAAGGCAGGGTCGACCAAATTTGCCATTTTGGCGGCAAAAAAATTAAACCAGGGGTTCTGAAACAATATCAGTAGGATGGCCAGGGCCAACGGGAATAGACCACCAACCGGTTCAAATTATTGTACCAGCCCCAAGGCGCAGCCCCGAGCCGGCGAGCCCCGAATATCATCCAACTCGCTGAAAATACTTGAAGAATAAAATAGTTTGGTGCCCCTCTCGTTTTTGGCACGGCCTGTGCATTAATAAAAAGGCAGTTATGAACACTTAAGGTTTCCCATCCCCCCTTAACAGAGTTCATAAACCATTTTCTCCCCTTACCCCCGCTGACCGGATGCTCCCCCGTCCGGTCAGCTTTTTTTCTGGCCAGGAGTGAGTTCCGGCAACCAACACCCGGTTCAAAAAACTGTTCAAAGGGCCGGTCCGGGCCAAATTCTTTTACCACAAAATATAAAGTTAATTCATGCAGATAGATTGAGTCGGACCGATTTTGCCGTCAATATCGGGTTGGCCGGTTCAAAAATTTATACTCGGGGCTTTGCCGGAGGGGCGAGCCGCAGTCTGGTAGTCTCTTGATAATATTGATTAATATGGATTGGCGGGCATTTGTCGGGAGGTTGGCATAAGACCTGCAATAGATAAAAGCAACTATGAACCATTAAGGACCCCCCAATCCCCCCTTAATCGAAGTTTATAGTGAGATTCTCCCCCACTCCGATGACCGGATGCCTCCCCCATCCGGTCATTTTTTTTTGTCGCTCTCTTGCCGAGACTGGGGAGCGCCGGGGGCCAGGCTGAGGGAGTCTACTCCTTTTTCAACTGCATGAGGCGTTCGTAGCATTCCTCGGGACTGAGCCGTTCTTCCAGGAAGGCGGTCAAAGTCATGAGGGCCGGGTGTTCCCGGAAAAGGCGCTGTAGGCCGATGCGATCCCCCAGGTTGGGGAAATTGACCTGGATATCAAAACCGGCCAAGACGGCGTGGTAGAGTTCCATCTGCTCCAGTTCGGCCTGGCGCATCTGACCCTCCACCTGAAAGAGCAGTTTGCGCAGGCGGTTGAGGTAATTTTCCCGTTCCTGGTATTCCCGCCGCTTATGATCCAGGAGATTCAAGCGGTGCTGGCGGCTCAATTCGCTGAAAGGGATGACGTTGCTCATAAACACCTCACAGCCCCAAATGTGGCGTGGTCCGGGGCCAAGGTGGCTGGGGGGGCAGAGCAGCCACACCAAGGCGCCCCCTGTTTGTCAGGATTCGGCAAATATCCTTCTAATGTATCATTGCCGGTTGCAGATTCAAGGTGAAAAGATTATTTTTAGCAAGATAAGCTAAGAAAGGATCATTGCTTCGCCATGGAGTTAAATTTTAGCAAACTGGACGGGTTGGTCCCGGCCATCATTCAGGACGCGGCCAGCGGCGAAATTCTCATGTTGGGGTTCATGAATCAGGAAGCTTGGGAAAAGACCCAGACCAGCGGCCGGGTCCATTTCTACAGCCGTACCCGGCAGAAGCTCTGGTGTAAAGGCGAAACCTCGGGGCACGTCCAGTTGGTCAAGGAAATCTACGTGGACTGCGATGACGACGCCGTTCTCGTCAAAGTGGAACAGGTCGGCGGCGCCGCCTGCCACACCGGCTATCGCAGTTGTTTCTATCGGCAGGTCAAAGACGGCCGTGTCCAGCCCGTCGGCGTCCAGGTCTTTGACCCCAAGGAGGTTTATGGCAGTGAATAATCTGAAATTGGGCATCCCCAAAGGCAGCCTGGAAAAGGCCACCATTGAACTGTTCGCCAAATCCGGCTGGAAGATCACCGTCAACGGCCGCAGCTATTTCCCCGATATCGACGACCCGGAAATCAGCTGCTCCATGTGCCGAGCCCAGGAAATGTCCCGTTATGTGGAAAACGGCACCCTGGATTGCGGCCTCACCGGCAAGGATTGGATCCTGGAAAACGACTCCCAGGTCGTGGTCGTCGCCGACCTGGTCTACTCCAAGGTCAGCAAAAACCCGGCCCGCTGGGTCCTGGCCGTGCCCAAAGATTCGCCCTATCGTCAGCCCGAAGACCTGGCCGGCAAGAAAATCGCCACCGAACTGGTAAATTTTACCAAGAAATATTTTGCTGAACGTCAGATTCCCGTCCAGGTAGAGTTTTCCTGGGGCGCCACCGAAGCCAAGGTGGAGGCCGGCCTGGCCGACGCCATCGTCGAAGTGACCGAAACCGGCAGCACCATCCGAGCCCACGGCCTCAAAATCATTCATGAATTGCTGCAGACCAACACCCAATTCATCGTCAATCGGCAGGTCTGGGAAAAAGACACCTGGAAACGGGAAAAGATCGACAACCTGGTCCTGCTCCTCAAAGGGGCGCTGCGCGCGGACCGCATGGTGGGTCTGAAGATGAACGTCCCGGCGGCCAAACTGGCGGCCCTGGTGGCCATCCTGCCCAGTCTGCAGGCGCCCACCATCTCCTCGCTCTACCACCCCGAATGGTATTCCGTGGAGATCGTGGTGGAAAAAGCCAACGTGCGCTACCTCATCCCCCAGGTTATCAAGCACGGAGCCACCGGTATTGTGGAATATCCCCTTTTCAAGGTTATTTAAACCTGCCAGTTCTAAAACCTGCGCTTGTTGCTCAAACGGTGGGGCCCGGCGCCGGCCACAGACTTGCCGCGGCGGGAACTGCCGCCGGCCGGGCAAATTTTTTGGACAGAAGGCTTGACAGGTCCATTTTGGGGAGCTATAATATTTTCAATTATGCGCAACAATGAAAAAAACCAAACCAACGTGACCCCGACCCCAGAAGACCTGCGGTTCTTTGAGCTCCAGGCTGATATCTGCCAAACCCTGGCCAATGCCAAGCGCCTGCAGATCCTCAATCTCCTGAAAAATGGGGAAATGTCCGTCGGGGCTATGGTCGCCGCTCTGGATATCACCAAACCCAATCTCTCCCAGCATCTGGCGGTCATGCGGCAGAAGGGCATCTTGACTGCCCGTCGGGAAGGGACCACCATCTACTATCGCCTGGCCACGCCCCATATCATCGAGGCCTGCCGGGTGATGCGCCAGGTCCTGCTGGAGGCCTTGGCCGTGCGCGGCTCCCTCGGCAGCGAGACGCCGGCTGCGGCCACCCAAGAGGCACCTCTGGCGCCAATCGAGGCTTCCTGACGGCGGGGTCTTCCGCAACTTTTTTTTCGATCGTTGTTGCAAAATTGCGCAAATATATATTAATTAAATGGAGGCAGAAAACAAGAAATGCACCCAGCAACTTCCCTTTCCCAAGAAAACACCGCTTCGGCCAACAGGGCCACTGGTCCCCGGCTTAGCGCCCAAGAACGCCTGACCCGCAAGGCCCAAGCCGCCCAAGCCCTGAAAACGCGGGGCCGCAAACAGCTCCTCATGGGTTTGGTCTTTATCGCGGTGTTGGCGGCTGGCTGGCTCTTCCCCCTGTTAGGGTATTTCATCCCCGTGTGCATGCTGCTCGGGATTGGCATCGCCTCTTTCCAGGGCCGTTCCTGGTGTAATTGGCTCTGCCCCCGGGGGTCCTTTGAAGACAGCCTGCTGGCCCGCCTCAGCCGCAATCGGCCCATTCCCCAAGTGTTTCGGCGTCTGCCGCTGCGGTTGGGTGTCATGGCGCTGTTGATGACCGTCCTGACCGTCATGATCATCCGGCTCTGGCCCGATCCCGTGGCCATCGGCGGTTTTTTTGTCCTCATGCTCACCGTCACCACGGTCGTCGCCGTGGTCCTGGGCATTCTTTATCAGCAGCGGGTCTGGTGTTATCTCTGCCCCATCGGCACCATGTCCGGTTGGGTGGGAAAAAACCGGCAACCCTTGGCATTGGTCGCCGAGAAGTGTGTGGACTGTGGTCTCTGCGCCCAAAAATGCCCCATGCAGTTGGCCCCCGTCACCTTAAAGGCGCCCGTGGGCATGACCAACCGGGGTGACTGCCTGAAATGCAGCCTCTGTGTGCACCATTGTCCCACCGCGGCTCTCCATTGGCAAGAGACCGCCGCCAAAGAAGCGGCCTAACGACATCCTGGCCATATCTGCACCAGGCGGGCTGAGTTGGCCCGCCTGGCCATGTTAGGTGCCATGTCTTAATCGAGGTCATGGCCAAGGTCTCGGCCAGGGACTTTAGATTCTCAGGGCCGCCATCATCTCCTGCAGAGATTACCCCGCCCGTTTTGATAATTTTCTGTTGAAAATACGGTGCCAGCCTTTCCCAAGGTTTGAGATCGACGGGAAAGGCGGTGAGCCTTGGCACTGCGGCCAAAGCCTGGAAAAAGTCACCGGCCGGCCCCCCTGCCGCGCCCCGAATTGCTGGACCAGGACTGCGGTTATCTTTTCCAGGTCAAGCCAGGCCCTGGCCAGGCATCGTTCTTGCCGACGCCGCACCATCTCCCGGCGCCGCCGTCAATGGATCAGGTCTGGTTCCAGGGAGCTGGTCAAGTTGCTCTGTCGGTATCAGGCCCCCAGCCCTGTCAACTGCGGGGGGGCTCAGATTGCAGCTATCTGCTCATGTTCCTCTCTGCTATCATGAGCCTGATGCCAACAGGGTTTGTTAAAGGGGGTGGGGGGCCTTGCTCCCCGCCGTTTCGGCCCCCTGCAAAAATCTTGCACCCAGCCGCGCCGGCCAGCTCCGGCTTTTTGGTTCCCAACGGTCCAATCCGTGATATTATAAAGCATTCATCAAGAACTGAAGGAACCAAAAACTACCATGGCAGCCCGTTTAGAGATCATGCTGCGGCCAGAGTTGTTTGATGCCGCCGGGGAGAGCGTCCGCCGGCAGGCCCGGGAGTATTTCGGTCTGGAATTCACCCGGGTGCGGGTTATCCAGATCCTGACCTTTGACACCGGGATGACTCCGGCGGAATTGGAGGCCGTCCGCACCGAGGTCTTCACCAACCCGGTGACCCAGATTTCCAGTTTTCGGCCACTGGCCCGGCATTTTGATTGGGCCGTCTGGGTGGGCCTGAGGCCCGGCGTCCGGGACAATCCTGGCGCCACCGGTCTGGAAGCGGTGGAGGCCTTCCTGGGGCGTTCCCTGGGGCCGGAGGCGGCCATTTATACCTCGACGTTGTACCTTTTCGAGGGGGACGGCATTTCCCGACCAGAGATCACCAAGATTGCCCAGGAGCTGTTGGCCAATGACATCATCCAGGAATTCCGCCTCTTCGCCCCGGACCAATGGGACCCGGAGAGCGGCGTCGGCCTGATCCTACCGCAGGTGCGATTGGACCATCAACCCACGGTGACCACCCTGGCCATCGACAGTAATGAGACGTTGCAGAGGCTGAGTCAGGAGCGCAATCTGGCCCTGCGGGAGCAGGACATCCCCATTATCCGGCGATATTATCTGCGGTCCGAGGTGCAGGCCCGGCGCCGGCAGCTGGGTCTGAGTCTGCCCACCGATGTGGAACTGGAGTACATTGCCCAAGCCCGCAGCGACCATTGCAACCATAATACCTTCCGGGGTATTTTTGCTTATAAAGACCTGGGCACAGGTGAGACCGCCACCATCAAAAGCCTCTTCAAGACCTGTATTGAGCAGCCTACCTTGGCCCTGGCCCAGGAAAAGCCCTGGGTAGTCTCGGTCCTCTGGGATAACGCCGGCGTCGGCGCCTTCGACGACGACTTTAACTACGTCATCACCGGCGAAACCCATAATTCCCCCTCCAATATGGAGGCCTACGGCGGCTCCCTCACCGGCATCGTCGGGGTGTATCGGGATCCCCTGGGGACCGGGCGGGGGGCAAAGTTGGTGGCCGGGCTCTACGGCTTCTGCGTTGGCCACCGCGATTATCAGGGCTCCCTGCGGCCCCGCCTCCACCCCCGCCGGCTTCTGGACGGCGTTATCGCCGGCGTCAAGGACGGCGGCAACAAGAGCGGCATCCCCACGCCCCTGGGCTTTGTCCATTTTCATGATAGCTACCTGGGGAAATGTCTGGTCTTTGTCGTGGCGGTGGGATTAATGCCCCGGTTGCTCCAGGGGACGGATGCCTCCCAAAAGACCACTGCGCCCGGCGATCTCATCTTCATGTGCGGCGGTCGGGTGGGCAAAGACGGCATCCACGGCGTCACCGCTTCTTCCGAAGAATTCGGCGCCCATACCCCGGCCGGCCACGTGCAGATCGGCGATCCGTATACCCAGAAAAAAATGCACGATTTTCTTCTCGAGGCCCGGGATCAGGGCTATATCGCCTTCATTACCGACTGCGGCGGCGGCGGCCTGTCCTCGGCCATCGGTGAGTCGGCCCGCTTCGCCGGCGGCTGCGAAGTCTGGTTGGACAAAGTCCCCCTGAAATACGAGGGTCTGGATCAATGGGAGATCTGGATTTCCGAATCCCAGGAGCGCATGGTGACGGCGGTGAAACCGGCACACGCCCCGGCTTTCCAGGCGTTGGCTGCCAAACATGGCGTGGAAGTCAGCAACATCGGCCGCTACACCGACTCCGGAGCCCTGCATCTCCTCTATCAGGGCCAGACCTGTGCCTATATTGAGCTGGCTTTTCTGGAGGGCGATTTTCCACCCTGGCGCTTCGAGGCCGAGTGGCTGCCGCCCGCCCTGCGAGGTCTGACCGAACCGGTGCTGGGCGAGCCCCAGGATCATACCAGCCTCCTGTACCGGATGTTGGCCCGGCCCAACATCTGCTCCCGGGAGTGGATCGCCCGGCAGTATGACCACGAAGTGCAGGGAAGCAGCGTCATTAAGCCCCTGGTGGGCCGCGGGGCCAATATCCCCACCGATGGTGCGGTGCTCCGGCCCCGGCAGGAGTCTCACCGGGGGCTGGCCGTGAGTATGGCCCTGCATCCCTCCTATGGCCAGATCGATACCTATCACATGACTGCGGCCTCCATTGACGAAGCGGTGCGCCGCCTCCTGGCCGTGGGTGGCAGTCTGGACCATATCGGCGGCGTCGACAATTTCTGCTGGCCCAGCATCCAGTACGATCCGGTCAAAAATCCCGACGGCAAATACAAGGCGGCCCAATTGGTCCGGGCCAACCAGGCTCTGCAGCACTATTGCCTGGCCTACGGCATTCCTCTCCTCTCGGGGAAGGACAGCATGTACATCGACGGTCACCTGCCCGGGGATTTCCAGGAAACCCATAAAGTCTCAGGGCTGGCCACCCTCTTGTTTACTGCCATCAGCGTTATTCCCGATGTGGCCCGCTGCCTGACCCTGGATTGCAAAGAACCCGGTGATTATGTTTACCTAATTGGCACAACCAAGCCGGAGCTCGGCGGTTCGGAATTGTATGACCTGTTCGGCTACCTCGGCCTCCAGGTGCCCGAGGTGAATCCTGGCGAGTTTTTGGCCTATTATAAGCAGGTGGAAGCGGCCATCGCCGCCGGGTTGCTGGCCTCCTGCCACGGCGTCTATCGGGGCGGCCTGGCCGTCCATCTGGCCCTTATGGCCATGGCCGGGGACCTGGGTCTGGAGGTCGACCTGGCTGGCGTAGCGACGTCTCCCCTCACGGCCCTCTACTCCGAATCGGCCGGCCGTTTCCTGGTGACGGTAGCCCCGCAGGATTGCCAACGCTGGGAGACCTGCATGGCCGGGGCACCGCTCCGGCGGCTGGGCCGGGTGCGGGCCGATCGCCGCTTCCTGGTGCACTGGGGCGAGCACCTCCTCATCCAGACCGAGGTGTCCGATCTGCTGACTGTTTGGCAGGAACGCTTCGGCAACCTGATCTGAGGTTCATGGTTGTGCCTCTAGTAATTGCCATTACTTAGAAATCGCCCGCGAACCATGATAATCGGCGCGATGCGCCATGAGCAGTGAGCGGTTACAAAGGAAATGACAACAATTGGCCGCCGGCCTCCAGATGCTCCATCTGGCTGGCATGGGCGGGCACGGAGGCCCTTCCCACTAAAAGCAGACATTATTAAGAAACCGGAAACCAGAAACTATATTTTCTTGGTAATTGCCATTTGTTATATCAGTCCCCCCAACCATGAAACTGCACGCTTGCCGCGTCTGGGGGGCTGGGCTGGCAGGAATGCCAGCTCTAATAACTGGCCACTGACCACTTTCTAGGAGGGACTGTGCACGCCGAGATCCTCGTCTTGCATTTTGGCAAAGATATTGTTGATCAGCCCATAATTTATCGACTGGTGAAAGATTTTGATCTGGAATTCAACCTCCTCAAAGCCACGATCTATCCGCGCCAGGAGGGCATCATTGTTCTGGAATTGCGGGGGCACCCCAAGAACTTCGAGGCCGGCGTAAAGTATCTCAAAAATGCCGGGGTAAAGGTGCAACGGGTGGCCAGTGAAGTGCGGCGGAATGACGAGCGTTGTTACCAGTGTGGGACCTGCACGGCCATCTGCCCCACCGGGGCGTTGCATGTGAAACGGCCGGAGATGGAAATCGTCTTTGATGTCGAGAAATGCAGTGCCTGCGAGTTGTGCTGCCCGGTCTGTCCGGCCCGGGCCATGGAGGTCTCCATCAATCGCAATGCGGTGGCCTAAAGGCCGGCAATGCGTCGGCTGTGAGCCGGAGGCCGAACATGGCTAATCTTGACGGTGCCGAGGGCGTGGCATCCGCCGCCTGGCTGCCCTCATTCTTTATCCTGGTGCTGTCTCTCCTGATGTCCGGCGTCTATTTTTTCCTGCCCCTGTATTTGAAGCACCAGCTCCAGTTCGGTGGTTGGCAGATCGGCGTGCTCTATGCCGCGGCCAGCCTCAATGCCCTGTTGGTAACCTTCCCCTTGGGGGTGGCCGGCGACCGTTATCCTTTAGTTTATCTGCTCCGCATCGGTCTGGTCCTGAGCGGCCTCTGTCTCTGGGGCCTGGGCCGGGTTCAGGCCTTTTTCCCGTATCTCCTGGTTTTTTGGGGCTTTGGCCTGGGGCTGCATGCCTTTCGGATTGCCTTGGATACCGTCCTTTTTAAATCCGTGGGCCACAGTTCGGTGCGGGCTCTGGCCCATTACAACTCTTGGCGCATGGCCGGCATGATGCTCGGCACCCTCTCCGGCGGGTTCTTGTTCCATCGTCTGGGTTTCGCCGTCGCCTTGCAGATTTTGGCCGTCGTGCCCCTCCTGTTGCTCCTCCCCACTTTCAAGCTGCCCCGCCTGCAACTGCATCACAGCCCCTTATGGCAATACGGCCGGGACTTTTTGCAAGCGCCGGTGCTTTTTTTCGCCACCTGGCTCTTTCTTTTCTGCCTCCATTGGGGCGCGGAAACCACCAGTTACGGCCTTTTTCTGCAGGAGAACTTACGCCTGACCCCTCAGGGCATGGGTCTGTACATGGCCACCGAATTTGCGGTCCTGGCCGTGACCGCCTATCTTTACGGTCACTTCTGGTACGGCCGCCTGTCGCCCCTGACCTTCCTGAGCCTGGCCTTGCTGACCTCAGGTCTGGGCCATATCCTCATGACCATCCCCATGGTGGCCGTCTCCCTGGCCTGGCGGTTGGTCCACGGCTTCGGCGACGCCCTCATTCTCATGGAGAGCTATACCACCATCGCCCGCCTTTTTCAGGTGGAGCGCATCGGCGGCAATTCTAGCCTCATCAGCCTAGTGAGTGTCAGCGGCAGCTTTGCCGGCGCCCTGCTCTTCGGCCCCCTGGGCGCTGCCTGGGGCTACCAGTGGCCGCTGATCCTCTCGGGCTGCATCAGCCTGGGCCTGTTGCCCCTGGCCTTTTGGGGCCTGCAAGGACGGCAGCGGTGAGCGGTGCCGCGGATGACCCAAGAGATTGTTGACAAAGGGCTTATCAGGGAAGGGACCCGGGGACCCTAATCCCTATGCCCTGTTCTTTAGTCCCAGGGCCGCAGCCACCTGCCCTACCATGTCTTTGGTAAATGCCTGGATTTCCTCGGGCGTCCAGGGAGAGTGGCTGGGCCGCACCGCCGGCGTCAAGAGCCGCGGCCGGTTCTGATACTCGGGTCTGGGGGTTACCTCGAACTCCGGTGGGAAGCTGTTGTCAAAATACATCTGTTGGAAGCCGATAAACTTGAGGTGATGGGCGGTGGCGTCCACTACGGCCACTTCGTCCTGCTGGACCAACCCCGCCCGCAGGGCCGCGCGCAAACCGGCCAGGGACTCGCCCCCCTGGGTGCAGGCAATGTGGCCGTTGCGGTTGGCCAACAGCATGTTATCCATAATCTCCTGTTCCGTCACTTCCACGACGGCAAAACTGTGGTCACCGCCACGGCGGCTATATTCCTCCACCAACCGGATCACCCGCGGCATGGAAACCGGTCGGCCGATCATGGCCGCCTGGGCCACGCTGGGCTGCACCGTCACCGGTACAAAAAGACGGCGCTGCGGGTTTTTCTCCTGATAATACCGGAATACCGGGTTGGCGTGCCGGGATTGCACGCCGATGACTTTGGGCAGGGTGTCGATGATGCCCAGGTCATGAAATCTCAGTAAACCCTCTAATACTGCCGTAATATTGCCGGCATTGCCGATGGGCACCACGATCACTTTGCCGGCTAGGTCATAATCAAACCACTGGGCCACTTCATAGGCATAGGATTCCTGGCCGCGGATGCGCCAACTGTTCTTGGAGTTGAGCAAAGCCACGGGATAATGCTCGGCTAGGGCCTCCACCACCCGCATGCAGTCATCAAAGACGCCGGGGATTTCCAAGACCCGGGCCCCGGCGCCCAGGGGTTGGGAGAGCTGCTGGGGTGTGACCTTGCCATGGGGCAGGAGCACCGCCGAGGCTACCTTATCGCCCAAATACGCAGCATACAGGGCCGCGGCCGCCGAGGTGTCGCCGGTGGAGGCACAGATGGCCAAGACCCCGTCCAACTTCTGCGTCCGCATGACAAAATTCAGGTAGCTCAAGGCCGCCGCCATACCCCGGTCTTTGAAGGAGGCGCTGGGGTTCTGGCCGTCATTCTTGTAATAAAAGGCCATGCCCACTTCCTCCTGCAAGCGGGGATTGGCCTGAACTTGCGGGGTGTGGCACTCACCCAGATAGACGATGTCTTCCCGGGGGATAATGGGAGCGATGAATTCATGGTAGCAGAAGACGCCCTGCACCGCCGGATCATTGAGCAGCCGACGATAATCAAAGAGCCGCCGCCAGAACGAACCGGGGCGGGCCTTCAACCGGTCCGCCTCCAGGTCCACCAGCAGGAACAACCCCTGGCACTCGGGGCAGGTATACAGCAGCCGGTCAATGCCGTATTCGGCACCGCACTCCAAACACCGGTACACCATCCGCCCCGCCGGCTGCGGCAGCAGATAGGGCTGCAGGTCTTCAGGAAAATCTTGCCATCTCATGACATTCTCCCCTCAATTCTGTTCCGTCGGTGGGCGTTGGTTTGCAATGGCCCCATCCCTCTCCCCAGCCATTAGCTGGTGATCTGGTATTTCTTCAATTTATACTGCAGCAGGCTCTTGGTGATGCCCAAGAGTTCGGCGGCCCGCACCTGCACATAGCCGGATTGGTGCAAAGCCCGGCGGATCATCAATTCCTCAATCTTTTCGAGAGCCTCAGGAAGGGGCATATGGCTGGGCACCACCTGGTCAATGTCCAATTCGATTTTCGGGGCCTCCGTGATCTGGGGGGGCAGGTCGTCTACGGTGATGGTATGCTGGCTGCACAGGATCACCGCCCGTTCTATGACGTTTTCCAGTTCCCGGACATTGCCCGGCCAAGGGTAGCTCAACAGGATCTTCATGACCTCGGGATCGAGTTTAACTTCTTCTTTCTGATTCGCTTCCGCATACTTATGAACAAAATGCATAACCAGCAGCGGGATATCCTCGACGCGCTGCCGCAAGGGCGGCATCTGGATGTGCACTACGTTCAGGCGATAGAACAGATCTTCCCGAAAGTTGCCGGCCTCCACTTCGGTTTTGAGCTCCCGGTTGGACGCGGCCACGACCCGCACATCCACCCGGATGGTCTTGGAGCCGCCCACCCTTTCAAACTCCATCTCCTGGAGCACCCGCAGGAGTTTGACCTGCAGGGCCGGGGACATCTCCGCCACCTCATCCAGGAACAGGGTCCCGCCCTCGGCCATCTCGAAGCGGCCTTTGCGCAGGGTCAAAGCGTGGGTGAAGGCCCCCTTTTCATGTCCGAACAGTTCGCTCTCCAGCAGCGTCTCGGTCAAGGCGCCGCAGTTGACCGAGATAAACGGCCCCTGGCTCCGGGGGCTGCGGTAATGAATGGCCCGGGCGATCAACTCTTTGCCGGTGCCGCTTTCCCCAGAGATCAGCACCGTGGCCCGGGTCTGGGCCACCTTTTCCACCATGGCAAAGATGCTCTGCATGGCCTTGCTGTTGCCGATAATGTTCTCAAACCGGTAGCGCTGCTCCAGATCCTGCTTGAGCCGCCGGTTTTCGGTGAGCAGGTGGCGCAGGTCCAGGGCCTTGGCCACCGTCAGGAGCATTTCCTCATTTTTAAAGGGCTTAAGGATATAATCAAAAGCCCCTTTCTTCATGGCCTCCACGGCCTTTTCCACCGTGCCGTAGGCCGTCATCATAATGACCGGCAGATCGGGGTAGACCTGTTTGATCTGCTCCATCAATTCAATGCCGCTCAGTCGGGGCATCTTCATATCGGTGATGACCAAATCCAGATCGTTGCGGCGGATGATCTCCAAGGCTTCTTCACCGCTGTCCGCGGTCAGGACCTCGTAGCCGGCGCCGGTCAACAGGGTCTCCATGACCAGCAGGTAATTTTTTTCGTCGTCAACGACTAATACTGTGTCCATAACGGATGTTGCTCAGCCGGCCCACAGGCGGCCGGCTAAAACTTTCCCTGCTTCAGTGATGACCCGAGCCGCAACCGCCTTGCTTTTCTTAAAATCTCTCGGGGTCGATTTCCGGGAGGATGATACTTACTCTGGCGCCCCGGTCTACATCGCTGTCAATGCTGATCTGTCCCTGATGGCTCTCAATAATGCCTTTCACAATGGACAGGCCCAAGCCGCTGCCTTTGTCTTTCGTCGTAAAAAAAGGATTGAAGATCTTCTTGGCGTTCTCGGGCAGGATCCCCTCGCCGGTATCCTGGAAAATAATTTTCCGTCCTTTGCCCTGGGGGCCTGGTTGCGTGGTCACCGTCAAGTTGCCGCCCTGCGGCATGGCCTGGATGGCATTAATCAGAATATTGAGAAAGGCCCGATACAACAGATCAGGGTCCACCCACAACGGCCGGCCGTTCTCAGCATAACGGCGCTCCAGAGAAATGTGATGGCGCTCGATTTCCGGTCGGAGAAACTCCAGCCCCCGTTCGATAATGTCTTCCACTGCGGCCGGCTGCAGGTTGGGCTCCCGTGGTCTGGCAAAATCCAAAAACTCCGTCACGGTTTGGTTCAGGCGGTTGACCTCTTCTTCGATGACGGTGGCCAGGCGATTATTGGCTGCGTCGCTTTCCAGACGTTTGCGCAGCAGTTCGGCGGTAGAACTGATAATCCCCAAAGGATTACGGATTTCGTGGGCCACCCCGGCCACCATCTCTCCCAGGGCCGCCAACCGTTCGGCCAGCTCCAATTGGGCCTGCAGTTCCTTCTGTTCCTCCTGACGCCGTTCCAGAATTGATTCCGCTTTTTTGACGATCTGCCGCAAAACCACAAACAATAAACCCATGAGGGCCACCAAGGTGGCAATGAGCATGAGTTGAAATTTGCCGATTTCAGCCATATCCCGGGAGATGTCCTGGGTGATCTCAAAAACCCCGATCACCGGCCCCAACTCGGGGGTCAGTTTGATCTCCACGCTTTCCAGGCGCAACGGGTTGAACGTTTTCAGATATTTTTCTTTCTGGGACCGAAACAGCAGCGACAGCAGCATGGACTTGGGCACTTCCAGCTGAATGCTGCGCTCCCCCGCCTCCAAGGCCTGGCGCACCGCCGGCACGTGCAGAAAGCCGCCCCCCAACTCAATGGGATCAGTGCTGTAGGCCAAATCTCCCCGCTGGTCATAGATGTTGACCTGCTGCACATGGAAACCATGGATGGTGTTGCGCACCACGGTGTCCAGCAACTCGTACTGGGCCGGATCGCTGATCTGGATCCGCCCCTGAAAGCGAATGGCCGCCGGCAGGACAAACTGCTGGAATACTTGGTGGTTCAGATTGGCAGCCAACAGCGCCGCGTAATCCTCACTTTTTTTCAGGGCCATTTCCTGGAGGCGGTCCGCCACAAATAAGGTGAGGAAGACCGTAAAGAAGGCGATCACCACAAAGCCGGTGAGGGTAAAAAATTTTACCAGCCGGAAGGTTTCCAGGTCCTGGCGGTCCGGCCGCCAGGTATGTTTAAAACGGCGCAACATCGAAACTAAGGTTTGCCATGGGCTGAGGTGTTAGACGAGGTATTTTTTCATGGTCCGGTTGAAGGTGGCCAAAGCCTCTTTTTCCGCCTCATAGCCCCGTCGACCCATAAGGCCGCAGACGGTCCGTTTCAGTCCCTCAACCTGGGGTTGCCCAAAGGGGTCGATCTCCAGCAGTCCACCCAGGGCAACCACGGTCATTTGACATAAATAGATCAGTTGGCCGATGGTAAAGGCATTGACCTCGGGGATCTGAATGGTCAGAGTGGGGCAGCCCCGCTCAGCCAGGTGCCAGGCGGTCGCCTGTTTGGCGGCGGCCAACACTGCGGCCAGCGTCTGGCCGCCCAGATAGTCCAGCCCCTCGAGGTCGGCAAAACACGGCGGTATGGTGATGGTATGCTGAAACTTCCCCACTTCCCAAAAGGTCACCATCTTGTCGTTGGGGCCTTCCAGAAATAACTGCATCTGGGTGTGCTGGTCCGTGGCCCCCCGGGACCGGAGGGTGGTAAAACCGGTGTTGACCTGGCGGCCTTGCGAATCGTATTGTTTGCCCAAACTCTCGGCCCACAAGTGCCCGCACCATTCCGCCAGACCCAAGAGACTGTCGGCATAGGGCATGATCACCTGGACGCGCCGCCCTTTGTGCCGCTGGGCCAGGTAATAACAGACCGCCAGGCGATAGGCGGCATTTTCCGTCACCGGCGCCTCTCGCAGCCGCTGGTCCATAAATCTGGCTCCGGCCAGTAACCCATCAATATCAATGCCGGCCAAAGCCGCGGGAAACAATCCCATGGCCGACAACATGGCAAAGCGGCCGCTCACCCCGGCCGGGACCTGCAGAAGCTGGAAGCCTTCCCGTGCCGCCAGGCGTGACAGACTGCCCTGGCCCCCGTCCGTGGTCAACACACAGCTCTCTTTGGCCTGGGCTGCTCCCAGACGATTCTCCAGGATCTGATAAATAAATAAAAACAGGGCCAGGGTTTCCGGCGTCTCCCCTGATTTGGATATAACATTTACCGTCGTCCGCTTCAACTCCAGGCCATCCAGCATGCCGTAGAGGCTGTCCGGTTCAATGTTGTCGGCAATAAACAGCCGGGAGTGATAATGCCGCTGGCCCAACGGCAAGTGATTATGCGACGGATGGAGCAAGGCCTGGCGCAGGGCCCGGGCCCCCCACGCCGACCCACCGATGCCGACGACCAACGCGTCCCGGCACCATTCCTTCAGGTTTTTGGCCAACCCTTTAATGTCCTGCACCGCTGCCGTGTCATACGGAAGAGCACAAAACCCCGCGGTGCCGTCACGGCGCCAGGCCTGGACCTGTTCATCCAGTCGCTGGAGCCGCGGTGCCAACTCCCGCAGTTCGCCTTCGCTGAGACCATTGGCCGTCCCCACCACCTCCGCCATCGCCATGCTATGATCCACGGTCAGGGGGGTTTGCTCATACTCCCGGCGGTGTTCGTGGTGCCCGCGTTCACTTTTTCTGATCATATCTGCTCCTGTGTCAGGCTTGTTGTCACCAATAGGCTGTTGCAAAACTCTCCCCATGACCTGGAGACGGAAGAACACCCCTCTTTTTTGCCGTTTGGCCCAGCCACAAGGCTTGGTTGGCGGAGGGTTTTGAGGGCAATGCTGTTGATTGCCAATGGGTGGACCAAGCTTTCAGCCTGGTCATCGGCGCACCGGCTGGCAAGTCTGGGGTGCCATGATGAGAGGATAACAACGAGGAAAGGCCTCTTTAAGTCAAGAGCATGGGGGTCTGAGGGAAGGGGCCAGGGGGCTGTGCCTCTCAGCCTTCTCCCCTCACCACACTTTTTCAACAGTCTGCCCATTTGTCTGCGGCCGCGCCTTGACTCCCGCGGTCCTGACGGTCATAATCCTAATATGGGAATTTGGTCCGATATCTGGCGGCGCCTGCGCCGTCGCCCGAAAGAAGAACCCCAGCAGCCCACGCATCTGGGCGGCCGGGGCATCCCCAATATTTTGGGCGTCTGCCAGGCCTGCGGCGCCGTGGTCGTCGAGGGCCTGCACCAAGCCACGCCCACGGGCTTCCTCTGCCAACGTTGTGCCAATGCTTCCCGCCGGCGATTCCCCTGAAAACCTATTTCGGCGGCAGCCCTGGAATAAATTCTTTATACTCCCCCAGTCCCCGTTCCTGAGCCGCTTGCAGCACGGCCAGACCCAGGGCCAGATCCTGAATGATGAGGCCCGTTGAGTCAAAAATCGTAATCTCCTCCGGATGTTCCCGCCCCGGCTTCCGGCCGGCCACCACCTCCCCCAGACAGGCATGAATCTGGTCTATTCGGAAGACTCCCTGGGAGAGGCTCACATTGATTTCCCCGGAATGCTGCGCCTGGGCGAGATCATCAACGATAACCTTGGCGTTCGCGAAAATGGCCGGATCCAATTCCTGCTTGCCGGCCGCATCCGCACCGATGGCGTTGATATGGGTGCCCGGACTGATCCAAGCCGCCTGAATGATCGGGGTAGTACTGGCCGTCGTCGTCACCACGATGTCTTTGCCCGCCACCGCCTCCTGGGGCTGCTCGGCCACCGCAACCTGCAGATCATAGCGGGAGGCCAGTTCTTCCCTGAGGGCCTGGGCCCGTCCCACCGTTCGGTTATAGATGGTAACCTGGCGGATATCCCGGACTTTGCACAGGGCGGCCAATTGCATCCTGGCCTGGACCCCAGCGCCGATCACCCCCACCGAGCTTGCCTCCGGCCGGGCCAAATAACGGGCTGCCAAACCGCCGGCCGCGCCGGTCCGGTAGTTGGTGATATAAGTGCCGTCCATATCGGCCAGTTCCAGGGCCGTTTCCGGGTCATTGAGGACGATCTTGGCCATGACCGTGGGCAGACCTCGCTGCGGATTGGCCGGATGCACGTTGACCCACTTGAGGCCACAAATTTCCCGTTCCAGGGTCAAAGTACCATACATGGCCCGGAAATCGCCTTTAGCCAACGTCAGATAGGACTTGGGGGGCATGTTTACCCGCCCCTCGCCATAGGCCCGAAAAGCCGCTTCCGCTGCGGTCAACGCCAGGTCCATATCCAGGACCTGCAGGACCTCGGTGCCAGTTAATATCCAACTCATCGCCACCACCTCTGGGCAGGAGAAAGCATCGGTCCCGAAGGTGCCGCCCTCGGACGTTTTCCCCGGGTTGCATTGTATTGTATGCCCATGGAGCAAAAAATTCAAACTTTTCTTTCAGTTCCCACGTCGGTCGGTCTCAGCCGCGCCAAGCCGGATTAAAATAGCCGAAGCGGAGCCCAGGGAAGCTTTTTTGCAGGTGGGCAACCATTCGCCGAACCCCCAGCGGGCGGCCATGGTCATGCCAGCGGATGCCCCTGAGATAATAATCCGGATCAATGTTGAGATTGCGCAACTGGATAAGGTCAACCTCAGTCTGATGGATAAGCTCGCGCAAGGCCGCCACTTCTGCGGGTTGATCGCTGAAGCCGGGGAGGATCAGGTAATTCAGGGCAACCTTGGCACCGCCGGCCTTGGCGGCCCGGATGGCTGCCACCACCTCGGCCCAACCGTACCCCTGGGGCCGATAATAGGCCGTATAATACTCGGGGCGGGCACTGTTCAGGCTTACCCGCATGCTGTCCAGGCCGGCGTCAACCAGCGTGGCTACCACCTCCGGCCGGCTGGCATTGGTGTTCAGGTTCAGTGTCCCCCGGGATACCTGGCGGCGGATCAGCTGCAAGGCTGCCACCAGCGTGGGCCCCTGCAGCAGCGGCTCGCCTTCACACCCTTGGCCAAAACTGGCTACGGCCTGATCCACCTCTTGGAGGTGAGGCACTGCTACGCCGGCGATCTCCTCGGGATGAGGCACAAAAGTGATCCTTTGCATGGGCGCGGGAAAGCGTTGCTGCGGTTGGTGGGACAGGCAACCCAAACAACGGGCGTTGCAGCCCGGCGAAGTGGGCAGCGGCGCCTCCCAACGGCCCAGAAAAAGATTCCGGGCCGCCGGACAGCCATAGGTCAGGGCACAATGGGACAGATGCTGCAATAGACGGTTTTTCGGCTCCGCGGCCAACCTCTGCCGCACCCCCCGTTCCACCTGGTCGCAATCCACCAGTTGTATGTCCTGGCGCACATCCGGATCGCTCCGCCAACCGGCCACCCAAAACCGCCCGGCCCGCCAGCCCACCGCCGTATAGGCAAAGAGCGGCAAGACCGGAGCCCGAGGCAGCGTAGTGTAGGCCGCCAGATAACTCATGGTATGGGCCGGCGCCATGAAAGCCGCCACCGCCTGGGCGTCGGCCGGCAGATCGCTGGTCTCCCCCGCCCTCACCAGGCGCCGCCGCCTCCGGTCATACCCCACTGGCCGGCGCCCCGGCAAGACAAACAGATCGCTCCCCGGCGGCAGAGGCAGCAGTTCATCAGCCGGGATCCGGCAGAAATCCCGGCCGGTGCGCCCCACCATCTCTAAGTAGGGATGATCATACATCCGGCCCTGGGCATCGGCATAAACAAGATGAGCGGCCATAGCCATTGGTTTCCGACGGTCAGTCAAAGGATTGTGAGATAAGCCCGGCGCAAGAACCCTAAAGGGCGTTGCAAAACCTCCTTGCTTAACGTCCTGAACGAAGTGAAGGATCTTTATCTAGTCGGAAAGAAAAAATTCTTCGCTGCGCTCAGAATGACCTGGAATCGGCTTTTAGGGTTTTGCAACAGCTTCTAATCCCTTAGGTAAGCGCTGGCCAGCGCCTTACTCGCCAAACAAGGGCACCACCGCAAAACGCTCCACATCCACCAGGCCTTGGTCGGTCAGCTTCAGCTTCGGGATCACCGGCAGGGCCAGAAAGGATAAGGCCATAAAGGGATCGGGCAACGTAAGGCCCAGGGCCCGGCAAGCCTCGTGCAAGGCCGCCTGTCGGGCGGTTACCTGCTCCAACGATGCCAGGCTCATCAGACCGGCCACGGGCAGGGGCAGATCGGCCAAAATCCGGCCGTCGGCGGCCACTGCCAGGCCGCCCCCCAGATCCACCAGATGCTGCGCGGCCAGGGACATGTCCGCATCAGAGACACCGACGATGATCAAATTGTGGGAATCATGGGCCACCGTCGAGGCCAACGCCCCCCGCTGCAGGCCAAAACCGTGGACCAACCCCAGGCCGAGATGGCCGGTGCCCCGGTGCCGTTCCACCACCGCCAATTTCAGGATATCCTGTTGCAGATCCGCCTGGACCAAACCATCCCGCACCGGCGTGGGCCGGATGAGTCGGTCGGTCAAAATCTGGCCAGGAATCAGACCGATGACTTTTACCAGCTCACCGGCCGCCGGCAGGGCAAAAGCCTGGGGCGAGAGGTCCTTGACCTGCAGCGGCTTTGGCGGCGCCCCATTGGTCGGTAGAGGCAGCGGCTCGGTCAAGCGGCCGCCAGTCGCCACGATCCGGCCGTCTTTCAGGACTAGCTGCACCCGGAAGGTTTCCAGGCTGTCCACCACCACCAAATCGGCGCGGTACCCCGGCGCCACCGCCCCCCGATCAAAAAGCCGAAAATATTCCGCGGGATTGAGGGTCACCAGCGCCAGGACGGCCAGAGGGTCGCACCCCAGGGCTTGGGCTTTCCTGACCAGAGCCGGCAGATGCCCCCGGTGCTGCAGATCTTCGGGGTGCAGGTCATCGCTTACCAACATGATCCGCCGCAGGGAGGCGGGCGTCACCGCCGGCCAGAGATCCGTCATATTTTTGGCGGTGCTCCCTTCCCGGATCATCAGATAAAAACCCCGGGCCAGGCGGTCGTGGGCTTCGGCCAGGGTGGTGCTTTCATGGTCCGAGCCGATGCCGGCCAGCCGGTAGGCATTTAATTCCCGGCCGCGCAGGCAGGGAGCATGGCCATCCACCACCCTTCCCTGAAACAAGGCAATCTTCTCCAGCATCTGAGGATCGCCCTGTACCACCCCGGGAAAGTTCATAACCTCGGCCAACCCCAGAACACCGGCATGCCCTTGGAAGCGCTGGAGGTCCGCAAGGTCGAAATCAGCCCCGTTGGTCTCAAAAGGCGAGGCCGGCACGCACGAAGGCAGCAGCACGAAAAGGTCCAGGGGTAAGCGGCCCTGAAAACCAAGGATATATTCTAGACCGGCAACTCCGGCGACATTGACGATCTCATGGGGGTCCGCAACCACCGCCGTTGTCCCCTGGGGCACCACCGCCCTGGCAAATTCCGGGGGTGACAACAGCGTGCTCTCCAAATGGATATGGCCATCAATCAGTCCGGGGCAAATGACCTGCCCCGACACATCCAGTCCCGGACCTTCGTACTCCCCCCAGCCGACAATGATACCGTCCGCCACCGCCACATCTGTCTTTACCAGACGCCCCCGAAAAACATCAGCGACCCAACCGCCCCGCAAGACCAGAGCCACCGGCGCCTGACCCGTCGCCGCCTGGATCCGGCGACGCAGCTGCTCCACCCTTCTGACTGGCATGATAAGTCCTCCCCTGCCCTTATCTTGGCCGCAAATCAGCGGCAAGTCAAGGCTTGGCTGGCAATCGCCAGATTCTCTTAAACGGAAACTCGAAGTTGGGCCGCGGTCTGGAGGGGGAAGGCAGGGAGATACACATCGCCCCGCCGGCAGTCAGACAGGATCGGCACAGAGTCGATCCTCGGAAGAAGAAAAACGGGGCTTACTGATTACTGAGATATTCCGACAATTTCGCACAGAGATGTAAAATGGCCTGGCTGTGCATCTGGGAAATCCGAGACTCCGTATAGCCCATGATTTCGCCGATTTCCTTCATGGTCAATTCTTCATAATAATAAAGGGAAATGAGCAGTTTGCCTTTGTCCGGCAGACACTCCAAAGCCTTCATAAGGATCTCCCTCAATTCGGCGAAATGCACGGAGATAAAGGGATCCCGGGCCGACTCATCCTGCAGGATTTCGTATAATTCCTCCTCAGAGAGTTTGGGGAGATTTTTCCTGACCGAGTCCAAATCCAGGAGCGACACCCCTTTGGTTTCGTCCAACAGATGGTAATACTCCTCCATGGTTAGCCCCATACTTTGGGCAATCTCCTCGGCCTCAGCCGGCCGCCCCAACTCTTTCTGGAGGCTGACATAGGCTTTTTCCAACTGATTGGTCTTCTTGCGAATGGATCGGGGGATCCAATCCAGGGAGCGCAACTCATCTAGGATAGCCCCTTTGATGCGAAATTCGGCATAGGTCTTGAAACTGATATTTTTGGTGGGATCATATTTCTTGATGGCATCCAACAGACCGATCATGCCGGAACTGATCAGATCATCCAAGGAGATGTGGGGGGGCAGGCGCAATGCCATCCGGGTGGCGATATATTTGATAAGCGGCGCATATTGCATGACCAGCCGTTCCTGGGTGGCCGCGTCGATCTTGTCCGGCCATTCCGGGACCGGCGATTCGGCAGCATTTTCAGCGAAGTCGGCCTTCATGGGAAGCTCCTTGACAAAAAGCACTGGCAGCCTTCTTATGTAAGTCCTGCCAGAAAAATTTTATACTTCCATCCATGGAAGGATACGCTTCCTGGACCAGCAAGGCCTGAGCAAGGTGGGCACTGGCACAACCGGCTGGCGACAGGGCCGCCACCTCAACCACCGGTTGCTGCCGCAAAGCCGCCTCCACAATGGCAGCATCAAAGGGGATGATTCCCAAATAGCCCAACGACACCGTGCCATGCAAAAACCGATCGGCAACCTTGACCAGTTGGGCAAAAGCACGCTGGGCCACTTCCGGCTGCGCTATCCTGGTAAAAAGCACCTGAAAACGCCTTTCCGCATACTTCGTGGCCAATACTTTGATTAAAGTATAGGCATCGATGATCGAGGCCGGCTCCTCATCGGCCACCACAATGCGTTCCTGAGCCCCCATATTGAAATACAACACATGACTCGCCAGGCCGGCTCCGGTATCCACCAACAGAAAATCAAAACTGGCGGCACAATCTTCTAGTTCCTGCAATAAGAGCAACTTAGCTTCTTGACGAAAAGCCGCGGCCGCCGTCCCGCCCGCAGCAGCCGGCAAAATTTCCAGCCCATCGGGCCCCTTGATAATCACCTCGGCCAAAGCCCGCCGCCCGGCCAACACATCCCCAATACCCAGCCTTGGACTAACCCCTAAGAATGTATGGAGCGAGGCCTGACCCAAGGCCGCATCCACGAGTAAAACCTTCTTGCCCAACCGGCTTAAAGCCAAACCCAGGAGCACCACGACCACGGATTGGCCGACACCCCGGCGACCACTGGTAACAGCAATGACCCGGGGAGTTCTCTGGTGCTGACTGTTAACACAGCCGGCAGCGGTTGCGGCGACTGGCGAGATAACTTTGGCTGGCTTCATAGGTCCTCCCTGACCGAAGCTTTTCCGAGATGATGAGGCACTTTTTTCTTATGCAATATGCATACCAAATGTCCCCTTTTTTATCCCTTTGAAAAGCCGACAAAAAGAGTTGGGAAGAGATTGAGGTAAGTCTGGGGGAAGGCAAAATCGTCAAGAACAACCCTTGTCGCGTCAATAAGTTGACATAGAAGGCCCCGCAACTTTGGAGCAGGAGAGCCCGGAAAAGCACGTCCACCACTCGGAGGCCGTGGCTGACTGAGGCTGACGGGGGTATGGAGGCGACGGTGGGGAGGCTTTTCCTGCAAGAAACGACCGCAGCACGGTGGCTTACCGGTTGCGGCCAAGCAAGGTATGCTCAGACAAAGAAAGTCCGCAGTTGCCGCACCTCAACTTCAGGCCCGGCCCCAAAACCCCTGCCGTCATAATTTTGACGAGCGCTAACGCTCCAGCGGAGGGGGATTTATAGCAAGCCTTTGGTGGAGGGCACTCCCTGGCGACGGGGGTCCACTGCCGTGGCCTCATCCAGGGCCCGGCCCGCGGCCTTGAAGATGGCTTCAATGATGTGGTGGGTATTCTCCCCGTAGGGAACGTCGATGTGCAGGGTGATACCGCCGTGATTGGCCACGGCCCGCCAGAACTCTTTCACCAATTGGGGGTCAAAGCGGCCGCCGCCAGGCGCCAAGGCTGCGTTAAAGACCAGATACGGGCGGTTGCTGAGATCAAGGGTCACTTGGGCCACAGCTTCATCCATGGGCACCCGGGCAAAGCCATAGCGCCGGAAGCCCATCCGCTCCTGCAAGGCCTGACGCAGAGCCTGCCCCAGACAGATGCCGATGTCCTCCACCGTATGGTGATCGTCAATCTCCAGATCGCCGGTCGCTTGCAACTTTAGGTCAAAAAAACCATGGGCCGCAAAGAGGGTAAGCATGTGGTCCAGGAAGGGGATGCCGGAATCGATCTCTGCCCTGCCGCTGCCGTCCAATGCCAGCTCGAGGACGATATCGGTTTCCCGGGTGGTGCGGGCAATGCGACTAGGGGGGGACATGGACCTATTCTCCTTTTACTCCTGTGGTCTCGGCCTGGGGAACCAGCGCCTCGGTCACGGCTCATCAGTGCCGGCGGCTGGTCTGCTTATTCTTTTGACCGGCCCGCCGCTGGTTGGCTTTCGGGCAGGGCGACCTTGCCTTCCTCCTGCCGGGGCGGCAGCAGCAGTTCGTTGACCACATGCATCGCCAGACGGCGGGCTGCCTGTCGGGCCAGCAGGTTCGGCTCCAAGGGCGGCTGGTGCCGGGGGTTCACCGCGGGATTGACGGTCACGTGATCCTGGAAGGCAAACAGGACCTCTTGCCCCCGACGGATTTCGCCGCGCACCTGCACCTGGGCCTGCCCGCGGCCCGAGAGAAAACGCCACACCGGTGAGGCCACCGTGAATCGCTCCACCTGACCGCTCAGGACGGCATCCGGACTGCCCCGATTGACTCGCAGGCCGTTGGCCTGCAGGGCCCGGACCAATTCCTCCTGAAATATGGTGGCAGCCTCTTGGGTACTGAGCCCTTGGGCGAAGGCCACTGGCAGGGGTTCCACCGTGTACCCCATGGTTGCGGCCGGCAAGTCCGGACTCCGATAGACCTGCTGGACATAGCGCCCCGGCTCGAGCCACTCACCCTCGCTCCTCACCGGCCGGGCCGCAGTACAGGCGCAGAGCGCCGCCAGCCCCCAACCGAGGAGGAAAAAACGCAATACCCGAATACTTGCCATAGTTTTTCATACCACAGGTCCCGGCCGGGAAACAACTTTATTATTGTCGGCCAAGAGACGAGGTGGAAAAATTGTCAGGTGTCAGAAAAGTTAGAGGCTCAATCTCGGCGCCACCGGACCGGCAGATCGCCACTATATTAGTTGCCTCGGGCCGGAGGTCTGGATTACAATAGCTGACGTCGGACCGGTCAGCAAGTCGACGCAGGGGCGGTCGCAGCCCTCTCGAACCCCTCGGCCGTCCAGGATACGGTGCCAATGGAATCTTTCAACCGCATCATCGTGGTCATCTTCGCTCTCTTGGCCATCCTCGTCATTGGCAGTGTGGGTTATGTAATCCTGGAGGGCTGGAGTTTTTTTGAAGGTCTCTATATGACGGTCATTTCCCTGACCACGGTGGGCTTTGGGGAGGTGCGGCCGCTGGGCTACAGCGGTCGGGTCTTCACAATTCTGTTGATCTTTTCCGGTATCGGCCTTATGTTTTATGTGGTTTCGACCATCACCCAGATAGTGGTGGAAGGGCAACTTAAAGACGTGGTGGGCAAGCGGCGTTTGGAACGGGCTATTCGCACTATTAAAGACCATTATATTATCTGCGGCTTCGGCCGCATTGGCGAGGTCATCGCCCGGGAATTGCACAACAACGGCATCCCCATCGTCGTGGTGGACAACGACCCCGAGCGTTTGCCGGTGTTGGAGCGCTCTGGCTACCTCCACTTGTTCGGTAACGCCACCCAGGAAGAACTGTTAATCGCCGCCGGCATTGAACGGGCTAAGGGCCTCGTCTCAGTATGTTCTTCGGATGCCGATAATGTCTATATCGTCCTGACGGCCAGAAGCCTCAATCCCAATTTAAATATCGTTGCCCGGGCTGGGGAAACGGGTTCCGAACAGAAGCTGCTCCGGGCCGGGGCCAATGAAGTCATCTCTCCCTATGAATTGGGGGGCCACCGCATGGCCCAAACTATTTTGCGACCCACGGTGGTGGACTTTATGGACATGGCCATGGGTGAAGGTATCGACCTGAGCCTCGAGGAGATCCCCGTGGGCGGCGGTGCCGAAATCATCGGCCTGCCCCTCAAAGACTCGGGCATCCGCCAGCGACTGGATCTCATCATCGTCGCCATCAAACGGTTGGATGGTACCATGTTGTTCAACCCCCAGCCGGATACCGTCATCCTCCCGGGCGACACCTTGATTGCCCTGGGTTCCAAAGCCAATCTGGATAAACTGATGCACATGGTGGAAGCTTGAGAGAAGGAGAAGAACATGAGCACTACGACCATCGGCAAAGGCGTGACCATTACCTATTACGGCCATGCGGCCATTAAATTGGCGGGGGCCGGTGCCAGCGTCCTCATCGACCCGTGGCTCAGTAATCCCCTCTTGCAGACCCCCATCTCAGCCCTGGGGGACATCACCCTGATCTTAGTCACCCACGGCCATGGTGATCATGTGGGCGAAACCGTGGCCATTGCCCAGGCCACCGCCGCGCCGGTGGCGGCCATCCACGAACTGGCCCAGTATCTGGCGGCCAAAGGCGTCCCCTCGGTCATCGGCATGAACAAAGGCGGCAGCATGACAGCCGGCGGCGTCCGGGTCACCATGACCCAGGCCGTGCACTCCTCCACTGCCGAAGAAGGGGGTCAGCTCATCCCCACCGGTGATCCGGCCGGCTTTGTGGTGGCCTTCCCCAACGGCTTCGTGGCCTACCATGCTGGCGACACTGCGGTCTTTAAAGATATGGAGCTGATCCGCGAGCTCTATCACCCCCAGTTGGCCATCCTGCCCATCGGCAGCCATTACGTCATGAATCCGGCTGAAGCCGCTCTGGCCTGTCGACTCCTGCAGCCGCAGTTTGTCATCCCCATCCACTATGGCACATTCCCGGTCCTGACGGGTACGCCCCAGGAGTTCCAGGAGAACCTCAAAGACCAGCCCCAGATCAAGGTCATACCCTTGAAACCCGGGGAGTCGGTGGCCTAAGGGCCGCTACCACATGACCATGGTCAAGAGACGTCGCCAACGCTGGCGGTTGCAGCCGGCCCCAGCGGACCTCATTCAGCAGCTGAGTCGCCGGCATCAGGTGCCGGAACTGGTAGCCCGGATTCTTTTGAATCGGGGTCTGGTGGAGGCTGAGGCCATTGAGGCCTTCTTGGAGCCGACCCTCCACCATCTGCAACCGCCCGCCGGCATGCGGGACCTGCCTGTGGCCGCGGCCCGCCTGACCCAAGCCGTGCAGGCCCAGGAGCCCATTATCATCTACGGCGACTATGACGTGGACGGCCTCACCGCCACGGCGTTGTTGCGACATTTTCTCACAGGGTTGGGGGGCCAGGTCATGAGCTATATCCCCAACCGTCTGACCCAGGGCTATGGTCTGCATGGGCCAGCCTTGGCTGAGCTGGCTGCCAAAGGCCGCCTCCTGGTGACCGTTGACTGTGGCATCAGCAATGCCGCCGAGGTGGCCCAAGCCCGGGAGTGGGGGCTGGAGATCATCGTCACTGACCACCACGAACCTCCGCCGACCCTGCCCCCGGCCCTGGCCGTCCTCAACCCCAAACGCGCCGACTGCGGCTATGCCTATAAAGACCTGGCCGGAGTGGGGGTGGCCCTTAACCTGATACTGGGACTGCGGGCCTGCCTCCGGGAGGCAGGCTGGTTTCGCCGGCGGCCCGAACCCAATATCAAAGATTATCTGGATCTGGTGGCTCTGGGCACTGCCGCTGATGTCTCCCCCCTCACCGGCGTCAACCGCATCCTGGTGAGTCAGGGGCTGCGAATCCTGGCCGAGAGCCAGCGTCCCGGTCTGCAGGCCCTGAAGGAGGTAGCCGGACTGCCCAACGGCCCCATTTCCTTGCGCGACGTGGTCTTCCGGCTGGCTCCCCGCCTGAACGCCGCCGGCCGCCTGGGCCAGACCCGCGCTGCCCTGGAGCTGCTCCTCACCGACGACTGGCAGCAGGCCCGCCAACTAGCCCAGATCCTGGATCGCCTCAATCGCGACCGCCAGGCCGAGCAGGCGGCCATCTTGGCTGCGGCCGAAGACCAGATCCGCCAACGGGGTTTCCAGAACCACCCGGCCCTGGTCTTGGCCGCACCCGGCTGGCACCCCGGCATCATCGGCATCGTTGCGGCCAAACTCACGGAGCGCTACCACCGGCCCGTGGCCCTCATCTCCCTGGCCGACGGCCTGGGCCGCGGTTCGGCCCGGTCAGTGGCGGCCTTTGACCTCTATGCCGGTCTCTGCGCCTGTCAAGCGCACCTGCTGCAATTCGGCGGCCACCCGGCCGCAGCCGGCTTTACCATTGCCGAGCCCCAGGTGGAGACCTTCCGGGAGGCCTTTGCAGAAGTGGTCCAAATCACCCTGGGCCAGGACGTGGGCCTTCCCGATCTGACCCTGGACGCCGAAGTGACCCTGCCCCAACTGGACGAGGAATTCTTTTTTCACCTCAACCGGCTGCGCCCTTTCGGCCCGGGCAACCCCCTGCCGGTGTTGGCCAGTCTCCAGACCCAGGTCCTGGATTCCTGGATCGTCGGCCAGGAGCACCTCAAACTGAAACTGAGCCAAAACGGCAAGATCATGACGGCCATCGCCTTTGACCAGGCCGGCCTCCACCCCTTGCGGGGCCACTTCGATCTGGCCCTCAGTCCCAGAATCAGCTTCTACCAGGGGAGACCGCAGCCGGAACTGCACCTCCTGGACCTGGGGCCGGCTATCGAAGTCTCCTAAGACACCACACCTGGAGCCGTCAAGAGGAGTGGCCTGGTTTCCAAGGACAAAAATTTCCCCGCCTACTGCTTGACAGATCGTTTCTGGTCTGTTAGCTTTAATAGACAATGTGCGTGGGGCTGTAGCTCAGTTGGGAGAGCGCTTGAATGGCATTCAAGAGGTCGTCGGTTCGACTCCGATCAGCTCCACCAAAGCCTGCATCCAAGGAAGGCACCTGACCAAAAATGGTAAGGTGCTTTTTCTTTTCCCTTAGCCAAGAATTGCTCAGCAAGCCCAGAAGCTGTTGCCAAGCCTTGAAAGTGGATTCCAGGTCATTCTAAGCGCAGCGAAGAATCTAGTCTTTCCATATAGATAGAGATCCTTCACTTCGTCCCGGATGACAAGAAAAGAGGTTTGGCCACAACTTGTGGTCAGGTTTTTTTTCCGTAGAGCCCTGTCCTTGACTAGAAAAGGGCGGATCAGGAGGAATAGATTATGAAAAAGGCGATTTTCTGTCTCATCATTGCCTGGACCATGGCTATTTGGTCATCCCTGGCCAGGGGAACTGAGCCGCCAGACTTAAGCCGGGCGATTCTTGCTTATCTGGCCCAGCAAGGCGACGCCGCCTATCTCGATCCCCACCAAACCGCCCGGATCGATCTGAACGGCGATAGCCGGGAAGATGCCCTGGTCCTCCTGGAAAACCCTTACTTTTGCGGCACCGGCGGCTGCACCCTCCTGGTTTTCAAAGATACCAAAAGAGGCTTCCAATTCGTCTCCCGTTCTACTCTGATTCGCCCCCCCATCATGGTGAGCGAGACCAAAACCAACGGCTGGCGAGACTTGGTGGTGCAGGTGGGCGGCGGCGGTGCTGCGCCCAAAAAAGTCGCCCTGAAATTCAGCGGCCGCCGATACCCCGCTAATCCCTCCACCCTGCCGGCGCTATCCGAAGATCAGCCCCGCAAGGGAACCCGGGTGTTTTAGAACTTAGCGTGGTTTTGAGAAAATCTGGTTTCTAGCCCCTGTTTCCAGGCAAAAAACTTTCTTCAGGACTGATATTGCCGAGGCAGGGCGCCCACCCAGCCCCTCTGGTCTTATCGAGCTCTTTTGAACCGCACCAGTCTGGGTTGCGCCTCCTCCAACGTCTGCCGGAAAAAACCGGGACTCTTACCCCACAAACCCACATCCCGAAAAAATATTTCCAGGACGTCTACCTGGTTTGGCTCAGTTGCAAGAGTGGTGGTGTAAGCGGGCTCGGGCGCCTGACGCTGTAAAACCATATACCTGTTGGTGGCTCGGATCTGGGGTTCAACCCCGATGCGGTGTTGTCCCGGTGGCAGGGTTATGACCACATATTGGCCAAAATCGAGTTCGGCAAAAAGGGTGCCATTGAGGAAGATGCCTGAAATATCGCCATCAGGCATCCTTTTGCCCACGTGTCGCCATCGGACAGCGCCCTTGCTGGGCTGACCCGGAGAATCTGCAAGCACATCTCTAAGTTTGTAGATATTGACCACCGCTTGGCCGGGAGGTGGCGTCAGGGGTGTAAATGTCGTCAGCCTATCACCCTGACCGACCCAGGTGATAGCCGATTCGTTGACCGTTGCCACCAACTGCGGACGAACGATTTCATGCTTGGTGATGATGCCGTCGGCATCATAGGCGAGCAGCAAGAGGTTGGTTTCCGAATGTTCCATTACGGCACCACACGCCTGGTAACCACCGCCAATGATGGAAACTAAAGAGCCGCTGAGCATCTTCCAGTAATAGACCATGACCCCGAAATCATCCAGATCCAGGTAAGGTTGCCCGACTTTGTCGATGAATTCAGCCTTGGTGGTCTCGCCGGGCACCAGCATCCTCAACCTCTCAGTGTGGATCTTCTCGCCTGCGAGTGCCGCCTGGCGATACCGTTGCGGAATGTATAAGAGACAACCGGCAAGGCAACCGAGACAGACAACACCTAACAAAAAACCGGCCAAGGGACGGTGGGGATGTGTCATGGGGTCACCCCTTGTTAGGCTAACATAGCAACCAACTTATTCTTTTTTATTTATTTCTTGTTATATCATAGTTGTATATCAATTTATAAATAATTTATCAGTAATTATTTTTACTGAAGATCTGTCTTGTCCGGCGGGTGCGGAAGGATCTGGGATCCTTCGGTCGCCGCGCTTCCCCGGAATGGCAGAATGACGCCCCGGCAAGCCCAGTGAGGGGGCATTTATATTGAGACCGTTGCATAAAGGGGATTTTCAATTTGCCTTTAATTTCGGATCAAATTTTCAATCACAAAGGAACTAGGTCTTCATTTGCTATCTCATAACAACCATTTTATGTCTTTCTCGGT